>NZ_FNQJ01000044.1 GCF_900107605.1 Acidovorax soli | reverse complement strand
AACCCAAAACCATCTTCTTTTTTTCCTCTGCATCCAGAGCCCTCACGAAGAAGGCTCACGGCAGCGAAGCCATAGACTATAGCACGGGAAAGTCAGAAAAACCCAACCTCACCCGCCGTCTTCAGCCGTGCGCGGCAACAGCCGCCTCCAGCGCATCCACGAACAGATGCGCGACGTCGCAACCCGTCTGTTCCTGGATCTCCTGGAAGCACGTCGGGCTCGTCACGTTGATTTCGGTGACGCACTCTCCGATGACATCCACGCCTGCCAGCAGCAAGCCCCGGCTCTGCAAGACAGGGCCCAGCGCTTCGGCAATCTCCCAGTCCCGCGCAGACAGTGGCCTTGCCACGCCCTTGCCGCCCGCCGCCAGATTGCCCCGGACTTCGCTGCCCTGCGGGATGCGTGCAAGGCAGAAAGGCACCGGCCTGCCCCCGATGATGAGGACACGCTTGTCACCGTCCACGATCTGCGGAAGAAATTTCTGCACCATCACGCTTTGCGCTCCGTGGCGGTTGAGTGTTTCCGTGATGCTGCCCAGATTCAGCCCGTCCGGACCGACCCGAAAAATGCCCATGCCTCCCATGCCATCGAGTGGCTTGAGGATGATGTCCTGGTGTTCTGCATGGAACTGCTGGATGTCTTGCGCATCACGGGTCACCAGCGTGGGGCCGATGAACTGGGGAAACTCCATGATCGCCAGTTTTTCCGGGTGATCGCGCAGTGCACGCGGTTTATTAAATACCCGTGCGCCCTCCCTCTCGGCCTGTTCAAGCAAGTGGGTGGCATAAAAATATTCACTATCGAAGGGCGGATCCTTGCGCATGAGCACCGCATCGAACGCCGTGAGGGCCGAACTGCGCAGTGGCTGCGCCTGGAACCAATCGGTCGCATCGCCCGTGAGAACAATGTCGCGCACCCGTGCAGTCACCTGGCTGCCACGCTGCCACACCAGATCCTGTGGCAGACATGCCGCCAGCTGGTGTCCACGCCGCTGCGCCTCGCGCATCATGGCAAAGGTGGTGTCCTTGTAGATCTTGAAACCTTCGAGCGGATCAGCGATGAAAAGGAGTTTCATGGTTTTTCAGGAAAAAGGATCGTGCGTTAAGTATCGACAGTGTGGACAGGCGGCCGCCCCCATGGCATTGCCGCATTCACTGCATCCGACCTGGTCAGACGCTCTCGGCTTGGGAACGCCTGTACTGTTGCACAAATAGCGCCAGGCTGCCGGCGGCCACGCCCCAGAACGCAGACCCCACCCCTGCCACCACCACGCCGCTGAGAGTGACCAGGAAGGTGATCAGTGCCGCCTCGCGATGAGACTCGCCCTGCAGCGCGGCAGCCAAGCCGTTACCGATCGTGCCCAGCAAAGCCAGGCCGGCGATGGCCACCACCAGCTCCTTGGGAAACGCGGTCAACAGGCCCGTGACGACCGCGCCGAAGATGCCGATCACCACATACAGCAAGCCGCAGGACACCGCAGCCGTGTAGCGTTTGGTGTGGTCCGGGTGGGCCTCGGGGCCCATGCAGATGGCGGCGGTGATGGCGCTGAAATTCAGCGCATAGCCACCAAAGGGCGCCAGCACCAGGGTCGCGAGCCCCGTCATGGTGATGAGGCGCGACACCGGCAGGTCATACCCCGTGGCGCGGATCACCGCCACGCCCGACAGGTTTTGCGAGGCCATGGTCACGACAAACAGGGGCAGGGCCAGGCTGATGGCCGCAGACCAGGTGAACTGCGGCGCCGTGAAAACGGGCATGGCCAGCTCCAGGCGAATGGCCGACCAGGACATCTCGCCGCGCAGCGCAACAAAACCGATGGCCAGCGCCAGCGTGATGACCACGGCATAGCGTGGCAGCAGCCGGCGCACCACCAGATACGTCCCCAGCATCAGCAATACCAGGGGCAGTGCCGTCTGCGCCGCAGCAAAGGCCTGCATGCCAAAGCGCGCGAGCACCCCCGCCAGCAACGCTGCGGCAATCTCCATGGGAATGCGGCTCATGGCGCGCTCGAACCAGCGCGTAACACCCGCCAGCGTGATCAGGACGGCACACACCATGAAGGCGCCCACCGCCTCGGCCATGCTGAAGCCTCCAGCCAGTCCGGCGGTGGCCAGCACGGCAGCGCCTGGCGTGGACCAGGCCACCATCACCGGCTTGCGCAGCAAGAGCGAGGGCACCAGCGAGCACAGGCCCATGCCCAGCCCCAGCGCCCACATCCACGAAGTGATTTGCGCGGGTGTGGCCTGAAACGCCTGGGCCGCCTGGAAAACAATGGCCACGGAACTCGTGAACCCCACCAGCACCGCCACAAAGCCGGCGGTGAAGGCAGACAGGCTCAGGTCTTTGAAAAATTGCATGGGTGCATTCTGGCATCGCCATGCACCAACATGCTATTTATTCAATAGCATATTGCGCCTGCTACACAGGCACCACAAGCCAGAATTCTGTCAATCTGGTTAGATCTCGATCTTGGAGCCCAGCTCGACCACTGCGTTGTTGGGCAAATGCAGGAAGTCGGCGGCGCCACTGGCGTTGTGGTGCATCTGGGCAAACAGCTTCTCGCGCCAAGGCGCCATGCCGCTGCCGATGGTGGGAATGATGGTGTCGCGCGAGAGAAAGTAGCTGGTGGTCATGGCCTCCAGCTCACAGCCCCGGCCCCGCAACTGGTGCAGGGCGCTGGGGATGTCGGGATCGTTCTTGAAGCCGTAATGCACCACCACCTGCCAGCAATCGTGCCCCAGGGGCTCCACCTGCAGGCGCTTGTCCAGCCCGATCCAAGGCACTTCGTGGTTGCGCACGGTGACGAACAGATTCTGGCCATGCAGCACCTTGTTGTGCTTGAGGTTGTGCAGCATGGCATTGGGCACGGCCCCCGGTTCTGCCGTGAGGAACACCGCCGTACCGTCCACGCGGGTGGGTGGGTTCAGGAACACCGACTCCAGGAAAGCCTTGAGGTCGATGGCATCGGCGCGCAGCTTGTCGTTGAGCAGGCGGCGCCCCTCCTTCCAGGTCATCATCAGCACGAACACGCCGCCGCCGATCATCAGCGGGAACCACCCGCCCTGGAACAGCTTGAGCAGATTGGACGCGAAGAAGGCCAGGTCCACCACAAAAAAACAGCCCGTGGCCGCAATGCACAGCGCCAGCGGATAGCCCCAGCCATAGCGGATGACAAAGAACGTCAAGGTGGTGGTAATCAACATGTCCAGCGTCACGGCGATGCCATAGGCCGCAGCCAGGTTGCTGGACGAGCGGAACATCACCACCGCCAGCACAATGGCCACGAAAAGCCCCCAGTTGACCAGAGGGATGTAGATCTGCCCCGTGTCCCGCACGCTGGTGTGCAGGATGTTCAGGCGCGGCAGATAGCCCAGCTGGATCACCTGCTTGGTGACACTGAAGGCGCCCGTGATGAGCGCCTGCGAAGCGATGACCGTGGCCAGCGTTGCCAAGATCACCAACGGCACCAGGGCCCAGTCGGGCGCCATCATGAAAAACGGATTCTTCACCGCCTCGGGTTCGGCCAGCAGCAGCGCACCCTGGCCAAAATAATTGAGCGTGAGCGCCGGCATGGCCACGCCAAACCAGGCCAGGCGGATGGGCCGTTTGCCAAAATGCCCCAGGTCGGCATACAGCGCCTCGGCCCCGGTCACGCACAGCACCACGGCACCCAGAATGATGAAACTGATGCCCGGATGGGCCCACATGAACCCCAGCGCGTGGTGCGGGCTCATGGCCCAGAGGATTTCAGGGTGGGTGACGATGTGCGACACCCCGAGCACGGCCAGGGACAGGAACCACAGGAGCGTGATGGGACCGAAAAATTTTCCGATGCCACCCGTGCCCCGCTTTTGCACGGCAAACAGGCAAAACAGCACGATCAGCGTGAGCGGAATCACATACTGCTTGAAATGGGGCGACACCACCTCCAGCCCCTCCACCGCGGACAGCACCGAAATGGCCGGGGTGATGACGCCGTCGCCATAAAACAGCGAGGTGCCGAAGATGCCCACCGCCAGCAGCCCCTTGCGCAAGCGGGGCTTGTCTTTCACTGCCTGCGAGGCCAGCGCCAGCATGGCGATCAGCCCGCCCTCGCCGTTGTTGTCGGCACGCAGCACCAGCACTACGTACTTGAGGGAAACGATGACGGTCAGGGTCCAGAAGAAGATGGACAGGATGCCGTAGATGTTGTCCGGCGTGAACGGGACATGGCCCGAGCCGAAAACTTCCTTGACCGCGTACAGCACGCTGGTGCCGATATCGCCGTAGACAACACCGATGGCGCCCAGCGTGAGCGCTGCGAGCGATGATTTGGAACTTTGCACTGACACCCCCCGCGGCACTGGGCAAGACGGGGTTCCGTAACTTTTGGGAACGCTATTGTGCGCCCGCCATCGCCCTGGCGGGTCGGTCTCACGGGTTTTGTTGCAGTGCAACAACTGCGCACCGACCCCGGCGCCCCGGCAGGGCATGGCCCCGGATCAGTCGTAAATCTCGGCGTCCGGGTTGGTGGCTTCCAGCTCGTAGCTGGCGGCCAGCATGGCCAGGCGCGCCACCACGCCATACATGTAAAAGCGGTTGGGCGCACTCACACCCGGGCGCACACCGGGCTGGGGCATGTGCGTGCTGTGCTCGAACGCCAGCGGCACGAAACTCGCGCCGGGGGCGTTGAGGTTTTCATCCACGCCGCGCTCCGCATGCATGCGATAAAAGCCGCCCACCACATAGCGGTCCATCATGTAGACCACCGGCTCGGCGACGGCCTCGTGCACCCGCTCCTGCGTGAGCACCCCTTCCTGGATGATCACGTCGCTGACCGGCTGGCCGTCCTTGATGACGGCCATCTTGTTGCGGGTCTTGCGGTTCAGGTCGTCCAGTTCCTTGGCATCGCGCACGGTCATGATGCCCATGCCATAGGTGCCGTTGTTGGCCTTGACGATCACGAAGGGCTTTTCATGGATGCCGTATTCCTTGTACTTGCGCCGGACCTTGGCGAGCAGTGCATCCACCCCGCTTTGCAACCCGTCCATGCCCGTGCCTTCGGCAAAATCCACAGCGCCGCACTGGCTGAACAGCGGATTGATCAGCCAGGGGTCGATGCCGAGCATCTTGCCTAAGCGCTTGGCCACTTCTTCGTAGTTCTTGAAATGCGTGCTCTTCCTGCGCACGCTCCAGCCTGCATGCAGGGGTGGCAGCAGGTACTGCTCATGAATGTCCTCCAGAATGCCCGGCGCGCCGGCCGAAAGATCGTTGTTGAGCAAAATCGTGCAGGGGTCGAAATCCTTGAGGCCCAGCCGCCCTTTGGTACGGATCACGGGCTCCAGCATCACCGAGTCGCCATTGGGCAGCTCGATCAGGGTGGATTTCTTGATCTCGGGGCTGATGGAGCCCACCCGCACATTCAGGCCCGCCATGTTGAAGATGCGCTGCAGCTGCACCACATTGGCCAGGTAAAACGTGTTGCGCGTGTGGTTCTCGGGAATGATCAGCAGGTTGCGCGCCTCGGGGCAGATCTTCTCGATGGCGGCCATGGCGGCCTGCACGGCCAGGGGCAGCATCTCCTTGGTGAGATTGTTCCAGCCGCCCGGGAACAGATTGGTGTCCACGGGCGCCAGCTTGAAGCCGGCATTGCGAATATCGACCGAGGTGTAGAACGGCGGCGTGTGCTCCATCCACTCCAGGCGAAACCAGCGCTCGATGGCCGGCATGGAGTCGAGGATGCGCTGTTCGAGTTCGTTGATCGGCCCCGTGAGGGCCGTGATGAGATGCGGAACCATAGATGCCCTCGGGAAGCGGTTGCGGTGAATTGTAGGAGTTGGGGCCGGGCCAGAGATTCGCAAGGCAGCGCGCTGGCCGCCCCCCTGCCGGTCAGCGCCGCCAGAACGCCGGCGTGAGCAGGGCCATGAAGCTCAGTATCTCCAGCCGCCCCAGCAGCATGGCCAGGGTGCAGATCCATATCTGGAAATCGGTCAGCACGGCGTAGTTGGCGGCGGGGCCCACACTGCCCAGACCCGGCCCCGTGCAGTTGACGCTGGCCAGGACGGCCGAAAACGCGGTCACCAGGTCCAGATCGGTCAGCAGCAGCACCATGCTCAGGCCGAAAATGGTGGCGCCATACACCAGCATGAAGGCCAGCACCGAGAAGATCACCCGGTTGTCCACCACCGCGTCACCCAGCCGCACGGGCTGCACGGCGCGCGGATGCACCAGCCGGTTCATTTCCCGGCGCGCCTGCTTGAGCAAGATCAGCACGCGCACCATCTTGATGCCGCAGCCCGTGGAGCCCGCACTGGTCGCCAGGCCCGACAGCAGCAGCATGAACACGGGCGCAAACACCGGCCAGCCCAGATAGTCCACCGTGGAATAGCCGGTGGTGGAAGCCAGGGACACCAGGTTGAACATGCCGTGGCGCAGCGCATCGAGCGGCGCATACACTCCCTTGACCCACAGCAACCCGGCCACCAGCAGCCCCCCGCCGACCAGCGTGAACAGGGTGGCGCGCAGCTCCGGGTCGCGCCAGAAGCCACCCCACTGCCCCTTGCGGATGGCCACGAAATACAGTGCGAAATTGCAGCTGGCCACCAGCATGAAGAAGATGCAGATGGTCTCCAGCAGCGGCGACTGAAAATACCCGAAGCTCTGGTCATGGGAAGACAGCCCGCCCAGGCTCACCGTGGAGAACATGTGCATCAGCGCATCCAGCGGTGCCATGCCCGCCCCCCAGTAGGCCAGGCCACACAGGGCGGAGAAAAGGGCGTACACGCCCCACAGCCCTTTGGCGGTGCCGGTCATGCGCGGCGTGAGCTTGGTGTCCTTGAGCGGCCCGGCCGCCTCGGCCTTGAACAGCTGGCTGCCGCCCACCCCCAGCAGTGGCAGCACCGCCACCGCCAGGATCAAAATGCCCATGCCGCCCATCCACTGCAAAAAGGTGCGCCACACGTTCACCGACACGGGCAGGGTGTCCAGGCCCGTCAGCACCGTGGCGCCCGTGGTGGTCAGGCCGGAAACGGCTTCAAAGTACGCGTGCGTGAACGACATCGGCCGCCCTGTGTGGTGCCCTGCCAGCATCAGCGGCACGGCAGCCGCCAGTGGCAGCAGCATCCACACCAGCGAGACCAGCATCACGCCATGGCGTGGCTGCAGCTCCTGCCGGAACAGGCGCAGGCGCCACCACAGCCATGCGCCCGCCAGCATCGTGGCGCCCATGGCCAGCGGGTACACATGCCACACCCCGTCCTGGGTCCACAGCGAAACCGCCAGCGGCAGCCCCATGGACAGCGAAAAGATCATGACCAGGATGCCCAGCACACGCAGGACGGGAAACATGTCCACCATGGTGTTCTCGCGGACCTGTTCCGGTTCAGAAGAAAGTGGCGCTCACGCGAAAGAGCTTTTCCACGTCGCGCACCAGCCGCTTGTGCGGCAGGAAGAACACCACATGGTCATTGCTCTCGATCACCGTGGCACTGCGTGGGATGATCACCTGCGGCTCGGGCGGCGCATCGGGCGCCCCCTCGGGTGCATCGTGCGCATCGGACAGGCCGCGCACGATCAGGCCGATGTGCACGTCGCGCGGCAGGGCCAGCTCGCTGACCTTGCGGCCCACCACCCGCGAGGTCTTGCGGTCGCCACGGGCCACGATCTCCAGCGCCTCGGCCACGCCCCGGCGCAAGCTGTGCACGGCCTGCACATCGCCCTGGCGCACATAGGCCAGCAGCTCGCCCAGCATGGCCTGCGCGGGCGACAGGGCAATGTCGATCTGCGTGCCGTGCATCAGGTCGGCATAGCTGCGGCGGTTGATCAGCGCCAGCACGCGGCGCGCGCCCATGCGCTTGGCCAGCAGGCAGGACATGATGTTGTCCTCGTCGTCGTCGGTCAGGGCCAGAAAGAGATCGATCTCGTCGATGCTCTCGTCACCGAGCAGGTTTTCATCGGTGGTATCGCCCTGCAGCACCAGGGTGTCGGACGGCAGGCGCGAGGCCAGCTCGATGCAGCGCGCACTGTCGTCCTCGATGATCTTCACCAGATAGCGCCCCGGCTCCCTGCCCAGCTCCAGCGCCAGGTGCAGGCCCACACGGCCGCCACCGGCGATCATGATGCGCCGCACTGGCCGCACCGGCGTGGCGTCCCGGCGGTGCAAGGTGGCCAGCACATGGGCGATGTGCTCGCGCGCGGCCAGCACAAAAACCTCGTCGCCGGGCTCGATGCGGGTTTCCCCGGCGCAGGCCACGAAGCGGTCGGGCTCTTCCGGAAAGCGGCGATAGATGGCCACCAGGCGCACCGCCACCTCGGGGGTGCTGCTGCGCATCTCGGCCACGGTGTGGCCCACCATGGGCGCGCCGGCCCGCGTCCGCACCGACACCAGGCAGGCCCGCCCGCCAGCGAACTCGCGCACCTGCATGGCTTCGGGGTATTCGATGAGCTTGCCGATGTAGCGGGTGAGGGATTCCTCGGGGCAGATGATGCGGTCCACCGCAAAGCCTTCGGTGGACACCAGGCGTTCATCCCGCTGGAACCCGGTGGAGCGCACGCGCGCAATGCGCTTGGGGATGTTGAACACCAGTTGCGCCACCTTGCAGCACACCAGGTTGGTCTCGTCCTGGGCGGCACAGGCGATCAGCAGGTCGGTGTCCTGCGCGCCCGCCTCGGCCAGCACGGCGGGCTCGATGCCGTTGCCCACCACGCCGCGCAGGTCATAGCGCGATTCCAGGTCGCGCAGACGCTCGGCGTCGGTGTCGATGACGGTGATGTCGTTGCGCTCGGACACCAGGCTGTCGGCCACGCTCTGGCCTACGCGGCCGGCTCCGAGGATGATGATTTTCATCTGGTATTGGCTTTCAGCGCAATACTGGCAACCCCAACCAGCTATGAAATAAGCAGCAAATCAGACCCGCACCTCGCCCTCGCCCAGCACCACGTACTTGAGCGAGGTGAGGCCTTCCAGCCCCACCGGCCCGCGCGCGTGGAACTTGTCGGTGCTGATGCCGATTTCGGCCCCCAGGCCAAACTCGAAGCCATCGGCAAAGCGCGTGCTGGCATTCACCATTACGCTGGCCGAATCCACCTCGCGCAAGAAGCGCTGGGCGTGCATGTGGTTGGTGGTCAGGATGGCGTCGGTGTGGTGGCTCGAATAGCGGTTGATGTGGGCGATGGCTTCGTCCACGCCCGCCACCACCTTCACGCTGATGATGGGCGCCAGATACTCCTCGCTCCAGTCCTGCTCGGTGGCAGGCACCAGCTGGGCACCAGGTACCGGCTGCAGGATGGCCAGCGCCTCGGGGCAGCCGCGCATCTCCACGCCCTTGGCGGCATACACGGCGCCGATCTGCGGCAGAAACTCTGCCGCCACGCCGCGCGCCACCAGCAGGCCTTCGCTGGCGTTGCAGGGGCTGTACTTGTTGGTCTTGGCGTTGTCGGCGACCTTCACGGCCATGGCGATGTCGCAGGGGTCGTCCACATAGGTGTGGCAGTTGCCGTCCAGGTGCTTGATGACCGGCACCTTGGCATCGCGGCTGATGCGCTCGATCAGGCCCTTGCCGCCGCGCGGGATGATCACGTCCACAAACTGCGGCATGGCAATGAGCTGGCCCACGGCTTCGCGGTCGGTGGTCTGCACCAGCTGCACCGCGTCCTGCGGCAGGCCGGCTTCGGCCAGGGCCTGCTGCACCAGTCTGGCCAATGCCTTGTTCGACGCGATCGCCTCGGAGCCGCCGCGCAGGATGCAGGCGTTGCCGCTCTTGATCGACAGGCTGGCCGCCTCGATGGTCACGTTGGGGCGGCTCTCGTAGATCATGCCGAACACGCCGATCGGCACGCGCATCTGGCCCACGCGGATGCCGCTGGGCTGCTGCTTCATGCCGATGATTTCGCCAATGATGTCGGGCATGGCGGCCAGCTGCTCGCAGCCCTGGGCGCAGGTCTCCAGCACCTTGGGGCTGAGCTGGAGGCGGTCCACCATCGGCTCGGCCAGGCTGGCGGCGCGGGCGCGCTCCAGGTCGACGGCGTTGTCGGTCTGCAAGGCGGCCGTGTTTTCGCGCAGCAAGCGGGCCAGGGCCTTGAGCGCCTTGTTCTTGATAGCTGCCGGCGCTTTGGCCATCAGCGCAGAGGCCGCTTTTGCCTGCAAACCGAGGGTGTGGGTGTATTCGGTGACGTTGAGGGCGTTCATGTCAGGATTTTGCCGCAGATACCCCGCAGCCTGCCCGCCGCACAGCGGTTACCCTTGCCCCTTCACTTTGCAGCGGCTCCGATGACACGCTCCCACCTGCTCCAACCCGTGCAAGAAGCACTCCAGGCCTTCACCGCGGGTGCACTGCCCGCGTCCAGCCTCAGCCATACCGCCCGCGAACAGACCGAACTGCTCGCCGCCCTGCCGCCGCGCTACGCCGAGGTGCTGCACGGCCTGCTGGACCGGCTGGAATCAAGTGCGCTGTTCTCTGAAGAAAGCTGCTCGTTCAGCCAGCAGGATCTGATCGCCAGCCTGCAGATGTGGATAGACAAGGCGCGTGGCCTGCTGGAATCCATCTGAACCGATACTATTTTTCTGATAGCTATCAGCGCTTGATGGATAAGATCCAGAGCCAAAAAACAATGAAAACCTGGCGGTGAAACCTCACCGCGCCGCTTGCGTCAGCCGGCACAGCTGGAACGCCAGCCGCTGCAGCGCCTGCCAACCGTCCTGCGGCCAGTCGGGCTGCTTGAGGCCTTTCACGATGCCGTCCACGGTGTGGGCCGACTGCAGCAGCCGCGCCAGGGCGGCGTCGCTGGCCTTGGGCAGGATGCGCTCGAACAAGCGCTCCTTGGGGCCCCAGATGCGGTTCTCGCGCAGGGCCATGGGCAGGGGGCGGCCCGCGTTCATGGCATCCTTGACGCGTTTCAGGGCGCGGATGTCTTCGGCCAGCGCCCAGTGCACCAGCACCTCGGCCTCACCCTCGGCCTGCAGGCCATCGAGCATGCGTTGCACGCGGCCCGTCTGCCCGGCCAGCACCGATTCGGACAGTTTGAACACGTCGTAGCGGGCCACGTTGAGCACGGCGGCCTCGACCTGGGCCTGCGTGAGCTCGCCCGGGGGGTGCAGCAGGGCCAGCTTCTGGATCTCCTGGTGCGCGGCCAGCAGGTTGCCTTCCACGCGGTCGGCAAAGAACTGCAGGGTGCGCTGGCCTTCTTCGCCCGCCACCACACGCTGGTTTTGCGCGGCCAGGCGCTGGGCAATCCACTGCGGGAGCTGGCCGCGTTCGATGGGGTCGATCTGGATGGAGACGCCGTTGCCCTCCAGCGCGGCAAACCAGGCGCCAGTCTTGGTGGCTTTATCGAGGCGCGGCAGCATGACGATGGTGAGCGTGCTGTCGTTGCCCCGGGCCGATTCGGCCACCTGCTGCAGCGCCACGCTGCCCTCCTTGCCGGGCTTGCCCGAGGGGATGCGGATCTCGATGATCTGCTTGTCGGCAAACAGGCTCAGACTGCCGCCTGCGGCCAGCACCGCGCTCCAGTCGAAGTGGGCGCCGGCCACGGTGTAGCTGCTGCGCTCGGTATAGCCCTGGACCCTGGCGGCGGCCCGGATGGCGTCTGCCGCCTCCTGCTGCAGCAAGGGCTCGTCGCCATGCAGCACATAAAGCGGCGACAGGCCCCGTGGAAGATGGGAAGAGAGTTGGGCCAAGGCGACTTGCATGCGGCAAAGTTTATCGCCTTGCCACGCGGGGGCACTGCACCAATGGCCAGGCCGCCCCACCCGGTGTGCGAAGGTGGCAACGGACGGACCCGCTGTTTTGCTGTTCATGCGCGCCCAAAGCCCCGAGAATCCCCCCCGGGCGTCCGCGCCCGCCCCGACCTCTGCCGCCTTACCCGAAAGCACCAGCACCATGTCCCCCACCGCCCTGCGCAGCGCCCAGTCCATCAGCCTGATCGGCGCCCCCACCGACATTGGCGCGGGCGCGCGCGGCGCCTCCATGGGCCCCGAAGCCCTGCGCGTGGCCGGGCTGCAGGCGGCGCTGCAACGGCACGGGCTGCAGGTGCTGGACCGGGGCAACTTGAGCGGCCCGTCCAACCCCTGGCAGCCGCCCGTGGACGGCTACCGCCACCTGCCCGAGGTGGTGGACTGGAACCAGCGCGTGTTCGATGCCGTGTATGCCGAGCTGCAGCGGGGCCACCTGCCCATCCTGCTGGGCGGCGACCACTGCCTGGGCCTGGGCAGCATCAGCGCCGTGGCGCGCCATTGCGTCGAGACGGGCAAGCAGCTGCGCGTACTGTGGCTCGATGCCCACGCCGACTTCAACACCAGCCAATTGACCCCCAGCGGCAATGTGCACGGCATGCCCGTGGCCTGCCTGTGCGGCTTTGGCCCGGCCGCGCTGACACAACTGGCAGGCATGCCCGGCGGCGGCCCGGCGCTGCGCCCCAACCAGATCCGCCAGATCGGCATCCGCAGCGTGGACGAAGGCGAAAAGCGCTTTGTGCACGAACAGGGTCTCGAAGTCTTCGACATGCGCCACATCGACGAGGTGGGCATGCGCCAGACCATGCAGCAGGCGCTGGCCGGACTGGATGCCCACACCCACCTGCATGTGAGTTTTGACGTGGACTTTCTCGACCCCGATATCGCGCCCGGCGTGGGCACCACGGTGCCCGGCGGCCCCACCTACCGCGAGGCGCAGCTGTGCATGGAGATGATTGCCGACAGCGGGCGCCTGGCCTCGCTGGACATCGTGGAGCTCAACCCCGCCCTCGATGTGCGCAACCGTACGGCCGCGCTGGCCGTGGACCTGGTGGAGTCGCTGTTTGGCAAGAGCACGCTGATGCGCGCGCCGTCGGCGTCAGTGCCTGCGCCTTGAACAGGCGTCAGCGCTTGGCCACCGCCAGCCGGCGCAGCAGTTGCTGCACGATATCGGTCTGCATGTTGCGGTACAGCAGGGCCTCTTCGGCCTCCTTGGCCAGGGCGATGGCTTCGTTGTAGCTGATCTCGCGCTGCTGCAGCAGCTCGGTGTTGGGAATCAGCTCTTCGCCGGCCGGTGTGCGCAGCTTGAAGCGCACACGCAGGCGCAACTCCAGCTCGCGCACCTGGCCCGAGGCATTGAGGCCCACCACCACGCGCTCGCGCTGCTCCGACAGCAGGTCGAGCACGGCCTCGGCGGTCGGCAGGTCGGCGGGATCGCGCAGCACCTTCAGTGCACTGCCCGACCCCTGCAGCGTGCGCATCAGCTCCCGCGCCAGGGACGAGCCCTGCGGCGCCGCCACGTAGAGCGTCGCGAAGGAAAACTCGGGCACCCCCCGCAGGCGAAACCCACAGGCGGCCAGCAGTGCCACGGGAGCGAGGGAGAGCAGTGTGCGCTTGTGCATCACGGTCACACTACCACGTTCACGAGACGGCCCGGCACCACGATGACGCGCTTGGGTGCGGCGCCAGCCGCGTGCGCCACAAACGCCTCGCTGGCCAGCGCGATGCGCTCGATCTCGGCCTTGTCGGCCTGCGCCGGTACATGGACGGAGCCGCGCAGCTTGCCGTTGACCTGCAGCATCAGCTCGATCTCGTCCTGCACCAGCGCATCGGGATCCACCTGCGGCCAGGGCGCATCGAGCAGATCGCCCAGAGACCCGGCGTAACCGAGCTGCGACCACAGGCTGTGCGCCACATGTGGCGTGGCCGGGTACAGGCAGCGCAGCAGGATGCCGAAACCTTCGACGAGCGCCACCTGGGCGCTGGCGCTGTCCAGTGCCTTGAAGTCTTCGAGCGCGTTGATCATCTTCATCGCGCCCGAGACCACGGTGTTGTACTGCATGCGCTGGTAGTCGTAGTCCACCTGCTTGAGCACGGTGTGGATCTCCAGCCG
The DNA here is from genome assembly GCF_900107605.1 of Acidovorax soli. Lineage (GTDB taxonomy): Bacteria > Pseudomonadota > Gammaproteobacteria > Burkholderiales > Burkholderiaceae_C > Acidovorax > Acidovorax soli. The sequence goes on along the minus strand of NZ_FNQJ01000044.1, from coordinate 8,850 downwards.
CAGGGCCTTGGCCTCCTTGCCGAATTCCACGTCCTTGAGGGCTTTGGCGCCTGTCACGCCTGCGCCGGCAGCTCCCAGATCCATGGCAGACAGCTTCAGGCCGAAGTTCCACACACGGCGCAAAAAGCGGTAGCTGCCCTCCACCGCCGCGTCGTTCCACTCCAGCGTGGCCTCGGGCGGGGCGGTGAACATGGTGTACAGGCGCGCGGTGTCGGCGCCGTACTTTTCGATCAGGTCCTGCGGGTCCACGCCGTTGTTCTTGGACTTGGACATGGTGCCCACGCCCTCGTAGTCGATGGGCGTGCCCACCGGCAGCAGGCCGTCGCCGCTGGTGGCCTCGTTCTTCAGCTTGGCGCCGACGATCTTGCCACCCTCGTCCAGCACATGCTCTACGTCGTGCGGCCAGAAGTAGTCCTTGCCGCCCTTGGCGGTGCGGCGGCTGTAGATGTGGTTGAGCACCATGCCTTGCGTGAGCAGCTTGGTGAAGGGCTCATCGACCTTCACGAGCCCCAGGTCACGCATGACCTTGGTCCAGAAGCGCGCATACAGCAGGTGCAGGATGGCGTGCTCGATACCGCCGATGTACTGGTCCATCGGCATCCAGTAGTCGGCGCCGCCGGCGACCATGGCCTCGCTGTTCTTCGGATCGCAATAGCGCATGAAGTACCACGAGCTGTCGACAAACGTGTCCATGGTGTCGGTCTCGCGGCGCGCGGCCTTGCCGCAGACCGGGCACACGACACCGGCGTGAAAACCCTCGTGCTTGTGCAGCGGGTTGCCCGAGCCGTCGGGAACGCAGTCGGTGGGCAGCACCACCGGCAGGTCTTTCTCGGGCACGGGCACGGCGCCGTGCTCATCGCAGTGGATGATAGGGATCGGTGTGCCCCAGTAGCGCTGGCGGCTCACACCCCAGTCGCGCAGGCGCCAGGTGGTCTTGGTCTCGCCCAGGCCCTTGGCCTGCAGGGCATGTGCCACGGCGGCCACGGCGTCCTTGTAGGAAAGGCCGCTGAAGCTGTCGGAATTGATGGTGACGCCGCGCTGCTTGTCGCCGTACCAGTCGTTCCACTGGTGGTAATCAAAGTGCTCGCCATCGACCAGCACCACCTGCTTGATCTCGATGCCGTACTTGAGGGCGAAGGCAAAGTCGCGCTCGTCGTGCGCCGGCACGCCCATCACGGCGCCGTCGCCATAGCCCATGAGCACATAGTTGCCAACCCAGACTTCGACCTTTTCCTCGGTCAGCGGATGCGTGACAAACAGGCCCGTGGGCATGCCCTTCTTTTCCTGCGTGGCCAGCTCGGCCTCGGTGGTGCCGCCGCTCTTGCATTCTTCGATGAAGGCTGCCAGCTGGGGGTTGGCCCGGGCGGCGTGGGCGGCCAGCGGGTGCTCGGGCGCCACGGCGCAAAACGTCACGCCCATGATGGTGTCGGCACGCGTGGTGAACACGTACATCTTGCCGCCGCCGATCAGCGCGCCATCGTCGCCTGCAATGTCGTGCGGGAAGGCAAAGCGCACGCCTTCGCTCTTGCCGATCCAGTTCTCCTGCATCAGCTTCACACGCTCGGGCCAGCCGGGCAGCTTGTCACCAGTCACGAAACCGAGCAGTTCCTCCGCGTAGTCGGTGATCTTGAGGTAGTAGCCTGGGATCTCGCGCTTTTCCACCGTGGCGCCGGTGCGCCAGCCCTTGCCGTCGATCACCTGCTCGTTGGCCAGCACGGTCTGGTCCACCGGGTCCCAGTTCACGACCTGGGTCTTGCGGTAGGCGATGCCCTTTTCGAGCATCTTCAAGAACAGCCACTGGTTCCATTGGTAATACGTGGGGTCGCAGGTGGCGACTTCGCGGCTCCAGTCGATGGCCAGGCCCATGGCCTGCATCTGCTTCTTCATGTACGCGATGTTTTCGTACGTCCACTTGGCGGGGGGCACGCCGTTCTTCAGCGCCGCGTTCTCGGCCGGCAGGCCGAAGGCGTCCCAGCCCATGGGCATCAACACGTTGTAGCCATTCATGCGCAGGTAGCGCGTGAGCATGTCGTTGATGGTGTAGTTGCGCACATGGCCCATGTGCAGCTTGCCGCTGGGGTAAGGCAGCATGGAGCAGGCGTAGAACTTCTTCTTGCTGGTGTCTTCCGTCACGCGGTAGGCGTCGCGGGCGGTCCAGTGGTCGTGTGCGGCGCGTTCGACGTCTTGGGGAGCGTATTTTTCTTGCATGGAAACTCTGCTGGGTGAGAGGGGTGTAGCCGCTGGGCTGCTTTGGCAGATTTTAGGCGGTGACAGGCGCGGCGCCGGGCCTTGCGCTGGTGGCTCAGGGGGCGGCTGCGGGCTGCTCGGCGACAAAACCGATGCGCTGCAGCCCCGCGCTGTGGGCTGCGCCCATGACTTCGACCATGCGGCCATAGGGCACGGCCGCATCGGCACGCAACTGCACCTCGGTATCAGGCCGGGCGGCACCAATGCGCTGCAGCCGCTCGGCCAGGGCGGCCTGTGACAAGGGTTGGTCGTCCAGATAGGCCTGGCCGCTGCGGTCCACCACCAGGGTCACGAACTGGGGCGCGTCGCCGGGCGTGGCCCCTTGCGCGCGGGGCAGGTCGAGGCGGATGGCACTGGCCAGCAAGGGCGCCGTGAGGATGAAGATCACCACCAGCACCAGCATCACGTCCACCAGGGGCGTCATGTTGATGTCGCTCATGGGCTGGGGCCCGGGGGTACGTTCCAGCCGGCCGAAACTCATGCCCCCACGCTCCCCGCTGCGCCTGGTTCGCTGCCCCCCAAGGCGCTACCTTGAACAGGGGCCGTGTCGGCCAGCAGCTCGCGCAGGTCGCGCGCAAAACCTTCCAGGTCGGCCTCGATGCGGCCAATGAAGCGGCCGAACACGTTGTAGGCCAGCACGGCTGGAATGGCCACCGCCAGGCCGGCAGCCGTCATCACCAGGGCCTCGCCCACGGGGCCGGCCACGCGATCGATGGTGATCTGCCCCGCACCTGCCATGGCGGAAAGCGCATGGTAGATGCCCCAGACCGTGCCCAGCAAGCCGACGAAGGGCGCCGTGGAGCCCACCGTGGCCAGCAGCACCTGTCCCCACTGCAATCGCCCCAAGGCGCCATGCAGGGCATCGCGCAATACGCGGGTCAGCTGCTGCGACAGGCTCCCGGACGTGGCCAGGGTGGCCTGTGCACCGGGATTCGACTGATTTGCTACTGAATTTGCAGCAACAACCAAAGGAAGAAAAAGCGCTTCACGGTCAAAGAACGGCAGACGCTGCGCCGCGATGTCCAGCGATGGCGCCTGCCAGAACGCCGCCGTGCAGCGCGCCACGTCGGCCGTGGCCCGGTGCATGAGGCGCATCTTCCAGAAGATCACCACCCAGCTGGCCACCGACATGGCCAGCAGCAGCAGGGCCGTGCCCTGCGTCACGGCATCCCCCTGGCGCCACCAGTGCAGTGCGTCCATACCGGCTCGCTACGAGGTTAGTTCAGGCCCAGCACGTCGAACATGTCGAACATGCCGGCCTTGCGGTCTGCGAGAAAGCGCACGGCACGCAGGCTGCCCTGGGCATAGGTGGCACGGCTGGACGATTTGTGGGTGATTTCGATGCGCTCGCCAATGCCGGCGAACAGCACGGTATGGTCGCCCACGATATCGCCCCCGCGGATGGTGGCAAAGCCGATGCTCGACGGATCGCGCTCGCCGGTGACGCCCTCGCGCGCATAGACGGCGCATTCCTTGAGGTCGCGCCCCAATGCTTCAGCAATCACTTCCCCCATCTTGAGGGCCGTGCCCGAGGGGGCATCGACCTTGTGGCGGTGGTGGGCTTCGATGATCTCGATGTCGTAACCGGTCGCCATGGCCTTGGCCGCCATCTGCAGCAGCTTGAGCGTGACGTTGACGCCCACGCTCATGTTGGGCGCCATCACGATGGCGGTGCGCTGGGCACATGCCGCGATCTCGGCCTTCTGCGCCTCCGTGAAGCCCGTGGTGCCGACGACGGCCTTCACACCCAGTTCGGCGCACACGGCCAGATGGGCCAGCGTGCCTTCGGGGCGGGTGAAATCGATCAACACATCGGCGTTCTTCAGGCCCGCACGCACATCCGCGGTGATGGCCACCCCGCTGGCGTGGCCCAGGAAAGCCGTGGCGTCCGAGCCGATGGCGGGGCTGGCCGCCACGTCCAGCGCACCGGCCAGCACCATGTCGTCGCTGGCGCGCAGGGCCTCGATCAGCATGCGGCCCATGCGGCCGGACGCGCCCGCCACCGCGACGCGCAAGGAAGGGGAAGCGGCTGGGTTGGGCAAAGAGTTGCCTGTCATGTGATTCCTGTATCGGTGGATGTGGCGGGTAACGCCGGGTGCCGGCGCCCCGGGCCGCAGCCCTTAGCGCACAGGCGCTTCGAGCGGAGGGTAAGAGTTGGAAGCAGGCTCGGCAGGCGCAGGCACGGGGGCCTTGGGCGCGCGCTCGGGTGCGGGGAAACGCGCCAGCTGGGCGTCGGTGGCCTCCAGCACGGGCACCTTGCCCTTGGTGGAGCGCGATCCCAGGGACGCCACAAACTCGGTTTCGGAGGGCATGGTGTCACTGTCGAACCGCTGCAGCAGATCCCCCTGGAAGAACACGGTGAGCTTGCGCGTCTGCAGTTCCTGGCCGGGACGCTGGATGGTGAACACGTATTCCCAGCGCTCTACGTGGAACAGGCTGGTCACCAGGGGCGTGCCGAGGATGTCGCGCACCTGCTGCCGGCTCATGCCCGGCTGAAGCGCCTCGACCTGCTCGCTGGAAACGAAGTTGCCCTGCACCACAGCCACCTTGTAAGGCGTCACGATGCTCGCCAGGCGGTTGCTGGCACTGTCCAGGCTGCTGCAGCCGGCCAAGGCCGCCAGGCAGGCACCGATGAACAAGGTCACGCCCGGGCGGGCGCTGCAATGGGCTTTGACGGGCATGGGAAAGGGTCGTAAGGCTATGATGAATCCATTGTAGCGGCTGGTCCTGCGTGGCTGGTCGAGCCCGCTGGCGCACGAAAGACAGGGTCATGACGAATATCGACGAACTCAAAAGCACAGGCCTGAAGGCAACCCTGCCGCGCCTGAAGATCATGGAGATTTTCCAGAAGGGCGCGCAACGCCACATGACGGCCGAGGATGTCTTTCGCGTCTTGCTGGAAGATCGCTCGGACATAGGGCTGGCCACGGTCTATCGGGTGCTCACGCAGTTCGAGCAGGCGGGCATCCTGATCCGCAGCAATTTCGAAAGCGGCAAGGCGGTCTACGAACTCAATGAAGGCCAGCACCACGACCACTTCGTGTGCACATCCTGCGGCAAGGTGGAAGAGTTCTACGATCCGGAAATCGAAAAACGCCAGCAGATCATTGCCAAGGCCAAGGGCTGGGTGGTGCAGGACCACACCATGGCCCTGTATGGCCAGTGCGCGCACTGCGCCGCGAAATGAACCACCCCTGAGTCGCTTCGCATCCCGTCCCGGTGCGTCTCCCTTCAAGGGCCTGCGGATCAGTCCCCTGAGTCGCGCTCCATGGCGCGGCGGTGCCGCTCCACGAATTCCTGGTAGGTATCGATGCCGCGCAACTGCAGGATGGTGTTGCGCACGGCCGCCTCCACCAGCACGGCAATATTGCGCCCCGCCACCACCTGGATCACCACCTTGAGCACTGGCACGCCCAGCACGTCCTGCGTCAGGGGCTCGTAGGGCAGCCGCTCGTAGTCACGCTCCAGCGTTTCCTTGCGCACCAGGTGCACGATAAGCTTGAGGCGCATCTTGCGGCGCACGGCGGTCTCGCCAAAGATGGCGCGGATGTCCAAAAGACCGATGCCGCGCACCTCCAGCAGGTTTTGCAGCAGCTCCGGGCACTTGCCCTCGATGGTGGTCTGGTTGATGCGAAACAGGTCCACGGCATCGTCGGCCACCAGACCGTTGCCGCGGGAGATCAGCTCCAGCCCCAGCTCGCTCTTGCCCAGACCGGATTCGCCCGTGATCATCACCCCCAGGCCCAGAATGTCCATGAACACACCATGCATCGTGGTGCGGTCGGCAAAGTGCTTGGAAAGGTAGGCCCGCAGCACATCGATGACGAACGCCGAAGACTCGTGCGTGGCGAACATCGGGATCTGTGCGCGCTCGCACATGGACAGCAGCGCATCCGGCGCGGCCTGGCCGTCGGCCAGCACCAGCACCGGCGGCTCCAGCGTGACGATGCGCCCGATGCGGCGCTGGCAGTCTTCCGGCGTGGCGTTGGTGAGATAGGCGATTTCGCGCTCGCCCAGGATCTGCACCCGGTAGGGATGGATGTAGTTGAGGTAGCCGACGAGATCGGCACCCGAGCGTGCCGCGCGCACCGCCACCTCGTCAAAGCGGCGCTCTGAGGCGCCCAGGCCTGCCAGCCACTCCCATTTCAGGGTGCCCCGGAATTCCTCGAACAGGACATCGGCGCTGACGACGTTGGGCTTCAAGGCAGTCCCGCCAGGGTCAAGGGAAAAATCAGGCCACCTGGGTGGACTGCCACTCGGCGATCATGCCGTGCAGCACCGTGGCATCGTCGCAGGCCTTGAGCTTTTCGCGCAGCACCGAGTCGCTCAGCAGTTCGGCGATTTCCGAGAGGATTTCCAGGTGCTTCTGGGTTGCGGCCTCGGGCACCAGCAGGAAAATCAGCAATCCGACCGGCATCTCATCGGGCGCATCGAAGCCAATCGGCTGCGCCAGCTGGAAAACCGCGGCCATCGGCGCCTTGAGCCCCTTGATGCGGCCATGTGGAATGGCCACGCCGTGCCCCAGGCCGGTGGAGCCCAGGCGCTCACGCGCAAACAGGCTGTCGGTGATCAGCGCCCGCGAAAGACCGTGCAGGCTTTCAAACAGCAGACCCGCTTCTTCAAAAGCACGCTTCTTGCTGGTGGCGTCAACGCTCACAAGGACTTGAGCAGAGGGCAGGATAGAGGCGAGTCGGTTCATGGTCAGGGTAACAATTATGCATACATTGGCAAAAACCCTGATAGCCACGCGCAGGGCAGCAAAAAGCCGCCCGATGGGCGGCTGCGGTTGGCAGGCTGCACCTGCATGGTTTATGCGAGCATTTCGCGCTTGGATGCGTCGTGGTGGTCCTGGATGCGGTCCTTGTGGCGCACAACCTGGCGATCCATCTTGTCCACCAGCTCATCCACTGCGGCATACAGGTCGAAGTGGGAGCTTTCTGCAAACAGGTCGCTGCCCTTGACGTGGATATTGCATTCCGCTCGCTGCCGTTTCTCCTTTTCCTTTTGCTTCTCTACTGTCAGCAGTACCTTGACGTCGACAACCTGGTCGAAATGGCGCGTGATCCGGTCCAGCTTGGTGGTGACGTAGTTGCGCAAGGCGGGGGTCACTTCGATGTGGTGACCGCTGATCGTCAGGTTCATATGAAAGTCTCCTGTGGCTCTCTGTGACAAAAATGCCGCCCTGGATCAAAGAGCGGCCCGGGGAACTCGGATGCATCCTTCGGCGTGAATTCACTATGCCCCCGCACCAGACCAAAAGCAATCCCATACCGCCCCCGGCGGCCGGGTTATGCCGGCGCAGGTGCCATGGCGGCCAAAAGCGCGCACAATGAGCAGGCTATGGGCACACCCCCTTGCGCGCCACTGCACGACGGTGCCGCCCACCCACCCTGCAGGCAATCGCCCGCCGGGCCAGCGCACGGACCGCCCATGGCCGCAGCGTCCGACCAACCCACCGCCACGTAAAATCCGCCGGTCCGAAGCCGCCTGATCTGTTCGCAATTCTTAACAATTTCCGGACCCTGACCCGCCCTACGCTCCACCAGCCCGATCACCATGACCCTGCCCAGCACCTCTGCCCTGCACACCTCTGCCCTCACCTCGCTGCCCCTGCTGGCGCGCGGCAAGGTGCGTGACAACTACGCCGTGGGCGACGACCGCATCCTGATGGTGGCCAGCGACCGCCTGTCGGCCTTCGACGTGATCATGGGCGAGCCCATTCCCGGCAAGGGCGAGCTGCTCACGCAGATGGCGCTGTTCTGGTTCGACAAGCTCGGCCACATCTGCCCCAACCACCTGACGGGCGACGACCCCGAAAGCGTGGTCAGCCCTGCCGAGGCGGCGCAGGTGCGCGGCCGCTCGATGCTGGTGCAGCGCCTGCGGCCAATCCCCGTGGAAGCCGTGGTGCGCGGGTATCTCGCCGGCAGCGGCTGGAAGGAGTACCAGGAGTCGCAGTCGGTCTGCGGTGTGCCCCTGCCCGCCGGCCTGACCAACGCCGCCAAGCTGCCCGAGCCCATCTATACGCCTGCCGCCAAGGCCGCAGCGGGCGAGCATGACGAAAACATCACGTTCGAGCGCACGGTGGAAATGATCGGCCTGGACCTGGCCACGAAAATCCGCGACCTGAGCATCGCCATCTACAAGGCCGCGGCCGAGATCGCGCTGACGAAAGGCATGATCATTGCCGACACCAAGTTCGAGTTCGGTCTGGCGCCCGATGGCACCCTGGTGCTGATGGACGAAGTGCTCACGCCCGACAGCTCGCGCTACTGGCCCGTGGAAGGCTATGCCGAGGCATTGGCCAAGGGCGAAAACCCGCCGAGCTACGACAAGCAGTTTGTGCGCGACTGGCTGGAGCAAGCCCAGGTCAACGGCAAGCCCTGGGACAAGACCGCGCCCTCGCCCCGCCTGCCACAGGCCGTGATCGAAAAGACCGCAGCCAAGTACCGCGAGGCGCTCGAACGCCTGACGGGCTGAGCGCAGCCCGGCAAAGTCAAAAGGCCCCGCGGGCCAATGCCAGTCAGTTAAGCTTGGCTTGATCTGATTGGCAGTAAAAAGGGAACGTGTTTCACGTTCCCTTTTTATTTTGTCGATCCTGCTGCA
>NZ_FNQJ01000006.1 GCF_900107605.1 Acidovorax soli | reverse complement strand
TCTTTCAGGCGCACCGCCTCTTCAACGGCGATTTCGTCAAACGGGTTCATGCTCATCTTCACGTTGGCAATGTCCACTCCGCTGCCGTCCGATTTCACGCGGACTTTCACGTTGTAGTCCACCACGCGTTTGACTGGGACCAGGATTTTCATCAGAAGGTTTCCTTGTGGATTGGAGAAATAAATGCGGATATGCGCGCCGGCATGGCGGCCTTACTCGGAGGCAATTCCCTTGTCGCGGATCAGCTGGCCCCAGCGGGTGTAGTCCTGCTGCACGCGCTGGCCCATTTGCGCCGGGTCCTGGAAATTGGCGATGGCGCCCGCGTGCAGCAGCTTGTCCTGGATTTCCTTGTCGGCCAGGATCTGCTTGACCTCACCCGCAATGCGCTCGACCACGGCCTTGGGCGTGCCCGCTGGCGCCAGCAGGCCGCCCCACGACACGGCGTCGTAGCCCTTGATACCCTGCTCGGCAATGGTTTTCACATCGGGCAGCATGGCCACGCGCTGTGGCGAGCCCACGGCGATGGCGCGCAGCTTGCCCGCCTGGATGTGCGGCAGTGCAGCCACCAGGTCGGCATACATGATGGGCACCTGGCCGCCAATGGTGTCGGTGATGGCCGGCACGCCGCCCTTGTAGGGCACGTGCTGCATGTCAAAAGCCGCCATCTGCTTGAGCAGCTCCATGCTCAGGTGGCCAAAGCTGCCGGCGCCCGAGCTGGTGTAGTTGAGCGGCGTCTTTTGCGCCTTGGCGTTGGCGATAAGGCTCTTGAGGTCGGTCACATCGGGCAGCAGTTTGGGATTGACCACCACCACGATGGGCAGGTCATACACCGTGGCCACGGGGGTGAAGTCTTTCACCGTGTCGTAGCCTGCCTTCTTGTACAGGTGCGGCGCCAGCAGCGTGGGCGTGGCCAGCATCATCAGCGTGTAGCCGTCGGGAGCGCTTTTGCTGACCTGGGCGGCGGCAATCGACCCGGAGGCGCCCGCCTTGTTCTCGACGAGTACGGTCTGCTTGAGACGCTCGCCCAGCTTCTGGCCGACGATGCGCGACGCCGTATCGGTAGGCCCGCCCGCCGGGAAGGGCACGATCAGCTTGATCATCTTGTCGGGCCAGGCGGCCTGCTGCGCCATGGCGCTGCCCAGCAACAGCGGAACGGTGGCCAGCGCCAACGCGGCGCGGCGGGTGAATCGGGTCAACGATGGAGTGGGAGAAAAAGGCATGCTGCCTCCTTGTCAGTGGGTGGGATGGAACGGGTCAGTCGAGGCGGGTGCCAGCTACTTCAAAACAGACTCTGGCCACTCCCTGGAATGCGTCAGAAGCACTCATTTTTGAATCAATCCAGCGGCGGCAGCGTCAGCACGCCCTTGTCGCGCAGGGCCTGCAGTTCGCTCTCGGGCAGTTGCAGCAGCTGCTGCAGCACCTCGCGCGTGCCCTCGCCCAGCGTGGGCGGGGCGTTGCGGATGGGCAGGCGCTGGCCGTCCATGCGATAGGGCGGCGCAAACACCGGCGTGGTGCCCACCACCGGGTGGGGCATGTCCTGCACCAGCTGGCCGCGGCGGGTGCGCTCGCTGGTCAGGGCTTCGTGCAGGCCTGCCACCTTGCCGCAGGGGATGCCAGCGGCGGTGAGGCGCTGCAGCAGCACTTCGCGCGGGAAGCTGGCAACCAGCTCCTTGAGCTTGGGCCCCAGCTCCAGGCGGTTCTTGGCGCGCTCCACGTTGGTGGCAAAGCGCGGGTCTTCGACGATGTCGGGGCGCGCTATGACCTGGCGGCAGAACTTGTCGAACTGCGCGTTGTTGCCCACGGCGATGATCAGCGGGCCGTCGGCGGCTTCGTACATGCCGTAGGGCACGATGGACGGGTGGGCGTTGCCGTAACGCTCGGGGTCGTGGCCCAGCTTGAGCGCGTCCAGCCCGTAGTAGCCGGTCACCATCAGGCCGCAGTCGTACAGCGCCATCTCGATATGGCGGCCCAGGCCGGTGCGCGTGCGCTGGAACAGCGCGGCCAGCACGGCCTGGGCCGCGTACATGCCCGTCATCAAATCGACCACGGCCACGCCGAACTTCAGCGGCGGCTGGTTGGCCTCGCCGTTGAGGGCCATCAGGCCCGCCTCGCCCTGGATCACCAGGTCGTAGCCGGGGCGCTTGGCCTCGGGGCCGGAGCTGTCGTAACCGGCCACCGAGCAGTAGATCAGGCCGGGCTTGAGGGCCTTGAGCTGCTCGTAGCCCAGGCCCAGTTTTTCTGCACCACCGGTCTTGAAGTTCTGGATCACCACATCGCACCGGGGCAGCAGGTCGTGGATGATTTTCACCCCCTCGGGCGTCTGCAGATCGACGGTGATGGACCGCTTGCTGCGGTTCATGCTGTTGTAGTAGGTGGTTTCGGTCTTGCCGATGCGCAGGCCCCAGTCGCGCGTGTCGTCGCCGCGGCCGGGGTGTTCCACCTTGATGACGTCTGCGCCAAAGTCGGCCAGCACCATGCCGCACATGGGTCCTGCAAAAACGCGCGACAGATCCAGCACGCGCACGCCTTGCAGCGGCAGGTCTTGGGTCTTGGCTTCGGTCATGAAACGTCTCCTTGCAATGGTTTCAGCGGGGTGTGCGCAGCCGCGCAAAATCGGGGGTGCGCTTTTCCAGAAAGGCGCCTATGCCCTCGCGCGACTCTTCGGTCTCCTGCGACAGCGGCATGTACAGCGCCTCCAGATCGAGCTGCTGCTCCAGCGTGTTGCGCGGCGCCATGCGGCACAGGTGCTTGATGCGCGCGGTGGCCAGCTCGGGGCCTGCGGCAATCTGCTGCGCCAGGGCCAGCGCCGTGTGCAGCGCCTGGCCGGGTTCGGTCAGGCGGTTGACCACGCCCAGCTGGTGCATGCGCTCGCCGCTGACACGCTCACCCGTCAGGCACAGCTCGGTGAGCACCTGGCGCGACACAAACTCGGCCAGCAGCGCCGTGGCGCCACCGTCGGGCGTCAGGCCCACCTTGACGTAGGCCACCGAGAACTGTGCATTCTTCGCCGCCACCAGCATGTCGCCGGCCAGCGCCAGCGACAGGCCGGCACCTGCGGCGGCGCCCTCCACGGCCATGATCACGGGCTTGGGGCAGTCGCGCAGGGCGCGCACCAGGTTGTGCAGAAGCTCCAGGCGCTGGCGGCGCTCGGCAATGGGCAGCTCGCGCCGGTGGACGAGCTGGCGCAGGTCGCCGCCGGAGCAGAAATGCCCACCCTCGCCAGTCAACACCACGGCGCCTATGGAGGTGTCGCACGCCGCCGCGTGCAGCGCCTGCGTGAGTCCAGCATAGAAACCCGGCGTGAGCGCATTGCGCGCGCCGGGGTTGTTGTTGGACAGCACGAGCACCGCGCCATCGCGGCGGGTGAGCAGGGCGCTGTCCGGCGCGTTATCCAGGGCGTTGTCGGTCACGGGCATCTCCTATGCTATCCATTTTGTAGCTATTTGCGCTTTCTGCGAAAGGGCCTTGCGCTATTTTTATCTTGAACCCCCTCTTCAAACAAAGAGAGGGACTCAAGAGACCGGCCTCAGGCAGCCAGTGCCATCCAGCGCGCCAGATGGTGGTCCATGTCGCCAAGCTGGTGGTCGATCATCACCAGGCGCTTGGCGTAGTGGGCCAGCGGCAGCTCCCAGGTCACGCCGATGCCGCCGTGCAGCTGGATCGCCTCCTCGGCAATCAGCGTGCCGATCTTGCCCACGCTGTACTTGGCGGCAGACAAGACCTTTTCCCGCGCCACGCGGTCGGTGTCGTCCATGGCGGCGGCGGCGTTGATCACGGCCGAGCGCGCCTGCTCCACCTCCAGCAGCATGTCGGCCATGCGATGCTGCAGGGCCTGGAAGCTGCCAATCGGCACGCCAAACTGCTTGCGCGTGCGCAGGTATTCGAGCGTGTCGCCCTTGGCCTTGTCCGTGGCGCCCAGGCTCTCGGCCGCCAGCGCCAGCAGGCCAAAACCGGTGATGCGCTCCAGCAGCGCGTGGCCCGCGCCCTCTGCACCCAGCAGCGCGTCTGCACCCACCTGCACGCCGCTCAGGACCAGCTCGGCCGCGTGGCCGCCATCGATGCGGCCATAGCCGCGCGCCGTGATGCCCGGGGTGTTGCCCGGCACCAGGAACAGCGAGATGCCAGCCTGGTCGCCTACCGCGCCACTGGTGCGCGCGCTGACCAGCAGCAACTGCGCCTGGTCACCAAACAACACCACGGCCTTGGCGCCATCCAGCACCCAGCCGTTGCCGTTCTTCCTGGCGGTGGTGGCAACGCGATTGAGCTCGTAGTGGTTGGCGGGCTCGTCGTGCGCCAGCGCGGCCAGCGTGGAGCCACCGATGATGCCTTCGAGCTGCGCCTTTTGCGCCTCGCTGCCCGCCTCGGTCAAGGCACGGCCGACCAGCAGCGCGCCCAGCAGGGGCTCGGCCACCAGATGGTTGCCCAGGGCCTCGAACACCAGGGCGATGTCGGGGCCTTGCCCGCCAAAGCCGCCCTGCTCTTCCGTGAACAGCGCGCCGATGGCGCCGATCTCGGCCAGCTTGGCGTAGGTCTCGGCGCTGTAGCCGGTGCTGCCATAGGCCGTGGTGTTGCGGTATTCGGCCGGGTATTGCTCGCTCAGGTAGCGGCCCAGGGCGTCCGCCAGCATGCGGCGGTCTTCGTTGTGTTCAAAGTTCATGGCGATTCCTTCACAGCCCCAGGAGCATCTTGGAGATGATGTTGCGCTGGATTTCGTTGGAGCCGCCGAAGATCGACAGCTTGCGGTAGTTGAAGTAGGCGGCGGCGGCGGTGGCGGCCTCCTTGGGGCCGACGGGCGCATCCTGGTACTCGGCAAACTGCGCCTCTTCGATGAAGGGCAGCGCGTACGGCCCCATGGCGCGGCGCGTCAAAGACAGCAGCTCCTGGCGGATCACCGTGCCGCGGATCTTGAGCATGGAGCTCTCAGCCCCCGGCACGCCGCCGCCCTGCACCGCTGCGATCACACGCAGATTGGTCGTGGCCATGTTGTTCAGGTCGATCTCGACCTGCGCCATGCGCGTGGCGAACTGCGGGTCCTGGTTCAAAGGCTTGCCATTGCGCTGCACGCGGCTGGCGATGGCCTTGAGCTTTTCCAGCGCAGCCATGGAGAAACCCACACCGGCGATGCCCGTGCGCTCGTAGGTCAGCAGGTACTTGGCGTAGGTCCAGCCCTTGTTCTCCTCGCCCACCAGGTTCTCCAGGGGCACCTTCACGTCGGTCAGGAACACTTCGTTGACCTCGGCATCGCCGTCCAGGGTGCGGATGGGGCGCACCTCCACGCCGGGCTGGTTCATGTCGATCAGCACAAAGCTGATGCCCGACTGGGCCTTGGCCTGCTTGTCGGTGCGCACCAGGCAGAACATCATGTTGGCGTGCTGGCCCTGGGTGGTCCAGGTCTTCTGGCCGTTGACGATGTAATGGTCGCCCGCGCGCACCGCCGTGGTCTTGAGGCTGGCCAGGTCCGAACCCGCGCCGGGCTCGGAATAGCCCTGGCACCACCAGTCATCGCCGTTCAGGATGCGCGGCAGCCAGTGCTTTTTCTGGGCCTCGTTGCCAAACTTGATCAGCACCGGACCCAGCATGGACAGCCCAAAGGGCACCAGGCGCGGGGCGCCTGCCATGGCGCATTCATCGTCAAAGATGAACTTCTGGATGGCCGACCAGCCGGTGCCGCCATGCTCGGCTGGCCAGTGGTAGGCCAGCCAGCCCTTCTTGTTCAGGATGGCGTGCCAGCCCTCCTGGTCGGCGCGCGTCAGGCGCTGGCCAGCCTTGACCTTGGTGGCCAATGCGGGCGGCAGGTGGTCTGTGAGAAACGAGCGCACCGCGACGCGGAACGCCTCTTCTTCGGGAGTGAATTGCAAATCCATTTCTTGCCTCTTAGAAAATCTCGAACAAACCGGCCGCGCCCATGCCGCCGCCGATGCACATGGTGACCACGCCCCACTTGACCTGCTCGCCGCGCGCCTTGCGGCGCTGGCCTTCCAGCAGGATGTGGCCTGCCAGGCGCGCGCCCGTCATGCCGAAGGGGTGGCCAATGGAGATGGCGCCGCCGTTGACGTTCAGGCGATCCATGGGAATGTCCAGCCTGCGCTGGCAGTACAGCGCCTGCGAGGCAAACGCCTCGTTCAGCTCCCACAGGTCGATGTCCTGCACCGTCAGACCCGCGCGCTCCAGCAGGCGCGGCACGGCGAACACCGGGCCAATGCCCATCTCGTCGGGCTCGCAGCCCGCGATGGCAAAGCCGCGGAAGGCGCCCAGCGGTTGCAGGCCGCGGCGCTCGGCCTCGGCGGCCTCCATCATCACGCAGGCGGCCGCGCCATCCGACAGCTGCGAGGCGTTGCCCGCGGTGACGAACTTGCCCGCGCCCTTCACGGGCTCCAGCTTGGCCAGGCCGGCCAAGGTGGTGCCCGGGCGGTTGCAGTTGTCCATCCTGGCGACGACCTCGCGGTGGGTCACCTCGCCGGTTTCCTTGTTCTTCTCGGCCATGGTGGTGGCGCAGGGCACGATCTCGTTATCGAACACGCCGCTCGCCTGGGCCGCCGCGGTGCGCTGCTGGCTTTGCAGCGAGAACGCGTCCTGGTCCTCGCGCGTGATGCCGTAGCGCTGGGCCACCACGTCGGCGGTGTCGATCATTTCCATGAACAGCTCAGGCTTGTGCTCCACCAGCCAGGGGTCGAGGTGGGCGGCGCCGCTGCGACCGGCGGGGTTCATGAGCGAGATGCTCTCCACGCCGCCGGCGACCATGGCCGGAACGCCCTCCAGCACGATGCGCCCCGCCGCCACGGCAATCGCCTGCAGGCCCGAGGAGCAGAAGCGGTTGATCACCGTGCCGCCCACCGTCACCGGCAGGCCCGCGCGCAGCGCGGTCTGGCGGCCGATGTTGCGGCCCGTGGTGCCCTCGGGGTAGCCGCAGCCCCAGATCAGGTCCTCGATCAGGCCGGGCTCGATGCCAGCGCGCTCGACCGCGGCGCGCACCGCGTAGGCGCCAAGCTGGGGGCCTGGGGTGGTATTGAATTCGCCGCGGTGCGACTTGGCCAGCGGCGTGCGGGCGGTGGAGACGATGACGGCTTGGCGCATGGGATGCTCCTTGGATGGGTGGTTTTTCTCTTCAATCAATGGCTGCTTGCGCAGTGTGGACGGGCGCTGCATGCCACACTCCCCCTCTCCCGCCAGGGGGAGAAGGAGTGCGTGAACTCAGCCGCGCTGGTTCAGGCTGGCGAAGTTGCGGCCCTCGGCCACCAGCTTCTTGAGCAAGGCGGCGGGTTGCCAGAACTGCGCATCTTCCTTGGCAAAGGCCTCGATGTCGGCCAGCACCTTGTCCAGGCCCTGCATGTCGGCCCATTGCATGGGGCCGCCGCGATAGCGCGGAAAGCCATAGCCGGACAGGAAGGTCACGTCGATGTCGAGCGGGCGCAGGGCGATGCCCTCCTCCAGCACCTTGGCGCCTTCGTTGACCATGGCCGCCATGTAGCGGCGCATGATCTCCTCGTGCGAGAAGGTGCGCGGCGTGATGCCTTTCCTGGCGCGCTCGGCGTCCACAATGGCCAGCACTTCGGGGTCTTGCTGGCCCATGCGCGCGCCTTCGGGGTACAGGTACCAGCCGCGGCCGGTCTTCTGACCGTACCAGCCGCGCTCGGCGATGCGGTCGGCAATTTCCACATAGCGCGCCTTGGGGTCGCGCGTGGCGGCCTTGCGCTTGCGCGTGGCCCAGCCGATGTCACCGCCAGCCAGGTCCGACACCTGGAACGGGCCCATGGGATAGCCGAATTCGCGCACGGCAGCGTCGATCTCGTAGGGGCTGGCGCCGTCCTCCAGTACATGGTTGGCGGCGTCCCGGTACACAGCCAGGATGCGATTGCCGATGAAGCCATCGCATACACCGGCGCGCACCGGCACTTTCTTGAGCTTCTTGGCCAGCTCGAAGGCGGTGGCGACCACGTCGGCGCTGACCTTGGCGGGCACCACGATTTCCAGCAGCTTCATGATGTTGGCCGGGCTGAAGAAGTGCAGGCCGATCACGTCCTGCGGGCGGCGGGTGGCGGCGGCGATGGCGTCGATGTCCAGGTACGAAGTATTGGTGGCCAGCACCGCGCCGGGTTTGCACACGCGGTCCAGCTCCTTGAAAACGGCTTTCTTGACTTCGAGGTCTTCAAACACGGCCTCGATCACCAAGTCCACATTCGCCAGATCGTCGTAGGAAGTGCTGCCGGTGTAGCGCGCCATGACGGCGGCCTTGGCCTCTTCGGCCATGCGGCCCTTGGCAACCAGGCCGGTGTAAACCTTTTCCACATTGGCACGGCCCCGGGCGATGGATTCGGCATCGCGCTCGACCATGGTCACGGGGTAGCCCGCATCCAGGGCCGAGACGGCAATGCCCGCGCCCATGGTGCCGCCGCCAACGATGCCAATGCGGGCGAACGCGCGCGGCGCGGCGGCCTGGGCCTCGGGCACCTTGACCACTTCGCGCTCGGCAAAAAAGGCATGGATCAGGCCGGCGCGCTGCGGGCTGTCCAGGCATTCCAGAAACAGGGCACGCTCGCGGGCCATGCCTTCGTCAAACGGCAGCTGCACCGCCGCCTGTACGCATTCGATGATCTTGAGCGGCGAGAACAGGCCCCGGATCTTTTTCGCCGTGTCGGCCTTCAGCGCCGCAAGCTCGGCCAAAGCTGCGGCCGGGTCGGCAATGGCGATATCGCGCGTGCGCCGCACGGGCGCATTGCGCGCGAGCAGGCCGCTCAGGTAATCCAGGCCGACGGCCCGGGCATCATCGCCCTCGGCCAGTTGATCGACCAGGCCCGCAGCCAGCGCGGCCTTGGCCGACAGGTGCTGGCCGCTGAGCATCAGCTCGGTGGCGGCTTTCACGCCCATCAGGCGCGGCGCGCGCTGCGTGCCACCCGAGCCGGGCAGCAGGCCCAGCGTCACTTCGGGCAGACCCAGCTTGGCGGCGGGCAAGGCCAGGCGGTAGTGGGCCGACAGCGCCACTTCCAGGCCACCACCCAGGGCTGCGCCATGCAGCACCGCGACCACCGGCTTGGTGCAGTCTTCAATGCTGCGGCACACCTCGGGCAGCGATGGCGGCATGGTGGGTTTGCCAAATTCACGGATGTCGGCGCCCGCAATGAAAGCCTTGCCCGCGCCCACCAGCAGCACGCCGGCCACGCCGCTGTCGGCCTGCGCGGCCGCCATGGCGGCGGCGAGGCCCTGGCGCACGGCCACGCCCAGCGCGTTGACCGGCGGGTTATTCACCGTCACGGCCAGAATGGAACCCACGCGGGCGGTGGTGACAACGGAATCGGGGGTGGCTGCGCCCATGCGGGAGTCTCCTGGTGGTTGGGAAAGAGCCCACTATTGTTGATGCGCCAAACAATCTTGACAATTACATTAACGGTTGACAGACTGTCAAACAATCTTTGACATAAGCCGCTTTTTTAAGCATCCCACACATGGAAATCACCTCCCTGACCGTGCTGGTGGACATTCTGGATGCGGGCAACCTCAGCCAGGCGGCGCGCAACCTGAAGATGTCGCGCGCCAATGTGAGCTACCACCTGAGCCAGCTCGAAAAATCGGTGGGCGTGCAGCTGGTGCGCCGCACCACGCGCCGCGTCGAGCCCACCGAAGTGGGCCTGCGCCTGTACCAGCATGGCCGCGCCATCCAGAACGAGATGCTGGCCGCGCGCGAGACCATCGCCACGCTGGGCCAGGGCCTGCAGGGCCGCGTAGGCCTGAGCGTGCCCAGCGGCTACGGGCAGATGGTGATGTCGGACTGGCTGATCGACTTCAAGCGCCTGTACCCCGGCATCGTGCTCGATGTGCGCTTTGAAAACCGGGTGGACGATCTGATCCGCGACGAAGTGGACATCGCCATCCGCGTCATGCCCGAGCCCCCGCCCACGCTGGTGGCGCGCGACATGGGCACGGTGCGCTACCTCGCCTGCGCCTCGCGCGGCTATGCCCTGGCGCACGGCCTGCCCACGGGACTGGAGGCGCTGCGCACCGCACCACTGATCACGGCCGGCGTCGTGGGGCGCCAGCTGCGCCTGCGCGCCTACCAGGGCGAACGGCGTGAAGAGGTGACGCTGGAGCCCACGCTGATTTCGGAGCATTTTCCGTTCCTGCGCCAGGGCATTCTGGCCGGGCTGGGCGTGGGGCTGGTGCCCGACTATGTGGTGGAGGACGCCGTGGCCAGCGGCGAGGTGCTGACCACCCTGGACGAGTGGCGCCTGAGCATCTTCGGCACGCAGATGTTCATGCTCTACATGCCCGACCGCCACCAGACGCGGGCGGTGCGCACCTGCATCGACTACCTGCTGGGCCGCGCCCTGCCGGCAGCCGATCCGCCAGCACCGGGCCTGCCGGCACCGTGACCCCGCTGGTACGGGAAGCGCGAGCAACGCCCATTTCATGAGCAATCATCAGATCCGCCCCTCCTGCACCGCATGGCAGGCGATGCGGATGCCGCCCAGGCCCAGCAACTGGGGCCGCTCGGCGCGGCAGCGCTCGTTCGCATGCGGGCAGCGCGGGTTGAACGCGCAGCCGGACGGCGGGTTGAGCGGGTTGGGCACTTCGCCCTGCACGGGGTTGCGCGCCTTGCCGGTGTCGTGCATCTTGGGGATGGCATCGAGCAGCATGCGCGTGTAGGGGTGGCGCGGGGTGTCAAACAGGGTGTGCTTGTCGGCCAGCTCCACCAGGCGGCCCAGGTACATCACGCCCACCTGGTCGCTCACATGCCGCACCACGGCCAGGTTGTGGCTGATGAACAGATAAGTCAGGTGGCGCTGGCGCTGCAGGTCCTTCATGATGTTGAGCACCTGGGCCTGCACCGACACATCGAGCGCGCTGGTGGGCTCGTCGCAGACCAGAAACTCGGGCTCGGTAGCCAGGGCGCGCGCAATCGAGATGCGCTGGCGCTGCCCGCCCGAAAACTGGTGCGGGTACTTCACCATGTCGAGTGCCGACAGGCCCACCGATTGCAGCAGCTCGCCCACCCGTTGCTGGAGCACGGCCTTGTCGGTGATGAGGCCATGCTCGCGCAGCGGCTCGGCCACGATGTCTTCCACCAGCCAGCGCGGGTTCAGGCTGGCATAGGGGTCCTGGAAGATCATCTGGATGCGCCGGCGCATGGGCTTGGCGTTGCCGCTGTTGAAGGCGGCATGCGCATCCTGCCCGTCAAAGGTGAGGCCGCCGCGCGTGGGCTCGTACAGGCCCACGAGCAGGCGCGCCACGGTGCTCTTGCCGCAGCCCGATTCGCCCACCAGGGCCAGGGTCTTGCCTTTTTCGATTTCAAAGCTCACGCCATCCACCGCGTGCAGCAGCGTGCGCGGCTTGCCTTCGAGCACGCGGTTGAGCCAGGGCGCCGAAACGTCGAAGGTCTTGGCCAGGTCGTGTGCCTGCACCAGGGGCGTGCGGGCCGGTGTCGTTGCACTCATGCGGCCACCTCCGGGGCATGCAGCCAGCAGGCCGCGCGGGTGGCGCCTGCGGGCAGCAGCTCGGGGCGCTCGGCGGTGCAGCGGTCAAAGCGGCGCGGGCAGCGCGGGTTGAAGGCGCAGCCTGGTGGAATGGCGTTCAGGCGGGGCATGGCACCGTCGATCTGGTTCAGGCGCTCGCGGTCCTGCGCCATGTCGGGAATGGAGGCCATGAGGCCGGCGGTATAGGGATGGGCGGGGTGGTTGATGACCTCGTGCACCGGACCGATCTCGACCACACGCCCGGCGTACAGCACCGCCACGCGGTCACAGGTTTCGGCGATCACGCCCATGTCGTGGGTGATCAGCATCACGGCCGCGCCGCGCGAATGGCAGATGTTCTTGAGCAGCGTGATGATCTGCGCCTGGATGGACACATCGAGCGCCGTGGTGGGCTCGTCGGCCACTATGAGCTGGGGCTCGGCCGCCAGCGCCAGGGCAATCACCACGCGCTGGCGCATGCCCCCCGAGAACTGGTGCGGGTAATGGTCGATGCGCTGCCCGGCCGCCGGGATGCCGGTGTCCTGCAGCAGGGCAATGGCGCGCCGCCGGGCCTCGGCGGCATTCACTGGCAGGTGCGCCTGGATGGTTTCGGTGAGCTGCCGGCCCACGGTGTAGAGCGGATTCAGCGAAGTCAGCGGATCCTGGAAGATCGCGCCAATGCGCCGGCCCCGAATGTGGTGCATCTGCGCTTCGCTCAGCTGGTCGATGCGCTGGCCTTCCAGCCGGATCTCGCCCGACGCCACGCGCCCCGGCGATTCGAGCAGGCCAATGATGGCGGCGCCCGTGAGCGACTTGCCCGCCCCCGACTCGCCCACCACGCCCAGGATCTCGCCGGGGGCGATGGAAAACGAAATATCGTCCAGCGCGCGCAGTGTGCCGCGCCGGCCCGGAAATTCGACAACGAGGTTTTTGACTTCGAGGAGAGACATGAAATGGCGGCCTGCTTCGGAGAGGTGGCTGCGCCTTCAGCGCAACCGAGGATTGAGCGCGTCGCGCAGCCAGTCGCCCAGCAGGTTCACCGACAGCGCGATCAGCACCAGCATCAGCCCCGGGAACACGGTGATCCACCACTCCCCCGAGAACAGGTAGTCATTGCCCACGCGGATCAGCGTGCCCAGCGAGGGCGAGGTGGGCGGCGCGCCCACACCCAGAAACGACAGCGTGGCCTCGGTGATGATGGCCGTGGCCACCTGGATGGTGGCCAGCACCATCACCGGGCCCATCACATTGGGCAGCACATGCTTGCGCATGATGCGCAGCGGGGGCACACCGGTCACGCGCGCGGCCTGCACATATTCCTTGTTGCGCTCGACCAGGGTGGAGCCGCGCACCGTGCGCGCATATTGCACCCAGCCGGTCAGCGAGATGGAGAAAATCAGCACCCCAAAAGCCAGCGATTCGTGCGCATTGGGAAACAGCGCCCGGCCCACGCCCGCGATCAGCAGGGCCACCAAAATGGCGGGAAACGACAGCATCACGTCGCACAGGCGCATCAGCACGGCGTCGATCCAGCCGCCCCGAAAACCGGCCAGCAAGCCCAGCGCCACGCCCACCACCACCGACAGCAGCACCGACGCCAGCCCCACCACCAGCGAGATGCGGGCGCCATAGATCAGGGCCGAGAGAATGTCGCGCCCCTGGTCGTCGGTGCCCAGCAGGTATTTGCGCGAACCTTCGGCGCTCCAGGCCGGGGGCAGGCGTGCATCGCTGAGTTCCAGCGTGGACAAATCGAACGGGTTGTGCGGCGCCACCCAACCCGCAGCCAGCGCGCAGAACACGCACACCACGGCAATCGCGGCCGCCACCATGGCCATGGGCGAAGTGCGAAAGCTGTAGCCAACATCGCTGTCAAGCCAGCGCGCAAGGGTTTTTTTCATCAGAGGAAACCAGAAACAGGCAGCAAGGCCCGGCGCGCTGTGCGGCCCCGCCTTGCGGCCCCTTGGGAAGGTGCTGGGTGGCAGATCAGTTCTTGCTCATCCACTTGTAGAGCATGTAGTTGTCCGCCAATTGCACCAGCTTGACCTTCTTGCTCACGCCCCAGGCCAGGGCCTGCTGGTGCAGTGGCAGGTGCCCCACGTCGGCCGCATGCAGATCAAACGCCTCCTTGATCATGGCGTTGCGCTGGACCTTGTCGGTCTCGGCCTGGATCTTCTTGGTCAGCTCGTCCACCTTGGGGTTGCAATAGGCGCCCAGGTTGAACTGGCCCGCGCCCTTGTCGTCCACGCAGGCCATCAGGGCATTGAGGGCGTTGTGCGCGTCGTAGGTCGAAGGCGTCCAGCCCAGCATGTAAAAACCGGTATCGCGGCGCAGGATCTTGGGGAAATACGTGCCCTTGGTCTCGGCCTGCAGGTTGATCTTGACGTTGATGCGCGCCAGGTTGGCAGCCACCGCCTGGCAGATGCGGCCGTCGTTCACGTAGCGGTCGTTGGGGCAGTTCATGGCCACTTCAAAACCGTTGGGGTAGCCGGCCTCGACCATCAGCTTCTTGGCGGCTTCCACGTCATACGGCAGGCGCTTGGCGTCGGGCTGGAAGCCATTGATGCCCGGGCCCACCATCAGCGCGGACGGGTTGGAGGCGCCGCGCATCACGGTTTTCTTGATGCCCTCGATGTCGATGGCCTGGTAGAAGGCCTGGCGCACGCGCTTGTCCTTGAACGGGTTCTTGCCCTTCACGTTCGAATACAGCAGCTCGTCGCGTTTCTGGTCCATGCCCAGGAAAATGGTGCGCAGCTCCGGGCCGGTGATGGCGCGGGTGTTGGCGCCGCTGTTCACGCGCTCGATGTCCTGCACCGGCACGGGCTCCATCACATCCACCTCGCCCGACAGCAGGGCCGCCACGCGGGTGGCGTCGTTGCCGATGGGGGTGAAGATGACCTCGGCCGCGTTGCCCTCGATCTTGCCCCAGTAGGAACCATTGCGCGTGAACACCGTGCGCACGTTGGGCTGGCGCTCGCGCAGGCGGAACGGCCCCGTGCCATTGGCGCGGAACGATGCGGCGTTCTCGATGCCCTTGCGGCGGTCCACCGGCGTCAGGGCCTGGTTGGTCTCGCACCATTTCTTGCTCATCATGGCCACTTGCGAGATCACGTCCGGAAGAATGGGGAAAGGCGTCTTGGTCTCGATCTCCACCAGAAAGTCGTTGATCTTGCGCACTTGCTTGAAATCGTTGGTGTAGCTCTTCATGTCCGAGCCATCGGCCTGCGTGCGCGCAAAGCTGAACAGCACATCGTCGGCGGTGAACGGGGTGCCGTCATGGAATTGCACCCCCCGGCGCAACTCGAACTGCCACACGGTGGGCGAGGTCTGCTTCCATGCCGTGGCCAGCGCGGGCGCCAGGCTCAGGTCCTTGTTGCGCCCCACCAGCGGTTCGTACACATTGCTGGTCGTGCTCAGCTGCAGCGACTCGTTGAGCGAGTGCGGGTCCATCGAGAGCGCATCGCCCTGGTTGGCAATCCGGATTGTCTGGGCATGTGCTACCAGACTAGTAGCTGCCAGCGCAGACAGCACAAGGGCCAAGCTTGCTTTCTTCTGAAATTTCATGCGAATCTCCTGTGGATGGACGGGAACAAGAACTCAGGCGGTCAACCGCAACACGGCGGAAAATCAGGGTGTCTGCAAGGGCATGGCCTGCTCGATCAGGCTGGCATGCAAGGCCGACCCCAGTGGCAGAACCTCGTCGTTGAAGTCGTAGCGGCTGTTGTGCAGCGCGCTGCCACTGGCGCCCGTGCCCTGCCCCAGGCGCAGGTAGGCGCCGGGCCTGGTCTGCAGCATGAACGAAAAATCTTCTGCCCCCATGCTGGGCTCCAGGTCGCGCACCACATGGTCGGCACCCACCAGCGACTCGGCCACGTCGGCGGCAAACACGGCCTCGCTTTCGGTGTTGATGGTGGCGGGGTACATGCGCTCGTAATGCAGCGTGGCCGTGGCGCCAAACCCCAGGGCAATGGCGCTGCACAGCTCTTTGAGGCGCTGCTCCACCATCTCCTGCACCGCCGGATCGAAGGTGCGCACCGTTCCCACCAGCGTGGCGCTGCCCGGCAGCACGCTGAAAGCGCCCAGGTCGCCCGCCTGGATGGCGCACAGGCTGACCACGGCGCTGTCAATGGGCCGCACATTGCGCGACACAATGCTCTGCGCCGCGGTGATGATGTGCGCCGCCACCAGCACCACGTCCACCGTCTGGTAGGCATGCGCACCGTGGCCGCCGCGGCCGTTGATCTCGATGGTGATGCGGTCTGCCGCCGCCATCATGGGCCCCGGGTTGATGCCCACGGTGCCCGGCTTCATGGCCGGCCAGTTGTGCATGGCAAAAACGGATTGCACCGGGAATCGCTCGAACAAGCCGTCCTCCATCATCACGCGGGCGCCGGCAAAGCCCTCTTCGCCAGGCTGGAAGATCAGCACGGCGGTACCGTCAAAATTGCGGGTTTCGGCCAGGTAGCGGGCGGCACCCACCAGCATGGCGGTATGGCCGTCATGGCCGCAGCCATGCATGAGACCCTGTTTGCACGATTTCCAGGAAAAATCGTTGTGCTCGGTAATCGGCAGTGCGTCCATGTCGGCACGCAGGCCCACCATGCTTCCGCTCGATTGGCTGCGGCCCCGCACCACGGCCACCAGGCCCGTGCGGCCAATGCCCTCGTGGATTTCATCCACGCCGCACAGCTGCAGCGCCTCTTTCACGCGCCGCCCCGTGTACACCTCCTCAAAACCCAGCTCGGGGTGGGCATGCAGGTCACGCCGTAGCGCGGTCAGTTCGGGGTGGAATTGCGCAATATGGGCAAAGGCCCGGCCGCCAACTTTCCAGCGTGGGTTGTGCATCAGTGTCCTCCGGCATGGCCCACGCGCAGGCGCGGATCGACCACAAAATACAGCAGATCCACCACCAGGTTGATCACCACAAAAATCAGCGCAATCAGACACAGATAGGCGGCCATCACCGGAATGTCGGCAAACGTCACGGCCTGGATGAACAGCAGCCCCATGCCCGGCCACTGGAACACCGTCTCGGTGATGATGGCAAAGGCGATCAGCCCGCCCAGCTGCAGCCCGGTGATCGTCATCACCGGCACCAGCGTGTTCTTGAGTGCATGGCCGAAATGGATGGCCCGGCTGGACAGGCCGCGCGCGCGGGCAAACTTGATGTAGTCGGTGCGCAGCACCTCCAGCATCTCGGCGCGCACCAGCCGCATGATGAGCGTGAGCTGAAAAATCGCCAGCGTGATGGCCGGCAGCGTGATGTGGTGCCAGCCCTTGGCCGTCAGCAGCCCCGAGGTCCACCACCCGATCTGCACCACCTCGCCGCGCCCAAAGCTGGGAAACCAGCCCAGCATCACCGCAAACACCAGAATCAGCAGGATGCCGATCAAAAACGTGGGCAGCGACACGCCCAGCAGCGACAAGGTCATGAACGCCTGGCTGATGAAGGTACCGCGCTTGAGCGCCGCATACACCCCCATCGGCACCCCCACCAGCAGCGCCAGCGCGGCAGCCACCAGTGCCAGCTCCAGCGTGGCAGGAAACCGCTCGGCCATCAGGCGCGACACCTTGGCGCCCTGGCGCAGGCTCAGACCAAACTCACCCTGCGCGGCATTCACCAGAAAGTGCCAGAACTGCACAAAAAAGGGTTTGTCGAGCCCCAGATCAGCGCGCAAGCTGCGGATCTGCTCAGGCGTTGCATCCTGCCCCAGCAAAAACACCACCGGGTCGCCCACATACTGAAACAGCATGAAGGCAATGAAGGCCACGGTGACCATCACCATGACCGCCTGTATCAGGCGGCGCAAAATAAATGCAAGCATCGGTAAAGCAAAGAATGTTGGACCATGCTAACAGGGAAGTTTCTGACACCAAACGATGTTTTTCGAGTGCACCAGGCCCCAAACCGCCTGTGCAATTTGCCAACCCCCATGCAGGAACCAGACCAACCGCGCCCGGTCAGCGGGCAGATCAAGCGACAAGTCCGTTGTGGCCCATGCAGAAAAGAAAAAAACCGGATCACTATCGCTAGCGATCCGGCTTCCCCCTTGGAAACCCGCGCCACCCCGTTGCAAGAGCAGCGCTTTTCCCCCACCAGTGATTTAGAAGCGGTGACGCAGACCCACGGTGATACCGGTGCGGCTGCGGGCCTTGCTCGCTGCATCGAGCACCAGCGCGCTGCCGCCACTGATGCTGGTGTGGTCCACGCCGAAGTAGGCGTCGGTGCGCTTGCTGAAAGCATAGTCGGCCACGGCAACGTAGAAGTTGACATTGCCGTTGGATGCGCCCGTGGTCGAACCCGACTGCTTACCGCGGAAGTAGTGCGCACCCAGGTTCAGTTGAGGCGTCAGCTGGTAGCCCACACCCACCTTGAACAGCTGGCGCTTGTCGGCGTCACCCGGCTGGAAGCCGCCATTGCTCTGGCCAGCCCAGAACTGGCCCAGGATCGCTCGGTCTACGTTGTTACGGAAACCCTGGATCGTGCTGGTCACCGTTTCGTATTTCGCCTTGTTCAGGCCGTAGCCGGTGTTGAAGTACCAGGGGCCGGTGCGGTACGAACCACCCAGGGTCCAGGCATCGACATCGGTACCGCCAGGCAGCGTGGTGCGCATGTAACCGCCGCCCAATGCGAAGCCGTTGGCGGCGTAGCGCAGGTAGCCGCCCGCGGTCTTCCACGCGCCACCATTGAGCGTGCTCGCCACATAGGCAGGCACCTGCGCTGCAGAAGCAGGCAGCCCTGCTTCCAGCGCCTTGGTGTCGTTGTTCTCATCAAACGAATATTGCAGCGAACCCACGAAACTGCGGTCTGGCGTTGCAAAGGTGTACTTCAGCATATTGCTGGTACGCGCGCCCATGGCCATGCCCAGCTCAGGCTTGTAGGCTTCCATGTAAGGCGAATAGGGGAACGAAGCGTAGGTGCTGGTTACGACATCGAACAGCACGTTCCACTGGCGCCCGGCGGTCAGGCGGCCATAGGGGCCCTGCAGGCCCACATGGGCGAGCTGGAAAAACGGCGAATTGGCGGCGGGCGTGCCCGAATCGGCGTCGAAACGGTTTTCCAGCGTCACCAGGGCCTTGGAACCACCGCCCAGATCTTCCTCCACGTTGATACCCCAGCGGCTCTGCGACATGCCGCCACCAATCATCTTCGACAGGTTATCTTTGCCGACACCTTCGTTGTTGGTGTGGCGATAGGCCATGTCCACAATGCCCCACAGCTGCACGCTGCTCGTCGGAGCGGTGGCGGTCTGCGCGCAAGCGAAGCTGGAAGCCAGGGCAACGGCTCCGAAGGCGAACAGCTTCTGGATCTCGGTTTTTTTCATGGGTCGCGTCTCTTTCCGTGGTTGAGTGGATGCCAATTGAGTGTAGTAAAGGCACGCCCGTGCGAAAGCGCTTGTTGCACATTGCCTACACAGGCTTTCCCTAATAGAACGATCGTTCACTTATTGAAAAGCCAACCCTCAGCTGCTTCTCAAGTCGCGCATGAGACATGCATCCACCTGCTCTGCCGGCTCACACGCAACGCACCACAGTTGCGCACGCCAACTGGCCGGCACAGAAAAAAGTACGAACGGAAACACACGCCCATAAAAAAGCCGCCCGTCTTGCGACGGGCGGCTTTTGTCATACCTCTATGAAAGCTGGCTCACGCCAGCCATTCATTAGAAAGCGTGGGTGATACCGACTTGCACGCCTTGCTGCGAACCGTTGGTCTTCAAGCTACCTTGGCTGCTAGAGCCCAGGGTGTACAGGTTGGCGCCGTCCTTGTTCTTGATGTAGGCGTAGGTACCATACACCGAGGTGCGCTTGGACAGGCTGTACACATAGCCCAGACCAAACTGGTCAGCTTTTTCCTTGAAACCGGCGAGCTTGTTTTCGTAACGGTTGTACGAAGCACGCACCAGGCCAGGGCCCACAGGAGCGGTTGCAGCCACGTAGTAGCCAAGGCGCTTGTTCTCACCGGCAGCCACGTCAACCTTCGACTCACGGTAGCCAGCCAGCACCTTGGCCACGCCGAAGTCATACGAACCACCCAGGCTCCAGGCGTCGATGTCGCTGGTAGCAACCGAGTTTGCACCGCTCTTCAGGCGTTCCAGACCCAAGCCCAGGCTCAGGGGGCCGTTGTCATACATCAGGCCAGCGCCCATGTAACCGCTCTTGCTGTTGCCGCCAGCAACTTCACCAAAACCGTAGTTCACGCCGACCTTGAAGCCGCTGAAGCTGGGCGACACATAGGTCACAGCGTTGCTGATACGCTGGTTGGTCGTCACAGCCTTAGCGTTGGCGTTGGCATTGGCATTGGCATTGGCATCAACCACGCCGCCGTCAGCCCACAGGCGCGACTGGGCAAGACCCACGCTGCCGAACACGTCGTAACGGGCGGTAGCGTTGTAGGCAGCGGTCAGTTCGCGGCCCAGGCGCACTTCACCGAAGTTGCCTGCCAGGCCCACGGTGGATTGACGCTTGAACTGGAAACCGTTGTCGGTTGCACCGCCGGACTTGCCATCACCGGTGTCCAGGTTGATGCCGCCTTCCAGGACGAAGTTGGCCTTCAGGCCACCGCCCAGGTCTTCCACGCCGCGGAAGCCGAGGCGGCTGGTCTTGTTGTTGCCGGAGGTCACGCCGCTCCAGTTGGAGCCGCCATTCAGGTAGGTCACGCCAGCGTCAGCAATACCATACAGGGTCACGGAAGATTGGGCCATTGCGGCGCCGGAAGCAGCCAGCACAGCCAGGGCAATCAGGGATTTTTTCATTGCGAGTTACTCCAAGGTTAAACATGGGCACCGGTTCGGAGGTCTGGGGCGCAGCGCCAGCACAGTCCCACCGGTTCCCCGGGCCAACCTCCTGGTGGGGAAGTTGGTGTTATTGCACCAGACGGGGCGCGGTTGCGCAAAGGAAATCACCGCGCAGGGTCAATTTCGTTGCGGCATTGCAACAATACACCCTCGTCGCGGAAGCCCTGCGCAACACGGCACCATGCCAATACCAATCCTGGTGCGGCAGAAAATGTCGCAATACAGCGCCTCATTGGCGGCAGCCACCACAGAAGCCATCGCAAACTACCTCAAGACAACCACTTCTGTCTGTAACAACTGTCGCATTCTCTTCAGGCATTCTTGCAACAGACCCGGAACGTTGCAACACTTCGTCGCATTGCCCCTCGCCCAATGTGCAAGCGGGAATGCATTGGCAAAACGCCTGTTTCGCACCACCCTCGCCCATTTTTCTCCCAAGAAATTCCCATGGACCCATTCCTTTGCGCCGCAGACACCGCGCTGCGCACCCTGTTTGCCAAACCCCATGCCGTGGAGGCCTCGCCCGCCGAGCCCTTTGCCGAAACCGCGCTGAATCCCGCGCAAAAGCGCCTGGCGGGCGCGCTGATGCGGGTGAACCATGTGGGCGAGGTGTGCGCCCAGGCCCTTTACACGGCGCAGGCGGCGGTCACGCGCGATGCCCGGTTGCGCAGCCATCTGCTCGAATCGGCCCGCGAGGAAACCGACCACCTGGCCTGGACGCAGCAGCGGCTTGATGCCCTGGGCGCCAGGCCCAGCCTGCTCAATCCGCTGTGGTTTGCGGGCGCCTTCGCGCTGGGCCTGGTGGCCGCCAAGGTGAGCGACCGCGTGAGCCTGGGTTTTGTGGTGGAAACCGAAAACCAGGTGGCGGAGCACCTGCAGGGCCACCTGGAAAGGCTTCCGGCCGAGGATCTGGCCTCACGCGCCGTGGTCAGCCGCATGAAGAACGACGAAGAGCGCCACGCGGCCAATGCGCACGATGCCGGGGCTGTGACCCTGCCAGCGCCCGCCCGCCTGATGATGAAGATGGCCGCCAAGGTGATGACGACCACGGCGCACTACGTCTGAACCGGCGCGGCCACAGAGCCCGCTTACGATCTCAGGCCTCGACGATCTCGAACCCGGTGGTGATGCGTGCCGTTTTGCCCAGCATGATGCTGGCAGAGCAGTATTTTTCGTGGCTCATGGCAATGGCGCGCTCCACCACGGCGGGCGCAAGGCCCTTGCCCGTCACGGTGAACTGCATGTGGATGGCGGTGAACACCTTGGGCTCCACCTCGGCCCGTTGCGACGTGAGCCTGACGCTGCAGCCGCGTACATCGTGGCGGCCGCGCTTGAGGATCAGCACCACGTCGTAGGCGGTGCAGCCGCCCGTGCCCGCCAGCAGTGTTTCCATGGGCCGGGGCGCCAGGTTGAGCCCGCCATTGGCCGGGTTCGCCGCATCGGGGGCGCCATCCATGGCCAGGATGTGGCCACTGCCCGTTTCGGCCACAAAGCCCATCCCCGAGCGCGTTCCGGCGCCGCCGGTCCAGCTGACTGTGCATTCCATGTCTGTCACTCCTTGTTGGTGCGTGGCTTTTTTGACGAAATGGGCCGCCACTTCAAAAATATACGGTGAATTTTGCTGCATTGCAGCACCCGACGCGCTAGAATAGCGCCATGCGTTGCCCTTTCGGAAAGAAAGGGTTGGTAGCCCAAGGCAGCCAACCACTGCAATGCACCGATTGTCTCCTCCATCTCCTCAAAGGATGGATTCAGCCCTGGGCCTTACCGCCTGGGGCTTTTTTTTGCCTGTGCGACAAACACTGCGCCACGCCGGGCCGTCAGGCGTTGCGCCTATGATGGCTGCCCCGCCACCTTCGCTGCGGCGGCGCACACCCTGCCATCCCATGACCCAGCCTCTCACCCCCCTCGATTACCTGAAGAAGATCCTGACCGCGCGCGTCTATGACGTGGCCGTCGAGTCGGCCCTGGAGCCCGCCAGGAACCTCAGCCGCCGCCTGCACAACAAGGTGCTGCTAAAGCGCGAGGACCAGCAGCCGGTGTTCAGCTTCAAGCTGCGCGGCGCCTACAACAAGATGGCCCAGCTGGCGCCCGAACAGTTGCAAAAGGGCGTGATCTGCGCCTCGGCCGGCAACCACGCGCAGGGC
Organism: Acidovorax soli; assembly: GCF_900107605.1. Taxonomy (GTDB): domain Bacteria; phylum Pseudomonadota; class Gammaproteobacteria; order Burkholderiales; family Burkholderiaceae_C; genus Acidovorax; species Acidovorax soli. Next base: position 135,490 of record NZ_FNQJ01000006.1, on the reverse strand, counting down.
GTGGCCATGAGCGCACGCAAGCTGGGCACGCGCGCGGTGGTGGTGATGCCCACCACCACGCCACAGCTCAAGATCGACGCCGTGCAGGCCCTGGGCGGCGAGGTGGTGCTGGCGGGCGACAGCTATACCGATGCCTACGATCACGCGGTGCGGCTGCAGCAAGAGCAGGGGCTGACCTTTGTGCACCCCTTTGACGATCCCGACGTGATCGCCGGCCAGGGCACGATTGCCATGGAAATCCTGCGCCAGCTGCAAAAGCTGGGCAGCAACCAGCTCGATGCCGTGTTCGTGGCGATTGGCGGCGGCGGCCTGGTGGCGGGAGTGGCCAACTACATCAAGGCCGTGCGGCCCGACATCAAGGTGATTGGCGTGCAGATGAACGACTCGGACGCCATGATCCAGTCGGTCAACGCGCACGAACGCGTCACGCTGGCCGATGTGGGCCTGTTTTCCGATGGCACGGCTGTCAAGCTGGTGGGCGAGGAGACCTTTCGCATCGCCCAGGGCCTGGTGGATGAATTCGTCACCGTGGACACCGACGCCGTGTGCGCCGCCATCAAGGACGTGTTCGTGGATACGCGCAGCATCGTCGAGCCCGCCGGAGCGCTGGCTGTGGCGGCCATCAAGCAGTACGTGGCCAAGAACAAGACCAAGGGCGAAACCTACGCCGCCATCCTGTGCGGCGCCAACATGAACTTCGACCGCCTGCGCTTCGTGGCCGAGCGCGCCGAGGTGGGCGAGGAGCGCGAGGCCCTGCTGGCCGTCACCATCCCCGAAGAGCGCGGCAGCTTCCGCCGCTTTTGCGAGGTGGTGGGCGGCCTGCCCGGCGGCCCGCGCAACGTGACCGAGTTCAACTACCGCATCAGCGACGCCCAGCGCGCCCATGTGTTCGTGGGCCTGGCCACGCACGGCAAGGGCGAGTCGGAGAAGATCACCAGGAACTTCGAGCGCCACGGCTTCGAGTCGCTCGACCTGACGCACGACGAGCTGGCCAAGGAGCACCTGCGCCACCTGGTGGGCGGCCATTCGGCGCTGGCGCAGGACGAGCGCCTGCTGCGTTTCGTGTTCCCCGAGCGGCCCGGCGCGCTGCTCAAGTTCCTGAGCCTGATGCAGCCCACCTGGAACATCAGCCTGTTCCACTACCGCAACCAGGGCGCCGACTACGGCCGCATCCTGGTGGGCCTGCAGGTGCCGCCCGAGGACGCTGCGGCGTTTGATGCATTCCTGGCCACGCTGGGCTACCCGTATGTTGAAGAAACGCTGAACCCGGCCTACCGGCTGTTTTTGCGCTCCAAGTAACCACAATATTGCGAAAAATGGCTGCTAGTGATTACCCAATAAGCGCTAGCAGCTATCAATTTTGATAGCCTCCCGGCCCCGCACCATGCAAGCCCTGCGCCACTACCTGCTGGCCGTGCAGTTTTTTACCCGCATTCCCGTTACCGGGCGGCTGGCCGGCTGGGTGGGCTACAGCCCGGCCATGCTGCGCGCCAGTGCCGCGCATTTCCCGGGCATCGGCTGGCTGGCGGCGGCGCTGGCGGCGGGCGTGTATGCCGCCCTGCACGCGGCCCTGGCGCCCAACCCGATGGCGCCGGCCGTGGCGGCGGTGTTCTGCACCATCGCCACGGTGCTGATGACCGGCGGCTTCCACGAGGATGGCCTGGCCGACGTGGCCGACGGCCTGGGCGGCAGCCATGACCGCGAGCGGGCGCTCGACATCATGAAAGACTCGCGCATCGGCGCCTTTGGTGCCATGGCCCTGGTGCTGGCGCTGCTGGCCAAGGTCAGCCTGCTGGCACTGCTGGGTGCGCACAGCCTGCTGGCGGCGGTGGCGGCGCTGGTGGGCGGCCATGTGCTGTCGCGCCTGTGGCCGCTGTTCATCGTGCGCGGACTGCCGCATGTGGGCGACACGGCCCGGTCCAAAAGCAAACCGCTGGCCGACCAGATCTCGGTTGGCGCCCTGGCGGCCGCGATGTGCTGGTGTTGGATGCCGCTGGCGCTGGTATGGCAAGCGCAATCAGCTACATACTTGATAGCATCCTTGACAGGAAGTGCGCTGGCTGCCGCGTGGCTGGCGCACTGGTTCGCGCGGCGCCTGCAGGGTTTCACGGGCGACTGCCTGGGCGCCACGCAGCAGGTCAGCGAGATCGGTTTTTACCTGGGCGCGGCGCTGGCCCTGCGATGGATGTAATTCCGTTTCCAGATCCTTCGTGTCTAGGCGCGAAGCCGCAGACAGTGCTGCAGCACGGCAAGGCGAAGCAACAACGACACGGAGGGTCTGGAAATGGAATGAGCCCGCCCACCGGCGCCCGCCTGTGGCTGGTGCGCCATGCACGACCCCTGGTGGCACCGGGCACCTGCTACGGTGCGCTCGATGTGCCAGCCGACGCCGCAGCCACCCGCGTGGCAGCGCAGCGCCTGGCAGACGCCCTGCCGCCGAAGGCGCAGGTCTTTCATTCAACGCTACAAAGATGTGAGCTGCTGGCACATGACCTTCAAGCGCTCAGGCCCGATTTGACCTCCAATCCCGACGCCCGCCTGCGTGAAATGGACTTTGGCCACTGGGAAGGGCGGACCTGGGAGCACATCGGCAAAACGGCCATCGACGCGTGGACGGCAGCCTTTGCCACCCACGCACCCGGCGGCGGCGAGAGCCTGAGCGCCATGCTGGCCCGCGTTTCGCTGGCCTTGCGCGCCACGCAGCCACAGCCCGCAAAGCAGGCCGCGCAGGATGTGGTGTGGATCACCCACGCCGGCGTGGCGCGCTGCGTGGCCTGGCTGCAGGCCCATGGCGACGGCGTCTGGCCCCGGCCGGAACAATGGCCGGCGGCTGCGCCCGCGTGGGGCGAATGGGAAATCCGGAACCTGGACCGGTTCAGTTCTTGAGGGACATGTCCAGCGTCAGCGTGGCCGGCCCATCGACGCTCGCGCCCAGCCGGGCCTGGCGCGGGTCCAGCGACTGCAGCACCAGCCCCTCGTCCACTGCGGCGCCCACGCGGAACGGCTTGGCCGGCTTGCCGTCCACCGCAATCAGCGCGGCACCACCGCCGCTGCTGCGGCCCGCCAGCACACCGATCAGCGCAAAGCGGCTGGCCAGCGAGGCCACGGGCGCCCGGCCCGCCACCGCATCGGTCGCTGCCGGCACACCCAGCAGGCGCGCCATGGCCTGGGCATCGGGTGCCACGGGCGCGGGGGCCACGGCCGGCACCGCCAGCCCCACGGGCCGTGCCGACAGGCGCAGCCCCCAATAGACCACGCTGGCGCCCGCCAGGGCCCAGAGAGCCAGAGTCCCCAGGCGCACGCCCCATTTGCTGTGTGTATTGGTCACCATGCGGGGATTATGATTCACGCGATCCGACCCTCCCGAGACCGCCTGCAGTGAACAAATCCTCCACCCTCCCCCTGCGCCCCGCCCGCAGCCGCCTGGCCACGCACCTTGCGCGGGGCTTCACCCTGATCGAGCTGATGGTGGTGCTGGTCATCATCGGCGTGCTGGCCGCGCTGATCGTGCCCAACGTGCTCGACCGCGCCGACGATGCGCGCAGCACCGCCGCCCGCACCGACGTCACCAATGTGATGCAGGCGCTCAAGCTGTACCGCCTGGACAACCAGCGCTACCCCACGGCCGAACAGGGCCTGCAGGCGCTGGTCGCCAAGCCCACGGCCGCCCCCATCCCCGGCAACTGGAAACCCTACCTCGAAAAGCTGCCCAACGACCCCTGGGGCCGCCCTTACCAGTACCTGAACCCCGGCATCAAGGGCGAGATCGACGTGATGTCGTTCGGTGCCGATGGTCAGTCGGGCGGCGAGGGCAAGAACGCGGATATCGGCAGCTGGCAGTGACCGGTCTTCTTTCTCCACGCATCCCAGGCCCATGAAACCGGCGCGCCCCCGGCCAGGGACGCCGTGGAACTGGCTTTGCCAGGCCACTGGCGCCGTCCCCCTTCCCGCGCGCAGCGCGAGCCGCGCAGCGGCTCAGGGGGGCTTTACCCTGCTGGAATTGCTGGTGGTCATCAGCATCATGGCACTGGCCACGGCGGGCGTCAGCCTGGCGCTGCGCGACGGCGGGCAGACGCAGCTGGAGCGCGAAGCGGCACGGCTGGCGGCCCTGCTGGAATCTGGCCGGGCCCAGTCGCGCGGCACGGGCGTGCCGGTACGCTGGCGCGCCGATGCGCAGGGTTTCCGGTTCGAGGGCCTGCCCGCCGGCACGCTTCCCACCCGGTGGCTGGATGCCGGCACCACGGTGCGCGGCCCCGCCACCCTGCAACTGGGGCCCGAGCCGCTGATCGGGCCGCAGCAGGTGCTGCTGACCCACCAGGCCCACCCCGAACGCACGCTGCGCGTGGCCACCGACGGCCTGCGGCCTTTCGCGGTGGAGCCACTGCCATGAAAACGCCAGAACAGGGCTTTACCCTGGTCGAGGTGCTGGTGGCGCTGGCCATTGTGGCCATTGCCCTTCTGGCGGGCTTGCAGGCCACCACGGCGCTGACGCGCAATGCCCTGCGGCAATCGGACATCGTGCTGGCCCAGCTCTGCGCCGAGAACGAACTGGTCAAGGCCCGCCTGTCGCGCCAGATGCCGGGGGTGGGCGACAGCAGCCAGCCCTGCGAGCAGGCGGGGCGGCGCTTCGATGTGGCGGTGATCGTGCGGCCCACGCCCAACCCGAGTTTCCGGCGCGTGGATGCGCAGGTGTTCGATGGCGAAAACTCCGTGCTTCGCCTGTCCACCATCGTGGGCAGATATTGATATGGGAATGGCTGGCATGACGCACTGGGGCGCGCGCCGCGCACGCTCTCCCAACGGCTTCACCCTGATCGAGCTGCTGGTGGCCATTGCCATCATGGCGCTGATGGCCATCCTGGGGTGGCGCGGGCTGGACGGCATGGCGCGGGCGCAAGAGACGACACGCCAGCGGGCCGATGAACTGCTGGTGGTGCAGGCCGCGCTCGCGCAGTGGGGCGCGGATCTGGACGCCATCGTGTCCGTGCCCTACACCACGCCGCTGAACTGGGACGGCCAGGTGCTGCGCATGACGCGGCGCAGCAGCGCCCGGCCCGACGAAGGCGCCCTGGTGGTGGCCTGGACCCGGCGCGATGTGCAGGGCGCCAGCCACTGGCTGCGCTGGCAATCGCCCCCGGTGCGCACCCATGCCGACTGGCAACAGGCCTGGCAGCAGGCGGCCCAGTGGGCCGGCAACCCCGGCGAAGCCGAGCGGCGCAGGGAAGTGGTGCTGCTGCCCCTGGACAACTGGCAAATCTATTTTTACCGCGGCGGCGCCTGGTCGAACCCGCAGTCCAGCGGCAATAGCGCGCCCGGCGAGGCCAACGCCGCGCTGCCCGATGGCGTGCGCCTGCAGATCACCATCAGCCCGGGCCAGGCTCTGGCAGGGCAGATCACGCGCGACTGGGTCAACCCGGTGCTGGGCGGCGGCAAGTCATGAGGCACCGCACCGGCTCTTTGCACAACGCCGCAGGCCCGGCCCGCCAGCGCGGTGCGGCCCTGCTGGCGGCCATGCTCACGGTGACGCTGGTGGCCACCTTTGCCGCCGCCGCCCTGTGGCAGCAGTGGCGCGCGGTCGAGGTCGAAACGGCCGAACGCGCCCGGCTGCAGTCGGCCTGGATTCTGGTGGGCGCGCTCGACTGGTCGCGCCTGATCCTGCGCGAGGACGGCATCACCGGCGGTGCCGACCACCTGGCCGAACCCTGGGCCGTGCCGCTGCAGGAGGCGCGCCTGTCCACCTTTCTGGCGGCCGACCGCAACATGACCCAGGTGGACGACGCCAGCACCGACACCACCGACGCCTTTCTGTCCGGCCAGATCACCGACCTGCAGGGGCGGCTGAACCTGAGCAACCTGATCGATGGCGACAAGGTCAACGCAGGCGCCTTGCGCCAGTTTTCTCGCCTGTTCGAGCGCCTGGGCCTGCCTGCGCAGCAACTGAGCCTGCTGGTGCAGGGCCTGCGCGAAGCCAAGGCCAGCCAGGGCGCCAACAGCAGCGCGCCCCTGCTGCCGCCGACCCTGGCCCAGCTGGGCTGGCTGGGCCTGCCCCCCGCCACACTGGCCGTGCTGGCGCCGCATGTCACGCTGTTGCCGGTGCGCACCCCGGTGAACCTGAACACGGCCGACGTGGATGTGCTGTTGGCCGCGATCGACGGGCTGGACATGGCGGACGCGCAAAAGCTGGTGCAGGCCCGGCAGGCGCGCCATTTCCGGGCGTTGACCGATGCCTCCGACCAGCTGGGCGCCAGCATTGCGCTGAACGCCGACGACCATGCCATCGCCTCGCGCTACTTCGAGGTGCGCGGACGCCTGCGCCTGGGCTCCAGCGTGGTGGAAGAACGCTCGCTGGTGATGCGCCAGGGCACCACCGTCACCACGCTGTGGCGCGAACGCGGCGCTTTTGACAGCGCAGGCGCGACCGCTGCGGCGCGCTGAGCGGCCTTGCCGCACGCAGCACTGTCAACTCTGCCCCCTAAAATGGCCCGCAAATCCCGCCCATGAGCACCCTGATCCTTTTCCTGCCCCAGGCACCTTCCGGGTCCGCCACCGCCTACAGCTACACGCTGACCGCCGACGGCCACACCGCACTTCGCCACGCCAGCGCCCCGGCGCCGCTGCTGCCCGAGCCTGCCCGGCCGGGCGGCGAGGTGGTGGCGGTGGTGCCGGCAGCGGCGCTGTCGTGGCAGCGCGTGCAATTGCCCCAGGGTGTGCCGCTGGAGGTGGGCCAGCAGACACCGCGCCTGCGCTCGGTGCTCGAAGGCCTGCTGGAAGACCAACTGCTCGACGAACCTTCCCAGCTGCACTTTGCCCTGCAACCGGGTGCCCGCGCTGGCGAGCCGGTATGGGTGGCCGTGTGCGACCGTGCCTGGCTGCGCGAAGCGCTGCAGACACTGGAGGCCGCAGGCCGGCGCGTCGCACGCGTGGTGCCCGAATTTGCACCGGGCCCCACCGCCAGCGGCGGGCCCGAGCTGTTTGCGCTGGGCAGCCCCGAGGATGCCCAGCTTGTGGTTTACGGCCACGGACCCGATCAGGGCGTGGCCGTGCTGCCCCTGTCCGCTGCGGCATTGGGTCTGATCGGCCCGGCCCCCCGTCCCGGAGACCCCGACGAAGCGATGGCGCCGGTGCGCGCCGAGCCCGCCGTGGCGACACTGGCCGAGCGCACGCTGGGCCGGTCGGTGGTGCTGCACACCACCAGCCAGCGCGCACTCGATGCGGCGCGCAGCGACTGGGACCTGGCGCAGTTCGACCTGGCCAGCACCGGGCGCACCCGTGCCCTGCGCAAGGCTGGCAGCGCCGCCAGCGCCTTTCTGCATGCACCGCAGTGGCGCGCGGCACGCTGGGGCGCAGGCCTGCTGGCCGCCGCCCATCTGGTGGGCCTGAACGCATGGGCCTGGCAGGAGCGCGGTGCGCTCGCCGCCAAGCAGGCGGGTGTGCGCAATGCGCTCACCCAGACCTTTCCCAAGGTGCAGGTGGTGGTCGATGCCCCCGTGCAGATGGAACGCGAACTGGCCACGCTGCGCCAGGCCGCCGGCAGCGTGTCGCCGCGCGACCTGGAGCCCCTGCTCGCGGCGGCAGGCGCTGCCCTGCCCGCAGGCCAGCTGCCCAATGCACTCGAATACACCGCGGGCGAGCTGCGCCTGCGCGGCGTGACGCTGACGGCCGAAGAGCAGGCGGCCCTGGCCACCCGGCTGCAAGCGGCAGGCTACAGTGCCCGCCTGGACGACGGCAGCCTGTTGCTGCGCCCGGAGACCACACCATGAACACCCCCCTCCACACCGTCGTACAAGACCGCTGGAAGGCCCTGGCCCCGCGCGAGCAGAACCTGCTGCTGGCCGCGGGCGCCGTGGTGGCCCTGGCGCTGCTGTGGTGGGTGGCCCTGGCGCCAGCCCTGGCCACGCTGCGCACGGCCCCCGCGCGCCATGCGGCCCTGGATGCCCAGCTGCAGCGCATGCAAAGCCTGCAGGCCGAAGCCCTGCAACTGCAGGCCGCACCCCGCAGCGCCCCCGGCGATGCCGTGGCCAGCCTGCGCGGCACGCTGACCGAGCGCCTGGGCGCCACGGCCCAGCTCACGCTGGCGGGCGACCGCGCCACCATCACGCTCAAGGGTGCGCCCGCCGACGCCCTGGCCCCATGGCTGGCCCAGGCGCGCAGCAATGCGCTGGCGGTGCCGGTCGAGGCCCGCCTCGCACGCAGCGCGCCAGCAGCCAGCCCTGCGGCCCCCACCCCCCTCGGCAATGGGCCCGCTGCAGCCGCACCGCGCTGGGATGGCAGCCTGGTGCTGCTCCTGCCAGCCCGCTGACCGGTTGCCACTTCCGTGTTCCGCAACGTGTCCCTTCCCCAGCGCTCCCGGCCCCGGCGCACCGCCGACGCAGCCCCGCGCGCGCCCTGGGGTTGGGCTACGGCCGGCGTGCTCGCGGGTGTGCTGCCGGCATTGGTGGTTTTTGCGCCGGCGCAGTGGCTGGCCGGGGCGGTGGACCGCGCCAGCCAGGGGCAAGTGCTGCTGGCCCAGGCGCGCGGCACCGTGTGGACCGGGTCGGCCCAGCTGGTCCTGACCGGCGGCGGCGCCAGCCAGGACCGCACCGCCCTGCCCGGGCGCCTGGAGTGGCGCTTGCGCCCCCGCTGGACCGGCCTGCGCGCCCAGGTGCACGCCGCCTGCTGCATGGCTGCGCCCCTGCAGGCCCGCGTGGACGCGCGCTGGGGCGGCGCGCGCCTGGCCATCGCCGATGGCCAGAGCCAGTTCCCCGCCGGCCTGCTGACCGGCCTGGGAACGCCCTGGAACACCCTGCAACCCCAGGGCCAGCTGGCCCTGCAGACCCGGGGCCTCGAAGCCCTGTGGACCGCAGGCCGCCTGGTACTGGCGGGCACGGCGCAACTGGACGCGCGGGCCATGTCCTCGCGCCTGTCCACCCTGCGCCCCATGGGCAGCTACCGGCTCGTGCTGCAGGGCGGCGAAGTGCCCACGCTCACCCTGAACACACTCGATGGCGACCTGCAGCTGAACGGCAGCGGCCAATGGGTGGGCCAGCGCCTGCGCTTTACCGGCGAGGCCAGCGCCACGCCCGAGCGCGAGGCGGCCCTGGCCAATCTTCTGAACATCATCGGACGGCGCAATGGCGCGCGCTCCATCATCACCGTGGGTTGACGCTATGACTTCCAATCTTTCACCCCGACTGCAATTTGCTATCAACACAATAGCTGCATGCGCTTTTTTGGTATGCACAAGCGGTCCAGTTCATGCCCAAACGGCGATAGGAACCGGCACCAGCAGCGTGCGCCCGGGCGAGCCCGTCACGCTGAACTTCGCCAACGCCGAGATCGAGGCCGTGGCCCGCACCATGGCCACCATCACCGGCCGCAACGTGGTGGTGGACCCGCGCGTGAAAGGCCAGCTCACGCTGATCACCGAGCGGGCCGTGACGCCTGCGGCCGCTTTCCAGCAATTTCTGGCGGCGCTGCGGCTGCAGGGCTTCACGGTGGTCGAGTCCGCCGGCCTGTACAAGGTGGTGCCCGAGGCCGATGCCAAGCTGCAGGGCGGCAGCGTGAGCGTTTCGCGGGGCGGTGCGGCGGGACCCGGCGGCGGACAGATCGTCACGCAGATCTTCAAGCTCAACTATGAGAACGCGGCCAACCTGGTGCCGGTGCTGCGCCCGCTGATCAGCCCCAACAACACCATCAACGTGAACCCCGGCAACAACTCGCTGGTGATCACCGATTACGCCGACAACCTGCAGCGCCTGGCGCGCATCGTGGCGGCCATGGATGTCTCGAACGCCAGCGATGTGGAGGTGATCCCGCTCAAGAATGCCGTGGCCGCCGACCTGGCGCCGCTGGTGGCACGGCTCATCGATGGTGGCGGCGCAGCCGGCCCGGCCGCGGCCCAGGGCCAGACCGACACCTCGTTCAAGACCACGCTGCTGCCCGAGGCGCGCAGCAACTCGCTGATCCTGCGCGCCGCCAACCCGGCCCGCGTGGCCCAGGTGCGCGCGCTGGTGGACAAGCTCGACCAGCCGCCCGTGCCCGGCAGCAGCGCGGCCAGCGGCAACATCCATGTGGTCTACCTCAAGAATGCCGATGCCACCAAGCTGGCGACCACGCTGCGCGCAGCCATCTCGGCCACGGGGGGCGGCAACGCCGTGTCGTCGGGCTCTGCGGGAACGAGCGGCCTGTCCACCACGGTGGCGTCCTCCGGCACGGCCGGCACCAGCAGCGCCGGCAACAGCGCCGGGCTGGGCGCCGGCAGCGGCAGCGGCGGCGGCGGCCTGGGCATGGGTGCGGGCGCGGGCTCCAGCAGCAGCGCCAGCGGCAACCAGCCCTCCACCGGCGGGCAGATCCAGGCCGACCCCACGACCAACTCGCTCATCATCACCGCGCCCGAGCCCCAGTACCGGCAGCTGCGCGCCGTGATCGACAAGCTCGACGGCCGCCGCGCGCAGGTGCTGGTGGAAAGCCTGATCGTGGAAGTCACGGCCAGCAAGCTGGCCGAGTTCGGCATCCAGTGGCAGAGCGTGCTGGGCAGCAAGGGCGACGGCGTGGTGGGCGCCATCGGCACCAACTCGGCGGTGTCGGGCGGCAACATCCTGGGCCTGGCCGCCGGCATTGCCACCGGCAGCGCCACGGCCCTGGCATCGCTGGGCGGGGGCCTGAACATTGCACTGGCGCCGCGCGTCAACGGCCAGTACTACCTGGGCGCGCTGGCCAACTTCTTGCAAAACAGCGGCGATGCCAATGTGCTCTCCACCCCCAACCTGATGACGCTGGACAACGAAGAGGCCCGCATCGTCATCGGCAACAACGTGCCCTTCGTCACGGGCTCGTACGCCAACACCACCGGCAACAACTCGGTCAATCCCTTCACCACCGTGGAGCGCAAGGACGTGGGTCTGATGCTGCGCGTGCGCCCCCAGATCAACGAGAACGGCACCGTCAAGATGGCCATCTACCAGGAGGTCTCCAAAATCGACGGCAACACCCTCAAGGACGTGAACGGCCCCACCACCAGCAAGCGCTCCATCGAATCGAACGTGCTGGTCGAGGACGGCAGCATCATCGTGCTCGGCGGCCTGCTGGAAGACAGCTACCAGCAGGCCGAGGACAAGGTGCCGTTGATGGGGGACATCCCCGTGCTGGGCAATCTGTTCCGCAGCGAGAACCGCTCGCGCAAGAAGACCAACCTGATGGTGTTTTTGCGCCCCGTGGTAGTGCGCGATGCCGCCGCCAGCGATGCGCTGATGCTCGACCGCTACGAAGCCATCCGTGCGCTGCAGCAGGTCGCGCAACCCGCGCCCAGCGCCGTGATGGGCTCGGTCTCGGCGGCCCCGGTACTGCCCGCGCTGCGCCCCGAAGCCACACCGCCCGCACCCACGCCCGCGTCGTACGAACCCGCTCCCGTCAGCGCACCCTGAGGCGGCACCACCATGCGCCATCCCCTGCCTTATGCCTTTGCGCGCACCGCCCAGTTGCTGCTGGAGGACGACGGCCAGCAGCTGGTGCTGTGGCACGGCCCCCAGCCCAATGCCAGCGCGCTGTCGGAGGTGCTGCGCAAGCACCCCGTGCAGCAGTTGCTGCCGCTCGACGCCCATGGCCTGGCCCAGCGCATCAGCGCCGCCTATGCGCAGGGTGAATCGAGCGCCGCCACGGTGGTGAGCGAGGTCGAATCCGACGCCGATCTCTCGCGCATGATGCAGGAGCTGCCCGCCGTGGAGGACCTGCTGGAAACGGCAGACGACGCGCCCATCATCCGCATGCTCAACGCCCTGCTCACGCAGGCCGCGCGCGATGGCGCCAGCGACATCCACATCGAGCCCTACGAGCGCCATTCCAGCGTGCGCTTTCGCGTGGACGGCAGCCTGCGCGAGGTGGTGCAGCCCAACCGCGCGCTGCACGCAGCGCTGATCTCGCGCCTGAAGATCATGGCCGACCTCGACATTTCCGAAAAGCGCCTGCCGCAGGACGGCCGCATCAGCCTGCGCCTGGGTACCCGGGCCATCGATGTGCGCGTGTCCACCCTGCCCAGCGCCCATGGCGAGCGCGCCGTGCTGCGCCTGCTGGACAAGAGCGAAAGCAAGATCAGCCTCGAAGCCGTGGGCATGCAGGGGGACACCTTGCAGCGCTTCACCAGCCTGATCGCCCAGCCCCACGGCATCGTGCTGGTGACCGGCCCCACGGGATCGGGCAAGACCACCACGCTGTATGCCGCGCTGAGCCGACTCGACGCCACGCGCAACAACATCATGACGGTGGAAGACCCCATCGAGTACGAACTGCCCGGCGTGGGCCAGACCCAGGTCAACAGCAAGATCGAGCTGACCTTTGCCAAGGCCCTGCGCGCCATCCTGCGCCAGGACCCGGACATCATCATGATCGGCGAGATCCGCGATTTCGAAACCGCGCAGATCGCCATTCAGGCCTCGCTCACGGGCCACCTGGTGCTGGCCACGCTGCACACCAACGATGCCGCCAGCGCCGTCACGCGCCTGACCGACATGGGCGTGGAGCCGTTCCTGCTGAGTTCGTCCCTGCTGGGCGTGCTGGCCCAGCGCCTGGTGCGCAAGATCTGCCCCCACTGCGCCGGCCAGGGCTGCGACGCCTGCGGCCAGACCGGCTACGCGGGCCGCACGGGGGTGTTCGAGATGCTGGTGACCAATGACACCATCCGCGCGCAAATCCACAGCCAGGCTTCCGAGGCCGACATCCGCGCCGCGGCACTGGCCAACGGCATGGCGCTGATGCGCGACGACGGGGAGCGCCTGATCGCCGCCGGCATCACCAGCCGCGAAGAAGTGGTGCGGGTGACGAGGGACTGATCGCCAGGTGCGCGCCGGTGGCCGGCGCCGTTGGACCCCGGTACCGCCACGGGAAGTTCGGGCGTGCAATGCGACATGTTCAACAGCGGCAAGCACCTACGGCATAAGCGCCATTCGCCAAAAAGAGCGTCCAGCGCTTATACAGAAAGCGCCAGAAGCTCTTTTTAGTAGCAACCGTCAGACCGGCTGGATCGGCACATACAGGCTGCCACCGCCGCGCTGGAACTCCTCGGCCTTGGTCTCCATGCCCGCCGCCAGCGCCTCGGCCTCGGCCACCCCCTTCTGCGCAGCGAAGTCGCGCACTTCCTGCGTGATCTTCATCGAGCAGAACTTGGGGCCGCACATGGAGCAGAAATGCGCCACCTTGGCCGAGTCCTTGGGCAGGGTTTCGTCGTGGTATTCCTTGGCCGTCTCGGGGTCCAGGCCCAGGTTGAACTGGTCCTGCCAGCGGAAGTCGAAGCGCGCCTGGGAGAGTGCATCGTCGCGCGAGCGGGCGCCGGGGTGGCCCTTGGCCACGTCGGCCGCGTGGGCGGCGATCTTGTAGGCGATGATGCCCTGCTTCACGTCATCACGGTCGGGCAGGCCCAGGTGCTCCTTGGGGGTCACGTAGCACAGCATGGCCGTGCCCATCCAGCCGATCATGGCCGCGCCGATGGCGGACGCAATGTGGTCGTAGCCCGGTGCGATGTCGATGGTCAGCGGGCCCAGGGTGTAGAACGGCGCCTCGTGGCAGGTCTTGAGCTGCTCGGTCATGTTGGCCTGGATCATGTGCATGGGCACATGGCCGGGGCCTTCGATCATGGTCTGGACGTCGTGCTTCCAGGCGATCTGGGTGAGTTCGCCCAGCGTGTGCAGCTCGGCGAACTGCGCTTCGTCGTTGGCGTCCGAAGCACAGCCGGGGCGCAGGCCATCGCCCAGGCTGAACGACACGTCGTACGCCTTCATGATGTCGCAGATGTCCTCGAAGTGCTCGTACAAAAAGCTCTCGCGGTGGTGCGCCATGCACCACTTGGCCATGATGGAGCCGCCGCGCGAGACGATGCCGGTGCGCCGCTGCGCCGTGAGGTGGATGTAGGCCAGGCGCACGCCGGCGTGGATGGTGAAGTAGTCCACGCCCTGCTCGGCCTGCTCGATCAGCGTGTCACGGAAGATTTCCCAGGTCAGGTCTTCGGCGATGCCGCCCACCTTCTCCAGCGCCTGGTAAATCGGCACGGTGCCAATCGGCACGGGCGAGTTGCGCACGATCCAGTCGCGCGTGGTGTGGATGTTCTTGCCGGTCGAGAGGTCCATCACGTTGTCGGCACCCCAGCGGATCGCCCACACGAGCTTTTCCACTTCTTCTTCAATGCTCGACGTGACGGCCGAGTTGCCGATGTTGGCGTTGATCTTGACCAGGAAGTTGCGGCCAATCGCCATCGGCTCCACCTCGGGGTGGTTGATATTGGCGGGAATGATGGCGCGGCCCCGGGCCACTTCGTCGCGCACGAACTCGGGCGTGATGATGCGCGGGATGCTCGCGCCCATGGGGTTGCCCATCAGGCGCTGCTCACGGCCTGCGTCGGCCATGTACTGCTGCATCCACTCGCGCTTGCCGTTTTCACGGATGGCCACGTACTCCATCTCGGGGGTGATGATGCCTTTGCGTGCGTAGTGCATCTGCGTGACGTTGGCGCCAGCCTTGGCGCGCAACGGCTTGCGCTGCAGGGCAGCGGCTTCGGCGCGCAGCTGGGCCAGGCGGGTGGCGTCCTCGCTCTTTTGCCCGTCGTCCAGCGCCACGGGAGCGCGGCCTTCGTAGTGCTCCACGTCACCGCGGCCGGTGATCCAGCCGCCGCGCACGCTGGCCAGGCCCTGGCGCACATCGATCACGGCGTTCGGGTCGGTGTAGGGGCCCGAGGTGTCGTACACGCTGACCTGCTCGCCGTTGGTCAGCGCAATGTCGCGCACGGGCACGCGCAGATCGGCGTGCAGCTGGCCGGGGATGTAGGCCTTGCGCGAGGCAGGGAATGGTTCGCGGGTGAGGGCGAGCAGTTCGGCGAATTTCTCGCGGGCGACAGGTTCGGGGGCATTCATGGGGCAGTCTCCTGGTTCCGGTGGCGGGGCTGCTCCGGAATGGACCTGCTCCCCCGCAGCTGCACGGGACAGCTGGGGCATGGCGCCCGCGCCAGGCAGCTGGCATGGGGCATGGAGGGATCGGCTCTTCTTCCGCCGGAATGAACCGGATCAAGTTCGTCGGGTTCGCGTCTGGGCCCGCATTTCAGGCCTCCGCATCTCAGTGCATCAGCACACCCCGGAGCAGGCGCGAGTATAGGCCAGCGCGGCGGCGGCTGCTGCCGTGCCGGTTTTCATGCCAGGCGCCCGATGAACAGCACGGCAAAGAAAAAGACCGTCGCGATGAGGGTCCACTTCAGCACCACCAGGCCAAAGCGCTTGTAGCGCGCCTGGCCCGTGCCGGCATAGAACGCAAAGGAAACCGCTGCAGCCAGCAGCAGTGCCATGGCCAGCCAGCGAAACAGCAGCATTTCAGCGACTCCCTGCGCGGCGAAAACTTGCGCAGCGCAAGCCAGGGACGCCAGGCAAGGGCCACCCCGCAGCGAGGGTATCTTCCCCCTGGGGAGAAGCCGCGAAGCGGCTCAGGGGGGATCTCATATTCACCAGGCCCGCGCGGGTTGCAGGAAGCCGCTGGGCGCCTGGCGCTCGTCCTCGAACGTCACTTCTTCCCAGGCGTCGCGCTGCGCCAGCAGCTCGCGCAACAGCAGGTTGTTCATGGCGTGGCCCGAACGGAAGGCACTGTAGGCAGCCAGCAGGGGCTTGCCAACCAGGTACAGGTCGCCCATGGCGTCAAGGATCTTGTGTTTGACGAACTCGTCGTCGTAGCGCAAGCCGTCGCTGTTGAGCACCTTGTAGTCGTCCATCACGATGGCGTTGTCCAGCCCGCCGCCCAGCGCCAGGCCGCTGGAGCGCATCATTTCCACGTCGCGCGTGAAGCCAAAGGTGCGCGCGCGCGCAATGTCACGGCTGTAGTTGCCGGTCCCCAGGTCGAACTCGACCCGCTGGCCCGTGGAGTCGACCGCCGGGTGATCGAAATCGATCTCGAAACTGAGCTTGTAGCCATGGTAGGGCGTGAGCCTTGCCCATTTGGCTGCGGCCCCCTCGCCCTGGCGCACCTCGACCGGCCGGGTCACGCGAATGAAGCGGCGCGGCGCGTTCTGCAACGCTATGCCTGCGCTTTGCAGCAGAAAGACAAACGATGCCGAGGAACCGTCGAGGATGGGGACCTCTTCTGCCGTGATGTCCACATACAGATTGTCGATGCCGAGGCCGGCGCAGGCCGACATCAGGTGCTCCACGGTGTGCACCTTGGCATTGCCCGTGCCAATGGTCGATGCCAGGCGGGTATCGGTCACCGCCGTCGCGCAGATGGGGATGTCCACGGGCTGGGGCAGATCCACGCGGCGAAACACGATGCCCGTGTCGGGCTGTGCCGGCCGCAGGGTCAACTCGACCCGCTGGCCGCTGTGCAGCCCCACGCCAACAGCGCGGGTGATCGTCTTGAGGGTGCGTTGCTGAAGCATCTGAGGATTTTAGTGGGCCAGCCCTGCACAAGCCACCCAGGCCCTTGCTATGACCCTGATAGAAAACGGAGTGCTTCCAACCGGCACGATCCCGACCAGAGACACCGCGCCAGGGCCGCCCCGCAGCGAGGGCATCGTCCCCCTTTCCGGAGCGCGTAGCGAGGCGAGAGAAGGGGCTGAGGGCCGCGGCTCCAAGCCTGCCTGCGCAGGTTTGGACGGTCCCGAAGAGCAGCCACCTCTGGGGGCTGCCCCGAGCGGCGCAGCCGCTCAGGGGGATGGACCGGATCAATCCGCCTGCTTGCGCAGGAAAGCCGGGATCTCCAGATCGTCCATGCCACCCGACGAGAGCGCATCCACGCGGGCGGCCGCCTGCGTGCGGTTGGTGCGCCAGACGCTGGGCACCGACATGCCGCCGTAATCGGCCTGGGAACCACCGACCATGCCACCGGCCACCCCGACGGCACCGCCCATGCCACCGCCAACAGTCATGGGCATCTGGTAGGCCATGTTGTCCGTGCCGGTGCGCAGGCCGCCCTGCACCACCGAAATGGGCTGGCGGCGTGCGTTGGGGCGCGACAGGCCCGTGGCCACCACGGTGACGCGGATCTCGTCGCCCAGGCTGTCGTCGTAGGCGGCGCCGTAGATGACATGCGCATCAGGCGATGCGTAGGCATTGATGGTGCTCATGGCCAGGCGCGACTCGGACAGTTTCAGGCTGCCCTTGGCGGCCGTCACCAGCACCAGCACGCCCTTGGCGCCCGACAGATCGATGCCTTCGAGCAGCGGGCAGGCCACGGCCTGCTCGGCAGCGATGCGGGCGCGGTCGGGGCCGCTGGCGGTGGCCGTGCCCATCATGGCCTTGCCGGGTTCGCCCATCACGGTGCGCACGTCTTCGAAGTCGACGTTCACATGGCCGTATTCGTTGATGATCTCGGCAATGCCGCCCACGGCGTTTTTCAGCACGTCGTTGGCATGCGCAAACGCTTCGTCCTGGGTGATGTCATCGCCCAGCACTTCGAGCAGCTTCTCGTTGAGCACCACGATCAGCGAATCGACATTGGCTTCGAGTTCGGCCAGGCCGTTGTCGGCATTGGTCATGCGGCGGCCGCCTTCCCAGTCGAAGGGCTTGGTGACCACGCCCACGGTGAGAATGCCCATTTCCTTGGCCACGCGCGCGATCACGGGCGCTGCGCCGGTGCCCGTGCCGCCGCCCATGCCCGCGGTGATGAACAGCATGTGGGCGCCCTGGATGGCGGCACGGATGTCGTCCACCGCCGCCTCGGCAGCGTCCCGCCCCTTGTCGGGCTTGCTGCCCGCGCCCAGGCCGCTCTGGCCCAGCTGGATGGTGCGATGGGCCGAGCTGCGGGTGAGCGCCTGCGCGTCGGTGTTGGCGCTGACGAACTCCACGCCCTGCACGCTGCGGGCAATCATGTGTTCGACGGCATTGCTGCCGCCACCGCCCACGCCGATCACCTTGATCTGGGTGCCCTGGTTGAATTCTTCGGCTTCGATCATTTCGATGGTCATGTTGGAGCTCCTGGTTCTAGATTCGTATGCAATTGCCAAATGGGAAAAGGGGGTTGGGTGGAAGAGCATGGCGGTCCGGTACATCGCCATCGCTCACGCGGCAGGAGATGAGGGCTTCCCCGCGCTAACCAGAGTGGATATTTCATGGTCAGAAATTCCCCACGATGAAATCCTTGAAGCGCCCGAACGCGGTCTTCATCGACCCGCTCTTTTGCGCCACCTTGAAGCCACGCAGCCGCGCCAGCCGGGCCTCTTCGAGCAAGCCCATGACGGTGGCGGCACGCGGCTGGGCCACCATGTCCGACAGGGCGCTGGAATACTTGGGGATGCCGCGGCGCACGGGCTTCAGGAAAATATCTTCACCCAGTTCGATCATTCCGGGCATCACCGAACTGCCGCCCGTGAGCACGATGCCAGAGGACAGCACTTCTTCGTAACCCGACTCACGCACCACCTGCTGCACCAGCGAGAAGATCTCCTCGACACGCGGCTCGATCACGCCGGCCAGCGCCTGCTTGGACAACATGCGCGGGCTGCGGTCGCCCAGGCCAGGCACTTCCACCTGCGCCTCGGGGTCGGCCAGCAACTGCTTGGCGTAGCCGCTTTCGACCTTGATGTCCTCGGCGTCCTTCGTGGGCGTGCGCAGCGCCATGGCGATGTCGCTGGTGATCAGGTCGCCGGCGATCGGGATCACGGCGGTGTGGCGGATGGCGCCACCGGTGAAAATGGCCACGTCGGTGGTGCCGGCGCCGATGTCCACCAGCACCACGCCGAGTTCGCGCTCGTCGTCGGTCAGCACGGCCTGGCTGCTGGCCAGCGGGTTGAGCATGAGCTGCTCGACTTCCAGGCCGCAGCGGCGCACGCACTTGATGATGTTCTCGGCGGCACTTTGGGCGCCGGTCACGATATGGATCTTGGCCTCCAGGCGGATGCCGCTCATGCCGATGGGCTCTTTCACATCCTGACCATCGATCACGAATTCCTGCGGCTCCACCAGCAAGAGGCGCTGGTCGCTGCTGATGTTGATGGCCTTGGCCGTCTCGACCACGCGGGCCACGTCGGCAGCGGTGACTTCCTTGTCCTTCACGGCCACCATGCCGCTGGAGTTGAGCCCCCGGATATGGCTGCCCGTGATGCCGGTATAGACGCGCTGGATCTTGCAGTCGGCCATCAGCTCGGCCTCTTTCAGCGCCTGCTGGATGCTCTGCACCGTGGCATCGATGTTCACCACCACGCCGCGCTTGAGGCCATTGCTCGGCGCCACGCCCAGGCCGGCCAGCTTGAGTTCGCCATTGGGCAGCACCTCGGCCACCACGGCCATGACCTTGGCCGTGCCGATGTCCAGCCCCACCACCACGTCTTTGTATTCTCTTGCCATATCAGTGTCTACCCTTCGTTGTCCTGTCCAGTCGCGGCCGCTCCCCGCGGCTATTTCTTCTTTGCGGCCGCTTCCGCGGTCACGGTCGTCACCCCGCGCAGGCGCAGCGCGTAGCCCCCGGCATGGCGCAGGTCGGCCGACTCCAGCGCGTCGGCGCGGCGCCGGTATTGCGCCGCCACCTGCGTCAGCGTGCGGGTGAAGCGCTGCGTGCGCTCCACCACCTCCTGCGGCGTGCCGCCCCCCAGCTCCAGCACGGCGTTGCTGTCGAGCGTGGCGCGCCAGCCACCGCGCCCCGTCAGCTCCAGCGCCTCCACCGCCATGCCCAGCGGCTCGAACACCGGCTGCAGCAGGCCATGCATCCGCAGCACTTCGGCCGAACTGCCCTGGGGGCCCATCAGACGGGGCAAGCCTTCTTGCTCCACATCGCCCACGTTGGCCTCGAACACCTCGCCCTCGCGGTTGACCAGTGCCGCGCCCGTGTCGGGCCCCCAGTAGGCGGCGGCATCGTGTTCCTGCAGCACCACCCGCAGGCCGCGCGGGAATTCGCGCCGCACCAGGGCCTTGCGCACCCAGGGCGCCTGCTCGAAGGCGGCGCGCGCCGCGCGCAGGTCGATGGTGAAAAAGTTGCCCACCAGCTGCGGCGCTACGTTGGCCCGCAAGGTCACGGCGTTGTTGTGCACCAGCTCCCCCTGGACCACGATGCGCGCCACCGAAAAACCGGGGTAGCGCAACACCCAGCGCGTCCCCGCTGCCAGCAGCAGCAGGACGCAGCACAGGAACAGGACCGATGCGGTCAGGTTCATGAGCTTGACGTCCAGCGGTGCGGGCAGCGACTGGTTCATGGCGCGGTGGTCTCCTGCGGTTGGCCTTGCGCGGGGCTGAGCGTGGCGCCCGGCGGCGTGTCCAGCGTGGCCGTGGCGAGCACGCCCACACACAGGTTTTCGTAACTGATGCCCAGGGCGCGGGCCGACATGGGCACCAGCGAATGCCCGGTCATGCCCGGCGAGGTGTTGATTTCCAGCAAAAAGGGCTTGCGGTCACTGGCGCGGATCATGATGTCGGCCCGCGCCCAGCCACGGCAGCCCAGCGAACGGAAGGCCTGCACCACCAGGCGCTGGATCTCGCGCTCCTCGGCTTCGGGCAGGCCGCTCGGGCAGTGGTATTGCGTGTCGTCGGTGAAATACTTGTTCTGGTAGTCGTAGTTGCCCTGGGGCGCGACGATGCGGATCACCGGCAGGGCATAGGCACCGGCGCCTTCGCCCAGCACCGGACAGGTGGTTTCGTCGCCCTCGATGAATTGCTCGCACAGCACCTCGGGGTCGTAGCGCGACGCCAGCGCATAGGCCTGCGCGCACGCCTCGGGCGTGGAGACCTTGGTCAGCCCGAGGGTCGAGCCCTCGCGCGCCGGCTTGACGATCATGGGCGTGCCCAGCGCCTGCAGGGCCTGCGCGGTTTCCTCGGTGCTGGCCACGAGACGCCAGTCGGGCGTGGGCAGCCCTTCGGCGCGCCAGATGCGCTTGGTCATGATCTTGTCCATCGACATGCTGGACGCCATCACGCCAGGGCCGGTGTACGGAATGCCCAGCAATTCCAGCGCACCCTGCACCGTGCCGTCTTCGCCATGGCGCCCGTGCAGGGCAATGAAGCAACGGTCATAGCCGCCGCGCTGGAGTTCGCCCAGATCGCTGTGCGCGGGGTCGAACGCGTGGGCATCCACGCCGCGCGAGCGCAGTGCCTGCAGCACGCCGCGGCCGGACATCAGCGACACATCGCGCTCGGCCGACGCGCCGCCCATCAGCACCGCCACCTTGCCCAGTGCACGCGCATCAATATTGGAACCAAATGTATTCATTACGCTTTCCCTGCCTGCGACAGTAGCTCATTATTTTGTAGCATTTCAACGATTTTTCCGGGCACGGCACCGATGGTCCCCGCGCCCATGCACATCACCACGTCGCCGTCTTTGGCGTTGTCGGCAATGACCTGGGGCATGTCGGTCACGCTGTCGACAAAAAGTGGCTCCACCCGGCCCGCCACACGCAGCGCGCGCGCCAGCGAGCGGCCATCGGCGGCCACCACGGGGGCTTCACCAGCGGCGTACACCTCGGTGAGCAGCACGGCGTCGGCCGAACCGATGACCTTGACGAAATCCTCGAAGCAGTCGCGCGTGCGGCTGTAGCGGTGCGGCTGGAAGGCCAGCACCAGGCGCCGCCCGGGGAAGGCACCGCGCGCCGCCGCCAGCGTGGCGGCCATCTCGACGGGGTGGTGGCCGTAGTCGTCGATCACGGTGAACTGGCCACCGCCCTTGGCGGGCAGGTCGCCATAGCGCTGAAAGCGCCGCCCCACGCCCTTGAAGCCGGCCAGCGCGCGCTGCACGGCGTCGTCGGGGATGTTCAGCTCCACGGCCACCGCAATGGCCGACAGGGCGTTGAGCACGTTGTGCTCGCCCGCCAGGTTGAGCACCACTTCCATGTCGGGCAGCGTGACGCCGTTGCGCCGCTGCACCGTGAAGCGCATCTGGCCGGCATCGGCCCGCACGTTGATGGCGCGCACCTGGGCATCCTCGGAGAAGCCGTAGCTGGTGACAGGGCAGGTCACGCTGGGCAGGATGTCGCGCACCGCCGGGCTGTCCACGCACAGAATGGCGGTGCCATAGAAAGGCATGCGGTGCAGGAAATCGATGAACGCCTTCTTGAGCCGGCCGAAATCGTGCCCGTAGGTCTCCATGTGGTCGGCGTCGATATTGGTCACCACCGCCATCACGGGCAGCAGGTTGAGGAAGGACGCATCGGACTCGTCGGCCTCCACCACGATGTAGTCGCCGCTGCCCAGCTTGGCATTGGCGCCCGCGCTGTTCAGGCGCCCGCCGATCACGAAGGTGGGATCGAGCCCCGCCTCGGCCAGCACGCTGGTCACCAGGCTGGTGGTAGTGGTCTTGCCGTGCGTGCCGGCAATGGCGATGCCCTGCTTGAGGCGCATGAGTTCGGCCAGCATGAGCGCGCGGGGCACCACGGGAATCTTCTTCTCGCGCGCAGCCAGCACCTCGGGGTTGTCGGCCGTGACGGCGGTGGAGGTGACCACGGCGTCCGCGCCTTCGATGTGGGCCGCCGCATGGCCCAGGCAGGTCTGGATGCCCAGCGCTTGCAAACGGCGCAGTGTGGCGCTGTCGGCCAGGTCAGAGCCCGAGATGCGGTAGCCCAGGTTGAACAGCACCTCGGCGATGCCGCTCATGCCGGCGCCGCCCAGGCCGACGAAATGGATGTGGCGAATCGCGTGTTTCATGATCTGGCGAGCTCCTCGCAGGCTGTCACCACTTCGCGCGTGGCGTTGATTTTTTGCATTTTTTGGGCCTTGAGCGCCACATCCGCAAGCATGGATCGCTCCAATTTCAATAGCATTTCAGACAACCCCTGGGGCGTCAGGTCGCGCTGCTGCACCAGCCAGCCGCCACCCGCGTTCACGAGGAACTGCGCATTGGTGGTCTGGTGGTCGTCTACGGCCGACGGGAAGGGCACGAAGATGGACGCTGCCCCCACGGCAGCGATCTCGGTGACCGTGCTGGCACCCGCGCGGCAGACGATGATGTCGGCCGCCGCAAACGCGCTGGCGGTGTCGTCGATGAAAGGCGTCAGTTCCGCCTCCACCCCCGCCGCGGCGTAGTTGGCACGCAGCGCATCGATCTGCGTCGCCCCGCTCTGGTGGAGCACGGCGGGGCGTTGTGCAGCAGGCATGAGCGCAATGGCCTGCGGCACGATTTCGTTGAGCGCGCGCGCGCCCAAGCTACCGCCCACCACCAGCAGGCGCAGAGGGCCGGTGCGGCCCGCAAAACGTTCCGCCGGGCCCGGCTGTTGCGTGAAGGCGGTGCGCAGGGGGTTGCCCACCCACTGGCCCTTCCTGAAGACGTTGGGGAATGCGGTGAACACCCGGTCGGCCACACCGGCCAGCACCTTGTTGGCCATGCCAGCCACCGAGTTCTGCTCGTGCAGCACCAGCGGCTTGCCCGCCAGCACCCCCATCATGCCACCCGGGAAGGTGATGTAGCCGCCCAGGCCCACCACCACGTCGGGCTTCACACGCCGCACCACCTGCAGGGCTTGCCAGAAGGCACGCAGCAGGCGCAACGGCAGCAAGGCCAGCGTGACCAGACCCTTGCCGCGCACGCCCGAGAAATCGATGAGTTCCAGCGCAAAACCATGGGTTGGCACGATGCGCGACTCCATGCTGCCCGGTGCGCCCAGCCAGTGCACGCGCCAGCCGCGTGCACGCAATTCTTCGGCCACGGCGAGGCCCGGGAAGATGTGGCCGCCGGTGCCGCCGGCCATGATGAGCGCGGTTTTCTGACTCATACGCGGCCTCCCCTCATGAGGAGCTTGTTCTCATAATCCACCCTCAGCACCACTGCCAATGCCACCAGATTCATCAGGATCGCCGAGCCGCCAAAGCTCATCAGCGGCAGCGTGAGCCCCTTGGTGGGTAGCGCGCCCAGGTTCACCCCCATGTTGATGAAGGCCTGAAAGCCGATCCAGATGGCCACGCCCTGTGCCACCAGGCCGGCGAACACGCGATCGAGCGCGATGGCCTGGCGGCCGATGTGCATGATGCGGCGCGTCATCCAGACAAACAGCAGGATCAGCGTGAGCACGCCCACCAGGCCGAATTCCTCGCCGATCACGGCCAGCAGGAAGTCGGTATGGGCTTCAGGCAGCCAGTGCAGCTTTTCCACACTGCCACCCAGCCCCACGCCGAAGATTTCGCCGCGCCCGATGGCAATGAGCGAGTGCGAGAGCTGGTAGCCCTTGCCCAGTGCATGCTGCTCGCTGAAAGGATCGAGGTAGGCAAACACGCGTTCGCGGCGCCAGGGCGAGGTGGCGATCATGAGGCCGAAGGCCGCCACCAGCACGCCCGCGATCAGGAAGAACATGCGGGCATTGACGCCGCCCAGGAACAGGATGCCCATGGCGATCACGGCCACCACCATGAAGGCCCCCATGTCCGGCTCGGCCAGCAGCAGCACGCCCACGATGGCCACTGCCGCGCCCATGGGCAGCACCGCGCGAAAGAAGCGCTCCTTCACCTCCATCTTGCGCACCATGTAGTCGGACGCATACACCAGCACGGCAAACTTGGCCAGTTCCGAGGGCTGGAAGTTCATGATGCCCAGGGACAGCCAGCGCCGCGCGCCATTGACCACCGTGCCTACATGCGGAATCAGCACCGCGACCAGCAGCACGATGGACACCACGAACAGCCAGGGCGCCACGCGCTCCCAGGTGGCCATGGACACCTGGAACGCCAGCAACGCCACCACGAAGCCGACGATCAGGGCGAACACATGGCGCGTCAGAAAATGGGTGGCGGCAATCTTGCCGAAACGGGGGTTGTCCGGCATGGCGATGGACGCCGAGTACACCATCACCAGCCCCCAGGCCAGCAGCGCCACCACCACCCACAGCAGGGCCTGGTCAAAACCCAGCACCGTGGCGGGCGTGCTGTGGCGCTGGCGGTAGTCGGTGCCGCCCACGCGCACCGGCAGCACATCGGCGGCCTTGCCCGACAGCCCTTTCAGCCAGGCCGTGACGCGCGACCAGGTACCGGTGGCGGCGGTCATGGCATGCCCCCCAGTTCCTGCCCGGCGTCGTGTGCCATGTCGCGCACCGCGTCGCAGAACACCTGGGCGCGGTGGGCGTAGTCGCGGAACATGTCAAAGCTGGCACAGGCGGGCGACATCAGCACCGCATCGCCCGCGTGGGCGCGCTGCGCGGCCAGCTGCACGGCCTGCGGCAGGGTCTGCGCATCGACCAGTGGCACACCCGCACCTTCCAGGGCCGCGTGGATCAGCGGTGCATCGCGCCCCATCAGCACCACGGCGCGCGCATACCGCGCCACCGGCGCTGCCAGCGGCGAAAAATCCTGCCCCTTGCCCTCGCCCCCCAGGATGACCACAAGGCGCCGGTCGGCGCCCAGCCCGGCCAGGGCCGCCACCGTAGCCCCCACATTCGTGCCCTTGCTGTCGTCGAAATACTCCACGCCCGACACCATGCCGATGGGCTCCACGCGGTGCGGCTCGCCGCGGTATTCGCGCAGGCCATACAGCATGGGCGACAGCGCGCAGCCGGCCTCGCAGGCCAGCGCCAGGGCGGCCAGGGCGTTGATGGCGTTGTGGCGCCCCCGGATGCGCAGCGCATCGGCCGGCATCAGGCGCTGGATGTGCAGCTCTGGTTCTTCGCTGCGCCCGCGCTTGCGGGTTTCTTCCGATTCGTGGGCACGCACCAGCCAGGCCATGCCACCGACCATCTCGATGCCGAAATCGCCCGGGCGCCTGGGCATGTCGCCGCCAAAGGTGGTGTGCGCACGCTGCTGCGGCTTTTGCAGCTTCACGCGCACCGGCTCCGGCAGCATGGCCATCACGGCAGCGTCTTCGCGGTTGAGCACCATCACGCCGTGCTGCCCGAAGATGCGGGCCTTGGCGCCGGCATAGGCCCGCATGTCGCCATGCCAGTCCAGGTGATCCTGCGTGATGTTGAGCACCGCAGCAGCCGTGGGTTCGAAACCCGCCACGCCGTCGAGCTGGAAGCTCGACAGCTCCAGCACCCACACCTGGGGCAGCGTGCCCGCGTCGATGCGGGCCGCCAGCGTGTCGAGCAGCGTCGGGCCGATATTGCCCGCCACGGCCACCGTCTTGCCTGCGCGCTCGACCAGCTGGCCCGTGAGCGAGGTGACCGTGGTCTTGCCGTTGGTGCCGGTGATGGCCAGTACCGCCGGCGCATAGCCGTGCGCGGTGCGCAGCGTGTCCAGCGCCATGGAGTAGAGGCTCAGTTCGCCGCCAGTGCTGATGCCCATTGCGTGGGCAGCTGCCAATACAGCCGCAATCGATGCAGGACTCAGGCCCGGCGAACGGTACACCGCGTGCAGGCCCTGCCCCTCGACCAGATGGGCACCGAACTCGCCCGCCACGAAACGCACCTGCGGCAGCTCCTGCTGCAATGCGGCGAGCTGGGGCGGGGCTTGCCGCGTATCGGCCACGGTGACCTGCGCGCCGCAGCGCACGCACCAGCGCGCCATCGCCAGGCCCGAAGCACCCAGGCCGAGGATGAGGATGTTCCGGCCCTGCAGCGGCACCATGCCTTCGCCGGGCCGCCCCAGCGGCTCGGCGGGTTCGTCGGCGGACACCTTTTCGGTGGCATCCACGGCCTGCGGGACCGGGGCGGACACTGCCTCGGACGCGGTCACGTCCGCAAAAATCTGCGCCACAAAATCGGCAGCCGCCTGGGCGGCAGAGACCGCAGGCGGCGCTTCGGGGTCCCATGCGGGCGCGGCCGCACGCTTGCCCGCGGCCGGCAGGCCTGGGCCAGCCTCCACCTCGGGCGGCGTGACCACCGGTGACTCGGCGGCTGCGGGGATGAGGGGATCGTCCGGGTTCATCGCAGTTTCAGCGTGGACAGGCCGACGAGGCACAGCAGCATGGTGATGATCCAGAAGCGCACGACCACCTGCGTTTCCTTCCAGCCGCTCTTTTCGAAATGGTGGTGCAGCGGCGCCATCTTCAGCAGGCGCCGGCCTTCACCGTAGCGGCGCTTGGTGTACTTGAACCAGGTCACCTGCAGCATCACCGACAGCGCCTCGACCACGAAGATGCCGCCCATGATGGCCAGCACGATCTCCTGGCGCACGATGACGGCGATGGTGCCCAGTGCCGCGCCCAGGGCCAGCGCGCCCACATCGCCCATGAACACCTGGGCCGGGTGCGCGTTGAACCACAGGAAGGCCAGGCCCGCGCCCGCCATGGCCGCGCAGAAGATCAGCAGTTCGCCCGAGCCGGGAATGTGCGGAAAGAACAGGTATTTGGAATACACCGAGCTGCCCGTGACGTAGGCAAACACCCCCAGCGCCGAACCCACCATCACCACCGGCATGATGGCCAGGCCATCAAGCCCGTCGGTCAGATTGACGGCGTTGCTGGAGCCCACGATCACGAGGTAGGTCAGGATAACGAAACCCAGCACACCGAGCGGGTAGCTGATTTCCTTGAAGAACGGCAGTTGCAGGCCGGCCTTGGGGGGCAGATCGAGCGAGAAACCCGACTGCACCCAGCTGATGAACAGCTCCAGCACCCGGGCGTTGGAACTCTCGGAGATGCTGAACACCAGGTACAGCGCGGCCACCAGGCCGATCACCGATTGCCAGAAATATTTCTCGCGCGAGCGCATGCCCTCGGGGTCCTTGTTGACCACCTTGCGCCAGTCGTCCACCCAGCCGATGGCGCCAAAGCCCAGCGTGACCAGCAGCACGATCCAGACGAAGCGGTTCGACAGGTCGAACCACAGCAGCGTCGAGATCGCGATCGACAGCAGGATGAGCACGCCGCCCATGGTGGGCGTGCCGCTCTTGGACAGGTGCGACTGCATCGCATAACCCCGGATCGGCTGGCCGATCTTGAGCGAGGCGAGCACGCGGATCACGCGCGGCCCCGCCACCAGACCGATGAGCAGCGCCGTCAGGGCCGCCATCACCGCACGGAACGTGAGGTACTGGAACACCCGGAAGAAGCCGAACTCGGGCGACAGGCCCTGCAGCCATTGCGACAGCATCAGCAGCATGCTGCACCTCCCTGCGGTGGGCGGCGGACATCAATGGCTTGCATCTGGGCGTCCCTCCGGGTGAGCGGTTGGCTTTGCTTGTTGTTCTGCGGTGGCAACCATCGCCTCCACCACCTGTTCCATCTTCATGAACCGCGATCCCTTCACCAGCACGCTGCCCACCTGGGGCAGCATCTCCAGCACCGCCGCCTGCAGCGATGCCATGTTGTCAAAATGCCGCGCAGCCCCGAAGGCGCGGGCCGCGTTGGCCGACTGCGCACCCAGCGCATACAGGTGCGCAATGCCCGCAGCGTGCGCGTGTTCGCCGGCCTCGGCGTGGAACTGCGGACCCTGGTCGCCCACCTCGCCCATGTCGCCCATCACCAGCAGCTGCGGCGCGGGCAGCGCGGCCAGCACGTCGATGGCGGCGCGCATGGAATCGGGGTTGGCGTTGTAGGTGTCGTCCACCACGGTGATGCCACGGCCCGCCAGCAGCAGATTGAGCGCGCGCGAGCGCCCCTTGACGGGTGTGAAACCGCTCAGCCCGCGTGCTATCGCGTCCAGCG
The DNA here is from genome assembly GCF_900107605.1 of Acidovorax soli. Taxonomy (GTDB): domain Bacteria; phylum Pseudomonadota; class Gammaproteobacteria; order Burkholderiales; family Burkholderiaceae_C; genus Acidovorax; species Acidovorax soli. The sequence continues at coordinate 107,068 of NZ_FNQJ01000006.1, read as the reverse complement.
GAGCCCCTGCCGCCAGGGCACAGGCCGCCGCAGCCAGCGCGTTGGTGACGTTGTGCTGGCCGGCGATCTGCAGGGTGCATGACAGCGCGCCCGCGGGCGTGGCCATCTCCACCGCCCAGGCGCCCTGCTGCCAGCGGGCGTGCAGACATTGCACGTCACCGCCCTCGCCGAACGTGATGCAGCGGCGCGGCGCGGCCAGGCGGCTCCACAGTGCGGTGTAGGCATCGCCTGCGGGAAACACGGCCACGCCATTGGCCGGCAGCGCCGCGAAGACCGAACCGTTTTCCTCGGCCACGGCCTGCACGGTGTGCATGAATTCGAGGTGTTCGCGCTGGGCGTTGTTCACCAGCGCGACCGTGGGCTGCGCCATGGCCGCCAGGGTGACGATCTCGCCCGGATGGTTCATGCCCATCTCGATCACCGCGGCGGCATGGCCGGCGCGCAGGCGCAGCAGCATCAAGGGCACGCCGATATCGTTGTTGAAATTGCCCTGCGTGGCAAACGCGGCCTCGCCCTTCCAGCCGCGCAGGATGGATGCCACCATCTGCGTCACCGTCGTCTTGCCGTTGCTGCCCGTGATGCCGATCAGCGGCAGGCCGAACTGGGCGCGCCACCCGGCCGCCAGGGCACCCAGCGCCGCCAGGCTGTCGGGCACCTCGATGCCGGACAACCCTGCGGCTTGCAGCCCGCCATGGGCGATGGCGGCCATGGCGCCGCCTGCACGGGCATCGGCCAGGAAGGCATTGGCATCGAAGCGCTCGCCCTTGAGCGCCACGAACAAGTCGCCCGCCTGCAGGGTGCGGGTGTCCGTATGCACCCGTGCCAGCGGCGTTGCCCCATCGCCCACCAGGCGTGCCTGGGGAATGGCGGGGCGAATCCAGTCGAATGCCTGCTGCAGGTTCATCATGCCCATGCGCTGGCTCCCCGGGCGGCCAGCGCTGCCCGCGCCTGCGCCATGTCATCGAACGGCCGGCGCACGCCGGCGGTTTCCTGGTAATCCTCGTGGCCCTTGCCGGCAATCAGCACCACATCGGCCGCATCGGCCTCGCCGATGGCCAGCGCAATGGCGGCCGCCCGATCCGGTTCGGCGCGGACGGTTTCGCCGGCAATCGTGCCCTGCAGGATCTGGTGCAGGATGGCCACCGGCGCTTCGCTGCGCGGGTTGTCGCTGGTCACCACCACCCAGTCGGCATGCTGCTGGGCCACGGCGCCCATCAGCGGGCGCTTGCCGGCATCGCGGTCGCCGCCGCAGCCGAACACGCACCAGAGCTGGCCGCCACGCTCGGCCGCCAGCGGGCGCAGCGCCTGCAAGGCCTTGTCCAGCGCGTCGGGGGTGTGGGCGTAATCCACCGCCACCAGCGGCTGCCCCGGCGCCACCAGCCGCTGCATGCGGCCGGGCACGGGCTGCAGGCTGGTGCAGGCATGCACGGCATCCAGCAGCGGCACGCCCTGGCTGCGCAGCGTGGCCAGCACGCCGAGCAGGTTCAGCACGTTGTAGTGGCCGATCACGCGGGTCTGCAGCGGCAGCCGCTGCGCCCCCTCCACCACCGTGAAACGCAGGCCCTGGTCACCCAGGGCAATGTCCTGCGCCACCAGCCGTGCCGTGCCCTGGGCAGAAATGCTCCACAGGTCGAGCGCGCCACCCGCGAGTTCGGCGTGCAGTTGCACACCGGCGGGGTCGTCCACGTTGATGACGGCGGCCTGCAGGCCGGGCCAGTCGAACAGGGCCCGCTTGGCCAGCCAGTAGTCGGCCATGCTGCCGTGGTAATCGAGGTGGTCTTGTGTGAAATTGGTGAAGACGGCCACGCGGATCGGCGTGCCATCCAGGCGCGCCTCGGCCAGCCCGATGGAAGACGCCTCGATGGCGCAAGCGCCCAGCCCCTGGTCGGCATACCGGCGAAACGCGCGCTGCAGGCGCACGGGGTCGGGGGTGGTCATGCCCGTGGCTTCGAGCCCAGGCGGAACCCCCATGCCCAAAGTGCCAACCAGCGCACACCCGGCACGCACATGCGGCGCTTGATTCGATAGCGCATTCCAGGCATCCGCCAGCCACCAGGCGGTGCTGGTCTTGCCATTGGTGCCCGTCACGGCCAGCACCGCCAGCTGCTGCGCGGGGTGGCCAAACCACTGTGCGGCGATCGGCCCCGTGGCGGCCTTGAGGCCATGCAATGCGGCCATGTGGTCGCCCGTGAACCCAAACGCCTCCACGCCGGCCTGTTCCACGAGGCAGGCCGTGGCGCCCCGCACCATGGCATCGGCCACATGGGCACGCCCGTCGGTCGCGGCTCCGGGCCAGGCAATGAAGCCATCGCCCGGTACCACCAGGCGGCTGTCGGTCTGCAAGGTGCCGGTGACGCGCGCGCGCAGCCATTGCACGGCATCATGGGCAGAGGTCAGCACATGCATCACAGCGACTCCTCCACCCCGTTGGTGACGATCTGCGGCTTGACGGCCATGTCCGGCTGCACGCCCATCATGCGCAGGGTCTGCTGCACCACCTCGCTGAACACCGGCGCGGCCACGAGGCCGCCGTACACCTGGCCATTGCTGGGCTCGTCGATCATCACGGCCACGATGATGCGCGGCTTGTCGATGGGCGCCATGCCGGTGAACCAGGCGCGGTACTTGCCGGCGGCATAGTTTTTTCCGACCTGCTTGCGCGCCGTGCCCGACTTGCCACCCACCGAGTAGCCCACGGTCTGCGCTTTCTGCCCCGTGCCGCCGGGGCCTGCGGCCATCTGCAGCATCTTGCGCACCTGGTCGGCCGTGCGCTCGGAGAACACGGGCACGCCCACCGCCGCCGTGTCGGTCTTGAGCATGGTGGCAGGAATCACGCGGCCACCATTGGCAAACACGGTATACGAGCGCGCCATCTGGAACAGGCTGGCCGACAGACCGTAGCCGTAGGACATGGTGGCCTGCTCCACCGGGCGCCAGCTCTTGTAGGGACGCAAACGGCCGGTGACCGCGCCGGGAAAATGCAGCTGCGGCTTTTGTCCGAAGCCGGCCGCCGAAAAGGTTTCCCACATCTCGCGTGCAGGCATCTGCATGGCCAGCTTGGTCGTGCCAACGTTGCTGGATTTCTGGATCACACCTTCCACGGTGAGCACACCGTAGTTGTGCGTGTCCGAAATGGTGGAACCCGTAATGGTGATGCGCCCGGGGCTCGTGTCCACGATGGTCTCGGGGCGCACGCGACCTGATTCAAGCGCCAGCCCGATGGTGAAGGGTTTCATGGTCGAACCGGGCTCGAACACGTCGGTGAGCGCACGGTTGCGCAGCTGCTCGCCGGTGAGGTTCTGGCGTTTGTCGGGCACGTAGCTGGGGTAGTTGGCCAGCGCCAGCAGCTCGCCCGTGTGCGCATCGAGCACCACCACGCTGCCCGCCTTGGCCTTGTGCGCGGCGACCTGGTCACGCAGCTTCTGGTAGGCGAAGAACTGCACCTTGCTGTCGATGGACAGCTGCATGTCGCGGCCGTCCACCGGTGGCACGGTTTCGCCCACGCCTTCGACCACGCGGCCCAGGCGGTCCTTGATCACGCGGCGCGAGCCGGCACGCCCGGCCAGCTCGCTGTTGAAGGCCAGCTCCATGCCCTCCTGGCCCTTGTCTTCCACATTGGTGAAACCCACCACATGCGCGGCCGATTCGCCTTCGGGATACTGGCGCTTGTATTCCTTGCGCTGGTAGATGCCCTTGATGTCGAGGGCGGCGATCTGCTGGCCCAGCTCCCAGTCCAGCTGGCGCTTGATCCAGACGAAAGTCTTGTCTTCGTCGGCCAGCTTGGCATTCAGCTCCGACGCAGGCATGTCGAGCAGCCGTGCCAGCTGCTTGAGCTTGGCGCGCACCTCGGGCTTGTCCTGCTCCACATCTTCGGGGATGGCCCAGATGCTGGCCGCCGGCACGCTGGAGGCCAGGATGAGCCCGTTGCGATCGAGGATCTTGCCCCGGTTGGCGGGCAACTCCAGCGTGCGCGCAAAGCGCACCTCGCCCTGGCGCTGGAAGAAATCGTTGCCGAATACCTGCACATAGGCCGCGCGCGCGCCCAGCCCCACGAATCCCAGCGCAATCATCGCCACGATGAACTTGCTGCGCCACACGGGTGTCTTGCTGGCCAGCAGCGGGCTGGAGGTGTAGAGAACGCTGCGGCTCACGGCTGCACCCCCGAAGCGGTCGTCGCGGCACCGGCAGGGTCGGCCACATACTGGGTGATGGCCGGGGTGGCCGTGCGCATCTGCAACTGCGCCCGCGCGATTTTCTCCACCCGCAGGGGGGTGGCCTGCGCGCGTTTTTCCACCTGCAGGCGCTGGTGCTCGGTCTCCAGCCGGCGCGCCTCGGAGTTGGCCCGGTCCAGCTGCGTGAACAGGCGGCGCGACTCATACTGCGTGTGCACCAGATACAGGGCGCTGGCCATCACCGCCACCAGCAGGACGAGGCTGAGCCGGGTCATGCGGGCGCCTCCGTGCGCTCGGCCACGCGCATGATGGCGCTGCGCGAGCGGGGATTGGCCGCCACTTCGGCGGCGCTGGGCTTGATGCGGTCCAGCGCGACCAGCTTCATGACCTTGGGCGATGCAAACGGCGCACGGCGGTCGTACACCTCCTTGGAATGCTGCGCGATGAACTGCTTGACGATGCGATCTTCGAGCGAATGAAAGCTGATCACCACCAGCCGCCCACCTGGCTGGAGCACCGACAGGCTGGCTTCTAGCGCCTGCTGCAGCTCTTCAAGTTCAGCGTTGATGAAAATCCGTAAAGCCTGAAATGTGCGCGTTGCAGGGTTCTGGCCCGACTCGCGGGTTTTGACCGCACCAGCCACGAGATCGGCCAGTTCGGCGGTGGTTGCAAGAGGCCCCCGCTCCTCGCGCCGAGCAACAATCGCCTTTGCAATGGGGCCAGCAAACCGTTCTTCACCGTAGTCACGTATCACCTCCGCAATCTGTTGCACCTCGGCAGTGGCCAGCCACTGGGCCACACTGGTCCCCCGCGTGGTGTCCATGCGCATGTCCAGCGGGCCATCGAAACGGAAACTGAAACCCCGCTCGGGACTGTCGATCTGGGGCGAGCTCACCCCCAGGTCCATCAGCACGCCGGCCGCACTGCCCGGCGGCAAATCCGCCAGATGGCGAAAACCTTCATGCCGAATGGAAAAACGCGCATCAGTGATGCGCGTTGCCTCCTGGATGGCTTGCGGGTCCTTGTCGAACGCCACAAGACGCCCTTGCGGCCCCAGCCGCAGCAGGATGTGCCGCGAATGCCCCCCGCGACCAAAGGTGGCGTCGACCCAGGTGCCGGCAGGCTCGGGGCCCGCGCCACCCAGCAGCGCGTCCACCGCTTCATCGAGCAGGACCGTGGTGTGTTGCAAATCAGGGGTCACCACGGGCCTTAGAAAGAGAAATCCTTGAACACATCGGGCATTTCGCCCTGCATGGCCTGCGCTTCCTGCGCGTCGTAGGTGGCCTTGTCCCACAGTTCGAAATGGTTGCCCATGCCCAGCAGGATGGCGTCCTTGGCGATGCCGGCCGCCTCGCGCAGCTCGGGCGACACCAGCACCCGGCCGGTGGCATCCATTTCCACATCCATCGCATTGCCCAGGAAGATGCGCTTCCACCACTGGGCAGACATCGGCAGCTGGCCGATGCGCTCGCGGAACTTCTCCCATTCGGGACGGGGAAACACCATGAGGCAGCCGTGGGGGTGCTTGGTGATCGTGAGTTGGCCGGCCGCGGTCGCGCTCAGGACGTCACGATGCCGGGTCGGCACGGACAGCCGACCTTTCGCATCGAGACTCAGCGACGAGGCACCTTGAAACACGGAACGATTCCCCTAGCAGGACGATGAACCCTTGAACCCAGAACTGGCGTTTCAAGGCACTTTTCACCACTTAATTGCACTTTTTTGCACTGTAGCAGGAAAAACATTCCATGCAAGGGCGCCTGCAACAAACTTTTGCAATGGAATCAAGGACTTAGAAGCGTTTTCGAAGGATTCGAAACCCTAAAATCCGTTGCTCAGCAAGCACTTAGAACTGCCTATGCAAGTGATACCTGAAGGCAGGACGGGCACGCATTTGGTTTTGCCCCGCCAGCAAGAGCAGGGCGCGGCAACGCAGTTCTCGTTGGGAGCGCGAATCCGTCTCAGAGGATGTAGCGCGACAGGTCTTCGTCCTGGCTCAGGGTTTGCAGCCGCGTGTCGACATAGGCCGCGTCCACGGTGACCTTCTGGCCGGCCAGGCGCGCCGCGTCGAAGCTGACATCGTCCAGCAGCCGCTCCATCACGGTGGACAGGCGGCGCGCACCGATGTTTTCCGTGCGCTCGTTCACCTCGAAGGCAATGTGTGCCAGGCGCGTGATGCCCTCGGGCTGAAAGTCGAGCGCCACCCCTTCGGTGGCCAGCAGCGCCTGGTATTGCTTGACCAGCGAGGCGTGGGTTTGCGTGAGGATGGCTTCAAAGTCCTGCACCGACAGGGATTCCAGTTCCACCCGGATCGGAAAGCGCCCCTGCAGCTCGGGAATCAGGTCGCTGGGCTTGGACAGATGGAATGCGCCGGAGGCGATGAACAGGATGTGGTCCGTCTTGACCATGCCGTATTTGGTGGACACCGTGGTGCCTTCCACCAGCGGCAGCAGATCGCGCTGCACCCCCTGGCGCGACACATCGGCGCCGCTGGTTTCCTGGCGTGCCGCGACCTTGTCGATCTCGTCGATGAAGACGATGCCGTTCTGCTCGGCATTCTGGATGGCGCGGGCACGGATCTCTTCCTCATTCACCAGCTTGCCCGCCTCTTCTTCGGTGAGCAGCTTGAGCGCTTCGGCAATCCTGAGCTTGCGGGTGTGGCGCTTGCCCTGCCCCATCTGGCTGAACATGCCGCGCAGCTGCTCGGTCATTTCCTCCATGCCGGCCGGGCCCATGAGCTCCACCTGGGGGCGGCTCTCGGCCAGGTCGATCTCGATCTCCTTATCGTCCAGGCTGCCTTCGCGCAGCTTCTTGCGAAACACCTGGCGCGCCGTGCTGTCCGCCGCCGGTTCGGCGCCCGTCGCGGCACGGGCCGGCGGAATCAGCACATCCAGGATGCGCTCTTCGGCCGCGTCCTCGGCGCGGGCCCGCACCTTCTTCGTCTCAGACTCGCGCGTCTGCTTGACGGCCATCTCGGCCAGATCGCGGATGATGGCGTCCACATCCTTGCCCACATAGCCCACCTCGGTGAACTTGGTGGCCTCGACCTTGATGAAAGGCGCGTCGGCCAGGCGCGCCAGGCGCCGGGCGATCTCGGTCTTGCCCACGCCGGTGGGGCCGATCATGAGGATGTTCTTGGGCGTGATCTCGTGGCGCAGGCTGCCTTCGACCTGCTGGCGGCGCCAGCGGTTGCGCAGCGCAATGGCCACGGCGCGCTTGGCGCTGGCCTGGCCGACGATGTGGCGGTCGAGTTCAGAGACGATTTCCTGGGGGGTCATGGACGACATAGGGCTGATCCACTGTCAAAAATGGCTGCCGCGCTTATCCATCAAACGCAAACAGCTACAAACAAAATAGCAATCACACACCCGCCGTCACAGCGTCTCGATGGTGTGGTTCATGTTGGTGTAGATGCACAGTTCGCCGGCGATTTCCAGCGACCGCTTCACGATGTCCTGGGCCGACAGGTCGGTGTGGTTCAGCAATGCCTTGGCAGCCGAATGCGCATACGCACCGCCCGAGCCGATCGCCACGATGCCCTGCTCGGGCTCCAGCACATCGCCATTGCCCGTGATGATGAGCGAGGCACTCGCGTCGGCCACAGCCAGCATGGCCTCCAGGCGGCGCAGCACGCGGTCGGTGCGCCAGTCCTTGGTGAGCTCGATGGCGGCGCGGGTGAGGTGGCCCTGGTGCTTCTCCAGCTTGGCCTCGAAACGCTCGAACAGCGTGAAGGCATCTGCCGTGGCGCCGGCGAAACCCGCCAGCACCTTGCCGTGGTAGAGCTTGCGCACCTTGCGCGCCGTGCCCTTGACGACGATATTGCCCAGAGTCACCTGGCCGTCGCCGCCGATGGCGACCTGTACGCCCTGGGGTGTCTGGCGGCGCACGCTCAGGATGGTGGTGCCGTGAAAAACAGGGTTTTGACGAGATGAATCCATAGCCATCCCAGCTGGGGGCGACGCGGTATTTTGCAAGCCACCGCCCCGGCCACGATCGCCCCGTGCGCCGGTTCAGTTCTTGCGCGGGACGACCCAGGCGTGCTCGTTGACGCCAATCACATTGAAGAAAATCGCCACCAGGCGGTGCAGATTGTGGAACTGCACCACATGGCCGCGGGACTGCTGCTCGGCAGCCCAGTTGAGCACCGATCCGGCAGCGCCAAAATCGATGCGGATCAGGCGGTCGCAGGCAATGACCAGGGGTTCTCCGGGCCGCATCAGCGCCTGGAAAGGCTCCAGCTGTGGCGTGGCATCGCCGTCGATGTGGCCACTCAGCGTCGCCGCCGGAGTCGATTCGGGCGCCACAGGCACGGCGGCCTCGGGGGCCAGCAGATCGTGGCCGGCAGCCTCTGCGGCATGCGCCGCTGCGTTTTCGCTGTCCGCGTAGCTGCAGCGCGGTACCGTCCACGAAGGGGGCGACACCTCATAGGTCACGCAGTAATCCAGTGCGACCAGTTCGAACTCATCGGGGCTGGCCATGAGCCGCAGGGCCGCCATGCGCAGGCGCCACCACTCGGGGCTGCTGGACCGGTCGCCCGATTGGGTCTTGCTCTCCAGCAGCGCGTTGAGCGCAGACACGCCGGAGAACACGAACTGTCCTCTGCGCTCCGCCCACTGCGTGAACTGGTCGGCCAGCAGCGGCACGGCCGCGTCCTCGATGGCCACCAGCCGCCCCCAGGCCAGGGTCCAGGGCGAGGCGGCGCGCCCCAGCGCGGCCTGCAACGCGGCCACGGACGACACCGCCATGGTCGAAGGTGCCGTCCAGCTGAAATCGCGCCGTGCAGCCACCGGCGCTTCGGCGGGCGCCGCAGAAGATGCCAGCCCCAGCTGCTCGGGTATCGAGAACCACAGCGGCGCCGAGCGGTTGAAGCGCGCGGCAAAATCAATCGCCAGCGTGTCAAAACGGTCCTGCTGACCTGTCGCGCGGTACAGGTCAAACAGCGTCATCCAGATTTCCAGTTGCTGCTGCGGGTCGTCCTGCTGGTGTTGTGCGAGTACCTCCCGCAAACCTGACTCGGCGCCGGCATGGTCGCCATTGGCAAACCGGATGGCGGCTTCTTCTAGATCGGGTTCGTGCACGAATTCCTCCGGTTCGACGGCGTATTCAGGTTCGGCGGCGGGCGCCGCAGGGCTGAAGGACGCCGCAGGTGCATGGGCCCGCATGGAGGCATCCGTGCCGCCAGCGCCTGCAATGGCCATGCTGTCATCTGCAAACAAGGGCGCGACCGAGGGCTTGGCCTCCAGCGGTACCTGCAAAGTGCCCGGCCTGGTGGGCGCATACGCACGCGCGGCGGCGTTTTCATCCCCCTGGGGCTGCATATCCAAAGGCTGGGTGGGCGCATCTGCATGCTGCTTGCCCTTCCACCACTGCTGCGACATCTGCGCTTCGATTTCGTCGATTTTCTTGAGCGTGACCGCACGCTCGTCGGGCGAAGTCATGCTGCTCTGGAAGAAAGACGGACGACCCGCAGGGTCTTCGGCGCCATGGCCCTGCAGCACCTCGCGCTGGCGCAGTTTGCGCAGCTGATCGAACTCGCGGCGACGAACGAAGTCGTTGCGCCGCTTGCGCTCGATCATCTCCTTGAGCATCTGCTTGCTGTACTGGCTCTCCCGATCGGCCTGGATCGAGTCGAGCTCTGTCCAGTTGACCGTGGGGTTGCGCACAAACCGCACCACCTTGGACAGCAGACCGCCGAGTGTGGTGTCTTGCTTGCTCATAGGCAGTCAGGTCGGGTGCGCATAAAGAGTTCAGGCCCGCTCGCCTTCAGTCGCCAAACATCTTCTGCTTGAGTTCACGGCGTTGCTGCGCTTCCAGCGACAGCGTGGCGGTGGGACGGGCGATCAGGCGGCCCACCCCGATGGGTTCGCCGGTTTCATCGCAATAGCCGTAGTCACCCGAGTCGATGCGGGCAATGGATTGCTCGATTTTCTTGAGCAGCTTGCGTTCGCGATCACGGGTACGCAACTCCAGCGCATGCTCTTCCTCAATGGTGGCGCGGTCGGCAGGATCGGGCACCACCACGGTGTCTTCGCGCAGGTGCTCGGTGGTTTCACCGGCACTGTTGTGGATGTCCTGCTTGAGCTGGACAAGCTTGAGGCGGAAAAACGCCATCTGCTTGTCGTTCATGTACTCGCTGTCGGGCATCGCCATCACTTCGGCGTCGGTCAGCTCTTCGGCGCTCTTGTCTTTCCAGTTGTTCGCCAGTTTGGGGTCTTTCTTGGCAGCCGTGTAAACAGGGTGCGCTTGCGCGGTCGTGGGCATGGTGTGTAGATAACTGGCTTTGGCAGCGGTGGAAGCCACTGCCTGGGCCATGGATGGTACGGTCAATTGGGCCAGCCGGGAAGAAGGCCGGGTGCTGCGCACGGGTACTTGGCTGCCGGCCCGCAAGGCCTGCTCGGAGGCCTCTGCGACGGCAGGGCTGGCGGCTTTGGGGGCGACCTGGGCAGTAGCCTTTGCAGCAGCCTTGCTTGCCGCTGGGGCGGCGGCATTTTTTGCCGCGGTTGGGGCCGCTTTTGCGGCCGCCTTGGGTTTGCTGGTTTCGGCTTTCACTGACAGAACTCCTCGCGTAACGGGCTGGCCCGGGCTGCGCAGGCAGCCAAGGGCGGGTGGCAAGCCTTCCGGGGTTTTGCCGGGGCGCGATTGTATCGACCTGCGCGGACGCAAACGGGAACGTTGCAGATACAACACAAAAGGATGTGGGGCCATCCCTGCCCGTTCCGGTGCAAACCGTTCAAACGAGACTCTGCTCCAGCCCCTGCAGAAAGATGTCCTTGGGCAGGTCGATGCCGATGAAGACCATCTTGCTGGTGCGCGCCTCCCCTTCGGCCCACTGGGGGCCCAGGTCGCTGCCCATGAGCTGGTGCACGCCCTGGAAGATCACCTTGCGATCGGTGCCCTGCATGTTCAGCACGCCCTTGTAGCGCAGCATGCGCGGGCCATAGATGTTGACGATGGCACCCAGAAAATCCTCCAGCTTGGCCGGATCGAACGGGCGATCCGAACGGTAGACGAAGCTCTTGACATCGTCGTCATGGTGGTGATGGTGCCCATGGCCCTCGTGTCCGTGCTGGTGCGAAGGGTGGTTGCAGTGCTCGCCGTGCACATGGTCGTGGTGCCCATGCCCATGGCCGTGGTGGTCGTGCTCCTCCTCTTCCTTGAGGAAGTCGGGGTCGATATCCAGCTTGGCATTGAGGTTGAAGCCCCGCAGGTCCAGCACCTCCTTGAGCGGCACCTCGCCAAAGTGCACGGCCTTGATGGGCGCGCGCGGGTTCATGTGTTTCAAGCGATGGATCAGCGCCTCGGTGTCCTCGGCGCTCACGAGGTCGGTCTTGGACAGGAAGATCTGGTCCGCAAAGCCCACCTGGCGGCGTGCCTCCTGGCGGTCGTTGAGCTGCTGGGCCGCGTGCTTGGCATCGACCAGCGTGATGATGGAGTCGATCAGGTAGGTTTCGGCGATCTCCTCGTCCATGAAGAAGGTCTGCGCCACGGGGCCGGGGTCGGCCACGCCGGTGGTCTCGATCACGATGCGATCGAACTCCAGCAGATTCTTGCGCCGTTTGGCAGCCAGCAACTGCAGGGTTTCGCGCAGGTCTTCGCGGATGGTGCAGCAGATGCAGCCATTGCTCATCTGCACGATCTGCTCCTTGGAGTCGGTCACCAGGATGTCGTTGTCGATGTTCTCTTCGCCAAATTCGTTCTCGATCACGGCGATCTTCTGGCCATGGGCTTCGCTCAGCAGGCGCTTGAGCAGCGTGGTCTTTCCGGAACCCAGAAAACCGGTGAGGATGGTGACAGGAATGAGGGACATGGGGAGTAGCCTTGGGAGATGCAATGGGCCGTGCAGCCCGTTGGACGGAGCACCAGACCGCGAAGGGGTGAGTTTAGCGGGGCACAAAAGCCCGCGCCGGACGCGGCGCAACCGGGCCACCAGCGGAAAAGGCCGTCGTCTATGCCACCGGCTGCTCGTCCACCGCGCGCAGCATGCGCAGACCGTTGAACACCACGATCAGGCTGGCACCCATGTCGGCAAATACCGCCATCCACATCGAGGCGCCGTTGAACAGCGCCAGCCACAGAAATACCAGCTTGATGCCCAGCGCCAGCGCAATGTTCTGCCACAGCACGGCGCGCGTGCGGCGCGACAGCCGCATGAGCTCTGGAATGCGCCGCAGATCGTCGTTCATGATGACCACATCGGCCGCCTCCATGGCCGTGTCGGTGCCTGCCGCCCCCATGGCGATGCCGATGTCCGCGCGGGCCAGCGCGGGGGCATCGTTGATGCCGTCCCCCACCATGGCGGTGAGGCCGTGGCGCGCCTGCAGGGCTTCGATGGCCGCCAGCTTGTCTTGTGGCAGCAGGTTGCCCTGCACCTCCTCCACGCCCGCCTGGGCGGCGATGGTGCCAGCCGTCACCTGGTTGTCGCCTGTCAGCATCACCGGGGCCACGCCCATGGCACGCAGCGCGGCCAGCGCCTGGCGGGAGCTGTCCTTGATCGTGTCGGCCACCGCAAAAATGGCCAGCACGGCGGTATCGGTTGCCAACAGCGTCACGGTGCGGCCCTGGGCCTCGTGGGCGGCCAGCCGCGCCTCGATGTCGGCACAGCACAAGCCGCGCTCCTCGATCAGGCGATGGTTGCCCAGCACCAGTGCCTGCCCGGCAATGCGGGCCTGCACGCCGCGCCCGGGCAGGGCCGTCAAGGCCTCCAGCGCCGCGCCCGTTGGCGCACCCTGGACGGCATCCAGCCCCTGCGCAATGGCCCGCGACACCGGGTGGTCGGAATGCCCTGCCAGACTGGCCGCCCAGCGCAGCACCTGCGCCGGCACCACCGGGGCACGCCCCTCGGGCAGCGGCAGAACCTCGGTCGCCACCAGCCGGGGCCGGCCTTCGGTGATGGTGCCGGTCTTGTCGAGCGCTATCGCCTGGATCTGGTGGGCGGTCTCCAGATAGACCCCGCCCTTGATGAGAATGCCGCGCCGCGCAGCGGCGGCCAGCCCGCTCACCACCGTGACCGGCGTGGCAATGACCAGCGCGCAAGGGCAGGCAATCACGAGCAGCACCAGGGCCTTGTACAGCGCCTGCGTCCAGGGCACATCCATCAGCCAGGGCATGAGCAGCGCCACCGCCACGGCCAGCGCAAACACCACCGGCGTGTAGATGGCGGCAAACCGGTCCACCAGCTGCTGCGTGGGCGCGCGGCTGCCCTGGGCCTGCTCCACCGCATGGATGATGCGGGCCAACGTGGTATGGCTGGCCGTGGCCGTCACCCGCATTTCCAGGGTGCCGGTGTCGTTGATGGTGCCGGCAAACAGGGTGTCGCCCGCAGCCTTGTCCACGGGCAGGCTTTCGCCCGTCACCGAGGCCTGGTTGACCGCGCTGGTGCCCGCGATGACCACGCCATCGAGCGGTACGCGCGCGCCCGGCCGGATGCGCACCACCGCGTCCAGCGCCACAGCGGCCGCGGCGGCTGGCTGCCAGGCACCGTCGGGCTGGCACACCTCGGCCGTATCGGGCGCCAGGTCGAGCAGGCTTTTGATGGCGTTGCGGGCACGATCCACCGAACGTGCCTCGATCAGCTCCGCAATGGCATACAGCGCCATCACCATGGCGGCCTCGGGCCACTGGCCGATGACAAACGCGCCGCTCACGGCCACGGTCATCAGCGCATTGATGTTGAGCCGTCCGCGCCCCAGTGCAGCCAGGCCCTTGCGGTAGGTGGAAAAACCGGCCAGCCCGATGGCAGCAGCGGCCAGTGCCATGCCGGCCGCCTGCAACACCCGCGTGTCTGGCGCCAGAAAGGCCAGCAGATCGGCCGCAATGGCCAGTCCCAGCGCCCACCCCAAACGCCACAGCCCCTGCGCGCCCGGCAGATGGGCATATGCCTGCGCCACAGGCTGCGGATCAAACCCCGCCTGCCGGATGGCCGCCAGAATTTGCGGCATCGCCGCGGGCGCCGCATCAATGGCCAGCGTGCGGGCCGCCAGCTGGAAGCGCAGGCCGTGCAGGCCAGAAATGCCCGCCAGGGCGTGGCGGATCTCGCTTTCCTCGGCCGCACAGTCCATGCTGGCGATGCGGAAAACCGCCCCGTGGGCGGCCCCACGCGCGACGCCTTCGGCGCCCTGCACGGCGGTGGGCCCAAGGGCCGGCGCGCAGGAACAATGGCCGCAGGCATCCGCCGGGGCGGGAGAAGTGTGGGGGGGTGTGCTCATGCTGGCTTTCCTTGCTTGACCCTATTGGAAACCCTGATGCCACTTCAGAGTCAAGCACGCGCGCGGCGTACCATGGCCACACCACCCCACGAGCAGCACACCCCCATGAAAATCGGCGAGCTGGCCGCCCTGGCCCACACCCCGGTCGCAACCATCCGGTATTACGAACGCGAAGGCCTGTTGCCCGAGGCCGCCCGCAACGGGAGCAACTACCGCATCTACGACGAAGCCCAGGCCACGCGCCTGTCGTTCATACGGCACTGCCGGGGCCTGGACATGACGCTGGACGAAATCCGCACCCTGCTGCGCTTCAAAGACGCGCCCACGCGCAGCTGCGGCGATGTCAACGCCCTGCTGGACGCGCACATCGGCCACGTCGCGGCGCGCATCCGCGAACTGCGCCAGCTCGAAAAGCAGCTCAAGCAGCTGCGCAAGCAGTGCCACGAAGCCCAGGATGCCGCCCACTGCGGCATCCTCAATGGGCTGACCGACATCGCCAGCCGGCCGGGCCAGGTGCATGCGGGCCATGTGCACGGCACGCACGCCCAAACGACCACACCCAAGGCCAGGTCGGTGTCGAAAAAATCTGGTGGCTAGGAGCCTGTCGGACTTGGAGCGCCGATGCAGATTGCGCAACAAGCTATGAAAACAGAAGCATTCATGTACCGCAGCTTGCGCTCGTTGCCCCGGCGTGAACTGCGGATTCATGGCCCCCTGGGCCGTAGCGGCCTCAGCGGCTACTTGCGCCGCGCGCGCGGGTGCGCCGCGTCGTACACCTTGGCCAGGTGCTGGAAATCCAGCCGCGTATAGACCTGCGTGGTGGTGATGTTAGCGTGGCCCAGCAGCTCCTGCACGGCACGCAGGTCGCCGCTGCTTTGCAGCAGGTGGCTGGCGAACGAGTGGCGCAGCATGTGCGGGTGCACCGGCGTGGTCAGCCCCGCCTGCTGGCTGCGCTGGCGCAGGCGCAGCCAGACCGACTGGGCCGTGAGCCGCGCACCGCGCTGGCCCACGAACAGCGCCGCATCGAGCCGCGCAGAGCCATCTCCACCAAATGGCGCGGCGCGCAGCGCCAGCCAGGCCTGCAGCGCGGCCACGGCGGCAGCGCCCACGGGCACGCTGCGGCGCTTGCTGCCCTTGCCGAACACATGGGCCTCGCCAGCCTGCAGGTCGATCCAGCCACGGCCCTGGCGCTGCGTGTCGGGGCCGGGCACGGCATCCAGCCCCACCAGCTCGCCCACCCGCAGGCCGCAGCCATATAGCAGCTCGACCATGGCCGCATCCCGCGCTTCCAGCCAGGGGTCGGCGCCGGCATGGTCGAACTCGGCCAGGCGCACGGCGTCGTCCACGCCCAGCGCCTTGGGCAAGGGTTTGGGGGCCTTGGGTGCGCGCACGTCCTGCACGGGGTTGTGCCCTATCAGGCCCTGCCGCCCGGCCCAGGTGAAAAAACCGCGCCAGCCCGACAGGATGAGCGCAATGCCCCGCCCACTGCGCCCCGCACTGTGCATCTGCGCCACGAAACGGCGGATGTGGGCGCTGGTCAGTTGCAGCAGGGGCAACTGCACGCCCGCCGCCAGCTGCGCCAGTTTTTCCAGATCGAGGGTGTACAGCGTGAGCGTGCGCGCGGCCAGGCGTTTTTCGACCCGCACATGCTCCAGATACCGCAGCACATGGGGGTCGGCAGGCAACGGCACGCTCGACACGTCAGACATGGCGACTCAGAAAGATTGCAGTGGAGAGTCCACCGCCGTGAGAACCACGCGCAATGTCGGCAACTGGCGCGCCGCCATACCAGCGCCACCGCGGAACCGGCTTTGCCGGGCCGGGGGTGGCGTCCCCCCTCGGGGGGGATGACGCGCAGCGTCTCAGGGGGGAGGTCATCGCAGGCGCATCAGCGCCGCGCTCGCCAGTTCGGCCATGCGCGCCAGGAATTCGGTGCCCAGGGTGGCATCAAAGCGCTGCGGGTCGTGCGAGCCCAGCACCAGCAGGCCAAAAGCGGGGGTGGCGCTGTCGATGGCGCCTTCGCGCAGCGGCAGCAGGGCCAGGGACTGGGGTGGTTCGCCCGCCTCGCCGGCCAGCCAGGCGGCGGGCTCAAAACCCAGGTTGGGGCCGCAGAACGGCATGGTCAGCGAGGAGGCGAAGGCCTGGGCGTCCTCGCTGGCGCCCTGGGTGAAGTCGGCGTCGATATAAGGCCCTGCAACACCCCACACGCGCACGGCAGCCTGCGGCACATCGAACAGCGTGCGCAGCCCGTCCACCACGGCCTGGGGCAGGTCCATGGGGTCGCGTACCTGCAGCAGGGCGCTGGTCCAGTGGTCCACCTTGGCGGAGATGGCGGCGTTCTCGTTGCCGTGGCGCACCATTTCCATGATGCGCTGCTCAAGGCCCTTGATCTTCTCGCGCAGCATTTCTGCCTGGCGCTCTTGCAGGCTTACGGCGCGGGTGCCATGCGGGCTGGAGATCTGCACGCTGGCCAGCACCTCGGCGTGGCGCTCGAAAAAACCGGGTGTCTGGGTGAGAAACTGGGCGATGTCGTCTTCGGTGATCGGAGGAATGTGGGAGCTGGTGGTCATGGCGTGTCAGGGAGTTCGATCTGGCCGTCAAAAACAGCGGTGGCTGGGCCGGTCATGAAAACGGAGTCGGCCTCCTGGCCGCTCCAGGCAATGGTGAGCAGGCCGCCGCGGGTCTGCACGTCCACCTGGGCGTCGAGCAGCCCCAGCCGGATGCCCGCTGCCACGGCAGCGCAGGCGCCGGAGCCGCACGCCAGGGTTTCCCCCGCGCCGCGCTCGAACACACGCAGGCGCACATGGCTGCGGTCCACGATCTGCAGGTAACCGGCGTTCACCCGCCGCGGAAAGCGCGGGTGCGATTCGATCAGCGGGCCGGTCTCGGCCACGGGCGCGGCGTCCACATCCTCCACCAGTTGCACGGCATGCGGGTTGCCCATGGACACCACCGCGACCAGGACAGAAGCATCTTGCGCAGACCCAGAGAGCGCCAGAGGCCATTTTTGCCCCACACCCTGGGCCACCGGCGTGAGGCCAGTCGCGTCAAAAGGCACCAGCGCCGCGTCAAACACCGGGCGGCCCATGTCCACCGTCACGCGGCCATCAGGATTGAGACGGGGAGCAATCACGCCGGCCAGCGTCTGTACGCGAATCGTGTCCTTGTGCGTCAGGCCCTTGTCATGCACATAACGCGCAAAGCAGCGCGCGCCGTTGCCGCACTGTTCCACCTCGCCGCCGTCGGCGTTGTGGATCACGTATTCGAAATCGATGCCCTCGCCCGGCGAGGGCCGCACGGTGAGAATCTGGTCGGCGCCCACGCCAAAGTGGCGGTCGGCCAGCCAGCGGTAGTGCGCCGGAGTCAGCCCCAGCCGGCCCCGCGTTTCGTCGAGCACCACGAAATCGTTGCCCGCGCCCTGCATTTTGGTGAAGCGAATCTTCATGGGCTGGATTATCGTCGGTGGGCTCCATCCACCCACAATAGCCCCGACACTCCCTGCCCCCATGGCCCGATTGCAAGCTTTTTCCGAGCCAGTGCCATCCGGATATGTACGGCCGAAAAGCAACCCGCGCCCTGCCCATAATTCAAGCATGCCCCGCACCACCCAACAACTGCACACCCACCGCGAACCCGTTGCCACCCGCCCTGCCGCCACCGTGCTGTTGCTGCGCGATGCACCGGACAACGGCGGGTTCGAAATCCTCATGACCCGGCGCTCGGGCACGGCCAGCTTTGCGCCTGGCGCCTATGTGTTTCCGGGCGGTGGCATCGATGCACTCGACGCGCAATCGCACGCCGCGGCCGACCGCCGCCCCGCGCAGGACGACCTGCACCTCACGCAGGCCATTGCCGCCATCCGCGAGAGCTTTGAAGAGCTGGGGGTGCTGCTGGCGCGCCATGCGGATGGCCCCCGCAAGGGTTGGATGGCCGATGCGCAGGACATCGCCGCCATCGACCGCCACCAGCCGTTTGCCGTGCAGTGCGCCGCACGCGGCCTGCGCCTGGCGGCCGACAGCGTGTACCTGCTGGCCCACTGGACCGGCGACCGCGACCTGCCCCGGCGCTTTGACGTGCCGTTTCTCGTGGCCCGCATGCCCGAGGGCCAGGAGCCCGTGGCCGACGAGGCCGAGCAGTTCGAGCCCGTGTGGGTGCGCCCTGCCGATGCCCTGGCGCGGCACGAGGCCGGACAGTTCTTCATGATCTTCCCCACCATCCGCACGCTGCAGCGGCTGGCCCAATTCGCCAGCACCCAGGCGGTGCTCGACGCCGTGGCGCACGAGCAGCCGCTGTGGGTGAGCTGCCCGCGCGCCGGCATCCTGGCGGGCAAGGAAGCGCGCTACATGGAAGACGAAGCGCCGTTTGGCGAGCTGGCCCTGGTCTGCCCCGACGGGCAGATCGTGCACCCGCTCGACTGGCAGGCCGAGCGCCCCGTGCCGCTGCTGCGCAACGTGATGCGCCTCACGGCCCCCAACCCCGGCGTGATGACCGGCCCCGGCACCAACAGCTACCTGGTGGGCGACCCGGCCACGGGCTTCATCGCCATCGACCCCGGCCCGGCCGATGCCGAGCACCTGGACAAGCTCTGGCGTGCCGCCGGGGGCGATATCCGCATGATCGTGTGCACCCATTCGCATGCCGACCACTCGCCCGGCGCCGCGCCGCTGCAGGCGCTGTGCGTGCAGGCGGGCCAGGCCAGGCCGCCCATCCTGGGCCTGCCATCGGCGCCCACGGCCCGCGCCGCCAGCCAGTTCACGCCCGACCGTTCGCTACAAAACAATGAGCTGCTCGCGCTGACCGGACAAACGCCAGAGGGAAAAATAACGCACACCCTGCAGGTCATCCACACCCCCGGCCATGCCGCCAACCACCTGTGCCTGCTGCTGCAGGAAGACGGCCTGCTGTTCAGCGGCGACCACATCCTGAACGGCAGCACCACCGTGATCGACCCGCCCGACGGCAACATGGCCGACTACCTCGATTCGCTCGACCGGCTGGATGCGGTGTGCGCCGAACACGGCGCGGAATTCATCCTGCCCGCCCACGGCTACGTGCTGGGCGGACCGATCCATGGGGCGCGCAGCGCGATTGCCCGGCTCAAGGCCCACCGCCTGGCGCGCGAGGCCAAGGTGCTGGCCGCCATGCAGGCGCTGCCCGATGGCAGCATGGAGGACTGGGTGCAGCGCGCCTACGACGACGTGCCCCCGCGCCTGTGGCCCGTGGCCCAGCGCTCGCTGCTGGCGCATGTCGAGCGCATCCGTTCGCTGCAGCCTGGCAATAACTGAACGACAAAAACACCTCACACCACCCATTCAATGACCGACAAGAACCCCGACCCCACCCACATCCGCCTGGCCAAACGCGTGGCCGACCAACTGAACTGCTCGCGCAGCACGGCCGAGCAGTTCATCGAAGGCGGCTTTGTGCGCGTGGACGGCCAGGTGGTGGAAGCCCCCGGTGCCCGCGTGCGCCCCGACCAGGCCGTGGCGGTGGCGCCAGACGCCAGCCTGCTGGAGCTCACGCCGGTCACGCTGCTGCTGCACAAGCCGGCGGGGTTCGAGGCTGGCCTGGGACTTCCGGCCGGGCAAGCCGCCCACGCCAGCCGCAGCCAGGGCGCGCCACAGGCCGCCACGCTGCTCGGTGCTGCCTCGCACCTGGCCGAAGACGCCTCGGGCATCCGCGTGCTGCAGCGCCATTTCCGGCAGCTCGAATGCTTCACGCCGCTGCCCACCGAGGCCAGCGGCCTGGTGGTCTACACGCAGGACAAACGCATCGCGCGCAAGCTGGCGGAAGACATCGAATCGCTGGAGCAGGAATGCATCGTCGAGGTGAAAGGCGAGATCGCCCCCAATGGACTGCAGCGCCTGTGCCACGGCCTCACGTTCAACGGCCGCCCGCTGCCGCCCATCAAGGTGAGCTGGCAAAACGAGACCCGGCTGCGCTTTGCGCTGAAGGGCATCCGCCCCGGGCAGGTCCCGGCGATGTGCGAGGCCGTGGGCCTGTCGGTGGTGGCCCTCAAGCGCATCCGCATCGGCCGCGTGCCGCTGGCCAAGGTGCCCGAGGGGCAGTGGCGCTATCTGCAGCCGTGGGAACGGTTCTAACCCACTGCGCGGCTGCGCGCTGCCCGGGGAAAGGATTCAAAAACAATAGCTGCCAGCGCTTGATTGACAAGCACTGGCAGCCATCTTTATCAATGTGTGAAGCGCGCCGATAAGCCGGATTCTGTGCACTGCCGGCCCTCTTGCGAAGACCCGCAGCGTGACCGCCATTACTCTGGGCCGGGTGTCGCCACCACGGCTCGATGCTACCTACCCGCCAGCTCTGCGGAACCACATCAACGCTGGCCTACTTGGTATTGCTGCGCGTAGAGATTGCCCGTTTCACCCCGAGCGGGCTTGCCCGCTCGGGGTGGCTGTTCGGACCCGGCTTTCGCCGGGTTCGGACAGCTCTCGCTGTCCTCTCGCCAGCTTGCGCTGGCGCCTCACAGAACACTCCGTGGCAGGTAGTTTCCACCCGGACTCGTCTCTGTTGCTCTGATCCTCACCTCACGGTGGGCAGCCGTTAGCTGCTACGCTGTCCTGTGCAGTCCGGACGTTCCTCCAGTGCCTGGTTTCCCAGATTGCACCAGCGGCGGTCTGGCGCGCTTCACAGGAGTGATTATCGCCCCGATCGGCATATCCATATGCTGCACACCCACGATGAACTGGGCCAGAATGCGTGGGCAACCCCTCTTTTCCCAGGAGACTTCCCATGAAAACCGACAACATTCTGCAAGCCATCGGCAACACCCCGCATGTGCGCATCAATCGCCTGTTTGGTTCGGGTGCCAACGTGTGGATCAAGTCCGAGCGCAGCAACCCCGGCGGCTCCATCAAGGACCGCATTGCGCTGGCCATGGTGGAAGACGCCGAAAAATCCGGTGCGCTGAAGCCCGGCGGCACCATCATCGAGCCCACCAGCGGCAACACCGGCGTGGGCCTGGCCATGGTGGCGGCCGTCAAGGGCTACAAGCTCATCCTCGTGATGCCCGACAGCATGAGCATCGAACGCCGCCGCCTGATGCTGGCCTACGGCGCCAGCTTTGACCTGACGCCGCGCGAAAAGGGCATGAAGGGCTCGATCGCCCGCGCGCAGGAGCTGCAGGCCCAGACGCCCAACTCATGGATTCCGCAGCAGTTCGAGAACCCGGCCAACATCGAAGTGCATGCGCGCACCACGGCGCAGGAAATTTTGGCCGACTTCCCCGACGGACTCGATGCGCTCATCACCGGTGTGGGAACGGGTGGCCACCTCACCGGCGTGGCGCGCGTGCTGAAAGCCAAGTTTCCCCAGCTCAAGGTGTTCGCGGTGGAGCCCACGCTATCGCCCGTCATCAGCGGCGGAGCTCCTGCGCCCCATCCCATCCAGGGCATTGGCGCGGGCTTCATCCCCAAGAACCTGGACACCAGCGTGCTCGACGGCGTGATCCAGGTCGATGCCGAACCGGCGCGTGAATACGCGCGCCGCAGCGCGCGCGAGGAAGGCATGCTGGTGGGCATCTCCAGCGGCGCCACGCTGGCGGCCATTGCGCAAAAGCTGCCCGAACTGCCCGCCGGCAGCCGCGTGCTGGGCTTCAACTACGACACGGGTGAGCGCTACCTGTCGGTCGAAGGCTTTTTGCCCACGGCTTGACGACCCACGCCGGGGGGCGCAGCAAGGCACAATCTCGCCCCACCATGGCCACCCAACACCACGCTCCCGTCCACATCCCAGCGGCGCACCCCGGTGCGCCGCTGAGCGCACAGCAAAAGAAGTTCAACCGCCACATCGAGCGCATCGCCCAGCAGCGTGCGTTGCTTGACGACTGGCAGCAGGCCATCGCCGCCTACCGCGAGCGCCATGCGCGCGAGGCCGTGCCGCTGCAAAAGATGCACCAGGAGCTGATGGTCGAGCTGGTGCAGTACCTGGACGCGGCCAGCGACAACACGAAGCTCACCAAGGCCGAGCGCCGCACCCTCGGCGAGGCCATCACCGACCGGCTCGCCGTGCTGATCGACACCCTCCCCGACGAGGCCATGCGCACCAGCCTCAAGGAGATCTACAACCGCCACAGCGGCAGCGACTACGACGCAGAAGAGGCCGCGGGCAACGACGTTGCCAAGGAGATGGCGCAGGCCATGGCGCGGCAGGTTTTCGGCGTGGACGTGGACCTGCAGGATGCCGACATGGAATCTCCCGAGGACTTCCTGCGCCGCCTGCAAGAGCAGTTGCAGGCCCAGCAGGAACGGCATGAACAGGCCGGGCAGCAGCGCGAGGCCCGCCGCGCCGCGCGGCCGCGCAAGCCCAGCGCCCGCGAGCTCAAGGCCCAGGAAGAGGCGGCGCAAGCCACGCAGTCGGTGCGCGAGATCTACCGCAAGCTCGCCAGCCACCTGCACCCCGACCGCGAAACCGACCCCGCCGAGCGCGAGCGCAAGACGGTGCTGATGCAGCGCGTGAACCAGGCCTATCAGGACAACAAGCTGCTCGACCTGCTGCAACTGCAGCTGGAAATCGAGCAGATCGACTCCGAGCACATCGCAGGCCTGAGCGAGCAGCGCCTGCAACACTACAACCGCGTGCTGGCCGAGCAGTTGAAGGAACTGCAGCAGGAGGTGCGGGACGTGCAAGACCATTTCCTGATGGCGTTCGGGCTCGACCCCTACCAAAACCTCAAGCCCGCGGGCCTCTTGCGCGAGCTGCGTGCGCACCTGCAGATCGTCGAGTACGAGAACCTGCAGCTGCGCAAGGCGCTGAACGCCTTGCGCGCCGACCCGGCCACGCTCAAGGGCTGGATCAAGGCCGAGCGCCAACAGCAAAAGGCGCAGCAGGACGACATGGGCGAGTGGTTCTGACGCCGCCCTTCAGGCGCTGTCCCGATAGCGGCCCGGGCGTGCCGACAAACCGCCACCATCACCAGAAACACCAGCAGGCGCTTACTGGAAAATCGTTTTATGCTATCAATAGCATTGCAAATATGGCGATCAGAACTGGGATTGCTGCGCGCACGCGGGCCTTGCCACGGGCCCATAGGCCGCCATGAACGCAGCCACCGCGCGCTGCACGGTGGCGCCGATTTCTTCGGCTGACATCGGCTCCAGGGTCTGGAACAGAAAGCGGTCCAGCCATTCGGCCTCCAGCAGCCCCCGCAGGTGCAGGGCGGCAATGCGGGCATCGGCCTGGCGCAACTGGCCCGCGTCCATGGCCTGCTGCAAAAACGCTGCCGTCACCGCCTCGCTGCGCACGGGACCGAGTTCGTAGCACTGGCGTCCCAGCTCCGAGCGCCCGGCCTCGGCAACGATGAGGCGGCGCACCGCCTGCACCTGGGGCGAATACAGCAGCGTGAGCAGGCCCTGGCCGAACTTTTGCAGCGCCTCGGTCATGTCCCCCACGGTGGCATCCAGGGCGGCGAGGGTGGCCTGGAACTCGGCCTCGGTGGCACCGAACACCACGGCCAAAAACAGCTCTTCCTTCGACGCGAAGTAGTTGTACAGCGTGGCCTTGGAATAACCCAGGCGCTCGCAGATGGCCGACATCGTGGCCCGCTCGAACCCCGTTTCCTGAAAAACCTCGGCGGCGGTCTCCAGGATGGCCTGCCGTCTTGTCTCGGTTTTGGCGCGCATGTCAACCTCTTTATTTTTGAACCAATGGGTTCAGTTTATCTTGATTTCACCAAAAACCAAAGCTAAACTAAACCGATCAGTTCATTTAATGGAGTATGAATGCTTCACCACAGCACGCAGCCCGCGCCCACCTTGCGCCGGCTGGTCTCGCCCCTCACGGCCCTGGGCGCCGCCCTGTTTCTGGCCGGATGTGCCCAGTTGCCCGACCTGGGCGCCACGCCCCAGCCCCAATCGGCCGACACTTTCCAGTCCACCGCCTCCCTGCAGGCGCCCAGCGCCCTATGGCCCGCCGAGCAATGGTGGTCAGCCTACGGCGACGCCCAGCTCAACGCGCTGATCGACGAGGCGCTGGCCGACGCGCCCGACCTGGCTGCCGCCGCGGCGCGGCTGCAACGGGCGGACGCCGTGATGCAGATCACGGGTTCTGCCAACCAACCGCAGGTCAGCGCCAATGCGTCCGTCACCGGCGACAAACTCAGCTACAACCACCTGATCCCCCGCTCGCCCGCCACCGAGGGCCTGAACGACTACGGCCGCGCCACGCTGGATGTGCGCTGGGAGCTCGATTTCTGGGGCAAGAACCGCGCCGCGCTGGCCGCCGCCACGTCGGACGTCGAGGCCAGCCGCGCCGAGCTGGCGCAGGCGCGCCTGTGGCTGGCTACGGGCGTGGCCGCCAATTACGCCGAACTGAGCCGCCTGTATGCCAACCGTGACACCGCCGCCCGCGCGGTGGAGATTCGCCGCAAGACCGCCAGCCTGTTTGCCCAGCGCTTTGACAACGGCCTGGAAACGCGCGGTGGCCTGCGCAATGCCGACGCCCGCCGCGCCGTGACCGAAGGCGAGCTGCTGGCCATTGACGAGCAGATCGCGCTGCAGCGCAACCGCCTGGCCGCCCTGCTGGGCGCGGGCCCCGACCGGGGCCTGGCGCTGCAGCGGCCCACCCTGGTGCTGAACCGCGCTTTTGGCCTGCCCGCCGAGCTGTCGGCCGACCTGCTGGGCCGCCGCCCCGACGTGGTGGCCACGCGCCTGCGGGCCGAGGCCCAGGCCCGCCGCATCGACCAGAAGAAGGCCGAGTTCTACCCCAACGTGAACCTGTCGGCGCTGATCGGCGTGCAGTCGCTGGGGCTGGACATGCTGGCCAAGGGCGGCTCGGGCATTGCCAGCTTCGGCCCGGCGATTTCGCTGCCGATCTTCAGCGGCGGCCGCCTGCAGGGCGAGCTGCGCGGCGCGCACGCCGGTTATGCCGAAGCCGTGGCGCAGTACAACGCCACCGTGGCACGCGCGCTGCAGGACGTGGCCGACAACGCGGTCAGCCAGAAGGCCCTGGGCCAGCGCCTCATCAAGGCGCAAGAGGCCGTGGACGCCGCTACCGAGGCGCACCGCGTGGCCAGCAACCGCTACGAAGGCGGGCTGGCGACCTACCTGGAAGTGCTGACGGCCGAAGACGGCCTGCTGAGCGCCCTGAGCGCCCAGACCAACCTGCGCTCGGCCTCGCTCACGCTCGACATCGGCCTGCAGCGTGCCCTGGGTGGTGGCTACCAAGCCGCCCCGGCCCGCACGCTGGCCAGCGCCGCCAAGTAAGCCCCCCCCATCCACACAAGTACAACGCACAAGGAATTCCCATGTCTGACAACACCACCAGCTCCACCGCCGCCGACGCCATCGTCAAAAAGCGCCGCAATACCCGTCTGGCCATGCTGGGCGGCGTGGTGGCGCTGGCCGCCGTGGGCTCCACCGCCTACTGGAAGCTGCACGCCTCGCATTTCGTCTCCACCGACAACGCCTATGCCGCCGCTGAAGTGGCGCAAATCACGCCCGCCGTGGGCGGCACGGTGATGGAGGTGAAGGTGAGCGACACCGACGCGGTGAAGCAAGGCGATGTGCTGCTGGTCATCGACCCCACCGACGCCCAGCTGGCCGTGGCCCAGGCCACGGCGGAACTCGACCGCGCCACGCGCCGCGTGAAGAGCCTCATGGCCAACGACACCAACCTCAGCGCGCAGATCAGCGCCCGCGAGGCCGATGCCCAGCGCGCCAGCGCCCAGCTGGCGGCCGCGCAGGCCGACTTCGAGCGCGCCAAGGTCGATCTGCAGCGCCGCCAGGCGCTGGTGGCCTCGGGCTCGGTCTCGGGTGACGAGCTGACGCGCGCCAAGAATGGCTTTGACGCCGCCACCGCGCAGCTGGCCGCCGCCAAGGCCGCCGCCGCGCAGGTCACGGCCAACCAGCGCTCGGCCGTGGCCGCCAAGGAGGCCAATGCCGCCCTGATCAGCCAGAGCACCGTGGACACCAACCCCGAAGTGCTTGCGGCCCGCGCGCGCCTGGACCAGGCCAAGGTCGATCTGGCGCGCACCGTGATCCGCGCGCCGCTCGGCGGCGTGGTGGCCAAGCGCATGGTGCAGCTGGGCCAGCGCGTGCAGCCCGGCATGCCGCTGATGGCGGTGGTGCCCGTGGATGAGATCTACGTCGATGCCAACTTCAAGGAAGTGCAGCTGGAAAAAGTGCGCGTGGGCCAGAGCGTCACGCTGCACGCCGACATCTACGGCAAGGGCGTGACCTACCAGGGCGTGGTCGAAGGCTTCTCGGGCGGCTCTGGCTCGGCCTTCTCGGCCATTCCGGCGCAGAACGCCACGGGCAACTGGATCAAGGTGGTGCAGCGCCTGCCGGTGCGCGTGAAGCTCGATCCAGCCCAGCTGCAGGCCAACCCGCTGAAGGTGGGCCTGTCGATGCATGCTGAAATCGACACCCGCACGGGCGGCCAGCAAGCCGCTGCCGCCGCCCAAGCCCCCCGCACCGCCGCAGCGAACTGAGCGGGACCGCCACCATGAGTCAAGCGACGACGGCGCCCGACGCGCCGGCCCCCCTGGCCCACGACGGTGTGGCGCCCCTGAAGGGCCCTATGCTGGCCGTGGCCGCCCTGATGCTGGCTGCTGCCAACTTCATCGCGGTCCTCAACATGACCATCGCCAACGTGGCGGTGCCCAACATTGCCGGCGCGCTCGGTGCCGCCGCCAGCCAGGGCACCTGGGTCATCACCTCGTTCGCCGTGGGCGAGGCCATCACGGTGCCGCTGACCGGCTGGTTTGCGGCGCGCTTCGGCCCCGTGCGCGTGTTCGTGGTGTCGATGGTCCTGTTTGGCATCTTCTCCATCCTGTGCGGCCTGTCCACCTCGATCGGCATGCTGGTGGTGGCGCGCGTGTTCCAGGGCCTGAGCGGCGGCCCGCTGATGCCGCTGTCGCAAACGCTGATGCTGCGCATCTTCCCCAAGGACAAGGCCGGGGCCGCCATCGGCATCTGGTCGATGACGACGCTGGTGGCGCCCGTGGTCGGCCCCATCCTGGGCGGCTGGCTGGTCGATGACTTCACCTGGAACTGGGTGTTTTTGATCAACGCCCCCATTGCCATCGGCTTCGGCCTGGGCGCCTGGAAGCTGCTCCAGCACATGCAGGATGCCCCCGTGCGCAACCCGTTCGACAAGGTGGGCCTGGTGCTGCTGCTGGTGTGGGTGGTGGCGCTGCAGCTGGTGCTGGACGAGGGCAAGAACCTCGACTGGTTTGCCTCCAGCCAGATCGTGGCGCTGACCATCATCGCCGTGGTGGGCTTTGCCGCCTTCCTGATCTGGGAGCTGCACGAGAAGCACCCGGTGGTGGACTTGCGCGTGTTCCGCCACCGGGGCTTCAACGCTGCCGTGATCACCGTCAGCGTGGCCTACGCCGCCTTCTTCGGCGTCAGCGTGCTCACGCCGCTGTGGCTGCAGAGCTTCATGGGCTATACCGCCACCACGGCGGGCCTGGCCACCGCCTGGACGGGCGTCACCGCGCTGCTGGTCGCGCCCATCGTGGCGTCGAGCAAGCGCGACCCGCGCGCGCTGGTGTTCTTTGGCGTGCTCTGGATGGGCCTGGTGACGCTGTGGCGCACGCTGGCCAACAGCGACATGGCGTTCTGGGACATTGCCATTCCGCTGGCCGTGATGGGCTTTGCGCTGCCGTTCTTCTTCATCCCGACCACGGGCATCGCCCTGGGCAGCGTGGACGAGCGCGAGATGGACTCGGCCGCCGGCCTGATGAACTTTTTGCGCACCCTCTCGGGGGCGTTCGCCACCTCGGTGGTGACCACCGTGTGGGCCAACCAGACCACGCGCAACCATGCCGAACTGGTGGGCCTGGCCGACCGCGATGGCAGCGTGCACGCCATGCTGACGCAGTCGGGCACACCGTCCGACGCGGCCACACAGGTGGTGGATTACCTGATCGTTTCGCAAAGCGGCATGTTGTCCACCAACCAGGTCATGACGGGCATTGCCGTGATGTTCTTCATCGCCGCCGCGATCATCTGGATCGCCCCGAAACCCACCCGTGTCATCGAACCGGGGGCCGGTGGGCATTGACCTCAGAAAGGAGCAAACCATGTTCAAACACATTCTGGTTCCCACCGATGGCTCGGAGCTGTCCTTGGGCAATGTGGTGCGGGCTGCTGCTTACGCCAAGGAAACCGGCGCCCGCATCACGCTGTTCTACGCCCAGCCCGAGGCGCCTTCGGCCTATGCCGGGATGGGCGCGGTCAGCAACGCGCACCTCGGCCAGGAACTCCAGACCCGGCTGGACGAAGCCGCCACGGAAATCCTGGATGCGGCAGAAAAGCAGGTGCTTGCGGCCGGCGCCAGCTGCCAGCGCGTGGTGCGGGTGGGCAACAAGCCGTATGAGCTCATCATCGCGGCGGCCGACGAGCATGGCTGCGACCTGATCTTCATGGCATCGCACGGGCGCTCGGGCGTCAGCGCCCTGTTGCTGGGCAGCGAGACGCAGAAGGTGCTGGCGCATTCGAAGATTCCGGTGCTGGTGTACCGGTAGAAAGTTCTGCGGCACGGCCGGTAAAATCGGCCTCTCCCGCATTGCCCCTCGCCCGATAACCACGGGCCCGCAAGACCATGATCCGCCTTTCTGAAATCCGGCTGCCCTTCACGGTGGCCGAAGCCCCCGAGGCGCCCCTGCGCGCCGCCACCACCCGCATCCTGGGTCTGGCAGATGCCGATATCGCCCAGCTGCAGGTCTTCAAGCGCAGTTTCGATGCGCGCAAGGCCGATCTGCTGGCGGTGTACATCGTCGACATCGCACTGGCCGATCCCGCGCAGGAAGCCGCCCTGCTCGAACGATGCGCGGGCAACCCGCACATCCAGCCCACGCCCGACATGGCCTGGCGCCCCGTGGGCCAGGCACCTGCCGACCTGCCCCTGCGCCCCGTGGTGGTGGGCTTTGGCCCCTGCGGCATCTTTGCGGCCCTGGTGCTGGCGCAGATGGGTTTCAGGCCCATCGTGCTGGAACGCGGCAAGAACGTGCGCGAGCGCACCCAGGACACCTGGGGCCTGTGGCGCAAGCGCGAGTTGAACCCCGAAAGCAATGTGCAGTTCGGCGAAGGCGGCGCGGGCACCTTCAGCGACGGCAAGCTCTACAGCCAGATCAAGGACCCGCGCCACCTGGGCCGCAAGGTGATGGCCGAATTCGTCAAGGCCGGCGCCCCCGAGGAAATCCTGTACGTGGCGCACCCGCACATCGGCACCTTCAAGCTGGTGAAGGTGGTGGAGAGCCTGCGCGCGCAGATCATCGCGCTGGGCGGCGAGATCCGCTTTGAACAGCGCGTGACCGACCTGATCGTGGAAAACGGCCCGCAAGGCCGCCATGTGCGCGGCCTGAAGGTGCTGAACCAGGCGACGGGCGCTACCACCGAGCTCGCGGCCTCCCATGTGGTGATGGCGCTGGGCCACAGTTCGCGCGACACCTTCGCCATGCTGTACGAGCGGGGTGTGCAGATGGAAGCCAAACCGTTTTCCATCGGCTTTCGCATCGAGCACCCGCAGGGCGTGATCGACCGCGCGCGCTGGGGCCGCCACGCGGGCCACCCACTGCTGGGCGCGGCCGACTACAAGCTGGTGCACCACGCCGCCAACGGCCGCGCGGTGTACAGCTTCTGCATGTGCCCCGGCGGCACCGTGGTGGCCGCCACCAGCGAGCCGGGCCGCGTGGTCACCAACGGCATGAGCCAGTATTCGCGCAACGAGCGCAATGCCAATGCCGGCATGGTGGTGGGCATCGACCCGCACGACTATCCGCGCGACCCCGATGCCTACGCGGCCGCACTGGGCGCCACCCACGGGGTCGAGGCCCTGGCCGCCGACCGGCACCATCCGCTGGCGGGCATCGTGCTGCAGCGCCAGCTGGAATCGGGCGCCTATGTGCAGGGCGGCAGCAATTACAGCGCGCCCGGCCAGCTGGTAGGCGATTTCATCGCAGGCCGGCCCTCCAAGGATCTGGGCAGCGTGGAGCCCTCGTACAAGCCCGGCGTGGCGCTGGGCGATCTGCACGCCGCCCTGCCCGGCTATGCGATCACAGCCCTGCGCGAGGCCCTGCCGGTGTTCGGCCGCAAGATCAAGGGTTTTGACATGCACGACGCCGTGCTCACCGGCGTGGAAACACGCACGTCGGCGCCGCTGCGCATCGACCGCGGCGACCACCTGCAAAGCCCCAACACCCCCGGCCTGTACCCGGCCGGCGAAGGGGCGGGCTACGCGGGGGGCATTCTTTCGGCGGGCGTGGACGGCATCAAGGTGGGCGAGGCCGTGGCCCGCAGCCTGCTGGGCTTGGGCTGATACGCGCCGCCATGAAAAAACCGCCAGGGACCTGGGCCCACTGGCGGTTCGTGAAAGAAGCGGCCGCAATCAGCTGTTGGGCTGGCTGTTCTGCAGCGCAGCGATGCGCTCTTCGATCGGCGGGTGGGTGCTGAACAGCTTGCCGATGCCGCCGGCAATGCCCATGGCCGCCATGCTTTTCGGCAGCTCGGCCGGGTGCATGCCGCCCAGGCGGGCCAGGGCGTTGATCATGGGCTGGCGGCGCCCCATGAGCTGGGTGGCGCCCGCGTCGGCGCGGAACTCACGCTGGCGCGAGAACCAGGCCACGATGATGGCCGCCACGAAGCCCAGCACGATGTCGAGCACCACGGTAGTGACCATGTAGCCGATGCCGGGGCCCGAACGGTTCTCGTTGTTCTTGTTGAGGAAGCTGTCCACCGCGTAGCCGATCACGCGCGACAGGAACACCACGAAGGTGTTCATCACGCCCTGGATCAGCGTCATGGTGACCATGTCGCCGTTGGCAACGTGGGCCACTTCGTGGCCGATCACGGCCTCGACTTCCTCGCGCGTCATGCCCTGCAGCAGGCCCGTGGAAACGGCCACCAAGGCCGAATTCTTGAACGCGCCCGTGGCAAAGGCGTTGGGATCGCCCTCGAAGATGCCGACCTCGGGCATGCCGATGCCGGCCTTGTCGGCGAACTTGCGCACGGTCTCGACGATCCAGGCCTCATCGGCGTTGCGCGGCTGCTCGATGATCTGCACGCCCGCACTCCACTTGGCCATGGGCTTGCTGATCAGCAGCGAGATGATGGCACCGCCAAAGCCCATGACAAAGGCAAAACCAAGCAACGCGCCCAGATTCAGGCCGTTGGCCGTGAGGTAGCGGTTGACGCCCAGCAGGCTGGCAACAATGCCCAGCACGGCCACCACGGCCACGTTGGTCAAGAGGAACAAAATAATGCGTTTCATGGGTTCTCCACAGAGGTGCGGGGGACTGGAACGGCACACATGGGGGTGGCTGCGCGCTCCTTCAAGCCGGGGTCACAGCGCTGCAGATCCCATGGTGTGGTTGTTTTTGCGGGGCGCGCTGCGGAATACGAGGGAATCATCATAGAAGGAAAAGTTCTCATTCCCGGGCCACCAGCCCGGTATCCCCAGCACGGGCAATGGCACAAAGGGCTTGGCCACCAGGTGCTCGGGCTGCAGCTGCTGCGCCAGCCAGGCATCGAGAGATGCCGCTGAATCCATCGCTGCCTGCGCTTGATAGACATGCGCGGTGATGGGTTTGCGCGGATAAACCAGTTTTTCCAGCAGCGCGTGGCCGAACAACACCAGCCGGGCCTCGCACCACAGCGGGCGCAGTTCCACAAATAGCCGCCGCCAATCGCGCGCATTCAGCGCCTGCCACAGCGGCGCCGGAGCATCAAGCACGGCACCGTTTTCATCGAACACCGTGAGCGCATCCCGCAGCGCCCCCCGCACCGCCTGAACGCCATCGGCCGCGATCGCCCGGGCCTGCAACTGGTTCAGCCGCCGCTTGGTCAGCGGAAACTGCAGCCACACCAGGCCGTTGAAGAAGTCATGCAGGTTGTCGCGCGTGGGCACACGGCGGGTGTCGAAGATGAACTGTTCGTAGGCGGTGCCATCGGGCAGTTCGGACTGGGGGACAAAACGCATTGGCCCCCTGCCCGCACCCAGTGCCGCCTGGAGCGCACTGTGCACGGTATCGCCCCGCACAATCCGCTGCGCCACCGGTTCTCCCGTGGCCCGCCAGGGCGCAAGCCAGGCAGCGCCCCAATCCACGGCGGCTACACCAGCCGCCACGGCAGCGCTTCACCCGCGCGCAAAGGCTTGAGCTCGGCTTCGCCAAACGCAAAGCTGTCAGGCGGGGTCCACGATTCGCGGCGCAGGGTGATGGTGCCGGTGTTGCGCGGCAGGCTGTAGAAGTCGGGGCCATGGAAGCTGGCGAAGCCTTCCAGCTTGTCGAGCGCACCGGCGTTGTCGAACGCCTCGGCGTACATCTCGATGGCGGCGTGGGCCGTGTAGCAGCCCGCGCAGCCGGTGGCGTGTTCCTTGAGGTGCGCGGGGTGCGGCGCGCTGTCGGTACCCAGAAAGAACTTGCTGCTGCCGCTGGTGGCGGCCTGCACCAGGGCCACGCGGTGGGTTTCGCGCTTGAGCACGGGCAGGCAGTAGTAGTGCGGGCGGATGCCGCCCGTGAAGATGGCGTTGCGGTTGTAGAGCAGGTGGTGCGCCGTGATGGTGGCGGCGGTGAAGCGGTCGGCGCCTGCCACGTAGTCGGCGGCGTCCTTGGTGGTGATGTGCTCGAAGACGATTTTCAGCTCGGGGAAATCGCGGCGCAGCGGGATGAGCTGCTGCTCGATGAACACGGCCTCGCGGTCGAACAGGTCGATGTCGCTGCTGGTCACTTCGCCATGCACCAGCAGCAGCAAACCGGCCTTCTGCATGGCTTCGAGCGTCTTGTAGGTCTTGCGCAGGTCGGTCACGCCCGCGTCGCTGTTGGTGGTGGCGCCAGCGGGGTAGAGCTTGCAGGCCACCACGCCCGCCGCCTGGGCACGCACGATCTCTTCGGGCGGCAGGTTGTCGGTGAGGTACAGCGTCATCAGCGGCTCGAACTGCACACCACCATCTTCACGTGGAGGCACGGCCGCCAGGATGCGCTGCTGGTAATCGAGCGCCTGCGCGGCCGTGGTCACGGGCGGGCGCAGGTTGGGCATGATGATCGCGCGGCCGAACTGGGCGGCGGTGTGCGGCACCACGGTGTGCAGGGGCTCGCCGTCGCGCACATGCAGGTGCCAGTCGTCGGGGCGGGTGATGGTGAGGGTGTCAAGGGCGGCAGTCATGGCCGCCATTGTCCCATCCCTGCCCGCTATCGGGAATTTGCCATCGCGTCCCGGATGGCGGCAGCCATGGGTTTATTCAGGGTCGTAACCGGCGAGATCCAGCGCCTCACGCAGCGAATCGAGCGCATCGCGCACGAGGAAGGTTTCCGCATCGTCCCGGGAACACGCCCGGATGCCCTCATGGCCGATGTTCTTGACGAAGCGCGCCAGCGCCTGGGCGTTTTCGGGTGTCAGCTCAGCGGTGATGACCACGGGTTGTTTCATTGTCAGTATCTCGTTCAGGCTTCAGGCCATTGCGGCCGCATGCCGGGAGATTCCGGCCAGGGGCATCTTACCGGCGGATGGGACGCGCATGGCACAGCCCGCCCCGGCCTGAAAAGGCCAACGGCACCCGAAGGTGCCGCTGGGCGACGGGACGTGCAGTGCCCTCAGTGCTGCAGGATCTTGTTGAGGAATTCCTTGGTGCGTGGCTGGCGGTTCTCGGGGTGGCCGAAGAACTCGTCCCTGGAGCAGTCCTCCAGGATCTTGCCGCCCACGTCCATGAAGATCACGCGGCTGGCGACCTTGCGCGCGAAGCCCATTTCGTGGGTCACGCACATCATGGTCATGCCTTCGTGGGCCAGGCCCACCATCACATCCAGCACCTCACCCACCATTTCGGGGTCGAGGGCCGAGGTGGGCTCGTCGAACAGCATCACGATGGGGTCCATGCTCAGCGCCCGCGCAATGGCCACGCGCTGCTGCTGGCCGCCCGAGAGCTGGCCCGGGAACTTGTCCTTGTGCGCCATCAGGCCCACGCGCTCCAGCATCTTGAGGCCGCGCTTCCTGGCTTCGTCGGCGCTGCGGCCCAGCACCTTGACCTGGGCGATGGTCAGGTTGTCCGTCACCGACAGGTGCGGAAACAGCTCGAAGTGCTGGAACACCATGCCCACGCGGCTGCGCAGCTTGGGCAGGTCGGTCTTGGGGTCGTGCACGGCCACGCCATCCACATAGATTTCGCCCTCCTGGAAGGGCTCCAGTGCATTGATGGTCTTGATCAGCGTGGACTTGCCGGAACCCGAAGGACCGCACACCACCACCACCTCGCCTTTCTGGATGGTGGTGGAGCAATCGGTCAGCACCTGCACGGGGCCATACCACTTGGATACATTTTTGAGTTCGATCATTTCTTTCTCCAATCTCTTCTCTCGTCACTTGTTCAGGGCACTGGCCGCCCAACCGGCACGGCCGTCGCCAGCAGACACCGTGGAACTGGCTTTGCCAGGCCACCGGTGTCGTCCCCCTGGAGGGGGAAGGCACGAAGCGACTCAGGGGGTGTCATCGAATAATTGCGATCTTCTGGTGCAGGCGCTTGACCATCCAGGACAAGGCATAGCACATCGCAAAGTACAGCACCGCCGCAGCCAGATAGGCCTCGATGGGGCGGCCAAAGTTCTTGCCGGCCACTTCAAAGCCCTTGAGCATGTCGTAGGCGCCAATGGCATAGACCAGCGAGGTGTCCTGGAACAGGATGATGGTCTGCGTCAGCAGCACCGGCAGCATGTTGCGAAACGCCTGCGGCAGGATCACCAGCTTCATGTTCTGGCTGTAGGTCATGCCCATCGCTTGGCCCGCATACACCTGCCCCCGCGGCACCGACTGGATGCCCGCGCGCATGATTTCGCTGAAATACGCGGCTTCAAAAGCGATGAAGGTGACCACCGCCGACACTTCGGCGCCGATGGGACGGCCAATGATGGCGGGCACCAGCAGGAAGAACCACAGGATCACCATCACCAGCGGAATGCTGCGCATGCCGTTGACATAGATGGTGGCGGGAATATCGAGCCACTTCTTGCCCGACAGGCGCATCAGCGCCAGCACGGTGCCGAACAGCACGCCGCCAACCGTGGCCACCAGCGTGAGCACGAGGCTGAAATACAGCCCCTTGAGCACGAAGTTGGAGATCAGGTCCCAGTTGTAGAAGGAGAAGTCAAGATTCATGTCAGTGACCTCCCGATCCGCCGGCCACGACCATGCCCGGCACGCGGGCACGCTTTTCGATGAAAGCCATGATGCGGTTGATGGCAAATGCCGAGACGATGTAGCAGGCCGTGACGGCCAGGTAGACCTCGATGCCGCGCGAGGTTTCTTCCTGTGCCTGCATGGCGAACATCGTGAGTTCGGCCACCGACACGGCAAACGCCACCGACGAGTTCTTGAAGATGTTCATCGTCTCGCTGGTCAGCGGCGGAATGATGATGCGAAACGCCATGGGCAGCAGCACGTAGCGGTAGGTCTGGAAGGTTGTGAAGCCCATCGCCAGGCCTGCATAGCGCTGGCCGCGCGGCAGGGCCTGGATGCCCGAGCGCACCTGCTCGGCAATACGCGCCGACGTGAAAAAGCCCAGCGCCAGCACCACCAGCACGAAGCCGGGCACGCCCTGCATCACCGGAAACAGCGTCGGTACCACGTGGTACCACAGGAAAATCTGCACCAGCAACGGGATGTTGCGGAACAGTTCCACCCAGGCATTGCCCAGGCGCACGACCACCGGCCGCCCCTGCAATGTGCGCAGCGTGCCAATGACCGACCCCAGCACCAGCGCCAGCAACAGTGCCAACAGCGAAACCGACACGGTCCAGCCCCAGGCCGACAGCATCCAGTCCAGATAAGTGATGTCACCGCCCTTGCCGAAGCAGCCTTGCACCACCTCTTTATCCAAGGTGTCCTGGCAGAACACCTGCCAATCCCAACTCATAGGAGTACCCCCCAATTTCTGCATGAAGCCGGACAGCGCATGGCGCGCGTCCAACAAAAAAAGCCCCCCCGAACACGCATGGCTCGAAGGGGCGTTGCCGAGTGCCGATTATTTCTTGGCGTAGTCTTCCATGGGCTTGTCGTTGGGGTGGGCCCAGGCCGCCTTGGTGGCTTCCGACAGGGGCAGGCCGATCTTGGTGTTGGTGGGCGGCACGGGCTGCATGAACCACTTGTCGTACAGCTTGGCCAGCGAACCGTCGGCGATCTGGCGTTTGATGCTGTCGTCCACGGCCTTCTTGAAGGCCGGGTCGTTCTTGCGCAACATGCAGGCAATCGGCTCGACCGACAGCACTTCACCGACGATCTTGAAATCGGCCGGGTTCTTGGACTTGGAGATGTTGGCGGCCAGGATGGAGCCGTCCATCACGAACGCATCGGCACGGCCGGTTTCCAGCAGCAGGAAGCTGTCGGCATGGTCCTTGCCATAGACTTCCTTGAAGTCGATGCCGCCGGCGCGCTCGTTCTTGCGCAGGGTCTGCACCGAGGTGGTGCCGGTGGTGGTGGCCACGCTCCTGCCGTTCAGGTCCTTGATCGAAGTGATGCCCGAATTGGCCTTGACGACCATGCGCACCTCTTCCACATAGGTGGTCACGGCAAAGGCCACGTCCTTCTGGCGGGCCGCGTTGTTGGTGGTGGAGCCGCACTCCAGATCCACCGTGCCGTTGGTCACCAGCGGGATACGGTTTTGCGAGGTGACAGGCTGGTACTTGGTTTCCAGCGCGGACAGACCCAGCTGCTTGCGGATGTCGGAGATGATGACTTCGGCCATCTCGGTATGGAAGCCCACGTACTTGCCGTTGCCCAGCGTGTAGGACAGGCCCGAGGATTCACGCACGCCCAGCGTGATGCTGCCCGAAGACTTGATCTTGGCCAGCGTATCACCAGCCTGCGCAAAAGCGCTACCGGCCGCGAGTGTGACCACGGCCATCGCGAAAATGTGCTTCTTCATTTCAATCTCCTAGTTGTCATGTAAAAAAGGAATTCTAGAGACTTGCGTCCACCCGCATTGTGTGCGGGTGGCACAGTCCAGAACAGGGGGTTTACCTGCCGTGCCGTTCAGAACGGCACCTGGTCGGAAGGGTATTTCCAGAAATCGCGCGAAAGGCAGGGCCCTCGGCGGCCAAGCCCCATGCCCCCACCCATTGCCCAATCTGCATGCCGTGATGCCCTTGTGAATACCTGCCATGAGAACTTGCAATCTTTGTGCCACAGCGATGTTTTGCTGCAAGCTCCGCGGCCTGTTCCGACCCGCCCTGGACTGTTGCTGACAGTCCTGTGAATTTTCACTGCAGAAGGCCCGAAAAACCAACCGAGCAGTTTATATCTGCATGGAACCTTGCGCCTGCAAATAGGCCCACAAGGCCTGGGCTGTGCCTTTCGGCGCTTCTTTTGCGCCAGGTTTCTCGCGGTAGGCGCGCACGTCCATCACGATCTGCAGGCCCGCCTGGTCTTCAGGTACCGCGCTCACCAGTTTGCGCTCGCGCACATCCTTCCTGACGGCACTGTGCGGCAGGAACGCCACGCCATGCCCCTCCAGCGCCATGGCCTTGAGGCCTTCGGCCATGTCGGTTTCATAGACCCGCTCCAGATGGATGGCGGTGCCCGACTCCTTGAGGATGAGCTCGGTCATGCGCCCCAGGTAGGCGCCAGGCGCGTAACCCAGGTAGGGCAGCGGCTGGCCGGCGCGGCCGGGCAGGCGAAACAGCGGCTGCCCATCGGCGTCGGCCTTGCTGTAGGGCGACAGCACCTCTTGCCCCAGGTTCACCATCTCGTAGCGGTCGGTGTCCAGCTGGAAAGGTTGCGAAGCGTGGTGGTAGGCGATCATCAGATCGCAGCCCCCTTCCACCAGGCGCATCACCGCATCGTGCACATTGAGCGCAATCAGGCGGCTCTTGAAGGGGCCGAATTTCCCGTGCAGGCTTGACACCCACGCCGGGAAAAAAGTGAAGGCCAGCGTGTGCGGCACCGCAAACTCGATCATGTCCCGGCTGGCGCTGGTGTGCGCGCGCAGCATGGCACGCGTGTTCTGCATGGCTTGCAGCATCTCCAGCGCCTGGTCGTACAGCGTCTTGCCCGCCGATGTCAGCCGGGTGGGATAGGAACTGCGATCGACCAGATCGGTTCCGGCCCACGCTTCCAGCGCCTGGATACGGCGTGAAAAGGCCGGTTGCGTCACATGCCTCAGCTGGGCAGACCGGCTGAAGCTGCGCGTCTCGGCCAGGCTGACAAAATCTTCAAGCCACTTGGTTTCCATCGCCGCATTATCCGCGCGCGCAGGCGCTTTCGCCCCGGTTACTCGAAGGCAAGTGACCTCAGCAACACGCCCCATAATATGCAGCGGCGCACACAGCGCCCGCCCCGTCCAAGGCCCCTGGTGCACAACACTGCCGGGCAGAGCGACAGCATTCGCCCTGTTTGTTTCCCCGAGACTCTGCCCCATGCCACCCTCCTCCCCTCCCGGGCCGACGGCCTCTGCGCCCGCGCCCACGGCGCCCGAAGACAACGCTCCCCGCTCGCTGCGCATCGAAGACTGGCTCACGGTGATCGTGATGGCCGCCCTGGCCCTCATCACCTTCGCCAACGTGCTGGTGCGCTACTTCACCAATTCCTCGTTTGCCTGGACCGAAGAGATTTCAGTCTTCCTGATGATCGTGCTGGCACTGGTGGCCGGCTCGGCTGCAGTGGCACGCGACCAGCACATCCGCATCGAATACTTTGCCGAAGGCGGCTCCGTTGCCCGCCGCAAGCTGCTGGCACGGTTTGGCGCGCTCATGGTGGCGCTGCTGTTCGGCCTGATCGCCGTGCTGAGCGTGCGCGTGGTGTGGGACGACTACCGCTTTGGCGAAACTTCACCCGGCATCGGCGTGCCCCAGTGGTGGTATTCGATCTGGCTGCCCCTGATCTCGGCGCTGATTGCCGCGCGCGCCATCGGCCTGTTCATCCGGCGCGGCCGCCAGGCGCCGCCCGCAGACCACCACGGAGACTTCCAGGCATGATCGCTACGCTCTTGTTCGTGGCCTTCCTGGCCATGATGTTCGTCGGCGTGCCGATTGGTGCCGCCCTGGGCCTGGCCGGTGCCGCCGCCATTGCGCTGGCCAATGCCGACAGCCAGTGGTTCGGCCTGCTGGCCGTGCCGCAGAACTTCTACGCCGGCCTGGGCAAATACCCGCTGCTGGCCATTCCCATGTTCGTGCTGGTCGGTTCCATCTTCGACCGCTCTGGCGTGGCGCTGCGCCTGGTGAACTTTGCCGTGGCCATCGTCGGGCGCGGCCCCGGCATGCTGCCGCTGGTGGCGATTGCCGTGGCCATGTTCCTGGGCGGCATCTCGGGCTCGGGCCCGGCCAACGCCGCCGCCGTGGGCGGCGTGATGATTGCCGCCATGTCGCGCGCGGGCTACCCGCCCTCGTTCTCGGCCAGTGTCGTGGGGGCTGCGGCCGCCACCGACATCCTGATCCCGCCCTCGGTGGCTTTCATCATCTACTCGGTGCTGGTGCCCGGCGCCTCGGTGCCGGCGCTGTTTGCAGCCGGCATGGTGCCGGGCGTGCTGGCCGGCATTG
This sequence comes from Acidovorax soli, assembly GCF_900107605.1. Taxonomy (GTDB): domain Bacteria; phylum Pseudomonadota; class Gammaproteobacteria; order Burkholderiales; family Burkholderiaceae_C; genus Acidovorax; species Acidovorax soli. The sequence goes on along the minus strand of NZ_FNQJ01000006.1, from coordinate 67,214 downwards.
CGCTGATCGTTCCGGCCGTGTGGATGGCGCGCCAGCACAAGATGGGCGCGCTCGAAGCCACCCTGCCCCGCCCCCCCTTCTGGCAGAGCCTGCGCGAAGCCCTGTGGGGCTTGGCCGCGCCGGTGCTCATCCTGGGCGGCATGCGCGCGGGCTGGTTCACCCCCACCGAAGCCGCCGTGGTGGCGGTGTTCTACGGCCTGTTCGTGGGCATGGTCATCCACCGCACTATCTCCGTGCGTGACCTGTTCCCCATCCTGCGCGAATCGGGCGAGCTGTCGGCGGTGATCCTCATCGTGGTGTCGCTGGCAGGCATCTTTGCCTATTCGCTGTCCACCCTGGGCGTGATCGACCCGGTGGCCAACGCCATCGTGAATTCGGGCCTGGGTGAATACGGTGTGCTGGCGCTGCTGATCGTGCTGCTGATCACCGTGGGCATGTTCCTCGACGGCATCTCGATCTTTTTGATCTTTGTGCCGCTGCTGCTGCCCATCATGAACCACTACCACTGGGACCCGGTGTGGTTCGGCGTGATCCTGACCCTCAAGGTGGCGCTGGGCCAGTTCACCCCGCCGCTGGCCGTGAACCTGATGGTGTCCTGCCGCATCGCCGGCGTGCGCATGGAATCCACCGTGCGCTGGGTCGGCTGGATGCTGCTCGCCATGTTCCTCGTCATGGTGCTGGTGATTGCCTTCCCGCCACTGGCGCTGTGGCTGCCTGCCAAACTTGGCTATTGATTTCAACAAGGAGACTGAAAAATGAAACTGCGTACGTTCCTCACCTCGGCCGTGGCCGCTGCGGCCGCCCTGGCCTTTACCGCGCCCGCGGCCATCGCCCAAACCGCGTACAAGAGCGAATACCGCATGTCGCTGGTGCTGGGCACCGCCTTCCCCTGGGGCAAGGGCGGCGAGCTGTGGGCCAACAAGGTGCGCGAGCGCACCAACGGCCGCATCAACATCAAGCTCTACCCTGGCGTCTCGCTGATCCAGGGCGACCAGACACGCGAATTCAGCGCACTGCGCCAGGGCGTGATCGACATGGCCGTGGGCTCGACCATCAACTGGTCGCCCCAGGTCAAGCAGCTCAACCTGTTCTCGCTGCCCTTCCTGATGCCCGACTACGCCGCCGCCGATGCGCTCACGCAGGGCGAAGTGGGCAAGAGCCTGTTCCAGACGCTGGAAAAAGCCGGCGTGGTGCCGCTGGCCTGGGGCGAAAACGGCTACCGCGAGATCTCCAACTCCAAGAAGGCCATCAAGACGCCCGAAGACCTCAAGGGCATGAAGATCCGCGTGGTGGGCTCGCCCCTGTTCCTGGACACCTTCACCGCCCTGGGCGCCAACCCCACGCAGATGAGCTGGGCCGACGCCCAGCCGGCCATGGCCAGCAGCGCCGTCGATGGACAAGAGAACCCCCTGTCGGTCTATATGGCTGCCAAGCTGTACACCGTGGCGCAAAAGCACCTGACGCTGTGGGGCTACATGAATGATCCGCTGATCTTCGTGGTGAACAAGGACATCTGGAACAGCTGGACACCCGCCGACCGCGAGATCGTCAAACAGGCCGCCATCGACGCGGGCAAAGAGCAGATCGCCATTGCGCGCAAGGGCGTGGTCGAGGCCGACAAGCCGCTGCTGAAAGAGATCGCCAGCCATGGCGTCACCGTGACGCAGCTCACGCCCGCCGAGCGCGAAGCCTTCGTGAAGGCCACGCGCCCCGTGGTCGAAAAGTGGAAGGGCCAGATCGGTGCCGACCTGGTGAACCTGGCAGAAAAGTCGATTGCGGCACGCAAGTAAGCCAATTACTCCTGAAACCATAGCTTCTAGCGCTTGTGTATCAAGCGCTAGAAGCTTTTTTTATGCCAACTCTCGGTCTATCGCCTAGACCCCGGGGGCCAGCAACGCCGCGCACATCCGCCACAACGGCGGCTCACACACCGTACTGGCACCGTTAAGTCCCAGGCAGCACATCGCGCTCAAGGAAATTGGTATAACCAATAAACAAAAATTCAAACAAAAGACCACAACTAAGTATTTACCCTATAAATATCGCCCACTACAAGACACAAAATCCAGCCAATTCGCATGGATTGGCTATATTGGTCATACCAATTAAGTCCAACGTTTACCAATGAAGGCAAAGCACCAAGCCTGCTTTCATGCCAGCCCATCCCTCAGGCCCCCTGACCTGCGGGGCCAGCGGCCGGAGACTACGCCGCCCCAATGCGGCGCATCCACTGCGGTGAAGAAAGCCATGGGCCCCTGGCCTTTGTCTGCGTTTCAATGCCTCACTTACCGTTATGCAAACCCTCTGGCAACAAAACTACGACCCGGCCGGGAACATCTGGCTGTCAGCGCTCGTAGCCCTCATCCCCATCGTCTTTTTCTTTCTGGCCCTGACCAAACTGCGGCTCAAGGGCTACCAGGCGGGCACCGTGACGGTGCTGCTGGCCCTGGGCGTGGCACTGCTGTTCTACAAGATGCCGGTCAGCGCCGCGCTGGCATCGGCGGTGTATGGCTTCTTCTACGGCCTGTGGCCCATCGCCTGGATCATTGTGGCGGCGGTGTTCCTGTACAAGCTGTCGGTCAAGACCGGGCAGTTCGATGTCATCCGCAGTTCCATCCTGTCGGTCACGCACGACCAGCGCCTGCAGCTCATCCTGGTGGGCTTTTGCTTTGGTGCTTTCCTGGAAGGCGCGGCCGGTTTTGGCGCCCCCGTGGCCATCACCGCTGCACTGCTGGTGGGCCTGGGCTTCAAGCCGCTGTACGCCGCCGGCCTGTGCCTGATCGCCAACACCGCCCCCGTGGCCTTTGGCGCGATGGGCATTCCCATCATCGTGGCGGGCCAGGTGTCGGGCATCGATCCCTTCATCATCGGCCAGATGGCCGGGCGCCAGCTGCCCTTCATGACCATTCTGGTGCTGTTCTGGATCATGGCCATCATGGACGGCTGGCGCGGCGTGAAGGAGACCTGGCCTGCCGTGCTGGTGGGCGGCGGCTCGTTCGCCCTGACGCAGTTCCTGACCGCCAACTTCATTGGCCCCGAGCTGCCCGACATCACTTCGGCCATCGTCTCGCTGATCGCACTCACCGCCTTCCTCAAGGTGTGGCAGCCCAAACGCATCTTCCGTTTTGAGAACAGCGACAGCGCCCCGCAAGGCAAAGCCGCGGCCGGGCATGCCGCCTCGTCGACCAAGGCAGAGGCACCCCTCACCGCGGGCGCCATCGTCAAGGCCTGGTCGCCCTTCATCATCCTGACCGGCATGGTCACGCTGTGGAGCATCAAGCCCTTCAAGGCGCTGTTCGCCGCAGGCGGCCCCCTGGCCTCCACCATCATCAACATCCCCGTGCCCATGCTGGACAAGCTGGTCGCCAAGATGCCGCCGGTGGTGGCGCAGGCCACGCCCTATGGCGCGGTGTACACCTTCAACTGGCTCGCTGCCACCGGCACCGCCATCCTGATTGCCGCCATCCTGACCATGGCCTTCGCCCGCTTCTCCCCCGCCAAGGCCGTGGTCACGCTGGGCGAGACGGTGCGGGAGCTGCTTATCCCGATCTACTCCATCGGCATGGTGCTGGCCTTTGCGTTCGTGGCCAACTACTCGGGCCTGTCGGCCACGCTGGCGCTGGCGCTGGCCCACACCGGCCAGGCGTTTGCGTTCTTCTCGCCCTTCCTGGGCTGGATCGGCGTATTCCTCACGGGCTCTGACACCTCGGCCAACGCCCTGTTTGGCGCACTGCAGGCCACCACGGCGCACCAGCTGGGCCTGCCACCCGTGCTCACGGTGGCGGCCAACACCACCGGCGGCGTCACAGGCAAGATGATTTCGCCCCAATCCATCGCCATTGCCTGCGCGGCCGTGGGCCTGTCAGGCAAGGAATCGGACCTGTTCCGCTTCACCGTCAAGCACAGCCTGACGTTCGCCGCCATCATCGGCATCATCACCACGCTGCAGGCCTATGTGTTTACGTGGATGATTCCGGGTCATTGAAACCCTGAATCCGAGAGCCCCCATGCGCCTAGCCGATCACGTTGTCGAAAAACTGCTGGCCCTGGTACAGACACGCGGGCTGCAGCCCGGCCAGCGCCTGCCAGCCGAACGCCAGTTGGCCGAAGATCTGGGCGTTTCGCGCACCTCGGTGCGCGAAGCCATCCAGAAGCTCACCAGCCAGGGTGTGCTCTCGGCCCGGCGCGGCGATGGCACCTACGTGCAGCAGTCCAACAAACCCGCGGAGTGGCTGCAGGAAGCCATGGTGCCGCTGGCGGGCCTGATCGAGTCCGACCCCCAGTACCGCTATGACGTGCTGGAAACGCGCCACGCCCTGGAGACCAGCACCGCCTGGCTGGCTGCGCAGCGCGCCACCGCCCAGGACAAGGTGCACATCCAGCGCTGCTTTGACGTGATGCTGCAGCACCAGCAAGGCGGCCACGCCGAGCTGGCAGCGCGCGCCGACGCGCAGTTCCACCTGGCCATCGCAGAAGCCTCGCACAACCTGGTGCTGGTGCAGGTGATGCACAGCCTGTTCACCGTGGTGCTCTCCACCGTGGAGCGCAACCGCCACGACATGTTCCGCCTGAGCGCACCCGTCACCCTGCAGGCGCTCACCGCGCAGCACCAGGCGCTGATGCAGGCCATTCTGGACGGCGACCCGCAACGCGCGCGCGAATGCATTGGTGAACACCTGGAGCATGTGCGCACCACCATCCAGCGCATGGACGAAGACCGCGCACGGCGCGAACGTTCCACGCGCCTTCCCCTTGACCTGGCGCCGACGCTGCTGCCTGCAGCGCAGCCGCCCCAACCGATTTGAGAGAGCCATCATGATCATCTCCTCCAGCGACGACTACCGCGCAGCGGCGCAAAAGTTTCTCCCGCCCTTCCTGTTCCACTACGTAGACGGCGGCGCCTATGCCGAGCAGACGCTGCGCCGCAATGTGGATGACTTCGCCGCCGTCGCGCTGCGCCAGCGCGTGCTCAAGGACATGAGCCGCCTCGACACCGGCATCGAGCTGTTCGGCGAAAAGCTCTCGATTCCCGTGGCCCTGTCGCCCGTGGGCCTGACCGGCATGTTCCGCCGCCGCGGCGAAGTGCAGGCCGCGCGTGCGGCCGACGCGCATGGCATTCCCTTCACCATGTCCAGCGTGTCGGTCTGCCCCATTGAAGAAGTGGCGCCCAAGCTCCAACGCCCCATGTGGTTCCAGCTCTACGTGCTGAAAGACCGGGGTTTCATGCAGAACGCGCTGGAGCGCGCGCAGGCCGCGGGCTGCACCACCCTGGTGTTCACGGTGGACATGCCCGTGCCCGGCGCGCGCTACCGCGACGCGCATTCGGGCATGAGCGGCCCCAACGCCGCCCTGCGCCGCTACTGGCAGGCGGTGACGCACCCCCGCTGGGCCGTGGACGTGGGCCTGCTGGGCCGCCCGCACGATCTGGGCAACATCTCGGCCTACCGCGGCAGCCCCACGGGCCTGGAGGACTACATGGGCTACCTGGGCGCCAACTTCGACCCATCCATCTCGTGGAAAGACCTGGAGTGGATCCGCGCCTTCTGGAAGGGCCCGATGGTCATCAAGGGCATCCTCGACCCCGAGGACGCCAAGGATGCCGTGCGCTTTGGCGCGGACGGCATCATCGTCTCCAACCACGGCGGCCGCCAGCTCGACGGCGTGCTGTCGTCGGCCCGCGCCCTGCCGGCCATTGCCGACGCGGTGAAGGGCCAGATCAAGATCCTGGCCGACTCTGGCATCCGCAACGGGCTGGACGTGGTGCGCGCCATTGCCCTGGGCGCGGACTGCGCCATGATTGGCCGCGCTTTCATCTACGCGCTGGCCACAGCGGGCGAGGCGGGCGTCAAACACCTGCTGGAGCTGCTGGAGAAAGAAATGCGCGTGGCCATGACCCTGACCAGCGTGGCCCGCGTGGCCGACATCACCGGCGACCTGCTGGTACGGGAAGCATGAGCGACGCCCCGCAAATCACCCGCGATGTCTTGCTGACGCAGTTGCGCGAGGCCGTGGGCGCCGCCCATGTACTGACCGACGACCAGGCCACCCGGCGCTTTCGCAAGGGCCACCGCACCGGCGAAGGCCCGGTGCTGGCCGTGGTGCGCCCCGGCACGCTGCTGGAGCAATGGAAGGTGCTGCAGGCCGCCGTGGCGGCCGACCGCATCGTCATCATGCAGGCGGCCAACACCGGCCTCACGGGCGGCTCCACGCCCGATGGCAGCGGCTACGACCGCGAGATCGTGCTCATCAACACGCTGCGCATCGCGGGCGTGCAGGTGGTGCGCGGCGGCGAGCAGGTGGTGTGCCTGCCCGGCGCCACGCTCGACCGGCTGGAGCAGACACTGATCCCCTTCAACCGCGAGCCGCATTCGGTCATCGGCTCGTCGTGCATCGGCGCCTCGGTGCTGGGCGGCATCTGCAACAACTCGGGCGGCGCGCTGGTGCGCCGGGGCCCGGCCTATACCGAGCTGGCGCTGTACGCCCGCGTGCGCGATGACGGCACGCTGGAGTTGGTGAACCACCTGGGCATCGCGCTGGGCGACACACCCGAAGACATCCTGACCCGCCTGCAAAACGGCAGCTACACCGAAGCCGACGTGCGCCACGAGCCCGAGCGCGCCGCATCGGACGCCCGCTACGCCCAGGACGTGCGCGCCGTGGACGCCGACAGCCCCGCCCGCTTCAATGCCGACCCGTCCCGCCTGTTCGAGGCCTCGGGCTCGGCTGGCAAGGTGTGCCTGTTTGCCGTGCGGCTCGACACCTTCCCCAAAGAACCCAGCACGGTGTTCTACATCGGCAGCAACACGCCCGATGACCTCACGGCCGTGCGCCGCCACCTGCTCACGGCGCTACCGCGCCCGCCCATTGCGGGCGAGTACATCCACCGCACCGCGTTCGACATTGGCGAGAAATACGGCAAGGACACCTTCCTGCTCATCGACCGCTTTGGCACGGCCCGCGTGCCTGCGGCGTTTGCACTGAAGAGCCGATTCGACGGCTTCTTTGAACGCCTCGGGATGCGCGGTTTTGTGGACCACGCCATCCAGGCCGTGACCCGGTTGCTGCCCAGCCACCTGCCGCGGCGCGTGCGCCAGTGGCGCGACCTGTACGAGCACCACCTGCTGGTGCGCGTATCGAACGACCAGGTGGACGCCACGCGCACGTTCCTGACGGAGCACTTTGCGAACAGCACCCAGGGCGGCTGGTTCGAGTGCGATGCCGACGAAGGGCGCAAGGCCTTCCTGCACCGCTTTGCGATTGCGGGCGCCGCCATCCGCTACCGCGAAGTGCACCGCAGCGAGGTGGAAGACATCGTGGCGCTGGACATTGCCCTGCGCCGCAACGACCGCGCATGGGTGGAACAACTGCCGCAGGACGTGGAGCGCGATGTGGTGCACAAGCTGTACTACGGCCACTTCTTCTGCCATGTGTTCCACCAGGACTACATCGTGAAGAAGGGCGTGGACCCGCTGGCCATGGAGCACCGCATGTGGGAGCTGCTGGACGAGCGCCGCGCCGAGTACCCGGCCGAGCACAACGTGGGCCACCTTTATGTGGCCAAGCCCGCACTGGCGGGCTTCTACCAGTCGCTGGACCCGACCAACACCTTCAACCCTGGCATTGGCCACACCCCGCGCGGACGCGACTGGCAGGAGTGCAACCACGCCAGCGGCGGCTGGCCCAAGGGGTATTCAGAGAACGCGTGAGCACCCCCGCCCGGCTTGGGTCAATCGACAGAAGCCGGGCCACCGGGAGGCACCGGGTGCTTGATGGCGTTCATCACCAGCTTGCGCTCCACGGCATCGCGCAGGTCCACGCCGGTGTGGTCGGCCAGTTGTAGCAGGTAGGGCGGATTCAAGTCCAAGCGCCAGAGGTTATTTTCAGGCTCTTCTAGCGAATCCACCCACACAGCCTGCTGACATAGGCATTGCCGTTCTGCACATGTCAGGGACCGCGCACGCCCTGGCTGATGTTCACGGCCTGGGCTACGCTGGCCAGCGTGACACGGCCATCGGTGCACAGGATGGTGTCGTGTGGCAGCAAGGGCTTGAGTGCAGCCTGCACGCTCACCGCCTTGTTCGCCTCCAGGATGAGGCTGGCCGTTACCCTCCGCGCGGTCCCGCGCCATGAGCACGGGTGTGTACTCAGAACCCTTGCAGCCTGCCTGCGCTTTGCCCCCTCGGTGGCGCGCCTTGCGCAGCAACCCTCTTTGTCCCTTGCAAGAGACCGGGAAAGAGGACTCGTCGGCCTCGGCAATACCGAGAAGCTGGCGAGCCTGCACGCTCTTGGTGCAGGCCAGGAAGCGGTGACTCCGGCGAAAGGCAGTGCTTTGTGCCACGCTCAGGCGGCTGGGCCATCTGGTTGAGCGTGAGCCCTTCGACGCCCGTCACTAGCATTCGCTAGACGAGCCTATATTTTCTTGAAATCTCAATGGATGAATTCCGCCTGCACGGTCTCGGCCAGGAACTGGACAAAGGCCTTGACCTGCGGCGGTGAATGGATGCCTGGCAGGGTCATGGCGTACAAGGTGCTGCCAGGCGTGGGCTCGATCTGGTAGTCAGCCAACACCTGGACCAGGCCGCCCTGGGGCAGGCCGCGGGACGCGACATAGACGGGCAGCAGGCACACGCCCAGCCCATCGCGGGCCATCTGCCCCAGCAGGGCGTAATCGGGGCAGGCGACGCGCGAGCGCAGCACCACGCGGTGCAGGGCGGCCTCCTTGCGCAACTGCAGCTCCATGCGGGTGCGCATACCCAGCCATGCATGGTGTGCAAGATCCTCGGGAAACTGCGGGGCGCCATGCTCGGCCAGGTAGTCCGGGCTGGCACAAAAAATCCAGTGTGTCTGCCCCAAGACCCTGGCCACCTGGTGTGGCGATGGCTCGTTGGTGAAACGGATCGCCACATCGATCCGCTCATCGATCAAATCCACCGCGCCCGACTTCAAGGTGATCTGCAGGGACACCGCAGGGTAACGGCGACAGAACGCCTCGAACAAAGACACCAGGTACAGCCGGCCAATCGCCGGCGGGCAACTGACATGCAGGGGTCCACGCACCCCATCGCCATGCGACAGCAGAAGGTTCTTGGCCTGCTCGATTTCGCTGCGCACCGCCAGGCACTGCTCGTAGAACGCAGCGCCCAGATCGGTCAGCACCATCTTGCGGGTGGTGCGGCGCAGCAATTGCACACCCGCGGTGTGCTCCAGCTCCTTGATACGGCGGCTGACATTCGAGCGGTCCATGCCCAGGCGCCGGGCCGCAATCGCAAAACTGCCAGCCTCCACCACTTCCGCAAAAAACAAATACGGCGACTGATCCACCGGCCCCTCCTTCGAACCGCGAGCATAAGGCTTCGTCATCGTGCCACCGCCCTGAACCTGGAAAGCGCCAGACGTCAACCCGTGCAAATGCGTGCGCGGGCCAGGTCGTATTCGGCGCGCAGCCTGGCCACGATCTCGCGCACTTCGGGCAGGTCGTGGATCTGGCCCACGCCCTGGCCTGCGCCCCAGATGTCTTTCCAGGCCTTGGCCTTGGATCGGCCATCGGCAAAGCTCATGTTGGCCTTGTCACCCACCGGCAGGTTTTCCGGGTCCAGGCCCACGCGCTCGATGCTCTCGCGCAGATAGTTGCCATGCACGCCCGAGAACCAGTTGCTGTAGATGATGTCCGACGCACCCGCCTTCACGATGGCCTGCTTGTATTCCTCGCTGGCGTTGGCTTCCTTGCTGGCGATAAAGCGCGTGCCCATGTAGGCAAAGTCCGCACCCATGGCACGGGCAGCCAGCACGGCGCCGCCGGTGGCCATGGCACCAGACAGGGCCAGGGGGCCATCAAAAATGCGCCGCACCTCGCCCACCAAGGCAAAGGGCGACTGGGTACCCGCATGCCCCCCCGCCCCTGCGGCCACGACGATCAGGCCGTCCACCCCCGCCTCCAGCGCCTTTTGCGCGTGGCGCACATTGACCACGTCATGAAAGATCACGCCGCCGTAGCTGTGCACGGCATCCACGACTTCGCGCGCAGGCGCGCGCAGCGACGTGATGATGACGGGCACCTGGTGCTGGATGCAGGTTTCCATGTCCTGCATCAGGCGCACGTTGGAGCTGTGCGCAATCTGGTTGACCGCGATGGGGCCGACCGGCTGGCCGGGGTGGGCGCTGCGGTAGGCATCCAGGTCGGCCTTCATCTGGTGCAGCCACTCGCCCAGCAGCTCGGGCTGGCGGGCATTGAGCGCCGGGAACGAGCCCACGATGCCCGCCTTGCACTGGGCCAGCACCAGCTCGGGGTAGCTGACGGTGAACATTGGCGAGGCAATGATGGGCAGCGCCAGGTTCTGCAGCGCGGCGGGGATTCGGGACGTGATGGCGTTCATGGTCAATCGCTCAGAAGGTCAGGAAACGAAGGGAAGACAGATGGGGCTCAGTCCAGCGTCACGCCAGAGGCCTTGACCCGCTCGGCCTGCAGCTTGCTGTTGCTGCTCAGATAGGTCTTGAACTCCACCGGAGTCGAGGCCACGGGCACGTAGCTGAAGGCATCGATGTTTTTCTGGCGAAAGTCCGGTGTGGCGATGATGGCCTTGGCGCTGGCGGCAACCTTGTCCACCACCGCCACCGGGGTGCCCTTGGGCGCCAGCAGGCCGATGCTGAAGATGGCGTGGATGTCCTTGACGCCCGCCTCCTTGAAAGTGGGCACCTGGGGCAAGGCCGCGCTGCGGGTCTCGGACGACACGGCCAGGGGCTTGAGCACGCCGGTCTTCACATGCTGCTCGATCACCGACACGGCCAGCACCGCGGCATCCACCTGGCCAGCGATCACGTCGGGAATCAGGTTGGCCGCGCCCCGGTAGGGCACATGGGTCATGGAAATACCTTCCTGCTTTTCAAAAGTCACCATGGGCAGGTGAGCAATGCCGCCCGCGCCGGAAGATCCGTAGCTCAGCGGCTTGCCCTGGGCCTTGGCCTTGCGGGCCAGCTCGACAAACTCGGTCACGGTGTTGGCCGGGGTGTTCTTGTGGGTGAAAAGCATCAGCGGCAAGCTGATCAGCTGGCTGATGGGTACCAGGTCGGTCTCCACGTTGTAGGGCAGCTTCTTGTAGAGGTGCGGGCTCATGGTGAGCGAGGCTTCGGTGCCAGCGAACAGGGTGTAGCCGTCGGGCGCGCTCTTGGCGACCTGGTCGGCGCCAATGATTTCGTTGGCGCCCGGCTTGTTGAGCACCACCACCGGCTGCTTCCAGCTGTCGGACAGCTGCTGGCTCAGGGCCCGGATGAAGTTGTCCACCGGCCCACCCGCGGAATACGGCACCACGATGGTCACAGGCTTGCTGGGATAGGCCTGGGCGTGGACCTGGGTCACCGCCGTGGCGGAGCACAGGGCCAGGGTCACTGCGGCAACGGGGGAAAGGCGTTTTTTCATGTTGTCTCCTGAGGATGGGAAAGGGAAGCGGGCAAGACTGGGAAATCAGACGGGATCAGGCGTGACTTGTGGACGGGCGCTTGAGGATGAGCAGATCGCTGCGGCCTTCCTGCACCACCTGGCCGTGCTGGTCGCGCAGCTGCAAATGCCGGCCCAGGCGACCCATGCGGGCGCTGCTGCCAGGGTCCAGCTCGGTCACGGTGAGCTGCAGGCGCAGGGTCTGTCCCATCAGGATGGGGGCCTTGAAGCTCCACTCCTTGAGCGACAGCATGGCCACCGCCGTGCCCTCGAAAATTCCCATCTGGTGCATGAAGCCTGTCAGCAAGGCCACGCCAAAGGCGCCGTGGACGATGCGCTGGCCGAAGCGGGTGCCGGCGGCAAATTCGGCGTCGGCGTGGATGGGATTCCAGTCGCCCGAGATCATGTTGAACAGGGTCAGATCGGCTTCGGTGACGGTGCGGCCCGAGCTGGTGAAATGCTCGCCCACGGTGAAGTCTTCAAAGTAACGGGGGTTCATGCGGGCTCCTTGGGCTGGGCGGTTTCGGCGGCCAGGCGTTCCTGCGCCATCTGGCGCAACTGCGCACGGGAAATCTTGTTGCCGTTGGCGCCCTGGGTCAGCGGAAAGGCCGCCAGCATCCACACCCGCTGCGGCACCTTGTAGCTGGCAATCGACTGGCGCAGCGGGGCCAGCAAGGCCGCCGTGTCGGGCCCCGCCCCCACCTCGGGCACGATGAAGGCCACGGGGCGGTCCTGGCCCTGGATCGGCACCGCAACCACCTGGGCTTCACGCACCCCGGGATCGCGCTGCAGGAGTTCTTCGATTTCCGCCGGGTTGACCAGATTGCCGCCCAGGCGCACGGCATCGCCCAGGCGCGTCTCGAACACCAGGCTGCCATCGGGCCGCAGATGGCCCAGGTCGCCGGTCTTGAAATAGCCCTCGTGCATGGCTTCTTCCGTGGCCGCCGGATTGCCGAAGTAGCCCTGGAACAGGCTGGGCGCCTGAATTTCGATCTGTCCCGACTGTCCGCTTGGCAGCAACTGGCCCGTGGCCTCGTCGCGGATGCGAATGCGCGCCTGCGCCCCGGCCACGGGCATGCCGCCACCTTCCAGGCGCTGCGCCAAGGGCAGGTCGCCGGCCTGGGCGGAGAAAACCGCCAGCACCTCGCTGGAACCGTACAGGCCGTGCAGCGGGATACCCCGCGCACAACAGGCCTGGGCGATTTCGGTGAAATTCGACGTGAAGGCACCAAAGCCAAAGAAGCGCAGCGACGCAAAAGGCTGCGCCGCCTCCGAGCTTTCCGCCAGGCGGCGCACCATCTCGTCACTGCCAAAGCAATGCGTCACCGCATGGCGCGCCAGCAAGGCCGCGGCCTCGTCAGCTTCAAACAAAGCCGGCAAGACGACCGGCGCGCCCGCGGCGAACGCGGCCAGGGTGCTGTTCAAGCCAAAAGCGCCGCACAGCGGCAGCAGAGTCAGCAGGCAGGCACCGGGCGCATCCAACCGGTAAGCCGCCGTGCAGCGCAAGGCATGGTCCACCAGGGTGCGCTGCGGGTGCATCACCAGCTTGGGCGCCTTGGTCGTTCCCGAGGTGGAGAACAACACCACCGTGGCGTCGGGGTCCGAATCGTCCGGCCCGGTATCGAGCGCGCATGGCTGCCAGTCCAATGGAACCAGCCGCCAGGCCAGGCCGGCGGCAAGGTCGGCCACGCCAGCAGGCGCGGCGCTGCCGCTGCCCAATACGGCCACCTGCTGCAAATCGGGCACTTGCGCGGGGTCCAGGCCTGCCAGGATGGCCAAAAAGTCCAGCCGTTGATGGGGCAGCTGCGTCACCAGCAGACGGGCGCCGCTGGTGCGCAGAATGTGAGCCACCTCCTCCCGGCGGTAGCGGGTATTGACCGCCGCCACCGTGGCGCCGATGCGTGCGGCGGCCATCAGCAGCGCCAGCCATTCGACCCGGTTCACCAGCCACACGGCCACCCGGTCCCCGGGACCGATACCCGCGGCACGCAACCAGGCCGCCATGCACTGCACCTGATGCGCCAGCGACGCCACCGTGGTGACGCCCTCGCCGTGCACAAAGGCCGGAGCCTGCGGGTCGGCCGCCAGGCGGGCCTGCATCAACTGAGAAAAACGTAAATCCGACACAATCCGGGCTCCTCCAGGGACAACGGGCTTCGTGGGCCATCACGCTCCCGTGCTTTTTGGTGCAAGGAGAGCATCGATCGCGACTCGGCTCGATTGTTTCACCAGAGCGCCCCGTCAGGAAGACGGTCGGATCACAATGGATTGGTGCTTAATTCACATCAATCATTCGGGTTTGTACCAGGCATCACTGTCACTCCATTCCGCTTTGCTGCAGCGCCCACATGCTGGCGTAGCGCCCGTCCAGTGCCAGCAGCTCGCCGTGCGTGCCGCGCTCGACGATCTGCCCCGCGTCCATCACCAGGATCTGGTGCGCATCGACCACGGTGGACAGGCGGTGGGCGATGAGCAGCGTGGTGCGGTTGCGCGCGGCGCTTTGCAGTTCGGCCTGGATGGCGCGTTCGTTGGCCGAATCCAGCGCGCTGGTGGCCTCGTCGAAGATCAGCACCGGCGGGTTTTTCAGCAAGGTGCGCGCAATGGCCACGCGCTGTTTTTCACCGCCCGACAGCTTCAAGCCGCGCTCGCCCACCTGGGTGGCGTAGCCCTTGGGCGTGGCGGCGATGAAGTCGTGGATGCGTGCCGCGCGGGCGGCTTCCTCGATCTCGGCCTGGCTGGCGCCGGGGCGGCCGTAGGCGATGTTGTAGGCCACGGTGTCGTTGAACAGCACGGTGTCCTGCGGCACGATGCCGATGGCCTGGCGCAGGCTGGCCTGCGTGACGTCGCGGATTTCCTGCCCGGCCAGGGTGATGCGGCCCTGCTGGATGTCGTAGAAGCGAAACAGCAGCCGCGCCAGCGTGGACTTGCCCGAACCCGAAGGGCCGACCACCGCCACCGTCTTGCCCGCCGGAATCTCGAAGCTGATGCCCTTGAGGATGGGCCGGGCCGGGTCGTAGGCGAACTGCACATTCTCAAAGCGCACCGTGGGCTGTGCCAGCCCCACCAGCGGCTGCGCGCCGGGGGCATCGGCCACCTCGCGCTCGCGGTCCATGAGGGTGAACATCTTGTCCAGGTCGGTCAGGCTCTGCTTGATCTCGCGGTAGATCACGCCCAGGAAGTTGAGCGGGATGTAGAGCTGGATCATGAAGGCGTTGACCATGACCAGGTCGCCCAGCGTCATGTGGCCATCGACCACGCCCTGCGTGGCGCGCCAGAGCATGGCCACCAGGCCCGTGGCAATGATGAGCTGCTGGCCGGTGTTGAGCAGCGAGAGCGAGCTTTGCGCCTTCAGGCGCGCGGCACGCAGGCGCTGCAGGCTTTCGTCGTAGCGGCGGGCCTCGAAACTTTCGTTGTTGAAATATTTGACGGTTTCGTAGTTGAGCAGCGAATCCACCGCCTTGCTGTGCGCGGCCGAATCGAACTCGTTGGCCTGGCGGCGGAACTGGGTGCGCCACTCGGTCAGCAGCACCGTGAAGGCGATGTAGCAGGCCAGCGCAGCCAGCGTGATCCAGGCAAACCAGGCATCGAACTTGACGGCCAGTACCGTGAGCACCATGGCCACTTCGATCAGCGTGGCGCCGATGTTGAACAGCGTGAACGAGATCAGCGACTCGATGCCACGCACGCCGCGCTCGATGTCGCGCGTCATGCCACCGGTCTGGCGCTCCAGATGAAAGCGCAGGCTCAGCGCGTGCAGGTGCTCGAAGGTCTGCAAGGCAATCGAGCGTGCCGCGCCCTGCGTGGCCTTGGCAAACACCAGTTCGCGCAACTCGGTGAACAGCGAGGTGGACAGGCGCAGCAATCCGTAGGCCAGCAGCAAGCCGGCCGGCACCACCAGCACGGCAGCCGGGTCGCCGGGCCTGAGCGCCATGGCATCGACCAGGTTCTTGAGCAGCACCGGCACGCCCACATTGGCGACCTTGGCGCCCACCATGAACACGATGGCCAGAACGACGCGCCCCTTGTACTGCCACAGATACGGCAGAAGGCGTGAGAGCGTGGCCCAGTCAGAGCGTTTGTGCGCGGGGTCGTTCGGAGAAGGAGGGGGAGAAGAATCGCCGTGGTGGCGCATAGGGGACAATTCCGGGGGTTGCTTATTCACCCCGATTGTGCCCATGCCTGATTTGCCCCACCTCCCCGCACCCGCCTTGCCCTCCAGCCATGAACTGGTACTGAAGGTCATTCCCATGCCCGCCGACAGCAACGCCAATGGCGACATCTTCGGCGGCTGGGTGATGGCGCAGGTCGATCTGGCCGGTTCGGTGCTGCCCGCGCGCTATATCCAGGGCCGCATGGCGACCGTGGCGGTGAACGAGTTCATCTTCAAGCAGCCGGTGCGGGTGGGCGACATCCTGTCCTTCTTCGCCACGGTCACGCGCATTGGCCGCACCTCCATCACGGTAGAGGTGGAGGTGTATGCCGAACGCTTCTCGGACCAGGGCCAATACCTGAAGGTGACCGAAGCGCGCCTGACCTATGTGGCCATCGACGCCGACGGCCGGCCGCGCCCGGTGCCGGTGCCGGTGCCGGTGCCGGTGCCTACCTGAACGCCCTGCGTTCAGGCCAGAGCCACGGCGGGCACTGGTGCGTCCATGGGCCGCGCTGCGGCCGCCGGACGGGCACTGGTGGCGGTGCCCACGCCCACCTCGATTTCGCCCGACAGCTGGCCACCCTCTTCCACCACCAGCTTGCCATAGCGGATTTTCCCGCTGACCTTGCCGGTGGCAAAGACGACGAGCTTGTCGCGCACGGTGAGCGTGCCATTGAACTCGCCGCGGATTTCGGCGATATCGATGTCGGCCGAACCACGGAACGCACCCTGCTCGGCAATCTGGATGACCCGCGAATCCATGGTGGCTTCCACCGTGCCTTCCACCACCAGGGTGTCGCAATCGGTGATCTCCACCCCCTTGAGCTTGATGTTGGGGCCCACGGTGAGCTTGCTGCCACTGCTTTCTGCCGGCGCCTTGGCGGCAGCGGCTGCCACCGCTGCACTGGCACTGGGTGACACATTGCTCACGGTGCTGGGGGTGACCGTGTTGTGGCGGGGCTGGAAGGTTTCAGTTTCGCGCTTGCCAAAAAAGGGGTTCTGCACAGCCATCGGATCTCCTTGAAAAGAAGGCATCGTAGGAGTGCCGGGGCATTGCACCTTGGCGTCTTGCGCAAGATCAGTAACCAAATCGTTCGCTGGTTGCATGCACTTGCATCACTTGCATGGACACACCAGATCGGGCGCGTTCAGGACACGATATAGGCTGCGGCGGCCGCTGACATGAGCACGCCATCGGGTCCCAAAAACTCCATGCGCGTGGTGGCCACGCGCGAGCCCAGGCGCAGCACCTCGGCGCGCAACTCGAAATGGCTGCCGATGCCCGGCCGCAGATAGTCCACGCGCAGATCAATGGTGCCCAGCCGGGCAAAGCGGTGCAGGCGCTGTTCGGGCGTCTCGTCCATGTGCTTGGCGCCCATGGCGGCCATCACGGCCAGGCCGCCCATGGCATCGAGGCCCGCGCTGATCACGCCGCCGTGGATGCGGTTGTAGGCAAAGTGGCCGACCAGTTCGGGCTTCATGTCGATGCGGGCCACCACACGCTCGGGCGCGAGACTGACCACCTTGAGGCCCAGCACCTGGTTGAAGACAATCTTTTCCTCAAAAATGGTTTTCACGCCGGCAATGAACTCGGGCTCGAACGCGACGGGTGTTGCTATGGTTTTTGTCATCGGTGTCCCTGGGGCGGCGGGCGCAGCGCTGGTTTCAGCATTGGCTGAAGTCGGGCTTGCGTTTTTCCATGAAAGCGCCGAAGGCTTCGCGCGCTGCGGGCTCGCGCAGCATGCGGCCAAAGCTGGCGCCTTCTTCGGCCATCACGGCGAGCACCTGGGGGGCCTGGCTTTTTTTCATGAGGCGCTTGGTCTCGATCAGCGCCGACAGCGGCTTGGCGGCCAGCTTGCGCGCCTGTGCCTGTGCCACGCCATTGCATTCCGTGGGGGGCACCACGCGGTTGACCAGGCCCACTTCGAGCGCCGCCTCGGCCATGAAGGGTTCGCCCAGCAGCAGGGCTTCGGCAGCGCGGTGGTAGCCCAGCATCTGCGGCACCAGCAGGCTCGATGCTGCCTCGGGGCACAGGCCCAGGTTGACGAACGGCATGGAGAATGCGGCGTTGTCGCCCGCATAGACCAGATCGCAGTGGAACAGCAGGGTGGTGCCTATGCCCACCGCCGGGCCGCAGACCGCTGCAATCACGGGCTTGGGGAAAGCGGCCAGGCCGCGCAGGAAGCGGAACACGGGCGAATCCTGGGTGGCGGGCGGCTGCTGCAGAAAATCACCAATGTCATTGCCGGCGCTGAATACCGCCACGTCGCCCTGGAACACCACGGCGCGCACGCTGGCGTCCGCCTCGGCAGCAGCCAGCGCGTCGGCCATGGCGGCATACATGGCGGTGGTGATGGAATTTTTCTTGTCCACGCGGTTGAAGGTGATGGTGGTCACGCCCGCTTCGGTGTGCACGAGGATGTCTTGGGTGGCTTCGGTCATGGTGGGTCTGGGGGTGGTGAGGGGAAACGAGGGCGACACAGTGCCCGCTTCTTATTCCTTGTAGTAAACGATCTGGTGGCTGGTGGCCAGCATGGTGCCCGCCTCGTTCCACAGCTGCACGGTCTGGTCAAAAAAGCCGTTGCGAAACTCCTGCCCGCGCGCCTGGCCCAGCAGGTAGCCCATGCCGGTTTGCTGCAACTGCTCGGCGCTGGCGTGAAAGTACACCGTGATGGACACCGTGCCCGCTGGCACCCGGTGCGCACGGCGCAACCAGACACGGGGAAAGAACACATCGGCCAGCGCCGCCAGCGCGCAAAAGTCGAGCGGGCGCGGGGGTGCATCGCGCATCCACAGCTGGGTCAGGCTGTGGTCGCCACTGCCATCCCAGGCGCGTGGCAGCGTTCCAGTCACGGGTCGCATCTCATAGCGGCTGAGCCATTCCGAACCAAAGCCCGGCGGAATGGCGGGCAGGTCCGCCGGCTGCGGCACGTCGGGCAGGGGCACATCGCCCGCGCTCCAGGTCTCGCGGCGCACGGCCGTCACGGCGGTGGCGGTGGTGGTGACCACCTGGGCGCCATCGGCATCGGCCTGCAGGATCGACAGCGTCCAGTGCTGGGTAGAGCGATTGGTGCGCACCGGCGTGGCCTGCACGGTGAAAGGCCCCGCCACCAGGGCGCCTGCGTAGTTGACGGTGAGCGACAACGGGTCGCCCAGCCGCGCCGGGTGCTGCATGACGGCCTGCAGCAACGTGGCTGCGGTGATGCCGCCAAAGGGGCCCACCATGTTCCAGTAGCCCGCATGGGTCTGGCCCTGGTACTGGCCGGGGATTTCGGCGTGTAGCTGTATGGCTTGATCGAATGGGTGTGGGTCGGTCATGGCTGTAAGTGTGCCGCGAAACGGGCGGGGTGAGGGTCGTGGAGGGGACTGGGTTGGGGGTGGGTTGGATTGTGGGTGGTTTTGGTTGAGGGCGGAGGCCGGGTCTCGGCCCGGCGGCCGACTCACTTTCTTTTGCTTCGCCAAAAGAACGTAAGCAAAGAAAAGGCGACCCACAGCCTGCGACCCCTTCGGGGCAGACCTGCGTCGGGGCGGTTGCGGGGTGCGCCGTGGAACTCGCTTTGCGCTGCGCGCGCCGCTCGGACAGCCACGGCGAGTCAGTTCACGAGGCGGGTGTGTCCTGCGGCACACCCGCCACCCCGCAATCGCCCCGCCGCAGGCGCAGCCAGATGGGGTTGAAGCCAAATACGGGCCATCGCTGCGCTCGGCCCCCTCTCGCGGGCGCAAGCGCCTCGCGCTGCGCAGCCCGGGCCGAGCGCAGCGATGGCCCGAAGGGATGTCCGCTCAGGTTCCCTTCAGGTTGCCCGCCGGGGCGAGACCCGGCCTCCGCACTCAACCAACGCACACCGCCCAAACCAGCGCACCAGCCCTGGCTTCGACAAGCTCAGCCCGAACGGGTGGGGAAGGCATCTCAGGCATGTAGCCAGTCAAGTCAAATCAAATCAAACAGCCTCAAAAATCCCCGCAGCCCCCTGCCCCATCCCCACACACATCGTCACCATCCCATACCTCAACTTGTTCCGCTTGAGCGCATGCACCACCGTCGCCGACCGGATCGCCCCCGTCGCCCCCAGCGGATGCCCCAGCGCAATCGCGCCCCCCATCGGGTTCACCTTGGCAGGGTCCAGCCCCAGCGTGTTCATCACCGCCAGCGACTGCGCCGCAAAGGCTTCGTTCAGCTCGTACCAGTCGATGTCCTGGTGCTTGAGGCCTGCATAGCGCAGTGCGGCCGGAATGGCTTCGATAGGGCCGATCCCCATGATGTGCGGTGGCACGCCCTTGGCCGCGTAGCTCACGAAACGCGCCAGTGGCGTGAGGCCAAAGCGCTTCACGGCCGCTTCGCTGGCCAGGATCAGCGCACCGGCGCCGTCGCTGGTCTGCGAGCTGTTGCCCGCCGTGACCGAGCCGCGCGCAGCGAATACCGTGCGCAGCCTGGCCAGGCCTTCGAGCGAGGTGTCGGCGCGCGCGCCTTCGTCCAGGCTCACGGTGCGGGTGGTGGCGATGGACTCGCCGGTTTCGAGGTTGGCCGTGCGGTCGGTCACCTCGATGGGCGTGATCTCGTCGGCAAAGTAGCCGGCCTTTTGCGCAGCCAGGGCCTTCAGGTGCGACTGCAGCGCAAACTCGTCCTGCGCTTCGCGGCTCACCTTCCACTGCTGCGCCACTTTCTCGGCCGTGAGGCCCATGCCATAGGCAATGCCCACATCGCCTTCGCGCTCGAAAATGCTGGGCGACAGGCTGGGGCTGTTGCCCATCATGGGCACCATGCTCATGCTTTCCACACCGGCGGCGATCATCACCTCGGCCTCGCCCACGCGGATGCGGTCGGCGGCCATCTGCACGGCCGACAGGCCCGATGCGCAGAAACGGTTGACGGTGATGCCGCCCACGCTGGCGGGCAGGCCGGCCAGCACGGCGCCAATGCGCGCCACGTTCAGGCCCTGCTGCGCTTCAGGAATGGCGCAGCCGCAGATGATGTCTTCAATCGCTGCCGGGTCAAGGCCCGGCGCAGCCGCCAGCGCCGCCTTGAGGGTGGTGGCCAGCAGATCGTCGGGGCGCATGTTGCGAAAGAAGCCGCGGTGCGAGCGCCCGATGGGCGTGCGCGTGGCTGCGACGATGTAGGCTTCCTGGATGGGTTGGGCCATGGGGTAACTCCTTCAATTCTTGGCGGGGCGGCTGGCTGGAACCCAGGCCCACGTAAAAACACATTCGACCGGCTCCACGCCGGCTTCATCGGTCACGGTGACCGCGACCTGCACCTCGCCCTGGTCGCTGGCCTGCAGGGTGGCGCGCTGCTCGGCGCTGAGCGTGGCCACGGCCTTGAGGCCACCCGTGGCGCGCTTCCTGAACGCCATGCTGAACTCCTTGGCCAGCGGCGTGCAGTCGTCGCGCACATTCATGCCCACCACCATGCCGGTGGCGGTTTCGGCCAGCAGGTTCATGGCCGAGGCGTGCACGCCACCGATGTGGTTTTGCACCCGGTGTTCGTTGGCGAGGCGCACTTCGACACGCTCGGGCGTGAGCGTGTCGAAGCGGATGCCCGCCGTGCCCGTGAAGGGCACGGCACGGCGCAGGATGATGTTCTGCACAAAGCCGCGCATGAAAGCGGGTGCCTCGTCCAGGCGCATCAGCGAACGCTGCAGCTTGTTGGGTGCGCGGTCCATCGTGGCGCTCAGTTCCTCACCGGCTTGCCGGTGTTGAGCATGCCCAGGATGCGCTCCTGCGTCTTGGGGTGCTCGATGAGCGCGCAGAAGGCCTTGCGTTCCAGCGCCATCAGGTACTCCTCGCTCACCAGCGTGCCCGCATCCACGTCGCCGCCGCACACCACTTCGGCGATCAGGCTGGCGATGTGGAAGTCGTGCTGGCTGATGAAGCCGCCATCGCGCATGTTGACCAGCGAGCCCTTGATGGTGGCGATGCCGCTGCGGCCCGCCACGGGAAACAGGCGCTTGTGCGGCGCACGCCAGCCGCCGCTGGCCAGGGCCTTGGCTTCGTTGATGGCCACGAACAGCAGCTCGTCCTTGTGCGGCACGATCACGTCGCTGTGCAGCACATAGCCCAGCTTGCGCGATTCGAGCGCGCTGGTGCCCACCTTGGCCATGGCGGCGGCGGTGAAGCCTTCGGTGAGAAACGGCAGCAAGTCCTTGCCGGTCGAGGCCTCGGCGTTCTCGGCCGCACGGCGGGCGATGTAGGTCAGGCCGCCAGCGCCGGGCACCAGGCCCACCCCCACTTCGACCAGGCCGATGTAGCTTTCCATGTGCACCACGCGGCGGGCCGAGTGCACGGCCAGCTCGCAGCCACCGCCCAGCGCCATGCCGCGCACGGCAGAGACCACGGGCACGTTGGCGTAACGCAGGCGCAGCATGGTCTGCTGCATTTCGTGCTCTGCCCCTTCGACCGCGCTCACGCCGGCGATCATGAAGGCGGGCAGCATGGCCTGCAGGTCGGCGCCCACGCTGAAGGGCTCGTCGCCCGACCAGATGACCACGCCCTGGAAGTCCTTCTCGGCCATCTCGACCGCCAGGTTCAGGCCCTCGCACACGTCGGGGCTGATGGCGTGCATCTTGGTCTTGATGCTGGCGATGAGCACTCCGCTACCGGAGGGACGGTCATCGCCGTCCAGCGTCCACAGGCGGATGGCGTCGTCTTCGTGCAGCGTCTTGCCAGCCGTCTTGTAGTCGGGCAAGGCTTCGCCCAGCAGTCTTTCAGGAAAATGCTGCCTGGCGTACACGGGCAAAGCGCGACGCGCTACGAATTTGGCAGCGGATGCACTCCACGAGCCTTGCGCGGTGTGCACGCCGCCGGCCTCGGCCACGGGGCCCTTGAAGACCCATTCGGGCAACGGCGCACGGCTCAATGCCTTGCCGGCATCGATGTCTTCCTGGATCATCTTCGCCACTTCGAGCCAGCCGGCTTCCTGCCACAGCTCGAACGGGCCCTGCTGCATGCCGAAGCCCCAGCGCATGGCCTGGTCCACGTCGCGGGCGTTGTCGGCAATGGTGCCCAGGTGCACGGCGGCGTAGTGAAAGCTGTTGCGCAGGATGGCCCACAGGAACTGGCCCTGCGCGCCTTCGGCATTGCGCAGCAGCTTCAGGCGCTGGGCGGCAGGCTTCTTGAGCATGCGGCCGTACACCTCGTCGGCCTTCTGGCCGCCAGGCACGTACTCTTCGGCGTCGAGGTCAAAGCGCAGCACATCGCGACCGACCTTCTTGTAGAAACCGGCCTGGGTCTTCTGGCCCAGGTGGCCCAGCTCCAGCAGCTTTTTCAGCACGGCGGGCGTTTCAAAGCTGGCGTAGAACGGGTCGCTCTTCTCGTCCAGGTTGTCCTGCAGCGTCTTGATGACGTGGGCCATGGTGTCCAGCCCCACCACGTCGGCGGTGCGGAAGGTGCCGCTGCTGGCACGGCCCAGCTTCTTGCCCGTGAGGTCGTCCACCACGTCAAAGCTCAGGCCGAAATTCTCGACTTCCTTCATGGTGGCCAGCATGCCGGCGATGCCCACGCGGTTGGCGATGAAGTTGGGCGTGTCGTGCGCGCGCACCACGCCCTTGCCCAGGCCGCTGGTGACGAAGGCTTCGAGCTGGTCGAGCACCTCGGGGGCGGTGGTGGGGGTGTCGATCAGCTCCACCAGCGTCATGTAGCGCGGCGGGTTGAAGAAGTGGATGCCGCAAAAGCGCGGCTTGATGTTCTCGGGCAGCGCCTCGCTCAATTTGGTGATCGACAGGCCCGAGGTGTTGGACGCCACGATGGCGTGCGGTGCCACGAACGGCGCGATCTTCTTGTACAGGTCGAGCTTCCAGTCCATGCGCTCGGCGATGGCCTCGATGATGAGGTCGCAGTCGCGCAATTGCTCCAGGTGCTCTTCGTAGTTGGCCTGGCCGATCAGGGCGGCGTCGTCGGCCACGCCCAGCGGCGCGGGCTTGAGCTTCTTGAGGTTGTCGATGGCGCGGGTGACGATGCCGTTCTTTGCGCCTTCCTTGGCGGGAAGGTCGAACAGCACCACCGGCACCTTGACGTTGACGAGGTGCGCAGCAATCTGCGCGCCCATCACGCCTGCGCCGAGCACGGCGACTTTCTTCACTTGGAATCTGGACATATTTTGATGAGTTTCAATTCCGTTCGGGCTGAGCTTGTCGAAGCCGTGGCGAGGGGTTGCATCCAGGCCCTTCGACAAGCTCAGGGCGAGCGGGGGTTAAGAGCGTGGGCGTTTACTGCACCCGGATCCAGGTCTGCGTGCGACCAAAGGGGCCGATGGAGCCGCGCACTTCGAGTTTTTTGCCGCCCTCGATGGGCGTCAGGCGCAGCGTGTAGTTGCGGCCGTTCTCGGGGTCGAGAATCTTGCCGCCCTCCCACACATCCTTGTCCTCGGCCTTCTTGGCGTTGCGGATGATCTCCAGGCCCTGCAGCGGCTTATCCTTGCGGTCGTCGCTGCACTCCTTGCAGACTTCGTCGGGCTTGGCATCCTTGGTCAGGCGCTTTTCGAGCACGCCAGACAGTGCGCCACCGTTGTCACGGATGCGGATTTCCGCCTTGGCCTCACCGGTCTTGTCGTCGATGTTGCGCCACAGGCCCTCGGGCGTCATCTGCGCCCATGCGGGCACCGCAGACGCTACCAACACAATAGCTGCTACCGCTTTATACATAGAGGCTCCATTGCAAAAAGGCTTGAAATCCGCCCCACCTGCCGGTCAGGCCAGGGCCAGGTCGGTGTCCATCAGCACCTGGCTGCCCGCACGCGCCGTACGCATGAGCGTGGCGGTCTCGGGGAACAGCTTGGCGAAGTAAAAGCGTGCGGTCTGCAGCTTGGCGCCATAGAACGGGTCGGTGTTGCCGGCGGCGATTTCGCGCAGTGCCACCTGGGCCATGCGGGCGAAGAAATAGCCAAACACCAGGTGGCCGGCCACGCGCAGGTAGTCCACGGCGGCGGCGCCCACTTCGTCAGGGTTCTGCAGGCCCTTGAAACCGATCTCGGTGGTGAACTTGGTCATCTGGTCGCCGAGGTAGGCGATGGGGTTGATGAACTCGGCCATCTTTTCGTTGACGCCCTCTTCCTCCACCAGCTGGCCCACCAGCTTGCCAAACTTCTTGAGCGAGGCGCCGTTGTTGCCCAGGATCTTGCGGCCCAGCAGGTCCAGCGACTGAATGGTGTTGGTGCCTTCGTAGATCATGTTGATGCGCGCATCGCGCACATGCTGCTCCATGCCCCATTCCTTGATGTAGCCGTGGCCGCCAAAGACCTGCTGGCACATCACGGTGGCTTCAAAGCCGTTGTCGGTGATGAAGGCCTTGACGATGGGGGTCAGCAGGGCCAGCATTTCGCCGGAGTCCTTGCGCACCTTCTCATCGGGGTGGCTCAGTTCCTTGTCCAGCAGCACGGCGCAGAAGCACTGCAGCGCACGGGCGCCTTCGGCGTAGGCCTTGGCGGTGAGCAGCATCTTGCGCACGTCGGGGTGCACGATGATGGGGTCGGCCGGCTTGTCCTTGGCCTTGGTGCCCGAGAGGCTGCGCATCTGAATGCGGTCCTTGGCGTAGGCCAGCGCGTTCTGAAAGGCTACTTCGGTCAAACCCAGCGACTGGTTGCCAACGCCCAGGCGGGCGGCGTTCATCATCACGAACATGGCGGCCAGGCCCTTGTGCGGCTGGCCCACCAGGGTGCCGGTGGCGCCGTCGATCACGATCTGCGCCGTGGCGTTGCCATGGATGCCCATCTTGTGCTCCAGGCCGCCGCAGTAAATCGCGTTGCGCTCGCCCAGGCTGCCGTCGGCATTCACCTTGAACTTGGGCACCACGAACAGGCTGATGCCCTTGCTGCCCGCGGGCGCATCGGGCAGGCGGGCCAGCACCAGGTGCACGATGTTGCTGGTCATGTCGTGCTCGCCGGCCGAGATGAAGATCTTGGCGCCGGTGATCCTGTAGGTGCCATCGGCCTGGGGTTCGGCCTTGGTGCGCAGCAGGCCCAGGTCGGTGCCGCAGTGGGGTTCGGTCAGGCACATGGTGCCGGTCCACTCGCCGCTGGTCAGCTTGGGCAGGTAGATCTTCTTTTGCTCTTCGGTGCCGTGGGCGTGCAGGCACTCATAGGCGCCGTGCGAGAGGCCGGGGTACATGGTCCAGGCCTGGTTGGCCGAGTTCATCATCTCGTAGAAGCACTGGTTCACCACGAACGGCAGGCCCTGGCCGCCGTACGCGGGGTCGCAGGAGAGTGCCGCCCAGCCGCCTTCGACGTACTTGGCGTAGGCTTCCTTGAAGCCCTGGGGCGTGGTCACTGCATGGGTGGTCTTGTCGAGCGTGCAGCCTTCGGTGTCGCCGCTGATGTTGATCGGAAAAGCCACCTCGGCCGCAAACTTGCCGCCTTCTTCGAGCACGGCGTTGATGGTGTCCGCATCCACGTCGGCATGCGGCGGCAGCGCCTTCAATTCATCACTGACCTTGAGCACTTCGTGCATGACGAATTGCATGTCGCGCAGGGGCGGCGTGTAGGTAGGCATGGGTTTACTCCTTGGGGGTTTGGGTGGAAACGGGGCGACCCTTGGCCGCAGCCGGTTGGCTGCAGCGGGCCAGAATGTTGTTGAACCCCGTGATGGCGCGATCGATGGCCCCCGGGGTTTGCAGAAAACGCGCTTCGTAGTGCAGCGCCAGGATGAGGCCGTGGATTTCAAACAGCATCTGTTCGGGACTCACCTCGTCGCGCAGCTGGCCCAGCTCCTTGCAGTGTTCGATGGCGCGCTGCATGGCAGCCAGCCAGGTGCGCACCGAATTGACCAGCGCATCGCGCACCAGCCCGGTACGGTCGCCAAACTCGATGGCGCCGCTGATGTAGATGCAGCCCGAGTCGATCTCGATCGAAGTGCGCTTCATCCAGTTGTCGAACAGGGCCCGCAGGCGTGGCACGCCGCGCGGTGCGCTCATAGCCGGGTAGAACACCTCTTGCTCGAAGCGGGTGTGGTATTCGCGGATGACCGAGATCTGCAACTCTTCGCGCGAGCCGAAATGGGCAAAGACACCCGACTTGCTCATGCCGGTGATATCCGCCAGCGCACCAATCGACAACCCTTCCAGGCCAATGTGGGTGGCCAGCCCCAGGGCGGCCTCCACGATGACGGCCTTGGTTTGCTGGCCTTTTTGCAGGGCGCGGCCCGTGCCGCCGGCAACGCGCGGGATACGGGTGGCCTGACGGGAGTTGGTAGGTGAGGGCATATGCAAAATAAAACGAACGTTCGTTCTATTTTGCAGCATTTTTGATGCTGCGTCCAAAGCCCCATCAAAGATTTGGGCTTATTTTTGCGGGCGTTGTTCGCACGCCACCGGCCGCCACTGTCCGATGTGGCCGCCAGAGGCGGCCAAGTTGCGGCTGCCGGCCTATGCCGTCACAGCATCAGCGCAAGACTAGCGTCCAGATGCTCGGTTGGCAACCGCCGAAAACCCGAACGGGCATAGCGCTGCAAGCGGCCCAGCGTGAAGGCCGTCAGCACACTGGCCGCCACCTGGGCGTCCACCGTGGGCGTGGCGGAGTTCGCCGTGCCCGCTGCCGCGCGCAGGCACTGGCGCAGCGAGGATTCGATGCGCTCGAAGAACTGGTTCATGCGCTGTTGCAGGCGCTCGTGCTCCAGCACCAGCGCATCGCCCACCATCACCCGCACCAGGCCCGGATTGCGCTCGCCAAACTGCAGCAGCAGCGCCACCACGCGCGCCGCCTGGTGGGCACCGCCTTCAATGGCTTGCCCACCATCGGCCAGGTCGCGCCCGACGATCTGCGCCACCCGCGTGAACACGGTCTGCTCGATGAAATCGATCAGGCCCTCGAACATCTGCGCCTTGCTGGCGAAATGGCGGTACAGGGCCGCCTCGCTGACCGACAGGCGCGCCGCCAGCGCCGCCGTGGTGATGCGCTCGGCCCCGGGCTGCTCCAGCATCCCGGCCAGCGCCTGCAGGATCTGCGCCCGGCGCTCGCCGGGCTTGGGCCGCTTGCGCACAGCGGTGCCGTCGCCCGCATCGGCAGCGCTGACTGGCTCGGAGGTGGGCGATGGTTCAGACATGCAGCAAACAAGAAGTGGAGGCACCGGCCCCGTGCACGCAACCCACGTACCGGGGCGCGCAAGGCAGGCAATCCATGGGGTGGGCAAGTGCGTAAATCATGTATGGAAATGATTCTCGCACAGGCATTCCACGGTGCCGGCAGGCGCGGCAGCGCAGCCATTCAGGCGCCGGCAACTGGCGGCTAGGGCGGAAACACCACCGTGACCACCAGCCCACGCCCTTGAGCGCCGGCCCCCAGGGTCAGCGTCGCATGGTGCACGCGGGCAATCTCATCGGCAATGGCGAGCCCCAGGCCAGTGCCCTCGCCCACCGAGCCGGGCACGCGGTAAAAGCGCTGCATCACCCGCCCGCGCTCGGCCTCGGGGACACCGGGGCCATCGTCTTCCACCTGCAGGAACACCCGGTGCAGCCCCATGGCATGGCGCACGCCGCAGCGAATGGTGACCACACCGCCAGCCGGCGTGTACTTGATGGCGTTGTCCACCAGATTGGAGAGCAGCTCGCGCAGCAACCAGTCATGGCCGGCGACATGCGCAGACTGCACATCGAGCCCCAAATCCAGCCCCTTGCCGGTGGCGGCATCAAGAAAGGATTCGAGCAGGGCTTCGCACAGGTCCTTCAGGTCCACGCGCTGGGACGGCTGGGCATCCAGGCTGCGCGCGTCGGCCCGCGACAGCGCCAGCAACTGGTGCGCCAGCTGCGAGGTGCGGCGCGTGGCGTGGCGCAGCTTTTCGATCTGCTCAACGCCTAGAACAATAGCGCCTGGCGCCTGCCCATCCTGCGCTGGCGGGTGCTTTTTATCAAAATTCAACGGCAGGGGTGCCGGCACGGAGGCGCGGGCCATCATGGCCCATGCCTCCACCTGGGCCTGCAGGCCGGCCAGCGGTGTGCGCAGCTGGTGGGCCGCATCGGCCACAAAGCGGCGCTGTCCTTCGGCCTGCGCGTTCACCAAGGCAAACAGGCGATTCAGCGAGTGCACCAGGGGCCGCACCTCGGCGGGCGATGCGGCTTCATCGATCGGGCTCAGGTCGCGCGGCGAACGGCGCTCCACTGCGTCGGCCAGGTCCACCAGCGGCTTGAAGGCCCGGCGCACCGCCCAGTGAATGGCCAGCCCCGCAGCGCCCACCAGCACCAGGTTGGGCAGCAACACCCGCAGCAGCAGCTGCTGCGCCCATTGCTGGCGCGGATCGGACCCATCGGCCAGCGCCACCACCAGCTCGCCAGCCCCCGTGCGCCCGCGCTGCACCGCCACGCGGTAGGTGACGCCACCATATTCCAGGCTGTGGAACTCGGGCGCCTGCGTGGTGGGCACGGCAGGCTGCACCCAGGCGTCGCCCAGCAACAGACGGCCGGAGGTGTCGCGCACGCTGTAGGCCGCGTAGCCTGGGTGCTGGCGCAAAAAATCCTCCACCGGCGGCGCCAGCAGCAGCAAGGGCGGTTCGCTGTCGCGGATGGGCGGAGCCAGCACGGAATCGGCCAGCGCCGGCAGCAGGCGCAGCAGGCGCTGGTCGTGCCGCGCTGCGGCCTCGTCCGCCGAGCGGTAGTCGAGCCAGACCCCCACCAGCGCCAGCGCCAGCAGGGGCAGCACCAGCAGTATCAACAGCCGGTTGCGCAGATCGGAAGTCATCGCGCGAAGTCGGGGCCGCTGCATGGTGGAGCCCGGGTTTACTGCGCGTGCAATTCCAGCCGGTAGCCAAAGCCGCGAATCGAGCGCAGGGCCACGCCATGCGGCTCCAGCTTGCCGCGCAGCCGCGACACATAGACCTCGACGGCGTTGGGCGTGATCTCCTTGTCCCAGCCGGTCAGCGCCTGCAGCAGCTTGTCCTTGCTGGCCGGCTTGGGGGCATGGATGAGCAGGTATTCCAGCACCGTCCATTCACGCGGGCCGAGATCGATCACCTGTTCGGCATCGTCAGTCCGGATGCTGGCGCGGCGCCCGGCCGTGTCCAGCGCCAGCGGGCCAAAGCTCAGCACCGCCGTGGTGGCGGCCTGTGAGCGGCGCAGCAGGGCGCG
Source organism: Acidovorax soli (assembly GCF_900107605.1). Classification (GTDB taxonomy): domain Bacteria; phylum Pseudomonadota; class Gammaproteobacteria; order Burkholderiales; family Burkholderiaceae_C; genus Acidovorax; species Acidovorax soli. The sequence goes on along the minus strand of NZ_FNQJ01000006.1, from coordinate 37,596 downwards.
CAAACGCGCCAGCAGCTCGGGCAATTCGAAGGGCTTGACCATGTAATCGTCCGCGCCCCAATCGAGCCCCTGCACCCGGTCGTGCAGGGCATCGCGGGCCGTGAGAATCAGCACCGGCATCGCGGGGCTGGCCATGCCGGGGCGGCGCAGGCGGCGGGTCAGCTCCAGCCCGTCCATGGCGGGCAGGCCGATGTCGATGATGGCCGCATCGAAAGACTCGGTGCGCAGCACCTCTTCGGCGCGCTCGCCACTGCCCACCCAGTCGACCGCGTAGCCGGCATCGGTGAGCCCCAGCTTGATGCCGCTGGCCACCATGACGTCGTCTTCGACCAGCAGCAAGCGCATGTCAATGCTCCACCGGGCCGCGCACGGCTCCCGGCCCCAGCAACTGGCGCGGCCAAGGCCAGTGCACCCGTGGAACTGGCTTTGCCAGGCCACCGGGTGCGTCCCCCTCCCGAAGGAGAGGGGGAAGGCGCCAAAGGCGACTCAGGGGGAGCATCTCAATGACTGCGGATCATGGTGCCGTAGGCCTGATCGGTCAGGATTTCCAGCAGCATGGCGTGCGGCACGCGGCCGTCGATGATGTGCACGGCATTCACGCCGGCCCGGGCGGCATCCAGCGCCCCCGCAATCTTGGGCAGCATGCCGCCCGAAATGGTGCCGTCGGCAAACAGGGCATCGATCTCGCGCGCGGTGAGGTCGGTGAGCAGCTGGCCCGCCTTGTCCAGCACGCCGGGGGTGTTGGTCAGCAGCATGAGCTTTTCGGCCTGCAGCACCGTGGCCAGCTTGCTGGCCACCACATCGGCATTGATGTTGTAGCTCTCGTTGTTTTCGCCAAAGCCGATCGGGCTGATGACGGGGATGAACGCATCGTCCTGCAGGGCCTTGACCACGCTGGGGTCGATGGACACGATGTCGCCCACCTGGCCCACGTCGTGCTCGATGCTCGGGTCCTTGCTGTCCACCATCTTGAGTTTTTGCGCGCGGATCATGCCGCCATCGCGCCCGGTCAGGCCCACGGCCTTGCCGCCGGCCTGGTTGATCAGGCCCACGATATCCTGCTGCACCTCGCCGGCCAGCACCCACTCCACCACTTCCATGGTTTCGGCGTCGGTCACGCGCATGCCCTGGATGAAATGGCCCTTCTTGCCCAGGCGGTTGAGCGCCGTCTCGATCTGCGGGCCGCCCCCGTGCACCACCACCGGGTTCATGCCCACGAGCTTGAGCAGCACCACGTCTTCGGCAAAGTCGGCCTGCAGGTCGGGGTCGGTCATGGCGTTGCCGCCGTACTTGATGACCATGGTCTTGCCATGGAACTTGCGGATATAGGGCAGCGCCTGCGCCAGGATTTCAGCCTTGTCGCGCGGGCCGATGTGGGACAGGTCGGGATCGGGGGAAGGGTCGGTCATGGAAGCGGGCCATTCGGTGAAAACAATGAGGCACAAATTGTGCCGCATCCATGGGGTCCGTCAGGCCTTGGGGCCCTGGGGCTCGCGCAGCAGCTGCACCAGCGCATCGCGCCAGGCGAACAAGGCAGCCAGCACACCCGCCAGCACGGCCGCCAGCGCAATCACCATCAGCGGGCGCGGACGCTCCGGCCGGCTGGGCACGGACGGCTGGGCGATGAACTGCGCTTGCGACAGGAAACGCGCGCTGATGGACGACATGTCTGCCGCCAGCGAAGACAGCTTTTCCCGCTGCGCCTCGGTGTTGGCCTCCTTGGAAAACCGCACGATCACATCGGCCAGCTTCAGTACGCTCTCGCTGCCGCTGCGCGCCTTGCCCAGCTCTGCCTGTGCGTCGGTGATGAGCGCCTTGGCAAACGCCTGTTGCTCCATTTCGCGACCGAGTCGCTGGAGCTTTTCGCGGATATCGATCATTTCAGACTCTGTACCCACCAACTGCGCCACGGGCGACATGAACTTCTCGTTGTCCTTGCGCACGTCCACCACTTGCTGGCTTTCGCGCCGCGCTGCGTCGGGATAACTGGCCATGATCTTCTTCAACGCCGCCACGCGGTTCTGCGCCTGCTCGATGTCAAACTCGTACTTGAGCTTGCGCTCCAGCGCGCGGTCGGAGAACTGGCGGTTGTCCGCCGCCCAGCGGGAGACCAGCTCGCGCACCGTTTCGCGCGTGGCCACGTCCTTGAAATACGCCCCCAGCCAGCCCGCCACATCGGCGGCTTGACGGGGGTCGGGTGCCGAATAGCCCAACTGCACGCCCAGGTAAACCGATGCCTTGGCGCCATCCCTGCTGAGAAGCGCCTTTTCACGCTCTTGTTCGACCTGCAGCAGAATATCCGGCAGCTGCTTGGCATCCACCTTGCTGACCTTGGGCACGGGCATGAGCCATTCGCCTCGCGGCATGTCACGTACCAGTTTCTCGACCTGGGATGGCTCCAGCCCCGGCGGCGGCACCACGCCGACATATTGCTGCATCGTGTGCCCGTCCACGGCCAATTCCGCGAATCGCTTGTATTCCGCCGTACCGATTTCCATGCTGAGCACGCCTTCGGATTTGTAGCGCAGCAGCGGGCCATAGCCCAGAGCCGCCCCAACACCCGCACCCACCACTATGGCAACCAACACGGCCACGACTTTTTTACGCATTCTTCACTCCAAAATATTCAGTTGAGCCGATGTACAGGGTGTGTGCCGTTGCGGGGCCGCCCCGTTTGCTTTCTCCGTGGTGGATGCCCTCAAGGACTCGGGGCTGTATCCATGCACCAGTTGCAGCAGGATGCTTCTCATGGTTTCCTGATCGCTCTGTATGGCGGCGTGCCGCATTTCCACCAGTACCGGTGCCAGTTGCGGCCAGGGCAGGAAGTCTTCATGCGCCTTCATGATGCGCGCGTGGGCGGTGCCTTCGGGATTATCGCTAATGAGCAGCTCCTCATAGAGCTTCTCTCCGGGCCGCAGGCCGGTGATGCGGATTTCGATGTCGCCGCCAGGATGGTCTTCGTCGCACACCGTCATGCCTGACAGCTCCACCATGCGCCGTGCCAAGTCCATGATCTTCACCGGCTGCCCCATGTCCAGCAAAAACACATCACCGCCGCGCGCCATGGCGCCGGCCTGCAGCACCAGCTGGGCGGCCTCGGGAATGGTCATGAAATACCGGGTGACTTCCGCGTGCGTTACCGTCAACGGGCCGCCATCGCGCAATTGTTTGCGAAACAGGGGCACCACGCTGCCGCTGCTGCCCAGCACATTGCCGAAGCGCACCATGGAAAACAGGGTGCGGTTGCGAACCTCGGGGCTGAGCGATCCGTCGGGCAGGTGAAACACCACCGAGCCGCTGGCCGACAACGCCTGCAGCACCAGTTCGGCCATGCGCTTGGTGGCCCCCATCACGTTGGTGGGACGCACGGCCTTGTCGGTGGACACCAGCACAAAGTGGGCTACTTCGCTTTCCATGGCCGCGCGGGCCATGTTCAGGGTGCCGAACACATTGTTCAATACCCCCTCGGACGGATTGCTCTCCACCAGCGGCACATGCTTGTAGGCGGCCGCGTGGTACACGGTGGCGGGCCGGTACAGGTGGCAAATTTCCTTCAGGCGCCCAAAATTGCCCACGCTGGCCAGCAGCGGAACCAGCTCCACCCGCAACGCATGCTCGGTGCACAGACCTTCCAGCTCGCGGTGGATGGAGTAAAGGCCAAACTCGTTGTGCTCCACCAGCACCAGCTGGCGCGGTTTCTCTTGAATGATCTGGCGGCACAGCTCGCTGCCGATGCTGCCGCCAGCACCAGTCACCAGCACGACCTTGTGGGCCAGGTTCTTGGCCAGCAAGGTCGAATCGGGCGGTACGGGCGGGCGCCCCAAAAGGTCTTCGACATCGAGCTCCTGAAAATCCTGAACCGTCACCCGGCCCGATGCCAGGTCGCCCATGCCGGGCAGGCTGCGCACGTGCACATGCAACCCACGCAACATGGCAACGATTTCATTGCGGCGCGCGCGGTCGAGCGATGGCATGGCCAGCAAGATATCGGTAACGCCCATGCGCTCCACGGCATCGGCCACCTCGTCAGGCGCAATGACGTCAACGCCGTTGATGCTGCGCCCCGCCTTGGCCTTGTCATCGTCGATAAAACCCAGCAGCACAAACTGGTGCGCCAGGCCCAACGCGTACGCTGTTTGCACCCCCGCATCGCCGGCCCCGTAGATCAGCAAGCGGCCCTGGGCATGGCGCGCCTTGCGGGAGCCACCCGCCAGCCAATAGCGCGCAATCGCCCGGCTGCCCCCGACCAGCAGCAAAAAGATCAGCGGCTGAATCAGGCCCAAGCTGCGCGGCACCCCGTCCCACTTCAACACCAGCAGAGCGGTAAAAAACAGTACCGCATAGACCCCCACGGCCTTGGCTGTAGTGAACAGCGCCGCCATGCCGGTGTAACGAAAAATGGCGCGGTACAGCCCAAAGCGCACAAACAGGGGAAACGCCAGCAAGGGCGCCAGCAGGTAAACATACTTTTGCTGCGCTTGCGGCAGACCCGTCTGGTCGACGCGCAAATAGAACGCAACCCAGACCGAAAGCAATGACAACACCAGATCGATCGCTACCACCACCAGCCGTTTGGCGGGGCGCGGCAGCGCCAGCAAGGGCGTCGCTATGAATTTATGAAATGGCATTTCTCGACTTCTTATTTTTCGGCCACAGCCTGACCGGGGTGCAACACCACCCCGGCTACCACCCTGACCCCATAGCCCAGCACAGCCCCCGCCTGCATCCAGGCGCCATGCCCCAAGACCGAACCGCCCGCCATGCCCGCCTTCACACCCAAATGGCCAAAATCTTCCACCTGGCAATGGTGGTCTACCACCGCACCGCAATTGACGATGACGCCAGTGCCCAACTGTGCTTCGGTGCCGACAATGGCACCGGCCATGACGGCACTGCCAACGCCAATGCGCGCCCGGGGCGACACCATGGCCTGGGGGTGAATCACCGTAGCCAGCTCGAAACCGGCGGCACCCAGCCTGTGGTGCAGTTCCTCGCGCAAGCGGTTGTTGCCTATGGCCACGATGGCGGTATCTGCATGTTGGCGGCACCGATCCAGCTCCACCGTGCTGCCGAATACCGGCCAATCCCACACCTGGCGCAAACCAGGCGCCGCATCGTCCACGAAGCCCGCCAACTTGAAGACACCACCGGCCAGCACCGCCTCGGCCACCGAACGGCCATGGCCACCGGCACCCACGATCAACAAACGTTTCATTACAGCCATTCCATCAATGGGTGATTCCGTCGCGTCGAATGACCTTCACGAAAGTCAGCCACAGGATGCGCATATCAAACCACAGCGACTGGCGCTGCAGATACTCCACATCCAGCTTCACCTTGTTGGGTATGGGCAATTCGTCGCGCCCATTGATTTGCGCCCAGCCCGTGAGCCCCGGCACCAATGCATGCACACCCAACTGCGTGCGCAGTTCAATCAGGTCATGCTGATTAAACAACGCAGGCCTGGGGCCGACAAAACTCATGTCACCCACCAGAATGCTCCAGAGTTGGGGCAATTCGTCCAGACTGCTCTTGCGCAAAAAACTGCCAATCGGCGTGAGATGCGCCTTGGGGTCGGCCAACAGGTGCGTGGCCACGGCGGGCGTGCCCACGCGCATGCTGCGGAACTTGGGCATCTTGAAAATCCTGTTGTGACGCCCAACGCGGTCGGACCAGTACAGGGCAGGACCAGAAGATGTCAGGCGGACCGCCATAGCCACCAGCAATACCGGAACCACCAAAATCACGGCGGCTACCAAAGCCAGCAGCAAATCAAATAACCGCTTCACGCCCACACCCTTCTGCTGCCTTCTTCAAACCTTGGTCCAGTGTAAGAGGCGGGCTCCACCCCAATAGCTGGCGCGTCTTTTCAATATCCACCTGCAAAGAGTCACACAAGCGCTGCGCCACATCCCGCTTGCCCACCAGGGCTGCCGCCACTTGCAGCCAACTGGCCGGCACAGGCAGCAAGCGCGCCGGCTTGCCCATCGCCCGACCCATTCGGCGTAACAGCTCGGTGGTGGAAACATCCTCACCATCAGATACCAGAAAGGTTTGATTGGCTGCTGCGGGATGCGTGAGGCAGGTCAAGATCAAATCAACCAGATTATCCAGGGCCACCAGACTGCGCTGATTGTGGATGGCACCCAGCGGCAAGGGTACGCCGCGCTTGAGCCAGCGCATCATGGCAGCAAAGTTGGCTTTGACACCAGGGCCGTAGACCAAAGGCGGACGGATGATGACCACCTCCATTCCTGTTTGAGAGGCGATCTCCCGCAGACCCTGCTCGGCCTCCATCTTGGAGATGCCATAAGCATCCAGCGGTGCAGATACATCATCTGCCCTGAACGGATGGTCCGGCTGCGTTGATTCACCATTGACCTTAACAGAGCTGATAAATACAAAACGCTGCACGCCAGCCGCAGCGGCCTGCCGAGCCAGATTCAAAGTGCCTAGTACATTAACGCGGCGAAACTCATCCAGTGGATTTTCCGCCGTATCAGCCATTACATGCACGCGGGCAGCAAGATGCATGATAACTTTTGAATCCTCAAGCGCTCCCCGCCAATCGGTGCGTTCATTCATATTGCCAACCACAAAGTTTTCACTGCCGTAGGGCAAATCGTAAGTGGAACGGGTAATGCCGCGCACGGTAGAACCACGTGCCACCGCGCCAGCGCACAAGGCCCGACCCACAAAACCATTGGCGCCGGTGACCACTAACCGCTGCTGCTGGTTCATTGGGGGCGGCTTCCCACTAAACACAATGCAATGCACGACAAGAAAAATAATATTTTGTCACGCACACGCCTTCTACATTGCCAGGCGTGAAAGGCAAGCCACAACAAGCCGGCTCTGCTGCCCCCTGACCACCGCTTGACGAACGGATTATTACCCAATCCAACCAATTCAGAGATCAAGGCTGACTGAGCCAGCCCCCAGCCATTTGATACCTTACGTGCCCGGTGAAAAAAGGCTTTGAACCCAGAGTTAACGCCCACCTGATTATTCTCGTGCTGCCTATATAACATTCCAGCGCAATCATCAATAATCCATCGATAGCCATTAGAACGGGCAAACGCATAGAAAAACCAATCGTGCAGCCCCACTTTCTGGACATCAGTCCAACGGGTTTTTATTAGCGCTTGAATAGCATATACCAACTCTTTTCGCATAACATAGGTACAACCCGGCCCCGCAGCCTCAAATAGAAAATCCCATTGAACTTGCGCCTGATTCTTTGCAATCAAATGCTGACTGCCATCTGGCCAGAACGCAGTGACATTGCTAGAGTATGCATCTGCATCAATCTTCAATAACACCTCGTGCGCTCGGAAAAGTTTTTCTGGCAACCATATATCATCTTGGTCAGAGAAAGCGATGAAATCGAAAGCAAAAAAATTCACATCACGAAGCAGGCGGAAGAAGTTTTTCGCAGCACCACCAAAAATTTCTCCATGAGGAAGAATTATGATATTTGAGTGCTCTTTAGCCATCAACTCAACCCAATTCTCAGTATCATCCGTTGATTTATCCACGCTAATAAAAATCGTGACAGCAACCCTTTTTTGCTGAAGAATGGATGTCAACTGCTGCGCCAGGAAATCCATTCCATTAAATGCCGCCAGACAAACCGCCACTGAAGGCAGGACATTTAATTCCCGGTCAGCTTCGCACCGCATAATACCCCCAAAATCCACACCACATTAAAAATATTCACAACTCCAATAAAAATCAACAACATTCAACATCTCAGAAAAAGTAGTTTCATCCTTCTGCTTAAATTCAAAAAACGCCTCCCAAGCGGCGACACAACACACATTCCAAAAATATATTTAAAATTAAAAGTCAACAGAAATTCAGTAAATAAAAATCCGCTTATTTCACAAAAATTCTTCCGCGCACGCGATATATCAGTAATTTGCCCAGAATGCCGACGATAACAAAAAAGAATTTCATTCAAATTATGAAATAGATTTTCCTTATTGCGAGAAATTCTTATAAATAACTCATGATCTTCCGACATATGCCCATATTTATACCCCCCCATCTGCAACAGCAAGGAGGTTTTTGCCATTATTGCCGGATGCAGAATAGTATTTCTAATAGGAAGATTTTTTCTGATGGAAGCATTGTCCCCATAAAATTTGAACTTCTGCGCCAGCAATTCTCCGCGCTCATCAATTAAAACACTATCACATCCAACAAGAACGACGGACGGATTTTTCTCCATAAAATCATATTGAGCCTGCAACCTATTTTCAAGCGATATATCATCGGCATCCATTCTCGCTATATATATTCCTTTCGCTTGGCAAATACCAAAGTTCAAGGCATTAGCCAAACCACCCAAAGATATTCTAAACAGTCTAATTCTAGAATCAATAAATTTATGAAGATATTCAAATAAATTATCATCGCAATTATTTGCCACAATAATAAATTCAAAATCTCGGAAAGATTGCGCCAGTATGCTGTTTATTGCATCATCCAAAAATCCGTCGAGACGATTCACCGCCATCAAAACACTTACCCGTGGACTTGGCATTTACACCCCCTCAAGCATCCAATTTTTATAAACTCCATCGAACCCCTCTCGAAAAGAGACGTTAAAGAAGATTGATACCGTCGCATACAAAAAAACAAACGCCATCAACAGGAAATAGCGTCGCCGCTCCCCTATGGCGGCAAACAAATAAAGACATTGAGCCATTATTATTGGCTCCACAATCGCAAAATAAGAGGCCATTCTTCTGGCAAGCAAATCAAACTCAACAAATATAAGCAAAAAAAATACAGATGCCATATATATTTTTACCGTGTACCCCAAACTAACTACAGCCATGTCATTTGAGATTTTTTTGTTTTTCGAAAATTCGTCAAAAATCAAAAAAAACAAAATGCAAAAAGCCATCTGCTTAACAGTTTGCGGATTACTCAACCCTATATTACTGTAGTAATCCGTTCCAATATAGTCACTCAATCTTTCAGGCAAATATTGACCCACCAAACCAAGAGCCATATCCAACCAACCGACAAAACCCAAAACAAAGGCAAATGCCAGCAATGCAAAAAGAGAATAAAAACTCCGCTTGATTATAAAATGCGCAAGAAGAAAAACCAATGCAGCAGAATGTATAAGCGATGCAAGCACTACAGAGAAAAAATATTTTTTATTTTCAAAATTTTTAAGATAATAAAAAGCCATTAGCAAGATAGCTGAAGATAAGCCGTTTCTTATTTGCCCCATTTCCTTCAGGAAATAGTTATGACTAAAATACAGCAACACAGCAACAGTAACGCCCCACCCAAACTTATTAAAAGCATAGACGGTAATAAATACACTCAAAAGTGCGAAAACCAACGAAAACCCTTCAAAACTCAACCCTATTGACTTTAATACGGAACATAGAAGTAGAAAAAAATACTCTCCATGAATATCAGTCAATGCATCCGAGCCGAAAAATTCATTTAAGCAAGGAACATCTTCAAATATTTTTCGATACTCATCATAATCGACACCATAATCCATTCTCCCTCCCGCCAGGAAGGTAAGAAAAGCAATGGAAAATATTAAAAATGCGAGCCGCCCCCGCTTCAGCTTAAAGAAGCCGGAAGATAAAAATAAAGTCAGAAAAATAACGTAAGCAAACCACAACACAATTCAAGCATTCCAGATTTTTAAGTACTTCTGCGCCACATCTATGTAGTCGTGATTTTTCTCAATAAAAACTCTCGACTTGTACCCGAGCTCTGGAATAATTGTTCTTTGATCCAGCAAAGATTCAACCTCAGAGATGATGCATTTTTCGTCTGGCAGGATATTAATTGCCGGGCTACGCTCCTGATTCAACTCTCGCATTGACTCTGGCTCATTTCCGCCCATTACGACCTTCCCCATTGCCATTGAAATGAGTGCATTCATTGCACAGGAATATGAACTTGTCTGATCTATAATTACATTGGTTTTTTTTATGATTTCCAAGTATTCAAGATATGGAGTACTATTTCCGATGATGAATTCCGCACTATCTGCATGCAAATTACGTAGCGCGTCGAACGCTTTCATGATATGTCGAGTGCCTTTAAATCCCGGCCTATTAATACCATGATAAAAAACAACTCTTTCATCTAGCTCGTTTTCTACATATTTTATTTTTTCTACGTTTATTGGCATCGGCACAGTCGTTTTGACATTTTTGTGATCACGATAGGCTTCAGCATATTCATATGCAATTGGAATAATTCCATCAACGCGACTGGCAAGCTCCTTATTCCACTCAATAACTGCCGATTCGCCATATGGAAAACTTCGGCCACGCAAATCAAATTTCAGGTAATCTTGCAAAGGAGCGTATCTGAATTTCTGCGAATCAACCGCAGCGGTATAAAAAGAATCATCCCCTGCAGCCGAAAGAAATATTTTGTTATTGTTTTTCAAAATGAACTGGAGAAACGTTCTATTGATTCCGAAATTTCGATAAAGAACAAGCGGATTGATGATCTGAACCACGTCAAAACCACTCAATTGCCCCAGCTTAAAGAATGGCAATATATTCTTCGCCATCTTATTTATAATTGGTGAAACATCTGTATCAAAACGTATGTCTGAAGTAATTTTCTTCCATCCGTCTCCTCCAGCGGCGATGACAGCCTCATGCCCCAGCTTCCTTAGCCCATCCCTCAGATTTGTATAAAGCCCGCTATACTCACCCAGCAATAAAATTCTCATAATTCTTCTCTTATGAATTCATATTATTAAAATCATTAATGCAAAGCGTCTTGAAAAATAGATGCCATCAACATGAGCGCTTGATGTCGCCACCATCCGTCACAAACAGCTCTCAGGCAAAAAGTCCATATTACCCACAATATGAATTTCGATTAAATCAGAATATCTTCCCATTCGAAAAATAATCACAATTTGCATTGCCTTATATTAATCAATCGCATCATTTTTCCGTCCTGATATTCGGGCGCGCATTTTAGATATAGGTCCGCTTAAAGCATTTATTTGAGAAAGACGAGCCAGCGCGTGAAGAGCCCAACATATGGCAGCCAGCAAGCCAAAAATTGCGCTGGCAAATTGAGACCACATCGATATACCCTTCAAAAGGGCGCATAAAAATACGAGCACTCCGGTGTACCACCAGATTCCTGCGGTCCATCGAAATCCTGTTTTGTACCGTGCCAACCAATAGACCATAGGCAGATACACGAGATACATACCCACAAAAGCAATGCCTGTGGCCTGAACACCAAAAAAACGCAAACCCAGCCAAGTCAACGCCGTGAAGATACCAAAACCAATGGACTCAGTGATAAGAAAGGATCGCCCATCACCAGAGGCCAAGAGGATGAAGCCCAATGGCCAACTAACCACTTTGAGCACGTCCCCAATGATTTGCCAACGCAATACGCCAGCAGCCTCATGAAAGTGGCTGGAATAAAGCAGTTCAATAACCCATGGTGTCAGGCCCATCATTGCCAGCAGCACGCCCCCCCCAAGCAGCAAGGCCACTTCAGTTTGTTCGTTCACCATTTGATTAGTGGAGGCATGGTCATGGATGGAGGCGGTGAGACGTGGGTAGTAATCCGTGCCCATGGCGGTGAGCACAAAACCCAGATACGTCATCGAAATTTGCCACGCGGCTTGGAAGTTTCCTAGCGCTTCCGTTCCCAACTGGCGTTGCAACATGGTGCGCACCAGGAGTTGCGTCAGGGTGGCTACCAGTCCAGCCAACATGAAAGCGGCCCCCAATCTTGCCAATGTGCGCCACTGTCCAACCAGCGCAGGCCAAGGTGTGGGCGGAGCACTTACTTTGGGTAGTCGTGCAACGTACCAATGCCCCACCACAAAAGTGCACAACGGCGTTGTCAGCACAAAAACCAGTACGCCGTTTTGTCCCCACAGCAGTAGCGCTGTAACGCCTAGCACTGTGGAGCACAACGCGGAGATCACGCTCACGCGGGCGATGTCTCCAATACGGCGCAGACCATTGAGCAGCGCGCTCTGAGAACCTGCCGCCACCATCAGCGCCACGCCCAGCGCCAGCCAGCCAACCGGGGTGGCAAAAATTGCACTACCAAGCACCCGGACGGCCAAGACATCGCGTGCAGCCCAAAATATCGCTGCGCCGATCACGGCCAAGGCTAAGGTCCCCAGGAACAACGCACGTCGCGCAGCCGCCACCGCTTGCGTATCCTGTTGCCCTTCAGCTTCGGCAATTTGCCGAGTGCCTACGTTGCCGAAGCCCAAGCCTGCGACAGAGGCGGCAGTGGCCATCAGGCTCTGAAAAATACCAATTAGGCCTACGCCTGATGGTCCAAGCAGGATGGCTGCAGCCTTGGTGCGCGCCAGCCCCACCAGAATGTTCAGTACTGACGCTCCGCCGATGATGTATGACGACCGCAGTATCTGGCGATAAGATTTGGCTTCAGTCATCAGCTCCAACGCTGCGAAGAAGTGCAGAGAGCACCTGACTACCTTGAGTTGTTGGCATATGTGGTCCCATGGGCAGACTCAGGACTTCGTTTGCCATTCGGTGGGCCAGTGGAAATGCATCCGCCCGCCAACCCACCTGCGCATAGGCCTGTTGCAAGTGCGGCGGAATGGGGTAATGAATCAGCGTGCCCACACCAGCATCGGTCAGCGCCTGCTGCAGCGCGTCGCGCTTCGGGTGCTGTACCACATACAGGTGCCACACAGGTTCCGCCCACGCTGGAACGTGAGGCAAGGTTAGTTTGCTGCCCGTCAGGCCATCCTGGTAAAGCTGAGCAATGGCGCGACGCCGGGCATTCCACGCATCCAGATGCGCCAGCTTGACGCGCAAGATGGCGGCTTGCAGCGGGTCGAGCCGACTGTTATAGCCTTGTATTTCGTTGACGTACTTCACGCGCGAGCCATAGTTGCGCAGCACGCGCAGGCGGTCGGCAATTTGCGGGTCGTTGGTCGTCACCGCGCCGCCGTCGCCCATGGCGCCCAGGTTCTTTCCGGGGTAGAAGCTCCAAGCGACCGCATCCCCGTGCGCGCCTAGGCGCCGGCCCTTGTAGCGCGCGCCGTGGGCCTGCGCTCCGTCTTCAAGCACGCGCAGACCGTGCTTGCGCGCAAGCGCCAGGATGGGGTCCATGTCGGCCGGCTGGCCGTACAGGTGTACGGGCAGGATGACCTTGGTACGCGGGGTGATGGCCGCTTCAATCAGCGCCGAGGCAATGTTGTAGGAGCGAGCATCGGGCTCGACCGGAACAGGCGTGGCACCGCACTGGCTGACGGCCAACCAGGTGGCGATGTAAGTATTACTGGGCACGATGACTTCGTCGCCCGGCCCAACATCCATGGCGCGCAACGCCAAGTGCAGGGCATCCAGGCCGTTGGCCACGCCGACCGCATGCGCAGCGCCACAGTATGTGGCGTACTCCGCCTCGAACTGATCTACCTCTTCGCCGCCAATAAACCAACCGGAGCTGACGACGCGCGCAATGGCTTCGTCCAGCTCCTGCTTGAGTTCCAGGTAAGGGGCTTTCAGGTCAAGAAATGGAATCATGTTGAGGCTCCTGCAAGCTGAAGAAATTCTGAATAATCGCGGATGTAGTCTGCGTTGTCGTAGTAGTGGGATGCAAAGACCAGCAGGACGGCATCTGGCGAATACTTATATTGAATACCCCACACCATGGGCGGCAGGTGGATACCTATATCAGGTCGATCCAATAGAAACTCTTGGCGATTGGTTCCGTCGTCTGCTACTACTGCGCAACTACCGCGCACACAAATCAAAAACTGGTGACATGCGCGGTGCGCATGCTCGCCACGCGTTTCCATGCTCGGCACGTCGAACACCATGAAGTAGCGTTTGGCGGTAAACGGAATACTGCGGTCGAACTCACCTACCGTCAGGCTGCCACGAATGTCAGCCACCCGTGGCATGCGGTGTAGGTTGACCCCCGTCACGCTGGTTGCAGTTGCTCCCACTTTATGCTTTGTCGCTGCCACGTCCAAAACATCACTACGTGCTGCATCCACATAACCCACGATCTTGGCTGGGTTACCCACCACCACAGCATTGGGTGGTACAGACCGGGTGACCACGGCACCCGCAGCCACCATGGCCTTGCGGCCGATGACGACGCCAGGCAGGATGACAGCGCCCGCCCCTATAGACGCGCCATCGTGGATGGTGGTGACGAGAAATTTCTCCGGTTTTTGTTGGCTGCGAGGAAACCTGTCATTGGTAAACGAGGCATTGGGGCCGATGAACACATCATTTCCGACTCGCAAGCCATCCCACAATTGCACGCCGCTCTTGACAGTGACGCCGTCACCGATCACCACGTCGTTTTCGATCAAGCAGTGGGAGCAGATATTGCAGTTTCTCCCAATCTGAGCGCCAGGCAGGACAATGACAAACTGCCAAAGACGCGTACCCGAACCTATGGAAGAGGATTTAACATCTGACAGCGGGTTAATATAGGGTTGAGTCATGAGGTTTTTCAAGCATTCTGGTAATTGACGGGGTTGAGTAATTCACTATATTTTTAATAGCCTCTTACACGTACCCTATAGCAGTCAGCGCTTTTTCTCATCGTTATTTTCTCCACGCATCTTTCATATAATCTTCAAAACGTTTCAGCCTCGCGCAGCGTCAGGCCCTGCTGGTCTTTGGTCGACAAGCCAGGCTTCGCCGACAAGGGCCATTGAATACTAATAGAGGGGTCATTCCAGGCAATGCAGCGCTCATGCTGAGGTGCGTAATAGTCAGTGGTTTTGTATAGAAAGTCCGCTGAGTCGCTGAGCACCACAAACCCATGCGCAAAGCCCGGCGGCACCCACAACTGCTTGTGATTCTCCTCGGTCAATTCAAGCCCCACCCACTGGCCAAACGTGGGCGAACCCTTGCGGATGTCCACGGCCACATCAAATACCGCTCCGCGCACCACGCGCACCAGCTTGCCCTGGGGTTGCTGAACCTGGTAATGCAAACCGCGTAGCACGCCCTTGGCGCTGCGGCTGTGGTTGTCCTGAACGAATTGGTGGTTGGTTCCGGTGGCTTCGTTGAAGGCTTTCTGGTTAAAGCTTTCATAGAAGAAGCCGCGCGCGTCGCCGAACACCTTGGGTTCGATGACCAGCACGTCGGGGATGGCGGTGGGGGTGACTTTCATGCTTTGTTCTTTTCTTTCAGCAGGCGCTGCATGTATTGCCCATAGCCGTTCTTCAGCAGGGGCTGGGCCAGTTTTTCAAACTGCTCGGCGCTGATGAAGCCGTTGCGCCAGGCGATCTCTTCGGGGCAAGCGATCTTCAGGCCCTGGCGGTGCTCCAGCGTGGCGATGAACTGGCTGGCTTCGAGCAGGCTTTCGTGTGTGCCGGTGTCCAGCCAGGCGTAGCCGCGCTGCATGATTTGCACGCTGAGCTGGTCTTTGTCCAGGTAGGCCTGGTTGACGGCGGTGATTTCCAGCTCGCCGCGCGCACTGGGCTTGACGGCCTTGGCGATGTCCACCACCTGGTTGTCGTAGAAGTACAGGCCGGTGACGGCGTAGTTGCTCTGGGGCGTCTTGGGCTTTTCTTCGATGCTGCTGGCCTTGCCGTTGGCGTCAAAGGCCACGACGCCATAGCGTTCGGGGTCTTGCACATGGTAGGCAAACACGGTGGCGCCACTGGTTTGCGCATCGGCATCGGTCAGCAGTTGCACGAAGTCGTGGCCGTGGAAGATGTTGTCGCCCAGCACCAGCGCACTGGGGTGGTTGCCCACAAACTTGTCGCCAATGATGAAGGCTTGCGCCAGGCCGTCCGGGCTGGGCTGCACGGCGTATTGCAGGTTCATACCCCACTGGCTGCCGTCGCCCAGCAGCTGCTCAAAGCGCGGGGTGTCTTGCGGGGTGCTGATGATGAGCACGTCGCGGATGCCGGCCAGCATGAGGGTGCTGAGCGGGTAATAGATCATGGGCTTGTCGTACACCGGCAGCAGCTGCTTGCTGATGGCCAGGGTGGCCGGGTGCAGGCGGGTGCCGGAACCGCCGGCGAGGATGATGCCTTTGCGTGAAGTCATGTGGTGCTTTGTTGTGTTCAGAGAATTTCGGCCAGCATGCGGTCGACGCCTTGCTGCCAAGGTGGCAGGGTGAGCCCGAACACCGTCTGCAGCTTCGAGGTGTTCAGCCGCGAGTTGTGCGGACGCGCCGCCGGCGTCGGGAAGGCACTGGTGGGAACCGGGGTGACCTCTTTTGCTTTTATTGTGATAGCAGGCTGTCGTTTCTGCGCCTGGTCTATGACGTGATTGGCATAGGCATGCCAAGTGGTTTCACCGCTGGCCACCAGGTGGTAGATGCCGGCGTCCTTGCCGGAGCTGGCGTCGCCGTGCATCACCTGCCGGATGGCATGTGCCGTGACATCAGCCAGCAGCTCGGCACCCGTGGGTGCGCCCCATTGGTCGTCGATCACGGTCAGCCGCTCGCGCTCCTGCGCCAGGCGCAGCATGGTCTTGGCGAAGTTGCCGCCGCGTGCGGCATAGACCCAGCTGGTTCTGAAGATCAGGTGCTTGGGGCAGTGCTTGGCAATCAGCTGCTCGCCTTCCAGCTTGGTCTGGCCATAGATGTTGAGCGGTGCTGGCGTGTCGGTCTCTTTCCAGGGCTGGCTGCCGCTGCCGTCAAACACATAGTCGGTGCTGTAGTGCACCAGCCAGGCGCCCAGTTGGTGCGCCTCTTGCGCCAGCACGCCGGGGGCGGTGGCGTTGAGGGTGCGGGCCAGGTCGGGCTCGCTTTCGGCCTTGTCCACGGCGGTGTGGGCGGCGGCATTGACGATGACGTCGGGGCGGACCGCGCGCACCGTTTCAGCCAGACTTTGCAGATTGGAGAGGTCGCCGCAAAAATCCGTGCTGTGGCGGTCGAGCGCGATCAGCTCGCCCAGCGGTGCCAGGCTGCGCTGCAGCTCCCAGCCGACCTGGCCGTTTTTGCCGAGCAGAAGGATCTTCATGCAGCAACCGTGCCTGCGTACTGCGTCTGCACCCAGTCGCGGTAGGCGCCACTTTGCACGTTGGCCACCCACTCGGGGTGGGCCAGATACCACTGCACGGTCTTGCGGATGCCGGTGTCAAAGGTTTCGGCAGGCTTCCAGCCCAGCTCGCGCTCGATCTTGCTGGCGTCGATGGCGTAGCGCCGGTCGTGGCCGGGGCGGTCTTTGACGTAGCTGATCTGCGTGCGGTAGCTGCTGCTGTCCGCCTTGGGGCGCAGCTCGTCGAGCAAGGCGCACACTGTCTGGACAATCTCGATGTTGGGTTTTTCGTTCCAGCCGCCGATGTTGTAGACCTCGCCCAGCTTGCCTGCGTCCAGCACGCGGCGGATGGCGCTGCAGTGGTCCTTGACGTAGAGCCAGTCGCGCACCTGCATGCCATCGCCATACACCGGCAGGGGCTTGCCGGCCAGGGCGTTGACGATCATCAGGGGGATGAGTTTTTCAGGGAAGTGGTAGGGGCCGTAGTTGTTGCTGCAGTTGGTGGTGAGCACCGGCAGGCCGTAGGTGTGGTGGTAGGCGCGCACCAGGTGGTCGCTGGCGGCCTTGCTGGCCGAGTACGGGCTGTTGGGCTCGTAGCGGTGCTGTTCGGTAAATGCCGCGTCGCCTGCGGCCAGCGAGCCATAGACCTCGTCGGTGGAGACATGCAGCAGGCGAAAGGCCGCTTTGCCTTCGGCGGGCAAACTGCTCCAGTAGGCGCGCACGGCTTCGAGCAGGCGAAAGGTACCGACCACATTGGTCTGGATGAAGTCTTCGGGGCTGTGGATGGAGCGGTCCACATGGCTTTCGGCGGCAAAGTTGATGACGGCGCGCGGCTGGTGCTCGGCCAGCAGGCGGGCCACCAGGGCGCTGTCGCCGATGTCGCCCTGCACAAAAGTGTGACGTTCATCGTCTTGCACCGAGGCCAGGGTTTCGAGGTTGCCGGCGTAGGTGAGCTTGTCGAGGTTGACGACGGGTTCCTGCGATTGCGCCAGCCAGTCGAGAACGAAATTGGCGCCGATGAAGCCGGCGGCGCCGGTGACGAGAATCATGATGTGCCCCAAAGATACTGCCTGCCGGCAAAACTTAAAATTATCCCATCCGCTTCGGATTGTGACGTAACCAGGTGCTGCACAGGGCGGGACACTGTCCGTGCCGCCATCCTCTACACTTTATTATTTCCCCTTATTGGAGGTTCCATGGCCAAGAAGATGCCCAAGACCAGCGGCAACAAGAAGCAGAGCGATGCCCAGCTGTCCAGCACCGTCAAGGATTCGGCGCAGCAGATCTGGCTGGCGGGCCTGGGCGCTTTTTCGAAGGCGCAGGAAGAAGGCGGCAAGGTGTTTGAAGCCCTGGTCAAGGAGGGCCTGACCATCCAGCGCAAGACGCAGGCCGTGACCGAGGAGAAGATCACCGAAGCCACCAGCCGCATGACCACCATGGCCAGCGACATCGGCTCCAAGGCCCAGGGCCAGTGGGACAAGCTGGAGAACCTGTTTGAAGAGCGTGTGGCCAAGGCCCTTGCCAGACTGGGCGTGCCCTCGGCCCGCGACATCGAGGCCCTGAATGCACGCATCGAGGCGCTGACGCAGGCTGCAGCAGGCAAGGCAGCCGCCGCGCCGACCAAGACCGCTGTGCGCAAGGCAGCGGCCAGGCCCGCCGTGAAAGCCGCGCCGGCAAAGAAAGCCTTGGCAAAGTCCCGCACAGCAGCGGCGCCCAAGGCCGCGACGGCTGCCGACGACACCCCTGCGGCCTCCTGAGCCTTGCCCGGGCCTGGTGCCCGGGCTTTGCCCCGGCCATGAAAGCGACCGGCATGCCCCGCATGCGGTCGCTTCTTTTTTGCGCTGCCCGCGCCACGGCATGCCATGCCATGCCATGCCAACGATGCGCATGCCTTCGCAAGCCGCGCCGGTGCTGCGTCTTCGTGCTGCAGTGCAGCAAAACGACTGGGGTAGAGTAGGCCTCCGAGAGCAAGCAAACACGGCACCAACAACGACACGAAGGGGGCACGCATCCATGGTGAAGAAAGCACCGCGCCGCACCGCCGAACGCATCCTGGAGGTGGCCCTGGAGCTGTTCAACCGGTTTGGCGAACCCAACGTATCCACCACCCTCCTCTCGGCCGAGCTGCGCATCAGCCCCGGCAACCTTTACTACCACTACCCGGCCAAGGACGTGCTCATCAACGCGCTGTTTGACCGGTATGAACAGTCGCTGAACGACCTGCTGGGGGCCAGCGACAACGTGCGCAATGTGGAAGACGCCTGGTTCTTCATGCACACGCTGTTTGAAATCATCTGGCAATACCGCTTTCTGTACCGCGACCTCAACGACCTGTTGTCCAAGAACCGCCGGCTGGAAACGCATTTCCAGACCATACTGAAAGAAAAGACCCGCGCGCTGCGGGCCATGCTCGATGGCATGGGCCGCGCAGACGCCTTGCGCATCGATGCCAGCGACCGGCAGGCCACCGCCACCAGCATGGTGGTGGTGCTGACCTACTGGCTGAGCTTCGAATACGTGCAGGACCCGCGCCGCGCGCTGGAGCCCGAGAGCGCCCAGGCAGCGCTGCTGCGGGGTGCGCACCATGTGCTGAACCTGCTCCTGCCCTATCTGGAGAGTGCGCAGCGGGCGCATCTGCAACAGATCGTGGGCGCCTACGCACCGGCCACCGGCTGACCACCGCACACCATCCCCAACCGAGGAGACACACCATGGCCCCATGGACCCCTTTCCCCCATGCTGGTGGCTACCATCTGGATGCGGCCAGCGTCAAAGCGCAGTGGAGCCGCCTGCACTGCGACGATGCCGAGCCCTGCCCCCAGGATGCCGCCGTGCTGCAGGCCTGGGCGCTTTATCACAACGGCGAATTCGAGCAGGCCGCGGCGGCGGGCCTGCGTGCCGGCGGGGCCGGCATCACGGTTGCCAACAAAGCCACCGCGGTGTATGCCAACTACCTGGAGCCCGGGGAAAAAGCCCGCCTCGATCTGTTCATGCAGGTCGCCGGGCGCGCCGAGGCCCAGGCGGCGCAGGAGCCCGAAAACGCCAATGCCTGGTACTGGCAGGCCTACGCCCTGGGCCGCTACAGCCAGGGCATCAGCGTAGCCAAGGCGCTGGCGCAAGGGCTGGGCGGCAGGGTCAAGCATGCGCTGGAGAAGGCGATCGCACTGGCACCCCGGCATGCCGATGCCCACATTGCACTGGGCACCTTCCATGCAGAGGTGATCGACAAGGTGGGCCCGCTGATTGGCGGCATGACCTATGGTGCCAGGAAGGACGTGGGCCTGCAGCTGTTTCAGCAAGCCCTGCGGATCCACCCCGGCTCGGCCATCGGCATGATCGAATATGCCAATGCGCTGGTGATGCTGGAAGGCGACCCCAAAATGCAGGAAGCCACGCAGCTCTACGAAAAGGCGGCCGCCACCGAGCCCCTGGACGCCAGAGAGCGCCTGGACGTGGAAATGGCGCGCATTGAGCTGCAAGAGAACTGAACGCCGTGCAGCCCTGCGGCTGCACCAAGGGTCAGCCGAAACGCCGCGCGGCGATCTCCAGCAGGCCGTCAAAGATCAGGTTGTCCACCAGCTCGAACGGCCGCGTCATGCTGGGCGCCATCTTCCAGCCCGCACCGCCGGTCATCACGCAGGCAGGCTCGGCGCCGCAGTGGGCCTTGACATGCTGCACCATGCGCTCGACCGCCCCGGCAATGGCATAGGTGCCGCCGCTGGTCAGTGCATCGCTGGTGTTGGTGGGGAAAAGGCGCACCTCGCCCGTGGGCACATGCAGCCCGGCGGTGCCGGCCTCCAGGGCGCGCAGCATGATGCCGTGGCCCGGCAGGATCAGGCCGCCCAGAAAACGCCCTTCGGTATCGATGCATTCCACGGTGACCGCCGTGCCCACCATCACCACCACGATGGGGCGCGCCGGGCCTTGCGCGAGCACATGGTGGCGCGCGCCTATCATGGCCACCCAGCGGTCCGAGCCCAGGCGCGAGGGGTAGTCGTAGCCGTTGGTGACACCGGCCTCTTGTGCCGACGACACCACCCATTGCGCCGCCACATCCCACAGCTCCATCTGGTCCTGCACGCGGCGCTTGACGGCGTCGCCCGCCACCACGCAGCCCAGCATCTTGGCCGGTGCGGGCAGCTGCGCCCACGAGCCTTCTGCCAGGCGGTCGATATGGTCGAGGAATTCGGCGCCATGCGCCAGCAAGGCAGCACCCGGACGGTGAGCGTCGTACAGCGCCCATTTGAGACGCGTGTTGCCGACGTCAATGGCCAAGAATGTCATGCGGCGGATTATCCAGAGTTTTTTTACCCGCCCATTTGGGCGCCACGTCAGGTGCCGCCCAGCGCAGGCACTGCGCGCGAGATCGGGCATTTGTCCGACATGCCGCACGGCCGCCGCGGGGATACAGTGGCCTCTCCCCCCACTCTGCAACCACAGGAGAATCGACATGGGTTTATTCAGTTTCATCAAGGAAGCCGGCGAGAAGCTTTTTGGCGGCAAGGACGCGCAGGCGGCACCGGGCAGCCCGGCCGCCACGGACGAACTCAACGCCAATGCCGCCAAGGCCATCGAAACCTACATCGCATCCCAGAACCTGGGCGCCAGCAACGTGCAGGTGGCCTTTGATGGAGCGCAGGGCAAGGTCACCGTAAAAGGCACGGCACCCACGCAATCGGTCAAGGAAAAGATCACCCTGTGCTGCGGCAACGTGGCCAATGTGACCAGCGTGGACAACCAGATGGATGTGACCAACCCCGAGCCGGAAGCCCAGTACCACGACGTGGTGCGCGGCGACACGCTCTCGGCCATCGCCAAGAAGTTTTACGGCGATGCCAGCAAGTACCCCCAGATCTTCGAGGCCAACAAGCCCATGCTGACGCACCCCGACAAGATCTACCCCGGGCAGAAGCTGCGCATTCCGGCAGTCAAGTAGCCCCCTGAGTCGCCTGCGGCGCCTTCCCCCGAGGGGGACGCACCCGGTGGCCCGGCAAAGCCGGTTCCACGGGTGCACTGGTGCACTGGTGTGGGCAGTGGTAGCTCAAGCGCTGCCGATGGATGCGGCGCGGGAGCAAGCCGAATTTGAGAAATCAGCTGGCAGCGCTTCACATGCAAGCGCTGGCGGCTATTTTTTTGGCCACCTCAACCCTGCTTCCACGGCAGGCCCTGAAAACGCCAGCCGCCCCTCTTGCCGCGCTGCGCATGGCCATCGGGGTCGCCCTCGAAGCCTTCGAGGATGTTGTAGGCGGTGATGCCCAGCTCGGTGGCGCGCCGCGCGGCAGCCACCGAGCGCACGCCGCTGCGGCACAGCAGCACGGCGCGGCCGCCCTCGGGCACGGCGGCGCGCAGCTGGGCGTCGAAATCGGCATTCATCGCCATGCCGGGCCATTGCTTCCAGGCCACGGCAATGGCGCCGGGCACCTGCCCCACCCATTCGCGCTCGGCATCGCTGCGCACATCGATCAGCACGGCCTGCCCGCTCTGCACCCATTGCCAGGCCAGCTGGGCTGACACATCGCCCGCATAGCCCTCGGCCGTGCGCGGTGCCTGCAGGGTGGCGCCATCGGCGTCGTGCCGCAGGCCCGAATGCAGGTTGGCGGGCACGGCTTCGTCGATGCGGCGCGGGCGCGGCAGGTGCAGCGACTCCATCAGCGCCACGAATTCGGCCTGGCTGCGACCGGCCACGCGGGCATTGCCGGCCTTTTCCGCGGCGATGGTGGAGTGGCTGCGCCCGTGGTAATCGTGGCCGGGCCAGACGGTGGTTTCCGGCGGCAGGGCAAACAGCACGCCGGTGATGCTGTGGTACAAGTCGGCCGCGCTGCCCGACTGGAAATCCGTGCGGCCGCAGCCGTTGATGAGCAAGGTGTCGCCAGTAAAGACATGGTTGCGCCACCGGTACGACATGCCGCCCGCCGTGTGGCCAGGGGTGTGCAGCGCGCGCAGGGTTTCGCCACCGAAGGCCAGCGTCTCGCCGTCGAGCAGCTGCACCGCTGCCGTGCCGATGCCGCAGCCCGCGGGCACCGCCGTGTGCGCCCCGGTGTGCTCGGCCAGGCGGCCGGCGCTGGTGATGTGGTCGGCATGCGCATGGGTTTCCACGGCCCAGCGCAGCGTGAGGTGGTGCGCCTGCAGCACTGCCAGGTCGCGGTCGAGCTGCTCGTCCACCGGGTCGATGATGAGGGCATCGCGCGTGGCGGGGTCGTGCAGGATGTAGGTGTAGGTGCTGGAAGCAGGGTCGAACAGCTGCAGGGGAATCATGGTGGGCATCCTGACGGTGAGATCCATGCGGAACGAACTGTCATTTTGCCGCCAGCCGCCCTGGCTTTCAAACGCGGCCAGAGTGCCTCTGCGCGCTTGGGCGACGCTGAATAAGTCCCCGCGATGGCGCGCGCCCTGGTTTGGGATGGGCTGCAAGGCGCAAAGCACAGCAATAGCCATCGCTATTGCGAGCATTTGCAGCGCCGCAGACCGCCCAAAACAGGGATGCGCGGCACGCGAGGGACTTGTTCAGCGTTGCCCTTATTCCCACAGCGGTGCCGGCTGTTCGCGCAGGGCGTGGCGCAGCACCGGGTAGTCGGGCACCACCGTGGCCACGGTGCCCCAGAAGCGTGGGCTGTGATCCATCACGCGCAGGTGGGCCAGCTCGTGCGCCACCACATAGTCGATGATGGCCGGGCGGTAGTGCAGCAGGCGCCAGTTCAGGCGGATGGAGCCATCGGCCTTGGCGCTGCCCCAGCGGGTCTGGGCGCTCGACAGGCGCAGGCTGGTCCAGCGCACACCGAGCAGCGGCGCAAAGTGGTCGAGCCGGTCGGTGAAATGGCGGCGCGCATCGCGCATCAGCCAGGCCTGCACGGCATCGCGGATCTGCGCCGGGCTGGCGCTGTGGGACAGGCCGATGCGCAGGTGCGCCCCCCCGGCGCCTTCACTGCCGGCGTGCAGGGCGCCGCCCTTGCCGGTGAAGCCGTGGGTGGGGTCCAGCACCACGGTGAGGGGTTCGCCCAGATAGGGCAGCTGCGCTCCGTGGGCCCAGACGATGCGCCCCCCCTCGCTGCGCTGCTGGCGCGCGCGGGCTTCATCGAGCTTGCGCAGGATCCAGCCCGATTTTTCGCGCAGCGCCGCATCCACGGCCGGCAGGGTGACCCAGGTGGGCGCCCGCACGGCCAGGCCATCGGCCCCCACCGTGAAGCCGATGCTGCGCCGGCGCACGCGCTGCAGCGCATAGGCCACCACGGCATCGCCCAGCAGCACCTCGCGGTTGGCCCGTGGGTGGCGGAACTCGGCGGGGGACAGCAGCGACGGCAGGGCCGCTGCGTCAGGAGGCACCGGGCACGGATCAATCGCTACGCTCTCAGGCGCATCTGGCGCAGCACCCACCGGCGCTAATGGCCTTCTTGGCTTGATTTCTTGCGCGGGAGGCTCTGGCACCACAGGCGCCTCATCCGCCTGGCGATCCGCACCAGGAGGGTCGAACAGATCGAGCGCCAGCTGCACCAGCCGCTGCATCATGGCGCCCTCACGGATTGGAAGAAACGGCCTCGGGGTAAGCCTCCGGGTCGAGGCGGCGCATTTCGGATTCGATCCAGGCCTCGACCTCCTGCATCAGCTCGTCGGGCTTGCGGCCCACGCTGGGGATGGGCTGGCCGATCGACACATCCACCACCCCGGGGCGCTTGATGAAGGCCTTGCGCGGCCAGACCCGGGCCGAGGTGACGGCCACGGGCACCACGGGCACCCCGGTATCAATGGCCAGCCGCGTGCCGCCGCTCTTGTACTGCCCCGCCTGCCCCCGTTCTATCCGGGTGCCCTCGGGAAACATGATGACCCAGGTGCCCTGGGCCAGCAGCGCCCGGCCCTGCTGCACCACCTTGACGAAGGCGCGCGCGCTCTGGCCACGGTCGATGTGGATCATGTCCAGGCTGCCGATGGACCAGCCGAAGAAGGGCACGCGCAGCAGCTCCTTCTTGAACACATAGGCCAGCGGGCGCGGCATGATGGCCGGCATGAGGAAGGTCTCATAGGTGGACTGGTGCTTGACCAGCAGCACCACGCCCTGGTTTTCCGCGGCGGGCAGGTGCTCCATGCCGGTGATGCGGGTGCGGATGCCCATGATCACGCGCGCCGAATCCACACTGAGCTTGAGCCAGGCCCGCGCGATGCGGTAACGCGTGCGGCTGCTGGCGCCCAGCATGCGCACCAGCAGGATGGCCAGCGTGTAGGGCACCACGGTGATGCCCATCCAGAGCATGTGGAGGATGGAACGGATCAGGGCCATATGTTTTGCAAGTGTTTTCGGAAGATGGCGCTTGCCAGACAGGCGCTGCAAGCGATCAAATGAGCAGGATCAAGCCGCCAGGGGCGGCGCAGGTGTTGGGGACGGCGCAGGCGCCGCAGGCAGCAGTTGTTCGGCAAACGCCCCCAGGCTGGCATGCACCTGCGTCGTGGCGGGAAAGTCGATGGGCAAGGCCTGTCCGGGCTGCCAATGGGCCGACCGGCCCGTGCACACCAGATGCACCTGCGCACCCAGCGCGGCCCCCGCCTGCAGATGCTCCGCGCAACTGCCCACCACCTGCACATCGAAAGGCTCCACGCCATAGCGATCGCAGATCTGTTCGAGCAAACCGGGCGCCGGCGCGCGGCAATGGCAGGCCTCATCGGGCGCGTGCGGGCAGTAAAACACCGCGTCGATGCGCCCGCCCACCGCAGCCACCTGCCGCAGCATCTTGGCGTGGATGGCGTTGAGCGACACCACGTCGAACAAGCCCCGGCCCAGCCCGGGCTGGTTGGTGGCCACCACCACCCGCCAGCCGCCATGGTTGAGCCGGGCCACGGCCTCCAGCGCGCCCGGCTGGGCGCTCCACTCATCCGGCGAGGTGATGAAATCATCGCCCTGCGGGTTGAGCGTGCCGTCGCGGTCGAGGATGACGAGTTTCATGGGGTGGGTTTCCCTTGTGAGAGCCGCCAGCCTATCAGCACCAGGCTCACACGGCCAGGCGCGACAGATCGGCCACGCGGTTCATGGCTTCGTGCAGCGTCTTGAGCAGGCCCTGGCGATTGAGGCGCAGGTCGAGCTGCTCGGCGTTGACCATCACATCGTCAAAGAAGGCATCCACCGGCGCACGCAGCACGGCCAGGGTCTGCAGGCTGGCGGTGTAGTCGCCGGCTGCGAACCGCGCATTGGCTTCGGGCACAAAGCGCTGCAGGGCGGCGAACAGGTCCTGCTCGGCCTGCTCCTGCAGCAGGGCGGGGTTGACGTGGGCGTCCACCGGGCCTTCGAGCTCGGCCTTCTTGAGGATGTTGCCCACGCGCTTGTTGGCCGCGGCCAGGGCCGGGCTTTCGGGCAGCGCGGCAAAGGCGCGCACGGCGGCCAGGAACTGGGGCACCTGCGCCAGGCGCTGCGGGCGCAGGGCCAGCACGGCATCGACCTCCTGCGCGCTGTAGCCCTGCTCGCGCAGGCTGCCGGCAAGGCGGTCGTAGATGAAGTCGGCCAGCGCGGCCGAGGCATCGGTGATCTTGTCGCCAAAGGCAGGCACGGCGCCCGCCAGCAGGGCATGCAGATCGAGCGGCAGGTCCTTTTCGACCAGCATGCGGATCACGCCCAGCGCATGGCGGCGCAGCGCGAACGGGTCGCGGTCGCCCGTGGGCAGGTTGCCGATGCCGAACATGCCGACCAGTGTTTCGAGCTTGTCGGCCAGGGCCACCACCACGCCCGCGGTGTTGCGCGGCAGCGCATCGCCGGCAAAGCGGGGCTTGTAGTGGTCTTCGATGGCGTCGGCAATGGTTTCGCCCAGGCCGTCATTGAGCGCGTAGTAGCGGCCCATGGTGCCCTGCAGCTCGGGGAACTCGCCGACCATGTCGGTCACGAGGTCGGTCTTGGCCAGCAGCGCGGCCTGGTCGGCATCGGCGACCAGGGCGGCGTCGCCCAGCTGCGTTGCGATGGCCTTGGCGATGGAGCGCACGCGTTCCACGCGCTCGCCCTGCGTGCCCAGCTTGTTGTGGTAAACCACCTTGCCCAGGCCTTCCACGCGCGAAGCCAGGGTTTTCTTGCGGTCCTGGTCGAAGAAGAACTTGGCATCGGCCAGGCGCG
Organism: Acidovorax soli; assembly: GCF_900107605.1. Lineage (GTDB taxonomy): Bacteria > Pseudomonadota > Gammaproteobacteria > Burkholderiales > Burkholderiaceae_C > Acidovorax > Acidovorax soli. The sequence goes on along the minus strand of NZ_FNQJ01000006.1, from coordinate 10,537 downwards.
GGCGCACCACGCGCTCGTTGCCGCCGATGACCAGGCTGGCATCGGCGGGCGTGATGTTGCTGACCACCAGAAACTGGTGGGTGAGCTTGCCAGCGGCGTCGAGCAGCGGAAAGTACTTCTGGTTGGCCTTCATCGTGAGGATGAGGCATTCCTGCGGCACGTCGAGAAACTCTTTCTCGAACGAGCAGGTGAGTACGTTGGGCCGCTCGACCAGCGCAGTGACTTCGTCGAGCAGCGCGTCGTCGTCAATCGGGCGCGCGCCGTTGCCTACCTTCGCGGCGGCGGCGGCAAGCTGGCGGGCGATCTCGGCCCTGCGTTCGGCAAAGCTGGCGATCACGGCGCCCTGGCTGGCCAGCTGCTGGGCATAGCTGTCGGCGCTGGTGATGACCACCGGGTCCACCGCAGCCTCGAAGCGATGGCCGTGCGTGGCGTTGCCCGCGGCCAGGCCCAGCGCCTGCACCGACAGCAGCACCTCGGTGCCGTGCAGCGCCACCAGGCCGTGCGCGGGGCGCACGAAGTGCACGCTGCTCCAGCCGTCCTGCAGCTGGTAGCGCATCACCTTGGGGATGGGCAGCCTGGCAATGGCCTCGTCCAGCGCCTTTTGCAGGCCTTCGGCCAGCGTCGCGCCCTTGGCGGTGCTGTTGTAGAACAGCACGTCGGCCTTGCCGTCGTGCACACGCTCCAGGCTTGCCACGGCAGACGCATCGGCGCCCAGCGCAGCCAGTTTCTTGAGCAGCGCCGGTGTGGCCTGGCCGTCGGCGCCCAGCCCCACGGCCACGGGCATGAGCTTTTGCGACACGGCCTTGTCGGCCGCGCTGGCGGCCACTTCGGTGATGTGCGCGGCCAGACGGCGCGGCGAGGCATAGGCGGTCAGGCGCGAGCCGGCAGCCGCCAGGCCCTGGGCCTGGAGCTGCTCCAGCAGCACGCCGGCAAAGGCGTCGCCCAGTTTCTGCAGGGCCTTGGGGGGCAGTTCTTCGACAAACAGTTCGACGAGAAGATTCGGGTGGGTCATGGTGGTTTCAGTGCTCCGCGCTGCGCCTTCAGGCGGCCTTCTTGTGCTGTTGCTGCTGCTCGGCCCGGGCCAGGTCGGCCAGCACCTCGGCGGCCCACTCCTTGGGCGCCATGGGGAAGCCCAGGCGCGCACGGCTGTCCAGATAGCTCTTGGCCACGGCACGGGCCAGGTTGCGGATGCGGCCGATGTAGGCGGCGCGCTCGGTCACGCTGATGGCGCCGCGCGCATCGAGCAGATTGAAGCTGTGCGCGCCCTTGAGCACCTGCTCGTAGGCAGGCAGGGCCAGCTGCTGCTCCATGAGGTGCTGGGCCTGCTTCTCGTGCGCGTTGAATGCGGTGAACAGGAAGTCGGCGTCGCTGTGCTCGAAGTTGTAGGTGGACTGCTCGATCTCGTTTTGCTTGTACACGTCGCCGTAGCTCAGCTTGCTGCCGTCGGCGCCTTCGGTCCAGGTCAGGTTGTAGACGTTGTCCACGCCCTGCAGGTACATGGCCAGGCGTTCCAGGCCGTAGGTGATTTCGCCGGTGGCGGGCTTGCAGTCAATGCCGCCGACCTGCTGGAAGTAGGTGAACTGGGTCACCTCCATGCCGTTGAGCCAGACCTCCCAGCCCAGGCCCCAGGCGCCGAGCGTGGGGTTTTCCCAGTCGTCCTCGACAAAGCGGATGTCGTTTTTCTTCAGATCGAAGCCGAGCGCTTCCAGCGAGCCCAGGTACAGCTCCAGGATGTTGGCCGGTGCGGGCTTCAGCACCACCTGGAACTGGTAGTAGTGCTGCAGGCGGTTGGGATTCTCGCCGTAGCGGCCGTCCTTGGGGCGGCGGCTGGGCTGCACGTAGGCGGCCTTCCAGGGCTCGGGGCCGATGGCGCGCAAAAACGTAGCGGTGTGCGATGTCCCGGCGCCCACTTCCATGTCATAAGGTTGCAACAGCGCGCAACCCTGGGCGTCCCAGTAGGTCTGCAGCTTGAGAATGATTTGTTGGAAGGTCAGCATGGCTGGGGGATTCGGGTGAGAGGGCGCGGCAGCGCGCGCGAACCCATCATTTTACGAGCCATGCCCTGCCCCGCCGTCAATCCGCAAAAAGAGCCGTTGGTGCTTGTCAGACAAGCGCCAACGGCTCTCCATTGAATAGCAACGAAAAAGTGCGCCCTACGCCACCCAGCGGCGCAGCACCAAGCTGGCGTTCGTGCCGCCAAAGCCGAAGCTGTTGGACAGCACGGTGGTGAGCTGCGCATCGCGCGTTTGCGTGACCAGGGGCATGTCGCCCAGGGCCGGGTCGGGCGTCTCGACGTTGGCCGAGCCTGCGATGAAACCCCGGTTCAGCATGATCATGCAGTAGATCGCCTCCTGCACGCCCGTGGCGCCCAGCGAGTGGCCGGTGAGCGACTTGGTGGAGGAAAACGGCGGCACCTTGTCGCCGAACAGGGCGCGCATGGCGCGCACTTCCTGCATGTCGCCCACGGGCGTGGAGGTGCCGTGGGTGTTGATGTAATCGATGGGGGCGCCCAGGCCTTCCATGGCCTGCTGCATGCAGGCAATGGCGCCATCGCCCGACGGGGCCACCATGTCTTCGCCGTCGCTGGTGGCGCCAAAGCCCACCACTTCGGCCAGGATGGTGGCGCCGCGGGCCTGGGCGTGCTCCAGACTCTCCAGCACCACGGCGCCGCCGCCACCCGCGATCACGAAGCCGTCGCGGTTCGCGTCGTAGGCGCGCGAGGCCTTTTCGGGCGTCTCGTTGTACTTGCTGGACATGGCGCCCATGCCGTCGAACAGCAGCGACATGCCCCAGCTCAGCTCTTCGCCGCCACCGGCAAACATCACGTCCTGCATGCCCCAGGCGATCTGCTGCGCGGCCGCGCCGATGCAGTGGGCCGAGGTGGAGCAGGCCGAGGTGATGGAGTAGTTGATGCCCTTGACCTTGAAGTTGGTGGCCAGGCAGGCGGACACGGTAGAGCTCATGCAGCGCGTGACCTGGTAAGGGCCCACGCGGCGGATGCCTTTTTCGCGCAGCGTGTCGGCCGCTTCGATCTGGTTGGCGGGCGAGCCGCCGCCCGAGCCCATGATGAGGCCGGTGCGCGGATGGCTGACCTGCTCGGGCGTCAAACCGGCTTGCTGGATCGCGTCTTCCAGGGCGATCTGCGCATAGGCCGCCGCGTCGCCCATGAAGCGCAGCTGCTTGCGGTCGATGCGCGCCTCGATGTCGATCTCGGGAGCTCCGCCCACCTGGCTGCGCAGGCCCAGCTCCTTGAACTTCTCCACGGCCTTGATGCCGCTGGTGCCCGCGCGCAGCGAGGCTTCCACGGTGGCCAGGTCGTTGCCAATGCACGAGACGATGCCCGCGCCGGTGATGACTACGCGCTTCTTGGTGGTCATGCTGCTTCCTTGCCGTCTTCCTCGCGTTTGAACAGGCCCACGCGCAGGTCATTGGCTACATAGATTTCCTTGCCGTCGGCCAGCAGGCGGGCATCGCCAATGGCCATGACCAGCTTGCGCTTGATGACGCGCTTGATGTCGATTTCGTAGGTGACGAGCTTCACGCCAGGGCCCACCTCGCCGGTGAACTTGACTTCGCCCGCACCCAGCGCACGCCCGCGGCCGGGCAGTTGCAGCCAGGTCAGGTAAAAGCCGATGAGCTGCCACATGGCATCGAGCCCCAGGCAGCCGGGCATGACGGGGTCGCCCTGGAAATGGCAGGCAAAGAACCACAGATCGGGCTTGACGTCGAGTTCGGCGCGGATTTTCCCCAGCCCGTGCGCGCCGCCATCGCTGTCGATGTGGGTGATGCGGTCAAACATCAGCATGGGTGGCAGCGGCAGACGCCCGCTGTCAGCGCCGAACAATCGGCCCTCGCCCGAGGCAATCAGTTGTTCGTAGGAAAAGGAATCTGCCATTTTCAGTCGTGCTCCAGAACAGCGGCCGTGCCGCTTCAATAATTCACCGTTCGCAACCCCTGCTCACAGTTGCAGGGCTCCATTATCAAGGCACAACACGGCCCATGGCCCGCATACCCGCCGATTGAACCGCCGGCCAACCGCGAGAGCTCCCTTTATTGCTTGATCTGAGTCAATTCGCGACAGGCCCGGAGCCCGCGCCAGCCTGCCGTCTCAGCCCCGCAAGCGCCTGCGCCGCGCCAACGCTGCCCCGGCGACCACGCAAAAGCCTGCCGCCCACAGGGGTGCCAGCCCCCAGCGTGCCACCCACCAGGCATAGGGCGTGATGCCCCAGCCGTCTTGCGCGCTGAGCCCGCGCCCCTGCACCTGGCCGGTCAGCACCCCGCGGGTGTGGCGCGCCAGCGCATGGGTGACCACGCCCCGGTGGTCGATGATGGCGGTGGCACCGGTGTTGGTGGCACGCACCATGGGGCGCTCGAACTCCAGCGCGCGCATGCGGCTGATCTGCAGGTGCTGGTCGATGGCAACCGTGTTGCCGAACCAGCCGATGTTGCTGAAATTGACAAACAGCGTGGGGGCGCTGGCCGGATCGGCAAAACGCGCGCCCAGTTCTTCGCCAAACAAGTCCTCGTAGCAGATGTTGGGCGCAATGCGCTGGCCCGCCCAGACAAAGGATGGCTGCCCGATGGCGCCCCGGTTGAAATCGCCCAGGGGAATGTTCATCATGGCCGTGAACCATCGGAAAAACGGCGGAATGAACTCGCCAAACGGCACCAGGTGGTGCTTGTCGTACTGGTAGGGGGCCGGCTGCGCGGGTTTCAGGCCGAGCACCGAATTGGTGTAGCCCTGCACTTCATCGCCCATCGGGATACCCACCAGCGCCGCCTGCTGGCCCTGGCCGAAATGCGCCGCCAGCCCCTCCAGATAACCCGGCATGAGTTGCTGCGGCAGCAGCGGAATGGCGGTTTCCGGCGCCACGACGAGGCTTGCCGTGGCAGCCCGCAGTGCATCGGCATACCACTGCAGCGCCAGCGGCACGCCGCTGCCGGGCTGGAATTTTTCGTCCTGCGGGATGTTGCCCTGGAGCAGCGCCAGGCTGATCGGTGGCGGCGGCGGCAGCGCCGGGGTGTGGCACGACTCAATGGCGCATTGGCGCTGCAGGCCTGCGCCCACCAGCACCAGCGCACCCAACGCCACCAGCGCCCAGGCACGCAGGCGCAGGAGATCGCCGGGGCGCGCCTGCGCCAGCAGCATGGCCAGCACCGCAGCCACGCAACCGACGCCGTACACGCCCACGGTACGTGCCAGCGCGCTCAGGGGCCCCTGCACATGGGCATAGCCGCCGGCGCCCCACGGAAAGCCCGTCCACAGCGTGCCGCGTGCCAGCTCCGCCAGCATCCAGATCGCTCCGAAAACAATAGCTGCCAGCGCACGATGGGTTGGTGCCAGACGCGCAAAAAGCGCCAGAACCGCCGCATAGTAGGCACCCAGAAAGCCCGCCAGCCCCAGCACGGCCACCACCGCCAGTGGCGCCGCCAGGCCACCGTAGTGGTGCATGGAAATGAACAGCCACCAGAAGGTGGCCGCCATCCAGGCCGTGGCAAACACCCAGCCCAGGCCCGCCGCACGGCGCCAGGGCGCTGGTGCCCGCACCAGCCACGCCAGCACGGCCAGCGACAGGATCTGCAACCACCATTGCGGCTCGCCGCTCCACGGCAGGGCCAGGGACAGGGCCTGCGCCACGCCCGCCGCAGCGGCCAGGCAGGCCTGCCCCGCAAGCGCAGCACCCGGCAGGCGTTGCAGCCGGACCATCAGCCGGGGGGACTGTCTTCGTCGATGCGCGACACCTTGAACCAGCGCACGGCGCCGCCCTTGGTGTGCAGCACCACAAAGTGCAGGCCGCACAGCTGCAGGTGTTCGCCCCGCTTGGGCACATGCCCCATTTCGTGGGCGATCAGCCCGCCCACGGTGTCAAAGCTTTCCTCGGGATCACTGCCTTGCAGGGTGATACCAAAGGCTTCGGCCACGCGTTCGATGGGGGTGTCGCCGCTCACGCGGTAGGTATGGTCGGCAAGGCCGAAGATGTCGCCCTCGTCCTCGGGGATGTCGAACTCGTCTTCGATCTCGCCCACGATCTGTTCCAGCACGTCTTCGATGGTGATCAGGCCCGCCACCCGGCCGAACTCGTCGATCACGATGGCCAGGTGGTTGCGGTTGCCGCGGAACTCGCGCAGCAGGTCGTTCAGGCCCTTGCTTTCCGGCACGAAGGCAGCCGGGCGCAGCAGGGCGCGGATGTTCAGCTCGGGCGCCCGCTGCAGCTTGAGCAGGTCCTTGGCCATGAGGATGCCGATGATGTTTTCCCGCTCGCCCTGGTACACCGGAAAACGCGAGTGCGCGGTGTTGATCACCAGGCGCAGCAACTCGTCAAAGGGCGCATCGATGTTGACGAGGTCCATGCGGGGTGCGGCCACCATCACGTCGCCGGCCGTCATGTCGGCCATGCGGATGACACGCTCCAGCATCACGCGGGAGTCGGCGCCGATGACTTCGTTGTCCTCGGCCTCGGCCAACGTCTCGATGAGTTCTTCGGTGGAGTCCGGTCCGGGATGGATGAACTCGGCCACCTTTTGCAGGAAAGTGCGCTTGTCTTCCTTTTCGGGCAAGCGCTGGGGGTGCGGGTCAGACACTGTCTTGGAGTGCAGGACGTGCGGTAGTTGAACAGACCCCTAGGATAGCGGATTGTCATGACACCGCCCGCGCCGCAGGCGGGCAACGGCCCTATTCGGCCGACTGGTGGCGTCCGTGCTGCACGCCCTTGCGCACTTCCTGCACCCCGGCCAGGAAGTCCCAGAACTGCTTGGCCTGGCGCTTGAGGCGGTAGTCCATCTCGGCGAATTGCTGCTCGACGATTTCGGTCATGCGCGTGTCCAGGCTGGCGGGCGGAATCTGCAGGTAGGCCTCGGATTCGGAGCCGTCGCGCTGCACCGTGGCGCCCGCATTGCGAGCGATCTTGAGCATGGCGGTGTTTTCCGTCAGCGCATGGATGAACACCATGCTCACCCCCGCGTTGCGGGCATGCATGATGGCGCGGTCAAACAGACGTGCGCCAAACCCCCGGCCCCGTGCCTGCTTGAGCACCGACACGCCAAACTCGGCACATTGCTTGTGCTCGGGGTGCTCGGCAAACGCCAGATGGGCCATGGCGATGAGTTCCAGACGGCGGTTGTAGATGCCAAAGATTTCGTCACGGTCGAAATCGAGCCGCTCGGTGTAGCGGCGGATCTGCTCGTCCGTGGCGGCATAGCCAAAGCGCAGATACCGGTCGGGCGGCTCCAGCTGCAGCAGATGCTGCGTGATGCGCTCGCGGTAGGACGGGCCCAGCGAACGGATGGGCACCATCAGCGGAGTGGACGCGGGGGCATCATCCAGCGAAGGGCCGCCAAAGGGCGCCAGCATGTCTTTGCTGGCGCCCCACGAAGCCTTGAGCCAGTCTTTGGTTGCGATCATGGTATGGAATTTAAGGGTTTTCCCTCATTTATTCCAGTACTTTTGCTGCACTGCACCAAAATAGAGACGAACATCCAATCAGAGCAAAAACCGTGATATCCAAAACAGACAATGCGCCATAAGCTATTGAATTGATAGCCACTGTTACAAAAAAACCCGCCCCGAGCGCCCCGGGACTCACACCGGCACGGCGGTGGTGGCCTTGACCCGGTCGAGCACAAAGCTGGTCTTGCAGTCCTGCACGCTGGGGTGTTTGAGCAGCGTGTCCATGATGAAGCGGCTGTAGTGCGCCATATCGGCCACCACCACCCTGAGCAGGTAATCCATCTCGCCGGTGAGCGCCGCGCACTCCACCACTTCGGGCCAGGTCTGCACGCTGGCGCGGAACAGGTCCATGGGGTTGCGCTTGTGGCTTTCGGTGTGTTTTTCGAGGCGCACATTGAGGTAAGCCGTGAGCCCCAGCCCCACGGCCTCGGGCCGGACCAGGGCCACATAGCGGGCGATCACGCCGCTGTCTTCCAGGCGCTTCACGCGCCGCAGCACGGCACTCGGCGACAGGCCCACCTGCTCGCCAATCACGTCGTAGGTTTCGCGCCCGTTGTCTTGCAGGCGGCGCAGGATGGCCTTGTCCAGCTTGTCGAGTGCGTTGGCATCGTTCATTGCGCAGGATTCTACGAACGAACACCCGCAACGCCCATTGCGGCGAAGAGGCGGCGCACGCACCGGCCCTTGCGCGGGCTGCAACCCGCCGCTGCGGCACGCTGAGCCGGCACGCCGCTAAAGCCGCCGAATATTTCGCGAAAAAACGGCGCGAAATTATCAACATCCGTCGTTCGTCAAATATTGATTTGGCGCATGATTCCTGCAAACAATACCCCATTGACTCTCCAATTCGCCAGAAACATGAGGACTTGCGCGCCTACAGTGCACAGCATTCCACATTTTTGACCGGAGACAACATGAACGCAGCATTGCCGCAGCAAGCCACCCAGGACACCGCCGCCTGGGAGAACCCCATGGGCACGGACGGGTTCGAATTCATCGAATTCGCGGCGCCCGATCCGCAAGCCATGGGCAAGGTGTTCGAGGGCATGGGCTTCAAGCCGGTGGCGCGCCACCGCCACAAGAACGTGCTGCTGTACCGCCAGGGCGAGATCAACTTCATCATCAACGCCGAGCCCGACAGCTTTGCCCAGCGCTTTGCCCGCCTGCACGGCCCCAGCGTCTGCGCCATTGCCTTTCGCGTGCACGACACCAAGGCCGCCTACGAGCGCGCGCTGGGCCTGGGCGCCTGGGGCTACGCGGGCGTGGCCGGCCCGGGCGAGCTGAACATCCCCGCCATCAAGGGCGTGGGCGACAGCCTGATCTACCTGGTGGACCGCTGGCGCGGCAAGAACGGCGCCCAGCCCGGCGACATCGGCAACATCGGTTTCTTTGACGTGGACTTCGAGCCCCTGCCCGGCGTGTCGGCCGACGAGGCCCTGAACCCCAGGGGCCATGGCCTGACCTACATCGACCACCTCACGCACAACGTGCACCGCGGCCGCATGAACGAATGGGCCGATTTCTACGAGCGCGTGTTCAACTTCCGCGAGATCAAATACTTCGACATCGAGGGCCAGGTCACTGGCGTCAAGAGCCGGGCCATGACCAGCCCCTGCGGCAAGATCCGCATCCCGATCAACGAAGAGGGCAAGGAGAAGGCCGGCCAGATCCAGGAATACCTGGACATGTACAAGGGCGAGGGTATCCAGCACATCGCCATGGGCTCGGACAACCTCTACGACACGGTCGATGCGTTGCGCGCCAGCGGCGTGCGCCTGCTCGATACGCCCGACACCTACTACGAGCTGGTCGAAAAGCGCATCCCCGGCCACGGCGAGCCGGTGGAAGCACTGCACCAGCGCAAGATCCTCATCGATGGCGTGGCCGGCAAGCTGCTGCTGCAGATCTTCAGCGAGAACCAGCTGGGCCCGATCTTCTTTGAGTTCATCCAGCGCAAGGGCGACGATGGCTTTGGCAACGGCAACTTCAAGGCGCTGTTCGAAAGCATCGAGCTCGACCAGATCCGGCGCGGCGTGCTCGAAGGCAGGAAAGACTGAACGGGAGCCGGCCATGGCCACCGAACCCGTCGTCTATGGCGCCAGCGCGCGCCCACCGCGCGGCGACTACACGCGCGCCGCCGCCGACTACACCTGCCCGCAGAACTTCGCGGCCTATACCGCCGCCGACCACGACACCTACCGGCGCCTGTACGAGCGCCAGTCGGCCCTGCTGCCCGGCCTGGCCAGCGAGGCCTTCGTAGCGGCCCTGCCCTCGCTAGGCATCAAGGACCATATCCCGCGCTTCGAGGAAATCAACGAGCGCCTGTACCGCGCCACGCGCTGGGAGATCGTGGCCGTGCCAGGGCTGATTCCCGAGGTGCCGTTCTTCACCCTGCTGGCGCACCGCAAGTTCCCGGTGACGGACTGGATCCGCACGCCGGCCGAGTTCGACTACATCGTCGAGCCCGACATCTTTCACGACCTGTTCGGCCATGTGCCGCTGCTGTTCAACCCGGTGTTTGCCGACTACGTGCAGCGCTACGGCCAGGGCGGCCTGAAGGCGCAGCAGCTGGGCGCCTGCGAGATGCTCAGCCGCCTGTACTGGTACACGATCGAGTTCGGCCTGATCCGCGAGGCGGGCGGTCTGCGGGCGTATGGGGCCGGCATCCTCAGTTCATCGGGCGAGCTGCCCTACTCCGTGCAAAGCCCCGAACCGCAGCGCCTGCCCCTGCAACTGGAGCGCACGATGCGCACGCGCTACAAGATTGACACCTACCAGCAGACGTACTTTGTGATCGACAGCTTCGAGCAGTTGTTCGACATGACGGCGGGGGACTTTGCGCCGATTTATGAGCGGCTGCGGGGGTTGCGGGAATTTGCGGCGGATGAGAGGGAAGGGGTGGTTTGATTTTTTGGATCAAGCTGGGTTGTAGCGCTTATTTTTAAAGCTCTGGTAGCTCTTGTTTTTGTAGTTTGCTGTGTGCTTTTGCTGAGGGCGGAGGCCGGGTCTCGCCCCGGCGGGCGAGGTACTTTTCTTTGCTTCGCCAAAGAAACGTACCCAAAAGAAAGGCGACCCACAGTCTGCGACCCC
>NZ_FNQJ01000087.1 GCF_900107605.1 Acidovorax soli | reverse complement strand
CGCACCAAGCCCCACGTCAACGTGGGCACGATCGGTCACGTGGACCATGGCAAGACGACGCTGACGGCGGCCATCGCCACGGTGCTGTCGGCCAAGTTTGGCGGCGAAGCCAAGGCCTACGACCAGATCGACGCAGCACCTGAAGAAAAGGCCCGCGGCATCACGATCAATACCGCCCACGTGGAATACGAAACGGCTGCACGCCACTACGCCCACGTGGACTGCCCCGGCCACGCCGACTATGTGAAGAACATGATCACCGGCGCAGCCCAGATGGACGGCGCCATTTTGGTGTGCTCGGCCGCTGACGGCCCCATGCCCCAGACCCGCGAACACATCCTGCTGGCCCGCCAGGTGGGCGTGCCTTACATCATCGTGTTCCTGAACAAGTGCGACATGGTGGACGACGAAGAGCTGCTCGAACTCGTCGAAATGGAAGTGCGCGAACTCCTGGACAAATACAACTTCCCTGGCGACGACACCCCGATCATCCGCGGTTCCGCAAAGCTCGCCCTGGAAGGCGACAAGGGCAAGCTGGGTGAAGAAGCCATCATGAAGCTGGCCGAAGCCCTGGACACCTACATCCCCACGCCCGAGCGCGCAGTGGACGGCGCCTTCCTGATGCCCGTGGAAGACGTGTTCTCCATCTCCGGCCGCGGCACCGTGGTGACCGGCCGTATCGAGCGCGGCATCATCAAGGTCGGCGAAGAAATCGAAATCGTCGGTATCAAGGACACCGTCAAGACCACCTGCACCGGCGTGGAAATGTTCCGCAAGCTGCTGGACCAGGGCCAGGCTGGCGACAACGTGGGCCTGCTGCTGCGCGGCACCAAGCGCGAAGACGTGGAGCGTGGCCAAGTGCTGTGCAAGCCCGGCTCGATCAAGCCCCACACCCACTTCACGGCTGAGGTGTATGTGCTGAGCAAGGACGAAGGCGGCCGCCACACCCCCTTCTTCAACAACTACCGCCCTCAGTTCTACTTCCGCACGACCGACGTGACCGGCGCCATCGAGCTGCCAGCCGACAAGGAAATGGTCATGCCTGGCGACAACGTGTCGATCACCGTCAAGCTGATCAACCCCATCGCCATGGAAGAAGGCCTGCGCTTCGCTATCCGTGAAGGCGGCCGTACCGTGGGCGC
>NZ_FNQJ01000042.1 GCF_900107605.1 Acidovorax soli | reverse complement strand
GTCTTCAGGCTGGAGCTGGCGGTACTGCGAAGGGGAGGAGTGCATCTGCTGACCTTACAGGTTGGCAGGTGTTGCACTTCACTTTTGAATCCGCCTGTTCGGAACATCTGGACGAAAGGGTGGCCTCCTCAGAATCTCCACATCGTGAGATCAAAGACTCTTCCAGAGGAGACCATGGCTATTTCCCACCGCTTGCCATCCATCAAGGCCCTGCTGCCCTGGGCGCTGGCATTGTTCGCAGGGGCGGCTGCCGCCCAAGTCCCGGCAGATGCCAAGTCCCCCCAGCCTGCACTGCCGACGAAGTTGCAGTACTCGTCCGCCATTGGCGCTTACCAAGCCTATGCGGATCAGCCCGTGCAATCCTGGCGCGAAGCCAACGATCGAGTGGGCCGGATCGGTGGCTGGCGAGCCTATGCCAAGGAAATCAAGACCGGCGTGCCCGCATCCGCTCAAGATGCGGCAGGCTCCAACGATGTACATACAGGTCAGCACCGGGGGGCCAAGCCATGATGCCTTTGCGTGCTACGCGCGCCAAGCTGGCGCTGTCCGCGCTCGGTTTGGCGGTGCTGACCGGCTGTGCCAGTGTCAGCCTGGATCAGAACATCCGGCGTGTCAATGACGAAGCGGGCAGCTTCACTGAAGGCAAGCTTTCTCTGGCACGAACCCAGGAAGAGCGCGACCAGCGTGCGCAGGCAGCCCAGACCTTGCTGGCGCAGCCGCTGGGGCAGAAGGAGACCGTTCGGTTGGCGCTGGTCAACAGCCCGTCCTTGCAAGCCCTGCTGGCACAAGGCTGGGCGGAATCTTCCGACGCGGCACAGGTGGGCCGGATTGGCAATCCCATCTTCAGTTTTGAGCGCATGACAGCCGGCCCTGAACTGGAACTAGCCCGCGCGTTGTCCGTGGGCCTGCTGGACTTGCTGACTCTGCCGACCCGTAGAGGTGTTGCCACCGGGCTTATCGAGCAGTCTCAACTGCGCTTGACTGGCGACGTGGTGGATCAGATCACTCGCGTGCGCCAGGCTTGGGTACGCGCGGTCGTTGCGCAGCAGTCCTTCAGCTACGCCAAGCAGGTTTATGCGAGCGCCGAGGCGGGAGCGGAACTGGCCAAGCGCATGCAGGGTGCGGGAAACTTCAACCGCATCACCCGCGCACGTGAGCAAGCTTTCTACGCCGACGCGGCCACGCGCTTGAGCACGGCTCAGCACCAAGTCACTTCCAGCCGGGAGGAGTTGGTGCGCTTGCTAGGCTTGGATGAAGGGCAAACGCAAGCGCTTCAGTTGCCGGAACGTTTGCCCGACCTGCCCAAACAGCCGCAGGAGCCTCAGGCAGTGGCCTCCATGGCGACCCAGGCGCGTCTGGATGTTCGCCTGGCGCAGGCTGGAATGGATTCGGCGGCCAAGGCGCAGGGTTTGACCATGGTGACGAGCTTTACCGACATTGAACTCACCTGGCGTCGCAACACCACCTTCGATAACGCTGAAGGTACACGCTCGACCGCGCGTGGCTGGGAGATCGCTGTGCGCCTGCCCATTTTCGACTGGGGCGGGATGCAGCGCTCGGCGATGAATGCCCGCACCCTGGCTGCAGCCAACCAGCTCGAAGCCACGGTGCGTTCAGCGGGCTCCAGCTTGCGCGAAAGCTATTCGGCTTATCGCACCGCCTATGACGTGGCGCGCCACTACCGCGACGAGGTGGTGCCGCTGCGCAAGGTCATCTCGGATGAGAACCAGCTTCTCTACAACGGCATGTTCATCAGCACCTTCGAGTTGCTGGCCGACGCGCGAGATCAAGTCAGCGCCGTCATGGCGGCCATCGATGCGCAGCAGCAATTCTGGCTGGCCGATGCGGCCTTGCAGGCGTCCGTGATCGGGCGTCCCACCACCACCAGCTTATCCGTCACGTCCAGCGCGCCCAGCAGCGGCGAAGCCGGCCATTGATGCAGAGACGATTGCCATGACATCCAGAAGAGATTTATTCAAGTTTGCCGGCATAGCCGGCGGGGCCATCGCCGCCAGCGCGGTGAGCCGCGTAGCAATGGCTGCTCTGCCAGAACCGGTGATCCAAACCAGCCCGAACACCATGGCGCCATTGGTGCCCAATTCGGGTCGCCCCTACAACCCGGTGGTCACGCTCAACGGCTGGACACTGCCATGGCGCATGAACCAGGGCGTCAAGGAGTTCCATCTGGTGGCCGAACCGGTGGTGCGCGAAATGGCACCCGGCATGAAGGCCCACTTGTGGGGTTACAACGGTCAAAGCCCCGGCCCCACGATTGAAGTGGTGGAAGGCGACCGCGTACGCATCTTCGTCACCAACAAGCTGCCCGAGCACACCAGCGTTCACTGGCATGGTCAGCGTCTGCCCAACGGCATGGACGGCGTTGCAGGGTTGAACCAGCCAGCTATCCAACCCGGCGAGACCTACGTCTACGAATTCGTGGCACGCCGACCCGGCACTTTCATGTACCACCCGCACGCGGATGAGATGGTACAGATGGCCATGGGCATGATGGGTTTCTGGGTCACGCATCCTAAAGCCCAGCATCCGCTCATCGACGAGGTCCAACGAGATTTCTGCTTCCTCCTCAATGCTTATGACATTGAGCCTGGAGCAGCCACCCCCAAGGTTGCGGAAATGACCGACTTCAATCTGTGGACATGGAACAGTCGCGTCTTTCCTGGTATCGATTCCCTGAATGTCCGCCTCAATGACAAGGTTCGCATTCGTATCGGCAATCTCACCATGACCAATCACCCGATGCACCTGCATGGTCACGAGTTCTTGGTCACGGGTACCGACGGAGGCCCTACGCCCAAGAGCACGCGCTGGTATGAGGTGACCACGGACGTGGCTGTGGGGCAGATGCGCCAGATCGAGTTCCTGGCTGACGAAGAAGGCGACTGGGCTTTCCACTGCCACAAGAGCCACCACACCATGAACGCCATGGGTCATAACAACCCCACGCTCATCGGCGTGGATCATAGTGGCCTGGCCAAGAAGGTCAACAACCTCATCCCAGACTACATGGCCATGGGCGAACGCGGCATGGCCGACATGGGCGAAATGGAAATGCCCATTCCCGACAACACCATTCCCATGATGACCGGCCAGGGACCGTTTGGATCAGTGGAGATGGGCGGCATGTTCAGCGTAGTCAAGGTGCGCCGCAACCAAAAGCCCGGTGATTACAAAGACCCCGGCTGGTTTAAGCATCCCGCAGGCACGGTGGCGCACAAGTACACCGGTCCCATGGCCGAGCCCGCGCGCTTCAGTGCCGAAGGCGGCCAGTCCATGCCACGCATGCGCAAGCCTGCAACGCCGATCGAAGTCAACGTGCGCAAGCCCACCTCGCATGGCGAGCATTGAGTTTTCCCTTCAATTTTCAACCGGAGATCATCCATGAAATTCACGCGTTCTACGCTTTCTCAACTCTTCGCCATCGCTGCGCTGGCCGCATCGGGCGCTGCCTTTGCCAGCGGCAACCACGCTGGCGGCCATGGCCATGACGAGGGTGGCGAAACGGCCATCGGTAAGCCAGGCGTTGCCGCCCAGGCCAAGCGCACCATCAACATCGAGATGGGCGACAACATGCGCTTCACGCCGTCGAACATTCAGGTCAAGCAGGGTGAAACCGTGCGTTTCGTCGTCAAGAACACGGGGCAAATCAAGCACGAACTCAGCCTGGGCACCGAAAAGGAACTGCTGGAGCATCTGGAGCAGATGCGCAAGTTCCCGGACATGGAACATGACGAGCCCAGCAAGGTCACGCTGCAGCCTGGCAGGCAGGGCGAGATCGTCTGGCAGTTCACCAAGGCGGGAGCCGTGAACTTCGCCTGCCTGATGCCTGGCCACTACGAAGCCGGCATGAAGGGTGTCGTTCAGGTTGGCAAGAAATAAGCCCATTCCATTTTCCCATTCATACCTGTGAGGACATCATGAACACCATCAAGCAGATGCTCGCCATTTCCGCCCTGGCCCTGGGCATTGCCTTGCCGCTGACCAGCCATGCGCAAACCGCGTCTGGTCAAGCCCAGACAGCGGCGGCCTCGTCGGCCTCGTGGACCGATGGCGAGATCAAGAAGGTCGATGCGGACAATGGCAAGGTCACCATCAAGCACGGCGAGATCAAGAATCTGGACATGCCGGGCATGACCATGGTGTTTACCGCCAAGGACAAAAGCATGCTCGCCAACCTGAAGCCAGGCGACAAGGTGAAGTTCGTGGCCGCCAGCGAAGGCGGGAAGCTGGTTGTCACGGAAATCCAAGCTGCGCCCTGAGCGCGAATTCTGGGGAAGCAGTTCTTTGCGATTTGCGCGAGCCGGAGACGGATGGCCGCCGAAACCAGCGTATCCAAGACCAGCGTCTTCCAGCTCTTTGGCCTGCAACCGCAGCGCACCGCGGGCTTCAGCTGGACAATGGATTTGCAACTCCAGAAATCACTTTCATAAGGGAGTTGATTCATGGAGTTGCGCCATCTGCGTTACTTTCTGGCCGTCGCTGAAGAGCTGCACTTCGCCCGCGCTGCGGAGCGCCTGCACATTGAGCAATCGCCGCTGTCACGTGCCATCAGGGAACTGGAAGAAGAACTGGGCGTTCAGCTTTTCGTGCGTACTACCCGCAGCACCCGAATCACTCGTGCCGGAAAACTGTTCATGGAGCATGTCCCCCGTGTCTTTGCCGCCATGCAGCAGGCCCGAGACAGCGTAAAGGCTGCGGCCAACGGCTATCACGGCCAACTGCGCATTGCGCTGTCCGATGGCATCACGCCATCGCGCCTGCCGGTGTTGTTGGCGCGTTGCCGGGAGGAAGACCCGGAGGTCGATATCCGACTGTTCGAGGTGCCGCTGGCCAAGCAGATCAAGGGTTTGCACGACGACCTGTACGACGTTGGCTTTTCGATGGCCAACGAAGTAGGTGACGGCATCATCGCAGAGTCAGTCTGGGATGATCCGCTGATGGTGGCAGTGCCTGAGCGCCATCCCTTGCTTGCCTTCAAGCGCGTGCCGCTGGAGGAAGTTCTGCGCTATCCGTTGGTGCTGTGTGACCCGGAGATGTGCGAGGGGCATGCCCGCCAGATTGATCGTGTTCTGCGCCGGATGGAGCAGGAACCCTTGATCACCCAGCACGCCGCGACCTTCGACCTGATGATGGCGGTGGTGTCGTCTGGCCTGGCCCTGGGGCTGGCTGGTGCCGCGCATATCGCCTCCAGCCGAGAGCGGGGTGTGGTGGCACGGCCCCTGGAGGGACGCGCGCCCATGCTCACGACCTACATGCTGCGCCCAAGTACCGCGCCTTCGCAGGCGCTGGCACGCTTCATTGAACGGGTGGCGGCCATTGAATCGCATGAAGGCGACAAATCTTCAGAGTCCGTCCCACCTAACTCTCAAGAGGAGACCGAGCTATGAGCAAGATCGTGCTGCTGATGCTCGCGGCCGCATTGACTGCCTGCGGCAAATCCGCACCAACCGAGACCGTCGAGTCGCTGGTGGCACATCCCGCTCGCCTCAAGGAACTGCGCGAGCAGTGCAAACTGAATCGCGCCAAGCTGGGCGATGAACTGTGCAACCGGGTTGCCGAAGCGACGAACCGGCGCTTCTTCGGCGATGGCAAGGTGCCATACACGCCGCCCAAGGAACCGCCGAAGTTCTAAACGTGGTCAGTTGACTGCGCAGCATCGGATTTTTTCTCAACACGCCGCAGCGCGCCCACGCCTGCGGCATTTTTGCATCTTTCGCCCCTGCGCGAATTCTTGTTTTTTCCTCGACCTTTCTTCCGATAACGGTCTTTGACCGGCACTGAGCCGGCACCCGATCCTGACGCCTGCGGCACACGGTTGTGCCGCCCTCAACGGAGTGCGTGCAGGAGAAATCGGAGGCCAGCTTATGCAGGGAACGAACGTGCTGTTCGGTCAGATTGCCGCCGTATTTGGCATCGTGATCACCGGCGTGTGGGCAGCCACACAATGGACGGCAGCAGCCCTTGGCTATCAAGTACGCCTTGGCTCGCCCTGGTTCGACTTCCTGGGCACGCCGGTCTACCACCCGTGGCGGTTGTTCGAGTGGTGGTTCTTCTTCGACGCCTATGCGCCGCGTGTCTTCGACATCGGCGGCGCGATTGCCGGCGGCAGCGGCCTGGTCGCCGTGCTGGTCGCCATTGGCATGTCGATCTGGCGCTCGCGCCAATCACGCCTGGTCACGACCTACGGTTCGGCACGCTGGGCGAATGCAGAGGACATTCGTAAGGCAGGGCTCACGCAGCCTGCTGGTGTGCTCCTCGGTCAGCACGATCACCAGTATCTGCGACACGAAGGCCCGGAACACGTCCTGACCTTCGCGCCCACGCGCTCGGGCAAGGGCGTCGGTCTGGTGGTGCCGACCTTGTTGAGTTGGCCTGCGTCCGCCGTCATCCATGACATCAAGGGCGAGAACTGGAGCATCACCGCAGGATGGCGCTCGCGCTTCTCGCACTGCCTGCTGTTCAACCCCACCGATGCGAACTCTGCCGCCTACAACCCACTTCTGGAAGTGAGGCGCGGCGCGCATGAGGTGCGTGACGTGCAGAACATCGCAGACATCCTGGTTGACCCCGAGGGCGCGCTGGAGCGGCGCAACCATTGGGAGAAGACTTCGCACGCGCTGCTGGTCGGGGCCATCCTGCATGTGCTCTACGCGGGCGAGGACAAGACGCTGCGGGGCGTCGCCAACTTCCTCAGCGACCCGGCCTGTCCCTTCGAGCTGACATTGCACCGGATGATGACCACGCCGCACCTCGTGAATGAGGAAGGTGGTGGGCCGCATCCGGTGGTGGCTTCAGCGGCGCGCGAAGTGCTCAACAAGAGCGACAACGAACGTTCGGGCGTGCTGTCCACGGCCATGTCGTTCCTGGGTCTCTATCGCGACCCTACGGTGGCCGAAGTCACCTCGCGCTGCGATTGGCGCATCGCTGACCTGATCGCGGCCGAGCATCCGGTGTCGCTGTACCTCGTTGTTCCGCCTTCGGACATTTCACGGACGAAGCCGCTCATCCGCCTGATCCTCAATCAGATCGGGCGACGCCTCACCGAATCGCTGGACGGCAGCGACGGCATTGCCCGCCGCCACAAGCTGCTCTTGATGCTCGATGAGTTTCCCGCACTCGGGCGGCTCGACTTCTTCGAGACGGCCTTGGCCTTCATGGCGGGCTACGGCATCCGCAGCTTCCTCATCGCGCAGAGCCTGAACCAGATCGACAAGGCTTACGGCCAGAACCATTCGATCCTCGACAACTGCCATGTGCGGGTGACGTTCGCCACCAACGACGAACGCACGGCCAAGCGGATTTCCGAAACGCTCGGCACCGCGACCGAGCTACGCGCGCAGCGCAACTACGCGGGCCACCGGCTCGCGCCGTGGCTGGGCCATCTGATGGTGTCGCGCCAGGAAACGGCACGTCCGCTGCTGACGCCGGGCGAAGTCATGCAGCTTCCGCCTGACGAGGCGGTGGTGATGGTGTCCAGCGTGGCGCCGATCAAGGCCAAGAAGCTGCGCTACTACGCGGACAGCAATTTCAAGCGGCGTGTGCTGCCGCCGCCCGCGTTCGCGGCCGGGCGCTATGCCGATGTGCCGCCCTCACGGGCCGACGACTGGAGCGGCCTGGCAATCCCCGCTGTTGCGGCTGCACCGGCCGCTCAAGCCGCCGATGGCTTGGAGAGCCTGGGTTCGGCCGACGACGGCGGCCCGCGCCGCCAGCCCGAACTCTCCGAGACCGTCGCCTACGACGCCGAGCCGGATCACGTCGCTACCGACCTTGCACTGCTGGATGACGACGACTCACCGCTTCCTCTTCCACGCCAGCCCGACCCAGCCCTGCAACGCGCGGCCCGGCTGGCATCCCTTGACCCCAACGACGGAATCGACCTATGACCCAACACCGCCTCAATGTGTTCATCCAGCCCGAGCACGGCAAGCGGCTGGATGAACTGGCCGCCAAGAAAGGCGTGTCCAAGTCGTCCATCGTCGCGGCGGCGCTCGCATCGTGGCTGTCGCCCGATGCCGCCGACCAGCGCGAGGCGGCCATCGCCAAGCGGCTGGATCGTCTGTCGCGCCATGCCGAGCGCATGGAGCGCGACCAGAACATTGCCATCGAAACCTTGGCGCTGTTCATCCGCTACTACCTCACGGTCAGCACACCCGTCCCCGAGGCTCATCAAGAGGCCGCGCGCGCCCAGGGCAAGGCGCGCTTCGAGCAGTTTGTGGAGCAGTTGGGCCGGCATCTGCTGCGCGGGCGCAGCCTGGTGCGTGACGTGGTGGAGGAACTGCACCCTGATCCCTCGCGCATGGGTGATGTGCAGGAGCCTGCTGTATGAGCGCCGTTCCTTCCTTCACCGCCGTTTCCCTGGATCGCCGCATCCAGATGCTGCGCACGGCCATGGGGCCGCTGATCGCCGCCGCGCTCGAAGACCCGGACGTGGTGGAAATCATGCTCAACCCGGATCGCACCTTGTGGATCGACCGGCTTTCATCGGGGCGCTCACCGATGGGCGTGGAGCTGTCCGAAGCAGACGGCGAACGCATCATCCGCCTTGTGGCTGCTCACGTCGGCGCGGAAGTCCATCGCGGCCAGCCCTTGCTGACAGCCGAGTTGCCGGAAACCGGCGAACGCTTCGAGGGCATCTTGCCGCCCGCTGCGCCGGGGCCGGCCTTCGCGTTGCGCAAGCGTGCCTTTGGCGTGATCCCGCTGTCGCGCTACATCGAGGACGGAATGATGACCGCCGCGCAGGCGGGCCTGCTGGTGCGCGCCGTGCGCGAGCGCCAGAACATCCTGATCGCCGGTGGCACCAGCACGGGCAAAACCACCTTGGCGAATGCCTTGCTCGCCGAGATTGCCGCCACCGGCGACCGCGTGCTGGTGCTTGAAGACACGGTGGAGTTGCAATGCGCGGCCCGCGACCACGTACCGCTGCGCACGCGCGCAGGCGTCGTGTCCATGACCGAGCTGGTGCGCTCGTCCATGCGCCTGCGGCCGGATCGCGTGGTCGTCGGCGAGGTGCGCGGCGCCGAGGCGCTGGATCTCATCAAGGTGTGGGGCACCGGCCATCCGGGCGGCATCGCCACCATCCACGCCGGCTCCGCGCTGGGCGCGTTGCTGCGCCTGGAGCAACTGATTCTCGAAGTAGCGGTGAACCCGCCTCGTGCGCTGATCGCGGAAGCGGTCAATGTGGTCATCCACATCGCCGGGCGTGGGCGCAAGCGCCGCATCGAGAGCATCGCCCGCGTCGTCGGCTTCGACGGTGCGGGCTACCAACTGGCGGACGCGCTGGAAGCGCCGTTTCCCGAGCTGCTGCCGCAGTCCGACCTTTCCTCCCTGTCCCTCAACCACTCTGGAGAACTGCTATGACGCAGATGATCGTTCCTGCTTTCCGTATTTCCGCAAATTCGTTGCCCCGGCCCGCACGGTTGGATGGCTTGGCTCGCCCGGCCCTGCAGGGTCTGATGCTCGCGGCACTGATGCTGCTGCTTGCGGGCACGGCCCAGGCCGCCGGTTCCTCGATGCCCTGGGAGGGTCCGCTGCAGTCCATCCTGGAGTCGATCCAAGGGCCGGTGGCCCGGATCATCGCGGTCATCATCATCATCGCCACGGGCCTGGCGCTGGCCTTTGGTGACACCTCGGGCGGGTTCCGCAAGCTCATCCAGATCGTGTTCGGCCTGTCGATCGCGTTTGCGGCGTCGAGCTTCTTCCTGTCGTTCTTCAGCTTCTCGGGCGGGGCCGTCGTATGAATGCGGCCCACGATGGCTTGCAGGGCTTCGCGCCCGGCTTCGAGGTGCCGCTGCATCGCTCGCTGACCGAGCCGATTTTGATGGGCGGCGCGCCGCGCACCGTGGCCATCACCAACGGCACGCTGGCTGCGGCCGTGGGGCTGGGCTTGCAACTGTGGATTCCCGGCGTGGTGCTCTGGATCGTCGGCCATGCGCTGGCGGTCTGGGGCGCGCGTGTCGATCCGCAGTTCATGCAGGTCTTCGCCCGCCACATCAAGCACCGGCCGCTGTTGGACGTGTGAGGTGATGCCATGCTGAACCTTGCCGAATACCGCCAGCGCCCGGCCTTGCTCGCCGACTGGCTGCCGTGGGCCGGGCTGGTCGCGCCGGGCGTCGTCTTGAACAAGGATGGCTCGTTCCAGCGCACGGCCCGGTTTCGTGGCCCCGATCTCGACAGCGCCACGCAAGGCGAGCTGATCTCCACGTCCGCGCGCTTGAACAATGCGCTGCGCCGCCTGGGTTCGGGCTGGGCCTTGTTCATCGAGGCCGACCGCCGGCCCGCCGCCAACTACCCGCACTCGGAGTTTCCCGAGCCGCTGTCGTGGCTGGTGGACGAGGAGCGCCGCGCCGCCTTCGAGGACTCGGGCAACCACTTCGAGAGCGGCTACCACCTGACCCTCGTGTACCTGCCGCCGGAGGAGGCCCGCGCCCGCGCGGCGGGGATGCTCTACGAAAACCGCCCCACCGAAGGCGTGGACTGGCGTGAGCGCCTGACTGCCTTCGTCGCGGAGACGGATCGGATTTTCGACCTGCTCGACGGCGTGATGCCGGAGATCGCGTGGCTCGATGACAGCCAGACGCTGACCTATCTGCACGCCACCGTGTCCACACGGCGCTATCGCGTGGGCGTGCCCGAGGTGCCATTCCACCTTGACGCGCTGCTGGCCGACGCGCCGCTGATCGGTGGACTGGCGCCGATGCTGGGCGACCAGCACCTGCGCGTGGCGACGGTGCGGGGCTTCCCCACCTCGACCTGGCCGGGGATTCTGGATGACCTCAACCGCCTCAGCTTTGCGTACCGCTGGAGCACGCGCTTTCTCTGCCTCGACAAAGCCGATGCGGAAAAAGAACTCTCCCGCCTGCGTCGCCAGTGGTTCGCCAAGCGCAAGAACGTCATCGCGCTGCTGCGCGAAACCATCTTCCAGCAGGAAACCCCGCTGGTCGATACCGACGCCAGCAACAAATCGACCGACGCGGATGCCGCGCTGCAGGAACTGGGCAGCGACCAGGTGGCTTTTGGTTATCTGACCGCGACCGTCACCGTCATGGACGCGGATGCCGCCGTGGCCGACGAGAAGCTGCGCATGGTGGAGCGCGCCATCCAAGGACGCGGGTTCGTGACGATTCCCGAAACACTCAACGCCGTGGATGCGTGGTTGTCGTCCATTCCGGGTAATGCCTACGCCAACGTGCGCCAGCCCATCGTCTCGACGCTGAACCTAGCGCACATGATGCCGGTGTCAGCGGTATGGGCCGGGCCGGAGAAGAACGACCATCTCGACGGCCCGCCGCTGATCGTCACTCGCACCGAAGGCGCGACGCCGTTCCGGCTGGTGACGCACATCGGCGACGTGGGCCACACCTTGGTGGCCGGCCCCACGGGCATGGGCAAGTCGGTGCTGCTTGCCACCTTGGCGATGCAGTTCCGGCGCTATCGCGGCTCGCGCATCTTCGCCTTTGACATGGGGCGCTCGATGCGCGCCACCATCCTGGGCCTGGGCGGTGAGCACTACGACCTCGGGATGGATGGCGAGATCGCTTTCCAGCCGCTCGCGCGCATCGACCGCGAGGGCTACCGCACCTGGGCGGCTGAATGGATCGAGGGGCGCCTGCGACATGAGGGGGTGGCCGTCGGCCCCGAAGAGAAGGCCGCCATCTGGTCGGCGCTGGGAAGCCTGGCCGGTGCTCCGCTGGAGCAGCGCACGATGACCGGCCTGTCCGTCCTGCTGCAATCGAACGCGCTGCGGCAGGCGCTCGCGCCCTACGTGCTGGGCGGCGCCCACGGCAAGCTGCTGGATGCGGACTCGGATCGTCTGGGCGCCGGCTCCGTGCAGTGCTTCGAGATGGAGGAGCTGATGCACAGCAAGGCCGCCGTCATGGCCGTGCTGCACTACCTCTTTGCGCGCTTCGATGAACGCTTCGACGGTGCGCCCACGCTGCTGATCCTCGATGAGGCGTGGCTGTTCCTCGACGATCCGGTGTTTGCCGCGCGCATTCGCCAGTGGCTCAAGACGTTGCGCAAGAAGAACGTGTCGGTCATCTTCGCCACGCAGAGCCTGGCCGACATCAAGGATTCGAGCATCGCGCCGGCCATCATCGAGAGCTGCGCCAGCCGCATCTTTCTGCCGAATCCGCAGGCGACCGAACCGCAGATTTGCACGATCTACGAGGGCTTCGGCCTCAACAGCCGCCAGATCGAGATCGTGGCGACTGCACAGCCCAAGCGGGACTACTACTACCAATCCCGCCTCGGCAACCGCCTGTTCGACCTCGACCTGGGCGCCGCGACCCTGGCCTTCGCGGGTGCTTCCACACCGCAAGACCAGCGCGACATCGACGCGGTGCTGGCTTCTTCCGCATCCACCCCGTTCGCAGCCACCTGGCTGCGCCATCGCGGCCTGCATTGGGCCGCCGAGCTGCTGTCCTCGTTCCCGTCCACCCATCCCCAGGAGAACCCATCATGAAAAAGCGTCTTCTCGCCGCCGCCGTCGCGGCCATGCTTTGCACCGCCACCGCCCATGCGCAATGGGTCGTGATCGACCCCACGAACCTCGTGCAAAACACGTTGACCGCGATCCGCACGCTGGAGCAGATCAACAACCAGATCAAGCAGCTCCAGAACGAGGCGCAGATGCTCATCAACCAGGCTCGCAACCTCGCCAGCCTGCCGTCCAGCGTGGTGGGCCAGTTGCGCGCGAACCTGGCAGCCACGCAGCGGCTGATCGCGCAGGCCAAGGGCCTGGCCTATGACGTGACGAATCTGGATCGGGAGTTCCGGCGCCTGTACCCGGAGCAGTACGCCGCCACGGTGAGCGGAGACCAGATGTACCGCGACGCCCAGGAACGCTGGAAGAACACGCTCACCGGCCTGCAGACCACCATGCAGATGCAGGCCCAGGCGTCGCAGAACCTGGGCGACGACGAAGGTGTGCTGGCCGACCTCGTGGGCAAGAGCCAATCGGCAGTGGGTGCCTTGCAGGCGATGCAGGCCATGAACCAGTTATTGGCCCTGCAAGCCAAGCAGTCCATCCAGACGCAGCGCCTGAGCATCACCCAGGATCGTGCCGCTTCGCTGGAGCTGGCGCGGCAGGCCGCCGCCGTAGAGCGTGGCCGCGAGGTGAATCGGCGTTTCCTGGGTGAAGGCACGCCGTACACGCCGTACCCCGTCAACTTCTACGGCAACTGACGGGGCCATGTCATGAATGACGTGACGGTCATCGACCGCTTCCTCGACACCTTCTCGCGCTACATCGACTCGGGTTTCGGGCTGTTGCACAGCGAGGTGGCGTTTCTCACAGCCACGCTGATCGTCATCGACATGACGCTCGCCGGGCTGTTCTGGGCGATGGGCCATGCCACCGGCCAGGGCGAGGACGTGATCGCCAAGCTGATCCGCAAGGTGCTGTACGTCGGTGCCTTCGCCTACATCATCGGCAACTTCAACACCTTGGCGGGCATCGTGTTCCGCTCGTTCGCCGGTTTGGGCCTGACGGCCAGCGGCTCCAGTCTGAGCATGGGCAACTTCCTGCAGCCGGGGAGGCTCGCCAAAGTGGGCATCGACGCCGGGGCACCCATTCTTGAGCAGATCAAGCAGATGGCGGGCTTCCCCGAGGTGTTCATCAACATCATGCCCATCGTCGTGCTGTTCTTCGCATGGATGGTGGTCATCGTCAGCTTCTTCGTGCTGGCGGTGCAGCTCTTCGTCACGTTGATCGAGTTCAAGCTGACCACGCTGGCGGGCTTCGTGCTGGTGCCATTCGCTCTCTGGAACAAGACGGCGTTCTTGGCCGAGAAGGTGCTGGGCAACGTGGTGTCCTCGGGCATCAAGGTGCTGGTGCTCGCAGTCATTGTGGGCATCGGGTCGGGGTTGTTCTCCGAGTTCAACATACCGGCCGGCGCGGAGCCTTCGATTGATCGGGCGCTGGTCATCATGCTGGCCTCGCTGTCCATGTTGGCCTTGGGCATCTTCGGGCCGGGCATTGCGACGGGGCTGGTGTCCGGTGGGCCGCAGCTTGGTGCGGGTGCGATGGCCGGTGCTGCATTGGGCGCCGCTGGAACCGCTGTGGCGGTCGGCGCCGCGGCCTCTGGCGTCGGGAGTGCCGTGGCGGCCGGGGCGCGCATGGCACCTGCCGCCGCTCGCTCGGTGACATCGACTGCCAGCAGCGCCAAGTCGGCGTACCAGGCGGGCTCCGCCTCGGCCGGTGGTGGCCTCAAGGGTGCCGCCGCCGGCGTGGGCAATGTTGCGAAAACCGGCGCGCAAGCGGCCGGGCAGAAAGTGGCCGATGGTGCGCGCTCGATGAAGGAGCGCATGGCGGCGGCTTTTCGACCCGATGACGCCGGATCGGCCTCGGGGGGCGGTGCTGCACAGGCCGCGAGCGAATTTCCCGCCACAACCCCTCCCACCGAACAACCCGCCTGGGCCAAGCGCCTGCACCGCAGGCAGCAGCTCACCCATGCCGCCACGACCACCGCCCACACGCTGCGCGGCGGCGATGGCGGCAGCTCCAGCCAAGGCCCGAGCCTGCGCGATTCCGATTCCTGATCTTCAAGGAGAACTCCCATGCGATTCAAACGACCGCAGGTGCGCTATGCCGACACGCCGCAGCCTGCCACCCCGTACCAATCCGCAGCGCAAGTCTGGGACGAGCGCATCGGCTCGGCCCGCGTGCAGGCGAAGAACTGGCGCTTCATGGCCTTCGGGTGTCTCACGCTGGCGGTTCTGATGGCGGGCGGCCTGGTCTGGCGCTCCGCGCAATCCATCGTCACGCCCTACGTCATCGAAGTGGACAACGCGGGCCAGGTGCGTGCTGTCGGCGAAGCCGCCACACCGTACCGGCCCAGCGATGCCCAGGTGGCCTATCACCTGGGCCGCTTCATCGGTCTGGTGCGCTCGCTGTCCATCGACCCGATCGTGGTGCGGCAGAACTGGCTCGATGCCTACGACTACACGACCGATAAGGGCGCCGTGGTGCTCAACGAGTACGCCCGCGTGAACGATCCGTTCGCACGCATCGGCAAGGAGTCGGTGACGGTGCAGATCAGCAGCGTGACCCGCGCCAGCGACACGTCGTTCAACGTGCGCTGGACGGAGACGCGCTTTGTGAACGGTGCGCTCGATCGCACCGAGCGCTGGAACGCGGTGGTGTCCATCGTGCAGCAGACGCCGCGCACCGAGCAGCGCGTGCGCAAGAACCCCCTGGGCATCTACGTCAACGGGCTGTCGTGGAGCCGCGAACTGGAAGGAAACGAAGGAGCAAAACCATGAATGATCTTTTCCGTAAATCCGCCTTGCCGGTGATGCTTCTGGCTTCGACCGTGCTGTTCTCTGGCTGCGCCACGCAGGGCAAGCCGCCGCCGCACATTTCGCTCGATGAGCCGGTGCAGGCCCAGCCGCTGCCCGAGGCGCCGAAGCCGGTCGAAGTCGTGGCTGTGCCCGAGGTGTTGGCTATGCCGGCGCAGATGAAACCCATCCCGGACGCCAAGCCCGCTGCAGAACCCGCCGATGAAACCGTGCGCGTGTCCCGCGCCAATGCCGAAGCGCGCATTGCGCCCACGCGCGAGGGGTACGTCAATGCGATTCAGGTGTGGCCCTTCACCGATGGCGCGCTGTACCAGGTCTATGCGGCCGTGGGCCGTGTGACCGTGATCGCGCTCCAGCCGGGCGAGGAACTGGTGACGGTGGCTGCCGGTGACACGGTGCGCTGGATCGTGGGCGACACGTCCAGCGGTTCTGGCGCGGACTTGCGCGTGAACGTCATGGTCAAGCCGATCCGCTCGGGCTTGAAGACCAATCTCGTCATCACCACCAGCCGCAGGACGTACCTGCTGGAGTTGACTTCGACCGACAAGACCTGGATGGCGTCGGTGTCCTGGGAATATCCCAAGGACAAGATGCTGGCCTTGCAGCGCCAGTCGCAGGCGGCCAGCGCCGCCGCGCCGGTCGATGCGGGCCTGTCGCTGGAGAAGATCCGCTTTCGCTACGCGGTCAGCGGCAGCAATCCGCCGTGGAAGCCGCTGCGCGCTTTCGACGATGGCGAGAAGGTCTACATCCAGTTTCCGCCGGGCATCGCCCAGGGCGAGCTGCCGCCGCTGTTCGTGATCGGCGCGCAGGGTGACGGGCAGTTGGTGAACTACCGCTTCCGCGCGCCGTACTACATCGTGGATCGGCTGTTCGGCGCGGCCGAACTGCGCTTGGGCGGAGACAAGGGCGATGTGGTGCGGATTGAGCGAACAGACGGCACGCGGAGGAATTGACCATGAGCCAGGACGATTCCCCTGACCTTGCGCCGCAGGCGGGCAAGGTCGCGCCCGAGGCGGTGGCGCTGCGCGCCCAACCGCGCCCGGTCACGCGCCTGAATCGGCGCACCTTGACCATGCTCACCGGTGGCCTGTCGGTCGCCGTGCTTGGGGCGACGATCTGGTCATTGCAGCCGCATCGGCGCGGCGCGGGCGAGCAGACCGAGCTTTACAACGTCGATCGTGTGTCGAAGTCGGAAGGACTGGATGGCTTGCCATCCGATTACTCCAAGCTGCCAAAGGTGCCGGAGCTGGGGCCACCGCTGCCGGGCGATCTTGGCCCGGCCATCGTGAAGTCGCAGCAGCCGGCGACACCGACGTATGCGCCACCGGGTCATGACCCGGAGGATGCACGGCGCAAGGAAGCCGAGGCAGCCGCAGCTTCCTCGGTGTTCTTCCGCTCGGGTACTCCCGGCAAGGGCGCTGCGCCGGCCACTGCGCAGGTCGCGGCAGCCGGCTCGGCATCGGCTTTGGAGGGCTTCGACCCGTTGGCCGCTGGCCCGGCCTCGACTGCGGCCCAGCCTTCCGACCCGACCGCCGTGCAGAACCGGCAAGACCAGAAAGAGGCTTTCCTGAAAGGCGGCTCTACGGAAACCCGCAATTCCGGCAATCTGCAAATGCCGTCCTCGCCGTACCAGGTAATGGCCGGAACGGTGATCGCCGGGGCGCTGGTGACAGGCATCAAGTCGGACTTGCCGGGCGACGTGATCGCCACGGTGACGGAGCCGGTCTACGACACGGCGACGGGCAAGTTTCTGCTGATCCCGCAGGGCTCGCGCATCCTGGGCAAGTACAACAGCCAGGTGAGCTACGGGCAGAGCCGCGTGCAGGTGGTGTGGAACCGGATCATCCTGCCCGACACGTCTTCGCTGAAGCTCGACAACCTCGCGGGCACCGATCCGGCTGGCTACTCCGGTTTGGAGGATGGCGTTGATTGGCATTGGGATCGCGTCTTCGCCGGCGCGGCGCTGACAACCCTGCTGGGCGTGGGCGCCGAGCTGGCCGTGCCCGAGAACCGGCAGAACGGCAACCGTATCGTGATCGCCGGGCGTGACAGCGCGCAAGACAGCGTGAACCACGTGGGCCAGGAGATGACCCGGCGCAACATGAATATCCAGCCGACGCTGACCGAACGACCGGGCCTGCCGGTACGGATCATCGCCAACCGCGATTTAGTGTTGCGGCCGTACCAGCCGATGTTCTTCCAAAGGGGAGGAATGCAATGAGCACGACCAAGAAACTGCGGCTTGGGCCGCTGCCCAAGACTGAGAGCACGAAGCTCACATTCTCGTGCCCGGTCAGTCTGAAATCCGATCTCGACCGCTACGCCACGCTGCACGCTCAGGCGTATGGCGAGGCGGTCGATGCCATGACGCTGATCCCGCACATGCTGGAAGCCTTTATGGCGGGGGATAGGGCGTTCAGGCGCAGGCAGGCCAAGAACGAAAAAGCCACCCCTGCGTGAACAGGGGTGGCTTCCGAATTGGTGCCCGAGGCCGGAATCGAACCGGCACGCCTTGCGGCGGGGGATTTTCTTCCCACTTCGGCTTTCGCCGCCGCCGTCTCCGAAGAAACAGCGTTCGTGGGCTGGAGCACGCCTTCACCATAGCCTTTCAGCCTTAGGTGCCCGCCGTCTGCTCTCTACACCTTCCGAGGAGCCTTTCGGCTCCAGGGCTTGGCTCGGTATTAGCTCGGACTTGCGTCCAGGGCCTTCGCCGAGTTTGACGGGCTTCACCTCTGGGGTTTCCCCCGGAGGGCTCAAATTTGGTCTGAGTCCCCTGCGTCTACCAATTTCACCACTCGGGCATGACGCACGATGCTACTTCAACTACCTACTACTCACTGGGAGCCAGCTTGCATCGTCCTGGCTCCTAGTTGACTCCTGGCTCGAAATGCTGGCATCTCGATCAAGAGGCGATTTGTCACTCAACCCCTTGTCCCATGCGGCTTGGCAGGCAGTGGCCTCAAGCGAGACCTACGTAGAAGTCCCTATTTTTGAGTCCCCTGCGTCTACCAATTTCACCACCCGGGCAGAATATGTGAAGCCCTGAATTATGGCACAGTAGGGCGTATGAAATATCCGACGATTGAAGACGCGGTAGGCCAGACACCGCTGGTGGCGCTGCAGCGCATTGGGGCCCAGGACAACGCAGCGCGGGGCAATGTGGTGCTGGGCAAGCTGGAGGGCAACAACCCGGCCGGGTCGGTGAAAGACCGCCCTGCGCTGTCCATGATCCGGCGCGCCGAAGAGCGTGGCGACATCCGCCCCGGCGATACGCTGATCGAGGCCACGTCGGGCAACACCGGCATTGCGCTGGCCATGGCGGCGGCCATCAAGGGCTACCGCATGGTGCTGGTGATGCCCGAGGACCTGTCCATCGAGCGCGCGCAGACCATGAAGGCTTTTGGCGCCGAGCTGGTGCTGACGCCCAAGAGTGGCGGCATGGAGCATGCCCGCGACCTGGCCGAGGCCATGCAAAAGCGTGGCGAGGGCAAGGTGCTGGACCAGTTCGCCAACCCCGACAACCCGCGCATCCACTACGAGACCACCGGCCCCGAGCTGTGGGAGCAGACGGGCGGGCGCATCACCCACTTTGTGAGCGCCATGGGCACCACGGGCACCATCACCGGGGTGTCGCGCTTCCTGAAAGAGAAGAACCCGGCCATCCAGATCATCGGGGCGCAGCCGCAAGAGGGCTCGCGCATTCCGGGCATCCGCAAGTGGCCGCAGGAATATCTGCCCAAGATCTACGACGCCACGGCGGTCGATGAGATGGTCTATGTGAGCCAGGACGACGCCGAGGAAATGTGCCGCCGCCTGGCGCGCGAGGAGGGCATCTTTGGGGGCATTTCGGCAGCGGGCGCCTGCTGGGTGGCGCAGCAGATCGCACAGCGCGAGAGCAATGCCACCATCGTCTTCATCGTGTGCGACCGGGGCGACCGCTATCTGTCCACCGGCGTGTTTCCTGCGTGATGCCATCGGCCATGGTGGAAACCGGTTTTTGCTGAAATCGGCTTCTGGCGCTTGATGGATAAGCGCTGGTAGCTACAAAAATAATAGTCTATGCATTACGAAGCACGCCACTGCACGCACTGCGGCACCGCCCTGCAAGCCATCATCCTGGCGGAAGATGGCGGCTACAAGGAGCGGCTGCGCTGCCCCGCCTGCGGCTGGACGCACTGGAACAACCCCACGCCCGTGCTGGCGGCCATTGTGGAGATGGACGGCAAGGTGCTGCTGGCGCGCAATGCGGCCTGGCCGGGCAAGATGTTTGCGCTGATCACCGGCTTCATGGAGGCGGGCGAGTCGCCGCAGGAAGGCATTGCGCGCGAGGTCAAGGAAGAGACCAACCTCGATGTGCGCTCCACCACGCTGGTGGGGGCCTACGAGTTTCTGCGCATGAACCAGATCATCATTGCCTACCATGTGGTGGCCGAAGGGGAGGTGCGGCTGTCGCCCGAGCTGGTGGACTATCGGCTGTACGATCTGCCAGACCTCAGGTGCTGGCCTGCGGGCACGGGCTACGCGCTGGCCGACTGGTTGCGCACGCGGGGGCACGAGCCGGTGTTTTTTACGGCCGAGGAAAATGCAGAACGGCGGCGCGGGCTGGACGACCCGCAACTGCAACTGCCAAAGGATTGAAGACCATGGAAATTCACAAAGAAATCGACACCCGGGGCCTGAACTGCCCCCTGCCCATTCTCAAGGCCAAGAAGGCCCTGGCCGACATGGCCAGCGGCCAGCTGCTCAAGGTGCTGGCCACCGACGGCGGCTCGCTGCGTGACTTCCAGGCCTTCGCCAAGCAGACCGGCAATGAACTGGTGGAGCAGAAGACGGAGGGGGTGGAATACATCCATGTTCTGCGGCGGCGCTAGTCAGAATGGCTGCCAGCGCTTTTCTGGAAAACGCTGGCAGCTATCGCAAGTGAAGCGCGAGGTTACAGCGCCAGGGCCTTGAGGTATTCGCGAAACTGCGCGCCCACCTGCGGGTGCTGCAGGGCCAGCTCCACCGTGGCTTCCAGGAAACCTTCCTTGCTGCCGCAGTCGTAGCGCTTGCCTTCGTATTGAAAGGCATACACCGCCTCGTTCTGCATCAGGCGGGCGATGCCGTCGGTGAGCTGGATTTCACCGCCCACGCCGCGCGGCTGGTTGCGGATCTCGTTGAAGATGCCGGGCGTGAGGATGTAGCGGCCGGCCACGCCCATGCGCGAAGGGGCTACGTCGGCCTTGGGTTTTTCAACGATGCGCTCGATGCGGATCAGCGGGCCGCCGGCGGGCTCGCCCGCCACGATGCCGTAGCGGTGGACCTGGTCGAGCGGCACCTCCTGCACGGCAATCACCGAGCGCCCCTGCTGGCGAAACGCGGTGGCCATCTGCGCCAGCACGGCTTCGCCACCGGGCGGGCCCACCATCAGGTCGTCGGCCAGCAGCACGGCAAAGGGCTCGTTGCCCACCAGCGCCTCGGCGCACAGCACGGCATGGCCCAGGCCCAGCGAGCGCGGCTGGCGCACAAAGGCGCAGTCCATGTCGTCGGGCTGGATGGAGCGCACCAGCTCCAGCAGCTCTTTCTTGCCGGCGGCTTCCAGCTCGGCCTCCAGTTCGTAGGCGGTGTCGAAATGGTCTTCAATGGCGCGCTTGCTGCGGCCGGTGACGAAGATCATGTGGCGGATGCCGGCCGCGTAGGCTTCTTCCACGGCGTACTGGATCAACGGCTTATCCACCACGGGCAGCATTTCCTTGGGCGATGCCTTGGTGGCCGGCAGGAAGCGGGTGCCGAGGCCTGCCACGGGAAACACGGCTTTGCGGACGGGGGTGTTGTTGGGCTGGATCATGGTGCGTGCGGTGGGTGGTGAAAAGAGCCTTAGCCCAGGCGGGCCAGCTGGTCCCGCAGGCGGGCCAGCGTGGCGCCAAAGTCGGCGATGCGCTTTTTCTCCTGGTCGATCACGGCCGGGGGGGCCTTGGCCACAAAGGCCTCGTTGGAGAGCTTGTTGTTTGCCTTGGTGATCTCGCCTTCGATGCGGGTGGCTTCCTTGGTCAAGCGGGCCTTTTCGGCGGCCACGTCGATCTCCATGTACAGGCACATGCGGGCATCGCCCACCACGGCCACGGGCGCGGCCTGTGCGGCGGCGGCCCAGGCGGCCTCGTCGTCAAACACCTTGACTTCGCTGAGCTTGGCCAGGGCCTGCAGCACCGGGGCCACGCCGCGCATGAAGGCGGTATCGCCCACCACGAACAACGGCAGGCGGGTGGAGGGCGAGACGTTCATCTCGCCGCGCAGGGCGCGGCAGGCGTCCACCAGGCCCTTGACGCGGCCCATGTGGGCCATGGAAGCCTCGTCGATCTTCTCGGGCTGGGCCTCGGGGTAGCGGGCAATGCTGACCGACTCGCCCTTCAATCCGGCCACGGGTGCCACCGTCTGCCACAGGGCTTCGGTGATGAACGGGATGATGGGGTGGGCCAGGCGCAGGATGGCTTCGAGCGTGCGGATCAGCGTGCGGCGCGTGGCGCGCTGCTCGGCCTCGGTGCCGTTCTGGATCTGCACCTTGGCGATTTCCAGGTACCAGTCGCAGTACTCGTTCCAGACGAAGTCGTAGATCGTGTTGGCCACGTTGTCCAGGCGGTACTCTGCAAAGCCCTTGGCCACCTCGGCCTCGGTCTTTTGCAGCAGCGAGGTGATCCAGCGGTCGGCCTGGCTGAAGTGCATGTAGCTCTCGGTGCAGCCCTGGCTCGCATCCAGCCCGCAGTCCTGGCCTTCGCAGTTCATCAGCACAAAGCGGCTGGCGTTCCAGAGCTTGTTGCAGAAGTTGCGGTAGCCCTCGCAGCGCTTGCTGTCGAAGTTGATGCTGCGGCCCAGGCTGGCCAGCGCGGCGAAGGTGAAGCGCAGCGCATCGGCGCCGTAGGCCGGAATGCCCTCGGGGAATTCCTTTTGCGTGTTCTTGCGCACGGTGGGCGCCGTTTCGGGCTTGCGCAGGCCGGTGGTGCGCTTGTCGAGCAGCGGCTCCAGGGCGATGCCGTCGATCAGGTCCACCGGGTCGAGCACGTTGCCTTCGGACTTGGACATCTTCTTGCCCTGTGCGTCGCGCACCAGGCCGTGGATGTACACATGCTTGAACGGCACGCGGCCCGTGAAGTGCGTGGTCATCATGATCATCCGGGCGACCCAGAAGAAGATGATGTCGTAGCCCGTCACCAGCACGCTGCTGGGCAGGTAGAGGTTGAAATCGTCGGTGGCGCTGTCGCCCTGGTTCGGCCAGCCCATGGTGGAAAACGGCACGAGGGCCGACGAATACCAGGTGTCGAGCACGTCTTCGTCACGGCGCAGCTGCTTGCCCGGGGCCTTGGCCTGGGCCTCGGCCTCGTTGCGGGCCACGATCACGTTGCCGTTTTCGTCGTACCAGGCCGGAATCTGGTGGCCCCACCACAGCTGGCGGCTGATGCACCAGTCCTGGATGTTGTTCATCCACTGGTTGTAGGTGTTGACCCAGTTCTCGGGCACAAAGGTCACCTCGCCGCTGGCCACGGCATCGATGGCCTTTTGCGCAATGCTCTTGCCGGTGGCGTCGCCCGCGCCCACCTTGCTCATGGCCACGAACCACTGGTCGGTCAGCATGGGCTCGACCACCTGGCCGGTGCGGGTGCAGATCGGCACCATGAGCTTGTGCTTCTTGGTTTCGATCAGCAGGCCCAGGGCTTCGAGGTCGGCCACCACGGCCTTGCGCGCCACGAAGCGGTCCATGCCCTGGTATTTGGCCGGGGCGTTCTCGTTCACCGTGGCCTGCAGGGTCAGCACGCAAATCATCGGCAGCTGGTGGCGCTGGCCCACGGCGTAGTCGTTCTGGTCGTGCGCGGGCGTGACCTTGACCACGCCGGTGCCGAATTCGCGGTCCACGTAGTCGTCGGCAATCACCGGAATCTGGCGGTCGCACAGCGGCAGGTTGACCTTCTGGCCGATCAGGTGCTTGTAACGCTCATCCTCGGGGTGCACCATCACCGCCACGTCGCCCAGCATGGTCTCGGGGCGCGTGGTGGCCACCACGAGCTGGCCCGAGCCGTCGGCCAGGGGGTAGGCGATGTGCCACAGCGAGCCGTCTTTTTCTTCGTTCTCGACTTCCAGGTCGGACACGGCGGACTGCAGCTTGGGGTCCCAGTTGACGAGGCGCTTGCCGCGGTAGATCAGGCCTTGCTCGTACAGGCGCACGAAGGTCTCGGTCACCACCCTGGAGAGCTTGTCGTCCATGGTGAAGTACTCGCGGCTCCAGTCCACGCTGTCGCCCATGCGGCGCATCTGCGTGGTGATGGTGTTGCCGCTCTTTTCCTTCCACTCCCACACCTTGGCGACGAAATTCTTGCGCGCCTCGGGCGGGGTGGGGCCCATGTCGTGGCGGCTGATGCCCTGTTCCTGCAGCTGGCGCTCCACCACGATCTGCGTGGCGATGCCGGCGTGGTCGGTGCCAGGCACCCAGGCCGTGTTGTGCCCGCGCATGCGGTGGTACCGGGTGAGGCTGTCCATGATCGTCTGGTTGAACGCATGGCCCATGTGCAGCGTGCCCGTCACGTTGGGGGGCGGCAGCTGGATGGCAAAAGACGGTGCGCCGGCCTGGGGCGCGCCGGTGCCACGAACGCCCGCCGCGCCGTAACCGCGGCGCTCCCACTCGGGGCCCCAGTGGGCTTCCAGGGCGGCGGGTTCGAAGGACTTGGAGAGGCTGTCGAGGCCGGGTTGGGCAGTGGTGTCGCTCATGGCGGAATGGCAAATGAAAACGGCATCCCCTGGGAACGTGTTTGCGATCGGGCGACCACTGCTCAATCGTGAGCACGTTCTAAGGATGCCGTCAGGTTGACTGGGGGCGGGATGCGATGATTTTACCGGCCCGCCCACACAGGCCGCCCGCACCCCGGTATTTTGGGTGTGTTTGGCCGCGGTCGCTTTATCAGCACGCATCGGAAGCTATCCACTACGAAGCGCTTATGCCGTGCCCGGCGCTTGCCCG
This sequence comes from Acidovorax soli, assembly GCF_900107605.1. Taxonomy (GTDB): domain Bacteria; phylum Pseudomonadota; class Gammaproteobacteria; order Burkholderiales; family Burkholderiaceae_C; genus Acidovorax; species Acidovorax soli. Next base: position 344 of record NZ_FNQJ01000042.1, on the reverse strand, counting down.
GCACCTGCCCGGGGCGCTCGTTGGTGCGCGGTTTGAGCGGATTGGCCGCCTTGACCGCGACGTGCCTCTTCGGCTGGGTGGTTTGCGTCCCGTCCATTCGCTCGCCCGCCGGATGCGGATGCGGCAGCAATGGGCGATGCCGTTGAACTGCGCGAACAATAAAAAAGGCGCCAGCCCGGGTGGGGCATGGCGCCTTCGTCCGCCTTGCGTGTGGCAGGCGCCTATTGCTAATTGCTAAGAGCGGCTAAAAAAAGCCTGTCATCGCCCAGTGCCCGATGTGCGTTTGATACGGCATGGCAAGAAACAGGAACAAAGAAATCAGTACGGCGCTGTTCAAAAGGATC
>NZ_FNQJ01000004.1 GCF_900107605.1 Acidovorax soli | reverse complement strand
AAAACGTTGTGTGCCAACCCTGCATCGTGAACCTCAAAAGTGGGAGGCCACCATACCCGTTTACAAAGCGAACAGGAAAGTCAATGAAATCAACGGTCTACCCAGACCACCCCCGCGCCAGTGCTAGCTTTGCGTACCGTCACTTATTGCACTGAAAACGAGGAGACCCCCATTAGCAGTGAAGCGAGATCTAGTGGATCAGGTCTCCCCGCCAGTCGCATAAACTCTTGGCGTGAAAAATTGATAGATATAACCATACGGCTAGCCAGCGTGGCTGTCTTGCAACCTAACCGCCCGCAAAGGGCTCTCTGACCGCGTGAGTTCTGCAAGTTTTGATCGCTTCCCTGTTGATGGGCGCCTGTACCGCTTGATCGCCACGGGCCGGAAATACCCATCCCCGACGCCCGAGAAAACACGGCGTGTAATGGTGTATCTCGCAGAGATGGAAGAGTTGGCGACTGGAGACGCCATCTACGCGCGCCGGGATGACGGTTCGATCAAATTTCTGGTGATCGACGAGGCTGCCGGCTCAATCCCCAGCCTGATCCTAGGTTCCTTCTGGCGCGATCGGACACTTCAGCCGGACGACCTTCAAAACTGGGTACAAGTGCGAGACGCTGACCTGCCCCAGCAAACATGGCAGCTGACTACGGTAGGTGCCCTGGGTCTGTCGACGGACTTATCCCTCGGTTCCAAAGACTGGCCTCTGACAGGAACTGACGCTGCAGGGCGGAGAATCAGTGTGGCTGGTATGCCGGTCCTCTACGGACAAACTGCATTGGGGTTACACATTTACATCCCCTGCCACGAAATCTTCCGTCGTTTCTTTGGGGTCACCACTGAATTAGCCAACGCCCTCGTGAGTGGCGCCTGGGCCAGCGAAGTTGGCAACTTGGTCAACCTGGAAACCACACGGGTTACGGAGGAAGGCGATTTCGAAATAGAGCCTCTGGTGAGCTTGAGCAATGTGGCATGCCGTGCGATAGCACTTTTTCAGACGTCTCCTCACGCGCTCACCCAAGCCGCCCAGATATACGTCAGGATTCTCAATGCTGTTAGACGAAGGGATGACTCTCCATGGATCGAAGCCTGGCCACCATGGAAGGACCAGGAAATGCGGGTTTCATTCATGGGTGAGCCGCTCCCCGGCGGAGGAGTGCTTGTACTTTGGATCCACGATGCGCAGTTCCCCAAGCTTGCATACCCCATCACTCGCCTGACGCAGCAGATCATTCCGAAATCTGAACCGGAGGCTCCCACGGGCCCAGTCGAGCCATCGCCACATTCACAGCCAGATGAAGATGATCCACCGGTCATTTCCAGGCCACAGGACGTGCGGCCCATTGGAAGAGCGCTCCACATAGGCATCCAGGACACGTGGAGTGAATTGGAGCCTTTAGGTCGCCGGGTCATTTCCATCAAAACCCTACCGTACGACCCAGACAAGCCCAAGCGCAAACGAACGCCGCGCAAGAACAGGGTGGGAACCGGAAAGCGCAGCGGACAGGGAGAGGTACCACCAGGCTCGCTCAGCAGCGAAGACCAAGTTCGGATTGAAGACCGGTTTCGCGCGCTGGCAGAGTGCTTTGAGTTGATGGTTCAGAAAAAGCACTTGCTCTCGTTTGCGCACTATGGACTTGTGAACTCAGTGGAGACCCCGTCAGCCACCTACTGTGCAATGCCAGCCAACATAGGCGGGACAGACCGATCCTGGGCTTTTGTCGACGAGCGCCCCCGGATGTGCTGGGTCGTCGAATTGACCCGATCAGATGGACAACGGTTCTATTGGCTGGAAACCGAATCCAGGGGCGAAAAGCACCATCGGGCACTTCTCTTGCGAATGCAAGCTAACGCTTCTCTGCCTGCCGCCACCTTGGACACTCTCCTCAAGCAAGTGGTTCTTGGCAAAGGTGTCTGGAAAACTAAAAATCTCGCCCTCAACGACGACGCCTTCGCTACGTGCACCATCAATCACCGCTACCAGGACGGAATGGTCAAGCCTTCGCTCGTGCTGGACAAGATGGAGGAGCTCGCGGGTATACCTCGGTCCTGAGACTCATGCATTGAGTTTGTCCAGGTGGTACTGCACTGCCGCAGTGCTCAAATGATCCGAAGCCATACGTCCGGGAAACACCCAACTCTCACCGGATTCCTGTGCCGATGATGGCCTCGCTGCCATTTCACGCATCAGTGCGGCGACCTCCTGCGGGGCGTCGACCCACTCATCCTTCAAGAACACCTTTGCTCCTGACGCAGAGAGCGCCAACTGGTCCATGCGCAACTGAAGCACATGTTCAAGCCGGGCTCCAAACAGGATGGAGACAAGCTTCGCAATCAGCGGCAACCGTTCATGGCGGCGTATTACGTGCTCAAGACGGTCCTGAATCCTGCGTACCTCCCTGGCGCGATGCGCCGCTGTCGGTAGCTGGCCTGCCTTCTTCTGAATCTGAAGACGCAACGAGACTAAACCAGTTGCGCGAAGGTAGGAGACGAATGCGCTGGCCGAGGCCGTCGATCCTGGAGACTTTCTCAGGTACTGCTCCAGTGCGGTGTCGGACAGGTAGGCGGCACGGCTGACCTGGCTGTGTTGCAGAAGCTGTATTGCCACGTGCAGATAGACCTTGATGCTCCGCAGCGACAGCGGCTTTTCTTTGGCCTGCATGAAGCGATAAAACCCCCGCACATCCGACTCCCAAGACTTCCCTGCGACCTCCAGCAATTGACGCTCGATCAGCCGCTCGAGAGACGTTTGAAGCCGCTCGTGGTTGTTGGCAGTCAACAACCCAGTTTCGTTCATGTACTGCGCCAGAATGCCCATCGACCGGATTTCCTCTGTCGTGAACAGCTTCTGCAGGAATTTGTCGTCGATGTCGCCGCCAGTCACTGAAACGGCGTTGTCGATACGCATCAGAGCCTGTGCATAGCGAGCGAAGCCCGCAGCCACCTTGCTCTCCCGGCCACTGCCGTTGGCCCATCCCACGAAGGACAGTGTCAATTGCTGCGCCTGTTGATCGCTCATCAAATCAATTGCAGCTTGCGCCTTCACCCAATTGGCACGTTTGATGCCGCAAGCAAAGCAGCGTGCAGTGCCCGTTCCACCCACAGTGACCCCGCAGTCAGGACAGGCGTGAGTCGCGTCCAGGTTCTCGGCACATGCCTTGCACAATGGCTCGCGTGACAGCAGCATAAGAAACACGGTGCGGTGTTTTGAGCACTGCTTGCACGTCGCACAGGTCTGATCACGGACACACTGATCACACATGCGGCCGAGCGCTTCCATCCCACTGACCCGGGTAAGGCGCTGCGTGGGCTTCTCGCACACTTGGCAGGGTTTGGCCGATCGGAAGTACCTTGCGCACACGGCACATGCGGCTTGATCGCCGACACGCAGTGCCGCGCGAGGCGTAGGTTTTGCGCAGCGAAGGCACGTCTGATCCTTCAGCTTGCAACTGCGGCAGACAGGCCGCTCTTCAGCGCGATGGCTGCGCGCTGTGCCGCCACATATGTGACAAGTGCGGATAGGGAAAATCCGTGGATAGCAGTTCGAACAATAGCTGACGCCCAGATGCACGCGGTGCGCCTTTTGCATCCCACGCTCGCACTCTCCACACCTTCCTCTGGCAAGCTTCGTGCCCAGATATTCGCTGTCATTCATAGTTATTGAGATACGCGCGCTCGCGAGCGACGCGGCCAGCGCACCTTGCGTGCCAAATCAAGAAGCAACTGGGCGCGCACCTGAGGGTCGGTTGGCATCGAGGTCGACCGTTTGGGTTTCTCACGCACGTCGCGGGCTCGGTTGTATCCGCACCATACCAAGGCACCCCGTGAAGGGTGACATGCCAAGCGCATGATGCGGCCCTCCTGGCTGCGCAAGAGCTCAGCGCGCTCCCAAGTTCGCCAGTAACTCCAATGCTCACCTGCACGGGCGAATCGCGGATCACGTGCGGTGACTTCGCTCAGATGCCGATACAGGGCGCAGAGCGGCCCGGGTTTTCCTGCAAAAGCATCATTCCAAATTCTCTCAAGATGACCGTGCAACTCCAGATCGCACCCTGAGACAGAGAGCGACTCGCGTCCGCAGAGACTGGCAGCACACCGCCCACAGCGCGCCAACACCAGCTCATCATTGCTATAAGGTGTGAACGGCTTCCTGCACTCGGGACAGCAGTCCTGCAGAAGTAGTGAGTGCTCTGGACAAAACCAATTCGTGGCGATACGCCAATCCCTGCGGAGATATCGATCCGGGGCGCCTAGACACCTGCAGCAATACATCTGACCGTAGCGCTTGCGCGCCCACTGAACAAGGCCGACATAAGTGATCCAAGGCTCGAAGCCGATGGCTTGTACCGGGACACCGCACTGTGCAAGAAAGCTGTTGACTGTCATGGCGTCCAACTGGGCGCGCCCGATGCACAGACCTTCTGCAAACTTCTCCAAGAACGTCGCATTGACACTGCGATCAATATCACGCGACCAGACGTCCCGTGTCAAATCCATGGATTTCACGAAAGATGCTGGGTTGTGCGCGGCAGCCCAGGCACGCCTGGCCAGCAGCGATCCCAACAACTCGTCCGGGTGAGGCGCTAGCAGCGAATTAGATTGCACCATCGGTGCGCCCTCCATTGAGAAGGCGCTTGACGAGCTCGTCTATCGCTTTGTCTAGCAGGACGTAGGTAATCCGACTCTCACCTTCGCGCAGGGCCATCTCTGCGGCTGCCCGCACGATCGCACGCACAGATCCAATGGTGCGAGCAGACTTCGTATAGATCAGCTGGACCAGCTTGCCTTGGCTTAAACCAGATGGCTTGGGCAACGGAATGTACATCTCAAAGCTTGCCAGCAAGCGCTGGAAATCCGCATTGGCCTGCCACCTGGGCAAGGCAAGCTTCTGAAACCGGGTCATGAACTGGGGATCAGTGGCAAGCGCTCGCGTTACCTCCTGGGTGCCGCTGCAGACTACAGAAATATTGCGCGTGTTGGAGAGCCGCTTTAGCGCCGCCATGAACAATCGCTGATTGCGCGCAGTTCCATTGAGCATCGCGTGCAGCTCATCAATCACCAGGGTAGTTGTCTGGTGGGCGATCAACTCCTGCGAGACGACCGCCTCCAATCGCTCCGGCGCGGCATCGGGTCTGTGCGGAATGTCCAAGGCGGTAAGGATCGCGCTGAACAGGCGGCCCTCATCGGGCGCCGGCGGACACTCTGCCCACAACACCTTGGTGATGGGGTTTCCAGTCGCATCCAGAACCACCGGATTGCGATTTATAAGCTCGCTGGTCAACGAGGTCTTCCCGTTGTCGCTGTCTGCAATCACTGCTCGGCACGGTGGTCGCTGGACACGAGGATAGGTCACCACATCCGCAAGATCTCGCAAGATGGCCTCAGCGGCCGGATACTCAATGAATCGATCTTTGCGCACAAAGTGGAGGCGATCCTCCAGGGAGGACTGCAGCACCGCCTGAGCGTCGGAATGAAGATGCGCAAAATCCATTAGCTACGCGTACTAAAAGGAAGGACCGGCGCGTCGGAGAATCCAGAGAACATTTCCGAAGGGTCGGGCGCAGGGTTGACCCCACCCAGCATGCGATCCTCGATCTGCGAGCGATCGGGCAGCTTTGGCTTGGTAGTCTTTTTACCCGCCTGGCTCGATTTGCCTGACCGGGCAGCCTTTCTGGCCGCAGTGGTGGTAGCAACCGAAGCGGCCTCACGTTTCTTGGAGCGCTGGCGATAGCCGGCCTTGGCTTCCGTGTCTTCCATCGCCTTGCCTGCTGCGTCATCGCGCGACCTCAGAGCAGAGAACTCCTCGCCAGTCAGCTGGTTCTCGTAGTCGGTATCAGGCTGAAGAGGGAACTGAGGAATCCTGTAGTACTGCCTTGTTTGCGGATCGAGAAACCAGATCGCATCACGGTGCCTCGGGTGCTCCTTGATAACGAACTTCTTTTTTTTGCCTGTTTTTAGATCGACGTAGTTGATCCAGGGAATCAAAACTTCTGAGAAGTAGTCGGCCTTGTTGATACGGATCCCTGTGGGGCTTACGACCCGCGTATCCTGCGGCAGGAAATCGAAGATCAGTTTTTCCGGATCAGTGATTAGTTGGGGAAATCCGCAGGCTGGGGTTTTGCTCGTACCGAGGATTGCTTCTTCCCAAGCTTTGATCGGAGGCTTCCTCAACGCGCCATGCTTGCTCACGTGGTAATGGTTGACGATCCAGTCGGCGATCTCGACTTCCAGTTCACGCAGTGTGTAGGCAGACTTCTTTTTGGAGTCATAGTCGCCTCGCTTTTGCGGATTCGAAAACGTCGTTCCAGGCTTCTTCTGAAGCATCATGTTGACGTTACCGATCATTCGTTCTATGTGGCCCCCATAGCGAGGAGTTTTGACACGGCGAAACTCAGTGTCAATGCGCTGCTCATGGCAAGCATGCTCTAGAACCGCGCCACGAAACTCTTTGGCGTTGTCACAGTGCACCTTGTGGATCTTGCCCTGAACTGGCCAGGAACCGCTCAGATCTAGCTCCGCAAGGTAATCCTTTTTGGACAACATGCCCATCGCAAGCGCCATGCCGGCTGACGTCGAGTTGGGCGTCGACATGCTCAAGTAGAAGCCCACGATCATGCGGGTATAGACGTCGATGACCAGCGTCAGCCAGGGTCGTCCCCAGGGTTCACGCGTATCCGAATAGACGACAGTCATGTCCAAATGGACATGGTCGATCTGCACGACACCGAGAACATTCCTGGTGGGGGGAAACTCGCCGGGCGTGGGCGTGAACTTGTCGGCCTCCTGCGAGAAACCTCTTGCTCTGTGAACCTCTTTAGCCGGTATCTTTTTGATCCGGTTCCGCACTGAATTTATATGCGGCAGCTTGATCTTTTCAGCCTTGCATCTCTCATCAAGCTCCTGAAACACATCCACTACTTTGAGCTTCTGGTCCTGAAGATAGAACTCGTTGATGATGTCTCGGATCATCTCTTCTACCCGCTCGGGTAGGCGCGGGCCCTTCGGACCTCGTTGCCCTGGGATAAGCCCTACAAGGGAGCCCGCATGTTCGTAGTCTTTGATGAGCCGATAGACCGAGGCGATGCTCAGAGCCATCGTCGCAGCGACGCGTGCCACGTCATCGCGCGTTCGCGAGTCCTTGCCTATCAGCTCGTTAAGCTGCTCCAAGCGCTTTTTTGCCAAGTCCTGCTCTGCTTTGGAGAATGCAGCGAGCGCCGGCAGCGGCTCAGCCTTCGCGGCTGAAGACTCGAGAACAGTGTTGGGATGTCTCAAATGGTCCAGCAGGACACTTTCTGTACGACCATTCTGCGCGTGCTGAACGATCACCCGATCGAGTGACAGCACGGCGCATACACGATGCAACTCGTTTTTGTAGGCAACCGCGGCACCGGGTCTCACATCGAATGCTGTGACGGTCTCAGTTGGTATCTGAGTCATCTATGAGTACCTCCTCGAACCAGATTTCTGACGCCATGTTGAGCGGAAAAGCTAGGTTGACACCTATGTATCCCATGGTGAGGAGACGCCACATCACCCCCACAGCCATTGCGCGGTTCTCAAAGTCCTGGAATGCAGCTGCGAGCAGAACTCCTGGAGTCGTGACCTGCAGCTCCTCCAGCGTTTCCAGCAATCGAAGGCCCAAGCCGGCTTTGTCGTCGTAGGTGCGAAAGCCACGAAGAAAAGTGACGTTATCGAGGTAGGGGCCTCGAATCTGTCGCTCAGTCACGACCCGGAAGCTCCAACCTCGGGAGCGACACAACTGCCTCGCTGCCCTGAACCCAAACTCCAGTTCACTCCAGCGATCCCTCAACTCTTCACGGTACTTGATCTCATACAACCCCGGACGGCGCCTTCCGCGCCCGTCCTCAGAACGGAATTTCAGAAGAAAGTCAACTGTGTACCGGCGCAGCCGACCGTTACCAACTCGATACCGAATGCACAACGGCTGGCTGATGATCGTGTCGACCTCGCTATCAAAGTCTGCCAAGTAGGCGAAGTCGCGCTCAAGAGTGCTTTCATACGGCACGGTTTCGCCCGATGCTTGGGCTCGCCCCGTCACGGAGCGATAGCTCCTCGGAATCTTGCGCACACCCTTTTCTGATTCAGTCACATCAATTATTGTAATTTCGCGATCAGTCATAGAAAATTGTGTAGCCAGTCTCATCAGCCAATAGTGTATCAAGGCGTCAGCTTTAGGGAAACGCACAGAATAAGTCTCATAAATTATTGTAATCGACAGGGTTCGCCGCCGCAGCCCGGAGAAATATCGCTGGCCCACCATGGGGTGCTGTTTCTGGATGAGATGCCGGAATTTCCCCGCGCCGCCCTGGAGGCCCTGCGCGAGCCGCTGGAAACCGGGCGCGTCACCATTGCACGGGCGGCACGGCGCGCAGAATTTCCGGCCAGCTTCCAATTGGTGGCGGCCATGAACCCGTGCCCCTGCGGTTTTCTGGGGTCGGCGCAGCGCGCCTGCCGCTGCACACCCGACCAGGTGGCACGCTACCAGGGCAAGCTCAGCGGCCCGCTGCTCGACCGCATCGACCTGCATGTGGAGGTGCCCGCCCTGCCCGCCAGCGACCTGCTGGACGCGCCGCCGGGTGAGGCCAGCGCCGCCGTGCGCGAGCGCGTGGTCCGCGCCCGCCAGGCCGCCATCACCCGCCAGGGCAAAACCAACCAGGCGCTGCAGGGTCAGGAAATCGACACCCACACCGCACTGGAGCCCGCCGCCACGCAGTTTCTGCAGACCGCTGCGGCGCGCCTGGGCTGGTCGGCCCGCAGCACGCACCGCACGCTGAAGGTGGCGCGCACCATTGCCGACCTGGCGGGCACCGCCAGCACCCAGGCGGCGCATGTGGCCGAGGCCGTGCAATACCGGCGCGTGCTGCGCGGGCCCGCGGGCTGATTCCTTGCAGCAACACCCTCACTGCATTGCTATGACAACTCACACACCCAGATACTGCCGCCGCACCGCCGGGTCGGCTACCAGCGCCGCCATGCTGCTGTGGTGGCGGATCTGGCCCTTTTCCAGCACATAGGCGCGGTCGGCCACCGCTTCGGCAAAGTGCAGGTTCTGCTCGGACAGCAGCACGCTCACGCCCTGGGCCTTGAGCTGGCGGATGGTGCGGGCCATCTGCTCGACGATCAGCGGCGCCACGCCTTCGGACGGCTCATCGAGCAGCACCAGCAGCGGCTGGCCCATGAGGGTGCGCGCCACGGTGAGCATCTGCTGCTCGCCGCCGCTCATGCGCCCGCCGGGCCGGTGGGGCATTTCGCCCAGGTTGGGAAACAGCGCAAACAGGCGCTCGGGCGTCCAGTGCGGCGCGGCGCTGCCGTCGGGCCAGTGGCGCGCGCCCTGGCGCCCCACCTCCAGGTTGTCGAGCACGCTCAGGTCGGTGAAGATGCGCCGGTCTTCGGGCACATAGCCGAGGCCCATGCGCGCCACCTGGTAGGGCGCGCTGCGCGCGATGTCGCGCCCCAGAAAGCGCAGCTGGCCACCAGGTTGAACGTGCCGGCGCACCTCCAGCCCCACGATGGCCTTGAGCGTGGTGGACTTACCGGCGCCGTTGCGCCCCATCAGCGCCACGACCTCGCCGCGCGCTACCTGCAGGTCCACGCCAAACAGCACCTGCGCGGCGCCATACCAGGCGGAAAGGCCCTGCACCTCCAGCAAGGGCGAGAGCACAGCGGCCGTCACGCCGGGCTCCCGGCCGCCGCTGCCTGGCCGAACATGCTGCCGCTGCCCAGGTACACCTCCTGCACCCGGGCGTTGTCGCGAATGGCCTGCGGGGAGCCCTCGGCCAGCAAGCGCCCGCGCGCCAGCACCATCACGCGGTCGGCGTGGGCAAACACCACATCCATGCTGTGCTCGGTGAACAACACGCCCATGGCGCGCTCGCGCGCGAGTTGCTGCGTGAGCGCCATCAGCGCCAGACGCTCGGCCGGCCCCATGCCGGCCGTGGGTTCGTCCATCAGCAGCAGCCGGGGCGCATGGGCCAGCGCCATGGCCAGTTCCACCCGCTTGACGTCGCCATAGGCCAGCGTGCTGCAGGGGCGCGCTGCCTGGGCCTGCATACCCACCTGCGCCAGCAGGGCCAGCGCATCGTCACGCCGGTGGTCCTGCGCGCGATGCCAGAACGAGAACAGGCGCCGGTCGGCCGACAGCAGGGCCATCTGCACGTTTTCCAGCACGGTGAGCGAGGCAAAGGTTTCGGCGATCTGGAAGGTGCGGCCCACGCCGTGGCGCCAGATGGCGCGCGGCGGCAGGCCGGCAATGTCCACGCCCGCCAACCGGATGCGGCCCGCATCGGGCCGCAGCTGGCCGCCCACCATGTTGAACGTGGTGGACTTGCCCGCGCCGTTGGGGCCGATCAGCGCCAGCATCTCACCCGGCGCCAGCGTGAAATCCACACCATCGACCGCGTGCACGCCGCCAAAGGCCTTGCGCAGGCCGGTCACCTGCAGCAGCGGGGGCGATGGGCTCATGGCGCGCTCCTGCGGCGGGCCTGCCAGCGCAGGGCCAGCTGCCGGGCAAAGCCCGCCAGCCCCTGCGGGAACATGAGCACCAGCGCCAGCATGGTGCCGCCCAGCACGGCGCGCCAGTAGTCGGTGTTGCGCGCCACGGTGTCGTGCAGCCAGGTGAAGGTGGCCGCGCCCACCCAGGGGCCCGCCAGCGTCTGCACGCCGCCCAGCAGCACCATCACCAGGCCGTCCACCGACTTGCCCACCGACAGGCTTTCGGGCGAAATGCTGCCCTTGGAAAACACATACAAGGCCCCGGCCAGGCCGGCCAGCACGCCGGCCAGCACAAACGCCGCCCACTGCAGGCGCCGCCCATCCATGCCGATGGCGTCCGCCCGCAGGGCCGAGTCGCGCACCGCGCGCAACGCATAGCCAAACGGCGCCAGCAGCACGCGCCGCAGCAGCAGCACACCCGCTGCCACCAAGGCCAGCGTCAGCAGGTAATAGGCCTGCTGGCTGGCCAGCCAGGGTGCGGGCCACACACCGGCCAGGCCGTTGCTGCCGCCGGTGACCGCATCCCACTGGTAGCACAACGCCCAGGTGATCTGTGCAAACGCCAGCGTGAGCATGGTGAGGTACACGCCCGACAGCCGCACACAGAACCAGCCATAGACCAGCGCCCCCATGCCCGCCGCCAGCGGTGCCAGCAGCAAGGCCAGCTCCATAGGCACCGCGGCCGATTGCACCAGCAGCGCCGCCGCATAGGCCCCCAGCCCGAAGTAGGCGGCATGGCCGAACGAGTGCATGCCCGCCGGCCCCATGAGGAAATGCAGGCTGGAGGCAAAGAGCACCGCCACCAGCAGGTCCACCAGCAGCACCGGCGCATAGGGCCAGGCACCCGCCAGCAGCGGCACCATGGCCAGCGCGGCCAGAAGGGCCCAGCCAGCCCATTGCACGCCCCGGCTGGCAGGGTGCAGCGGCGCCTCGGCCATGCCCGCCGCGCGCACCAGCGGCTGCGGCCGCCCCAGCAGACCCCAGGGCCGCCACACCAGCACCACGGCCATGACCAGGAACTCCACCACCAGCGTCATCTTGGACAGCGACAGGCTGATGCCCCCCACCTCCACCAGTCCGGCCCACACGCACACCGCCTTGAGCTCGGCAATCAGCAGCGCCGCCACGAATGCGCCGGGGATCGAGCCCATGCCGCCGACCACCACGACCACGAAGGCCGCGCCGATGGTGTTCAGGTCCATGTCGAGCTGGGCGGGCTCGCGTGGCAGCTGCAGCGCGCCCGCCAGGCCCGCCAGCAAGGCACCCAGCGCAAACACCCCCGTGAACAGCCAGGCCTGGTTGACGCCCAGGGCGCCCACCATGCCGCGGTCCTGCGTGGCCGCGCGCACCAGCGTGCCCCAGCGCGTGCGGTGCAGGCCCAGCCACAGCAGGCCCAGCACCAGCGGACCCACGGCCATCAGGAACAGGTCGTAGGTCGGAAACTGCCGCCCGAGAATGTCCACCGCCCCCTCCAGCCCTGGGGCGCGCGGCCCGAAAAGCTCTTCCGGGCCCCAGGCCCACAGCACGGCATCCTTGATCACCAGCACCAGCGCGAAGGTGGCCAGCAGCTGAAACAGCTCGGGCGCGCGGTAGATGCGGCGCAGCAGCACCACCTCCACCAGCGCCCCCAGGGCCGCCGTGGCCAGCGGGGCCAGCAGCAGGGCCGGCCAGAAACCGATCATGGCGCCCAGGCGTTCCACCAGCGAATAGGCCAGGTAGATGCCCAGCATGAAGAACGAACCGTGGGCGAAGTTGACGATGCGCATGACCCCGAAGATCAGCGACAGCCCCGCCGCCACCAGAAACAGCGACGAGGCCGAGGCCAGCCCGTTGAGCAACTGCACCAGCAGGCCGGAAAAACTCATGCGCACAAACCCGGGCGGTGCAGGGGCGTGGCCTGGTGCATGTCAGTTGGCTGCGCGCAGTTTCCGGACCTCGTCGGCCGATGGCTGAAAGCGCGCACCGTCGAGGTAGCGGAAATCCGCCATCACGCCCGCGCCATTTTGCAGGCGCGTACGGCCCACGAAGGTGCCCATGGTGGACTGGTGGTCTTCGGGCCGGTAGCGGATGGTGCCGAACGGCGACGCCACCTCCAGCCCCTTGAAGGCGGCGATCAGCTTTTCCGTATCGCTGCCGCCGGCCTTGCGCAAGCCCGCGGCCAGCGACTGGATGGCCGTGTAGCCCACCACCGAGCCCAGGCGGGGGTGGTCGTTGAAGCGCTCCTTGTAGGCTTTCAGAAATGCCTGGTGCTCGACGGTCTGGATGGCATACCAGGGATAGCCCGTGACGACCCAGCCCACCGGGGCCTCGCCCTTGAGCGGGTCCAGGTATTCAGGCTCGCCGGTCAGCAGGCTCACCACCTCGCGCCCCTTGAACAGGCCGCGGGTGTTGCCCTCGCGCACCAGCCGGGCCAGGTCGGCGGCGAACAGCACGTTGAAGATGGCGTCGGGCCTGGCATCGGCCAGGGCCTGCACCACGCTGCCGGCGTCCACCTTGCCCAGGGGCGGCGCCTGCTCGGCGACAAACTCCACGTCGGGCTGGGCGGCCTTGAGCAGCTTCTTGAAGGTGGCCGCCGCCGACTGGCCGTATTCATAGTTGGGATAGACGATGGCCCAGCGTTTTTTCTTCAGCGCCGCGGCCTCGGGCACGAGCATGGCCACCTGCATGTAGGTGGAAGCGCGCAGGCGGAAGGTGTAGCGGTTGCCGTTTTCCCAGACGATCTTGTCGGTCAGCGGCTCGGCCGCCAGGAAGAAAACCTTTTTCTGCCGCGCAAAGTCGGTCAGGGCCAGCCCCACATGCGACAGGAAGCTGCCCATGAGCACATCCACCTTTTCGCGCGCCAGCAGCTCGTCGGCGGCCCGCACGGCGTCGCCGGGGTTGCCGTTGTCGTCGCGCACCACCAGCTCCAGCTTGCGGCCCTGGATGCCGCCGGCGCCGTTGATCTCGGCCACGGCCAGCTCCATCCCCTTCTTGTAAGGGGCCAGGAAGGCGGGCTGGGCCTTGTAGCTGTTGATTTCACCGATCCGGATCGCGCCCTGCGCATGCACCGCACCGGCGGTACATGCCAGCCCGGCCACCAACAGGGCCCGACGGGCGACGGAGAAGCTGCGCATGGGGGTTCCTTTGTCCAACATCATGACGGTCGAAGACTCAAAATGTACCGCCCATCCCATTTGCCGGACAATGCACGGGTTTGCCCGCCAGTCCGGGGTGCCCGCCAGGCCTCGCCACGCCAGCACCGCCACCGCCCTGACAGGCTGAGACCGCCCCCCGTCGGGGCCTTGTTTTTTCATTCCTGCAAGAAAACCATGAGTGCATTTCTCGAAGAACGCGTTCTGACCGTTCACCACTGGACCGACCGGCTTTTCAGCTTCACCACCACCCGCGACCCGGCGCTGCGCTTTTCCAACGGGCACTTCACCATGATCGGCCTGAAGGTGAACGACAAGCCGCTGCTGCGTGCCTACAGCATCGTCAGCGCCAACTACGAAGAGCACCTGGAGTTCCTGAGCATCAAGGTGCCCGACGGCCCGCTGACCTCGCGCCTGCAGCACATCCAGGTGGGCGACACCATCGTGGTCGGCAAGAAGCCCACCGGCACCCTGCTGATCGACTACCTGCTGCCGGCCAAGCGCCTGTACATGCTGTCCACCGGCACGGGCCTGGCGCCGTTCATGAGCGTGATCCGCGACCCGGAAACCTATGAGAAGTTCGAAGAGGTGGTCCTGGTGCACGGCGTGCGCCAGGTGGCCGAGCTGGCCTACCACGACTACATCACCCAGGAGCTGCCCCAGCACGAGTTCCTGGGCGAGCTGGTGAGCAAGCAGCTCAAGTACTACCCCACGGTGACGCGCGAGCCGTTTCGCAACCAGGGCCGCATCAACGATCTGATCGAAAGCGGCAAGCTGTTCACCGACCTCGGCATCCCGGCGCTGAACCCGCTGGAAGACCGCGTGATGCTGTGCGGCAGCCCCGAAATGCTGGCCTCGCTCAAGCACATCCTGGAGCACCGCGATTTCGAGGAAGGCAACACCACCAAGCCCGGCGACTTCGTGATCGAGCGCGCCTTCGTCGAGAAATAAGCCCGCTGCAAGTCGGCAGGCAGCGCTGGTCTGGTGCCCAACGCACCGTCAGGCTTTAGAGCCTGTTCGCGATCTCCCAGGGGTCGCGCAGCGGTCTTTGCGCGATGGGATGCAAGGCGCGGTGTGCAGTGGATAGCCCGGCTATCCACAAGCGCCGCAACGCCGCAGACCGCCCGCGAAGACCGCTGCCCGAAGGGTTGGAGCGAAATCGGGCGCTTGGACGCCCCGGCCGCTTGCATGGGCACGAGCCCATGCGGCGCACCCGAAGCATCCACTCATCCCGATTGCGCTCCAACGCGATCCCCTGCGAGATCGTGAACAGGCTCTTAGACCAGCTCGAACCCATTGCCTTGCAAGCGCACCGGCGCGCCTTCGGGCACGGGCTGCGAGCGGGTGAAGCGTCGCACCGAGCCATCGTCCATGCGCACGCGCACCTCGTACACCGTCTGGGTGCGCGTGCGCTGCTCTACCGTGTGGCCCACGTAGCCACCGCCCACGGCGCCCAGCACCGTGGCGGCCGTGCGGCCGGAGCCCTTGCCCACCTGGTTGCCCAGCACGCCGCCCAGCACACCGCCGGCGACCGCGCCCAGGCCCGTGGCGGGAGCGGCCTGCTGCACCGCCTGCACGGATTCGATGCGACCGCACACCGTGCACACCGGGGCCAGGGCGACTTCCTGGCGCGCAGGGGTTTCGCCATACCGCGCGGGCTGGGGCGCCTGCGGGTGGACTCGGGCCGCGGCGCGTTGCCCGATGGGTGCTGCAGGCACCTGATTTGCTACATATGCAGGAGCTATTGGCGCTTTCTGGTCCAGCGCTACAGGTCTTTTTTCCTCAATGATCTCGTTGTCTGGCGTGCGCGTCGCAGGCGCCACCCTGGCCGCGCCTTCGGCCACCGCGTCCGGGCGCTGCTGCGCCACCAGCGTTGCGCCCAGCGCCAGCACACACAGGCCCAGGGCGACAATGGCGGCCCACAGCCATTTCAGGGGTACGCCACCGGGGGTTGCGGCCAAAGGGGCCTGGGGAGCAGCGGAAGTGGTGGGTTGCATGTTTTTGCCTTTCTCAACAGATCGAATACAGCCTCTGCGACAGCGCTCGCAGGTCTGCCCTGAAGTTACACACTGCACCGGCAGGAATGGATGCCAGCCCTGTAAGCGGGGGTAAGAGCCTTCAGCAATTTCTCATTGCCGCGCGGGGGAACCCAGCGCCTCTTCACAGGCGCGCGCACGGCCGGCAGACAACCGCAGCGCCGCCAGTGCGGGCCGGCAAGGGTTCAGGCCATTCATGCCGGCAAGGTTACCCAGGCGCTGCCCGCTTGCCCATCGGACAAACGGTGCAATCCGGGTAGTCCGGCTCCCACAGCCTTACACTCGGCCTGCCTTTGGACAGGCAAGAAGACAGGACACCATTTATGCAGATTCGCTGCGCACTGGTCGGCATGCCCGGCTCGGGCAAATCCACCGTCGGCCGGCAGCTGGCCCACCGGGCCGGGGTGCCCTTCATCGACCTGGACCACCGACTGGAGCGGACCATCGGCACCACCATCCGCCACTTCTTCGAGGTGGAGGGCGAAGCGCGATTTCGCGACCTCGAATCGCAGCTGCTGGCCGAGGTGGCGCAGCAGCCCGGCGGCCTGGTGCTATCCACCGGCGGCGGCGCCGTGCTGCGCCCCGAAAACCGCGAGGTGCTGCGCCAGTTTGGCAACGTGCTGTATTTGCGCGCATCGCCCGAAGAAATCTACAAGCGCGTCAAGCACGACAAGACACGCCCGCTGCTGCAGGGCGGCAACCCCCTGGAGAAGTTGCGCGAACTCCATGCCCAGCGCGACCCCCTGTACCGCGAAACCGCGCACTACGTGATCGAGACGGGGCGCCCCTCGGTGAGCACCCTGGTCAACATGGTGATGATGCAGTTGGAGATGGCGCCAGGCGCCGCCGCTGCGCTCCCGGCTGCGCAGGCCTGACGGAGATTGGCTGCACCCACGCTGGCAAGACACACCGGGTGTCGGCCGCCGCGCTTTCTTCGTTGCCGGCATGCGCAGCCAACCGGTACCCCGCAGACAAACACAGGGCCCCCATGTGGGGCCTTGCTGATTTCAGGGCCCTTTGGCAGTGAACGTTTGATGCAAAAACGCCAGCAGCTCGTTATTTCATCGCATCACAAATTCGGGGCCAGCAGCCTTGCCAGCGCCGCCTCGTCCATGCCCCGGCGCTCGGCCATGTCGTGCAGCTGGTCTTCGCCGATCTTGCCCACGTTGAAGTACACGGCATCGGGGTGGCCGATGTAGAAGCCGCTCACGCTGGCGGCGGGCATCATGGCCAGGCTTTCGGTCAGGGTCATGCCGATCTCTTCGGCGTTGAGCACGCGGAACAGATCGGTCTTGGCGCTGTGGTCGGGGCAGGCGGGGTAACCGGGTGCGGGGCGGATGCCGTGGTACTTCTCGGCAATCATGTCCTCGTTGCTCAGCGCCTCATCGCTGGCATAGCCCCACAGGTCGGTGCGCACGCGCTGGTGCAGGCATTCGGCAAAGGCCTCGGCCAGGCGGTCGGCCAGGCTCTTGAACAGGATGGCCGAGTAGTCGTCCAGCGCGTCGATGAAGGCCTTTTCCTTCTTCTCGATCCCGAGGCCCGCCGTCACCGCGAACAGGCCCGCGTAGTCGGCAATGCCGCTGCTCTTGGGCGCCACGAAGTCGGCCAGGCAGCGGCTGGGCCGGGTCACGCCGTCGATCACATGCTTTTCGGTCTGCTGGCGCAGGCCGTACCAGGTCATGGCGACTTCGGTGCGGGTGTCGTCGGTGTAGAACTCGATGTCGTCGTCGTTCACGCTGTTGGCGGGCAGCAGGGCCATCACGCCGCTGGCTGTAAGCCAGCGGCCTTCGATGATTTTCTTGAGCATGGCCTGGCCGTCGGCAAACACGCGCGCGGCTTCCACGCCCACCACCTCGTCCGTCAGGATGGCGGGGTACGGGCCAGCCAGGTCCCAGGTCTGGAAGAACGGGCCCCAATCGATGTATTTCGCCAGTTCGGCCAGGTCGAAGTTCTGGAACACCCGGCGGCCCAGGGCACGCGGCACGGCGGGCTGCCAGGCCTGCCAGGCCATGGGCGTCTTGTTGGCGCGGGCCTTGGGCAGGGGCCACAGCGGCACCTGCTTCTTGTTGGCGTGCTGGGTGCGCACCTTGTCATAGTCGGCGTTGATTTCCTGCACATAGCTCTCGACGCCGTCACCGAGCAGGCTTTGCGCCACGCTCACGCTGCGCGAGGCGTCGGGCACATAGACCACGGGGCCCTCGTAGTGCGGCGCGATCTTGACGGCCGTGTGCACGCGCGAACAGGTAGCGCCGCCGATCAGCAGCGGGATTTTCTTGATGCGGAAATGCTCGTCCTTCTGCATCTCGCCAGCCACGTACTGCATTTCTTCGAGGCTGGGCGTGATCAGGCCCGACAGGCCCACGATGTCCGCGCCCTCGACCTTGGCGCGCGCCAGGATCTCGTGGCAGGGCACCATCACGCCCATGTTCACCACCTCGAAGTTGTTGCACTGCAGGACCACGGTGACGATGTTCTTGCCGATGTCGTGCACATCGCCCTTCACCGTGGCGATGACGATCTTGCCCTTGCTGCGCACGTCGCGCCCGGCCAGTTCATCCTGGCGCTTTTCTTCCTCGATGTAGGGGATGAGGTGGGCTACCGCGAGCTTCATCACGCGGGCGCTTTTCACCACCTGGGGCAGGAACATCTTGCCGGCACCGAACAGGTCGCCCACGATGTTCATGCCGTCCATCAGCGGGCCTTCGATCACATGCAGCGGGCGCCCGCCCCGGGCCAGGATCTGCTGGTAGGCCTCTTCGGTGTCTTCGGTGATGAAGTCGGTGATGCCATGCACCAGCGCGTGGCTCAGGCGCTCGCCCACGGTCTTCGGATGCTCGGGCGTGCCGCGCCATTCGAGCTTCCTGCTCTCGTCCTTGGCGCCGCTCTTGGCGGTCTCGGCAATCTCGACCAGGCGTTCGCCGGCATCAGGGCGGCGGTTGAGCACCACATCTTCCACGCGCTCGCGCAGGGTGGGTTCCAGGTCGTCATAGACGCCCACCATGCCCGCGTTGACGATGCCCATGTCCATGCCGGCCTTGATGGCGTGGTACAGGAACACGGTGTGGATGGCTTCGCGCACCGGGTCGTTGCCGCGGAAGCTGAAGCTCACGTTGGACACGCCACCCGACACCTTGGCGCCGGGCAGGTGCTGCTTGATCCAGCGCGTGGCCTCGATGAAATCGACCGCGTAGTTGTTGTGCTCTTCGATGCCGGTGGCCACGGCGAAGATGTTGGGGTCGAAGATGATGTCTTCGGGCGCAAAGCCCACTTCGTCCACCAGGATGCGGTAGGCGCGCTCGCAGATCTCGATCTTGCGCGCATAGGTGTCGGCCTGGCCCTGCTCGTCGAAGGCCATGACCACGGCAGCGGCGCCGTAGCGCTTCACAAGGCGCGCCTCGTGCTTGAACTTCTCCACGCCCTCTTTCATGCTGATCGAGTTCACGATGCCCTTGCCCTGGATGCAGCGCAACCCGGCCTCGATCACCTCCCACTTGGAGCTGTCCACCATGATGGGCACGCGCGCGATGTCGGGCTCGGACGCGATCAGCTGCAGAAAGCGCACCATGGCAGCCTTGCTGTCGAGCATGGCCTCGTCCATGTTGATGTCGATGACCTGGGCGCCGTTTTCCACCTGCTGGCGCGCCACGGCCAGGGCCTCTTCGTACTGGCCGTTCAGGATCATGCGGGCAAACGCCTTGGAGCCCGTGACGTTGGTACGCTCGCCGATGTTGACGAACAGCGTGCCCTCGCCGATGGAGACGGGCTCCAGGCCGGACAGCTTCATGGGAGAAATGGGAGGCATATGGGTGTGGCTCATCACTAACGATCTAATGGGATGAGCGTCGTTGCATCGCAGCGCGCTGGCAAGCCTCGCGACCCGGGCCGCTGCAACGCTCCTTGCCAGCGCAAACCCGTGATTTTACGAAACCAACCAAGGCATGGACATTTGCCACAATCACCACCAATGACTATTGCCCCCATCCTGCGCGGACCAGCAGAACCGGACCTGCTGCGCGACGAAGTCCTGGCAGACGTTTTTGAAGCCACGGCCACCCGCACCCCGTCCACCATGGCGCTGATTTTTGGCGAGCGCCAGGTCACCTATGGCGAGCTGAACACGCTGGCCGACATGGCCGCGCACCGCCTGATCGAGGCGGGCGTGCGGCCCGGCAACATGGTGGGCCTGTGGCTGCCACGCGGCATCGAATTGCTGGTGCTGCAGCTGGCCATCGCCAAGACGGGTGCGGCCTGGCTGCCGTTTGATGCCGATACGCCGCCCGAGCGCATCGCCACCTGCCTGGCAGACGCCAGCGCTGTTGCGCTATTGATTGCAGAGCAACAGAGCCATGCCATTGCTGCGCACGGTGGCATTTCGTGCCCGGCGTACACGGAACAAACGCTGCTGGCAGCCCTGCCCGCGCTGCAGCATGGCACTGCGCTGCGCCGCCGCGAGGGCGCGCGGCCCAGCCACACGGCGTACGTGATCTACACCAGCGGCTCCACCGGCAAGCCCAAGGGCATTGCCATCACCCAGCGCAGCATTTGCCACTTTCTGCGCAGCGAAAACACGCGCCTGGGGGTCCGCGAAGGCGACCTGGTGTACCAGGGCTTCTCCGTGGCGTTCGACATGTCGTTCGAGGAGATATGGATCAGCTACCTGGTGGGCGCCACGCTGTGGATCGCCCCCCGGGAGGTTGCAAGCGACCCCGAGGCGCTGCCGCGTGCGCTCCGGGACAACGGCGTCACCGTGCTGCACGCCGTGCCCACGCTGCTGGCGCTGTTTGCGCACGACGTGGCCAGCCTGCGCACCATCAACCTGGGCGGCGAGATGTGCCCGCAATCGCTGGTCGAGCGCTGGGCTGCGCCGGGGCGACAGGTGTTCAACACCTACGGCCCCACCGAAGCGACGGTTTCCGCGAGCCTGGCGGAACTCCGACGCGGCGAGCCCGTGACGATCGGCCAGGCGCTGCCCAACTACGGGTTGATGGTCATCGAGGTGATCGACCCGGACAGCGTGGTGGACGGCCAGCTGCCGCCGCTCAAGATCCTGCCGTTTGGCGAGACGGGGGAGCTGTGCATCACCGGCCCCGGTGTGGCCGCCGGCTACCTGGGGCGCCCCGATCTGACGGCCGAAAAATTCCTGCCCAATCCCTGGGCCACGGGCGAGCATGACCAGCGCCTGTACCGCACGGGCGACCTGGCGCGCGTGGAAAACGGCCAGATGCAATGCCTGGGCCGCGCCGACGACCAGGTGAAGATTCGCGGCTTTCGCGTGGAGCTGGGCGAAATCGAAGCGGTGCTGGCACAACAGCCCGGCGTCGGGACCACGGCGGTGCTGCTGCGGCGCGACGATGGCCTGGACCAGTTGGTCGCTTTTTACGTGCCCTCGGGCGAGCCGCCCACCCCATCGGCACTGCGCCACGGTCTGGCCGAGAAACTGCCACCCTACATGGTGCCGGGGCGCTTCGAGGCGCTGCCGGCCATGCCGCGCCTGCCCTCCGGCAAGATCGACCGCAAAGCCCTCAAGGCCCAGCCGCTGGCCGCCGCCGCTTCTGACGAAGGCGGGGACACCCCGGAAACCCCGGCCGAAGAAGCCCTGTTCGCGGCCATCGCCACACTGTTCCCTGGCCAACCGGTGCGCCGCGGCATGGACTTTTTCAATGACCTGGGCGGTCATTCGCTGCTGGCGGCACGCCTGACCTCCGCGCTGCGCGCCGACGCGCGCTTCGGCCAGGCCACGGTGCGCGACATCTACCAGCACCGCCGCATCGGCGCCATCGCCCAGGCGCTGCAAATGGGCATGACGGCCCCCGGCGCGACACCTGAGCGCCCCTTCACCACGCACAGCCCATGGCGGCGCTGGCGCTGCGGCATCGCGCAAGCCCTGGCGCTGCCGCCGCTCATCACGCTGAAGATGGCCCAGTGGCTCGCGCCCTTCTTCATGTACCACTTCTACACGGGCGATCCCAGCGACTCGATTGCGCTTGCCATCGCCATGTCGCTGTTGGCTTTTGTCCTGGCCACGCTGGCCGAGTTTGCGGTGGCCTGGGCGGGCAAATGGCTGATTGCCGGGCGGCTCAAGCCCGGACGCTATCCGCTGTGGGGCCTGACCTACTACCGCTGGTGGTTGACCGACAGGCTGCTGGAGGGAATTCCCGTTTACATGCTCAACGGCTCATCGCTCTACGCGGCGTGGCTGCGCGCTCTGGGCGCAAAGATTGGCCCGGAGGTCAACCTGGGTGCGCTCACCGTGCGCGCACCCGAACTGCTGTCGATTGGCGCGGGTACGAGCATCGGCAACGCCGTGAACCTGGAGAACGCCCGCGTTGAAGGCGGCTGGCTGCTGCTCGGAAGCATTGACATTGGCGCAAACGCCTGCATCGGCTCTTACTCGGTGGTGGAAGGCAATGTGCGCATCGAGGACTATGCCCATGTCGATGGCCAGTCGGCCCTGGCCAGCGGCACCACCGTGCCTGCGGCACGTATCTGGAGCGGCTCCCCGGCGCGTGACCGGGGAGCGTTCGACGCTGGCCAACAAGCGCCACGCCCACCCGTGAGCGGCCAGCGCCTGGCGTGGGAGTCGGCTGCCTTCGCGCTCGGCTCACTGTTTGTCGCCGTCGTCTTCTTTTTTCCGGTCTTCCCCACTTTCTTGCTGATCGACTGGCTGGACGTGGACGCCATCTCCGTGCGCCCCCTGCTGGAGACGGGCACCATTGACGCCACCACCGCCTTTGTGCTGCGCTTCATCAAGTTCTTTGCCCTGTCGCTGCCTGCCACCGTGGTGCTCATCACCGCCACCGCGCTGATTTCTGCCGGCATCCGCTGGGCCTTTTTGCCCAGCATGAAGGCCGGTACCTGGCCAGTGCACAGCAACCGTTACCTCGCCAAATGGCTAGTGAACCAGATTCAGGAGTCCAGCCTTGCGGTGCTGCACGGCATTTACGCCACCGTGTATTCGGCCACCTGGTACCGACTGCTGGGCGCCAAGGTGGGCAAGGAAACCGAACTCTCCACCGCCTTGGGCCTGGTGCCCGACATGCTCACGCTGGGCGATGAATGCTTTATTGCCGACGCGGTGATGCTGGGCGACGAACACATTGACGGCGGCTGGATGACGGTGCAGCCCACCACCGTGTCGCGCCGCAGCTTTATCGGCAACGGTGCCTATGTGCCCGACGGCACCACCATCCCTGAAAACGTGCTGATCGGCGTGATGAGCGGCGTGCCGCGCAGCGCACAAATGGCCAGCGGCGACACCTGGCTGGGCTCGCCCCCCCTGCTGCTGCCCGCGCGCGAAAGCACGCAGGGCTACCCGGAGCACCTCACCTTCCGCCCCTCCCGCTGGCGCAAGACCGGACGCGGCGCGGTGGAGGCGCTGCGCATTGCCTCTCCCCACGCGCTGGTGATTGCCGCTGGCTACGCCATCGTGCTCGACGCCATGCCGCTGGCGGAAGAGGGCCAGTGGAACCTACTGGCGCTGGAACTGGCGGTTGCCGGACTGCTCTTTGGCGTGGGCACCTTCTTGGCGGTGGCACTGTTCAAGTGGATGTTGCTGGGGCGCTACCGCAAGCGCAACACGCCCATGTGGACGCCGTTCGTGTGGCTTTCGGAAGCAGCCACCAACATGTACGAAGGCATTGCCGTCCCCAACTTCCTGCGCTACCTGCGTGGCACGCCCTGGCTGCCCTTGGCGCTCAACCTGCTGGGCACGCGCATTGCCACCAGCGCCTACATCGACACCACCGACATGACGGAATTCGATTGCGTGCAGATCGGCGCACACAGCGAACTGAACGCGCTGTGCTGCCCGCAAACGCACTTGTTTGAAGACCGCGTCATGAAGATCGACGACGTGGTGATCGGTGCCAAAGTGACCTGCGGCCCGCGCTGTACCGTGCTCTACAGCGCCACGCTGGCCGACGGCGTGCAGCTGGGCCCGCTCACGCTGGTGATGAAGGGCGAGAGCCTGCCGGCACACAGTATGTGGCATGGCAGCCCCGCCGCACCATGGAAACACGCCGCCTGACGCCCACGCCCTGCGCCATCGCGCTCTGGCAAGCGCCCGGCGCGCCCCGCGTCTGGGCCCTGCCCACGCCACCCGGCGCCCCGCGCGAGACGGTGCGGGCCCTGGCCCGGACGGCGCTGGCCGATCTGCTGGGCGTCACCACCCTCACCAACCAGCGCGGCGAGCCCCCCCGGGCCCCCGCGCGGCCCGACCTGCACCTGAGCCTGTCGCACGCCGATGGCCTGAGCCTGCTGGCCTGCCACGGCGCGCCCGTGGGTGTGGACGTGCAAGCACTGCCCGTGCAGGCCGACGCCGCCACCGCTGCACTTTTCCTGGGGCCCAATTGGCTTCCAACGCGATCAAATCAGGCGCAAGAAGCCCACATTTCAATAGCTTTTGCTACCGCCTGGACGCAGCACGAGGCGCGCCTGAAATGCGCCCGCGAACCCTTGGTCGAATGGAGCGAAGCGCTGGCCGCGCGGCTGGCGCACTACCGTTGCGCACCACTGCACGGCGCCGCACTGCGCGGCTGGTGTGCCGCGCTGGCGTGGCAAGACTCGGGTACGGTTCAAAGTCTTTGAAGGGATCTCTCTGGATGACTAGCGGGACGAGCCCCTCTCCCCCCGCAGCCCCGGCAGTGACAGACAAGAAGGTTTTCAGACGGCCCAAAGCTTGACGACACTGTGACCGTCAAAAATCCGGGGGCTACGGCAACGCTGCTTGGTGCAGCGCGGGCGCTACCGGTTCACAGGCCCGTCAGCGCGTCCAACTCCTGGCCTGCACTGGGGGTATCGCAGGCCTGGCACCAATCGACGAAGAGCATCACGTCCACATAGCTTTCACCGCGTTCTACCTTGGAGACGAAGGATTGCCCCACCCCCAGCCGCTCGGCCAACTGCACCTGCGAAAGCCCGGCTTTCTTGCGCAACGCAACCAGCCCCTCCCGAAGGGCCTGGTAACGCGGGTGATAGACAGTGATCGGCACCCTTGCATGCTTTACCCCGAAGTGGAATAGTCCATTTACGACTAATTAAGTTACAGTTCGTAACGAGGTGGGGCATAGTGCCTTGCCCACAAAGCAGAAAAGAGAGCAGCGATGACAATGAAGTTTCGACTTGCAGGGTATTCAGTATTGGCTGCAGCCACACTCCTGGCCGCCTGCGGGGGCGGGGGCAGCGACGACGCATCCACCCCTGCTCCGCCGCCAGCAGTAACCAGCATGGAGGGGTTCTGGACCGGCAAATCGGCCGCCGGTTTTGATGTTGCCTTGGCTGTGCTGGAGAACGGGGACACTTGGGGTGTTGTCACCAGCAACGGCATTCTCTACAGCGCGCTACAGGGCAAAACCACGTCTTCAGGTGGCACGTTGACAGGCACTGGCAGGGAATTCAGCCTCAGTTCGGGCATGGTGGCATCGGCCACCTACAGCGGCACCTACACAGCCAAGACCCGTACCGATGTGCGCTTGTCCAGCGGCAACTCGTTCACGGGCGCCTACTCGGCAGCCTACGACCAGCCCGCCTCTCTTGCAGCCCTGGCGGGCACCTATGCGGGTTCCGGTGTAGGTACGGGCGCTGGGGCGCAGTCGATGGCGGTCACCATCTCCGCCTCGGGTGCCATCAGCGTTCCGCCATCGCTGGGGTGCAGCGCCAGCGGCTCGGCCGCACCCCGGGCCAGCGGCAAGAACATCTTTGATCTGCGCATCACCTTCACAGGAGCGACTTGCACCCTGGGCGACGGTGCCACCGCTTCCGGAGTGGCCTATTACGAGGGCGGAGCGCTGATCGCCATGGGGCTGTTGCCATCGCAAACCGCCGGCTTCATCTTCGCCGGCCGTAAGTAAACGGCCACGCCCCTGCGTGGGCCAACGTGAAAAGAGCTGCCAGCGCTGGCAGCTCTTTTTTACATAGCGCCTGTTACGCGCCCACGTGCTGCGAATTCACCGAACCTTGCGCCGACGCCGGCAGCCCAAACACCCGGTCAAACCCCCAGTTGAAGACAAAGGTATAGCAAAGAAAGAAAACGATGAGCGCCAGGTCCATCACGAAGGCCTGCCACAGGCTCACGTTGAACCACCAGGCAAACAGCGGCACCAGCGTGAACACCAGGCCGCCCTCGAAGCCGATGGCATGGGCGATGCGGCGGCGCACGCTGCGCCCGCGCACGGCCTGGCGCGATTCCCAGCGCTCGAACGCCCAGTTGAACAGCAGGTTCCAGACCACCGCCACCGCCGAGGCGGCCGCCGATGCCACGCTGGAATGCGCGGCGCTCTGGCCCGTGAGCACTGCCAGCCCCCAGGTTGCCACGGCAATGGCGATGAGTTCGTACAAAGTCACATACAGCACGCGGCGGCGCACGCCTTGCAAGCCGGGGGCGGCGGGGTGCGGGGAAACGGACAGGGTCACGGGGGCATGCACGGTCATGGCGGCACTTTATGTGCGGATTGCTGATATATAAAGTCAGCTTGTTTCAGGTTTATTGACAGGTTGGCAGGCCATGGCCTTTTCTTCCGACAGCGTGCAGGTGTTTCTGGCGGTGCTCGACCGGGGCTCGTTTTCGGCGGCGGCGCGGGCGCTGTCGCGGGTGCCCTCGGCCGTGAGCATGACCATCGCCCACCTGGAGGCCGAGCTGAATGTGCAGCTGTTCGACCGCAGCGGGCGCGAGCCCCGCCCCACAGCGGCGGCCCGCGCGCTGGAGCCGCAGGCGCGGCTGCTGGCCGCGCAGCTGCGCCAGCTCAATGCCCAGGCACTGGCACTCACACAGGGCCTGGAGGAGCGCCTTACCCTGGCCATCGCCCCCGAGCTGCTGGCGGCGCGCTGGACGGCGCCGCTGGCCGCGCTGGCGCAGCAATATCCGCTGCTGCAGGTGGAGGTGCTGGCCGCACCGCAGGAGGATGCCCTGGCGCTGCTGCACAGCGGGCGGGCGCAGCTGGCGCTGGCGTTCGAGCGCCCCAGCATCGACGGGCGCGAGGGCTTTCAGGAAGTGGGCAGCGAAACCCTGGTGGCCGTGATGGCGCGCCAGCACCCGGTGCTGGCCGCCGCGCGGGCGGCCGCAGCCGCCCGCGGCGAGACGCCCGAGCGCGCCCAGCTGCGCGAGGAACACCTCACCACCACGCGCCAGATCGTGGTGGCCAGCCGCGACCTGGCGCAGACCGACCCGCGCTTCGTGTTTGCCCGCCACCACTGGCGCACGGACAGCCACCTGGCTGCGCTGGGCCTGATCGAGGCGGGCCTGGGCTGGGGCTGGCAGCCACGCGCGCTGGTGCAGCCGCGCATCGCGGCCGGCTCGCTGGTGGAGATGCCGTTTGAAAACCTCAGCAACGGCGTGGCGCTGTGGGTGGATGTGGTCTGGTCCAAAGAGCGCCCGCTGGGCCTGGGCGCGCGGCGCTTTGTGCAGCTGATCGCACAGCAGGGTGCATCGGGCGTGCAAGCCTGATTGACAGTTCAAAAAGACTGTGGCGCTGACCCAGAAAGCGCCAGAAGCTATTCATTGCATAGCAATGCCTCTGTGCGCTGAAAGCGTGCATTGACCGGCCCGGCGCATTGCGCCAAGCTGGCTGCCCCACTCCTCAGAAAAACAACCATGAACAACTCCCCCTTTCAAACCAAAGACAAAGCCCTGGCCAAGCGCTGGGCCGCCTGGCAACCCAAGCCGGCCAATGGCAACGGCCCCAAACCGCTCTCGCTGAAGGATTACGACCCTGACGCCACGCCATTCATGGACAGCGAGAAGGCGCAGGCCAAGGAAGCCGTGCAGGCTCTGGCGATCGAACTCGACACGCTGCAAGACCTGCTGTATGCCGACCGGCGCTACAAGCTGCTGGTGCTGCTGCAGGGCACCGATGCCTCGGGCAAGGACGGCACCGTGCGCGGCGTGTTTGGCAGCATGAGCGCCCTGGGGGTGCACGCCGTGGGCTGGAAGGCGCCCACCGAGCCCGAGCGCGCCCACGACTACCTGTGGCGCATCCACCAGCAGGTGCCGGGCGCAGGCGAGCTGACGGTGTTCAACCGCAGCCACTATGAAGACGTGCTGGTGCCGGTGGTCAACGGCTGGATCACGCCCGCGCAGCAGCGCCAGCGCCTGGACCACATCAACGACTTCGAACGCATGCTCAGCGAGACCGGCACGGTCATTGTGAAGTTCATGCTGCACATCGGCTTCGAGGAACAGCGCGAGCGACTGCAGGAGCGCCTGGACGATCCCACCAAGCACTGGAAATTCGACATGGGCGACATCGCCGTGCGCAAGCAGTGGGCCGACTACCAGAAGGCCTACGAAACACTGCTGGCGGCCACGCACACCCCCTGGGCGCCCTGGACCATCGTGCCCGCCAACTCCAAGACACACCGCAACCTGATGATCGCCACCGTGCTGCGCGAGGTGCTGCAGAACCTGGACCTGCGCTATCCGCCGGGCGACCCGGGGCTGGAGCATTTCACGGTGGAATGATTGATTTTCATGCATTCATGGCTATATTTACCGTCTGTTAAGCGTTTTCAGCTGCTTTGAAGTGCGCCAAAAGAGACAGCACCGGACACGGGAAACATTATGCAAACGGCGCATAACCCCGTGACGCACCGGCCTTGGACAGCCCGACGCCGCAGGCATAAGCTTCATCCCCTTGAACTGATCCCACAAGGAACCCGCCATGTCGAATACCACCGGAACGCCCGGCAGCATTGCCACCGCACACACCCTGCCGTCGTACCTCGACGCCAGCCACCTCGGCCCCTGGGGCAACTACCTGCAGCAGGTGGACCGCGTCACCCCCTACCTGGGCAGCCTGGCGCGCTGGGTGGAAACGCTCAAGCGCCCCAAGCGCATCCTGATCGTGGACGTGCCGATTGAAATGGACAACGGCGCCATCGCCCACTTCGAGGGCTACCGCGTGCAGCACAACACCAGCCGCGGCCCGGGCAAGGGCGGCGTGCGCTTCCACCAGGACGTGACCCTGTCGGAGGTGATGGCGCTGTCGGCCTGGATGTCGGTCAAGAACGCAGCGGTGAACGTGCCCTACGGTGGCGCCAAGGGCGGCATCCGGGTCGATCCCAGGAAACTTTCGATGGGCGAGCTCGAACGCCTCACGCGCCGCTACACGAGCGAGATCGGCATCATCATCGGCCCGTCCAAGGACATTCCCGCGCCCGACGTGAACACCAACGGCCAGATCATGGCCTGGATGATGGACACGTATTCGATGAACGTCGGCGAAACCGCCACCGGCGTGGTCACCGGCAAACCCGTGGACCTGGGCGGCTCGCTCGGGCGCAATGAGGCCACCGGCCGCGGCGTGTACACCGTGGGCGTGGAGGCGGCGCACCATATCGGCCTGAAGATCGAGGGCGCGCGGCTGGCCGTGCAGGGGTTTGGCAACGTGGGCGGCACGGCCGCCAGGCTGTTTGCCGAGGCCGGCGCGCACGTGGTGGCCGTGCAGGACCATACCGGCAGCCTCTACCGCGACGGGGGCCTGGACGTACCCGCCCTGCTCGCGCATGTGAAGGAAACCGGCGGCGTGGGCGGCTTCGCCGGCGCGGACCGGCTCGACAACGATGCATTCTGGGGCGTGGACTGCGACATCCTGATCCCGGCGGCGCTGGAAACCCAGATCACCGCCACCAACGCCGGCAAGATCCAGGCGCGCCTGGTGATTGAAGGCGCCAACGGCCCCACCACCCCCGAGGCCGACGACATCCTCCACGACAAGGGCGTGCTGGTGCTGCCCGACGTGATCGCCAACGCCGGCGGCGTGACGGTGAGCTATTTCGAATGGGTACAGGACTTTTCCAGCTTCTTCTGGAGCGAGGACGAGATCAACGCACGCCTGGTACGCATCATGAAAGATGCCTTCGCCGGCATCTGGCAGGTGGCGCAGGAGCACAAGGTGAGCCTGCGCACCGCCACCTTCATCGTCGCCTGCACACGCATCCTGCATGCGCGCGAGATGCGCGGGCTGTACCCCTGAAGATTGCGGCGCTTGCCAGGAAGGGCGGCCCATTGCGGGCCGCCCTTTTTTTCTGCCCGCACCGGGCCATTGCTTTGCGCGCGCGAAAGCGGGGCTTTGCCAATGGCAAAGCCATTCGCTCCCAAACCCTAGGTGCGGATCGCGGTGGGCATGGCTATCGTTGGACTCCTGCGCCACAGACCTCGCCGAGGCCAAGGCGCGCCCCAAGGAGTCCCCATGATTTTTCGACGCTGCATGCTGGCCGCCCTGGCCGCCCTGCCTCTGGCCGCCTGGGCCGACTGGCCCGAACGCCCCATCACCATGGTCGTGCCGGCCGCAGCCGGTGGCACCACCGACATCGCGGCGCGCGTGCTGGCCGAGAAGATGGGCAAGGACCTGGGCACCTCCATCGTGGTGGAGAACAAGGGCGGTGGCGGCGGCAGCATCGGCACCGCGCAGGTGGCGCGCGCCAAGCCCGACGGCTACACGCTGCTGATGGGCAACATCGGCCCCATTGCCATCAATTTCAGCCTCTACAAGCAGCTCAGCTACAAGGAAAGCGACCTGCGCGGCATCACCAACGTGATCTCGGTGCCCAACATCCTGGTGGTCCATGCCGACTCGCCCGTGCGCAGCGTGAAGGAGCTGGTCAGCCTGGCGAAGACACGCCGGCTGAACGTGTCTACTTCGGGCGTGGGCCAGTCGCCCCACATGTCCTCCGAGATGTTCCGCCAGAAGGCGGGCATCGACGTGACCCTGGTGCCCTTCCCCGGCGCGGCGCCGGCCGTGACGGCGCTGCTGGGCCAGCAGGTGGACTTCATGATCGACAACCTGCCCAGCTCCATGCCGCACATCAAGTCAGGCAAGTTCCGCGCGCTGGCCATCACCAGCGGCACGCGCTCGGCGCAGCTGCCCGATGTGCCCACCATGACCGAGGCCGGCGTGCCCATGCAGGTCACGGCCTGGTTCGGCCTGCTGGCGCCGGCCGGCACGCCCGACGCGCTGGTCGAGCGCCTGCAGCAGTCGGCGCGCAAGGTCATGCAGACGCCCGAGGTGCGCCAGCGCTTTGCCGATCTGGGCGGAGTGCCCGGCGGCGAGACGCCGGCCGAGTACGACACCTTCATCGCCCAGGAGCGCAAGAGCTGGGCGCAGATCGTCAAGGCCGCCGGCCTCTCGCTCGAATAGCCATGACCATGCACGCAGACATCGAACACCTTTTGGCCCAGCCCTTTGGTTCGCTGCCCGAACTGATAGAGCGCCAGGCCGCGCACCGCCCCGGCCACACCGCCCTGGTCCTGGAGGATCAGCGCCTGGACTACGCCGCGCTGTGCGCCGGCATGCACCGCGTGGCCCGCAGCCTGCAGCGCGACGGCCTGAAGCCCGGCGACGTGGTGGCCATCTGCGCCGGCACCTCGGTGGAGTATGTGCTGGCCTACCTGGGCGCGCTGCGCGCCGGCGTGGCCGTGGCGCCGCTGGCCCCTTCGGCCACGGCCGCGCACCTGAGCGCCATGCTGGACAACTGCGGCGCGCACCTGGTGCTGCGCGACCGCGAGGTAGCCACGCAATGGCCCCTGCACGCCGGCACCGCGCTGCGTTGCGTGGCCCTGGACGATGCGAACGAAGCGGGCGAGCCCTGGTCGCAATGGCTGGCCGCCGGCGATGCAGCGCCCGCGCCCATCGCGCCCGCTCCCGACTGGCCGTTCAACGTGATCTATTCCTCGGGCACCACGGGCGTGCCCAAGGGCATCGTGCAGTCCTGGGCCATGCGCTGGGCCCATGTGCGCCGCGCCGTCGTCAATGGCTACGGGCCCGATGCCGTCTCGCTGTGCGCCACACCGCTGTATTCCAACACCACGCTGGTGGCGGCCCTGCCCACGCTGGCCCTGGGCGGCACGCTGGTGCTGATGCGCAAGTTCGATGCCGCGCGCTACCTGGCGCTGGCCCAGCAGCACGGCGCCACCCACACCATGCTGGTGCCCGTGCAGTACCAGCGGCTGATGGCCTGCCCGGCCTTCGACGGCACGGACCTGAGCCGACTGCAGCACAAGTTCTGCACCAGCGCGCCCTTCAGCGCCGTGCTCAAGGCCGAGGTGCTGCGGCGCTGGCCGGGTCGGCTCATCGAGTACTACGGCATGACCGAGGGCGGCGTGCGCTGCGAGCTGCATTGCCATGACCACCCGACCAAGCTGCACACCGTGGGCCGCCCCGGCGAGGGCGCCGACATCCGCTTCATCGACGAGCAGGGGCGCGAGCTGCCCGCCGGCGAGCAGGGCGAGATCGTGGGCCGCTCGGCCGGGATGATGAGCGGCTACT
Organism: Acidovorax soli; assembly: GCF_900107605.1. Lineage (GTDB taxonomy): Bacteria > Pseudomonadota > Gammaproteobacteria > Burkholderiales > Burkholderiaceae_C > Acidovorax > Acidovorax soli. The sequence goes on along the minus strand of NZ_FNQJ01000004.1, from coordinate 214,500 downwards.
ACCGCCTGGAGGGCAAGACGCGCGAGGCCGAGTGGTTCGATGCCGAGGGCCGGCGCTACATCCGCAGCGGCGACGTGGGCCGGCTGGACGCGGACGGTTTCATCGTGCTGGGCGACCGCAAGAAGGACATGATCATCACGGGCGGCTTCAACGTCTACCCCAGCGACATCGAGGGCGTGCTGTGCCAGCACCCTGAGGTGGCCGAGTGCGCCGTGGTGGGCGTTCCTTCCGAGCAATGGGGCGAAACCCCTGTGGCCTACGTGGTGGCGCGCCCCGGCATGCAGCCCGCCGTCGAAGAATTACGCGAATGGCTCAACGCCCGCGTGGGCAAGACCCAGCGCGTGGCCGACCTGCGGCTGGCCGAGCGCCTGCCGCGCAGCGAGATCGGCAAGGTGCTCAAACGTGAGTTGCGCGAGCAGTACCTGCAGGCCACCCCGGTCGCCGACTGATTTTTCCCCACCCCGACCAGGAGACCGCCATGTCATTGCCCCACTCCTCGCGGCTGCGCCGCGCCTTGCTTGCCAGCCTGGCCCTGGGCGCCAGCGCCCTGCTGGCCCCCGCTGTCCATGCGGCGGACGCCTGGCCCGCCAAGCCGATCCAGCTCGTGATCCCCTACCCACCCGGTGGCAGCGCCGACCTGCTGGGCCGGCCGCTGGCCGTGCAGCTGCAGCAGCAGCTGGGGCAGACGGTGGTACTGGAATACAAGCCGGGCGCCGGCGGCACGCTGGCCTCGCAGTATGTGGCGCGCGCCAAGCCCGACGGCTACACGGTGCTCATGGTGCTGGCCGCGCATGCCATCAACGACAGCCTCTACCCGAAACTGCCCTACGACACGCGCAAGGACTTCGCGCCCGTGTCTCTGGTCGCCAACCTGCCCATGGTCGTGGCGGCCAGTGGCAAGCTGCCCGCCAGGAACATCCAGGAGCTTATCCAGGCCGCCAAGGCCGCGCCGGGCAAGCTCACCTTCGGCTCGGCCGGCAACGGCAACACCGGGCACCTCGCGGCCGAATACTTCAGCAGCATCGCCGGGGTCAAGATGACGCACGTGCCGTACAAGGGCAGCGCCGGCGTGGTCAACGCCATGCTGGCCGGCGACATCGACCTCACCTTCGACAGCATCTCCACCTCCATGCCGCACATCCGCGGCGGCCGCATGCACGCGCTGGCCGTCACCAGCCAGCAGCGCTCGGCGCTGGCGCCCGAGGTGGCGACGGTGCAGGAGCAGGGCATTGCCGGCTTCGACGTGACGGGTTGGTACGCGCTGATCGCGCCGGCCGGCACACCGCCCGAGATCACCCAGCGCCTGAGCCGCGAAATCGCCACCGCCCTGCGCCAGCCCCCGCTGCAGGCGCAACTGGCCGCCGGCGGCTACGAGCCCGTGGGCTCCACGCCCGAGGCGCTGCAGGCGCACATCGAGCGCGAGATCACGCGCTGGGCCGCCGTGGTCAAGTCCACGGGCGCCAAGGTGGATTGACCCCCTGAGCCGCTACGCGGCTGCCCGCGCCTGGGCCGTGCCGTGCGGGCCCGCCATGAACCACTGACAATCCACGCCATGCAACACCAGTCCACTGCTCACGACAACATTCCCGCCAGCCCCTTCGCCGGCGAAGCCACCGACATGTTCTTCGGCCTGCCCATGGCCATGGCACGCGCCATGGCGCTGCGCGGCGAGCGCATCGGCAACGACATGGCCCAGGTGCGCATGGGCTTCCAGCCGGACCAGGCCAATAGCCGCGGCGAGGTGCATGGCGGCTCTATCGCCACGCTGCTGGACTGCACCCTGGCCGCTTCCGCGCGTGCACACGACCCTGCCACGTATGGCGTGGCCACGATTGACCTGACGCTGCACTATGTTGCTGCGGGCAGCGGGGATTTGATCGCCACCGCGCGCTGCGAGCGGCGCGGGCGTTCCATCAGCTTTGCGCGCGGCGAGGTGCGCGCCGAGGATGGCACCCTGGTGGCGCTGGCCACCGGCAGCTTCAAGCTGGTACCCCGCCAGTCCAAGCCTGCCGGGGCGTAGGCGATGCGGGCGGTGGCGCTGGTCAGGTAGGCTGCACGCCTGCGGCCTGTAGCAGACGGCCCCAGATCGGACCCTCTTGTGCCCACGCCTGGGCAAACTTTGCGGGCGTGTCGTCGTCCACGGGAATAAAGCCAGCGGCGATGATGCGCGCCATGCCTTCGCGGCTGGCCACGGCGCTGTTGGCGGCTTCGGCCCACTGGCGCGCCACGTCTGCCGGCAGGCCCTTGGGCGCAGCGATGGCCAGCCAGCCGACGATGGACAGTGCGTCTTGCTTGAAGCCAGCTTCCGCAAAGGTGGGCGTATCGGGCAGCAGCGGTACGCGACGCGGGCCGGTCACTGCCAGGGCGCGCAGCTTGCCGCTGTCGATATGCGCCTTGAGCGACAGCAGGCTGCCCATGCCGATCTTGACCTGCCCGCCCAGCAGATCCGCAACCATGGGCGCCTCGCCCCGGTACGCGACATGCGCCATGTCGGCGCCCGCCACCTCGCTGAGCGTGGAGCAGGCCAGTTGGCCGTGCGAGCCAATGCCGTAGGAGCCGTAAGACAGCTTGCCCTTGTGGGCCTTGATCCAGGCCATGAATTCCTGCATGTTCTGCGCGGGCACGTCGGCCGTCACCACCAGCGCAATGGGTGCCAGGCAAACCCGCACCAGCGGGGTCATGTCGGTCAACGGGTCGAACGGCATCTTCTTGAAGATGTACCGGTTGGACAGCATGGTGGAGGTGGTGCCCAGCAGCGCCGTCAAGCCGTCGGGTGCCGACTTGGCCACGGCTTCGCCGGCGATCACGCCGCCCCCGCCGGGCTTGTTGTCCACCACCACGGACTGGCCGAAGCGCTGCGCCATGCGCTCGCCCAGCACGCGCGTGATGACGTCGGTGGCGCCGCCTGCGGCAAAGGGCACCACCACCCGCACCGGGCGTGTGGCAAAGCTGGTTGGTATCTGCGCCAGCACGGCCAGCGGGCCTGAGGCTGCAGCGCCTGCCGCCAGGGCCAGCAGCTGGCGCCGGTTGCAGTGCAAAGGGTGGGTGCCATGTGTCATTGCCTTGTCTCCTGGTTTTATGGGGGTGGTGAGGGCAGCGGCGTGGCGCCGTCAGTCCATGGAAATCTTGGCGGCCTCGGCCACGGCCTTCCAGTGGGCGGCGTCCTTCTCCACCACGGGTTTGAACTCGTCAGGCTGCGAGCCCACGGCAATCAACCCCATGTCGGTCAGGCGCTTGTGCAGCTCGGGCGACTTGACGATGGCCGCCACCTCGGCACCCAGCTTGTCCACGATGGCCTTGGGGGTGGCAGCAGGCACGAACATGCCGAACCAGCCGTTGGCCTCCAGGCCGGGGTAGCCGGACTCGGTCATGGTAGGCACCTGTGGCAGCGCGGGGTGGCGCTGGGAGCCGGTAACGGCCAGGATGTTGACCTTGTCCGACTTGATGTGCGGATAGGCCGCCGTGGCATCGACGAAGGCCAGCGTCAGCTGCCCGCCCAGCAGTGCCGCGACTTCCGGCCCCGAACCCTGGTAAGGGATGTGGGCGATGTCGATGCCGGCCTTCTGCTTGAAGCGCTCGCCGTTCATGTGCGACGAGGTGGCGTTGCCGTAGCTGCCGTAGTTCAGCGTGCCGGGCGCGGCCTTGGCCTTGTCCACGAACTGCTGCAGCGTGGTCACGCCCGTGCTGCGCGGCACCATCAGCAGGTCGGCCGACTTGGCAATCTGCGACACCGGCGCCAGGTCACCGAGCTTGTAGGGCACCTTCTTGTACAGCGCCGGGATCTGCACCACGGCGGTGATCCCCATCAGCACGGTGTAGCCGTCGCCAGGCGCCTTGGCCACGATGTCGTTGCCCAGCATGCCGCTTGCGCCGGGCTTGTTCTCCACCACCACGGGCTGACCCCAGCGCTGAGAAAGCTGCACGCCGATCAGGCGGGCAATGGTGTCGGTACCGCCGCCGGCCGGGTAAGGCACGATGACGCGAATGGGTTTGCTCGGGTACGGGTCCTGCGCCTGTACACCGCCAGCGCCGCAGGCGGCGGCCAACGCGATCAGGGGCAGCCATTGGGTCAGGGTCTTGCGCCGGGTGAATGCCATGGTGTTGTCTCCTTGGGTGGGTGTGGTTCCGTGATGTGTTGCCGACGGCCCGTCAAAACTGGCGCGACCCGTCGGCGGGACGCCGAGCAAGGGCCGCCCCGCAGCGAGGGCGGTCCCCCTGGGGGGATGGCGCGAAGCGGCTCAGGGGGTCAAAGTGTTCTGGCGATGATTTCTTTCATGATCTCGTCGCTGCCGCCGTAGATGCGGCCGATGCGCGCGTCGGTCCAGGCGCGGCCCACTTGGTATTCGGTCATGTAGCCATAGCCGCCGTGCAGCTGCAGGAACTCGTCGAGCAGGCGGTTCTGCAGCGCCGTGGCGTTGAGCTTGACCATGGCGGCGCGCTCGGGGGTCAGCTTGCGCTCCATGTGCAGCTTCATGCATTCGTCCACGAAGGTGCGCAGCATGGTGGCCTGCGCCTTGGCCTCGGCCAGCTTGAAGCGCGTGTTCTGGAACTCGAACACGGTCTGGCCGAAGGCCTTGCGCTCGCGCGTGTAATCGATGGTCTTCTGCAGGAAGGACTCGATGCTGCTGGCCGCGCGCACCGCCACCACCAGGCGCTCCTGGGCCAGCTCCTGCATCAGGTACCTGAAGCCCATGTTTTCCTCGCCCAGCAGGTTGCCCACGGGCACCTTGACGTTGTCGAAGAACAGCTCGGAGGTGTCCTGCCCCATCAGGCCGATTTTTTCGAGCTTGCGGCCTTTGCTGAAGCCCGGCGTGCCTTCTTCCACCACGATCAGCGACACGCCCTTGGCACCCAGATCGGGCGCGGTCTTGCAGACCACGATGACGATTTCGGAATTGATACCGTTGGTGATGAAAGTCTTGGCGCCGTTGATGATGTAGTGGTCGCCTTCGCGCTTGGCCGTGGTGCGCACGGACTTCAGGTCGCTGCCCGCGCCGGGCTCGGTCATGGCGATGGCGCCGATCATTTCACCGGCGGCCATTTTGGGCAGCCAGCGGTCGTGCTGCTCCTGGTTGCCGTAGGCGTAGATGTAGGGCGAGACGATGTCCGAGTGCAGCGGAAAGCCCAGCGCCGTGGCGTTGGTGCGGCCCACTTCCTCGATCAGCACGGCGGCGTGGCCAAAGTCGCCGCCGCTGCCGTAGGGCTCGGGCAGCATGGTGTTGAGCAGCCCTTCACGGCCGGCCTTGCGCCACACTTCCTTGGGCACGATGCCGTTGCGTTCCCATTCGGCCAGGTGCGGCACGATTTCCTTGTCAAAGAAGTGGCGCACGGCGTCACGGAACTGTTCATGGTCTTCACGGAAAACGGTGCGCTGGATCAGGTCTTGCATGGTCGGGGTCTCAGGATAAAAGTTCAAAACAGGCCCCAGCGCTTTCTGAATAATCGCTGGCAGCCATGGTTTCAGGAGTCGCGCAGGGCAAAGCCCGCCTGCGGCTCGCCGCGAAAGCGCTCCTTGAGCTTGCGGCGCAGCAGCTTGCCGGTCTCCAGGCGCGGCAGCGCATCGACAAACACCACGCGCTGGGGCAGCTTCATGCGCGCCAGCACCTCGGCGGCCTGCTCGGCGATGGCGCGGGCCGTGGCCAGCGAGCCCTCGGCGCCCGGGCGCAGCACCACGGCTGCCAGCGGCACCTCGCCAAAGTCGGGGTGGGGCACACCCACCACGGCCACCTCCTGCACACCACAGTGGCGCGCCAGCGCGTTCTCAATCTCCTGCGGGTAGAGGTTGACGCCGCCCGAGAGGATCAGGTCCGCCCGGCGGTCGCTCAGGTAAAGGTAGCCCTCGGCATCCACATGGCCGATGTCGCCATAGGTGATCCAGCCGCGCTCGTTGATGGCCTGGCGGGTCTTCTCGGGGTCGTTGAGGTAGCTGAACTGCCCGCCACCCGAGAAATACACCTGGCCGATCTCGCCTGCGGGCAGCTCCCGGCCGTCGTCATCCACGATGTGCAGCTGCCCCGTGGTGGGCCGACCCACCGAGCCGGGGCGCTGGCGCCACTCGTTTGAATTGATCATGGTGGTGCCGCAGCCCTCGGAACCCGCGTAGTACTCCATCAGGATGTCGCCCCACCAGTCGAGCATGGCGCGCTTCACATCCACCGGACAGGGCGCGGCCGCGTGGATGGCCACGCGGTGGCTGGACAGGTCGTAGCGCCGGCGCACCTCTTCGGGCAGCTTGAGCATGCGGCCGAACATGGTGGGAACCCACTGGCTGTGGGTGACGCGGTAGCGCTCGATCAGCGCCAGCGCGGTCTCGGCGTCAAAACGCTCCATGACCACGGCCTGCCCGCCGAGTTCGAGCACGCGCAGTGTGTAGCGCAGCGGCGCGGCGTGGTACAGCGGCGCGGGCGACAGATAGACGGTGTGCTCGTCCATGCCCATGATGCGGGCGGTTCCCAGCGCCTCGGGGTCGGCCTGGCCGCGCAGCGCGGCGGGCCACAGGGGCTTGAGCACGCCCTTGGGCCGGCCCGTGGTGCCCGAGGAATACAGCAGGTCGCGGCCCAGCGGGCGGTCGGCAAAGTCTGCCGGCGGGCCTTGCAGGGCCTGCAGCGCGGCCGGCAGCGAAGGCGCCTGCGGCGTGGCTTCGTCCACCGTCCAGCAAGGCAGAGGATGGATGGCCTGCAGTTCAGCGAGCTGGGGCAGGGTCTTGTGCGATACCACCACCAGCCGCGCGCCGCAGTCCTGCACGATGTAGGCCACCTCGGCTGGCGTCAGGTGGGTGCTGAGCACGGCGGCATACAGGCCCGCCTGCCGGGCCGCCAGGGCCAAGGCCAGGATTTCGACACGGTTTTCCAGCACCACCGCGAAACGCTCGCCTGCCTGCAGCCCCTGGGCATGGAGCCACTGCGCCATCTGCAAGGCGCTGCGGGCCACCTCGCCAGCGGTGTAGCGCGCACCGGTTTCGGCCATGACCAGTACCACCCGCTCGGGAGCCGTCGCCGCGCGGCTGAAAAAGCCCCCACGCTCCACCGCTGCGCGGGTCGCAGCCCCCCGAGGGGGCTCCTTTTTGCCTTGGGGCTGCCCGGCGGCAGAAAAATCCTGCATGTCTGTCACCTGTTGTTCCTTGGCAGGCCGCCGCGGCGGAGAGGTCCACCAAAAAGCGAAATGCCTGTCTCACAAAAATGATTTGTGGACGAATTTTTTCAGGACGCATGGGCAATCCATACCGGGTAAACACGGTCTTCAGCACAAACTAACTCGTACAAAATCATTTTTAATGGATCATCAGTCTCATAAACACATGGAGTGAGCATGAAAAATCCCGTCATCGTCGATGCCATTCGCAGCCCCATGGCCCGGGCCAAGCCCGATGGCGCACTGGCCCAGCTGCATCCCGTGGACCTGCTCTCCCAGGTGCTGGAGCAGCTGGTTGCCCGCAACAAGATCGACCCCGGCCAGGTGGACGACGTGATCTGCGGCTGCGTCAGCCAGGCGGGCGAACAGGCCGGCACGCCCGGGCGCCTGGCCTGGCTGGCCGCCGGCCTGCCTGCGCATGTGCCCTCGACCACCATCGACCGCAAGTGCGGCTCCAGCCAGCAGGCCGTGCACTTTGCGGCGCAGGCCATCATGGCCGGCACGCAGGACATCGTGATCGCCTGCGGCGTGGAGTCGATGAGCCGCGTGCCCATGGGCAGCTCGCGCATGGGGCAGAACACCACCGGCCCGCGCTTCGATGCACGCTTCGCACCCGGCCTGGTGGGCCAGGGCGTGTCGGCCGACCTGGTGGCCGCGAAGTGGGGCCTCAGCCGCACCGAGCTGGACGCCTACGCCGCACGCTCGCACCAGCGCGCCCATGCCGCGCAGTCGGGCGGTGGCTTTGCCCGCGAGATCGTGGGCATCGACACGCCTGCCGGCCGCGCCACGGCCGACGAAACCATCCGCCCCGGCACCACGGTGGAAAAGCTGGCCGGTCTCAAGGCCGTGTTCCAGAGCGAGGAGCTGTCGGCGCGCTTCCCGCAGATCCAGTGGGCCACCACGGCCGGCAACGCCTCGCAGATGACCGACGGCGCCAGCGCCATGCTCATCATGAGCGAGGAGCGCGCGCTGCAGCTGGGCCTCACCCCGCGTGCGCGCTTCGTGGCGTTTGACGTGGTGGGCGACGACCCGCTGTACATGCTCACCGCCCCCATCCCCGCAACGCAGCGCGTGCTGGCCAAGGCCGGCATGAAGCTCGACGACATCCAGCACTACGAGATCAACGAGGCCTTTGCCTCGGTGCCCATGGCCTGGCAAAAAGAGCTGAAGGCCGACGGCGAGCGCCTGAACCCGCGCGGCGGCGCCATTGCCCTGGGCCACCCGCTGGGCGCCTCGGGCATCCGCCTCATGACCACCATGCTGCACACCCTGGAAGACAGCGGCCAGCGCTACGGCCTGCAGTCCATGTGCGAAGCCGGCGGCATGGCCAACGCCACGATTATTGAACGCCTTTAACTATCAATTCAGTAGCTGCTAGCGCTTTATGCGTAAGTGCCAAAGTCCAAAAGGGAAAGAAATATGAAACTGATACAAGGAATGACCGCCCTCGTCACCGGCGGCGTCTCGGGCCTGGGTGAAGCCTCGGCCGTCGCACTGCTGGAGCGCGGCCTGAACGTGGTGGCCGTGGACCTGAACGACGAGCGCGGCGCTGCAATGGAACAAAAGTACGCCGGCCGCCTGCGCTACGTGAAGGCCGACGTATCCGACGCCGACCAGATGGCCCAGGCCGTCGCCGCGGCCGAGGCGTTCGGCAACTTCCGCGCGCTGGTGCATTGCGCCGGCATCGGCGGGCCGGTGCGCCTGATCGAGAAGGACGGCAGCCCCGGCTCGCTGGAAAAATACACCAACATCATCCGCGTGAACCAGATCGGCAGCTTCAACACGCTGCGCCTGGCGGCCGTCGCCATGGCCAAGAACGAGCCGATCGACGGCGAACGCGGCGTGTGCGTGCTCACCGCCTCGGTGGCGGGCTACGAGGGACAGATCGGCCAGATTCCCTACGCATCGTCCAAGGCCGGCGTGATCGGCATGACCATCGTGGCCGCGCGCGACCTGGCCTCCAAGTTCATCCGCGTGTGCACCATCGCCCCCGGCCTGTTCGACACGCCCATCCTGGCCAAGCTGCCCGAGAACGTGCGCCAGTCGCTGGGCGCATCGGTGCCCAACCCTGCACGCCTGGGCCACCCCAGCGAGTACGCGATGACCGCGCTGCACATCCTGGAGAACCCCATGCTGAACGGCGAGACGATTCGCCTGGATGGGGCCATTCGGATGCAGCCCAGGTGACATCCCCCTGAGGCGCTGCGGGGCGGCCCTTGCTCGGCTGCCCTGGCCGGGGTGGCGCCAGTTTCATAGGTCGCGAGCTCTGCAACGCGGCGAACCACTGAAAGGAATTTGTGATGGCATCCACGGTACTGGTTGAAGTGCGCGGCAACGTGCTGGTCATGACGCTGAGCAACCCCGAGGCGCGCAACGCCGCCACGCTGGAGATGGCCGAGGCCATGGCGGCGGCGCTGGACGAGCTGGACCGCAACCCCGCGCTCCAGGTGGGCGTCATCACCGGCGCGGGCGGCACGTTCTGCGCGGGCATGGACCTGAAGGGTTTCCTGCAGGGCAAGCGCCCCAGCCTGCCGGACCGGGGGTTCCTGGGCCTCACGCAACAGCCGCCGCGCAAGCCGCTGATTGCCGCCGTGGAGGGCTATGCCCTGGCCGGCGGCTTTGAAACCGTGCTGGCCTGCGACCTGATCGTTGCCGCCAAGACGGCCAAGTTCGGCCTGCCCGAGGTCAAGCGCGGCCTGGCCGCCGCGGCCGGCGGGCTGTTGCGCCTGCCCAAGCGCCTGCCCTACCACGTGGCCATGGAATGCATCCTCACCGGCGACATGTTCAGCGCCGAGCGGGCCCAGGCCCACGGCCTGGTCAACCGCCTGGTCGAGCCTGGCCAGGCGCTGGACGCTGCCCTGGAACTGGCGCAGGCCGTGGCCGCCAACGGCCCGTTGGCGCTGATCGCCAGCAAGCGCGTGGCGCAGGAGTCGGCCGACTGGCCGCAGTCCGAGATGTTCGAGCGCCAGGCCGTCATCACCGCGCCGGTGTTCGCCTCGCTGGACGCGCGCGAGGGCGCCGCGGCCTTCGCCGAGAAGCGCGCGCCGGTCTGGAAGGGTGTTTGATGGGAAAAGAGGCGTTGCCGCCCGTCCATCCAGCGCAAATAGCTGGCTAATTCATAGCGAAAAAGCGGCCGCAGTGCCGCCAGGCCCCAAGGAGACAAGACCATGCCATTCCCCCATCGCCGCCACGCGCTGCGCCTGGCAGGCGCCAGCGCCCTGCTGGGCCTGGCCGCCCTGGGTGCATCCCAGCCCGCACGGGCCGACGCCACCTGGCCCACGCGCCCCATCACCTTCGTCGTACCCGGTGCGGCGGGCGGAACCACCGACACGCCCGTGCGCTTCATGGCGCAAAAGCTCAGCGAGCGGCTGGGCCAGCCCATCGTGGTGGACAACAAGCCCGGCGCGGGTGGCTCGCTGGGCAGCAGCCTCGTGGCGCGCGCTCCTGCGGACGGCTACACCGTGCTGGTGGGCAACACCGGCTCCAACGCCATCAACTACACCGCCTACCAGAAGCTCCCCTACAAGGCCGAGGATTTCATCGCGCTGACCGACATGATCTCGTTCGCCAACGTGCTGGTCGTGCCGGTGAAGTCGCCCATCAAGAGCCTGAAGGAACTCGTCGCCGCCGCCAAGCGCGAGCCGGGCAAGCTGGCGTTTTCGTCCGCGGGCGTGGGCCAGACCACGCACCTGATGGGCGAGCTGCTGCGCCAGAGCGCGGGGGTGGACGTGGTCCACATACCCTACAAGGGCTCCGCGCCCGCCACCCTGGCCATCGTGGCGGGCGAGACCCAGTTCATGTTCGACAACCTCACGGGCTCGCTGGGCCATGTCAAGGACGGCAAGCTGCGCGCCCTGGCCGTGACCGGTGCCACGCGCGAGCCCGAGCTGCCCGATGTGCCCACCATGACCGAGCTGGGCATGAAGGACTTCGACAAGGTCGGCTGGATGGGCTTCTTCCTGCCCGCCAAGACACCGCCCGCCGTCGTGAAAAAACTGACCGACAACCTGATCGCGGTGCTGCAGGACCCGGCCGTGGTGCAGCGCTACCGCGAGCTGGGCGGCCGGCCCGGCGGCATGGCGAGCGAGCCGTTCGCGCAGATGGTGGAGCGTGACCGCAAGGACTGGGGCGAGCTGATCCGCAGCCAGAAGCTGCAGCTGGACTGACAGGCTGAGCAAGACCCGATGCACATCTACCTGACCCAAGGCCTGCACCGCGCGCTGCAGCAGCACCCGCAGCGCACCGCCACCCTGTGCGGCGCGCGCCGGCAGGACTGGCGCACGCTGGTGAACCGCGTGGCGCGGCTGGCCGCCGTGCTGCGCGCCCAGGGCGTACAGCACGGCGAGCGGGTGGCCCTGCTGGCGCACAACAGCGACTATTGCGTCGAGGCCTTCCTCGCCACCTGGTGGGTGGGCGGCGTGGTCTGCCCGCTCAATACCCGCTGGAGCCGCGCCGAGATGCAGCACGCGCTGCAGGATGTGCAACCCCGGCTGCTGCTGGCCGACGCCGCCCTGCTGCCCGGCGCGCCCGCGCTGACCGAACACACCCCGGTGCTGCTGCTGGGGCCGGGTGCCGACCCGGCCCATGCCGGCATGGCCAGCACCGAGGCGCTGCTGGCCACGGCCCAGCCGATGGAGGACTGCCGCCACGGCGGCGACGCGCTGGCCATCGTGCTGTTCACCGGCGGCACCACCGGCTTTCCCAAGGGCGTGATGCTCTCGCACGCCAACCTGTGGTCGGCTACCGCGGCCCGGCTGGCGCAACTGCCCGGCACCGGTACCTCGCTGCTGGCCACGCCGCTGTTCCATGTGGCGGGCCTGGGCCGGCTGGTGGGGCAGATCGTGCAGGGCAGCACCTGCGTGATCGAAACCCAGTTCCGCCCCGCGCAGGTGCTGCGGGCGATTGCCGAACATGGCGTGAGCGAGATCATGCTGGTGCCCAGCATGCTGCAGATGCTGCTGGACGCACCGGAGTTTGACGCCACCCGCCTGCCCTCGCTGCAGCGCATCGTCCACGGGGCCGCGCCCATGCCCCAGGCGCTGCTGCTGCGTGCCATGCAGGCCTTGCCGCAGGTTGAATTTGCCACCGCCTACGGCATGACCGAAACCTCCGCCAGCGCCAGCCTGAACGGCCCGTACACCCTGGCCAACCATGGCGCGCACCTGGCGCACCTGACCTCCGTGGGCCGCGCCAGCTGGGGCAGCGAACTGCGCATCACCGGACCGGACGGGCAGGCCCTGCCCCTGGGCGACGTGGGCGAAATCTGCGTGCGCGGCCCCAGCGTGATGCAGGGCTACTGGCGCCAGCCCGAAGCCACGGTCCAGGTGCTCAAGGACGGCTGGATGCACACCGGCGACGGCGGCTGGATGGACGAGGCCGGCCACGTGCACCTGGTCGATCGCCTCAAGGACATGATCATCAGCGGCGGCGAGAACGTGTACTCGCTGGAGGTCGAATCCGCGCTGATGCGCCACCCCGCCGTGGCCCTGTGCGCCGTGGTCGGCGTGCCGGATGCGCAATGGGGCGAGGCGGTGCATGCCGCCGTGGTGCTACGGCCGCAGCAGCCCTGCACCCCCGAGGCGCTGCGCGAACATGCCCGCACGCAATTGTCGGGCTTCAAATGCCCGCGCGTGGTGCATGTGCTGGACGCGCTGCCGCTGTCGCCCACCGGCAAGATCTTGAAGAACCGCCTGCGCGAGCAGCTTGCCCGCCTTGCGCCAGACCGCAACCCCTAATTTCAAGGAGCCCGCCATGCGCCCTATGCAGCGTGCCGTCCATGTCGTCGGTGTCGGCATGATCCCCTTCACCAAGCCCGGTGCCAGCGAACCCTACCCCGCGATGGGCGCGCGCGCCGCCCAGCTCGCGCTGCAGGATGCGGGCGTGGCTTACGCCGAGGTCCAGCAGGCCTATGTCGGCTATGTCTATGGGGACTCCACCGCGGGCCAGGCGGCGATCTACGGTGTGGGCCTGACCGGCATCCCGGTGTTCAACGTCAACAACAACTGCGCGACCGGCTCCAGCGCCCTGTACCTGGCGCGCCAGGCGGTGGAGAGCGGCATGGTGGAATGCGCCATCGCCCTGGGCTTCGAGCAGATGCAGCCTGGGGCCCTCAAGGGCGCGTGGGACGACCGGCCCTCGCCCATGGCGCGCTTTGCCGACACCATGGTCGCGCACCAGGGGCTGGATGCGGCAGCGCCGCGCGCGGCGCAGTTCTTCGGCGGTGCCGGGCTGGACTACATGAAGCAGCATGGCATCCGTGCCGACACCTTCGGCCGCATTTCGGTCAAGGCGCGCCAGCATGCGGCGCGCAACCCGCTGGCGGTGTTCCGCCAGACGCTGACGCTGGACGAGGTCATGGCCTCGCCGCAGGTGTTCGGCCCGCTCACGCGCTACCAATGCTGCCCGCCCACCTGCGGCGCGGCGGCGGCCGTGCTGTGCTCGGCCGAATTTGCCCGAAAACACGGACTGGACCGGCGCGTCACCATTGCGGCCCAGGCCATGACCACGGACACCGCCAGCACCTTCGACAGCGGCGACATGCGCCGCGTGGTCGGCTACGACATGTCGGCGGCGGCAGCGCGCCAGGTCTATGAGACCGCCGGCGTCGGCCCCGAGGACGTGCAGGTGGTCGAACTGCACGACTGCTTCACGGCCAACGAGCTGATCACCTACGAAGCCCTGGGCCTGGCCCCCGAGGGCGGGGCCGAGAAATTCATCCTCGACGGCGACAACACCTATGGCGGGCGCGTGGTCACCAACCCCTCGGGCGGCCTGCTGTCCAAGGGCCACCCGCTGGGCGCCACGGGCCTGGCGCAATGCGCAGAACTGACCTGGCAGCTGCGCGGCCAGGCCGGCGAGCGCCAGGTCGAGGGTGCGCGCCTGGCGCTGCAGCACAACCTGGGCCTGGGCGGCGCCTGCGTGGTCACGCTGTACCAGGCGGCTTGATATGGCTGAGCACAGCATGAGCGCATTGCACACCGGTTCCACGGTCGCCGAAGCCTACCAATCGGCCCTGCAGTCGTTCCCCGAGCGCGTGGCGCTGGTGTTGCCCGATGGCAGCCACTGGACCTGCGCCGAGCTGCTGCGGCGCGTGCATGCCATGGCGCGCTACCTGCGCGCGCGCGGGCTGCAGCGCCAGGACGGCCTGGCGGTGCTGGCCGGCAACCAGCCCGAGGCCTTGGTGGTCATCATGGCCTGCGCCTGGCTGGGACTGCGCCAGACCTCGCTGCACCCCCTGAGTGCGCTCGATGACCAGGCCTTCGTGCTGCAGGATGCCGACATCAGCGCGCTGGTAGTGGGCGCGCAGCATGTGGAGCGCGGCCTGGCGCTCCAGGAGCGCGGCATCGTGCCCCAGGTGCTGGGCCTGGGTCCGTCGGCGCTGGGCGAGGACGCCATCGCCGCCAGCCTGGCCTTTGACGGCGGTGAGCTGCCCATCGCCGCACAGCCCGAGGACATCTACCGCATCACCTACACCGGCGGCACCACGGGCCGGCCCAAGGGCGTGGTCCACCGCAGCCGCACCACGCTGACCATGCTGCTGCTGCAGCTGGCCTGCTGGGAATGGCCCGAGGCGCTGCGCGTGCTGGTCGCCACACCGATCTCGCACGCCGGCGGTTCGCTGGTGCTGCCCACGCTGCTGCGCGGCGGCACGCTGGTGCTGCTGGAAAAATACTCGCCCGATGCGTTCCTGCAGGCCGTGCAGCAGCACCGCATCACCGCCACCTTTCTCGTGCCCACGCAAATCTATGGCCTGCTGGACCACCCTGGACTGGACCAGTGGGATCGCTCCAGCCTGCAGTACGTGCTGTATGGCGCCTCGCCCATGGCGCCGGCGCGGCTGGCCGAGGCGCTGCAGCGCTTCGGGCCCATCTTTGGCCAGCTCTACGGCCAGGCCGAGGCGCCCATGACAATCGCCTACCTGCGCAAGGATGCGCACGACCTGGCGCGCCCCGAGCGGCTGCAGTCCTGCGGCCTGGCCTTGCCGGGCAACCAGGTGCGGCTGCTCGATGCGCAGGGCCGGGAGGTGGCCGCTGGCGAGGTGGGCGAGCTGTGCGTGCGCAGCCCGCTGGTGATGGAGGGCTACCGCAACCGTCCCGACGCCACCGAAGAAGCCTTTGCCGACGGCTGGCTGCATACCGGCGACATGGCGCGCCGCGACGCCGATGGCTACCTGTATCTGGTGGACCGCGCCAAGGACATGGTCATCACCGGCGGCTTCAATGTGTATTCCAGCGAGGTCGAGGCCTGCCTGGCGCTGCATCCGGCCGTGGCGCAATCCGCCGTCATCGGCATGCCCGATGCCAAATGGGGCGAGGCGGTCGTGGCCCTGGTGGTGCTCAAGCCCGGCGCCAGCGCCGAACCCCAGGCGCTGATGGACTTCGTGCATGAGCGCAAAGGCGCGCTGCACACGCCCAAGCAACTGTGGCTGGAGCAGGCGCTGCCCGTGACCCCCCTGGGAAAGATCGACAAGAAAGCCCTGCGCGCCCGCTTCTGGGACGGGCAGGCGCGGCAGGTGGGCTAGCGCCATGAAGCCCACTTTTGAACACCTCTCAGGGCGCCGCACCGGGGCGGCGTCGTTGATCCCTGACCCCAGTCCCCGCAACCGACGAAATCCATGGCGCCCGCTGCAAGAGGCGGCGCAGAAAGAAACCACCCATGTCTGAATCCCCCTCCTTTGCCGGCCGCCATGTGTTTGTCGCCGGCGGCACCAGCGGCATCAACCTGGGCATTGCCCAGGCGTTTGCGCGCGCGGGCGCCAACGTGACGGTCATGAGCCGCTCGCCCGACAAGGTGCAGCAGGCGGCCGACGGGCTGCGCGCGCTGGGCGCCCAGGCGCTGGGCATTAGCGCCGACGTGCGCGACGCCGCCGCGGTGGAGGCCGCGCTGCGTGAGGCGCATGCGCAGTTCGGCGAGATCGACGTGCTGGTCTCCGGCGCGGCGGGCAACTTCATCGCGCCCGCGGCCGACCTGTCGCCCAACGGCTTCAAGACCGTGATCGACATCGACCTGAACGGCACCTTCCATGTGCTGCGCCTGGCCTACCCGATGCTCAAGAAGCCCGGCGCCAGCGTCATCAACATCTCGGCGCCGCAGGGCGTCAACCCCACCATGTACCAGGTCCATGCCTGCGCCGCCAAGGCCGGCATCGACATGATGACGCGCGTGCTGGCCATGGAATGGGGCGAGGTGGGCGTGCGTGTGAACGCCATCGCCCCCGGCCCGATTGGCGACACCGAGGGCATGCGGCGCCTGGCACCATCGCCCGAGGCGCTGGCCAATGCAGTGGCCAGCGTGCCGCTGCAGCGCATGGGCACGCTGGAAGATATTGCCAACATGGCGCTGTTCCTGTCGTCACCACAGGCGGGCTACGTGACGGGTGCGGTGATTCCCGTGGATGGCGGCTCGTCGCTGCGCGGCGGGCGCGACATGCGCGCCTCCTACACCCCCCGGAGCGCGGCATGAGCAAGACCTACGAACGCATCGTTTTCGGCGTGCAGGACGGCGTGGCCACGCTGACCTTGAGCAACCCCGACAAGCGCAACGCCTTCGACCCCGCCATGCGCGTGGAGATGGCCGAGGTGGTGCGCCAGGTGCAGGCCGACCCTGCCATCCGCGCGCTGGTGCTGACGGGCGCGGGCGCGCATTTCTGCTCGGGCGGGGACCTGGGCAACATCGCGGCCAGCGGGCTGGACAACGGCGGCTGGCGCCGGCGCCTCACCAGCCTGCACGACTGGCTCAAGGACCTGATGCTGCTGGACAAGCCGGTGGTCGCCGCCGTGGACGGCGCGGCCTATGGCGCGGGCTTCAGCCTGGCGCTGGCGGCGGACTTCATCATCGCCAGCACGCGCACGCGCTTTGCCATGTCGTTCATCCGCGTCGGCGTGGTGCCGGACTGCGCGGCGTTCTACACCCTGCCGCGCGTGGTCGGCGTGCAGCGTGCGCGCGAGCTGATGCTGTCGGGCCGCGAGGTCTCGGCCGAGGAGGCGCTGCGGCTGGGCATTGCCACCGAGCTGGTCGAGCCCGGCGCGCTGCAAGGCCGCGCCCAGGACATCGCGCGCAGCTTCGTGGGCGCATCGCCCGTGGCGCTGAGCCTCATCAAGCGCTCGCTCGCGCTGGCCGCCAGCGACCTGCCCTCGCTGCTGGAGCAGGAGGCCAACGCCCAGGCCCTAGCCATGGGCACGCCCGAGCACCGGGACGCTGTGCGTTGCTTCCTGGAGAAAAGGCCAATGCCCTTCCAGTGGCCGCAGGCCTGATGTGGAAACAGGCGAAAATCTCTGGTTTTTTGAGCTTTTGAGGTCCATGTGAACGTGAACGCAGATCCGGACGGCAAGCTGGTCAGCGCCCTGGTGCGTGGCGTTTCCATATTGCGGTGCTTTTCCAACAAATGCCAGGAACTCAGCGCCAAGGAGCTGATGGACCTGACCGGCCTGCCCAAGCCCACGCTGTTTCGCCTGACGGACACGCTGTGCGAGCTGGGTTTGCTGCGCTACTCGGAGCGCCTGTCCAAGTACGTGCCGGGCCTGGGTTTGCTGCAGCTGGCCTCGCCCGTGCTCACGCGCATGGCCCTGCGCCAGTTCGCCCGGCCGCACATGCAGGCGCTGGCCGACCTGACCGAGGGGCAGGTGCAGCTGGCCGTGGGCTACAGGCGCGAGCTGTGCCTGGTGGAGCTGGCCAACGGCATGGGCAACACGGTGTTCCGCCAGGAAATCGGCGTGTCCACATCGCTCTCGCGCACGGCCACGGGCCGTGCCTACCTGCTGGGCATGGCAGAGGACGATCGCCAGGCCTACCTGCAGGACCTGCAGCGCAAAGACCCGCAGCGCGCCGCCTGGCTGGAGCAGCGCCTGGCAGACGCACGCGACGACTTCGCCCGCCACGGCTTTTGCCGCAGCCATGGCGACCTGCACCGCGAGATCGAATCCATCGCCGTGCCCATGTCGCAGCCGCAAGACGGCGAACTCTGGGTGTTCGCGGTCTCGGTGCCGGTCTTCAGCCCCATATACACCCGGCTGGAGACAGACCTGGGACCGCGCCTGCGCACGCTGGTGCGTTCGGTGGAGAGCGTGCTCGGGGCATCGGGCCTGACCTGATGCGGCCCAAAGCAACACACAACACCAACCAAGGAGACACCGTGAAGGTACTGGACAGCGTACGCGTGCTGGAAATTGGCGGCCTGGGGCCGGGGCCATTTTGTGCGATGCACCTCGCCGACCTGGGGGCGGACGTGATCTCCGTGGTGCGCGAGACGAAGGGCCGCGAGACCACCGGCGCGCTGCTCAACCGCGGCAAGCGCTCGGTGTTCGCCGACCTCAAGACCGAGGAAGGCCGCCAGCTGGTGCTGGCGCTGGTGGCCGAGGCCGATGCGCTCATAGAAGGCATGCGCCCCGGCGTGATGGAGCGCCTGGGCCTGGGGCCCGAGGAATGTCTGCGCGTCAACCCGCGCCTGGTCTATGGCCGCATGACGGGCTGGGGCCAGAGCGGGCCGCTGGCGCCGCGCGCCGGGCACGACACCAACTATGCCGCCGTCAGCGGCGCGCTGTGGGGCTGCAGCCCGGCGGACGCGCGGCCCGTGTCGCCCTTCGCCGTGCTGGGCGACATCGGCGGCGGCGCCCTGTACCTGATGACGGGCCTGCTGTCGGGCATCGTGCAGGCGCGCGCCACGGGCCGCGGCACGGTGGTGGATGCCGCCATCGTGGACGGCGCAGCCCATATGCTCAACCTGATGCTCAGCGCGCGCCAGAGCGGCCTGGTGGCCGATGTGCGTGGCCAGAGCATCCACGACAGCGCGCCGTTCTATGACACCTACGTCTGCGCCGACGGCCACCACATCACCGTGGGCGCCATCGAGCCGCAGTTCCATGCCTTGCTGCTGGAGGTCCTGGGACTGGCAGGCGACCCGGATTTCACCGGTCCGCAGTGGGACAAGGCGGCCTGGCCCGCGCGCCGCGCGCGGCTGGCCGCCCTGTTCCTGGCCCAGCCGCGTGCGCACTGGCAGGCCCTGCTGGAGCCCACCGACGCCTGCTTTGGTGCCGTGCTCAGCCCCGTGGAGGCCGCAGGGCATCCACACATGCAGGCACGTGGCGTGTACGCCGAACGCCAGGGTGTGCTGCAGGCCGCTCCTGCGCCGCGCTTCGGTGGCGCAGCCTATGCGCCAGGTGAGGCCTGCGCGCCCGGCGCGCACACGCAGTCGGTCATGGAAAGCCTGGGCCACTCCGGCGCACGGGCCGTGTGGCGCCAACGCTGACCGGAATGCGCCCGCGGTATGCGCGGCGGGCGTTATCAACCTTGCTTGAGCAGCGGCGACGCGGGCAGCCACCGGAACGCCAGCGAGGCCAGCGCCAGCCAAGCGGCGATGGTCAGCAGCACGGTGCGGTAGGGCTCCAGCCCCGCGCTTGCGGCCCAGGCGGCGACGGCACCGGTCAGCGATTGCATGAAGGCAACGCCCAGGAACATGGCCATGGTGTAGAGCGACAGGGCGCGTCCGGTCAGCTCGGCAGGGTAGGAAGAGCGCACGTCGGCGTACTGCAGGATGCTGTAGCCCGACAGCAGCCCCATCACAATCATCAGCGTCACGGTGACGCTGGCGTTTTGCACCAGGGCCATCGCCGCAAACAGGCCGGCCATCAGCAGCGACGCGCGGCCAACCCAGGCACGGCGCCGGGGTGCGCCCGGGTCCATGCGGCCAAACGCGGCCGGTGTGAATAGCGCGATCAGCGACAGCACCAGCGCCACGTTACCGCTGTCCACCAGCGAAAAACCGTAGCGGTTGATCAGCAGCGGCCCCAGCCACAGGCCGCGCAGCGACAAAAAAGCCGCGTAACACGACATGCCCAGAACCACGATGCCCCAGGTGTGCGGTACGGCAAAGAGCCGGCCCATGCCCACCAGCGCCTCGCCCCAGCTGGATGCCGGGCGGTGCACGGCGTCGGCAGGTGCGGGTTCGTGCACCACGAAGTGAATCACCAGCCACGACAGCACGCTCAAGCCCGCCAAAATGCCAAAGCCCATGCGCCAACCCCAGTGCTGCACCACCCACGCCAGCGGCGTGCCGGTGAACAGGAGCCCCAGCCCGCCCACGCCCATGCTCAGGCCCGAGAAGAAGGCAAAGCGGTCGACCGCGAAATGGCGCGCAATGAACAGCGTGCAGGCCACGAAGGCTGGCGAATAGCCCACCCCGATCAGCACCTGCCCGGCCATCAGCCAGCCATAGCTGGGTGCCAGGGCCGATAGGGCCGCACCGGCAATTCCCAGGGGCGCGGCTGCCAGCACCGTGCGGCGCAGGCCGTAGCGGTCCAGCGCAATACCCATCAGCAGCTGCGCAACGCCGAACGACAAGCCAAACAGCCCGGCAAACGCCCCCAGCGATGAGGCCTGCAGGCCGAAATCTGCCTGCAGGCCCTGGGCGAGGATGGCCGTGGTGGTGCGATAGGCCTGGCTGAGCGCAAAGCCCGACAACAGTGCCAGCAGCATCATCCAAAGCGGTGTGGTGCGCGAGGAAGTCACTTAGGGATTGAGGACGTTGTGTGCATGGCGGTGACGGCGCGGGTGCGCTGCCGGACGGAGGCCCGGCGCTGGCGGGCCCTGATCGTTAGCTGATCGTTAGGAGGTTGTTAGCTGGCGGCGGCAAGGCGCTGCTGCGCCCGCGCGTGGCGCTGCAGGGTGTGCCGGGCCTGCGCCAGCACCGGCGCATCGACCATGCGGCCATCGAGCACGCAGACGCCGCCACCGGCCTGCTGCAGCGCCTGCTGCACGCGCAGCGCCTGGGCCACGGCGGCTTCGTCGGGGTCGAAAGCGGCGTGCAGCACCGCCACCTGCGCCGGGTGGATGCACAGCTTGCCGCCAAAGCCCATGCGGCGTGCGCGCTCGCTGTCGCGGGCCATGCGCTCGGGGTTGCGCGTGTCCACCGTCACGCCGTCGATGGGGACGGCCAGCCCTGCGCGGCGCGAGGCGAACACCAGGGCCATGCGCACGGGCAGCAGTTCCTGCTCGTCTTCGCCGCAGGCCATGCCGGCGTCCACCTGGAAGTCCAGGTGCCCGAAGGCCAGCCGCGCCACCTGCGGCGCGGCGGCCAGGGTGTCGGCAGCGGCAAGGCCGGCCACGCTTTCGACCAGCGGCACCAGCATGGCGCCAGGCCCGGCAGCCTGGGCCACGGCCTGCAGGGTGGGCGCGCCTTCGGCCTTGGGCACCACGGCGCCGGCCAGGCCCTGCGCCGCGAGCTGCGCCAGCGCGGCCAGGTCGGCGGCAAACCAGGGCGAACCATCGCTGTTGATGCGCACCAGCAGGCGCGCGCGCTGCGCGGCTGGCAGCGCAGCCACGGCCTCCAGCAGGGCCGCGCGTGCGCGCTCCTTGTCAGCGGGGGCCACGGCGTCCTCCCAGTCGGCAATCACGATGTCGGCGCCGCTGGCCAGGGCCTTGGGCAACCGATCCGGCTGGGTGGCAGGAACGAACAGGAAGGAGCAGGCCTGTGAAACCAAATCAGACATGGATGCTTTCTTTTAACGGCATGAACTCTCCATCGCACTGTGCGCTAACCGTGACCCATGAAACTGGCGCGACCCAGGCCAGGGCCGCCGCGCAAGGGCCGCCCCGCCGCGCTGGCGGCGTCCCCCTTCCCGAATTGCGCAGCAATTCGAGAGAAGGGGGAAGGCGCGTAGCGCCACAGGGGGATGTCTCTCTTCACTCCGCGCTCACGCCCGCAGCCTTGATGACCTTGTCCCAGCGCGCCACCTCGATCTCCAGGTGCTTGCGCAGGCCCTCGGGGGTGGCCTTCTCGGGCGTGACGAGGTCAGAGCTCAGCTCGGCAATGCGCTTTTTCACGTTGTCGTCCTTGATGGCCACGTTCAATGCCTTGTTGAGCTTGTCCATCACGTCCTTGGGCGTGCCCTTGGGGGCATACATGCCGTGCCACACCTTCACGTCAAAGCCCTTGAGGCCCTGCTCATCGAGCGTGGGAATGCTGGGCATGGACGACAGGCGCTTGGGCGTGGTCACGCCGAACACCTTGGCGCGCTTGCCATCCTGGATCACGGGCGCGGTCTGCGTGGTCTGGTCGCACAGCAGGTCCACCTGGCCGCCCATCAGGTCGTTCATGGCCGGACCGGCGCCCTTGTAGGGGACGGTGGTCAGCTTCACGCCCAGCTGGTGCATGAGCAGCATGCCGCACAGCTGCGACACGGCACCAATGCCTGCGTTGGCCAGCGATACCTTGTCCTGGTTCTTCTTGACGTAGTCCTGCAGCTCCTGGAAGTTGTTCGCAGGAAAGTCCTTGCGCGACAGCAGCGTCATGGGCACATCCAGCACCTGGCCGATGTACTCGAAGTCCTTGAGCGGGTCGTAGGGCAGCTTCTTGTACAGCGCCGGGGCCGTGGCCATGCCCATGTGGTGGATCAGGATGGTGTAGCCGTCGGGCTTGGAGCGGACGATGCGCGCGGGCGCCAGCGTGCCGCCCGCACCCACGGTGTTTTCCACCACCACCGTCTGGCCCAGCGACTGGCCCATGGGCACGGCCAGCAGGCGCGCCACCACGTCGGTGGGGCCACCCGCGCTGTAGGGCACGACCAGGGTGACGGTCTTTTCGGGCCAGGTGCTGGCCAGGGCGTTGCCGCTCAGGCCCAGGGCGAGTGCCGCGCAGGCGCCCGCAACGGAGCCGGCGAGGGTGCGTCGGGAAATCAGGGTAAAGCGTGCAGTCATGCAATGTCTCCTTGTGGATGGTGGTGAACGGGGCGTCTGCTGCGTCCCTTGGGGGTCGTGGGCCGCGGCGGTTGCCGTGTCCCGGAGGTCAGCCCAGCAGGTGCTCCGTGCGCGGCCACTCCTGCACCCGCCACAGGCGCTGCACGGAGGCCTCGGCCTGCGCGGCAGATACCGCACCACCATAGGCTGCCAGGCGCAGCGCCTTGGCGGTGAGCTCTGCACGCGAGAGGGTGTTGCCGGGGTCGCCCTTGGGCTCTTCCACGCGGCCGGCCAGCTGGCGGCCATCCGTCGTCTGCACGGTGACCTTGCCAATCCAGCGTTGCGGGTAGGCGGCATCCACCTCGGGGTCCAGCTCCATGCGCACCTTCTCGCGCAGGGCCACAGTATCCGGTGCCAGGAACTGCGCGTCGAATTCGGTCAAACCCGCATGGCCAAAGCGCGCCGCCAATGCCAGCACGGTGCCCATGGAAAACTTGCTCTGGTGCACCGTGGTGGGCGAGACCACCGGCCCGAGCACATCGATGGCGCCCTGGTGCACATGGCAGGTGACCTGTGCGATGTCGGCGGGCGCGAGGCCGTGCTCGCGCATCACCTGCTGCAGCGCATCGGCGGCGGGGTGCGTGTGGCGGCACGAGGCATGCCACTTGAACGATGTCTCGGCCGTGGCCCAGCGGGTGCCCAGTCCCTCGGTGAGCTTGGCCGGGTTGGCGTCGGTGGACATGCCCGCAGCCAGGCCCTGCGGGCCGGTGAAGATGTCCTGCGCGCCGGTGAAACCGTCCTTGGCCAGGAAGGCGGCCATCAGCCCCGCAGAGGCGGCGTGCGCGGTGTGCAGCTGCTTGCTGTCGGCCGCGGTGCGCAAGAATTCCCACAGCCCCGCCGACTGCGTGCCGGCCGAGCCGAAGGCATGCTGCATCTGCGCGGGCGTAAGCTCCAGCAGGCGCCCCACGGCGGCGGCCGCCGCCAGCGTGCCGGCCGTGGCCGTGGTATGGAACACCTTGTAGTGGCTGCGGCCCAGGAACTCGCCCACGCGGATGCCGACCTCGTAGCCCGCCACGCAGGCCGCCATCAGCTGCGCGCCGCTGGCGCCGATCTGCTGCGCCACGGCCAGCGCGGGCGGAAAGACCACGGCCGCCGGGTGGAACACCGAGCCGTTGTGCACATCGTCCTGCTCGGCCACATGGCTGGCCGCGGCGTTGGCCAGCGCGGCCATCATGGGGCTGCTGGTGGCGCCGTGGCCAATCACCTCGGCCGGGCCTTGTGCCGGGCCCTGCGACAGCGCAAAGCGCGTGATGCTGGCCACGGGCCGCGCGCGGCAGCCGGCCAGCACGGAGCCGAACCAGTCCACCCACAGGTCTTCGGCGCGGCGCTGCACGGGCGCCGGCACGTCGCTCCATTGCAGCGTGGCAGCAAACTGCGCCAGGGGATGGATGGTGGCTTGGGTTTCTTGCTTCATTTCGGACTCCAGGGCGGGTGTGTCAAGCGCAGGCAGCTATGGTTTTTGATTCAAAGAGGTCGCGGTGCCTGCAGCGCGTCGATCTGCTCGGCGCTCCAGCCCAGTTCGGCCAGGATGGCGGCGTTGTGCTGGCCCACGGCGGGCACGGCGTCCATGCGGTAATCGAACGCGCTGTTCACGCCCGGCGGCAGCAGTGCGGGCACATCGCCAGCGGGTGTGCCCACGCTGCACCAGCGCTGGCGCGCGGCCAGTTGCGGGTGGGCCCACAGGTCGGCCATATCGTTCACCCGGGCGTTGGCAATGCCGGCGGCCTCCAGGCGCTCGACCACCTGCGCAGCGGTCAGCGCCGAGAAGCCCTGCACGATGAGGGCCTGCAATGCGTCGCGGTGGGCGTTGCGCTGCGCGTTGGAACAGAAGCGTGCATCGGTGGCCACATCGGGGCGCTGCAGCACGGTGTCGCAAAAGGCTTTCCACTCGCGCTCGTTTTGCAGGCCCAGCATCACGGTCTTGCCGTCGCCGGCCACAAACGGGCCGTAGGGGTAGATGCTGGCGTGCGATGCGCCAGTGCGCGGCGGTGGTGGCGCGCCGTCGTAGGCGTAGTACATCGGGTAGCCCATCCATTCGCCCATGGCTTCGAGCATGGACACGTCGATATGGCTGCCCTCGCCCGTCCTGCCGCGCAGCAGCAGGGCCGACAGGATGTTGGTGTAGGCATACATGCCGGCGGCGATGTCGGCCACCGAGATGCCGGACTTGCTGGGGACCTCGGGTGTGCCCGTAACGGAGAGGAAGCCCGCCTCGCTCTGGATCAGCAGGTCGTAGGCCTTCTTGTCGCGGTAGGGGCCGTCGGCGCCATAGCCGCTGATGTCGCACACGATGAGTTTGGGGTTGTGCGCCTTCAGGGCTTCATACGACAGGCCCATGCGCGCGGCGGCACCGGGCGCGAGGTTCTGCACCAGCACGTCGGCCGTCTTCAGCAGCTGCAGCAGCGCGGCCTTGGCCTGGGGCTGCTTCACGTCGAGGGCCAGGCTTTCCTTGCTGCGGTTGATCCAGGTGAAGTGCGAGGACTGGCCCTTCACGCGCTGGTCGTAGCCGCGCGCGAAGTCGCCGCTGCCCGGGCGCTCCACCTTGATGACGCGCGCGCCCAGGTCGGCGAGCTGGCGCGTGCAGAACGGCGCGGCCACCGCATGTTCGAGCGAGACCACGGTGATGCCGTCGAGGGGGCGGGTCATGGCGGTCATCTCAGAACGAGCGGGGCAGGCCCAGGATGTGCTCGGCCACGTAGCTGTAGATCATGTTGGTCGAGATCGGCGCCACCTGGTACAGGCGGGTTTCGCGGAATTTGCGCTCGATGTCGTATTCGCAGGCAAAGCCAAAGCCGCCGTGGGTCTGCAGGCAGACGTTGGCCGCTTCCCAGCTGGCCTTGGCCGCCAGGTGCTTGGCCATATTGGCCTCGGCGCCGGCGTTCTGGTGGGCGTCGATCTTCTCGCAGGCCTTCCAGCGCATCAGGTTGGCGGCCTCCAGCTCGATGAAGGCATCGGCGATCGGGAACTGCACGCCCTGGTTCTGGCCGATGGGGCGGTTGAACACCACGCGCTCGTTGGCGTATTTGGTGGCGCGGTCGATGAACCAGTAGCCATCGCCAATGCACTCGGCGGCAATCAGGGTGCGCTCGGCGTTCAGGCCGTCCAGCAGGGTCTTGAAGCCCTTGCCTTCCTCGCCCAGCAGCGCGTCCTCGGGGATTTCGAGGTTGTCGAAGAACAGCTCGTTGGTCTCGTGGTTGACCATGTTCAGGATGGGGCGCACGGTGAGGCCGTTGCCAATCGCCTGGTGCAAATCGATCAGAAAGCACGACAGGCCGTCGGAGCGCTTTTTCACCTGATCGGCGGGCGTGGTGCGCGCCAGCAGGATCATCAGATCGCTGTGCTGGATGCGCGAGATCCAGACCTTCTGCCCGTTGATGACCCAGCGGCCATCCTTTCTGACGGCGCTGGTCTTGAGCTTGGTGGTGTCGCTGCCGGTGGTGGGCTCGGTCACGCCCATGGACTGGATGCGCAACTCGCCCGAGGCGATCTTGGGCAGGTACAGGTCTTTCTGCGCTTGCGAGCCGCTGCGCACGATGGCGTTCATCACGTACATCTGGCCGTGGCAGGCGCCCGAGTTGCCGCCGCTGCGGTTGATCTCTTCCATGATCACCGAGGCCTCGGCCATGGTCAGGCCCGAGCCGCCATATTCCTGCGGGATCAGCGCGGCCATCCAGCCGGCCTTGGTCAGGGCATCGACAAACTCCTCGGGGTAGCCGCGGGCCTCATCGACCTTGCGGAAGTATTCGTCGGGGAACTGGGCACAGAGGGCGCGCACGGCGTCGCGGATTTCCTGGTACTGGTCGGGCTGGTGGATCATGGCGGTGGGGTATCTATAAAAAAGAAGGAATCGGCTGGTTCAGCGGTTCAAAACAACGTGGCTGTGCCCTGCATGGTGAGGAACCCCTCGTGGTCCTGGGCCCACAGCTCCACGGTCTTGCCGTCGTTGGATGCCTTGCCGTGCACGCTGAACGGGTGCAGGTCGAAGGTGGGACGCACGGCACGGAAGTCGAAGGTGGCCACCTGCGCGCCGGGCAGGCTGCGGCGCAGCAGGTCCAGCAGCAGCGTGGCGATCAGCGGGCCGTGCACGATCAGGCCGGGGTAGCCCTCGACCTCGGTCACGTACTTGCGGTCGTAGTGGATGCGGTGGCCGTTGAAGGTGAGCGCGGAGTAGCGAAACAGCAGCACGTCGTCGGGAGCGATGGTGCGCGACCAGACCGCCTGGCCATTCAGCGGAGGCTGCTGCGGCTGTGGCGCTGGGTCGCCGGGCTGGGCGGCCGAGCGGTAGACGATGTCGTGCTCCTCGGTCAGCGCCAGGCCCTGGGCATTGCGGTACTGGTGTTCGACCAGCACGAACAGCAACTCGCCCGAGCGGCCGGCCTTGTGCTTGACGGACTGGATGGTCGAGTGGCGCTGCACCTCCTGGCCCACGCGCAGCGGGTTGGCCTGCTCCCAGCGCAGCCGCCCGCCGGCCCACATGCGGCGCGGCAGCGGCACGGGCGGCAGAAAGCCGCCGCGCTTGGGATGCCCGTCGGGGCCGATCTCGCTGGCGCGCGCATGCGGCAGGAAGTACAGCCAGTGCCACAGCGGCGGCACCACGGTGCCCATGGCGGGCGCCGGGTCGTCGCGGTCCAGCGTGGCCGACAGGGCGGCCACGGGCATGGCCGTGAGGCTGTCGCTCAGGGTCTCGCTCTTGCCCTGCCAGGTCTGCAGGTGGGCGAGCGCGGCGGTGTCTAGGGTGTTGCTCATGTTCCAGTCACTCAGTTGATGGTGGCGCCCGAGGTCTTCACGATGCGCGCCCACTTGGCAATGTCCTGCTTGAGCAGGGCGGCGAACTCGTCGGGCGTGACGGGTTTCGTGGCCGTGCCCGCAAGCTCCACGCCCTGTGCTTCGAGCTTGTCGCGCATGTCCTTGTCGGCCATGGCCTGGCGCATGCCGTCCTGCAGGCGATCCATCACCTCCTTGGGCACGCCGGCAGGCGCGAACAGGCCTATCCACAGCGTTCCGCTGTAGCCGGGAACGAACTCGCCCAGGGCGGGCACATCGGGCAGCACGGGCGAGCGCTGGGGGCTGCTCACGGCCAGCGCGCGCAGCTTGCCCGACCTGATGTGCGCCAGCGTGGATGGCAGGCTGCCGAACAGCAGGGGCAGCTGGCCGCCCAGCACATCGTTGAGCGCCGGCGCCACGCCCTTGTAGGGCACATGCTGCAGTTCGACGCCGGACATCTGGTTCAGCATCTCGCCCAGCAGGTGGTTGAGCGTGCCGTTGCCGGCCGAGGCGTATTGCAGCTGGCCGGGCCTGGACTTGGCCAGCGCCAGCAGCTCGGGCACGGTCTTGGCGGCGAACGAGGGGTGGGCCAGCAGCACATTGGGCACGGCGCCCACCAGGCTGATGGGCTGGAAGTCGGCCACGGGGTCGAAACCCGGCGCCTTGTACAGGGCGGGGTTGATGGCCTGGCTGCTGCTGATGGTCATGAGCAGCGTGTAGCCGTCCTTGGGCGCCTTGGCCACGGCCTGCGTGCCTATGTTGCCCCCCGCACCGGGCTTGTTTTCCACCACGGCGCTGCCGCCGAGCTTTTCCGCCAGCTTCTGGGCCACCACGCGGCCCACGATGTCATTGGTGCCGCCGGCGGCCTGGGGCACCACCATCATGATGGGGCGGCTCGGGTAGATCGCCTGGGCGAAGGCTGCGGGCGCGCTGCCCAGGGCCCAGCCCAGGGCAGCGCCGGCGCACAGGCTGCGGCGGGTAAGGTTGGACAAAAAGGGGCGATGCATGCGGCGTGGTTCCAGATACTTGTAGAAGCAATGGGGTCCGATGCTCGCCGCTGCTGCCGGTCCGTGCAATCCACGTTTGTGAAAGCGTGCCTTCCGTGCCCATGAAGCCCTCGGCGACGCTTTCATGCAGCCAAAGCCCCGCCTAGCGATTGCCGAATGGCGCTGCCGCGGCTTTGGGTTCATGCTCCAGCGCTGATCGACAACACAAACCGAAGGACGACGAACATGGCGCAGAAGATGGTGCAGGACAAGGTGGTGGTGGTAACAGGGGCCGGCGGCGGCATCGGGCGCGACATGGCGCTGGCCCTGGCGGCGGCCGGCGCCAAGGTGGTGGTCAACGACATCGGCACCTCCACCACAGGCGAGGGCACGGATGCCGGCCCCGCACAGAAAGTGGTGGACGAAATCAAGGCTGCTGGCGGCCAGGCCGTGGCCAACATGGACAGCGTGGCCGAGGCGGCAGCTGCCGGCCGCATCGTGCAATGCGCGCTGGACCACTTCGGCCGCATCGACGGCGTGGTCAACAACGCGGGCATCCTGCGCGACCGCTTCTTCCACAAGATGAGCCTGGACGAATGGGACGCCGTGATCAAGGTGCACCTGTACGGCAGCTACTACATGGCACGCGCGGCCGCCAACCACTTCAAGGAGCAGGAAAGCGGCGCCTTCGTGCACATGACCTCCACCTCGGGCCTGATCGGCAACCTGGGCCAGGCCAACTACAGCGCCGCCAAGCTGGGGCTGACGGCGCTGTCCAAGTCCATCGCGCTGGACATGCAGAAATTCAACGTGCGCTCCAACTGCATCGCGCCGTTTGCCTGGAGCCGCATGATCGGCTCCATCCCCACCGACACACCCGAACAGCAGGCACGCGTGGCCAAGATCCAGCAGATGACGCCCAACAAGATCGCGCCGCTAGCCGTGTACCTGCTGTCCGACCAGGCCAAGGACGTGAACGCCCAGGTGTTTGCCGTGCGCAACAACGAGATCTTCCTGATGAGCCAGCCGCGCCCCCTGCGCTCGGTGCACCGCAGCGAGGGCTGGACGCCCGAGTTCATTGCCGAACACGGCATGCCGGCGCTCAAGGCCTCGTTCGTGCCGATGGATCGCTCGGCCGACGTGTTCAGCTGGGACCCGGTGTGACGGAGACAACCCCCTGAGCGGCTTACGCCGCTTCCCCCTTCTCTCGCATCGCTGCGCGCTGCGGGAAGGGGAACGCAGCCCTCGCTGCGGGGCGGCCCTTGCTCGGCAGCCCTGGCTTGGGTAGCGCCAGTTGCATGGTGCGCGGGCGATACACAACGTTATGGACGACTGAGATGGCTATTGACTACCACCACCTGAAGAACCGGGCCTTCGCGCCCGTGCACCAGCACTACACCGAGCGCGACACCATGCTGTATGCGCTCAGCCTCGGCCTGGGCAACGACCCGCTCAATGCCGACGCGCTGCCGTTTGTCTATGAAGGGCTGGAGGGCGGCCTGCGCACCCTGCCCACGCAGGCCGTGGTGCTGGGCTACCCCGGCTTCTGGGCTCGCGAGCCGAACACGGGCATCGACTGGGTGAAGCTGCTGCACGGCGAGCAGCGCGTGCGCTGGCACAAGCCATTGCCCGCCAGCTGCGCGGTGGTCGGCAAAAGCCGCATCACGCACCTGATCGACAAGGGCGAGGGCAAGGGCGCCATCCTGATCACCGAGCGGCGCCTGGAAACCCAGGCCGGCGAGCTGCTGGCCACGCTGCAGCAGGTGACCTTTCTGCGCGGCGACGGCGGCTACAGCCAGCAGCGCGGCGGCCAGCCCAGCGACGCACCGCTGCCCGCGCTGCAGCCCACGCCGGCTGACCGCGCGCCCGACTTCAGCGACACCCAGGCCATCCGCCCCGAGGCGGCGCTGCTCTACCGCCTGATGGGCGACTACAACCCGCTGCACGCCGACCCGGCCGTGGCCACCAAGGCGGGCTTTGCGCGCCCCATCCTGCACGGCCTGGCCAGCTACGGCCTGGTGGCCCATGCGCTGTTGCGCCAGTGCGCGGGCGGCGACCCGGCGCGGCTCAAGGCGCTGGACATCCGCTTTGCCTCGCCGGTCTATCCAGGCGAAACGCTGGTCACCGAGATCTGGAGCCTGCCCGGCCAGCCAGGGCAGTTCCAGCTGCGCGCCCGCGTGGCCGAGCGCGACATCGTGGTGCTGAGCCACGGCTACGCCGAACTGGCCTGAACCATCCCAAGGTGCGCTGCTGGCGCTGGATAGACAAGCGCCATGGCCCATCTTGATCCTCAATATCTTCTGGAGCACGCCATGAGCGCATCCCCCGTGTTGACCTCCGTGCAGGACGGCATCGGCACCATCACCCTCAACCGCCCCGAGGCGCGCAACGCCCTGAGCCAGGCCATGCGCCCCGCCCTGGCCGCTGCCATTGCGCAGATGCGCGACGACCCGGCGGTGCATGCCGTCATCCTCACCGGCGCAGGCGGCGCGTTTTGCTCGGGCGGTGACATCTCGGCCATGCAGGACAGCAGCCGCACGGGCCTCACTTTTCGCAAGGGCATGCGCGAGCTGCACCAGTGGTTCCCCGAACTCGTGGACCTGGAAAAACCCGTCATCGCCGCGGTCGATGGCCCGGCCTTTGGCGCGGGGCTGGGCCTGGCACTGGCGGCCGACTTCGTGCTGGCCACGCGCCGCGCCAAGTTCTGCGCCGTGTTCGGCCGCATCGGCCTGGTGCCCGACCTGGGCGTGATGCGCCTGCTGCCGCGCATCGTGGGCCAGCAGCGGGCCAAGGAGCTGGTCTTCACCGCCCGCACCGTCGATGCGCAGGAGGCCAGGCAACTGGGCATGGTGTTCGACATTGTGGAAGACGCCGCCGCGCTGACCGAGGCCGCGCAGGCGCTGGCGCGCCGCTTTGGCGAGGCGTCCACCGCCGCCATCGGCATCGCCAAGACCGTGATGAACCAGTCCTTCGAGCTCGATGCCCACGCCATGGCCGAGCTGGAGTCCTACGCCCAGTCCCTGTGCCGCGGCTCCGATTACCACCAGGACGCGGTGCGGCGCTTTAAAGACAAGCAGCCGCTGCGCTTCGACTGGGACAAAAAATGACGGCCCCCCTGAGTCGCCTGCGGCGCCATCCCCCCAGGGGGACGCCGCCCGTGCGGCGGGGCGGCCCTTGCACGGCGGCCCTCGCCTGGGTCGCGCCAGTGTCATGCGGCGCGGGTGCTGCGCAACATCGCGGAGAACGGACATGAGCCTGTTGGCCCAGCCACTGCAGGCCCTGATCCGCCCCGGCGACACCCTGTGGTGGGGCCAGTCCACGGCCGAGCCGCTCACGCTCACGCGCGCCGTGACCGCACACCGCCACGCGCTGGCGCAGGGCGGTCGGCTGCGCGTGTTCGTGGGCATTGGTGCGTCGGACACGCTGCAGCCGGAACAGGCCGACACCATCGATTTCTTTGGCTACGCCGCGGGCGGTCCGCACCGCCACCTGGCCGATGCGGGCGTGCTCGACATCCTGCCCAGCCACTACTCGCACCTGCCAGGGCTGATCCGCGCGGGCGTGCTGCCCGCCGATGTGGTGCTGCTGCAGGTCTCGCCGCCCGATGAACAGGGCCGCTACAGCCTGGGCCTGGTGCACGAATACCTGCCCGCCGCGCTGGAACAGGCGCGCGTGGTGATCGCCGAGGTCAACCCCGCCATTCCCTGGACGCATGGCAGCGTGCACCTGCAGGCCAGCGACTTTGCGTTGCTGATCGACGCACAGCACCCGCCGCTGGAGCAAAGCCGCGCCGCGCCCGGCCCGGCCGAGCAGGCCATTGCGCGCCACATCGCCGGACTGATCCAGGACGGCGCCACGCTGCAGCTGGGCATAGGCAACCTGCCCGAGGCCGTGCTGGCCGCGCTGCACGGCCACCGCGACCTGGGCCTGCACAGCGGCGCGGTGGGTGACGGCATTGCCGCCCTGGCCGAGGCCGGCGTGCTGACCCATGCCAAGAAGAGCCTGGACACCGGCGTGGGCATTGGCGGCATCCTGATGGGCAGCGAGAAGCTGCGCCGCTGGGCGCACCGCAACCCGGCGCTGCAACTGCGCGGTACCGACTACACGCACGACCCCGAGGTGCTGGCCGCCAGCCACCAGCTGGCCGCCATCAACGCGGCCATCGAGGTGGACCTGACCGGCCAGATCAACGCCGAAGTGGCAGCAGGCGTATATGTGGGCGCCGTGGGTGGCGCGGTCGATTTCTTGCGCGGCGCGGCCCGCAGCCGTGGCGGCCTGCCCATCGTGGCGCTGCCGGCCACCGCCAAGGGCAGGACGCGCATCGTGGCGCAGCTGGCCGGGCCGGTCAGCACGCCGCGCAGCGACGCAGGCCTGATCGTCACCGAGCATGGCGTGGCCGACCTGCGCGGCCAGACGCTGTCGCGCCGCGTGCGCCGGCTGATCGATATTGCTGCGCCCGAACACCGCGAGGACCTGGAGCGCCAGGCCCACGAACTGCTGCGCCGCTGTGGCGCGATTTTTCATCAAAAACAATAGCTTCTGGCGCTTTATGGATAAGCGCCAGAGCCACTTTCATTCCAATTTCGCTTCCATTCATCAGGAGAAAACCATGCGCAGAGCCGCCATCGTCACCCCCGTTCGCACCCCTGTCGGCACCTTTGGCGGCAGCTTGCGCCCCGTGCCCGTTGAAGAGCTGGCCGCCACCACGGTGCGCGCCGTGGTCGAGCGCAGCGGCATCGACCCCGCACGCATCGACGACGTGGTCATGGCCCAGTCGTACGCCAACAGCGAGGTGCCCTGCGTGGGCCGCTGGGCCGCGCTGCAGGCGGGGCTGCCGGTGTCGGTGCCCGGCATGCAGCTGGACCGCCGTTGCGGCGGTGGCCTGCAGGCCATCGTCACCGCTTCGATGATGGTGCAAAGCGGCGCCGCCGACGTGGTGATTGCCGGTGGCGTGGAGAGCATGAGCAACATCGAGTACTACAGCACCGACATGCGCTGGGGCGCGCGCTCGGGCAATGTGCGCTTTTTTGACCGCCTGGACCGCGGCCGTGAACGCTCGCAGCCGGTGGAGCGCTTCGGCAAGATCAGCGGCATGATCGAGACCGCAGAGAACCTGGCGCGCGACTACGGCATCACGCGCGACGAGGCCGACGCCTTCGCCGTGCGCAGCCACCAGCGGGCCGCAGCGGCCTGGGAAGCCGGCCGCTTCGCCGACGAGATCGTGCCCGTCAAGGTGCCCCAGCGCAAGGGCGACCCCCTGCTGTTCGCGCGCGACGAAGGCTTTCGCGCCGATGCCACGACCGACAGCATGGCCAAGCTGCGCGTCTTGATGCCGAACGGCACCGTCACGGCCGGCAACGCCAGCCAGCAGAACGACGCCTCCGCCGCCTGCCTGATCGTGGCCGAGGACAAGCTGGCCGAGCTGGGCCTCACGCCCATGGCCACGCTGGTGGGCTGGGCCGCTGCGGGCTGCGAGCCATCGCACATGGGCATAGGCCCGGTGCCGGCCACGCAGAAGCTGCTGGCGCGGCTGGGCCTGAAAATCGACGACATGGACCTGGTGGAGCTGAACGAGGCCTTCGCCTGCCAGGTGCTGTCCGTGCTCAAGGGCTGGAACTGGCAGGACCAGGACGCCATCGCCCACAAGCTCAACGTCAACGGCTCGGGCATCTCGCTGGGCCACCCCATCGGCGCCACCGGCGTGCGCATCCTGGCCACCCTGCTGCACGAACTGCAGCGCCGCAAGGGCCGCTATGGCCTGGAGACCATGTGCATCGGCGGCGGCCAGGGCATTGCCGCAGTGTTTGAACGGATGTGACGGTGCCGCGAGGGAAAACCCTCGCTAAGCAGACCCGAACCCCGGCTTACGGAAAAGCAGATTCACAGGGCGCCAGCCGGGGCGCACCATCGCGCCGATGGGTAACGACCCGGCCCCGCGCCCGGCCCGCCCTCTTCCCGCATTCGCATTCATTCCACACAGACAGGAAACACCCCCATGACCGCAGCCCCCCGCCGCCTCGCCCTGGCCGCCCTGGCCCTGGCACCTTTTGCCCTTGCATTGCCCGCCGCCGCGCAGGACGGCCAGCCCGTGCGCCTCATCGTCGGCTATGCCGCAGGCGGCCCCGTGGACCAGGGCGCGCGCCTGTTCGGCCAGGCCTTGTCCAAGGAACTGGGCCAGCCGGTCATGGTGGAAAACAAGACCGGTGCCAATGCCACCATTGCCGGCAGCGAGGTGGTGCGCGCCAAGCCCGATGGCATGACGCTGTGGTTTGCCGCCAGCCCCACCATCACCATCAGCCCCAACGTGATGACCAAGATGCCGTTCGACCCGGCCCGGGACCTGACGCCGGTGGCCCCCATCCTGAGCTACTACAACGTGCTGGTGGTCAACAACAGCGAGCCCTACAAGAATGTGCGCGAGCTGGTGGCGAACGCCAAGGCCAACCCCGGCAAGCTGGCCTACGGTTCGGCCGGCGTGGGCGGCTCCAACCACCTGGGCGCGCTGCTGTTCGCCAGGCGCAGCGGCATCGAGATGAACCACATCCCATACAAGGGCAACGCCCCGGCAATGACCGACGTGATCGGCGGCCAGCTCAACATGATGCTGGACATCATCAGCACCGCCAGCACCTACATCCACAGCGGCAAGGTGCGCGCCATTGCCGTCACCTCGCCGCAGCGCAATGCCTCGCTGCCCGATGTACCCACCTTCGCCGAGTCGGGCATCGAGGGCCTCAAGGGCTTTGACGTGGGCGGCTGGTACGGTGTCTATGGCCCCAAGGGCATGAGCCCTGAACTGGTGGCCAAGCTCAACAAGGCCGTCAATGCCGCACTGGCGCAGCCGGACCTGAGAAAACGCTACAAGGAGCTGGGCTACGACGAGTGGACCGGCGCACCGCAGAAGCTGGCCGAGCGCGCCTCCCAGGAACGCGCCATGTGGGCCACGGTGACCCAGGGAATCACCGTCGACTGACATGGCGGAGCGCATCCACCACCTGCTGGACCGCTGGCTGGCCGAGGCGCCGCAGCAGCCCTTCATCCACCTGCCGGACGGCCGCAGCCTGCGCTTTGCCGACCTGGGCGCGCTTACCGACACCGCCGAGACCGAGCTACGCACGCTGAACGTGCGCCCCGGCGACCGTGTGCTGGTGGTGGCCGAAAACTGCCCCGAACACGCCGCGCTGATCCTGGCCTGCAGCCGCGTGGGCGCCTGGTCCTGCGGCGTGAATGCGCGCATGGCGCCCGCCGAGATCGACAGCTTCGTCGCCAAGGCCGATGCGCGCGTGGTGTTCTTCACGTCCGCCGCATCGCGCAGCGCCGCTGCGCACGCACGGCGCTTTGCGGCCGTCGATTCGGCCCTGCCCGGCATGCAGCACAGCGCCGTGCGCACGGATGCGCAGCCCGAGGCGGGCGTATTGCGCGATACGGTGGCGGCGCTGATCTTCACCTCGGGCACCACGGGCCAGCCCAAGGGGGTGATGCTCACGCACGACGCGCTGATCCATTTCGCCCGCGTCTCGGGCGCCTCGCGCGCGCTGGGGCCGCAAGACCGCAGCTACGCCTTCGTGCCCATGACCCACATCTTCGGCCTGGGCACGGTGCTGATCAGCTCGCTGCTGGCCGGCGCCCAGCTCGTGATGCGCCCGCAGTTCGATCCTGACGACCTGCTGGATGCGCTGGCCCACCACGGCGTGTCGCAGCTGCAGGGGCCGCCCGCGCTGTTCTCGCGCCTGCTGGCCCATCTGCAGGAGCGCGGAATTGCACGGCCCGCAGCGCCGGCGCTGCGCTACCTCTACACCGGCGCGGGCCCGCTGGACCTGGCCTTGAAGCAGCGCGTGGAGGCGGCCTTCGGCCAGGCGCTGCACCACGGCTACGGCCTGTCGGAATACGCGGGCTCGGTGCACCTCACACGCCTGGGCGAACAGCGCCCCGACACCAGCGCCGGCTACGCCGTGGTCGAGGCCGAGGTGCGCGTGACCGATCCGGCCACGGGCCAGCCGCTGCCGCTGGGCGAGCGCGGCGAGCTGTGGATCCGCGGCCGGGGCCTGATGCCCGGCTACTTTCGCGACCCCGAGGCCACCGCCGCAGTGATGCGCGAGGGTGGCTGGTATGCCAGCGGTGACCTGGGCGAAATGCATGCCGACGGCGCGCTGTTCGTCATGGGACGCCTGAAGGAAATGATCATCCGCTCGGGCTTCAACGTCTACCCGGCCGAGGTGGAGACCGCCCTCAACACCCACCCCAGCGTACAGCGCTCAGCCGTGGTGGGGCGCACCGTGGACGACGGCAACGAGGAGATCGTGGCCTTTGTCGAGCTGCGCCCCGGCGCCGCGCTGGACGCCGATGCCATGCAGGCGCACCTGCGCGAGTTGCTGGCGCCCTACAAGCGCCCGTCCCACATCGTCACGCTGGCGGAGCTGCCGACCAATACCAACGGCAAGGTGCTCAAGCGCACCTTGAAAGACCAGGCGCTGAGCCTCACCACCTGAACCACAGGAGACACACCATGCATTCCACCACCTCCCGCCGCAGCTTCATTGCCGGCAGCCTGCTTGCCGCGGCCCATCCACTGGCGGTGCTCGCGTCCGAGCCCTGGCCCAGCCGGCCCGTGCGCTTCATCGTGCCGTTTCCGCCGGGCGGCCCGGTGGACACCACGGCGCGCGTCTTCAGCCAGAAGCTGTCCGAAATCTGGAAAACCCCCACCGTCATCGACAACCGCGCGGGCGCGGGCGGCGTGGTGGGCGCCACGGCCGCCGCCAAGGAAGCGCCTGATGGCTACGGCCTCTTCGTGGGCGCCATCCACCACTCGGTCAACCCCTCGCTGATGGGCAAGCTGCCCTACGACATCGAGAAGGACTTCGCCCCCATCAGCTTCGCGGCCATGTTCCCGGTGTTCATCGTGGCGCACCCCTCGGTGCCGGCCAACACCATCCAGGAGCTGATCGCGCTGGCCAAGAAGGGCACGCCACTGGCCTATGGCTCGTCGGGCAACGGCGGCGGCACGCACCTGGCGGGTGAGCTGTTCAACATGGAAGCGGGCACCAAGCTGCAGCATGTGCCCTACAAGGGCAGCGCCCCGGCCATGAACGACCTGCTGGGCGGACAGGTGCAGCTGATGTTCAGCGACGCGCCCACGGCGCTGCCGCACATCAAGAGCGGCCGCGTCAAGGTGCTGGGCGTGGCCAGCCGCCAACGCTCAGCCATGCTGCCCAACGTGCCCACCGGCGTGGAGTCCGGCCTGCCCGGCTACGAGGCCTATTCCTGGGCGGCACTGTTCGCCCCCGCCAAGACGCCCCAGGCCGTGCTGGACAAGATCAACGCCGACTTCAATACCGCCATGAAGGACCCCGCCGTACGCCAGCGCCTGCTGGACGCCGGCGCCGAGGCAGACCCCGGCACGCAGGAGCAGATGCGCCAGCGCCTGCGCAGCGAACTGGACAAGTGGGCCAAGGTGATCAAGACGGCGGGGATCACGCCGGGGTGAGGGGCTGCTTGGGGTTGATTGCAGGCCCAGTCAAACCTGTCCACCCACGCCTTTGAACTTCTCGACAAAAGCAGAGATTTTTTGAAACACGCTTTGCTTCTTTGCCAGGTACTGCGGATTGAGAGGGCTCATTTTGGGTAGAACGGAATTGAGTTCTGTGCCGCTATCACTGGCAAACTCCCGTTTCAACGAGGTGGTGATGTAGCGTCTGGCTGCCTCGGCATTGAGGTTCTCGCCGGTAATCAACTCCTGCGCTTCACGCTGCTGCTCCGCTTGGGCGAAGGTGAAGAAGGCATCAATCACGCTGGCCTTGTCGCCAATTTGGTCCAGATCGGTCTGATTGATGAAGTCCACCAGCAGGTTCTCTTTCGCGCGGTTGCCCAGGCTTGCGCGGATCACCCGGCGCACTTCATCCACCAGCTCCGACTTGCTCTTGATCTTCTTGTTGTGCTCGAAGATCAGTTCAAGGATGTAGTCCAGGTTGATTTCCTGTGACTTCAACAGGTCCACCTCAAAGACCACGTCATCCCAGTCGATGGCCGACTTTTCCTTCTCGGCCCCTGCCTTTTCACGGCGCAGCCAGTCGCGCACGTCGTTGTAGGTCGAGCGATAGTCCTGAACCTTCCGCTCGGGGGGGAGCGTGATAGCTTGCAGCGCGGTCAGATCTTCGTCACTCAGGTAGTGCTTGGCCTTGAACGCCTCTACTGCGGCACGGTCGGCAAGATCGACGCTTTGCAACTCCTTCAAGCTGGCAAATTCGTCGTAGTTCTGCAGCACGTTTTCCACGCGCAAATACTCACCAAACAGCTTGGCGAAGGCCTTCTTGTCGGCTTCCTTTTCAATGGCTGCGGGGTCGGGGAAGCGTGTTTCCAGTTCCTTCACCACATCCATAAAACCACGGCGTGCCTCACCGGTGGCCGCATCGGTGAAGCCTTCCATGTACTCCTTGTAGCTCTTCTCCAGCACCACGTTCTTGGTGTTGGTATCACCGAACAGGGTGATGGCATCAATGGTCGCCTGTTCCAGGTCGCGGAAGGTGACGATGTTGCCGAAGGTCTTGGTGGCGTCAAATATGCGGTTGGTGCGCGAATAGGCCTGCATCAGCCCGTGGTAGCGCAGGTTCTTGTCGACAAACAGGGTGTTGAGTGTGGGTGCATCAAAGCCCGTCAGGAACATGCCGACCACGATGAGCAGGTCGATCTCCTTGGCTTTGACCTGCTTGGCCAGGTCTCGGTAGTAGTTCTGGAAGCCATTGCTGTCCACACTGAAGTTGGTCTTGAACAGCGCGTTGTAGTCGGCAATGGCCGCACTCAAGAACTCCTTGGCGCTGCTGTTCATGGCCGACACATCAAAGCTTTCGTCCTGGATGTCGCCAATCGCCTCTTGCTCTTCGTTGGCGGCGAACGAGAAGATGGTGGCCACCCTCAGTGGCTTGTCGCTGCCCTTCTGTAGTTCCCTGAAGCACTCGTAGTACAACTTGGCGGCATCCACGCTGCTGACCGCAAACATGGCGTTGAAGCCTTTGTTGCCCGCGTGCAGGCGGTGGGTCTTTTGCCGGAAGTTGTTCAGGATGTACTGGGTGATCTCGCGGATGCGGTCAGGGTGCAGCAGGGCTTGCTTGTTTTCCGCTGCGCTCAGTTTTTTCTCATCCTGCTCGGTTTCGATAGCCTTGAACTGCGGGCGCACATCGTTGTAATCGACCTTGAACTTCAGCACCTTTTCGTCACGAATGGCATCGGTGATCACATACGAATGCAGTTCCCGCCCAAACACGCTGGCCGTGGTTTCAGCGCCTAGCGCGTTGTCGGGGAAGATCGGCGTGCCGGTGAAACCAAACTGATAGAACTTCTTGAACTTCTTCTTCAGGTTCTTCTGCGCTTCGCCAAACTGGCTGCGATGGCACTCATCAAAAATGAACACCACGTGCTTGCCGTAGATGGGCAGGTCGCCCTCGCTCTTCATCAGGTTGTTGAGCTTCTGGATGGTGGTCACGACGATCTTGTTGTCGTCCTTCTCCAGGTTGCGTCTCAGCCCTGCCGTGCTGTCCGAGCCGTTCACGCTGTCCGGTGAAAAGCGCTGGTATTCCTTCATGGTCTGGTAGTCAAGATCCTTGCGGTCCACCACGAAGAACACCTTGTCGATGAAGTCCAGCTCCGTGGCAAGACGCGCCGCCTTGAAACTGGTCAGTGTCTTGCCCGAGCCAGTGGTGTGCCAGATGAAGCCACCGCCCTCAAGGTCACTCCAACGCCTGGCCTGGTACGCGCTGTTGATCTTCCACAAAATGCGCTCAGTGGCGGCAATCTGGTACGGGCGCATCACCAGCAACGTATTGCCGACATCAAACACCGAATAATGCAGCAGCACATTCAGCAGCGTGTGCTTCTGGAAAAAGGTGGCCGTGAAGTCCTTCAGGTCCTTGATCAAGCTGTTATCGGCCTTCGCCCAGTTCATGGTGAAGTCGAAGC
The DNA here is from genome assembly GCF_900107605.1 of Acidovorax soli. Taxonomy (GTDB): domain Bacteria; phylum Pseudomonadota; class Gammaproteobacteria; order Burkholderiales; family Burkholderiaceae_C; genus Acidovorax; species Acidovorax soli. The sequence goes on along the minus strand of NZ_FNQJ01000004.1, from coordinate 173,941 downwards.
TGTTCTTGTTGCGCTGGGTGGTGTTGGCAAAGTAACGGCTGTCGGTGCCGTTGGTAATCACAAACAGCTGTAAATACTTGAACAGGGAATGCGTGCTGTTGAAGCTCTCCTTGCTGTAGCGGTGTACTTGGTTGAAGGCTTCGCGAATCGCCACGCCACGTTTTTTCAGCTCCACCTGCACCAGCGGCAGGCCATTGACCAGAATCGTCACGTCATAGCGGTTGGCATGTGAGCCTGTTTGCTCAAACTGCTTGATGACCTGCACCTTGTTACGGGCAAGGTTCTTTTTGTCCAGCAGGTAAATGTTCTGGATGCGGCCATCGTCAAACACGAAGTCATGCACATAGTCGTCGTGAATCTTGCGGGTCTTCTCAACGATGCCATCACTGGGCTTGTCCAGCCAGGTCTCCACAAAGCGCTGCCACTCGGCATTCGCAAACTGCACGTTGTTGAGCGCTTGCAGCTGCGCACGCACATTGGCCAGCAAGGCTGCAGGCGTATTCAGGCCCGACGGGGCCTCATAGCCTTGGTGGACCAGGTCTTGAATGAACTCCCGCTCCAGATCGCCTTCGCTCTGGTAGCTCTCATTGGCCTGCCAGTCCTTGGTGTACTTGTCCAGAACGATGAAGTTCTTCGATTCGGCAATGGTTTTGTAGTCCGCCATGAAAAGGCCTCAATTCCTGTTCTTGGTTTTGTTCAACGGCTGAAACTGCTGCAGTTGCTTGGCACTTTGCTGGCTGATCACGTTCTTGCCCGTTTCGGCCTCCAGCTTCAGCCGCGCCTCCTTGGCGACACCCCCGCCCCGCTTGGCCACGTCTTCGTGCTCTTGCATGGACGCTGGCTGCACAGCCTCTGAAATTTCCTTGGTGGACAGCTCGGCCAGCATGCTCATCACCAACTCTTTGTTGGTCATGTTGTCCCGCAGGTTTTCCTTCTTCAGGCCCTTGTAGTGCTTGTATTCCCTGGCGGTTTTGCCGGCCCAGGTTTTGTAGATCACGTCGGTCAGGAAGGCGAACTCCAGCCCCTCTTGCAGGCCATGCTTCTTCCATTCGTCGGTGAGTTCCTTGCGGATCTCGATGCTCTTGAGCCGCTGATTGATCCAGTTGTCCGAATAGCCCAGGCGCTTATAGTCCTGCATAGCCTGCTCGATGGACAGCTCCGGGTCCTGCAGCTGGTCCATCCGCTGCCTGGCCACATCGGCCAGCCACAGCTTGAAGGGTTCGGCCTTTCGGGACGGAATGGACTGGATGACCCGGAACACCTGCTGGGTGTCCAGCACATCCGTGAGCCGCTGCTTGCCGTCGGGCGCCTCTATCTTCAACTGGTGAGTGACGCTAACCACTTCACTGCCCTCTTGCCTGAGCTTGCCCTTGAGCCACTTCCAGTAGTTCCGGGCTTTGGTGTAGTCGGGTTGATCCGTCAGTGCTGCCACCACATCCAGCGCAGAAAACCACCACTTCTCCTCCGCCTCGTCCCAGGCGGTGCGAATCTGAGCCGTATCGAACAGTTGTCGTTTGACATTTATCCCTGTCTGCATGGTCATCCCCCTTGAATCTCAAAAGCCATCCCGACGAGCCCCTGCTCCCTTGGGCAGTTGTCCCACAGGCTGTGGGACAAACTCAAACTGCGCCATTTGCTTCACCAGCGCAATGCATCAGGTGGACTCGCATTGCCTGTGCCAATGAAGGCATAAATCAACTGCACCTTTTTTGTCGGCCCCTCTCAGCTGCCTGGCGACTTCCCCGAGCGTCTTGCCCACGTTATGTCGTGGCCTCAAACTTCGCGAAGCTCAATAGCTTGTTCCGGTAGTGTTCGTATTGCTGACGGCGCGCCTTGATTTCGGCGGGCAGGCCGAAAGATAGGTCGTTTACCAGCGCGTCGAACTTGTCGAGGATGGCGACGATGCGTTCCTGTTCTTCGAGGGAAGGAACGGGGATGCGAATTTTTGAGAAGGCATCGACCAGCAGTGTGTTGACTTTGGTGCGTGCCACATACTTCGCTTTTTCCGCGATGAACGACGTGGTCTGCATGCAGTAGGAAACAAACTTTGGGTTCATGCCATGGCGGAAGGCGTAACAGTGGTCGTGGATTGCCACCTCTTCATCGCCGAGCCATGCCACGGCCTTACCGACGTCTTCGACGCTTTCGCCCACATCGGTGATGACAACATCGCCGGGCTTGGCGTAACGCAAGGTGCCAGCCATATCCGAACGGACTTGTGAGATCGCGTGATCGGCCCACACGCCGTATTTCGTGTAAATCTCTCCGTAGTGGATGACGCTGATGCCGTCATCCACGTAGTCCGCTTTCGTAAAGCGACGACCGCGAATGAATTGACCTATTTCATTCAGCATCATCCACCTTATGCTTGCTTGCTTGCTTGCTTGCTTGCTTGCTTGCTTGCTTGCTTGCTTGCTTGCGTCAGCGTCCGTGCGTTCGCCGAAAGTCAGAAGCGCGTCGCGGTAATACTGGTATTGCCGCCGACGCGCTTCCAGCTCCGCTTCCAGCTCCGCTTCCAGTTTGGTGAAAGTGTCAAGCACTTTCACGATTTCCGTCTGAATATCAAGAGAATTCTTCGGATTTTCTGGACAAGGAATCGGAATTAAAAGTCGCTCAATGTCGACTTTCGACAAGCGTGGAATACTTGCCCTTCTGACCTGAGATGAAATTTTATTCCTCTTCATTAACAAGAAGTGATAAAGATACTTTTGATTGATGCCACTCAATTCCGAGAATACATAAACATCATCCGCTGCCCAAAAATCAACGTCGCTGTAACCAACTTCGCCAGCTGCACCAGCGGCAATCACGAAAGCTGTTCCTGCTTTCACATTGCTTTCATGGTAATAGCCAAGCGGAGTCATACTATTTTGGTAAACCGGAAAACCATTGAACTGATCCAATTGGCTTCTGACTAGTCTTTTCCCGCGTTGAAGATTTGCCACTTTCCCTAGTGGTGTCCACTTCACCCCATCTGGGCAATGCTCGGCAATCAGTTCATCAATTCGGCTCATGCTTCTTCCCCTTCAAGGTCAGCAACATTGGCATCAATCTGAGTTCGCAACTCCGCCTGCCGCACCACAATGCTGGCGATCTTCGCGTTGAGTGCCTTGATGTCCACCGCTTCGCGGTCGTCGCGGGCTTCGACGTAGCTGCTGACTGAGAGGTTGTAGTCGTTGGCGGCGACCTTCTCAAAGGCAATGGACTGGGCAAAGTGATCCACATCCACCTTGCTGTCGAAGGCTTGCATGATCTGTTCGATGTGCGCGTCCAGCAGCATGTTGTTATTGGTTTCTTTTTTGAACAACTCGCTGGCGTCGATGAACTGGGTGGTGGTATCCAGCTTGTGCTTCGAGAGCACCAGGATGTTCACGGCGATGGTGGTGCCGAAGAACAGGTTGGGCGCCAGCGAAATCACCGTTTCCACATAGTTGTTGTCCACCAGGTATTGGCGAATCTTCTGCTCGGCGCCGCTGCGGTAAAAAATGCCGGGAAAGCAGACGATGGCCGCGCGGCCTTTGGCCGAGAGGTAACTGAGCGCGTGCAGCACGAAGGCAAAGTCGGCCTTGGATTTGGGGGCCAGCACGCCCGCCGGGGCAAAGCGGTCGTCGTTGATGAGGGTCGGGTCGTCTGAGCCCTTCCACTTCACCGAGTAGGGCGGGTTGGAGACGATGGCGTCAAAGGGCTTGTCGTCGCCGAAGTGGGGTTCGATGAGGGTGTCGCCCAGCTGGATGTTGAATTTGTCGTAGTTGACGTTGTGCAGAAACATGTTCATCCGCGCCAGGTTGTAGGTGGTGTGGTTGAGTTCCTGGCCAAAAAATCCGTCTTCAATGACGTGTTGATCGAAGTGCTTCTTGGCTTGCAGCAGTAGCGACCCCGACCCGCAGGCCGGGTCGTAAATCTTGTTGATGCTGGTTTGCCCGTGCATGGCCAGCCGGGCGATCAGCTTGGAGACCTGCTGGGGCGTGAAAAACTCGCCACCCGATTTGCCTGCGTTGGCGGCGTAGTTGGAGATGAGGAATTCGTAGGCGTCGCCAAACAGGTCGATGTGGCTGTCGTCAAAGGTGCCAAAGTCCAGGTCGGCCACGCCTTTGAGCACGGCGACCAGGCGGGCGTTTTTGTCTTTGACGGTGTTGCCCAGGCGGTTGCTGGTGGTGTCGAAGTCGGCAAACAGGCCTCGGATGTCGCGCTCTGAGGGGTAGCCGATGGCAGAGGATTCAATGGACGAAAAGATTTTGGCCAGGTCGGTGTTCAGGCTTTCATTGGTGCTGGCTTTGGCCACCACGTTGACGAACAACTGGCCGGGGTAGATGAAGTAGCCCTTGGTCTTGACGGCGTCGTCGCGGATTTCGGGGGTGATGACGATATCGCCCAGCGCTGCGTAGTTGACACTGTCGTCCCCGCCTTCGATGTAGGCCGCAAAGTTTTCGCTGATGAAGCGGTAGAACAGGGCTCCAAGCACGTATTGCTTGAAGTCCCACCCGTCTACGGCGCCACGGACATCGTTGGCAATTTGCCAGATGCGGCGTTGGAGTTCTGCGCGTTGTTGGATGCTGGTCATGGTGTTTTCTTGTTGCAAGACGGTAGTGCGGCGGGGGCGCGCTTTGGACTTTCGAGCATTAGCGAGACCGCAAGTCGTGGAGATGGGCGGCAGGCTCTCAATGCGTGTAGCAGTCTACTTGGGCGCCCTGCATTAGAGTCGAAACAACTTGACGAACGTACGGCCGCTACGAAGGCTCACGAAACTTGGCCAGCGGGCGCCGAAGGTCTCCGCGTTCATCGGCCGCGCATCCATGGCACGCCATTGCGCACGATGGGTCGCCAGAAAAAGCTGGGGCCGTCAATGGTCTGGCTGCCACGTTCACCCCCTGAGCCGGCCTCGCTGAAGGTGGTCTTAAAAATTGCCGAATTGAAGCGCGCCGCCCTTGCAGGCATGCTGCATTCCACAAAGCCATAGACCGCCAAGAGGCCTGAGACGAAAACACCATGCACCTGAGCGCACAAACCCACTACCAGGCCGAGCTGAATGCCGGCCGCTTTTGCCTGCAGCACTGCCCGCAGTGCCACCACCATGTGTTCACACCGCGTGAGCTGTGCCCGCATTGCGGCGCCAGCCCGCTGCGCTGGGTGCGCGCCAGCGGCCTGGGAACCGTTTACTCCACCACCACCATCGCGCGCAAGGCGGATGCGGGCGGCAACTACAACGTGGCCCTGATCGACCTGGACGAGGGCGTGCGCATGATGAGCCGCGTGGAAGGCGTGGCGCCCGAGGCCGTGACGATTGGCCAGCGCGTGCAGGCCCATGTGGCGCAAAAGGACGGGCGCGGCCTGGTGCTGTTCACCCCGGCACAAGCGCAAGGAGGTGCAGCATGAGCCGCGTTCCCCAATCCCACCTGGACGCCGCCGCCGTGAACCGCCCGCTGCGCGGCCGCGTGGCCATTGTCGGCGCTGCCACCTATGGCTGTGGCGAGGCGGCCGGCATGGACGACATGACGCTGCTGGTGCGTGCCGCGCACGCCGCCGTGGCCGATGCAGGCCTGACCATGCAGGACATCGACGGCCTGGCCACCTGCAGCGTGAACGCCAGCATGTGGACCATGCCGGTGATCGAGCATCTGGGCATCAACCCGACCTACGTGGACGGCACGATGATCGGCGGCAGCAGCTTCATCGCCCACCTGCTGCCCGCGATCCGCGCACTGGAGGCCGGGCAGTGCAAGGCCGTGCTCGTGTGCTACGGCAGCGCGCAGCGCTCGGCCACGTTCGGCCGCAAGGAAGGCGTGGCCGCGCGGCGCTTTCTCGACCCGCAGCCCTACGAGCATCCCTACGAGCCGGTGCTGCCCGTCGCCGCCTACGCCCTGGCCGCCGCCCGCCACATGCACGAGTTCGGCACCACACGCGAACAGCTGGCCGAAGTGGCCGTGGCCGCGCGCGCCTGGGCGCAGCGCAACCCCGAGGCTTTCATGCGCGATCCGCTCACCATCGAGGACGTGCTCTCGGCCCGGCCGATTGCCAGCCCGCTCACCGTGCGCGACTGCTGCCTGGTGACGGATGGCGGCGGTGCCATCGTGCTCACGCGTGCCGAGCGTGCGCGCGACCTGCCCAATCCTCCCGTCTATGTGCTGGGCAATGCCACGGCCATCTGGAACCGCCAGATCTCCTGCATGCCCGACCTGACGACGACCAGCGCAGCGCAGTCGGGCGCGCAGGCCTTTGCGATGGCGGGCCTGACGGCGGTCGACATGGACATGGCCCAGGTGTATGACGCCTTCACCATCAATACCCTGCTGTTCCTGGAAGACCTGGGCTTTTGCGCCAAGGGCGAGGGCGGCGCCTTCGTGCAGGGCGGCGCCATTGCGCCCGGCGGGCGCCTGGCCGTCAACACCAACGGCGGTGGCCTGTCGTGCGTGCACCCGGGCATGTACGGCATCTTTGCGCTGATCGAGGCCGTGCGCCAGCTGCGCGGCGAGGCTGGCGCGCGCCAGCTCCAGCAGCACCGCACGGCCGTGGTGCACGGCAATGGCGGCACGCTGTCGAGCCAGTCCACCGCCGTGCTGGGCACGGCCGAAACCCTCTGAACATTGAAAGAACCCTGACCATGATCCGCGATCCAGAAATTTTGGAAGCCCTGCTCGACAGCGTGCGCCGCTTTGTGCGCGAGCGCCTGGTGCCGGCCGAGAACGAAGTGGCCGAGACCGACGAGATCCCCGAATCCATCGTGCAGGAGATGCGCAACCTGGGCCTGTTCGGCATGACCATCCCCGAAAAGTTCGGCGGACTGGAGCTGACCATGGAAGAGGAATGCCGCGTGCTGCTGGAGCTGTGCCAGACCGCGCCGGCCTTCCGCTCCATCATCGGCACCACGGTGGGCATCGGTTCGCAGGGCATCCTGATGGACGGCACGCCCGAGCAGCAGGCCGAGTGGCTGCCCAAGCTGGCCACCGGCGAGGTGATCGCCTCGTTTGCGCTGACCGAGCCCGAGGCGGGTTCGGACGCCGCATCGCTGCGCACCACCGCCATCAAGGACGGCGACTTCTACATCGTCAACGGCACCAAGCGCTACATCACCAACGCGCCGCACGCCGGCATGTTCACGCTGATGGCGCGCACCAACCCCGACAACAAGGGCGCGGGCGGCGTGTCCTCCTTCATCGTGGACGCCAAGACGCCCGGCATCAGCTTCGGCAAATACGACAAGAAGATGGGCCAGCGCGGCGCCCACACCTGCGACGTGATCTTCGACAACGTCAGGGTGCCGGCCGCCAACCTCATCGGCCTGCAGGAGGGCCGCGGCTTCAAGACCGCCATGAAGGTGCTGGAGAAAGGCCGCATCCACATCGCCGCGGTGGCCGTGGGCGTGGCCAAGCGCATGCTGCGCGATGCGCTGGCCTACGCGCTGGAGCGCAAGCAGTTTGGCCAGGCGATTTGCGACTTCCAGCTGGTGCAGGCCATGCTGGCCGACAGCCAGGCCGAGCTGTACGCGGCCGAGTGCATGACCATCGACGCCGCGCGCCGCCGCGACGACGGCCACAACGTCTCCACCGAGGCCTCGTGCGCCAAGATGTTCGCCACCGAGATGTGCGGCCGCGTGGCCGACCGCGCGGTGCAGATCCTGGGCGGTGCGGGCTACATGGCCGAGTACGGCATCGAGCGCTTTTATCGCGACGTGCGCCTGTTCCGCCTGTACGAGGGCACAACGCAGATCCAGCAGATCATCATCGCGCGCAACATGGTGCGCGAGGCACGCGACGCATGAACAAGGCGCCAGGCGAGTCAGCCGCCGATGCACCGGACAAGGCAGAGGGCGACGCAGCGCCGCCGCCCGACCGCAGCGCCTTCATGCGCCTGATCGGTGCTACGCAGGTGCCTGCGCCGCCGGGCAAGGTGCATGTGAGGCTGCCGCACCTGCGCGAGGAGCTGCTCAACCAGCTGCCGGCCGCGCATGGCGGCGTGATCATGACCTTGCTCGACTCAGTGATGTCGCGCGCCGCCGGCGAGCTGCCGGGCGCGCCTTCGCAGACTGCGGTGACGGTAGAGATGAGCAGCCGCTTTCACCGCCCGGCCCGCGGCCCGCTGCTGGCCGAAGGGTGGGTGGTGCATGCCACGCGCAGCCTGTGCAGCTGCGCGGGCCAGCTGATCGACGAACAGGGCCAGGTGGTGGCCACGGCCAGCGGCACCTTCAAGTACTGGCTGGCGCCGGTGACCTGGAAGTCCATCGAGTGAGTCTTGAGTAAAAGTGGCGCTGGCGCTTGTTCAGAAAGTGCCAGCAGCTATTTCTTCAATCGCATCATTTCAGTTCCAGCCGCCCCTGCGCGTCGGCCACCAGCAGCTCCACCAGCTCCTGGGCAAAGCTGGGCAGGGCCTCCAGGCTGCGCACGCAGATCTGCATCTCGCGCACCGACCAGGCGTCCGACAGCGGCACGATGGCGATGTCCATGCTGTGCGCGTGGCGGCTGGCGGCCGACTCGGGCAGCACGCCCACACCCACGCCGGCCTCGATCATGCGGCACGCTGTCTCGAAGTTGCTGACCTGGATGCGCAGCTTGATCGGGCGGTGCAGCTGGTCGCTGGCCTGGCGCAAAAAGGCGTGGATGGCACTGGATTCGTGCAGCCCCACATAGTCCATATCCAGCGTGTCGGCAAAGTCGATCTGCATCTCGCCGTCCAGCGCATGGCCCTTGGGCACCACCAGCACCAGCCGGTCGCAGCGGTAGGGCAGGGTTTCCAGGTTCTCGGTGCGCACCAGCCCGGCAACGATGCCGATGTCGGTCTGCCCCTCGGTCACGGCGCGCACGATGTCGTGCGACAGCCGCTCGCGCAGGTCGATGTTCACGTCCGGATTGCGGCGCAGGTAGTGGCGCAGCACGGGCGGCAGGAACTCGCCCAGCGAGGTGGTGTTGGCAAACACGCGCACATGGCCCTTGATGCCGCGCACGTACTCCTGCATGTCGCCGCGCAGGTGCTCGATCTGGCCCAGCACCATGCGCGCATGGGTCACGAAGGCCTGGCCCGGCGGGGTCAGCGTCACGCCCTGGCTGGTGCGGTACAGCAGCTTGGTGCCGATGCTTTCCTCGAGGTTCTTGATGCGCGTACTGGCTGCGGGCAGGGAGATGAAAGAGAGTTCCGCGCCGCGCGTCATGCTGTTGGCGTCGACGATGTGCACCATCAGGCGCAGGTCTACAAGATCGAAATGCATGGCCATGCGCGCATTGTAGAGAGACGGGTGCCGCACCCCGGTACGTCGGCCCAGCCCTGCACAGGAACAAACGCCGCCTTCAGCAAAAGCAAAGCCGCCGCGCGCGCCACCGCTCTAGGATGGCGACCTTGCCTGCCATGTGCAGGCCACACTACAGGCACCACCGAAAGACGCCATGGCCACCACTCCCCCCGCCACCACCCCTGCCTCCCCTGCCCCGCACAGTGCGGCGGCGCAACGCGTGGGGGCCCTGGGTCACCTGCGCGTACTCGACCTCTCGCGCGTGCTCGCCGGCCCCTGGTGCACCCAGAACCTGGCCGACATGGGCGCCGACGTGATCAAGATCGAAAAACCCGGCGAGGGCGACGACACGCGCCACTGGGGCCCGCCCTTTTTTGCCGACGCGGCCGGCGCTCCCACCGACAACGCCTGCTACTTCGCCGCCTGCAACCGCAACAAGCGCTCGGTCACCGTGGACATGGCCACACCCGAAGGCCAGGAGCTCATCCGCGAACTGGCCTGCCAGAGCGACGTGCTGGTGGAAAACTTCAAGACCGGCGGCCTGGCGCGCTACGGCCTGGACTACGCCAGCCTGTCGGCGCTGAACCCGCGCCTGATCTACTGCTCGGTCACGGGCTTTGGCCAGACCGGGCCCTATGCATCGCGCGCGGGCTACGACATGCTGGTGCAGGCCATGAGCGGGCTCATGAGCATCACCGGCCACGCCGACTCCGAGCCCGGCGGTGGCCCGTTGCGCGTGGGGGTGGCCGTGATCGACCTGTTCACCGGCATGTACGCCACCAGCGCCATCCTCAGCGCCCTGGAAGCGCGCCACCACACGGGCCGCGGCCAGCACATCGACATGGCCCTGCTGGACGTGGCCATGGCCATCCTGGCCAACCAGGGCACGGGCTACCTCAACTCCGGCAGCGTGCCCCAGCGCCAGGGCAACACCCACCCCAGCGTCGTGCCCTACCAGGATTTCCCCACGCAGGACGGCAACGTGCTGCTGGCCATCGGCAACGACGGGCAGTTCGCACGCTTTTGCGCCGCCGCCGGCGTGGACTGGGCGCAGGATGCGCGCTTCACCACCAACGCCGGCCGCGTCAAGCACCGCGACACCCTCATCCCCATGATGAGCGCACTCACGCGCACGCGGCCCATGGCCGAATGGGTGCGCCTGCTGGAAGACAAGGCCGTGCCCTGCGGCCCCATCAACCACATCGGCCAGGCCTTTGACGACCCCCAGGTGCAATTCCGGGGCCTGCGCGTGGAGCAGGAGCGCTACCCCGGCGCCCAGCCACCAGCGGGCGAGCACGTCAACCGCGTGGTGACCACAGCCAGCCCGATGCGCCTGTCCGACACACCGCCCACCCTGCGCCATGCACCACCGGCCCTGGGCCAGCACACCGAACAGGTATTGCGCGAACGCCTGGGCGTGGACGCCCAGCGCATGGCCGCCCTGCGCGCCAAGGGCGTGGTCTAAAACCGCAGCCAGCCCACCGGCAGGGCTGCGGCATCACTCAACCCGGTTCCACTCCAGAGCACGGCTGCGCCAGTGCTCTTCGATGGTCTGGGTGAAATCGGCGCGCACCAGCTTGGCACGCTGCTCCAGCCAGTCGGCGTTTTCGCGCCGGATCACGATGCCTTCGAGGTTGCCCTGGCGGAACTGGCTGTGCGTTGCGTGCACCCGTTCGCGCAGCTGGTCGAGGTCCACCGGCCCGGCGTACAGGCGCGGCACCGTCATGAAACCCATGCGGGCCGCCCATTCGTTGCGCCGCGTGGTGCTCCAGAACCGGCCGGTGCTGCGGTCGTACACGTCGAACAGCAGCCACCAGTCGGGCAGCGTGGCGTAGTCGAGCGAGTGGCGGGCGGCGCACCATTCGCCAAACGCCACCAGGTCGGTGCCCAGCGCATCGAACAGCTTGTCCTCGTGGGCAGCCAGCCAGGGGCCCAGCCGGGCAAATTGCCCATGGAAGGGCTGCGGCAGATACTGGCCACGGTTCTGCGCGCGCAGCACGCCGTCGGGCGACACCGAAAAGCCGAGGTTGGCGCCGTCGAGCTTTTCTTCCAGCACCACCTCCCCGGCCAGCAGTTCGTGCGCCTCGTCGGGCGAAAGCACCTTGTCATCGCGCGGTGCGCCGGTGGCCAGCCACGCGATGTGCGGGGTGTGGGGAAATCGGAAGAAATCAGTCATATCGTGCCTTTTTTCCATGCTTGGTGTGCCAGCGCGCCACCAGCCAGTCGTGCAACAAATTCTCGACCTCCAGACCCACCGTCCGCAGCGCCTTCTGGCAGTCGAGCCAGTCGGTATCGCTGGCATTGGTGAGCTGGCAGGCGCTGCCCAGCGCGAGCGCGGCCAGTGCCGCGGCCACCATCTTGCGGTCGGCCAGGTCGGTCACGGCGCTGGCCAGCGCGGGGGGCAGCACGGCATTGCCATCGGCATCGGGCTGCAGATCCACCCAGACCACCTCGTTGTGGTCGATCTTGTGCATCATCACCAGCCAGCCATAGTCCTGCTCGGAGAGCTTGTGCCCGTATTCGCCGCACACCTGCCAGTCGGCATCGAGCACGGCGTGGCGCGTGGGGTCGGCCTCGAAGGCTTCCAGCCAGTCGAACACGCGCTGGCGCAGCGCGGCGTCGTCCACCGGCGTCCCCTCGGCACGAAAAGGTGAACCCGCATCGGCCGCGCTGGCCACGATGAGCACATTGGTGTCCACCAGCCGCGAGGCGGGCAGGGTCTGCGGGCCGCAAGCCTCAGCCACCGGCCGCTTCCCGCATGCGCTGCGCCCGGGCACGCGCCTGCTCGCGCGCCTCGCCCAGGGCGTCGCCAAAAAAACGTGGCGGCCAGTTGCGCACCGTGCCGAATTCATCCACTTCCAGCGGCACCAGCACGGCGTTGGCGCCCTGCCGCTCCACGAACAGCATCTGGCAGTGGGCGGTGGTGGTCTGGCGGCGTGCCAGCAGCGTCTGCATGCGGCGAAACAGGTGCTCGGAATGCGTTTCCACCAGAAACTGCACCTGGCGCTGCTGGCTGACTTCGGCAAACAGCTCGGCCAGCACTGCCTGGGCCAGCGGGTGCAGGTGGATCTCGGGCTCTTCGAGCAGCACCGTGCTGCCCGGCGGCACGCAATAGGCCACCGTCAGCACGGGCAGCACCTGGGCCACGCCCACACCGACATCGCGCAGGTTGGCGTCCACGCCGTCCTTGTGCACCAGCAGCTCGTAGCGGCTGGACCGCCCCAGCTGGCGCACCTCGATGCGGTCGGCCAGGCCCATGCGCTGCAGCGCTGCCGACACGCTGCGCAGCACCGCGCCCTGCCCCGCGCCCGGCTGCAGGGCGTCGGACAGCAAGGCGTTGATGGCCTGCTGGCCTTCTGCCCCCACGGCCCCGGACATGCCCTTGCTCCACACCTGGTCGCGCGCGGGCCGCTGGCGCAGCGGGCCCAGGTAAACGATGGCTTCCAGCTCGCGGCGCAGGGCCAGGCTCAGGTCCTGCAGATGGGCGCCATCGGGGCCCAGCAGGGCAATGGCTTCGGCCGAGAACGCCATCGAGCGCTCGGGCGCCAGCTGCGGTCCCTTGCCACGTGGCCGGGGCTCGTCATCCACCCACACCGCATAGGCGCCGCGCTCGCGGCGCACGGCCCGGAACTGCCGCGCCACGGTGGACAGCGACAGCGCCAGCACCACCACGGCGCCGCTGGCCGTTTGGCCGTAGCTGCAGGCGAAGCGGCCGTGGCGCACCCGCTCGCCCTCGGGGCGCTCGAATTCCAGCACGATCTCGAACTGGCGCGGTGCAGCGCCATGCGCCAGCACGGCATCGAAATCGCCCAGGCTGACCAGGTCGTTGGCTTCGTCGCCGCCCAGATTCAGGTGCAGCGTGCGATCGGGCGCGGCGGCGGTCTGCTTGAGCAGCAGCAGGCTTTGCAGCAGGGTGGACTTGCCCGACGAGTTGCTGCCCAGCAGCATGGTGACCGGCGCCAGCCGCACGCTGCCACTGTCGCGCCAGGCCTTGAGGTTCTTGAGCTGCAGGTGCTTGATCATGTGCGTCGTTCGCCGCCCCAGGCGCGGTCGGTGGCGGGCTGCGGGCGGGCCACCCACGCCCCGCCACTCAGGCGGGCCGCGCTCAGGCGGCTTCTCGGTAGAAGAGTTGCCGCGTCTTCACCGGCGCCACCGCCTGGGCAATGGCGCCAATGTGGTCGGGCGTGGTGCCGCAGCAGCCGCCCACGATGTTCACCAGCCCCTCGGCGGCAAACTCGTGCACCAGCCGGCTGGTGATTTCGGGCGTCTCGTCAAAGCCGGTGTCGCTCATGGGGTTGGGCAGGCCGGCATTGGGGTAGCAGCTGATGAAGGTGTCCTCGGCCACGCGGTTGAGCTCCTGGATGTAGGGGCGCATCAGCGTGGCGCCCAGGGCGCAGTTCAGGCCAATCGCCAGCGGGCGCGCATGGCGCACGCTGTGCCAAAAGGCCGTTACGGTCTGGCCCGAGAGGATGCGGCCCGAGGCATCGGTGACGGTGCCGCTGATGATGAGCGGCAGCCGCTGGCCGGTTTTTTCAAAGAACTCGTCGATGGCAAACAGCGCGGCCTTGGCGTTGAGCGTGTCAAAAATCGTCTCGACCAGCAGCACGTCGGCGCCGCCCTCGACCAGTGCCTCGACCTGCTCGTAGTAGGCGGCACGCAGCTGTTCGAAATCGATGTTGCGCGCGCCGGGGTCGTTCACGTCGGGGCTGATGCTGGCCGTCTTGGGCGTGGGGCCCAGGGCGCCCGCTACGAAGCGGGGGTGGTCGGGCGTGCTGAACTTGTCGCACGCAGCGCGCGCCAGCTGGGCAGATTTCAAGTTCATCTCGCGCGCCAGATCGGCCATGCCGTAGTCTTCCTGCGCGATGGTGGTGGCGCCAAAGGTGTTGGTCTCGATCAGGTCGGCGCCAGCGGCCAGGTAGCGTTCGTGGATGTCGCGAATCACATCGGGGCGCGTCAGGCTCAGCAACTCGTTGTTGCCCTTCACATCGCGTGGAAAGTCCTTGAACCGGTCGCCTGCGCCGTCTGGCCCGGTGTAGCCCTCCCCCCGGTACTGGGCCTCCCCCAGCTTGAAGCGCTGGATCATGGTGCCCATGGCGCCGTCGAGGATGACGATGCGCTGGGCGAGGATGTTGGGAAGCTGCTGGGCGCGGGTGTAGGTGATCTGCTGCATGGCGCAATTGTAAGAAGCGGCGATTCAGGGCGCCGCTGGGGCCTCTTCGGCAACGGCACGCAAGGCCAGCAGCGAATCGATCAGCAGCGTCAGCGCCGGATGGCGGTGCGCGTTGCGCCGCGCGATGAGTTCGTACGGCTCGCTGCGCGACTTGAGCCGCAGCGGCAGGCGGGCGACCATGCCGTGCTGGCAGACGTAGTCGGCCACGTCGTCCGACACCAGGGCCACCAGATTGGGGTTGTGGCTCAGCAGCGAAAGCGTGGCCAGCGCGGATGTGGTCTCGATCAAATGCGTCGGAAATAACAGGTTCTCTTCGAAGAATTCGCGCTCCAGCGTGCGGCGCATTGGCATGTGCGCGCGGTACACCACCCAGCGGCTGGCAGACAGATCCTCCAGCGTGATCGATGCCAGGCCCGCCGCCGGATGCGCCTGGTGCGCGATGACGGCGAGAGACTCATCCTTGACCACGACAGTGTCGTACAGGTGGGGTTTGGGACTGACCGACGAGCGGCAGATGGCCGCGTCCAGCCGCCCCTGGTCGATGAGCGCGAGCAGACTTTCGCTGGTGTCCTCGACGATCTCCACCGAGATGTCCGGCTGCTGGTCCATCAGCTGCGTGAGCGCCCGCGTCAGGAGCGGCACCGCGCCCATGATGGTGCCTACGGCAATGCGGCCACCTGCGCCACTGGCGATGGCGCTCAGCTCTTGCTGCAAGTGGCTGATGTCGGACTGGATCAGCCGCGCGAAGCGCACCGCGCAGGTTCCAGCTTCCGTAGGCACAAGCCCGCGGTTGGTGCGCATGAAGAGCGGCGCGTTGAGCGTGGACTCCAGCTCCTTCAACGCCTTGCTAGCCCCGGGTTGCGTCAGCCCCACGCGGTCCGCCGCCGCCAGCAGCGAGCCCTGCTCCGCCACCGCGATCAGCAACCGCAGCTGCCTGGCATGCAGACGCGACATCACAGAGTTGAGGTTGTAAGGGCTCTGCATTGACTTGGAGTTATAGCTATATCGATAACGGTTAGTTTATTCGACGTCGCCTCACTCATAGACTTCCGCCATTGACGGATGAATATGAAAATTCTTGATATCAGGAGATAAACGATGGCGATGATCAACTACGTGACGGAAATCCGCTTCGGCGCGGACAGTGCCGCTGAGCTGGCACAGGTGTGCCAGACACTCGGCTTCAAAAAACCGCTCTTCATCACCGACAAGGGCGTGGTTGCGGCGGGGTTGATCGAGCGCATCCTTGCCGTGAACGACCTGCCGCACTTTCACGTGTTTGACGGCACGCCCTCCAACCCCACCGAGGCGGCGGCGCGCGAAGGGGTGGCAAGCTTCCATGAAGCAGGCTGCGACGGCATCATCGCCGTGGGTGGCGGCTCGTCCATCGACCTCGCCAAGGCCGTGGCCGTGTCGGCCCGCCATCCGGGGCCGCTGCGCCAGTTCGCGCTGATCGAGGGCGGGCTTGCCCGCATCACGGCGGCCACGGTGCCGGTGGTGGCCATTCCCACTACGGCAGGCACGGGCAGCGAGGTCGGGCGCGGCGCGATCATCATCCTGGACGATGGCCGCAAGGTGGGCATCATCTCGCCCTACGTCATCCCCAAGGTGGCGCTGTGCGACCCGACGCTGACCGTGGGCCTGCCACCGGGCCTGACGGCCGCCACCGGCATGGACGCCGTGGCGCACTGTATCGAGACCTTCCTCGCGCCCAGCTTCAACCCGCCCGCCGAAGGCATCGCCCTGGACGGCCTGCGCCGCGCCTGGAAGAACATCGAAACCGCCTTCCACGAGCCAAGCGACATCGAGGCCCGCACCAACATGATGAGCGCGTCGCTGCAGGGTGCGCTGGCCTTTCAGAAAGGCCTGGGCTGTGTGCACAGCCTGAGCCATTCGCTGGGCGGTATCGACCCGCGCCTGCACCACGGCACCCTCAATGCGGTGCTGCTGCCGGCGGTGGTGCGCTTCAACCGCGCGGCGGAGACGGTGGTGCGCGACGAGAAGATCGACCGCCTGGCGCAGGCCATGGGCCTGCCGGCGCATGCGTCGGTGGAGGACGCGATCCAGGACATGTCCCGCAGGCTCCGGCTCCCGGCCGGCCTGGGCGCGATGGGCGTGACGGCCGACCTGACGCCGCGCATCGTCACCGGCGCGCTGGCTGACCACAGCCACAAGACCAATCCGCGCGAAGCCAGCGCCGACGATTACGCGCGCCTGGTCGAAGCGGCGATGTAGGCCGCAGCGCCCGGCCGTGCTTCGAAGAAGCCTTCGAACCGCCGCGCCTCTCGGTCATCCGCCAGACATTTCCAATTTTCAGACAGGCCATGGTGAACCTGACCAGTGGGTTTCGCCACGCCGCTCATAGATCGAATGACATGCAGCCCATCCCCGCATCTCTGACCCGTCGCCGCACCTTTGCCTATATTGGCGCTTACGCGAGCATGCTCTCCATCGGCTCGTCTGCGCGCGCTTCCGATCGGGACTACCCCGACCGGAGTGTCGAGCTCATCGTGCCCTACGCTGCGGGCGGTGGCACAGACGCCGTGGCTCGATCCTTCGCTGACGTATCGCGCAAGTATTTCCGCAAGAGCATCATTGCGGTGAACAAGCCAGGCGCGAGCACGTCCATCGGCACGATGGAAGTCATCAACGCGCGGCCCGATGGCTACAAGATCGCGTTGGTGACAGTCGAGCTGACCTTCCTGAACAGTCTGGGGATCGCCCGGTTCACGCATGACCGCCTGGTGCCGATCGCACGGCTGAACTACGACCCCTCCGCCATTACCGTCCGCGCAGATTCGCCATGGAAGACCATTGAGGAATTTCTCACTGCCGCGAAGAAATCGCCCGGGGAGATGCGTGTTGGAAACGCTGGCCCGGGCTCGATCTGGAACCTCACGGCCTCTGCACTCGAGGACAAGGCACAGGTACGCTTCAATCAAGTGCCTTACCAGGGAGCAGCCCCTGCCGTCCTGGCGCTCATGGGTGGGCATATCGACGCAGTGGCGGTCAGCCCGGCCGAAGTGGGAACCTACGTGGCAGCGGGCAAGCTGCGGTTGCTCGCCGTCATGGCTGAAAAACGCATTCCCGCGTTTGCCGAGGTGCCGACATTCCGGGAGCGGGGCGTCGATCTGGTGCTGGGCGTTTGGCGGGGCCTGGCCGCGCCCAAGGACACCCCTCCCGAAGTCCTGCAGACGCTGCGGGACATGGCGGCGAAGACCGCGCAGGATCCCGCCTTCCTGGCAACGCTCCAGAAGCTCAATCTGGGCTATGCCTATGCCGATGACCGCGTCTTCGGGGCACAGTGGAGCAGCGACAGCACCTACTTCAAGAGCCTCATCGCAAAGCTGAACATGAAGCTCGGTTGACATGCGGAACGCACCGTAAGACCCGTTGCCGCACAGACGATGCCGCCTGGCACGGCCCGAGGGCCCAGGCGGCACGTCGTTCCGCGTGAGGCAAGCCCTATCGATGGCGCGCAACTGCCCGAAGCGGACATGTGGCGCTGCCCACGCGCTCGCCACCGGGCGGCCTGCGATGCACCCCGGCCTGCCCATTGCCTTTTCCGTTGTCCTCCTTCCATCACGAACCCGCCATGACCTTAATCACCCCCCTCACAGGCAAGATGCTGATCGGCGCCGACGCGGTCGCCGGCACCGACGGAGGCCAGCGTGCCTTCAACCCCGCCACGAATACCGAGATCGCCGAGCCGCATTTCGGCTTCGGCACCCCCGGCGATGTGGACCGCGCCGCCCGCCTGGCCGCGGCAGCGTTCGACGAATACCGCGCGCTGCCGCTGGCACGCCGTGCGGCCTTCCTGGAGGCCATCGCCGACAACATCATGGCGCTAGGCGACGCCCTGCTGGAGCGCGCCCATGCCGAAACCGGCCTGCCGCTGGCGCGCCTGACGGGTGAGCGCGGCCGCACCGTCGGCCAACTGCGTCTGTTCGCCAGCGTGGTGCGCGACGGCCATTTCCTGCACGCCACCATCGACCCCGCCCAGCCGCAGCGCCAGCCAATGCCGCGCGCGGACCTGCGGCTTGCCAAGGTGCCGCTCGGCCCCGTGGCGGTGTTCGGCGCCAGCAACTTCCCGCTCGCGTTCTCGGTGGCCGGGGGCGATACGGCCTCGGCCCTCGCCGCCGGTGCGCCCGTGGTGGTGAAGGCGCACGGCGCCCACCTGGGCACGTCCGAGCTGGTGGGCCGCGCCATCCAGAACGCGGTGCGCGAGCAGGGCCTGCCCGAAGGCGTGTTCTCGCTGCTGATCGGCGCCGGCCGCAGCATCGGCGAGGCGCTGGTGGCCCATCCCGCCATCAAGGCCGTGGGCTTTACCGGCTCGCGCCAAGGCGGCCTGGCCCTGGTGGCCATCGCCAACCGCCGGCCCGAGCCGATTCCCGTCTATGCCGAGATGAGCGCCATCAACCCGGTCTTTCTGCTGCCCGCCGCACTGGCGCAGCGCGCTGACGCCATCGGACAGGCTTTTGCCGACTCACTCGTCATGGGCGCCGGCCAGTTCTGCACCAACCCCGGCCTGGTGCTGGGCATCGACGGGCCGGATCTGGACCGATTCGTGCAATCCGCGGCTGAGGCCCTGGAACGCAAGAGCGCGCAGACCATGCTGACCGCTGGCATCCATGGCGCCTACCGCAGTGGCGTGGAGACGATGGCCGCCACGCCAGGCGTGCAGCGGGTGGCCGAGGGCCAGACTGCGAGCACCTTACACAACGCCGCGCAGGCCGCGCTGTTCATCACCGACGCCCGTACCTTGATGGAGCAGCCTGCGCTGTCGTCCGAGGTTTTCGGCCCCGCATCGCTGGTGGTGAGAGCGAAGGACGCGGATGAGCTGATCGCCGCTGCCGAGCAGCTGGAAGGCCAGCTCACCGCCACCCTGCATCTTGAGGACGCGGACCATCCGCTGGCCCGCCGCCTGCTGCCGGTGCTGGAGCGCAGGGCCGGCCGGTTGCTGGTCAACGGCTTCCCGACGGGCGTGGAGGTGTGCCATGCCATGGTGCACGGTGGGCCGTATCCGTCGACTTCCAACGCGATGTTCACCTCGGTGGGCGCCAGTGCCATTGACCGCTTCCTGCGACCCGTGTGCTACCAGGACCTGCCCGACGCCCTGCTGCCCGAGGCGCTGCAGCAGGCCAACCCGCTGGGCCTCTGGCGGCTGGTCGACGGCGCGCCCGTCCGCGCATGACGGCCATGCCACCGGCAGCCGCCCTCGCACCCTCCGACCTGCTGGCCCGACTCAAGGAGATCGTCGGCGGCGGCCATGTGCTGACGGGCGATGCGTCCACGCGCCGCTACCGCAGCGGCTTTCGCTACGGCGGCGGCGACGTGCTGGCCGTGGTGCGCCCCGGCAGCCTGACGCAGCTGTGGCACACGCTGAAGGCCTGCCACGCCGCCGGCACCGTCATCCTCTGCCAGGCCGCCAACACAGGCCTCACGGGCGGCTCCACACCGATGGAGGGCGGCTACGACCGCCCGGTAGTGCTCATCAACATGCTGCGGCTCAAGCAGCTGGACCTGCTGCAGCGCGGCGAGCAGGTGCTGGCCCAGCCCGGCGTCACGCTCGAACAGCTCGAACGCAGGCTCAAGCCGCTGGGCCGCGAGCCGCATTCCGTGATCGGGTCGAGTTGCATCGGCGCCTCGGTGACAGGCGGCATCTGCAACAACTCCGGGGGCTCGCTCATCCGGCGTGGTCCTGCCTTCACGCAGTTCTCGCTCTTCGCTTGCATCGACGAGGACGGCCAACTGCGGCTCGTCAACCACCTGGGCATAGCACTCGGTGACAATCCCGAGCAGATCCTCGCCAACCTGGACAGTGGCCGTTTCGCGCGCGACGACCTGCCGGCCGAACCCGGCCGCATGGCCTCTGACCGCGAGTACTCGCAGCATGTGCGCGACATCGATTCCAGCGAGCCAGCACGCTACAACGCCGACCCGCGCCGCCTCTACGAGGCCTCGGGCTCCGCCGGCAAGATCGCCGTCTTCGCGCTGCGCCTGGACACCTTCGCGGCGGATACGGACACCCGCGTGTTCTACATCGGCACCAACCAGCCGCGCGACCTCGCGGACCTGCGCCGCCACATGCTGGCCCGCTTCGCTTCCCTGCCCGTGGCGGCCGAGTACATGCACCGCTCGGCCTACGATCTGAGCCGCACCTACGGCAAGGACCTGTTCGTCTACATCCGCAAACTGGGCACCGCGCGCGTGCCGCTGGCCTTCGCGCTCAAGAGCCGTTTCGACGCGTTCGCCGAGCGCTGCGGGCTGGGGCGGAACCTGGCCGACCGCCTGCTGCAGCGGCTCGCCAACGGGATGCCCGAACACCTGCCTGCGCGCATGAACGCTTTTCGCGACCGCTACGCGCACCACCTGCTCTTGAAGGTAAGCGACGCGGGCATCGAGGAAACGCGTGCCTATCTGCAGACCTTCATTGCCGAACGCCCGGAGGCAGGCTTCTTCGAATGCAATGAGGAGGAGGCCGGCGCGGCCTTCCTGAACCGCTTTGCCGTCGGCAACGCCACCAACCGCTACCGGGCGGTGCATGCCGACACGGTGGAAGACGTGGTGGCGCTGGACATCGCGCTGCCGCGCAATGCGCTGGACTGGTTCGAGATCCTGCCGCCGGAGCTGGCCGCGCAGGTCGAGCAGCCCATGTACTGCGGACATTTCTTCTGCCACGTGATGCACCAGGAATACCTGGTGAAGAAGGGCGTGGACTGCGCGCAGTTCAAGGAGCGCGTGCTGGCGCTTCTGGACGCGCGCGGCGCGAAGTACCCGGCCGAACACAACGTCGGTCACATCTACCGCGCAGGCCCGGTGCTCGAGGGCTTCTACCGCAGCCTGGACCCGACCAACACCTTCAATCCCGGCATCGGCCAGACCTCGACGCGGCATCGCTGGCGGGCGGTTTGCTGCGACGAGCATCGCGAGCCGCCCGGCCGGTGATACCGCGGTCCTTCGGGCCGGGCCCTGGCGGTCCGGCCCTTTTTTTGCGTCCGGCCCGCGCCCGTTCCGACCCGAACGCCAGCCAAGAAGAAACGGCCTGAAGACCTCTTGCGAGTCTTCAGGCCGTGAGCCCGGGGCGCCGCAGCGCTCCCGTCGACCGGCGCAGGCTCGTGGGCCCGGCGTCAGCCGTCACCCATGGAACCAGCGCGCAGGCCCCGTGACCAGGATCGGGAAGAAGATCATCAGGAACATGACCGCGAACTCGGCCAGCATGAAGGGCATCACGCCGCGCGTGACATCGTCCATACGCATCTTGCCCACGCCGGCCACCACGTTCAGCACCACGCCCACGGGCGGCGTGATCAGGCCGATGGAGTTGTTGATGATGAACATCACGCCGAAATACACCGGATCGATGCCCGCCGCGTTGACCACCGGCATCAGGATGGGCGTGAGGATCAGGATGGTGGGCGTCATGTCCATCGCCGTGCCGACGACCATCACCAGCACCATGATGGCGGTCATCAGCAGAATCTTGTTGCCCATGAAGGGCTCCAGCAGGCCCACCACCTTGGAGGGCAGGTCGGCCACGGTGATGAGCCAGGCGCTCACCATGGCGGCGGCGATCAGGAACATCACGATGGCGCTGGTCTTGGCAGCACCCACAAAGACGCGGTAGAGCTGGCGCAGCGTGAGTTCGCGGTACACGAAGGTCGCCACCACGAAGGCATAGACTGCGGCCACCACGGCGGCTTCCGTCGGCGTGAACACGCCCATGCGCAGGCCGACGAGGATGATGATCGGCAGCAGCAGCGCCCAGCTGGCCTCGCGCGCAGCGGCCAGGACTTCGCGCATGGACTTGCGCGGCGGCGGCAGGATCTTTTCACGCCGCACCAGCCAGGCCCAGGTCACCCACAAAGCACCGCCGATCAGCAGGCCCGGCACGATGGCCGCCATGAACAGCTTGGAGATGGACACGTTGGCCGCTACGCCGAAGATGACGAGCCCGATGCTCGGCGGGATGACCGGGCCGATGACGCCTGTGGCTGCAATCAGGCCGCCAGCCTGGGCCTTGTCGTGCCCGGCCTTCACCATCATGGGGAGCAGCAGTGCCGTGAGCGCCGCCGCGTCAGCCACGGCCGAACCGGACAGCGCGGACAGCAGACAACCGGCCATGATGGTCACGTAGCCCAGGCCGCCGCGCACGTGGCCGACCAGCGACAGCGCCAGGTTGACGATGCGTTTGGACAGCCCGCCCACATTCATGATTTCGCCGGCCAGCATGAAGAAAGGCACGGCCAGCAGCGGAAAACTGTCGGCGCCGCCGATCAGGTTCTGGATGAGGATCTGCGCATCGAACAGGTCCAACTGCCACATGAGGGCCACGCCGCTGGCCAACAACGCGAAGGAAATAGGCATGCCGATGGCCATCGCCAGCAGCAGCGACACAAGAAAAACCGCGATGATCATGATCAGGAACGTGTGGAGTGTTGGGAGCCACCAGCGGGGGCGGCGGGAGAGGTGCCGAGCGCGCCTAGCGACCCGTGCGGACCGAGCGCCTGGGCCAGGGCACCGGCTTCTTCGGACTCCTGGATGGCCACCAGCTCGTCCACCGACATCCGGCCTGTCAGCAGCCGGACGCCATCCGTCAGCAAGATGAGGGCAGCACACACGGCGAAGACCGCCCCGGCGGCATACACGATGGCCATGGAGGCGCCTGTGACGGGCGCTTCGGTGTCCCAGTTGATGCGCACCTGCGCCAGACTGCCTTCATACAACAGCCACAGGATGTAGAGCATGCAGGCGTAGCTGGCCGCCAGGCAGAGCTTTTTGCCCGCCACGGGGAGCCGCGACACCAGCATGTCCACGCCCAGGTGCGCCCGTTCTCGCAGGGCCACCACGGCGCCCAGGAAGGTGATCCAGATGAAGAGCCAGCGGGCCACTTCTTCGGAGATCGCGATGCCGGAGTTGAAGCCGTAGCGCAGCACCACGTTGCCGAAGACCAGGATCACCATCAGCGCCAGCATGAGCGCGATCAGGAATTCGAAGATGCCGCAATAGATGTCGATGATTTTTCGCACGAGATCGTCCCCTGAGCGAAGGTCGCTGTGTTGTTATGGTTTTTAAGAAAGGCCGAAGCCACCGGCCAGTGCGCACATCCGTGCACGCGCACAGACCGGCCGAAGCGCGCTTGCACGCCGCGACCGGGCATGCCTGTTGGTTATTTCTGCTTGATCTTCTGCAGTTCGGCGAAGAAGCCGCGCGTGATCGCCGGGTCGTACGTGGCGGCGAACTTGTCGGTGACGGGGCGCACCACGGCCTCCATGCGCTGCAACTCGGCGGGGCTTACGTCGTTGATCTTCATGCCCTTGGCCTTCACTTCCGCCATCGCCGAGGTGGTCGCCTGGCGGCTGAGCGCGCGCTGGTAAGCCTGCGCCTCTTTGAAGGCGGCCTGCAGGATCTGCCGTTCGCTGTCGGAGAGCTTGTCCCAGAAAGGCTTGCCGGCCAGCACGATCAGCGGGCTGTAGACGTGGTTGGTGTTGCTGGCGAACTTCTGCACCTCATAGAACTTCGAGGTGTCGATCAGCACGTAGGGGTTCTCCTGGCCGTCCACGGCCCGCGATTCGAGCGCGCCGTACAGCTCGCCGAAGGCCAGCGGCGTCGGGTTGGCGCCTAGGGCCTTGAAGGCTTCGATGAACACGGGGTTGGGGATCACCCGCAGCTTGAGCCCTGAGAAATCCTCTGGCTTCTGGATGGGCCGTGCGCTGTTGGTGACGTTGCGAAAACCGTTCTCCCAGTACCCCAGGCCGATGAGGCCCTTGGCGGGCAACCGCTCCAGCAGCGCGGCACCGGCCGGTCCGTCGAGCAGCGCTTCGGCCTGTGCCGTCGTGGAGACAAGGAAGGGGAAGTCCAGCAGGCCGAATTCCTTGATCACGGGCGCGAGCGAAGTGGTGGTAGGAATGAAGAGCTCCTGCGTGCCGCCGCGCAGCGCGCCCAGCTGCTGGGCTTCGTTGCCCAGCTGCGAGGCGGGGAATTCCTTGATCTTCAGGCGGCCACCGCTCTTTTCGGCCACCAGTTCGGCGAACTTGCGTGCGGCTTGCGAGATGGGAGCATCGGGCTGGGCCTGGTGGCCCACGCGGATCGTGCGGTCGGCAAAGGCCTGGGCGGCCGCGTGCAGCGACACGCCCGAGACGAGCAGGGCTACGGCGAGGCGGCGCAGCGAAGCGATTTTTTTCAAGACAGTCTCCTTCATTGTTCTGATGGTTCAGCAGCTGAGGGCCGGCATCCGCGTGTGCGAATGCGCCCACCGCCGGACAGTTGCGCCGGCCCGTGGGGGGCCGTGCCGTGACGGCCGATATTTGCGCAAGTCAAGTCTAGTGGCCGCAATTTGCGAAATGAACTGAAAGCTGGGGATATGGATATAGCCGCAGGCAATACCAAAAACACACTTGTGGCAGTCGTGCAGGCGCCGGTGCCCGGTGGTGCGCGCGGGTTACCGAGCCATTGCGCAGGCGTAGGGGTCGGCACAGCGGAGCGCGCCATGGAGCCCCCTCGCAAGGCGGTTTTGGCTGGCCGGTTGTGCGAAATTTCAAGCCATATCGGCCCGTAGCGCTTGTTCCATATGCGCCAAACGCTATCAATATAAGAGTATTCGAGTTGTGTCCCCGCCCACGCCGTCCTGCAGGACGTCTTTGGCTGCGAGCAGGGGCGCGGCCCGCAGCAGGCCATCGTCGAGCGATGTGATCGCCAGGGGCGACGCGCTGGTGCTCATGCCCACGGGCGGCGGCAAATCGCGGTGCTACCGGTGCTGGCCATCGTGCGCCCGCAGCAGGGGCGCGGCGGTGAACGGGAAATTACATGCACTACACGTGCCAGCGCACAATAAGCCCCTTCGCCCGCCAGCAGCCCTGCCGCGAAAATTTAAGTTAAATTGGCCTCTAGCGCTTGATAGAAAAGCGCTACCAGCTATCAATTTCAGAGTATCCGTTTGTCCTCTCGCCTGTCACCCGCGCTGTCCCCTGCCCATTCGGTTTTGCAGGGCGTTTTTGGCTACGAGCAGTTTCGCGGCCCGCAGCAGGACATCGTCGAGCATGTGATCGCAGGCGGCGATGCGCTGGTGCTCATGCCCACGGGCGGCGGCAAGAGCCTGTGCTACCAGGTGCCGGCCATCGTGCGCCAGCAGCAGGGGCGCGGGGTGACCATCGTGGTCTCCCCGCTGATCGCGCTGATGCACGACCAGGTGGGGGCGCTGCACGAGGCGGGGGTTTCGGCCGCGTTTCTCAACTCCACACTGAGTTTTGACGAGGCGCAGGAGGTGGAGCTGCGCCTGCAGACGGGCGACATCACGCTGCTGTATGCCGCGCCCGAGCGGCTGAACACGCCGCGCTTTCTGGGGCTGCTCGACAGCCTGTACGAAGGTGGGCACCTGTCGCTGTTTGCGATTGACGAGGCGCATTGCGTGAGCCAGTGGGGCCACGACTTTCGCCCCGAATACCGGGCGCTCACGGTGCTGCACCAGCGCTATGCGGGCGTGCCGCGCATTGCGCTCACAGCCACGGCCGATGCGCTGACGCGGGCCGACATCGTGGAGCGGCTGCAACTGGAAGGTGCGCAGCACTTTGTGAGCAGCTTCGACCGGCCCAATATCCGCTACACGATTGTCGAGAAGAAGGACGCCACCACGCAGCTGCTGCGCTTCATCGAGCGCGAACATGCGGGCGAGGCGGGGGTGGTGTATTGCCAGTCGCGCAAGCGCGTGGAGGAGCTGGCCGCCACGCTGAGCAACGCGGGCATCACCGCCCTGCCCTACCACGCGGGGCTGGACACCAAGGTGCGCCAGCGCCACCAAGACCGCTTTCTGCGCGAGGAAGGCATCGTGATGGTGGCCACCATCGCGTTCGGCATGGGCATCGACAAGCCCGACGTGCGCTTTGTGGCGCATGTGGACATGCCCAAGAACATCGAGGGCTACTACCAGGAGACGGGCCGCGCGGGCCGCGATGGCCTGAACGCCGATGCCTGGATGGCCTATGGGCTGCAGGACGTGGTGAACCAGCGCCGCATGATCGACGAGAGCCCCGCGGGCGAGGAGTTCAAGCAGGTGATGCGCGGCAAGCTCGATGCGCTGCTGGCGCTGGCCGAGGCCACCGACTGCCGGCGTGTGCGGCTGCTGGGCTACTTTGGCGAGCAGTCCACGCCCTGCGGCAATTGCGACAACTGCCTGAACCCGCCCGCTGTGTGGGATGCGACCGATGCGGCGCGCAAGCTGCTGTCCACCATTTACCGCGTTAACCAGGCCAGCGGCATCAGCTTTGGCACCGGGCACATCATGGATGTGCTGCGGGGCAAGAAGACCGAGAAAGTGGCGCAGTTCGGGCACGAAAAAGTCTCCACCTTCGGCATTGGCGCCGACCTGACCGAGCCGCAGCTGCGCGGCGTGCTGCGCCAGCTGATCGCCACCGGTGCCGTGGGCCTGCAAAAGGTGATGCTGGACAGCGGCCACAGCTTTGACACCCTGTGCCTCACCGAGGGCTCGCGTGCGGTGCTCAAGGGCGAGGTACCGGTGCAGCTGCGCGAATCGGTGTCGTCCGCCTCCTCCAAACGCACGCGCCGCAGCACGGCACCGCCCGCCGCTGCCGCCAACCTGGGGCCCGATGCGCAGGCGCGCTTCATCAACCTCAAGGCCTGGCGCGCCGAGGTGGCGCGCGAGCACAACCTGCCGGCCTATGTGATCTTTCACGACGCCACGCTGGCGGCGATTGCCGAACGCCACCCGGCCACGCTGGAAGGCCTGCAGGGCATCAGCGGCATGGGTGCGAAGAAGCTGGAGGCGTATGGGGCCGAGGTGCTGCGGGTCTGCGGGCAGTAAGGGGCTGAACCCCACGGCCGCCGCGCATGCAGCGGCCATGGCGGGCTACCTCATAACCCCCCTCCAGCACCCCTGAAAACAACAACGGCGCCCCAAGGCGCCGCCGTTGTTGATTGGCAAAAAATCAGGCCGTTTTGCGGCGGCGGGCTGCCGCCAGGCCCACCAGGGACAGGCCGATCAATGCCAGGGAGCCAGGCTCTGGCACGTTGTTGGGCGGCTCCCGCAACACCAGCGATGTCGTGATGAGCAGATTGGACTGGGTGGTGTGCCGCTCGGCAAAAAAGAAATCAAAGCTGTAGTCGCCCGAGCCCTTGCCGGCCATCAGCGTGTCCAGGTTCACGGTTTGACTTTGCGCACCATGCACGCCGCCCAGATCAATGCCCAGCTGCTTGTCGAAAAACACCCAGACATCGTCGTCGCCCGTGAACGAGAAGGTCTGGCCAGCGCCCTGGACATAGCTGAAGGTCGAGGCGATGGCATACGTGAAGTGGTAGTTGTGCGCCCTGCCCTGGTTGCCCAGCAAGGCGCCATCGATGGGGTAGAAGTTGGTGTTGGTGTACTGGTAGATGCCACTGCCCGCAGAGGTCTCGTTCAGCGTGAGGGAATACGCCATGCTGTTGGCGGTGTTGGTGTACCAGTTGCTGAAGGCGCCCGCACCGCTGTTGCTGATGACGCTGCTACCCAGGGCCGTCAGCGTGGGGGATGCGCCGCTCAGGGTGGAATTGACATAACCGGGGCCCGCACCGCCAGCGCCTTCAAAGTTGATGCCATCCGCGTTGAAGTCACGCACCGTGCCGGTCAGCGTGATCGCGCCGGCGAATGCCGTCACGCAGGAGAAGGTGGCAAACATGGCGGCAAGGTAGCGTTTCATGGGGAAATCTCGTTGGAATGCTGTGTGCTGCAACCAATGCAGTTTCTGTGCCATCCACGCAGGCCTTTGATTTCATTGAGTTTATTTATTGTCGCCCGCCTATTTGTAAGATTTTTCGACGCCACGATGGAGTGCGCTGGCGGCGCCAGGCGTCGGGCATCAGCGCGCCGCAGGTTCGTGGGCCGCTGTAGCCGCCGGCAAGAACACAACGCCTTCCTCCGTCACCCCCGTCGCACAGCAAACGATGCAAACCGCTCACCCAGCCGCGCGGTCTGCTGCGCCGTCAACCCCCAGGCCGCTGCCCCCGGCGCGCGGCATTCCTGCAGCGCCCAATGCGCCACGCCTTCACTGGCCAGGGTGTCGGCCAGCTCCAGCAATGCCTCCACGCCAAACAGCCCTGCGTGCCACGTGGTGCGGCACTCGCAGGCCACGCCGCTGGCCAGCAGCAGGCGCAAGGCATCAAGCGTTCTGGCGCCACTGCCAGGGGTGCGGGTGATGGCGTCGAAGGCACCGCTGGCGTTCAGCGGCCCCTTGATGTCAAGCCCCACCCAGTCGAGCAGCGGCAGCAAGGACGCGAGGCGCTCGGGGTACATGCCGCCCGTGTGCAGCGCGGTTTGAAAGCCCATGGCACGCACCTCGGCCAGCGCGGCGGGCAATGCGGCCTGCAGGGTCGGCTCGCCCCCGGAAAAAACCACGCCATCGAGCAAGCCCCGGCGGGTGTCCAGAAACGCCCGCACCTGCGGCCACGGCACGGCCGCGGGCGCCGTGGCGTCGAGCAGTTCGGGGTTGTGGCAATAACCGCAGCGCCAGGGGCAGCCCTGGCAATACACCACCGCCGCGAGCCGGCCGGGGAAGTCGATGGTGGTGAGGGGCGTGAGGCCGCCCACGCGCAAGGCCGGCCCGCCATTGGCCGCGAGCGGCACGGGGATGCCGGTCGCGCTGCCTGGCAGGCGGTGGGTTTGCGGCTCAGCGGCCACAGGCCGATTCAGCGAAAAACTGGCGCTCCTGGTGCTCGCCCTGCTTGCCCACGTTGAAGCTGGCAACGGGGCGATGGTAGCCCATGACGCGGGTCCAGACCTCGCAGGGCTGGCGCTCGGCGTCGGTGAGCTGGATGTCAGCGATGGCGGCGTGTTCGGTGGAAGAAAAGTGGTTCATGGGTAGGTGCTCCTGGGGGTTGAAAAAGAGCGTGCCGCAGTGGATGCTGCGCCGCCCCGGGGCAACGGTGCAAGGGCGGCACCTGGGTCCGCCTCGCTCCGCTGATGAACTATCAAATAAATAGCTGCTCGCGCTTTATGGAAAAGCGCTAGCGGCCTATTTGACTTGAATACTGGCAGCCAACATGCGGTTCAAGCAGCCAGCGCCGCGCGCTTGGCGGCCAGCCGCTCTTCGTCGCAGGTCGGGCAGAACTTGTGCTCGCCCGCCAGGTAGCCATGCGTGGGGCAGATCGAGAACGTGGGCGTGATGGTGATGTAGGGCAGGCGAAAGCGCGTGAGCGAGCGCTTGACCAGGTCGCGGCAGGCGGCGCCGCTCGATAGCCGCTCGCCCATGTACAGGTGCAGCACGGTGCCGCCGGTGTACTTGGACTGCAGCTGCTCCTGGCGCGCCAGGGCCTCGAACGGGTCGTCGGTGAAGCCCACGGGCAGCTGCGAGGAATTGGTGTAGTACGGCCGATCTTCGGTGCCCGCCTGCACGATGGCGGGCCAGCGCTTCTTGTCTTCCTTGGCGAAGCGGTAGGTGGTGCCCTCGGCGGGCGTGGCCTCCAGGTTGTAGAGGTGGCCGGTTTCTTCCTGGAACTGCGCCATGCGCTCGCGCACATGGTCGAGCAGGCGCACGGCCAGCGCATGGCCAAAGTCGCTGGTGATGTCGTGCGCGTCGCCGGTGAAGTTGCGCACCATCTCGTTGATGCCGTTCACACCCAGCGTGCTGAAGTGGTTGCGCAGCGTGCCCAGATACCGCTTGGTGTAGGGGAACAGGCCCTGGTCCATGAGCCGCTGGATGAGCTTGCGCTTGGTCTCCAGGCTTTGCTTGCCCAGCTCCATGAGGCGGTCGAGCGCTTTGAACAGCCCAGCCTCATCGCCCGCATGCAAATACCCCAAGCGCGCGCAGTTGATGGTGACCACGCCCAGGCTGCCCGTCTGCTCGGCGCTGCCGAACAGGCCATTGCCGCGCTTGAGCAGTTCACGCAAATCCAGCTGCAGGCGGCAGCACATGGAGCGCACCATGTTCGGCTCCAGCTCGGAGTTGATGAAGTTCTGGAAATACGGCAGGCCGTACTTGGCCGTCATGTCGAACAGCCGCTGCGCGTTCTCGCTCTCCCACGGGAAGTCCTTGGTGATGTTGTACGTGGGGATGGGGAAGGTGAACACGCGGCCCTTGGCGTCGCCCGTGGTCATGACGTCGATGTAGGCGCGGTTGATGAGGTCCATCTCGGCCTGCAGCTCGCCGTAGCAGAACGGCATCTCCTGGCCCGCAATCACCGGCACCTGCTCGCGCAGGTCGTCGGGGCAGACCCAGTCGAAGGTGAGGTTGGTGAACGGCGTTTGCGTGCCCCAACGCGAGGGCACGTTGAGGTTGTAGACCAGCTCCTGGATGCACTGGCGCACGGCGGCGTAGTCCATGGCATCGGCGCGCACATAGGGCGCCATGTAGGTGTCGAACGACGAGAACGCCTGCGCGCCCGCCCACTCGTTTTGCAGCGTGCCCAGGAAGTTGACGATCTGCCCCACGGCGGACGACATGTGCTTGGGCGGCCCGGCTTCGACCTTGCCCGGTACGCCGTTGAGCCCCTCATTGAGCAGCGTGCGCAGCGACCAGCCCGCGCAGTAGCCGCTGAGCATGTCGAGGTCATGGATGTGGATGTCGCCGCTGCGGTGCGCCGCGCCGATCTCGGGCGTGTAGACATGCGAGAGCCAGTAGTTGGCCGTGACCTTGCCCGCCACGTTGAGGATCAGGCCACCCAGAGAATAGCCCTGGTTGGCGTTGGCGTTCACGCGCCAGTCGGCCCGCGTGAGGTATTCGTTGATGGAGCTTTCGACATCCACCAGCGTCTGCCTGTCGGCGCGCAAGGTGGCGTGCTGCTCGCGGTAGACGATGTAGGCGCGCGCCGTGGCCAGGTGGTTGGCGGCGATGAGCGTCTGCTCGGCCACGTCCTGGATCTGCTCCACCGTGGGCGCTTCGCCATGGAAGCGGTGGATCAGCACCTTGGTGACCTGTGCGGTGAGCAGTGCAGCCTCTTCGGCGCCATATTCGCCCGCAGCCTGCCCGGCGCTGGCGAGTGCGGCACGGATGCGTTCGGCGTCAAAAGGAACGCGCTGCCCGCTGCGCAAAACGACTTCACCGGGCAAGGTGACAAGGGTGGACGCCATGGGTTATCACAATCCGTCAAGGGGGTTAAAACACTACCTATGGTGTGTACGATACCCATCAAACACTACCTGTAGTTTGATAAAGCACAAACTGCGGACAGGGCCAGATCGCTGGAATGCGCGTTCTGCCGCTGCAGCGCCTTCGCGTGATGCACCTTGAACAACCCCTTCTGCAAGCTTGGCCAGGGGCGCATGGCGGAGTGACGCCGACACGGGCACTGGTACATACTGCCGCCTTGACACCCCCTGCGGATGCCCTCGCCTCCACGCACCCTGACCTTCACCTACGACATGACCCCCATGCACCGCCCCCGCACCACGGCCGCCATCGCCGCCGTGATGGGCCGTGGCCCACGGCAGGAAGGAGGCAGGCGCGCCCTGCCAGCGCTGCCGCAACGACTGTGCGTTGGCCTGTTGGCCCTGGTGCTCGCAGGTTGCGCCGCACACAGCCCCGACCTGCCCGCGCAGCGGGCGCCCGACGACAGTGCCAGCGCCCGCTACGGCGCCGACCTGGACTATTGCAGGCAGCACGCCGCCCAGGTGGGCGTAGTGGCTGAAACGCTGGACGGCCTGGTACAGGGCGCGCTGGTGACGGCTGCGCTGGTGTGGGGCCTGGGCTACGGGCACGACACGGTGCGCGACTGGGCGGCCGTGGGCGGCGTGCTGGGTGCAACGCAGGGGCTGCAGGCGCTGGAGCGGCGCCGGCAAACCGAGGCCGCCTGCATGGCGACCCGGGGGCATGGCCCGGTGGCGGCCGCGCCCCAACCGGCGCCACCGCGCCCCGCGCCCGCGCTGGCACTGCCCCGCCAGATTGGCACCGACGCCTTCAGCGCCGAGCGCCTGGCGCGCAGCCAGTCGTGCAGCGAACAGCCGCTGGCATCGCTGGCGGCCAAGGGCCCGGGGTTCGAGACCTACAGTGTGGCCTGCACCAACGGCGATGCGCTGGCGATCCGCTGCGAGTTCGGCAATTGCAGGGTGTTGCGCTGAAGTGCGTGGTGCGCGGCCCACGAGTTCTCACAATATTTCGCACACCCCCCGCACACCCCCGTGCACCTTGCCTGGCCATTTTTTCCCGGACATCATGGTGGCCGCCCGAAGGTAGACGAAAGAGGCCCACACCATGACCGCCTGGAGCACGCACGAGGTTTTCAACCAGTTCGACGAACTGGCCGATTTCAACCTGCTCGGCACCGATGCCGCCCTGGGCGAAGCCCTGGAGCGTGCGGGCGCGCTCTGGGCGCGGCCGCAGCTATCGGCCTACGGCCAGCAGCTGGGCGCGCAGGAAACTTGGCGCCTGGCCGAGGAGGCGAACCGCCACACGCCCACGCTGCACGGTTTTGACCCACGCGGGCGGCGCATCGACAGCGTGGAGTTCCACCCAAGCTGGCACGCGCTCATGGCCTTGTACCGCGGGCAGGGCCTGGTCGCACAGCCGTTTCGCGACGCACAGCCCGGCCGCTGGGCCGCCTGGGCGGCGGGTTTTTATCTGCATGGCCAGGTGGAGCAGGGCACGCTGTGCCCGGCCACCATGACCACGGCGAGCATTCCGGTGCTGCAGAAAGAGCCCGCGCTGTGGGCGCAGCTGCAGGCCCCGCTGTTCAGCAACGACTACGACGCGCGCGATGTGCCGCTGGCGCAGAAACACGCGATCTGGCTGGGCATGGGCATGACCGAAAGGCAGGGCGGCTCGGATGTGCGCGCCAACACCACGCTGGCCACGCCCTTGCGTTCGGGTCCCGGTGCAGGCGGGCGCGGTGGCGAATACCTGCTGCGTGGCCACAAATGGTTTTTCTCGGCGCCCATATGCGACGCGCACCTGGTGGTGGCGCGCACGGCCGAGGGCGGCCACGCCTGCTTCTTCGTGCCGCGCTGGCGGCCCGACGGCAGCAAGAACGCGGTGATCGTGCAGCGCCTCAAGGACAAGGTGGGCAACCGCAGCAATGCGAGCAGCGAGGTCGAGTTCGAGGATGCCTGGGGCATCCTGATGGGCGAGGAAGGACGCGGCATCCCCACCATCATCGAGATGGCCACCACCACCCGGCTGAACTGCGTGCTGGGCAGCGCCGCCATCCTGCGCCAGGCCACCGTGCAGGCGCTGGCCTATGCCCGCCAGCGCCAGGCCTTTGGCAGGCCCTTGGCCGAGCAGCCACTGATGCGCGCGGTGCTGGTCGACCTGGCGCTGGAAAGCGAGGCCGCGCTGGTGTTGGCCATGCGGCTGGCCGAGGC
The DNA here is from genome assembly GCF_900107605.1 of Acidovorax soli. GTDB lineage: Bacteria > Pseudomonadota > Gammaproteobacteria > Burkholderiales > Burkholderiaceae_C > Acidovorax > Acidovorax soli. The sequence goes on along the minus strand of NZ_FNQJ01000004.1, from coordinate 140,275 downwards.
CTTCGAGCGTGACGACAGCCCCGTGCAGCGCGCCTGGAAGCGCGTGATGACGCCCGCCGCCAAGTTCTGGGTCTGCAAGCGCGCGGTGGAGCTGACCGGTGAGGCCATGGAAGTGTTTGGCGGCAACGGCTATGTGGACAGCAGCGTGATGGCCCGCCTGTTCCGCGAGGCGCCGGTCAACTCCATCTGGGAGGGCTCGGGCAACGTGATGTGCCTGGATGTGCTGCGCGCCATTGGCCGCGCGCCCGAGGCCGCCATGGCCTTGCTGGCCGAACTGGCGGACACCGCTGCGGGCGAGCCGCTGTTGCAGGCCGAGCTGCAGGCACTGCGCAACCTGCTGGCCACGTCGCGCGAACAGCTCGAAGCCCTGGGCCGCGTGCTGGTGCAGCGCCTGGTGCTGGTGGCCCAGGCCTGCCTGCTGCGCCGCCATGCGCCGACAGCGGTGGCCGATGGTTTCATGGCCACGCGGCTGGGCAGCGCGGGCGCGGGCCGGGTGGTGGGGGCCATCGACACCCGGGCGGTGGACGTGGCCGCGGTACTGGCGCGCGCTTTTCCGGCCTGATGCCCCATGCCCCTCTGGCGCTTGCAGCGGCGCCAGCACAAGTGCTCCGGGATGAGCGTGGGAAAAATCGGCGGCAGACGCTTATGCACCAGCGCTGGCAGCCATGGATGAAATTTCGTCACTGCACCGCATGCAGCTCTTTCCCGGCGCGTGCTGCTGCCCCCACAATGGCGGCCATGCTTTCCATTCAAGACATTCGCGATGCAGCCACCCGGCTGCAGGGCCAGGTGCTCGACACGCCGTGCGTTGAGTCGCGCACGCTGTCGGACATCGTCGGCGCCCAGGTTTTCCTGAAGTTCGAGAACCTGCAGTTCACCGCCTCCTTCAAGGAGCGCGGCGCCTGCAACAAGCTCACGCTGCTCACACCGGCCGAGCGCGCGCGCGGCGTGGTGGCCATGAGCGCGGGCAACCATGCGCAGGGCGTGGCCTACCACGCGCAGCGCATGGGCCTGCGCGCCGTGATCGTCATGCCGCGCTTCACGCCCGGCGTGAAGGTGGAGCGCACGCGCGGCTTTGGCGCCGAGGTGGTGCTGCACGGCGACACGCTGGAAGAGGCGCGCGCCCATGCCTACCATCTTGCCGACGCCGAGGGGCTGGTGTTCGTCCACCCCTACGATGACGAAGCGGTGGCTGCGGGCCAGGGCACGCTCGCGCTGGAGATGCTGCAGGCCGTGCCCGATCTCGACACCCTGGTCATCGCCGTGGGTGGCGGCGGGCTGATCGCCGGCGTGGCCACCGCCGCCAAGGCGCTGCGCCCGGACATCGAGATCATCGGCGTGCAGACCGCGCGCTTTCCGGCCATGGTCAATGCCATCAAGGGCACGCACCACCCGCAGGGCACCTCCACCATCGCCGAGGGCATTGCCGTGGGCACGCCCGGCACCCTCACCCAGGAAGTGGTCAAACGCCTGGTGGACGACCTGGTGCTGGTGGATGAGGGCGACATCGAGCAGGCCGTGCTGATGCTGCTGGAAATCGAGAAAACCCTGGTGGAAGGTGCGGGCGCCGCCGGCCTGGCCGCGCTGCTGCGCCACCCCGAGCGCTTTGCCGGCAAGAAGGTGGGGCTGGTGCTGTGCGGCGGCAACATCGACCCGCTGCTGCTGGCCGCCATCATCGAGCGTGGCATGGTGCGCTCTGGAAGGCTGGCGCGCATCAAGGTCAGTGCGCGCGACATTCCAGGCGTGCTGGCACGCATCACCGCCACCGTGGCGGACGCGGGCGCCAACATCGAGGAGGTGCACCACCAGCGGGCCTTCACCATGCTGGCTGCGCAGAACGTGGAGATCGAGCTGGTGCTGCAGACCCGCGGCCAGCCCCATGTGGCCCAGGTGCTGGAGGCGTTGCGCGCGGCCGGCATGGAAGCCGCGCTGATGTAATGACGCCGTGGGCGTCGCGATCTTCGGTGCTGCAGCTAGAATTGCAGCAGTTCTACGCCCTTTGGAGTTCTTGCCATGTCTGACCACAACACCTCGCACGCCCCCGAAGCGCACTCGGCCGATGCCGTGGAAAACGTTGTCCCGCTGATTCCCGTGGTGTTGCCCGTCGTGGGCGCCATCATGATTTTCCTGCTGGCCTTCATTGCCGTGAACATGGCCTGAGGCGCACGCCGCGTTCGCCACGAACCCCGCAGCGCGGGGTTTTTTTACGCCCACCCTTGCCGAAAGATGCCGCCCATGCGATCCGGACACGCCCTCGTACTTTTCTCTGGCGGACAGGACTCCACCACCTGCCTGGCCTGGGCACTGGAGCATTTCGCCCATGTCGAAACCATCGGCTTCGACTACGGCCAGCGCCACCAGGTGGAGCTGCAGGCGCGCCACGCGGTGCTGGCCGCCCTGCGCGCAGGTTTTCCGCAGTGGCGCGAACGGCTGGGCGAAGACCACATGATCGATCTGTCCGTGCTGGGCCAGATCAGCGACACGGCCCTGACGCGCGAGACGGAAATCGTGATGGACGCCGCTGGCCTGCCCAATACCTTCGTGCCGGGGCGCAACCTGCTGTTCTTCCAGCTCGCCGCCGCCGTGGGCTACCGGCGCGGGCTGCACACGCTGGTGGGCGGCATGTGCGAGACCGATTTCTCGGGCTACCCGGATTGCCGCGATGACACACTGAAGGCCCTGCAGGTGGCCGTGTCGCTGGGCATGGGACAGCGCTTCACCTTCGAGACGCCGCTGATGTGGCTGGACAAGGCCGAGACCTGGCAACTGGCCCGCACCCTGGGCGGGCGGGCGCTGGTGGATATCGTCCTGGAGCAATCCCACACCTGCTACCACGGTGTGCGCGACACGCGCCACGCCTGGGGCTACGGCTGCGGCACCTGCCCGGCCTGCGCCCTGCGCAAGGCCGGGTATGAGCGCTGGCAGGCCTCGCAGGCCTGAACTCGCGGCCATCCTAGCCATATTCATGCATAACCCTATGCTTTTTTTGCATAATTTTGGCCCGAGTCTGACAGACAAACTGGCGGCAGGTTCATAAAATCGTCATCCCAGCCGACCCGCGGATTCCGTGGCATAGCCTCCACTCCGTGGGGATTCGCCATGCACCCGCCCGCCGACTGAGCACCTCAGCCGTTTTTTCAAAGGCAGCGCTCAGCATCCGCAACTGCGCCAGGCCTCGCCGCGATCCACCAGGTCCGCTTCCTTTGAAAAAACTGTTTTTCAACTTAGGAAGCTCCCCGATGAACGCACCCACGATGCAGGGCCTGAATCTCAACGCCCCCGCTTACGTCAAGAACGCCCGCCTGCTGGCCTGGGTGGCCGACATGGCCGCCCTGTGCAAGCCCGAGTCCATCTACTGGTGCGACGGCTCCAAGGAAGAGTACGACCGCCTGTGCCAGCAGCTGGTCGATGCCGGCACCTTCAAGAAGCTCAACCCGGCCAAGCGCCCCGGCAGCTTCCTGGCCTGCTCCGACCCGTCGGACGTGGCCCGCGTGGAAGACCGCACCTACATCTGCTCCGAGAAGAAGGAAGACGCCGGCCCGACCAACAACTGGATGGCCCCGGCCGAGATGCGCACCACGCTGCAGCCGCTGTTCGACGGCTGCATGAAGGGCCGCACCATGTACGTGGTGCCGTTCAGTATGGGCCCGCTGGGCAGCCACATCGCCCACATCGGCGTGGAACTGACCGACAGCGCCTACGTGGCCGTGAACCAGCGCCTGATGACCCGCATGGGCAAGGCCGTCCATGACGTGCTGGGTACCGACGGCGAGTTCGTGCCCTGCATGCACACCGTGGGCGCACCGCTGGCGGCTGGCGAGAAGGACACCACCTCCTGGCCCTGCAACCCCAAGGTCAAGTACATCGTCCACTACCCCGAAACGCGCGAGATCTGGTCCTATGGCTCGGGCTACGGCGGCAACGCGCTGCTGGGCAAGAAATGCCTGGCGCTGCGCATCGCCTCCACCATGGGCCGCGACCAGGGCTGGCTGGCCGAGCACATGCTGATCCTGGGCGTGACCAACCCCCAGGGCAAGAAGTACCACGTGGCCGCCGCCTTCCCCAGTGCCTGTGGCAAGACCAACTTCTCCATGCTGGTCCCCCCAGAGGCCGGTTTTGCGGGCTGGAAGGTCACCACCATCGGTGACGACATCGCCTGGATCAAGCCCCATGCCGATGGCAAGATGTACGCCATCAACCCCGAAGCCGGCTACTTCGGTGTGGCCCCCGGCACCAACATGCACACCAACCCGAACTGCATGCGCTCGCTGGACAAGGACGTGATCTTCACCAACGTGGCCCTGACCGACGACGGCGACGTGTGGTGGGAAGGCATGGAAAAGGACGGTGGCGGCATCCCCGCCCACCTGATCGACTGGCAGGGCAAGGACTGGACACCCGAAATCGCCAAGCAGACCGGCGCCAAGGCCGCTCACCCCAATTCGCGCTTCACCGTGGCCGCCACCAACAACCCGGCGCTCGACCCCCAGTGGGACGACGCCAATGGCGTGGCCATCGATGCCTTCATCTTCGGTGGCCGCCGCTCGACCACCGTGCCGCTGGTGACCGAGGCCCGCACCTGGATGGAAGGCGTGTACATGGCCGCCACCATGGGCTCCGAGACCACCGCAGCCGCCTTCGGTGCCCAGGGCGTGGTGCGCCGCGATCCGTTCGCCATGCTGCCCTTCTGCGGCTACAACATGAGCGACTACTTCCAGCACTGGCTCGACATGGAACACAAGCTGGAGGAATCGGGCCACACCCTGCCCAAGATCTTCTGCGTGAACTGGTTCCGCAAGGGTGAAGATGGCAAATTCGTCTGGCCCGGCTACGGCGAGAACATGCGCGTGCTCAAGTGGATGATCGACCGCATCGAAGGCCAGGCCGAGGGCCAGGACACGATGTTCGGCATTGCGCCGCAGTACACCGAGATCAACTGGACCGGCCTGGACTTCAACGCCCAGCAGTTCCAGACCGTGACCCACATCGACAAGGCCGCCTGGGTGGACGAACTCCAGCTGCACGATGCCCATTTCGAGCAACTGGCCTACCACCTGCCCAAGGAACTGCTGGAAACCCGCGCTGCCATCGCAAAGCGCCTCGCGGAAGTCTGACGCAAGCGCCGCACTGCGGAGGGAGCATCGCTCCCCCTGTAGCGCGAATGCCATGCACTCAAGCCGCCCGCCCCTTCCCAGGGCGAGGCGGCTTTTTCATGCGTGGGCTGCCGGGCCGGCTGCGAGCGCCCAACAAAAAAGCCGTGGACTGTGCCACGGCTTGGGATGTTGCGCCCAGCGGCCATGCCGGGGGCGCAGGGAGTCTGGGCAGTGCTCAGCAGTGCTTGCGCAAGTGCTGCTGGCTGGTGGCGGCGGCGCTCATGGCGCGGCTCAGGTCCGCCATCATGCGGGCATCCCGCAGGGCGGCATTCCAGGTGCGCTGGTCTTCGGCAGACTGGCGGCGGCTTTCCATCCAGGCCTTGTAGCCGGTGCGCAGCACTACCGAAGCGCGGCGGGCCGGCGTGGCAAGCAGGGCAATGGCAGCAAATGCCACCACCCACAGCACGATCCAGGCGGCCAGCAGATGGCCGTCGCCCCAGGTGTCGATCACCTGATTGGCCACCACGAGCAGCGCTGCCACCACCGCAGCCAGCAGCATGGAGGCGGCGCCGCGCGCGCCGTCAAAGCCTGCAACAACATTTTTCAACGCCACGATGGCATTCTCTGCCCGGGCCACGCCGAGGTGCTGTGTGGAGTAATCCACGTGTGCAAAACTGGTCATTTCAAGATCCCTTTCAAACGCTTTTGGCGAGATTGCCGGGCGATGGAAGGATATTAGGGTTTACCCTTTATTTATTCAAGTTTATATTGTGAATCCAATTCATTCATATTGTTGATATATGAATCACCTCTCGCCCGTCAACTTTCGTTCCCTCGATCTGAACCTGCTGCGCGTTTTCGACGAGGTGATGGCCGAGCGCAGCCTGACCCGGGCCGCGCACAAGCTATCGCTCACGCAACCGGCCGTCAGCAATGCCATGCGCCGCCTGCGCGATGTGCTTGGCGACGATCTGGTGGTGCGCAGCGGCCACGGGGTGGAGCCCACACCCCGCGCGCTGGCGCTGTGGCCCACGGTGCGCGAGGCCCTTGCGCAGTTGCAGGAATCACTGGCGCCCGGCCTGTTCGAGCCCGCCACGGCCACCTCCACCTTTGTGCTGGCCCTGTCCGACGCCACCGCCGCCACGCTGGTGCCCGGCCTGGTGGAGATCATGGAGCGCGAGGCACCCGGTATTTCGGTGCGGGTGGTGCCGCTCACCACGCGCGACCCCCGCCGCCTCCTCGAAGAAAAATCCGCCGACATGGCGGTGGGCTACTTTCCCGCCGTGCTGGCCGGCCTGACGGCGCGGGCACAGTCGGGGGGCGTGGTGGCCTTTGACAGCCGCCGCATCTACGACGGCGAATATGTGTGCGTGATGCGCCAGGGCCATCCGCTGGCCGTTGCGCCGCTGACGCTGGACCAGTTTTGCGCCGCGCGCCACATGCTGGTGAGCTTTTCCGGGCGCCCGTTTGGTTTCATCGATGAAGCCCTGGCGTCGCTGGGGCGCGAGCGGCGCGTGGTGCTCACCGTCAACCAGTTCTTCACTGCGGGGCGGGTGGTGGCCAGTTCCGACCTGCTCACCGTGCTGCCCCGCCACTTTGTGCCAGTGACCGGCATCGCCGAAGCGCTGGTGCTGCGCCCCCTGCCGCTGGATGTGCCGGCGGTGCATGTGGATGCGCTGTGGCACCGGCGCGGTCCGCAGCAAACGGCCATCAACTGGTTGCTGCAGGCACTGGCACGCGCCGCCCGGCGCACCTTTCCCCAACCGGCGGGCCGCCCCGCCATCGACTGACGGTCCATGAAGATACAGCTGTTGTCCGACCTGCACCTGGAGGCGCACCCCCATTTCGAACCCGAGCCCGCCGCGGCGGCGGATGTGCTGGTGTTGGCCGGCGACATTGGCTCGTACCAGCAGGGCGGACAGCTCACCGACCAGGCCTTCGGTCTGGAGCGTTTTTCTCCGTTGCCGCAATTCGCCGGCTGGCCCACACCCGTGCTGTTTGTGCCCGGAAACCATGAGTACGACGCGCAGGACTTCGACGCGGCCCATGCCCGGCTGCGCGCGGTCTGCGACCGGCTGGGCATCGCCTGGCTGGAACGCGAGACCCTGGTGCTCCATGGCGTGCGCTTTGTCGGCACCACGCTCTGGAGCGACTTCGATGCCCTGGCCGACCACGAAGGCAGCACCGACCTCGCGCGGCGCCTGAAGCAGCGCGACAAGGCCTTTCGCGCCGCCAACTTTTATCTGCGCAAGACCGGCGGGACACGCCACGGCGAGCCCTTTCTGGCAGAGCCCGTGCGTGCCCAGGCGCTGCAATGCCAGCAGTGGTTGCGCGCAGCACTGGCACAACCGCACACCGGGCCCACGGTGGCCGTCACCCATTTCGCGCCCAGCCTGCGCAGCGCTGACCCGCGCTATGGGCTGGTGCCCGGCACCGCCGGTTTCTGCAATGCCCTGGACGATCTGCTGCCCCTGGCCCGGCTGTGGCTGCATGGGCATCTGCATGCCCCCAGCGACTACACGGTGACGGGCACCGACGCACAGGGAGAGGCCTGGCAATGCCGCGTGGTGGCCAACCCGCTGGGTTATGCGCGCAAGGGGGAACAGGCCATGTTCCAGGCGCAGTGCTGTATTTCCGTATGATGGGCACAGGCTGACAAACTTTCCGTGCGTACGAGGAAACCTGACACAGCTCAAGACAAGAACAACGCGCGCCGATTAGCCTGAACCACCCATTCCGGAGAACACACCATGAACATCCTGCTTGCTGTCGACGGCAGCGCCTACACCAAGAAAATGCTCGCCTACCTGGCCACCCATGAAGAGTTGCTGGGCGGCACCCACACCTACACCGTGCTGACCGTGCAGGCCCCCCTGCCCGCACGCGCACGCGCGGCCCTGGGCAAGGAAGTCGTTGACACGTACCACGCCGAAGAAGCCGAAAAGATCCTCGCTCCCGTGTGCAAGTTTCTGGGCCGCCATGGTGTGGATGCCAAGCGCAACGTCAAGGTGGGCGCCGTGGGTGAGACCATCGCCAAGGTGGCTGACACCGGCAAGTTCGATCTGCTGGTCATGGGCTCGCATGGCCACGGCGCCATCGCCACGCTGGTGATGGGCTCGGTCACCACCCAGGTGCTGGCCCACAGCAAGGTGCCCTTGCTCATCGTGCGCTGAGGCAGCGCTGCCACCAACCAAGCCCTGCCTCGGCAGGGTTTTTTTCGTCCCCGTCAGCCGCCAGGCCCCATAAGGGCCCACCGAATTGCGTGGACATCCATGGGCTGCATGGTGGCCTTGCGCACGGAGGTTGCGCGTTTTCGCACGGCCAATTTCACCGCGCAGCACGGCACCGCCCCTTCGGGGGCAGAACACTAGCGTGCCGCCAGCCCGTCAAAACAGGTGCGCACCACCAGGTCGACGATTTCCGCGTCCGAATACTGGCCGCCTTCCTTGAGAAACCCCACCACGGGGTCGCATGCGCGGGCAAACAGGGTGTACAGCACCACCAGCGGCGGCAACGCAGGGTTGATGAGGCCTTGCGCCTGCGCCTCGGTGATCCATTGGCCAATCTGGTCGCTCACCGCCACCAGTCCGTCCAGATACTGCCTGCTCGCCATGAGCACCGCCCGCAGGCTGGAATTGCGGCTGGGCAGCAGCGGCATTTCGTTGGTGATCAGCCGCTCCAGCGACCAGCGCACCAGATCCTGCAGCTTGTCCTGGGGCGGCATTTCCGCGGGCAGGGTGTCCAGGTAGGCACGCACACGCCCCAGTATCTGGACCATGGCGGCGCAGCACAGGTCTTCCTTGCTGGCGAAGTGTTTGTAAAGGCTGGCCTTGGCGATGCCCACGGCATTGGCGACATCGTCCATCGTCATCACGTCGAAAGACTTTTCACCCAGCAGGCGGCAGGTGGCCTGCAGGATGGCGTCTTCACGCGCCTGGTGCATCTGTTCCTTGAAGGAAACCTTGGTTTTCGGCGTTGGCATGCCGACATCTTATACACACCGGTACAAAAAAAGACTTTGACAGTTGCATTGCAACCACATCGTTCATTTCTGTAACAAAACCCGACGCGCGCACCGCGTGCCGCGCTTCGCTGGAGAAAACCCGCGCGGTCTCAGGGCACCAGTGCCTCGGTCGCAGCGTGGGTCAGGGCCGCCGTCAGGGCGTCAAGCAATTCCGATTCCAGGTTCCAGCAATGCCAGTACAGCTGGATGGGCAAGGCGCACCCCGGGGCCAGCTCCACCATCGAGCCGTCCGCCAAGGCGTCCCGTGCCAGCAACTCTGGCACCACGCCCACCGCCCAGCCCGCGGCCACAGCCCGCATCTGGCCCTCCGCGCTGGGCACGAAAAGGTGGTTGAGCGCCACCCGCTTGAGCCCGAATGCACGCGCCACGAACTCCGAGGCCATGTCGTCCTTGCGGTTGAACGACAGAAACGACACATCGCGAAAATTGTGCGGCGTCAGTCCTTGCGGCAGGTACTTCCGGGCAAACGAAGCCGAAGCCACCGCCACATAGGGCATGGCCCCGAGCGGCACCATCTTGCAGCCGCGCAGCGCCTGCTTGAGCGTGGTGACACAGCCCAGCACCTGGCCGGAGCGCAGCCACTCCTGGGTGAAATCCTGGTCATCCACGATGATTTCCAGCGGCAGGCGCTGGCGCACCAGGTCGTGCAGCGCGCCCATCGCCCAGGTGGCAATGCTGTCGGCGTTGATGGCAATCGAAATGCGCTCATCCTCGCGCGTGCCACCGGGCGTGCTCGGGGCGAGCTCCTGCAGATCGCGCTCCAGATCGGCGCGCAGCAGCCGCATCTGCTTGGTGTGCTTGAGCAGCAACTGCCCCGCCGAGGTCGGCCGCAGCGGCCGGCTGCGCACGATGAGCACCGAGCCCACCTGCGCCTCCAGCGCGCGCAGGCGCTGCGAAACCGCCGACTGCGTGACGTTCAGCCGCTGGGCGGCACGCTCGAAACCGCCCTCTTCCACGATGGCGGCAAGGCATTCCAGGGCGGCGGGATCGTAGGTACTCATGGTCTTCAACTCGCGCAAAAATGGGCCACTGTGGAGCGCAATTTATTAGATGCACTGATGTTTTTGGAGTAAGTTTAATTTTGCTTTTAGAGTAACGCAATGTCGCGCACACTGCGCCCATGAAAACCATCGTTCTTGGCGCCGGCATCATCGGCATCAGCACCGCCTGGCATCTGCTGGAGCGTGGACATGAAGTGACCGTGGTCGATCGCCAGCCCGACGCCGCGCTGGAAACCAGCTTCGCCAATGCAGCACAGATCTCGGTGAGTTACTGCGAGCCCTGGGCCAACCGCGCAGCACCGTGGAAGGCGCTCAAGTGGATGTTCGACAAGGAGGCCCCTCTGCTGTTTCGACCCCAGCTCGACTGGGAGCAATGGCGCTGGTGCCTGAAGTTCCTCGCCCAGTGCAACGACCACGCCTTTGAACGCAATGTGCAGCAGATCGTGGCCCTGGGCGCCTACAGCCATGCGGCGCTGAAGGACGTGGTACGCAGCACCGGCATCGAATACCACCGGCTCGAACGCGGCATCGCGCATTTCTATTCCGACCAGAAATCCTTGGACGAAGCAGGCCACGCCGTCGAGGTGATGCGCCAGTTCGGGGTGCAGCGCCGCCTGGTCAGCAAGGGCGAACTGCTGCAGATCGAACCGGCCTTCAAGGCCTACGGCGACCGCATCACCGGTGGCACCTACACCAGCACCGACGAAAGCGGCGACGCGCGCGTGTTCACGCAGCAACTGGCCCGCCGCTGTGCCGAGCGTGGCGCCAAGTTCTTGTATGGCCACGATGTGCTGCGACTGAACAAGATTGGCAATGCCATTGATTCAGTAGCTGTCATCGATCGCCAATCGGGCACTGGCGGCAAGAAAGATTATCTGTTGAAGGGCGACGCCATCGTGGTGGCCTGCGGCTCCTACAGTGCGCCGCTGCTGCGCACCGTGGGTGTGGATCTGCCCATCTACCCCGGCAAGGGCTACAGCGCCACCTTCCCGCTGCTCAAGCCCGAGGGCGCGCCCATGGTCTCGACCATCGACGACGGCAAGAAGCTCGCCATGAGCCGCCTGGGCGATGTGCTGCGCGTGGCCGGCACCATCGAGCTGGGCGGGTTCGATCTGTCGCTCGACAGCCCCGTGGCCCGGGCGCGCTGCCACATGCTGTCGCGCCGCATCGAGGAGATCCTGCCCGGCGTGTGCGACACCCGCACACCCGAGCAGGGCGGCAATCCGCAGTACTGGACCGGCCTGCGCCCGGCCACCCCCACCAACATCCCCTTCATCGGCCGCACGCGCCTGGGCAAGCTGTGGGTGAATGCCGGCCATGGCACCCTGGGCTGGACACATGGCGCGGGCTCGGGCAAGGCCCTGGCAGAGCTGATCAGCGGCACTCAGCCCGCAATGGACTTCGGCTTTCTGGGCGCCGAGGCCGTGCCGCCCCGGCGCGCCGCCATCGCCGCCTGAAAGCCCCCGGTTCAGTGCAGCCGGCGCTGCTCGGCCAGAAAGTCGAGCAACGCAGCATCAAATCCGTCCGGGTCTTCGAGCTGCGGCCAGTGGCCGACATGCGCCAGGCTCTGGTGGCGCGCATCGGGCAGCACATGGGCCAGGGCCTGCAGGGCGGCGGGCGGCGTGCAGGGGTCCATGGCGCCACCCAGCAGCAAGGTGGGCATGGCCAGGCGCATGAAGGCCGTGGCATCGCGGTCAAACGATGCCAGCAGCTGCAGCGCCCGCCGGTAAGTCGCCGGGTACACCTGCGACAGCGCATGGCCCGCCAGCCGCACGCCCTCGGGCAAGGCCCCGCTGCCGATGAACCGGGGCACGAGGGCCTGGGCCAGCCGCTCCATCGACTGGCCGCCGTCCACCGCCTCCAGGGCCTGCAGACGGGGGCTCACCCAACGCTGCACCGCCTCGGCATCCAGGCCAGGGCCGCCCGAACACAGCACCAGCCGCCGCACCAGCGCGGGCTGGCGCAAGGCCACCTCGGCCGCCACCATGGCACCGAGCCCATGGCCCACCAGCGTGACCGGCCCGCACTGCAGCGCCGCCACCAGCGCCAGGCAGCTTTGCGCCAGGCCCTTGAAGGTGTACGGCTCAATGGGTGCGCTGTGGCCATAACCCGGCATGTCCCACGCCACGGCCCGGTAGCCGGCAGTGGCCAGCCGCTCCACCTGGGGCGCAAACGTGAGGTGGCCGCCATCGGCATCGTGCAGCATGAGCACGGTGGGGCCTGCGCCCAGGGTGATGTAAGTGGGTAAACGTGCCATGCAATGTTCCGGAAAAGAGCCCCACGCCTGCGTGGCCGGGGGCGCCACACCATAATAGCCCTCCCCATCTCCACGGCCCCGTGCCCCCGTTTTTGTGAACAGTTCCCAGCAACCACCCGCCCTGGCCCGCCCGCCGAGTTTTTCTGCGCGCGAGTTTCGCGATGCGCTGGGCATGTTCGCCACCGGGGTGACCATCGTGACGGCCCGCAATGCAGCGGGCGAGTTCATCGGCCTGACCGCCAACTCGTTCAATTCGGTGTCGCTGGAGCCGCCCCTGGTGCTGTGGAGCCTGTCGCGCGCGGCGGCCTCGATGCCGGCCTTTGCCAACGGCTCCCACTACGCCATCAACGTGCTGGCAGCCGACCAGAAGGCCCTGGCCGAGCGCTTTGCCGCCCGCGGGATCGACCGCTTTGCCGGCGTGGAGCACCACCCCGGCATCAGCGGCGCGCCTTTGCTGGCGGGCGCCGTGGCCACGTTCGAGTGCTTCAACCGCAGCCGCTACGACGAAGGCGACCATGTGATTTTTGTCGGCGAGGTCGAGCGCTGCCAGCACCAGGAAGGCCTGTCGCCCCTGCTCTACCACGGCGGGCGCTTCTACACCGAGCATCCCCTCTAGCGGCACAGCCCATGGACAGCACACTGCAGCTGCACAGCGTGAACGTGGGTACGGCCCAGCCCGTGCGCATCGGCGAACGCCGCATTCTCACCGCCATCGGCAAATCCGCCACACCCGGCCCTGTTGCCGTGGGCCCGCTGGGCCTGGCCGGTGACGAGCAGGCCGACCTGAGCGTGCACGGTGGCTTGGCCAAGGCGGTGTATGCCTACCCGGCGGTGCACTACGCCTTCTGGCAGGCCCAGCGGCGCGAGCGGGGCATCAGCCCACTGGATGAAACATTGCCACCGGGCTTCCTGGGTGAGAACCTCACGGTGAGCGGCCTGCTGGAGCAGGAGGTGTTCGTGGGCGACCGCCTGCACTTTCCCGATTGCGTGCTGCGCGTGACGGCGCCGCGCGAGCCTTGCTACAAGTTCGCCGCGGTGATGGGGTTTGCCCAGGCGGGCCGTGCCATGGCGTTGGCGGGCTGCTGCGGCTACTACCTGGCGGTGGAGCAGCCGGGCAGCCTGGCCGCAGGCCAGACCGCCACGCTGGTGCCGGGCCAGCGTGGCCTGAGCATCGCCCAGGCCTTTGCCGGGAAGTGGGCGAAGCACCGGCACTGAACCGTGCCTTCCGCCGCCAGCGCCAGCGCCAGCGCGGGTTTCCTGTTATTTTGAGAGCCCCAGCGCATGCGCATATTGCGCTGTAGGCCTATCACACCCAATCAGCGTACCGCCTCGGGCAGCTCGATCTTGACTTCGAGAACTTCCAGATTGTCCTGGCGTTCCAGGTGCACCCTGAGGTCCTCGGGGCTGATCTTCACGTATTTCGAGATCACCGCCACCAGTTCGCGCTGCAGCGCGGGCAGGTAGTCGGGCTCGGCAGCATTGCGGCCGCTGCGCTCGTGCGCCAGGATGATCTGCAGGCGCTCTTTGGCGACGCTGGCGGTCTTCTTCTTTTCGCCGAGCAGGAAGGAGAGGAAAGAAGCCATGGCTTATTTGCTCCCGAACAGGCGTTTGAAGAAGCCGGGCTTTTCCGCCTCGATGAAACGCAGCGGCTTGTCGGTGACACCCAGAAAACGGTCGATCACGTCCTTGTAGGCCTCGGACACATCGGTGCCCTGCGCATGGATGGCGGGCGTGCCCTGGTTGGACGACTGCAGCACCACTTCGGACTCGGGGATCACGCCGATGAGCTTGATGCGCAGGATGTCCTGGATGTCCTCCAGGCTCAGCATCTGGCCGTCTTCGACCCGGCTGGGGTTGTAACGCGTGATGAGCAGGTGCTCCTTGATGGGCTCGCCGCCTTCGATGGCACGCTTGGTCTTGCTGCCCAGCATGCCGAGGATGCGGTCGGAATCGCGCACCGAAGACACCTCGGGGTTGGTCACCAGCAGCGCCTCGTCGGCAAAGTGCATGGCCATCAGCGCGCCGCTTTCGATACCGGCGGGCGAGTCGCAGATGATGTATTCAAAGCCCATGCCGGCCAGGTCGGTCAGGATCTTGCCGACGCCCTCTTGCGTGAGCGCATCCTTGTCGCGCGTCTGGCTGGCAGCCAGCACGAACAGGTTGTCGCACTGCTTGTCCTTGATGAGGGCCTGGTGGAGATTGGCCTCGCCCTGGATCACGTTGATCAGGTCATACACCACACGCCGCTCGCAACCCATGATGAGGTCCAGGTTGCGCAGGCCGACGTCAAAGTCGATCACGGCGGTCTTGTGGCCGCGCAGGGCGAGGCCGGTGGCAAAGCTGGCACTGGTGGTGGTCTTGCCCACGCCACCCTTGCCGGAGGTCACGACGACGATTTTGGCCATGTGTGCTGATTCTCTGTGGGAGTTGATATGAATGAAAAAGACTCTCAGGCTCTCAGGCCAGCGGCTCGATGAGGAGCTTCTCGCCGTCGAGCCGCACCTGGGCCGGCTTGCCCGCCACATTGGCGGGCAGCGCGGTCTCGGTGGTGCGGTAGATGCCCGCGATGGAGACGAGCTGCGGCTCCAGGCAGGTCGAGAAAATGCGGGCCTCGGTGTTGCCGCGCGCACCGGCAATGGCACGGCCGCGCAGCGGGGCATAGACATGGATGTTGCCGTCGGCAATGACTTCGGCGCCAAAGCTCACCACGGCCATCACCACCAGGTCGGCACCGCGCGCATAGACCTGCTGGCCCGAACGCAGTGGCTTGTCGACCACCACGGTGCCGGGGCCGGCCATGGGCACCTCACGCACGACTTCGACCTCATGCACCACCTCGCGGATGACCTCGCGCACTTCGGGCGCTGGCGCTTCGGCGCGGGCCTGCGGGGCATCGGGTGCAGCGGCCAGGCCCACAGCGCGCGCAGCCTCCATCTGGGCCACGCTGCCGCCGCGCACGGCCACCGGCAAGGTGCTATGGCGGCGCAACTGGGCCGTGATGGCGGCAAAGTCGATGGGTTCGGGCGCCTCGCGCACGGGGCCCAGGTCGATCAGCACCGGATCGTTGTCGAAAAAACCGGGGGCATCGGCCACGCGCTCGGCCAGGTCGGCGGCAAACTGTGCGGCGTCGGTGGTCTTGAGCACCACGGCCACTACGGGCAGCGAGGCGCTTTTGAGGTCAAAGCTGGTGCGGGCTTGCGCCGCCATTTCAAGGGCCATGGAGGGATTGCAGGATGAAAGGCTTGCCACCTGGCGCCGGGCAGGCGCGCCACAGGGGGGCCAAAAAGGCAAAGTGTACTGTGCAGCACCCCGCGAAAGCGTAACGTCCCGTGCATACCGCCTCCATGGTGGAGCTCACGCGGCCATGGCGGCAGGCGGGCGCTGCAGTGCCGGCAGCGCAGCGCCCGGGCAGGAGATCAGAGTTTCGGAATGCGGATGCGGCTGATCATCAGCGAACCCGACAGCGCAAACAGCAGCACCAGCGGGTGCAGCGTGAAGCCGCCAATCAGCACCTGGCCGAACCACAGATGTTCGCGCACCGCCCCCATGTAGGCGGCCAGGGCCAGCAGGCCCACCAGCACGATGGAGGTGGGGATGGGCGTGCCCTCGAAGTATTTCACCTTGCCATCGTCGCCCGACAGCGTTTCGGCCGTGACGTTGTAGCGCGCCAGGCGCGACACCCCGCAGGCCACGAAGTAGGCCAGCACGATGCGGTCGTACAGCCCCTGCATGCCGCAGCCATAGGCAATGATGGCGGGCGCCACGCCGAACGAGATCACGTCGGCCAGCGAATCGAGCTCGCGGCCCATGGCCGAGCTTTTCTGGCGCCAGCGCGCGATGCGGCCGTCCAGCACATCAAAGATCAGCGCGGCCAGCACCAGGGCGCAGGCAAAGTAGATGTGCACCACCTCGCCGGTCTCCAGGTACGACATCACCGAGAACAGGGCGCCCACGCCGCAGACTGCGTTGCCCAGCGTGAACCAGTCCGCCAGATGGAACTCGCGGATCATGGAGAAGCGTTTGGGCGCTGGCGGGGTCGGCATGGGCGGGGCTCCAGGGTGCGGCACGGCGCGGAAAGTCCATTATGCAGGCGCCCTGCGGGTGCCGTCGCCCCCATGCTCAGGCGGCGGTCGCCTCGCGCTGGCGCTGCGACTGCCCATCGCCTTCCTGCGCCATGCGCACGGCGGCGGCAAACGCCGGCAGCGTCCAGCCGGCACCCAGCAGCAGCATGCGCACCGGCAGGGCCTCGCGCCGGGACGCGCTCACAGCGCGGCCCAGGTACACCAGCCGCTTGTTGCGCAGATCCACGTAGCCCCAGGCGTGGCGGTGCATGAGCGAGCGCCACAGTGCATGCGCCCCGCTGGACTGGCGCGCGCCCGACACCAGGCAGGTGCCGGCACCCAGCGCCCAGCCGTACACCGCCGTGGCCAGGCCCCGGCGCTGGTAGGCCGGGGCGAACTTGGAGTGGGGCGCGCGCACATGCGGGTCGGTGTGGCGGTCCACCTCGATCAGGCGGTTGAACACGGTGTAGCCCGCCAGACGGCGCTCCAGCCGGTCTTCCACATAGACATACCACTCGCCGTCGGCCTCGCGGCGGTGCATGGCAAAGCGCGGGTCCGGCAGCGGCTCCATGGCCAGGCCGCAGAGCCGGTCGCCCGGCGTGTACAGGCGCCGGTGCAGGGTGTCGAGTTCCTGCTCCAGGGCGCCTGCGGCGGGCGGGTCGACGTCGATGCGCAGCTCCATGGCGCGGCGCCACCAGGCGCGCAGATCGGGCCAAGGTCCGGACAGAACAGAGGGGAAATTGGGCAGCACGAGGTCCATCGTCAAGAACTCCAGCGGTGTGGCCGCCATGGCCATGGCACCGCTGCGCCAGGCGGCGCACCGGTGCCCTACAGACAAAGGGGAGGGTTGGGATGTGCCGGGGCCCGTGGGGCGGTGTGCGCGCGGCGCCGCGCCAGGGGCTTGCGCCAGCCCCTTGCACGCGGGGCCGGCGCGGTATCAGCTGCGGGCCTGGAACCCGTAGAGCGCGCGCAGGGTGGGCGACTGGTCCACGGGCGCACACGCCCGCGCCGCTGTGGACAGCAGAGGTGCGGGGACGAAGTGGCCAAGCATGGAGGTGCGTTCAGGGAAAAACGCGCCCATGGTAGCCCCGAAGCCATATCGCACGGGCGCGGTGCGGAATGCCCTGCGCAACGGAGGGCAGGGCAAAGCCGCTTCATACGGTCTTGCATTCAAGCGGATAACTAGACGGGAAGCCGCAGGCAGTGCTCTAGCACGGCAAGGCGAACCAACCATCGTTTACGCTTGAAGGCAAAACCGTCTCAGTCGAGCGTGATGCCCGTGGACTTCACCACGCCGGCCCAGCGCTGCAGTTCCTTGCCGATGTAGCTGCGGTACTCCTCCGGGGTCGAGCCCAGCGGCTCTGCGCCCTGCACCGCCAGCTTGGCACGCACCTCGTCGCTTTGCAGCGCCTTGTTGATCTCGGTGTTCAGGCGCTGCACCACGGCATCTGGCGTCTTGGCGGGCACCATCACGCCCTGCCAGGCCCCCGCCTCAAAGCCGGGCATGACGGTTTCCGCCAGCGTGGGCACGGCGGGGTACAGGGACATGCGCTTGGCGGTGGTGACCGCCAGCAATTTCAGGCGCTTGTCGTTCACGAAGGGCATCACCGAGTTGATGGTGTCGGTCATGAACTGGATCTGGCCCGCCACCAGGTCCACGTCGGCCGGGGCGCTGCCGCGGTACGAGACATGCGTGGCCTTGATGCCCTGGTGCTGGGTGAACTGGTAGGCCGCCAGATGGGTCACGTTGCCATTGCCGGCCGAGCCATAGGAGAGCTTGTCGGGATTGGCCTTGGCGTACTCGACGAATTCGCGCACGGTGTTGGCGGGAATGCTGGGGTGCACCACCAGGGCCAAAGGCACCACGGCCGTAAGGGCCACGGGTGCCAGGTCTTTCTGCACGTCGTAGCTCAGGTTCTTGTACAAGGCCGGGCTCAGGGTGATGGACGAGGTGTTGTAGAGCACGGTGTAGCCGTCGGCGGCCGCCTTGCTGACCAGGGCGCCACCAATGTTGCCGTTGGCCCCGGGCTTGTTGTCCACCACCACCGACTGCCCCATCTGCTCGCCCAGCTTCTGCGCCAGCACCCGCGCCACCTGGTCGGTGGGGCCACCCGGCGGGAAGGGCACCACCAGGGTGACGGGCTTGCTGGGGTAGCTTTGCGCCTGGGCGAGGCCCATGGGGGCCAGGGCCGCCACGCCGGCCGCGCAGCCGAGCAAAGCCAGACTCCAACGGCGCCTCTTGTGCGGCTGCAGGGTGGTGGTCGAATCGATTCTTGTCATGGTGCTTGTCTCCTGGGTTGTTATGGGGGGGAAATCGGCTCAAACACGCCCGGCCAGCAGGCGGGTGGCGGTGTAGGTCATGACCATCACGCCCTGGTGATTGAAAACATCGATGCGCGAAGTCACCACGGCGCGGCCGCTCCTGGACGTGGGGCGGATCTCCGCCACCTCCACCACCGCCTCGATGGTGTCGCCCACCAATACGGGCGCCAGGATCTTCTGGTGCAGCTCCAGCATGGCCAGGCCCGTGCCCTGGATCATGGTCTGCAGGATGAAGCCCTCGATGAGCGCATAGGTCAGCGCCCCCGGCACGGGCCGCCCGGCCATGGCGCCGCCCTCGTAGCCGTCTTCGATGAAGATCGCCTCCAGCATGCCGGTGACGCCGATGAAGCTGACCAGGTCGGTCTCGGTGACTGTGCGCCGGAAGGTTCGAAAGCGCTGTCCCACCTGCAGGTCCTGCCACACAAAGCCCTGGCCGAGGCGGGGCAAGCTGCGGTCCACGCCTGCGGGCGCCGCTGGGGTGTTTTGAGGGACGGGCGTGTTTTGAGCTTGCATGTCGGTGGTCCTTTTCAAGCAGCGGGGGCGATGGCAGCGCGCGCGCCCAGCAGGGCCTCGATCTGCGCGGCGCCGAGCCCGGCCTGCGCCAGCAGCTCCCGGGTGTGTTCGCCCAGCCGCGGCGGCATGGTGATGGCGGGGCGCTGCCCGTCAAAGCGCACCGGCACGCCCGGAAAGCGCAATTCCCCCAGGGCCGGGTCGGCCACCGTTTCAAAGAATGCGGTGGCCACCAGGTGCGGGTCCTGCGGCAAGTCCTGCAGCCGGGCCACGGGCGCGGCCGGGATTTCCAGCCGTTCGCAGGTGGCGACCCAGTGGGCCGTGGTGTGGCGCTCGGTGAAGCCCGAGGCAATTTCCAGCAGCTCGGCGATGTGGCGCGTGCGGCTGGCGATGTCGACAAAGCGCGCATCGCGCGCGAGCTCCGGCGCCCCCACTTCCGTGAAGAAGCGCTGCCAGTGCAGATTGGTGTACGGCATCATGGCCACGGCCCCGTCGGCCGTGCGGTAGGGCCGGCGCCAGGGCGCCAGCACGCGCGGGTAACCGGGGGCCGACAGCGGCGGCTCGAAATGCTGGCCGTAGTAGTGCTCGACCAGGTTGAAGCCCACCATGGACTCGAACATGGGGATTTCCACCAACGCGCCCTCGCCCGTGCGCTCGCGCTGCCACAGCGCCGCCAGGATGGCATGCGCCGCCACATGGGCGCAGGTCTTGTCGGCGGCAATCGTGGGCAGGTAGCGCATCTCGCCGCCCTGCCGCTCCATCAGATCGGCCAGCCCCGACATGCCCTGGATCACATCGTCATACGCCGGTTTTCCGGCGTAGGGCCCGGGCAGGAAGCCCACCAGGCTGGCGTACACCAGGCGCGGAAAACGCTGGCGCAGCGCTTCGGGCGCCAGGCCCAGGGCGGCCAGTTTTTGCGGCCGCATGCTGTGCATCAGCACATCGGCGGTGGCAATCAGGGCGGTCAGCGCTTCCTGGGCGCCGGCCTGCTTGAGGTCCAGCGCCACGCTTTTCTTGTTGCGGTTGGAGCCGAGGAACATGGCCGCCATGCCCGGCTCTTTCGTGGGGCCGGTGTGGCGGGTCGAGTCGCCCTCGGGGGACTCGACCTTGATCACCTCGGCACCGTAGTCGGCCAGGATCTGGCTGGCCAGGGGGCCAAAAATCACGCTGGACAGATCCAGGATGCGCAGGCCCTGCAGCGGCTTCATCGTGCGATCTCCGTGGCGCTTTACTGAAACTTCGGCGCGCGTTTTTCGATGAAGGCGGTCACCGCCTCGCGGTGGTCGGCCGTCTTGTGGGCAATGGCCTGGTAGCCCGCCGAGATTTCCAGCAGCGAAGCCAGCGAGGCGCTCTGCCCTTCGCGCAGCAGGCGCTTGGTCATGCGCATCACGGCACCGGGGTTGGCGGCGATTTTTTCGGCCAGGGCGCGGGCCGTGGGCAGCAGCTGGTCGGCCGGCACCACGCGGCTGACCAGGCCGCAGGCCAGCGCCTCCTGGGCGCTGATGGCCTCGCCGGTGAACGCCATCTCGGAGGCCTTGGCCATGCCCACCGCGCGCGGCAGCAGCCAGGCGCCGCCGTCGCCGGGCACGATGCCCACGCGCACGAAGCTCTCGGCAAAGGTGGCCGTTTCGCTGGCAATGCGGATGTCGCACATGCAGGTCAGGTCCAGCCCCGCGCCGATGGCCGGGCCGTTGACGGCGCAGATCACCGGCACATCGAGCTGGACCAGCGCATTGGGAATCTGCTGGATGCCCTGGCGGTACTCCTCACGGATCAGATCGGGCGTGAGGGCGTCGTCAAAAAAGCGCTGCATGTCCTTGACGTTGCCGCCCGAGCTGAAGATGGGCCCGGCGCCGGTGAGGATGAGCACCTTCACGCTGGCGTCCTTGCGCACGGTGTCGCACAGCTGCACGAACTCCTGCACCGCCGTGTTGCCGGTGAGCGCATTGCGCGTCTCGGGCTGGTTCATCGTGGCGGTGAGGATGCCGCCGTCGCGCTCGATGGTCAGAAAGGTCATGGTATCTCCGTTGTCAAAATAGGCGCTGCCAGCGCTGGTCATTGCTTGACTTCAATGCAAAAGACCTGGAATCCATTGGTGATCGAACGCTGGCAGCTATTGTTTTCGAAGCGCCTTCAAGGCGCCGTTTCCACGTCGGTGATGCGCCGCACGATGTCCAGGGTCAGGCCGTGGTGCGCCAGCAGGGCCTCGCCCGCCACGCCGTGCCAGTAGGCCTCGCTGCCCGCCGTCTGGCGCCAGGCATGCAGGCGGCGGGTGAACAGCTGCAGGTCGTATTCGGCGGTGAAGCCGATCGCGCCATGGATGGCGTGCGCCAGCTCCGACACCACCAGCGCCGCCTCGCTGCAGCGCGCCTTGGCCGTGGCGACGCGCAGGCGGTCGGGTATCACGCCGGCGCCGCTGCAGCCCAGCTGCGCCGCCATGCGCGCGGCAAACACGTGCTCGCTCATCACCGCCAGCTGGTGCTGGATGGCCTGGAACTTGCCGATGGGGCGGCCAAACTGCTGGCGCTCGTTGGCGTACTGCAGCGTGCGGTCGAACACGGCCTTCAGTGCGCCGGCCATCTGCGCGGCCACCACGGCGGCCTGCAGGGTGCGCACGTCGAGTGCGGCATCCACCGCCACCACGGGTGCGGCCTGTACCTGGCCTGCAGACCAAGCCAGCGCGGCATCCAGCGCCAGCGCCTGGGGCGTGACGTGCGCGCCGGTCACGGGCAGCAGATGCCAGGCACCACCGGCCTGCACCAGCACCGATGCCGCCACCGCACCGCAGCGCACCAGCGCGCAGCGCAGGCCCCCGTCCTGCAGCCGCTCGCCGCGCGCCAGCGTGATGCTGCCAGCGGGACGCGCCACGCCGGCCTGGGCCAGCAGCGCGCGCGCCACCAGGGTGTCGCCCAGCGGCAGCGGCAGCGCATGCGTGCCGCATTGCTCCAGCACGCCAAACACCTGGGTCAGACCCAGGCCGGCGCCGCCGTCGGCCTCGCTCAGCAGTGCATCGGCCAGGCCGGTGGCCTCCAACTGCTCCCACAGAGCCGCCGCGGCGGGCGCGCCACGGCCACCGGACTCCATGGCCCGCACCACCTGCGGAGTGCATTGGTCCGCCAGCACATCGCGGGCGGCGTCGGCAAACATGTCGTTGTTGTTCGTGGTCATGTGTCTCTCCCAATCACCGCAAGCCCAGGCCGCGGGCGATCATTCCGCGCAGGATGTCGCGCGTGCCGCCGCGCAGCGAGAACGAAGGCGAGGCCTCCGTCACGTACTTGAGGGTCATCAGCAGCTCGACCGGCACCTCCTCGGCATCGCGTGAAAACAGGTCGTCGGCGATGGCCGCGGGAATCATCTGCTCCAGCGTGGTGCCCAGCTCCTTGACCAGTGCGGCCTCGACGATGGGGCTGGCGCCCTGGGTGAGCTTTTCCTGCACCGACACCGACATGGCGCGCAGCGGCGCAAGCTGCGTGAGCACCTTGCCCGCCAGCTGCCGCGCCGATTCGCTGCGGCCCTGGGGCGTGCGCACGTAGTCGAGCCACTGGTCGAACAGCACGATGGAGGAGAACAGGCGCTCGGGCCCGCTGCGCTCGAACGCCAGCTCGGCCGTGACCTGCTCCCAGCCCTGGCCTTCGGCGCCGATGAGGGCGTCGGCGCCGAGCTGCACGTTGTCGAAGAACACCTCGCAGAAGTGGCTGTCGCCCGAGAGGTCCTCGATGGGTCGCACGGTGACACCCGGCAGCGACAGATCGACGATGACCTGCGACAGCCCCTTGTGGCGGTCTTCGGTGCTGCCCGAGGTGCGCACCAGCGCAATCATGTACTGGCAGTGGTGGGCATTGGTGGTCCAGATCTTCTGGCCGTTGAGCAGGAAGCCCTGTGCGTTCGGCACGGCGCGCGTCTTCACGCTGGCCAGGTCCGAGCCCGCGTTGGGCTCGCTCATGCCGATGCAGAAAAACGCCTCGCCGCGGCACACGCGCGGGATGTAGAACTGCTTTTGCGCCTCGGTGCCGTATTTCAGGATCAGCGGCGCGCTCTGGCGGTCGGCGATCCAGTGCGAGCCCACGGGCGCGCCGCAGGCCAGGAACTCCTCGACCAGCACGTAGCGCGTGAAGGCGCTGCGCCCGCCGCCGCCGTATTGCGTGGGCAGCGTGATGCCCAGCCAGCCCTTTTGCCCGAGCTGGCGGCTCAGCTCGCTGCTGTAGCCGCCCCAGGAGCGCGCGCGGATATGTGCGGGCAGGTCCTGGATGGCCTGCTGCAGGAAGGCGCGCACCTCGGCGCGCAGCGCCTCGTCTTCGGCGGGAATGCGCGTGAGCGCCAGTGAATCCAGAGTGCTCATCCCAAAACTCCGTGGTCTTTGTAGGTCTGCAATTGCGTGGGCGTCAGGCCCTGGCGGCGGATCAGCACCGCGTCGGTGTGCCGGCCCGGCTGCGGGGCGGGGCGTTCGCTCATTGCAGCGGCACCTTGGCCTGGGTCACGATGCGCTTCCACAGGGTGATCTCGTTCTTCTGGAACTCGTGCATCTGCGCGGGGCCGCCGGTCATGGCAGTGGCGCCGATGCGCTCATAGAAGTCCCGGGTTTCCTCCATCCTGGAGATGGCGGTGAACAGCTCGGCCAGTTTGGCGGTTTCGGCGGCGGGCGTCTTGGCGCTGACCATGGCCCCCACCCAGGTGTAGGCCTCGAAGCCCGGCAGCCCCGCTTCCGCGGCGGTGGGCACCTCTGGCGCGGCGGCCACGCGCTTGTCGGAGGCCACGGCCAGCACCTTCACGCGGCCGCCCTTGGCCAGCTCCTGCACGGCAGTCACTTCGGCAAAGGTGTAGTCCACGGTGCCGGAGGCCACGGCGGTCATGGTTTCGCCAGCGCCCTTGAAGGGCACATGCACGGTGCGGATCTGGGCCTTGTCGTTGAGCAGTTCGCCCATCAGCTGGTAGCCGGCCGAACCCGCACCGAAGTTCACCTTGCCGGGGCTGGCCTTGGCATGGGCGATCAGGCCCTGGAGGTCGCTGTAGGGCGCCTTGGGCATGGTGGCGATCATGGCGGGCGAGCGCATCATCATGGTGAGCGGCGAGAAGTCCTTCACCGGGTCGTAGGGCAGCTCCTTGAACAGCGCGGCGTTCACGGCCAGGGTGGAGTTGCTGCCGATGAACACGGTATAGCCGTCGGCCGGCGCGGAGAGCACCTGCTTGACGGCAATGAAGCCGTTGGCGCCGGGCTTGTTTTCCACCACCACGGGCTGGCCCGTGAGATCGCCCAGCTTGCGTGCGAAATAGCGTGCCGAGGTGTCGGTGCCGCTACCGGGGCCGAAGGGCACGACGAACTTGATGGCCTTGGAGGGGAATGCCTGGGCTTGCACGGCGGGGGCCAGGGCGGTAGCGGCCAATGCCAGCAAGGCGCCGGCCACGGTTCTACGGGATTGCGTCACGGTGTCTCCTCGTCGAATATGTTGTGGGTGCCCGCTCCTGTGGCGGGCCCTGCGCAACACTGTAGAAGCCGGTGCTCATGCTGTCTAATATTAAAAATTCACAAACTGATATTTATTAGGTATCAAATGAACCTGCGCCAGCTGCGCCAGTTCGTCGCCCTGGCGGAAACCGGCAACTTCCACCGCGCGGCCGAGCTGCTGCACATCGCCCAGCCGCCGCTGTCGGTGTCGGTGCGCAAGCTGGAGGAAGAACTGGGCAGCCGACTCTTTGAGCGCCACAGCACGGGGGTGCGCCTGACGCCCGAGGGCGAGGCCATGCTGCCCGACGCGCGCCTGGCGCTGTTCCATGCAGAGCGCTGCCGGCAGGCCGTGGCCGACGCGCGCGAGGGCCTGGGCGGGGTGCTGCGCCTGGGCATCATCGGCTCGGCCACCTATGCGCTGCTGCCGCAGCTGATCCCGTCGTTGCGGGCGCGCTACCCGCAGATGGAGCTGGAACTGTCGGAGGGCACCTCGGCAGAAATCCTCGATGGGCTGCTGGCACGCCGCTTTGATGCGGGGTTTGTGCGCTATCCGGTGCTGCATCCCGAGCCGTTCGCGCTTTTGCCCATGGACCGCGACGATTTCGTGCTGGCCGTGTCCGCGAACAGCCGGCTGGCACAGCGCGACGCCATCGCGCTGTCGGATGCGGCCGGGGAGCCCTTCATCATGTACCCGCAAGACAAGGTGCCCGGCCTCTCGGCCCTGGCGCTGCTGCGCTGCCAGCTCTCTGGCTTTTCACCGCGCGTGGCGCAAGAGGCCATGCAGGTGCAGACCATCATGAGCCTGGTGGCCGCTGGCCTGGGCGTGGGCCTGGTGGCGGGCGTGGCCCGCCTGGTGGTGCCGCCGGGCGTGAAATGCCTGGCACTCACCGACACCCCGGCGGGCTTTCGGGTGGGCATCGCGCTGGCGCGGCGCGCGGGCGAGACCAGCCGGCTGGTGGAGCGCTTCACCGAACATGCGATGGGCTTTTCCACCGTGCCGCGCCGCGCGCAGGATATGGGTCAAAACAGGCTGTAGCGCTTATCCATAAAGCGCTTGCAGCGATTGTTCATGCAGCACTCTCGGCCGCGTGGCGTGCGGCAAAGTCCACGTACCAGGCAAGGCAGCCCGGGTTGGCCATGGCGTCCTTGTTGACCACCTTCTCGATGGGCTGGCCCAGCAGCAGTTTCTTGATGGGCAGCTCCTGCTTCTTGCCGCTCAGGGTGCGCGGCACCTCGGCCACGGCAACGATGGCGTCGGGCACAAAGCGCGGGCTCAAGCTGATGCGGATGGCGGCACTGATGCGATCGCGCAGGGCATCATCGAGCGTGCTGCCGGGGCGCAGCACCACGAACAGCGGCATGTAGCTGTCGCGGCCCAGGTATTCCAGGTCCACCACCAGGCTGTCGAGCACTTCGGGCAGGGCCTCGACCGCGCTGTAGATCTCGCTCGTGCCCATGCGCAGGCCGTGGCGGTTGATGGTGGCGTCGGAGCGGCCATAGATGATGCAGCCGCCGTGACTGCCGATCCTGAGCCAGTCGCCATGGCGCCACACCGCGCCCATGCTGGCCGGGCCATCGCCGCCACCGGGCTGGCGGCCGTGGCCGGCGGGGTACATGTCGAAGTAGCTCGACAGATACCGGCTACCGTCCTTGTCGCCCCACAGGTACAAAGGCATCGACGGAATCGGCTGTGTGCACACCAGCTCGCCCACCTCGTCCATCACCGGCACGCCCTCTGCGTTCCAGGACTCCACCGCCGCGCCCAGCATGCGGCATTGCATTTCGCCAGGCACCTGCGGCAGCTCCCGGTGGCCGCCGATGAAGGCGCCACAAAAATCGGTGCCGCCCGAGATGTTGTTCCACCAGACGTCGGGCTGCGCAGGCGTGGACAGCCCGGCGGTGGCGGGCGTCTCGACCGCCCGGCGCCTGATGTCTCGGAACTGCGCCGTGCCCCACTGCTGCACCTCGGGCGACAGTGGCGATCCGGTGGTGCCCAGCGCGCGGATGCGGGTCAGGTCGCCACAGTCACGGAGCGTGATGTCCGCCTTCATGCAGTTGGCATAGAAGGCCGCGCCCGCGCCAAAGTAGGTGATGCCGGTCTCGGCGGCAAAGCGCCAGAGCCGGCCCCAGTCGGGCTGCTCCTTGCTGCCTCCGGGGTTGCCGTCAAAGATGACGCAGGTGGTGCCCGAGAGCAGGCCTGCCATCTGCGCATTCCACATCACCCAGCCGGTGGAGCTGTACCAGTGGTAGCGCTCGCCCAGGCTGTTGGGTGCGTAGCTGCAGCCCACGTCGTTGTGCAGCGCGCCGAGCTGCAGCGCCACCAGCAGCATGCCGCCGTGGCCGTGCACGATGGGCTTGGGCAAGCCCGTGGTGCCGCTCGAATAGACCACCCACAGCGGGTGGTCGAACGGCAGCCACAGTGGTTCGAAAGCCGCTGTTTCCGCATCATTTCTGACGGTCGCACCTCTCCAGTCTGCGCAATCAGCGACTGAAACCGTGGCATTCAGGTTGCCCAGCAGCAGCGTGTGCCGCACGCTGGGCAGGGCCGCGCGCAGCTCGGCCAGCACGGCCAGGCGGTCGAGGTCGCGGCCGCCGTAGGTCACGCCGTCCACGGCGATCAGCACCTTGGGCTCGATCTGCCGGAAGCGGTCGAGCACGGCATGCGTGCCCATGTCGGGCGCGCAGATGCTCCACACGCCGCCAATGCTCACCGTGGCCAGAAAGGCCACCATGGCCTCGGGCACGTTGGGCAGATAGGCGGCAACCCTGTCGCCGGGCTGCACGCCCTGGGCCTTCAGGTGCAGCGCCAGCGACGCCACCTGGCGGCGCAGCTCGGGCCAGGGCAGTTCGTGGTGCTGGCCTTTTTCGTTGCGGCTGATGATGGCCGGCTGGCCGGCAGCGTGGGCCGCATCGGCATGGCGCAGCACCTGGCGGGCGTAGTTGACCTGCGCGCCGGGAAACCACTGCGCACCCGGCATGGTGTTTTTGGCCAGTACGGCGGTGTGCGGTGTCGGCGACTGGAGATCGAAATAGTCCCAGATGCTTTGCCAGAACGCATCCAGGTCGGTGGTGGACCAGCGCCACAGGGCGTCGTAGTCGGCAAACTGCAGGCCGCGCTGTTCGCGCAGCCAGTTCTGGTACAGGCGTATCTGGGGCAGGTAGGGGGGATGCATGGCGGCAAGCGTAGAGCGCCCGGGCCGCGCAGCGCCACGGGGTTTTACCGCGTGCCCAGTCGCTGGCGCGACACGCGGAAAGCCGCGCCCGCAGCGCTTGCACCACGCCCAAATCCCCTACGATGCGCGACATCAGTTCACAACGGAGAAAAATCCATGGGCTTCATGACCTGGAGGGAGAAAAGCGCCGACGCGCTACAACAAGGCGGCGTGATCGCACCCGATGAGCGCCTGCCCTGGCCGCAAACGGGCGCCATGGGCGTGCAGCACGTCATTGCGATGTTCGGCGCGACGGTACTGGCGCCCATCCTCATGGGGTTCGACCCCAACCTGGCCATTTTGATGAGCGGCATCGGCACGCTGATCTTCTTCCTCGTCACCGGCGGCAAGGTGCCCAGCTACCTGGGTTCGAGCTTCGCCTTCATCGGCGTGGTGATTGCCGCCACGTCCTATGCCGGCAAGGGGCCCAACGCCAACATCGGACTGGCGCTGGGCGGCATCATCGCCTGCGGCCTGCTCTACACCGCGATTGGGGCCATCGTGCAGATCGTGGGCACCGGCTGGATCGAGCGCTTCATGCCGCCCGTGGTGACAGGCTCGGTGGTGGCGGTGATCGGCCTGAACCTGGCCGGCATTCCCATCAAGAACATGGCCGCCAGCAACTTCGACAGCTGGATGCAGGTGGTCACCTTCGTCAGCGTCGGCCTGGTGGCGGTGCTCACGCGCGGCATGGTGCAGCGCCTGCTGATCCTGGTGGGCCTGGTCGTGGCCAGCATCATCTACGCCGTGCTGACCAACGGCCTGGGCCTGGGCAAGCCACTCGATCTGTCGGCCGTGCTGGCCGCGCCCTGGGTCGGCCTGCCCAACTTTGCGGCCCCGGTGTTCAGCGCGCCGGCCATGCTGCTGATCGCGCCGGTGGTCATCATCCTGGTGGCCGAGAACCTGGGCCACATCAAGGCCGTGACGGCCATGACGGGCAAGAACCTCGACCAGTACATGGGCCGCGCCTTCATCGGCGATGGCATCGCCACCATGGTCAGCGGCGCGGCCGGCGGTACCGGGGTGACCACCTACGCAGAAAACATCGGCGTGATGGCAGCCACCAAGATCTATTCCACCGCCGTGTTCCTGGTGGCGGCGCTGATCGCCGTCGTGCTGGGCTTCAGCCCCAAGTTCGGTGCCGTGATCCAGGCGATTCCGTTGCCGGTGATGGGGGGCGTGTCCATCGTGGTGTTCGGCCTGATCGCCGTGGCGGGTGCCAAGATCTGGGTGGACAACAAGGTCGATTTTTCACAGAACAAGAACCTCATCGTGGCCGCCATCACGCTCATCCTGGGCACGGGCGACTTCACGCTCAAGTTCGGCCAGTTCGCGCTGGGCGGCATCGGCACCGCCACCTTTGGCGCCATCTTGCTGTACGCGCTGCTCAACCGCAAAGGCGGATGAGCGCCGGCCGTTGATACGGGTAAACCCTTAGCGTTTCGCCCGGCCCGGCTAAAATCCGCAGGTTGACCCGGCGCACCCGGTGCGCCGGTGCCCATCCACCGTTGCGGAGTTTTCCCCCATGTCCCTGGCTGATCGGGTACGCCACCCTGCCTTTCTTCAACACGTCATGTCGGCCGAAGCGGCGGCGGCGCTCATTCCCAGCGGCGCCAATGTCGGCATGAGCGGTTTCACCGGCGCGGGTTACCCCAAGGCCGTTCCCCAGGCCATTGCCACCCGTGCCAAGGCCGAGCATGCCGCCGGCAAACCCTACAAGATCAACGTCTGGACAGGCGCCTCGACCGCCCCCGAACTCGATGGTGCCCTGGCCGCAGCGGATGCCCTGGGACAGCGCCTGCCCTTCAACACCGATCCGACCTGCCGCGCCAAGATCAACGCGGGCGAGATCGACTTCATCGACATGCACCTGTCGCACGTCGCACAGCACGCATGGTTTGGATTTCTCGGTCCCATGCATGTTGCCGTGATCGAAGTGCTGGGCGTCACGGCCGACGGCCTGCTGATCCCCTCCACAGCCGTGGGCAACAACAAGACCTGGCTGGAGGTTGCCGACCAGGTGATCCTGGAGGTCAACACCAAGACTTCGGCCCGGATGGAAGGCATGCACGACATCTACTACGGCACGGCCATTCCGCCGCGCCGCGTGCCCATCAACATGACCCATGCGGACGACCGCATCGGCCAGCCCTACCTGCGCGTGGACCCGGCCAAGGTGATTGCGGTGGTCGAGACCCACCAGGGCGACCGCGACAACGTGTTTGCCACGCCGGACGAGAACTCCAACAAGATTGCCAGCTACATCATCGACTTTCTCGCGCACGAGATGAAGATGGGCCGCCTGCCCAAGGAAATGCTGCCCATCCAGTCGGGCGTGGGCAACGTGGCCAACGCGGTGCTGGCCGGCCTGCTGCACGGGCCTTTCGAGAACCTGCTGGGCTTCACCGAAGTGCTGCAGGACGGCATGCTGGACCTGCTGCGGGCGGGCAAGATGGGCAAGGCCTCCGCCACGGCGATATCGCTGAGCCGCAGCGCCTACGAGGATTTCGAGAAGAACATCGACTTCTACCGCGAGCGCATCATCCTGCGCCCCCAGGAAATCTCCAACCACCCCGAGCTGGTGCGCCGCCTGGGCATCATCGCCATGAACTCGATGATCGAGGCCGACATCTACGGCAACATCAACTCCACCCACTTGATGGGCACGGGCATGATGAACGGCATCGGCGGCTCGGGCGACTTTGCGCGCAACGGCTACCTGTCGTTCTTCGTCACGCCCTCGGTGGCCAAGCACGGCGCCATCAGCTGCATCGTGCCCATGGTCTCGCATGTGGACCACACCGAGCACGACACGCAGATCATCGTCACCGAACAGGGCCTGGCCGACCTGCGCGGCCTGGCGCCGCGCCAGCGCGCCCAGGTCATCATCGACCGCTGCGCGCACCCCGATTTCCGCCCGCAGCTGCAGGACTACTTCGACCGCGCGCGCCAGCAGGGGCCACAGCACACGCCGCACATCCTGGGCGAAGCACTGTCCTGGCATGAGCGTTTCGTGAAAACCGGCAACATGCGCCCGGCCTGACCGGGCGGCGCGGTGGCGACACCCGCCACCGCGCCGGCGCACAGATAATGCCGACCACGCTGGCACTGCCTGCCCCAAGGAGCCCCATGTCCGTCTGGAAGAAACCCATTTCGCTGTCTCTGCTCAACGAGACCAATGCCCGCACCGCTGCCACCCACCTGGGCATGGAAATCACCGAGGTAGGTGACGATTTCCTGCGCGGACGCGTGCCGGTGGACGAGCGCACCCGCCAGCCCTTCGGCATCCTGCACGGCGGTGTCAGCGTGGTGCTGGCCGAAACCCTGGGCTCCATCGGCGCCTTCTACGCCTGCCCCGAAGGCCACCGCGGCGTGGGGCTGGACATCAATGCCAACCACATCCGAGCCGTATCCAGCGGCTGGGTCACGGGCACGGCCCGCCCCGTGCACATTGGCCGCACCACGCAGGTGTGGCAGATCGACATGGCCAACGACGCGGGCGAGCTGACCTGCGTGTCCCGCATCACCATGGCCATCCTGGCGCCGAAGTAAGGTTCATCCCCCTGTGGCGCTGCGCGCCTTCCCCCTTCTCTCGACTTGCTGCGCGCGTCGGGAAGGGGGACACCACGGCGCGGCGGGGCGGCCCTTGCGCGGTGGTCCTGGTGGGGGGCGGCGCCCGTTTCAGGGGCCGGTTACGACGCAAAAGTTCTGCGAAAAAACGGCTCTGGCGCTGATCGAAAAAGCACCGACAGCTATCTTTTCAACAGCATCAATCAATCAACGTCTTTATCGGCACCTCGCGCCAGGCGCTCGCTCTTCCAGTACACGTCGTCCCCGCCGTCCATGCGGTTGAGCACGCGCGACAGCACGAACAGCAGGTCGGAGAGCCGGTTGAGGTAGTGGCGCGGGGTTTCGCGTGCGGCTTCCTGTTTGCCCAGCGCCACCACGGATCGCTCGGCGCGGCGCGCCACGGTGCGGCATACATGGGCCTGGGCCGCGGCGCGCGTGCCGGCAGGCAGGATGAACTCCTGCAGGCGTGGCAGCGCCGCGTTGTAGTGCGCCAGCGCCGCATCGAGCTGCAGCACGGCCTCGTCCTTGAGCAGTTCGAACCCCGGAATCGACAGCTCGCCGCCCAGGTTGAACAGCTGGTGCTGCACGTCGATCAGCAGCTCGCGCACATCCTGCGGCAGGGGCTCGCACAGCAGCAGGCCCAGGTGCGAATTGAGTTCGTCCACATCGCCCATGGCATGGGGGCGCGGGCTGTCCTTGGACACGCGTGTGTTGTCGCCCAGGCCGGTGGTGCCGTCGTCGCCCGTACGGGTGGCGATCTGTGTGAGTCGGTTGCCCATGTGTGCTCCTTGTACTGCGGCACACATTGTCCGTTACACCAGGCAGGCAAATGTTGGCGGGGGCAACAGCAGGCAAAACTGCTGGTCCTGCACTGCGGTCTGCGGTGCAATGAAACCCTGTTCAACTTTGACGGAGCTCTTCATCCCATGAAAGCCATTCAACGCCGCACCTCTGCCTTTGACGCCCGCAGCGTACTGTTGTTCGCCGCACTCTCGCTCGGCGGCACCGCTGCCCTGCAGGCCCAGACCGCACCGGCCACGGCGCCCAAGACCCAGGGGGTTCCATCGCTCGGACCCGCCACGTCTTCTCCCAAACCCGCCGGGCCCGCTGGGATGAGCCCTTCGGCCACGGCTGCCTTTGACCGCGCCGATACCAATGCCGACGGCAAGCTCAGCCCCGAGGAAGCCGCCGCATTGCCGGCCATTGGCAACCGCTTCGAACAGCTCGACACCGACCGTGACGGCAGCCTGTCGCGCGCCGAGTTCGACAAGGGTGCCAAGCCCTGACCCATCCAACGCCGGCGGCGCGATAGCCGCCACTCCCCTTGAAAGCGCTGCGCCGTGGTGAGGCTTGCCGCCCCATCACGGCGCATGGGCAGGTGCCCGGTGGTATTCTTTTGCGCTACCCGGAGACCGCCATGAACGCCCCTGCCACCGCCTCGCACCTGCTGCCCGCCATCCATCTGCGCGAGGTGCCGCAGGCCCTCATCGATGCGCTGCAAAACCGCTTTGGTGCGCAGTGCTCGCTGGCCCAGGCCGTGCGCGAGCAGCATGGCCGCGACGAAGGCTCGCTGCAGGCCCCACCGCCCTCGGCCGTGGTGTTTGCCGAAAGCACGCGCGACGTGGCCGATGCCGTGGCGCTGGCCAGCCAGTACGAGGTGCCGGTGATTCCCTACGGCGCCGGCTCGTCGCTCGAAGGCCACCTGCTGGCCGTGCAGGGCGGCATCAGCATCGACGTCAACCGCATGAACCGGGTGCTCAGCATCAACGCCGACGACCTCACCGTGACGGTGCAGCCCGGCATCACGCGCAAGGCATTGAACGAGGCCATCAAGGACACCGGCCTGTTCTTCCCCATCGACCCCGGTGCCGACGCCAGCATCGGCGGCATGGCCGCCACGCGCGCCAGCGGCACCAACGCCGTGCGCTACGGCACCATGCGCGAGAACGTGCTGGCGCTCGAAGTCGTCACGGCCAGCGGCGAAGTCATCCGCACCGGCACGCGCGCCAAGAAGAGCAGCGCCGGCTACGACCTCACGCGCCTGATGGTGGGCAGCGAAGGCACGCTGGGCGTGATCACCGAAGTCACGGTGCGCCTGTACCCGCTGCCCGAGGCGGTCAGCGCGGCCATCTGCTCGTTCCCGAGCATCGAGGCCGCCGTGCGTACCACCATCCAGACCATCCAGCTCGGCGTGCCGATTGCCCGCGTGGAACTCATCGACCGCCACAGCGTGCGCATGGTGAACGCGCACAGCAAGCTCAGCCTGCGCGAAGAGCCCATGCTGCTGATGGAGTTCCACGGCTCGCCCGCCAGCGTGAAAGAGCAGGCCGAGACCGTGCAGGAGATCGCCCGCGAGTTCGGTGGCAACGCCTTTGAATGGGCCAGCACGCCCGAGGAACGCACGCGGCTGTGGACGGCGCGGCACAACGCCTACTTTGCCGCCGTGCAAAGCCGCCCCGGCTGCCGCGCCATCAGCACCGACACCTGCGTGCCCATCAGCCGCCTGGCCGACTGCCTGCTCGACTCGGTGCAAGAGGCCGAAACCAGCGGCATCCCCTACTTCCTGGTCGGCCATGTGGGTGACGGCAACTTCCACTTTGGCTACCTGCTCGACCCGAACATCCCCCAGGAGCGCATCACCGCCGAAGCCCTGAACCACCAGCTGGTGGCGCGGGCGCTGGGCATGGGCGGCACCTGCACCGGCGAGCACGGCGTGGGCCTGCACAAGATGGGCTTTCTGGTCGACGAAACCGGCACGGGCGCGGTGGACATGATGCGCGCCATCAAGCGGGCGCTGGACCCGAAGAACATCCTGAATCCGGGGAAGATTTTTGCGCTGTGAACTGACAGCACGGATTTCAGAAGCGCCGCTTGCGGCGCTTTTTTATTGCCCTGACCTTACCCCTGAGAAGTGGAATGCTTAGGGCGTGTTCAACATCTTTTGAACACCAGCGCCAGGAAAGCCTGATGGATGAACTGCGGGCTGGTGTTGAGCAGCCTCTTGCAGTTCTTCCACCCCCCGTTTTTCCAGGTCTGCGCGGCAGAGCCAGGTCATTGCCGCTGCCGTGCGGCAGGGGCAATGCGTGCATCGGGCAGGGCTGCAAGCTGCTGCCGGGGCCGATGTGGGGCGACCTGCAATGCCGGGAAAACCCTGAGCCCCGGACCTTGCCAGGC
Source organism: Acidovorax soli (assembly GCF_900107605.1). Lineage (GTDB taxonomy): Bacteria > Pseudomonadota > Gammaproteobacteria > Burkholderiales > Burkholderiaceae_C > Acidovorax > Acidovorax soli. The sequence continues at coordinate 105,608 of NZ_FNQJ01000004.1, read as the reverse complement.
GCGGCTTCTGCCCCTAAACTTCCAACATATCAGAGGTCAGATAACTGAAGTCAAGCAAGATGAATGTCTCCACCCATCCCGGAACCGCCTGCGGCTATCCCGATCTTCCCCAGCCGTTGAAGCACGGCGCGGGTGCGCGGGTGGCGGGCACGGTGTATGCGGGCCTGGGTTCCGCGGGTTCGGCATGGTTCGGGTTGAGCCTGGCGGCTCCTTCGCCGACCTGGGTGGCGCGGGCGCCCTTTCCCGGCACCCCCCGTGAGCAGGCAGTGGCGGTGGCTTCCGCTGGCGCCGTCTATGTGTTTGGCGGGCTGGGCGTGGCGGCCGACGGCCGCAGCCAGGTGCTGTTCGATGACATCCACCGCTACGACCCCGTGGCCGATGCCTGGGAGTTGCTGCCGGTGCACGCGCCGGTGGGGCTGCTGGGCGCAGCGGCCTGCGCGCTGGCCGATGGCCGCATTCTGTTCCTCGGAGGGGCCAGCAAGGCCGTGGTGGAAGGGTTCTTTGCCCGCCTGGCCGAGGCCGGGGATGATGAGGCGCAGCGCCTGGCCGTCACGCGGGACTACCTGGGGCGCGAGCCGAAGGCCTATGGTTTCCATGCCGAGGCCCTGTGTTTCGACCCGGTGACGCAGCGCTGGCAGGGGCTGGGCCGCCTGCCGTTCGCGCCCACGCTGGGCGCCGCCGTGGCCCGGGAGGGCGGGTGCGTGGCCTTGGTCCAGGGCGAACTCAAGCCCGGACTGCGGTCCCGCGATGCCTGGCAGGCCCGGGTGGGCGCCACAGCGCTGGACTGGCAGCCGCTGCCCTGTCCGCCAGCGGCCGGCGGTGCGCCGGAGCCGGAGGGGCTGGCCGGTGCCTTTGCCGGTTATGTGGACGGAAGCCTGCTGGTGGCAGGGGGCACGAATTTTCCAGGCGCCTGGGCGCAGTACCGGGCGGGCCGGCGGTACGCGCATGAAGGGCTTGCCAAGACCTGGCATGGCGATGTCCATGCGCTGGTGGGCGGTGCGTGGCGCCGCGTGGGGTCGCTGCCCTGGGGGCTGGCCCATGGGCTGGCGTTCCCCGTGCCGCAGGGGCTGCTGCTGGTCGGTGGCGAACGGCAGGGCGGCGCGGCCAGTGCCGCCGTGCAGTGCCTGCGCTGGGATGGCATCGCGGCCCACGGTTGCGCCCAAGGTGACAGGCCATGACGCAAGGTGTCGCATACTTGGTATGCCCTCTTAAGACTTCTGTTGTCCGACGAGTGGCGTCCGCCCAATGAACACCGAAGGGAATCAATCCATGGCCACCCGTGTACCCGCATACCGACAAGCCCAGTTGGAGATCAAACGCTTTATCGAAGTCAATCGCCTGGGGATGGGCGATCCGCTGCCGCCCGAGGCCGTGCTGGCCAGGGAGCTGGGCATCAGCCGGCCGTCGCTGCGCGAAGGCATGAAGGCGCTGGAATCCCTGGGGATCGTCGAGTCGCGCCATGGCGAAGGGGTCTTCGTGGCGCCGTTCTCGTTCGACACCATCATCGAGAACCTGCCGTATTCCATCGTTGCCGACGGCAAGAGCCTGTACGACCTGCTGCAGGTGCGGGCGGCCATCGAACTGGGCGTGGTGACCCAGGTGGTGGACCGGATCAGCCCCCAGGACAAGGCGCGCCTGCGCGAACTGGCCGAACGCATGATGGCCGCCGCCAAGGAGGGCCGGGACTTCGAGCAGGAAGACGGCGAGTTCCACGCCACCATGTACCGTTGCCTGGACAACCCCTTCCTGTCGCGCCTGATCGACCTGTTCTGGCGGGTGTTCCACCGCCTCAACCAGTCGGACACCGCTCCGGACCATTGGGCGCTGGAGTCCACCGCCCAGGACCACCTGCGCATTGCCGAAGTGATCGACCGGGGCGACAAGGCCGCCTTGCTGGAAGAGCACCAGAAGCATTTCCGCGCCATCTTCAGCCGCCTGCAGCAGGCCGCGTCCCAGGGCACTGCGGCACAGGGGCGGCAGGCCCAGGCGCTGGTGCAGCAGGTGGCCGCTGGCGGCCTGGACCTGGCGGGCCGGCTGGAGCGATTGAACAAATGACACGCTGCCGGCCCGTGCCGCCGGTGCGATTTCTGCCCCTCACCCCTCACCCTCAACCCGCAACCCGCAACCCGCAACCAAGGATAGATGACATGGTATTGAAGAGAAGTCTCGCTGTGGCCGGCCTGCTGATGACCATGGCCCTGGGGGCCCAGGCGGCCGACAAGGTCCTGATCGGGGCCTTTGACGTCGGCCCGGGTGGCAACCCGCAGAAGTTCAACCCGCTGACGGCCAGCGCGGGCTTCACCTGGTACAACAAGTACTTCAATACCCTGGCGCTGTACGACGTCAACTTCGAGCGCATCTCGGGCGATCTGGCCCAGGGCTGGAGCGTCTCGCCCGACGGCAAGGCCATCACCTTCAACCTGCGCAAGGGCGTCAAGTGGCACGACGGCAAGCCCTTCACCTCCAAGGACGTCAAGTTCACCCTGGATCTGGTGCGCAACCCTGACCTGGGCAGCGTGTTTGCCCCGCGCCTGGACAGCGTCACGGGCATCGCCACCCCCGACCCGCAGACGGTGGTCCTCACGCTGAGCGAACCCAACACGCCCATCCTGGACACGCTGACCAACCTGATGATCGTGCCCGAGCACCAGCTCTCGGGCATCTCGGTCAAGGATCTGCGCAACGCCGACTGGTGGCGCGCCAGCCCGGTGGGAACCGGGCCATTCAAGTGGAGCAAATACGAGGCCGACCAGTATGTCGAACTGGTCGCCAACCCCGACTACTTCCGGGGCCGCCCCAAGCTCGACAAGCTGATCAACCGCTACTACAAGGACGGTGGCGCGGCCGCGATTGCGCTGCAGGCGGGCGAGATCCAGTTCAGCTACCTGACCATGGACCAGGTCAAGGAAAGCCAGAAGAATGGCGCCTTCAAGGTGGTTTCCGGCGCCTCGCAGGTGCTCAACTACCTGGGCTTCAACAATGCCGAGCCACGCTTCAAGGACGTTCGCGTGCGCCAGGCCATGATGATGGCGATCGACCGCGCCAGCATCGTCAAGAGCCTGTACGGCGGGCAGGCGGTGCTGGGCAACTGCATCTACACGCAAAAGCAGTACGTGGCGGGCGACCTGAACCCCTACGCCTACAACCCCGCCAAGGCGCGCCAGCTGCTGGCAGAAGCGGGCTGGAACGGCATCAAGGGCGAGCCCCTGGAGCTGCTGACCTACTACGGCGACCAGCTCTCCAAGGACGTGGTGGCCACCATCCAGGCCCAGCTGGCCGATGTCGGCGTCCAGGTCGTGCCCCGCTTCCTGGACGGCCCGGGCTTCTCCCGGGTGGTCGACTCCGGCCGGTTCACACTGGTGTTCGCGGGCGGCGGCAACGGCCCCGAGCCGGACACGCTGGCGCCGCTGCTGGACTCGGCCTACGCGCCCCCCAAGGGCCTGAACCGGATGCGCGTGGCCTTGCCCGAACTCGACAAACTGTTCGACGAAGGCCGCCAGGAAACCCAGGCCGCCAAGCGGCCCGAGATCTACAAGAACATCTGCCGCGTGACCAACGCCAAGCTGCCCTGGGGGCCGCTGTGGGTCTCTCACCGCTTTGGCGGTATTGGCAACAAGGTGCAAAACATGGTGTGGACCCCCGCGCCAGGCGGGGGCCGCTACCAGGACAACGCGGAAACCTGGAGCATTCAGTAAGGGGGCACGCTGGCCCGCGCATTCAGGGGAATGGCGGGCCGCACAAGACCCTCGCGATGTGACTGCAACACCCGGCAAGCCGCCGGGGTGGATCGACTCATGCCTGCATTTTTGCTCAAACGCCTGCTCGTCAGCCTGCCGACCTTCCTGGCCATCCTGGCCCTGGTCTTCGTGCTTGTGAACGCCGCGCCTGGCGACCCCGTGGATGCCTTCGTGCCGCCCGGCCAAAGCCTCAGCCTGGAGCAGAAGGAGATGCTGCGCCACGAAATGGGCCTGGACCGGCCGCTGCCCGTGCGCTTTGGCCTGTGGCTGGCCCAGGTGGCCCGCGGGGACCTGGGCTACCGCTACAAGGACGGTGAACCCGTGTACCGCACCATCATGTCGCGGGTGCCCGCCACGCTGATGCTCACCTTCGCTGGGCTGGGCCTGGGCGCGGTGCTGGGCGTGGCGCTGGGCCTGGTGGCGGCGCGCCGGCCCCATGGCAAGCTGGATTTCGCGTTGTCGCTGCTGGCCTACCTGGGCATCAGCGGGCCGGCCTTTTTGCTGGGCATCCTGGCGATGTATGTGTTCGCGCTGCTGCTGGGCTGGTTCCCGACGGCGGGCTACGCCACGCCGGGCGACGGCAGCTGGCTGGACGTGCTGCACCACCTGGTGCTGGCCTCGGTGCTGTCGATCCAGTTCATTGCGATCCTGATGCGCTACACCCGCTCCAGCGTGCTGGAGGTGCAGAGCCAGGATTTCATGCGCACGGCCAGTGCCAAGGGCTTGAGCCGCACCCAGGCCTTGCTGTCGCACGCGTTCCCGAACGCCCTGATTCCCATCGTCACGGTGATCGGCGCCAATTTCAGTGCGCTGATAGGCGGCGCCGTGTTCCTGGAGACGGTGTTCTCCTGGCCCGGCATGGGCACGCTGTTCATCGACGGCGTCGAGACGCGGGACTACCCCCTGATCATGGGCATCACGCTCTTCATGGCGGTCGCCATCCTCGCGGTCAACGTGCTGACCGATGTCATTTACGCGTGGATCGACCCACGCATCTCCCTGCGCTGAAGCCATGACCACCCCTGCTGCCCCTGCATCCCCCGTCCGGGGGACCAGCCCGATCCGGGCCAAGTTCCGGCGCTTTGCCTCCGACCGCATCGCCATGACCGGCGTGGTGATGTTCGCCGTCGTGGCGCTGCTGTGCATCTTCGCGCGCCAGATCTGCGCCTTCGACCCCAACGGGATCGATCTCACGGCGGCGCGCCAGGCGCCCAATGCCGTGCACTGGCTGGGCACCGACCAGACCGGCCGCGACATGCTGGCGCGCACCCTGGCGGCGGGCCAGATCTCGCTGCTGGTGGGCGTGTGCAGCGTGCTGATCGCGCTGGTCATCGGCACGGTGCTGGGCGCGCTGGCGGGGTATTTCGGGGGCTGGATCGACAACCTGGTGATGCGCCTGGTCGATGTCGTCATGACCTTTCCCACCGTCATCGTGCTGCTGACCCTGTCGGCGGTCATCGGCTCGGGCACCGCCAACACCATCTGGATCATCGGCGCACTGTCCTGGCCCCTGGCCTGCCGCCTGGTGCGGGCCCGCGTGCTGAGCATCCGCGAGGCGGACTTCGTGGCCGCCGCGCGGGTCATGGGAGCGGGTGACCTGTACATCATTGCGCGCCACTGCATTCCCAACACCACCGACGTGCTGGTGGTGTTTGCCAGCCTCGGTTTCGTCGCGGCCATCATGGCCGAGGCGGGGCTGTCGTTCCTCGGGCTGGGGGTGCAGTTGCCCGACGCCAGCTGGGGCAGCCTGCTGTCGATTGCCCGCGAGGCCTCGGTGCTCAAGCAATACCCCTGGATATGGCTCCCCGCGGGCCTGTTCATCGTCTTTACCGCGCTGGCTGCCAACTTCATTGGTGACGGCCTGCGCCATGCCTTCGATCCCAAATCCAACAAGGAGTCCGTTGAATGAGTTCCCTGAAATTGCACGGCGTCGTGCCCCCCGTCGTCACGCCGTTGACCCCTGATTTTCACGTCGACAAGCCGGCGCTGCGCCGTGTGGTCCGGCATCTGCTGGACGGCGGCGTGCATGGCCTGTTCGTGCTCGGATCGACCAGCGAATGCGTGTTCCTCAACGAGTTCCAGCGGTCCGAGGTGCTGGCCACCATCGCGCAGGAGAACAACGGCCAGGTGCCGATGGTCGCCGGCACCATGGACCCCGCCACCGACCGGGTGGTGGAGCACGCCCGCCAGGCCCGTGCGGCCGGCGTGGACGGCCTGGTGGTGACGGCGCCTTTCTACACCCGCACCAGCCAGGCAGAGACCATCGACCACTTCCGCATGGTGCGCGACGCGGTGGACCTGCCCATCCTGGCCTACGACCTGCCGGTGTGCGTGCACACCAAGCTGGAGCGGCCCACGCTGCGCACCCTCTACGAGGACGGCGTGATCTGCGCGCTCAAGGACAGCAGCGGCGACGACGGCAACATGCGCATGGTGATGCGCGACTTCGCGGGCCGGGACGACTTCTCCATCCTCACCGGATCGGAAATCGTCTGCGACTACGCGATGCTTGGCGGCGCGCACGGCATCGTGCCGGGCCTGGGCAACGTGGATCCGGCCGGTTATGTGCGCCTGTACGACGCCGCGCGGCGCGGCGACTGGACGGCGGCCCGCGCCGAGCAGGAGCGCCTCATCGCGCTGTTCCAGATCGTGTTCCAGGGCGTCCCCCAGACCAGCCCCAACGCGTCCGGCGTCGGCGGCTTCAAGACCGCGATGCAGCTGATGGGTCTGATTCCGCACCGCCACATGAGCCGCCCCAACAAGCCCCTGTCCGACGAGCAGGCCGACCGCGTGAAGGCCATCCTCATCCAGGGCGGATTGCTCTGACCGGCACCGGCAACGCGCAGGGGAACATGGTGATGCCAGACGCTACTTTGGTGCTCGACGTTCGGGATCTGAGCACCCGCTTCGCAACGCCGCACGGGGAGATCAAGGCCGTCAACGGCATCAGCTTCCAGGTGCGGCGTGGCGAAACCCTGGCCCTGGTCGGTGAGTCGGGCAGCGGCAAATCGGTGACCTCGCTGTCGCTGATGCAGCTGCTGGGCGGGCGGGCGCAGATCAGCGGAGAGTGCTGGCTGCATGCGGGAGGCGGCCAGCCGGCGTGCAACCTGCTGACGCTCAGCCCGCGCCAGATGCGGGATGCGCGCGGACGGCAGCTGGCCATGGTCTTTCAGGAGCCCATGACCTCGCTGAACCCGTTGCAGCGCATTGGCGACCAGGTGGCCGAGGCCATGGAGATCCATGGCCTGGCGCGGGGGCGCGAGGCGCAGCAGCGGGCCGTCGAACTGCTCGCGCTGGTCGGCCTCTCCGACCCCGCGCTGCGGGCGCGCCAGTACCCGCACCTGCTGTCCGGCGGCATGCGCCAGCGCGTGATGATCGCCATGGCGCTGGCCTGCAAGCCGGCGCTGCTGATTGCCGACGAGCCCACCACGGCGCTGGATGTGACCATCCAGGCGCAGATCCTGCGGCTGATCCGGCGGCTGCAGGCGGAGGTCGGCATGGGCGTGCTCTTCATCACCCACGACATGGGCGTGGTGGCGCAGGTGGCCGACCGCGTGGCGGTCATGTATGGCGGCCAGCTGGTGGAACAGGCCAGCACGGCGCAGCTGTTCCGCAACCCGCGCCACCCGTACACCCGCGGCCTGCTCGACGCCGTGCCGCGGCCCGGTGCCAGCGGGCCGCTGAAGGGCATCCCCGGGCAGGTCGAGGTGGTCTACGGCGAGCCCGTGGGCTGCCGCTTTGCCAACCGCTGCTCCCGTGCCGACGAGCGTTGCCGCAGCGTCTCTCCGGCCTGGGACGCCGCGTCCAGCCACCCCGTGCGCTGCCATTACCCCCTTCTGCCATGAGCGCCTCCCTCCCTCCTCCTTCCGATGCCCTGCTGCAGTTCGACCAGGTCTGCATGCAGTTCGACACCCGGCGTGGCTTCTTCCAGCCGGCGCGCAGCCTGCATGCGCTCACCGACATCTCGTTTTCCCTGCGGCCCGGTGAAATCCTCGGGGTCGTGGGTGAGTCGGGCAGCGGCAAGTCCACCCTGGGCAAGCTGGCGCTGCGCCTGCTCGATCCCAGCCGCGGCACCGTGTCGTATGCCGGACGCGACCTGGCGGGCTACCGCGGCCGCGCGCTCAAGCGGCTGCGCTGCGACCTGCAGATGGTGTTCCAGGACCCCCATTCGGCACTCAACGGGCGCATGTCGATCGAGCAATGCCTGCTGGAGCCGCTGCAGCTGCACCGGCGGGGCACGCGGGCCGAGCAGCTGCAGGAGATCCGCCGGCTGCTGGATGTGGTGAACCTGCCGCATGCCGTGCTGACGCGCTACCCGCACGAGCTGTCGGGCGGGCAGAAGCAGCGGATCGTGATCGCCCGGGCCCTGGCGCTCAAGCCCCGGGTGCTGGTGGCCGACGAGGCCGTGGCCGCGCTCGACGCCTCGGTGAAGGCCCAGATCACGAACCTGCTGCTCGAACTGCGCGAGCAGCTCGGCCTGGCCATCGTGTTCATCACCCACGACCTGCCGCTGGTGCACACGCTGTGCGACCGGGTGCTGGTGCTCTACCTGGGCCGCATGATGGAGCTGGCCCCCCGGCAGGCGCTGCGCGACGGAGGCCAGCACCCCTACACCCAGGCCCTGTGGCGCAGCTCGCCCGTGGCCGACCCGGAGCAGCACATGCTGGACGCGGAGGCGGTCGGCGGCGAGATTCCCAGCCCGCTCAACCCCCCGGCAGGCTGCGTGTTCCACACCCGCTGCCCGCACGCACAGCCGCGCTGCGGACAGACGCCGCCCCCGGCCATGGAGCTGGGCACGGCCGCCGCGGCGCATTCCGTGCGGTGCTGGCTGCACGAGGGCGCGCCTGCCGCGCCCGCCGCCGGCTGCGCCCCCATGCCTGGCCGCCCTGCCGGATTCATTCCCACCCTCTGAGCGTTGCACGCCGCACGCACCCCGTATCCCGAGTTTTCCATGTCCCCTTCCCCCGCCATGCCCCTTTCGCCCCTTCCGCAGTGGCTGGCCGTGCAGCAGCACGGGCTGGTCGTTTCCTGCCAATCCCTGCCTGGCAGCGCCATGGACCGCACCGACATCGTGGTCGCCATGGCGCAGGCCGCGGTCGATGGCGGTGCCGTTGCGCTGCGCATCGAAGGCGTTGCCAACGTGCGGGCCGTGGCCGCCGCCGTGCGGGTGCCGGTCATCGGCATCGTCAAGCGCGACCTGCAGGACTCGCCCGTGCGCATCACGCCGTTCGTGCAGGACGTGCAGGACCTGGCCGCGGCAGGCGCGCGCATCATTGCTTTCGATGCGACCCACCGCGTGCGCCCGGCCAGCGTCCAGGCTCTGCGGGACGCCGTGCATGCCGCCGGGTGCGTGGCGATGGCCGACTGCGCGACCGATGCCGACGGGCTGGCGGCCTGGGCCCTGGGCTGCGAGCTGATCGGCACCACCTTGTCCGGCTACACCGAGGAGACCGCCCACCTGTCGGGCGAGGATCCCGATTTCGGGCTGGTCGAACGGCTCGCGCGCGTGGGCTGCCGCGTGGTCGCCGAGGGCCGGCTGCGCACGCCGGCCCAGGCCGCACAGGCGTTGCGCAGCGGCGCCTTCGGGGTCACGGTGGGCTCGGCCATCACGCGCATCGAGCACATCACCGAATGGTTTGCCCACGCCCTGCAGCGTGCGCACGCGGATGCGGGGGTCCAGGCATGACACTGGCGATCGACATCGGCGGCACCAAGATCGCTGCCGCCACCGTGATCGATGGCGTCTGCCACGATCGCCGGCAACTGCCCATGCCCGCGAGCGAGCCGGAGTTCCTGGCCACCCTGGCGGCGCTGGCCCAAGGCCGCCCGGCGCCCGCGCTGGCCGCCGTCGCCGTGACCGGCTACACCGACGGGGAGCGTGTGCGCGGCGTCAACCGCAACACCATTGCGTTCTGGAACGACTACCCGCTGGTGCCGCGGCTGCGCGCGCTGCTGCGTTGCCCGGTGCTGGCCCTCAACGATGCCCAGGCCGCGGCCTGGGGCGAATACGGCTTGCGCCAGGCGGAGTGCAGCAACCTGCTGTACCTCACCTTGTCCACGGGCGTGGGGGGCGGGCTGGTCCTGGATGGCGAACTGCGGCGGGGCGCGCAGGGGCTGGCCGGACACCTGGGGCACATGGCGGTCGATGTGGCGCCCACCGATGGGCCCATGGTCTGCGGCTGCGGGCGCCGGGGCTGTCTTGAAACCGTGGCCTCGGGCACGGCGCTGGCCCGGCAGGCCACCGGGCGGTTCGGGCGGGTGCTGGGCAGTGCGGAATTGTTCGATCGGGTGGCGCAGGGCGTGCCCGAGGCGCAGGACATCCTGTGGCGTGCGGCGCGGGCGGTGGCCAGCGCCGTGGCCAGTGCCCATGCTCAGCTGGACCTGCAGCAGGTGGTGCTGGGCGGCAGCGTGGGGCTGGCGGCGGGCATGCGCGCGCTGGTGGAGGCGGCGCTGGCCGAGTTGCCACCGCTGTACCGCCTGCCGGTCGATGTGGCGCGCCTGGGGGCCGACGCCGGCCTGGTCGGCGTCGCGGCCTGGGCCGTGCGCCAGCCGTTGCAGGGGCAGGCATGACATCCCGCACGATCGACGGCTGCATCCTCACGCCGCAGGGCTTCGTGGCGGGCCAGGTGGTGCTCGACGGGGGGCTCATCGCGGCCGTCCGGGGGACGCCCATGGCCACCGAGGCGGTGCTGCAGGGCGGCGCGCCGGTGGTTCTGCCCGGGTTCATCGACCTGCATGTCCACGGCGGCAGCGGGTTTGACATCATGCAGGGCGGCGATGCGGTGCAGCAGGTGGCGCGCTGCCACGCCCAGCATGGCAGCACCACGCTGCTGGCCACCACGATGACCGCACCCATGCCCGAGATCGAGGCCGCTTTGCGGGCGCTGGCGCCGGCCTGCCGCGAGCGCCCCCGGCAGGGCGCGCGCGTGCTGGGCGTGCACCTGGAGGGCCCCTACATCAACCACCGCCGCCTGGGGGCGCAGCCGGCCTTCGCCCGGCCGCTGGCGCTGGCCGAAATGCAGGCGCTGAACGCACTCGCGCCGATCCGGCTCGTCACCCTGGCGCCCGAGATCGAGGGGCACCTGGAACTGGTGGCCCCCCTGCGGGCCGCGGGGTTCGTGGTGCAGATCGGCCACACCAATGGCTCTTACGAGGACGGCCTGGCCGCCCTGGCGCAAGGGGCCACGGGCTTCACCCACCTGTTCAACGCGATGACCCCGCTGCACCACCGCGAGCCGGGCATGGTGGGGGCGGCCCTGGCGCATGCGCGCTATGCCGAGATCATTCCCGATCTGCAGCATGTGCACCCGGGAGCGATCCGGGCGGCGCTGCGCGCCATTCCCTGCCTGTTCTGCGTCACCGACTCGACGGCCGCCACGGGCATGCCGGACGGCGAATACAGCCTGGGCCAGCAGCGCGTGCACAAATGCCTGGGCGGGGTGCGGCTGGCCGATGGCACGCTGGCCGGCAGCGTGCTCACCATGGACCAGGCGCTGCGCAACCTGGTGTTCGAGATCGGCCTGCCCCTGGATGACGCGGCGCGGCGCGTCTCGACCTATCCGGCCGACCACCTCGGCGCCGCCGGGCTGGGCCGCATTGCGCCCGGCCTGAGCGCCGACCTGGTGGTGATGGACCGTGGACTGCAACTGCAACGTGTACTCGTACAAGGAGAAGAAATTGAACTCGTCCAACATGCGCGCTGAGGCGCTGCAGGCGCCGCAGGTGGTTGCCCGCCTGCTCGATCAGGACCGGGAGGTGTATGCCGCCCTGGGCGCCGATCTGCGTGCCCACCCGCCCGAGGGCATGCTGACCGTCGCGCGGGGCAGCTCCGACCACGCCGCGCATTTCATGGCCTATCTGGTGATGGCCCGGCTGGGGCGGCTGGTGACCTCGTTGCCCATGTCCCTGGTCACGCTGTACCAGGCGCAGCTGCACACCCGGGGCCTGGTGTCGGTGGCGTTCTCCCAGTCCGGGCAGAGCCCCGATCTCATCGCCCCCACGCGTTTTCTGCGCGAGAACGGCGCGCGGACCCTGGCCGTGGTGAACGACGTTGAATCCCCCCTGGCCCGGGCGGCGCATTGGGTGCTGCCCCTGCACGCCGGCCCGGAAACCAGCGTGGCCGCGACCAAGAGCTACATCGCGCAATTGGTGAGCGGCGCGCGGCTGGTGGCCTCCTGGCAGGGCGACCCGGCCTTGCATGCGGCGCTGGAGGCGCTGCCCCAGGTGCTGCAGCGGGCCGCCCAGCAGGACTGGCAGGCGGCGGTGCCGGCGCTGCTCCAGGCCGACCGGCTGTTCGTCATCGGACGCGGCACCGGGCTGGCCATCGCCATGGAGGCGGCGCTCAAGTTCAAGGAAACCTGCGCCCTGCAGGCAGAGGCGTTCTCGGGCGCCGAGGTCAAGCATGGGCCGATGGCCCTGGTCGAGGCCGGCTACCCGCTGCTGGTGTTCGCCCCCCGGGGGCCCGCGCAGGCGGGCTTGCTGGCCCTGGCCGACGAGATGCGGGGGCGGGGCGGGCATGTGCTGCTGGCCGCTCCCGAGGGAACGCCGGGCGCGCAGCTGCCGCTGGTGGCCACGGGCCATGAGGATCTGGATGCAATCGCTGCGATCCAGAGTTTTTATCCGATGGTCGAGGCCCTGGCCCGCGCGCGCGGCTACAACCCCGACCTGCCGCGCCACCTGTCGAAAGTGACGCTCACCCAGTGAGACCCTGATCCACCATGCCGCTGCATCCCTGGGCCCAGGCCCACCTGGCCCAGCCACACATGGCGGCCAGAATTCCGGTCGAGACCCTCTCACCGCACGCTGCCCGCCAGCAGTCCCGGGCGATGTGCCGGCTGGCGCCGCCCGGCGAGGCGGTGGCCCGCACCGCTGATTTCTGCATTCCCGGACCCCACGGGGGCATGATCCCGGTGCGCATGTACACGCCAGCGGGGATGGGGCCGGGGCCGATGCCCGTGTGCCTTTACTTTCACGGGGGTGGCTGGGTGCTGGGCGACCTGGATGCGCAGGATGCGGCCTGCCGCAGCATGGCCAATGGGGCCGCCTGCGTGGTGGTGTCGGTGAATTACCGCCACGCGCCCGAGCACCCGTTTCCTGCCGCCCCCGAGGACTGTTATGCGGCCGCCTGCTGGGTGGCCCGCCAGGGCGCCGAGCTGGGCACGGATACGCAGCGGCTGGCCGTGGCGGGCATGAGCGCCGGCGCCAACCTGGCGATTGCCGTGACCCTGATGGCGAAGGAGCGCGGCGGGCCCTCCATCGCCTGCCAGGCCCTGATGGTGCCGGTCACGGATCACCGCTTCGACACCCGCTCCTACGCCGAATGCGCCGAAGGCTACGACCTGACGCTGCGCGACATGCAGTGGTACTGGGGCCATTATCTGGCGCACCCGGCCGACGGTGCGCACCCCTGGGCGTCCCCACTGCGGGCGGCCGACCTGTCGGGCCTGCCGGGCGCGTTCGTGATGACGAGCGAATACGACCCGCTGCGCGATGAGGGCGAGGCCTATGCGCAGCGGCTGCGGGACGCCGGTGTCCCGGTGCTGTCCCGCTGCAATGCCGGCATGATGCATGGCTTTCTGGGGCCGCAGGCCGTGCCCGAGGTCGCGGACTTCCTGCGCTCGCGCCTGCATCGCTGAGATCCGCTCCCGGCCCGCGGTCCTGGCCGGGGGCCTGCATCGGCGGCCCCGTCCCGGGGGCGATTCCCTCGGGACGGGGCCTTCGAACCGGTGGACGATCTCAGCGCACCAGGTCCACGGCCTTGCCGTTCCAGCGCAATTCGATCACTTCCTTGGTAGCGGCTCCGCCCTGGAGCTCGCCGCCGATGATGAGCAGGCTGTCGTCCAGCTGCACATAGGCGCTGTAGCCCAGGGGCTGCGGCAGTTTGCCGGCGGTGGTCCATTGGCCGCCCACCTGGGCGTAGATCTGGTCGTGCCAGGTTTTCTTCAGGCCCTTGTGTGCCCACAGCTGCCCGGCATTGAACTGCGCCCAGGAGCCCGGAAAATTGGCGCCACCGGCCACCAGCAGCGCCTGGTTGCTGTAGCCCGCATAGGCCCCGGCGACGCCGTCCTGCACGGCAGCGCCCGCGGGGGGCACCAGCGTCTGTGTGGACCAGTGCAGCGTTTCGCCGTTCACCGAGACGGTCTTGATCCCGGGGGAGCGCAGGCCCGGCTTGATCTCGCCATTGACCAGCGTGACCTGCGAACCCCGGACGGCCACGGCGGTGCCAATCGTCGGCAGGCCGGGGTCCACGCCCAGATTGCGCCACTGGTGGGTGGTGGTGTCATAGCTCAGCACCTGGGCGGTGAACAGGTAGTCTTGCGGCCGCTGGTCAAAGTAGGCGGCGGCCACGGCGTCCTGGCGGGCCTTGTCGTCACCGGCGGCGACGAAGTAGTCCTGGAAGTAGCCCTCGAAGACGGCTTTGTTGACCCCGCCAAAGAACAGGATGCTGCGCTGGTCCAGCGTCACGGCGCCGGTGGCCAGCAGTCCCATGGGCGCGCGCGTGGGCAGGCGGCTCCAGGCGTTTGCGGCGGGATCGTAGCGCCAGGCGGTGTCGAACGTCACCAGCGCCTTGTCAGAAGGGTTCAGCTTGCCCGAGCCCGAGAACACGTAGATCTGGCCGTTCACGGCGACGGCGCGCGCATCGTCGCGCTGCACATCGGGGAACTCGGCCAGCGCCCGCCATGGCGCGCCGGGCCGGCTCACGTCGAGCGCATACCAGCCTTTGCCGGCGGTGCCCAGGCCGGCATAGACGGTGTTGCCGATGCGGGCCGCGGTGGTGGCCTTGGCCGCCACGGGGAAGTCGGCCCAGCGCTCGCCGGCCTGAGCCGCCGAGAACAGCAGCAGCGCAGCCGCCGTGAGTACCTGGATCAATGTCTTTGCTTGCATGTGAACCTCATAAAAAAACGCCACAAGCCTGGAGAGGGCTTGTGGCTGGAAGACATCAGGGATGTCGGTGCAATGAAAAAGGATCGCCTTGAGCGTTGGGTCGCTCGGTGTCAGAAGTGGTGGGTCAGCCCCATGTCGAAGCCGTTCTTCTCCTTGTAGGCCTTCTGGTCGCGTGCGTAGTTCACGAACACCTCGGTGCGCTTGGACAGGGGGTAAAAATAGCCCAGGCCAAACTTGCGCGAGTTGTTGGGGTAGGCATCCACCATCTGGCCATCGCGGTTGACCTTGAGCACGTCGTACCCGCCCGATGCGTTGCGGGCCTTGGTGCTCAGGACGCTGTACGAGGTGCGCAGCTCGCCGATGCCCACGGGCATCGTGGCGCCGATCAGCATGTTGGTGCCCTTGAGGTCTTTCTCGCCGGAGGCGTTGGTGTGCGAGCCCGAGCCCAACCCCACCAACAGCTTGACGGCGCTGAAATCGTAGGTGCCCGAGAACATCAGCGCCGTGGTGCCGTAGCCGGTGCGCTCATAGCCCAGGCCCACATAGACCGGGCCCTTGTTGTAGCCCGCACCAATGCTCAGGGGGCGGGTTCCGTCGGCCACGATGTTGGGCATGTTGGGGACCGGGTTCGGGCCGCCGCCGCGTGTGACCACCTTTTTCGGATCGCTTTCGGCCACCTGCAGGCCGGCAAAGAAGCCATCGCTGTTCCAGTTCACGCTGGCCGCGTTCTGGTTGCGGGCCGAGCTGAAGAGACCGGCGCCGAACAGGCCGGTCGTGTTCACCGCCACATAGCTGTAGGTGCCCCAGGGGTCGGCCTGCAGCCCCACCGTCCAGGCGGGCGTCAGCTTGCGGCCGAAGTCAATGAGCAGCTCCTTGTTGCGCCAGCCCACGATGGAGCGGCTGCCCCAGAAGCCGGCCCGGCCGGACTGCCCGTCCCCGTTCAGGGTGGTGCCGTTCTGCAGAAAGATGTCGCTGTAGAGCTGGAAGAAGGCGTAGTTTCCGCCACCCAGATCTTCCTCGCCCTTCAATCCCAGCAGGCTGCCCTTGCCTTGGTACATGCCGGTCTGGCTGTTGCCGATGAGCTTGCCGACGCTGGCGTCCGCCCGCCCAAACAGCGTGACGTTCGACTGCGCCTGCGCGCTACCGGCAACGGCCAGCAATGCTGCGCCGGCAATGAGGGTCTTATTGATCAGAGTCATCTGCGAGGTTCTCCAGGGTTGGTTGTGAAAAGACGTCAGTGGTCAGAGGACTGACGTCAGTGTGCAAATCAACGGCCTGATGAACAAGCGGGTTTGCCCTGATAGGGTTGCGCCCGATGTCCGGGAGAGAAGGTGCGTTGATGCCTCCCGGGCGGACCCGTGGCGGTGCGGCCGGGTCTGGGGCGGCGCCGGCTGGACTGGAGGTTCGGTGCAGATTTCCCGGCCCCAGCGCGCAGGGGGCCGCGCGCTGTGCACCCGCAGGGAGCACCGCTCGAGATTACTACAATATCAATAGCGTTCCGCGCTTTCTGGGCATGCGCTTGGGCTCTAATCTTCCTGATGATGTACAGGCATCAGAGATCCTCCCAACCGTTCGGGCTGAGCCTGTCGAAGCCAGGGCGGGGGGCGTGTATATCTTCGTGGCCATTGTCTGGCTGTGGGCGGTGGACGGTGTTCGCCCCACGCCATGGGACATTGCCGGCGCGGCACTGGCGCTTGCGGGCATGGGGGTCATCATGTTTGCCCCCCGAAGCGCCTGAACTGAACATCGCCGCCCTTCGGTGGGCACTGCGCCAGGGCGGCCATACCCGCGACAATCACCGGCTCCCAGCCCATCAGCCCCACTTTCTGGAAAACCTCATGACCTGTTCTTCCCCTTCGACCCGCACCCTCATCAAAGCGGTGATCGCAAGCGCCGCGGTGGGCCTGGGTGGCCTGGCCCAGGCCCAGGCCGTCTTCAAGATCACCGCCATCCCCGACGAATCACCCACCGAACTGGCGCGCAAGGCCGCGCCGCTGGTGAAGTACCTGGCGCAGAAGCTGGGCACCAAGGTCGAGTTCACGCCGGTGTCCGACTACGCCGCCGCCGTGGAGGCGCTGGCCAACCAGCAGGTGGACATGGCCTGGTATGGCGGCTTTACCTTTGTGCAGGCCAGCATCCGATCGGGCGGCAAGGTGGTGCCGCTGGTGCAGCGCGAGGAGGATGAGAAGTTCCGCTCGGTGTTCATCAGCGGTGACCCGGCCATCAAGACCCTGGCGGACCTCAAGGGCAAGACCGTGAGCTTTGGCTCGCAGTCCAGCACCTCGGGCCACCTGATGCCGCGCAGCGTTCTGTTGCAGGCCCAGATCGACCCCGACAAGGACTTCCGGCGCGTGGCCTACTCGGGCGCGCACGACGCCACCATCGCCGCCGTGGCCTCGGGCAAGGTGGATGCGGGTGCGCTCAACATCTCGGTGTGGGAAAAGTTCGTGGCCGACAAGAAGGTGGACACAACCAAGGTGAAGGTGATCTTCACCACCCCCGCCTACTTTGACTACAACTGGACCGTGCACAGCGACATGCCGGTGGCACAGCGCGAAAAGCTCTCCAAGGCCTTCCTGGACCTGAACCGCAACACCCCCGAGGGCAAGGAAATCCTGGACCTGCAGCGCGCCACGCGCTTCATTCCGACCCAGGCCGGCAACTACCAGGGCATCGAAACCGCAGCGCGCAGCGCGGGCCTGATCAAGTGAGCGTGCATGCACTCCTTTTTTGATAGCTGCTCGCGCCTTACCTCCAGGCGCTGCGGCATGATTGGTTCATGAAACTGCGGCTGACGAACGCGACCGTGCGCCATCCGGCCGCACGCACCAGCGCACCGGCGGCCCTGCGCGGCCTCGGCCTCGCGGTGGCGCAGGGCGAGCAGGTGGCCGTGATCGGGCCCTCGGGCGCGGGCAAGACCACGCTGCTGCACCTGCTGGCCTGCGCGCAGCGGCCCGCCGCTGGCAGCCTGCAGCTGGACGACACCGACCCCTGGGCGCTGCCCCGCGGCGCCCTGGAGCGCTTGCGTGGCCGCCTGTTTCTGGCGCCGCAGGTGCCGCCGCTGCCGCCCCGCCAGCGTGTCGTCACCGCCGTGCTGGCCGGGCGCCTGCCGCACGAGAGCCTGTGGGCCAGCGTGCGCAGCCTGGTGCTCCCCACCGATACCGCGCTGGCCGAGCACGCGCTGGCCCGCTTCGACGTGGCCGACAAGCTGTTCGACCGGGTGGACCGGCTCTCGGGCGGCGAGCGCCAGCGCGTGGGCCTGGCGCGGGCACTGGCCTCGCAGGCCAGCCTGTTGCTGGTGGACGAGCCGCTGTCCGCCCTCGACCCGGCGCGTGCGCAGCAGGCCCTGGCCTCGCTCACGCAGGCCGCTCGCGAGCGCGGGGCCACGCTCATTGCCACGCTGCACCAGGTGGACATGGCCCTGCGCCATTTCCCGCGCGTGATCGGGCTGCGGGGCGGAGCACTGGCCTTCGACCTGCCCTCGGCACAGGTGACGCCGGCGCTGTTGCACCAGCTGTATGCGCAGCACCTCGAAGAGCTGGCGCCAACGGCGCCGCCCGCCCCCGATGCGCCCGTGGCGGCAGCCCCCGTGCCCATGCAATGCCGCTGATGCCGCCCCACCTGCCCACCCGCCCCGGCCCTGCCGACGCACACCGCCTGCCACCAGCACGGCGCGATCCGGCCTGGCGCAGCCGCGTGGCCGGGGCCGTGGTGGCGCTCATCGTGCTGTGGCCCATGCTGGTGCTCACCGAGTTCAAGCCCTGGCTGCTGCTGGCGCCCCATGCGCTGAAACCCACGCTGCGCTTTGCGGCCGATTTCATCCCGCCCCGCTGGGACGCGGATTTTCTGACCCTGGTCGCGCGCGAAACCTGGCGCACCGTGGCCATTGCCACCGCCGGCCTCGCCCTGGCCCTGGTGGCGGCGGTACCGCTGGCACTGCTGTCGGTGCGGGTGCTGTCGGTTTCGGCGCTCACCGGGCCCATGGCGCCGCTGCCGGCGCTGGTGCGGCTGCTGGTGCGCTGGCTGCTGGTGGTGCTGCGCAGCGTGCCCGAGCTGATCTGGGCGCTGGTGTTCGTGCGCGTGGTGGGCCTGGGCCCCACGGCCGGGGTGCTGGCCATTGCCCTCACCTTTGCCGGCATGCTGGGCAAGGTGTATGCCGAAATCCTGGACAGCGCCGAGCCCCATGCCGCCGCCAGCCTGCTGCGCAATGGCAGCGGCCGGCTGCAGGCCTTTCTGTATGCGCTGCTGCCGCAGAACGCCGCCGAGCTGACCAGCTACACGGTGTACCGCTGGGAATGCGCGATCCGCTCCTCGGCCGTGCTGGGCTTCGTCGGCGCAGGCGGGCTGGGCCAGCAGATGGACGCCTCGATGAAGATGTTCGCGGGCGCCGAGGTGGCCACCATGCTGCTGGTGTTCATGGCCCTGGTCTGGCTGGCGGACCGCACCAGCGCCTGGTTGCGGCAAAGGCTGGCATGAACGCGCCATCTTCTGCCACGCCCCGGCCCCGCACCAACCGCTGCCTGGCCTGCTGGTGCGTGGCTGCGGGCGCGTTGGCCCTGGTGGGCCTGAGCTTCTGGTCGCTCGATCTGCAGTGGGCGCAGTTTGTGTCCGCCCCGGCGCTGGCCCGGATGGGCCGGTTTCTGGCCGAGCTGCTGCGGCCCGAAACCAGCCCGCAGTTCCTGCACAAGCTGCTGGGGGCCACGCTGGAGACCCTGGCCATGTCGGCGCTGGGCACCTTGCTGGCAGTGCTGTTGGGCCTGGCGCTGGCCCTGCCCGCCAGCAAGGCCTTTGACGGCGACCCGGCACGCTGGCGCGGCGCCACGCGGCTGGTGCTCAACGGCCTGCGCAGCATTCCCGAACTGGTGTGGGCCACGCTGCTGCTGATCGCCGCCGGGCTGGGGCCGTTTGCCGGCACGCTGGCGCTGGCGCTGCACACCTCGGGTGTGCTGGGCCGCCTGTTTGCCGAGGCCATCGAAAACGCCCCGTCCGGCCCCGGCTTCGCCCTGCGCGTGCGCGGCGTGGCCGGCAGCCGCGTGTTTCTGTATGCCACCCTGCCCCAGATGCTGCCGCAGCTGCTGAGCTACACGCTGTACCGTTGGGAGAACAACATCCGCGCCGCCGCCGTGCTGGGCGTGGTGGGCGCCGGCGGGCTGGGGCAGATGCTGGCCTTCCACATGGGGCTGTTCCAGATGGGCGAGACCAGCAGCGTGCTGGTGGCCATGCTGCTGCTGGTGGCGCTGGTGGATGCGCTGAGCTTTGCCAGCCGGCGCTGGCTGGCGGCCTGAGCCCGGTGCGGTGGGGTGCCAGACACACCAGGCACTATGAATTCAATATGCAGGGAAAGCGCCTGGGACGGATGGATCCCTGATGGGTGGATCAGGCCACCGCAGCAGCCAGCCGCCGCGAACGCGCCGCCACGCCCACGCCCACCAGGGCGGCGGACACCACGCTCAGGGCCAGCGTGATGGCCGAGCCATAGAAGATGCCCGAGATCATGCCCCGGTCCAGCAGGGCGCCAAACACCGGGGCGGCCAGGCAAAAGCCCAGGTCCAGCCCCGAATACACCGTGCCATACACGCGGCCCGTGGCGCCCGGCGGGGCGGCGCGCTTGATGAGCATGTCGCGCGACGGGCTCGCCAGCCCGGTGCCCACGCCGGCCAGCGCGGCCACCACCACCGCCGCCATGCCGGGCAGCCAGCCCGTGCCCACCAGCACCAGCAAGGCGGCCGAGGCCAGCAGGCAGACCGAGATCACCTTCTCCAGCCGCGCCACGCGGCCCACCAGAAAGCCGCCCACCACCATGCCTGTCGCGCCGCACAGCATGTAGCCGGTGACCACCAGGGCCGTCACGCTGAGCGGCAGGCCGTACATGCTTTGCAGCGCGGGGCTGGCAAAGCTCTGGATGGCGCTCAGGGCGCAGGTGCTCCAGAAAAAGAACGAGAAGCACAGCCACACCGAGGGCAGCTTGAGAAAGGCCATGGGGTGCTCGTCCGCCACGGCACCGGCACCGCCCTTGGTTTCGTGCGCCCAGGCGCCCTGGCGGTCGTCGAGCGCATCGCGGTTCCAGACCATGACGGCCAGCACCAGCAGGGCCAGCAGTGCGCCGCACAGGCAGGCCGCGCGCCACGAGCCCGTGGCCGTGGCGATGCCCGCCATGAACACCGGCGCCGTGGCCCAGCCCAGGTTGCCGCTGATGCCGTGCACCGAAAAGCCATGGCCCAGGCGCTGCGGCGACACGCGCTTGTTGAGGATGGTGAAGTCCACCGGGTGGAACGGCGCATTGCCCAGACCCGCCAGCGCCGCCGCCAGCAACAGGCCCGTGTAGCCCTGCGCCGTGCCCGCCACCAGGCCGGCGGCGGCAAAGCTGCTCAGCGCAAAGAACAGCACCGGCCGTGCGCCCACGCGGTCCACCAGGAAGCCCGACAGCGCCTGGCCCACGCCCGACACCACGAAGAACACCGACACCAGCAGGCCCAGCTCGGAATAGCTGAAGCCAAACTCGCCGATCAGCCACGGAAACAGCGGCGGCAGCAGCATGTGAAAGAAGTGCGAGCTGCCATGCGCCAGGCCGATGAGGGCGATGGTGCGGGCGTCCTGCCGCAGGGGAGGGGCGCTCGGTGCGCCAGGGGAAATGGGGGTCATGGCCCTGATCTTAGGCAAGACCCGCGCGGCAGGTTTACGATAGCGTGCCAATTTCTATCGCCAACATGCCAAAAGCAGCCACGCCCGCCGACACCACCCCGCCACCGCGCCCGCAGCGGGCGCTGTCGTATGTGAAATTGCTCACGCCGCACCTGTTCGTGCCCACGGCCGAGCGCCCGGTGCGCGCCAAGGTGCGCCTGCTGGCGGCCGACACGCAGGTGATGCCGCACAGCCACCCCTGGGCGCAGGTGGCCATCTCGACCACGGGCGTGATCCGGCTCACGGTGGACCGGGGTACCTACATCGCGCCGCCCTCGCGCGCACTGTGGATTCCGCCTGGCATGGAACATGCCGTGACCATGGTGGAGGATGCCGACCTGCGCACGCTGTATTTCTACCAGCCGCGCGGACGCTGCGGCCCCGGCGTGCCGCGCCACGAGGAGGCCGCC
Source organism: Acidovorax soli (assembly GCF_900107605.1). GTDB lineage: Bacteria > Pseudomonadota > Gammaproteobacteria > Burkholderiales > Burkholderiaceae_C > Acidovorax > Acidovorax soli. Next base: position 83,896 of record NZ_FNQJ01000004.1, on the reverse strand, counting down.
TGGCGCCAGTGCCGCGTGCTGGAGGTGTCCGACCTGCTGCGCGCGCTGGTGCGCGAGCTGCCGTCCGCACCCGACGACGGCCCTGCCCTCACCCCCGACGAACGCACCCGCGAGCGCCACCTGAACGCCCTGGTACTGGGCGAGCTGCGCCGCGCCGCCGCCGTGAAACTGGGCGTGGACCTGCCCCACGACAAGCGCCTGCGCCACCTGTGCGAGGCGGTGCTGGCCGACCCCACGCGCCACGAAACCCTGAGCGCCTGGGCCCAGGACACTGGCGCCAGCCCGCGCACGGTGGCGCGCCTGTTCCGCACCGAACTCGCCAGCACCTTCACGCAGTGGCGCCAGCAGGTGATACTGGCCAAGGCCGTCTCGCTGGCCGCCGGCCGCATGCCCATGGGCCAGATCGCCGCCGAGCTGGGCTACAGCCCGAGCGCCTTCAGCGCCATGGTGCGCAAATCGGTGGGCCAGCCGCCGGGGCGGTTTCTGGGGGCGGCGCGGTGAGCGGCGCCCCGGATACCGTGAACCTCCTGCTTTCAACCAGCGCTCCTGCCCCCATGACCACCAACATCCACACCTACGAACCCCGCCTGGGCCACGGCCTGCCGCACGACCCGTTCAACGCCATCGTGGGGCCGCGCCCCATCGGCTGGATCTCCACGCAAAATGCCGCAGGTGCGCGCAACCTGGCCCCCTACAGCTTCTTCAACGCCTTCAACTACGTGCCGCCCATCGTGGGCTTTGCCAGCATTGGCGCCAAGGACACGCTGCGCAACATCGAGGCCACGGGCGAATTCGTGTGGAACCTGGCCACACGCGAACTGGCCGAGGCCATGAACCAGAGCTGCGCCGCCGTGCCGCCCGAGGTGAATGAGTTCGAACTGGCCGGGCTCACGCCCTTGCCCTCCGAGAAAGTGCGTCCGCCCCGCGTGGCCGAAAGCCCCGTCACCTTTGAATGCCGCAGCACGCAGATCCTGCAGCTGCAGGGCATCGACGGCGCCAAGGTGCCCACCTGGCTGGTGCTGGGCGAGGTGGTGGCCGTGCACATCGCGAAGACGCTGCTGAAAGACGGTGTGTACGACACGGCGGGCGCCGGCCATATCCTGCGCGCCGGCGGCCCCGCCGACTATTTCACGGTGGGGCCGGAGCAGCTGTTCAAGATACGCCGGCCGCGCTGAGCGGCTGCCATGCGGATTGACCTTCCGGCGGTTAACCCGGAGGAGCACCGAAAGCAGTGCCGCAGCACGGCGAGGCGCCCCAACGCAGTCCTACGTTGGACGGCGAAACCGTATCAGGCCCCTGCCGGCGCCCAGGCCGCCAGTGCGGAAGCGGCCAAGGCCAGCGCAATGCCCTGACCGATCGGAGCAAGGGAATGCAACGGGCGGCGTCAGGCGTTGCCGCGCAGCCGCTCGATGAGCCCGTTCAGGGCCTCCAGCGAGCCGAACTGGATGGACAGCTCACCCATGTCTTCCATGCGGCCGTTGCGTTTCACGCGCTTTTTCACGCGCACCTCGACCTCGGCCATGAGCAGGTCGGAGAGTTCTTCTTCCACCCGCTTGAGGTCGCGCGACTTTTCCTTCTGGGGGCGGGTGGCGACGAGGTTGAACTCGGCGCCGATCTTCTTGACCAGGGCCTCCGCCTCGCGCACCGAGAGCTTTTTGGCCGCGATCTGGTTGCCCGCCGTGATCTGCGCGGCACGGTCCAGCGCCAGCAGCGCGCGGGCGTGGCCCATGTCGATGTCGCCGGCCATCAGCATGGTCTGCACCGGCTCGGCCAGGTTCAACAGGCGCAGCAGGTTGCTGGCGGCGCTGCGCGAGCGGCCCACGGCCTGCGCGGCCTGCTCGTGCGTGAGGCCGAACTCGCGCACCAGGCGCTGCAGGCCCTGGGCTTCTTCCAGCGGGTTGAGGTCTTCGCGCTGGATGTTCTCGATGAGCGCCATGGCGGCGGCCGCCTCGTCGGGCACATCGCGCACCAGCACCGGCACTTCGTTGAGCCCTGCCAGGCGCGACGCCCGGAAACGCCGCTCGCCCGCGATGATTTCGTACAACGCCCCCTCTTGGCTGAGGGCGCCCATCGCGGGCGACGGCCCCTGCGATGCCCGTTCCTGGCGGCGCAGCCGGGCTTGTTCGTCGCTCAGGCGACGCACGAGAATCGGCTGCATGATGCCCTGGGCCTTGATGCTCTCGGCCAGCTCGTACAGCGCGCCCTCGTCCATGCGCGTGCGCGGCTGGTACACGCCGGGCACCAGCTCCGAGAGCGGCAGGCGGCTGGGCAGCCCGGCCTCGGTGGCCTGGGCCTGCTCCACTTTCTCTTCGACCTTGGGGCCCAGCAGGGCTTCGAGTCCGCGGCCGAGGCCCTTGGGTTTCTTGGTGACCATGTTCGTCAATCTTTCAAAAGGGTGTGCAGCAGTGCGTGGCCCTCGGGCCAGTCTGCAAGGCCTGATTCGGCGTTGAGGTGGCCGCGTTCGCCACCGTCGATGAAGCGTGCGCCCCAGGCCTGGGCCAGGCCTTCGGCGCGCTCCAGGCTGCAATACGGGTCGTCGCGGCTGCCCACCAGCACGGCCGGGAAGGGCAGCGGTTGGCGCGCAATGGGCGCCCAGCCGTGGATCTGCGCCGCCAGATCGGGGCGCTCCACATCACCCGGGGCCACCAGCAGCGCACCGCACACCTTGGCCGCGTGGCGGGTGTGCGCCGCCCACCAGGCGGTGAGGATGCAGCCCAGGCTGTGCGCCACCAGCAGCACGGGGCCGTCGGCATCGGCCACGGTTTCTTCAAGCCGCGCCGACCAGTCGCCACGCAGCGGGCGCATCCAGTCGTGCTGCTCCACGCGCTGGTAACCGTGCCGCGCCTCCCACAGGCTTTGCCAGTGGCCGGGGCCGGAGTTCTGCCAGCCGGGCAGCAACAAGACGTTGGAAGGCTTCATTACTATCAATTCAATAGCTGCCATCGCTTGTTTATCAAGCGCCAGAGCCTGTTTTAACTTTGAAATTCGCTGCGGCAGACATGCGCTGCACGCGTTCGACCATCTCCTGCGCAAACTCCACAAAGGCCTGGCTGCCCTTGGCGGACGGGTCGAACACCACACCGGGCAGCCCGTAGCTGGGCGCCTCGGCCAGGCGCACGTTGCGCGGGATCACGCTGTTGAACACCTTGTCGCCAAAGTGGCCCTTGAGCTGGTCGCTCACCTGCTGCTGCAAGGTGATGCGCGGGTCGAACATCACGCGCAGCAGGCCGATGATCTGCAGGTCGGCATTCAGGTTGGCGTGCACCTGCTTGATGGTGTTGACCAGGTCGGTGAGCCCTTCGAGCGCAAAGTATTCGCACTGCATGGGCACGATCACGCCATGGGCGCTGCACAGGCCGTTGAGGGTGAGCATGGACAGGGATGGCGGGCAGTCGATGAGCACGAAGTCGAAGTCGGCATCCGCCTCGGCCAGCGCGGCCTTGAGGCGCTTTTCGCGGTGCTCCAGCGTCACCAGTTCCACCTCGGCACCGGCCAGCTCGCGGTTGGCGCCCAGCACCCAGTAGCCGCACTTGTCCGACAGCACGGCCGCTTCCTTGACCGAGGCGGATTCGAGCAGCACGTCGTACACCGTGAGGTCGAGGCTGCGCTTGTCCACGCCCGAACCCATGGTGGCGTTGCCCTGCGGGTCCAGATCCACCATCAGCACACGCTGGCCGATCTTGGCCAGGCCGGCGGCGAGGTTGACGGTGGTGGTGGTCTTGCCAACGCCACCCTTCTGGTTGGCAACGCAGAAAATTTTGGCCATGTGGATGCAGCAGTCCGTGTGGATTTATTTGGAGATGGCCAGCTTGATGCCAAAGCCGATCAGAAAGACGCCGGCGACCTTTTCCAGCATACGGGCGATGGAAGGGTTGGCGCGCATGCGCTCGGCCAGGTGGTGCGTGAGCAGCACGGCGACCAAGCCGTAGATGAAAGTCAGCACCGCCACCGTCGCCGCCATCACGCCAAAGGTCAGCATGCCCTGGTGCCGGGCCGGGTCCACAAACAGCGGAAAGAACGCCATGTAGAACACGATGGCCTTGGGGTTGAGCAAGGTAATCAACCCGGCCTGCTTGAAGTAGTGGCGTGGCTCGATGTTCAGAATGGGCTGGGCGCCCGGCTTGGCCGTGAGCATCTTGAAACCCAGCCAGGCCAGGTAGGCCGCGCCCAACCATTGCACCGCGTTGAAGGCCGCGGGGTAGGTGGCCAGCAAGGCCGCCACCCCGGCCACTGCGGCCCACATCAGTACCTGGTCGCCCGCGATCACCCCCAGGGTGGCCGCCAAGCCACCGCGCACACCCCCCTTGCTGGTGGAGGTGATGAGCGCCAGATTGCCGGGGCCCGGAATGGCCAGGAACAACACAATGGCGGCAACAAAGGCGCCGTAGTCTGCAATGCCAAACATGTGGTGATTTCTCCCGGTGTGCTGGATGGGTGCGCAGAACAGATGCACCCGAGGTGAGGAGCCGAGTTTACGCGACCGCCCTGCCCCAGCCGCCGAAAGTCGGCGCCCGGCGGTCAGACTGGCTTCATCCAGATGATGCAGCGCTCGGCGTCCAGGCCCGGAACGACGAGCTGTTCCACGTGAAACACCTGCACATCGGCGGGCAAGGTGGCCATTTCGTCCTCGGGGTGCTTGCCCTTCATGGCCAGCCAGACGCCATGGGGTGCTGCCAGTGCGCTGCGCGACCAGTTCACAAAATCAGGCAACGAGGCAAAGGCACGACAGCTGATGATGTCGAACGGCATGGCCAGCGTCTCGACCCGCGCGTGCACGCCATGCAGGTTGCGCAGTTTCAGCGCCACTGCCGCCTGCTGGATGAACGCGGCCTTCTTGCCCACCGTGTCCACACAGCTCACATCCACCTCGGGGCAGCAGATGGCGAACACCACGCCGGGCAGGCCACCGCCCGAACCCACATCGAGCAGGCGCACAGCGCCCCTGCCCTCGCCCACCAGCGCAGCCACATGGCGGCGCAATGGCGCCACGGCGGCCAGGCTGTCCAGCAGGTGGTGCGTCATCATCTCCTGCGGGTCGCGCACGGCCGTCAGGTTGTAAACCTTGTTCCACTTCTGCAGCAGCGCCAGAAAGTCCATCAACTGGCCAATCTGGCCCTCGTTCAAGTCCAGGGCCAGGGCCTCGGCACCCGCCTGCAGTTGCTGATGCAGCCTGTCGTTACCCGTCACTACGGTCATGCCACTTCCCCTTCCGCCTTGGCGGTCACGGTGAAGTCCTTGAACCCGCCCTTCTTCAAATGCACCATCAGCAGCGAAATCGACGCCGGGGTGATGCCCGTGATGCGCGAGGCATGGCCCAGGGTTTCAGGCCGATGGCGGTTGAGCACCTGGCGGGCCTCGATGCTCAGGGCCGTGACCTGCATGTAGTCCAGGTCGGCAGGCAGCCGCAGCTTCTCGAAATGCGCTGCGCGCTCCACCTCGCCCTTCTGGCGATCGATGTAGCCCGCGTACTTGGCGGCAATCTCCACCTGCTCCAGCACCGGGTCGCTCAGGTCGCCCAGGGTTTCACGTGAAACATCATCCGATGCGTATTTGCCACCGTCCATCGACATCAGGTTGGCGTAGCCCACATCAGGGCGGCGCAGCAGCTCAAACAGGTTGTATTCGTGCTCGATGCTCTTACCCAGCACACGCTCAGACTCGGTTGCGGGCAGGTTGCGGGGGTTCACCCAGGTGGTCTTGAGGCGCTCTGTTTCACGTGAAACCGCATCGCGCTTGCGGCTGAAGGCGTCCCAGCGTGCATCATCCACCAGGCCCATCTGGCGACCCGCTTCCGTCAGGCGCATGTCGGCGTTGTCCTCGCGCAGTTGCAGGCGGAACTCGGCCCGGCTGGTGAACATGCGATAGGGCTCGGTCACGCCCTTGGTGATGAGGTCGTCCACCAGCACACCCAGGTAGGCCTCGTCGCGGCCGGGCAGCCAGGGCGCCTCGCCCCGGCACTGCAGCGCGGCGTTGATCCCGGCAAACAGGCCCTGCGCCGCCGCCTCTTCATAGCCGGTGGTGCCGTTGATCTGACCAGCGAAGAACAGGCCCTGGATCTGCCGCGTCTCGAAGCTGCTTTTCAGCGCGCGCGGGTCGAAGTAGTCGTATTCAATGGCGTAGCCGGGGCGCAGGATGTGCGCGTTCTCCAGCCCTGGCATGCTGCGCACCAGGTCGTACTGGATGTCGAACGGCAGACTGGTGCTGATGCCGTTGGGGTAGAACTCGTGCGTGGTCAGGCCTTCGGGCTCCAGGAAGATCTGGTGGCTGTCCTTGTCGGCGAAGCGGTTGATCTTGTCTTCCACGCTCGGGCAGTAGCGCGGGCCCACGCCCTCGATCTTGCCGGTGAACATGGGGCTGCGGTCAAAGCCGCTGCGGATGATCTCGTGCGTGCGCTCGTTGGTGTGGGTGATCCAGCAGGGCACCTGGCGCGGGTGCATTTGGGCACCACCGTACGCATGCGCCATGAAGCTGAACACGGGCACGGTGCCCTCGTTCACACCGCCCGGCATGCCGTCGCCAGGTTGCTCGGTGCATTTCGAAAAATCGATGCTGCGCCCGTCAATGCGCGGCGGCGTGCCGGTCTTGAGGCGCCCCTGCGGCAGTTGCAGCTCCTTGAGCCGCGCCGACAGCGACACAGCGGGCGGGTCCCCTGCCCGGCCGGCGGCGTAGTTGTTCAGGCCCACATGGATCTTGCCGTCCAGGAAGGTGCCTGCGGTGAGCACCACCGTGCGCGAACGGAAACGGATACCTAGCTGCGTCACCGCTCCCACCACCCGGTCGCCCTCCACCATCAGGTCGTCCACCGCCTGCTGGAACAGCCACAGGTTGGGCTGGTTTTCCAGCATGCGGCGGATGGCGGCCTTGTACAGGATGCGGTCGGCCTGCGCGCGCGTGGCACGCACGGCAGGGCCCTTGGAGCTGTTGAGAATGCGGAACTGGATGCCGCCCTCGTCCGTGGCCAGCGCCATGGCGCCACCCAGCGCATCCACCTCTTTCACCAGGTGGCCCTTGCCGATGCCGCCGATGCTGGGGTTGCAGCTCATCTGCCCCAGGGTCTCGATGTTGTGGGTCAGCAGCAGCGTTTTGCTGCCCATCCGCGCAGCAGCCAGCGCTGCCTCGGTGCCGGCATGGCCACCGCCGACAACGATCACATCAAATTCCTGGGGGTACAACATAGCAGCGCTCCGGGGCCCAATGGCCCAATGGTCAAATCGCCTGCATCAGCGCGGGCAACCCGCGATTTTCCCACTTTGCGTTCACCACGTCGCGGGACGGGTCAGCCACGGGCGCTGTTTCACGTGAAACAGGCCTGCAGGAATCCTGCCCGGGGCCTGTGCTCCAATCCCCGTCATGCACCAACAACTCCTCGTTTTCGCGGGCAGCACCCGCCAGCAATCCTTCAACCGCCAACTGGCCCAGATCACCGCCACCATCGCGCGTGATGCCGGCGCCCAGGTCACGCTGCTGGAGCTTTCCGACTTTGACATCCCGCTGTACAACGCCGACCTCGAAGCCCAGGGCACGCCCGCCGATGTGCTGCGCCTCAAGCAGATCCTGTGGGAGCACCCGGGCTGGATCATCTGCTCGCCCGAATACAACGGCAGCTACACCGCCCTGCTCAAGAACACCATCGACTGGGCATCCAGCCCCGTCAAAGGTCACCCTGACTGGCAGGATGGCACCCGGCCGTTCCGGGGCAAGGTAGTGGGCATGCTCAGCGCCTCGCCGGGTGCTCTGGGCGGCCTGCGCTCGCAAAGCCACCTGGCACCCCTGCTCACCAACCTGGAATGCTGGCTGGCACCCCAGGCCTTTGCACTGGGCCAGGCGGGCAGCGCCTTCGACGACCAGGGTGCACTGGTGGACCCGGCCCACCGCGACCGCGTGCGCACCGTGGTCGATCAGGTGCTGTGGGCGGCCGAGCGGCTGCACCCCACAGCGGCCTGAGCATTGCAGCAAAAATAGCGCCTATGCCCGATGGCAGGCACAGGCAGCACTCACCACAGGAGTAACCCATCCATGGATTGCCGCCCCGGCTGCGGCGCCTGCTGCACCGCCCCCTCCATCAGCTCGCCCATTCCGGGCATGCCGCAAGGCAAACCCGCGGGTGTGCCCTGCATCCAGCTGGGCGACGACGCCCGCTGCCGGATCTTCGGACAACCCGGGCGCCCCGCCGTGTGCAGCGGGCTCATGCCCTCGACCGAAATGTGCGGCTCCAACCGGGAATACGCCATGCGCTACCTGGCACGCCTGGAAGAGCAGACCCGTCCCGCGTGAAAAGCGGGCGCCAGCACCTGCCCAGAGGCCCGGTGCCTGCTCCCTTTCTCCCCACATCGCCCTGCACGAAGCCGCTGTGACCCACCTGGCCGCCTGCCGCGAGCGCGTGGCGGGACGCCCTGCCGTGCAGGCAGCCATGAAGGTCGAAGGTCTGTTGAAGTGAAACACCCCGGTCCGGTGGCACTTCGCACCTTTCCCCTAGAGGAGGCAGCGCTTGCACGGCAGCCGCTGGATTGGGACGCCCCCGTTTCAGGCTACGCGCTGAACGCGCAGCACCATGGCCAGCTGAAATGCAAGACGCAGCTACAACGGCCGCTGGCGCGCCGCCACCAGCGCCCCAAGCCACAACGCAACAGCCGAATACACGAGGCCACGCGCCAGTCCACCGGGGCCGTCGGCAATCCAGCCCACCACCGTAGGCCCCACGATCTGCCCGACAGCAAACACGACGGTGAACGCACTGATGCCACCGGCCCACTGCGCCGGCGGCAGGTTGTGGCGCACCAGCGCCGTAGTAGAGGCCACCACGGCCAGGAAGACCCCGCCAAACAACAGGCCCGATGCCATCACCACGGGCCAGGCCGAGGTCAGCGCCGGCAGCAGCGTGGCCGCGCCCAGCAGGCCGTTGAGGAGGGCCAGCGCCTGCCCGCCGCGGCTGCGGTCCAGCAAACCCGCCCAGACACGCGACGACAACACCACCGCCAGCCCCAGCAGGGCATAAAACAGCGTCACGGTGCCGCTGGCCATGCCCTGCTCGCGCAGCAGCGCCACCACAAAGGTCATGTAGCCGATATAGCCCACGCCAAACAGGGTGTAACCCAGCAGGGCCGGTGCCAGTGCGCGCAAGGGCACGGGCGCAGGCGGCGCAGCCGGGCCAGCAACCGCCTTTGCACCCACACCCATGCCTGCCACAGTGGCGGGCGCAGGTGCCGGCGCCGTCAGCACGCGCAGCGCACGCACGGGCCACACCAGCACCACGGTGGCCAGCGCACACACGGCTGCCAGCGCCCACCAGGCCCAGGTCCAGCCGTGCAGCGCCGGGGCCGATGCCAGCACGGACGGCACCAGCAAGGCCGAGGCGCTGATGCCCCAGCCCACGCCACCGTAATACAGGCCCAGCAGCAGGCCACTGCGGCCCACGTCCAGGGCGCCCAGGCGCGCCGCCATCAGCCCGCCGGCAATAAAGATCACGGCACTGGCCACGCCCGCCAGCAGACGCTGCAGCAGCAGCGGGGCGGCCTCGACAAAGAAGCCGCTCAAGGCCATGAACAGCGTGGCCAGCACCGCACCCCACAGCAGCAAGGTACCGGGCGCCAGGCGCCGCAGCAGCGCGGGTGCGACCAGAGCACCCAGCAGATAACCCAGCGCATTGAAAGTGTTCATGGCCCCGGCCAGGGTGTAGGTCCAGCCCAAGTCCTCGCGCATCACGGGCAGCAGCAAGGCATAGGCAAAGCGCGTGATACCCAGCGAAACGGCCGCACCCAGCGACAGCGCCAGCACCACGCCCACCGGATGGGCGCGCAAGCCTTGCAGGCTTCTTATATGGTTTGTCTCCATGGCACTGATTGTGCCTGCGGGCACGGCTGCGGCCTGTCGGTGCCCCATATCAAATACCAATCAAAACAGTCTCAAACCATTACGTACAAAGCACATGAAGCTATTATTTTAGAAAAACCAGATTCTTTTGCGGTAGCGCAGATAGCACACAATGGCTTTACCGTGCTGCCCGCCGCATACTGCAGCAAGTGCGGCACTGCAGTACCCTTGAGCGTGAACTTGCTCCCATGCAAATCCCCTCTTCCCATTGCGACGAAAGCTTTTCATGCCCTCCTTGTTCGAACCCGTCCAGGCCGGTGACCTGCAACTGGCCAACCGCATCGCCATGGCGCCGCTCACGCGCAACCGCGCACCCGACGCCATTCCCACGCCGCTCATGGCCACCTACTACACGCAGCGCGCCAGCGCCGGCCTGCTGATCACCGAGGCCACCGCCATCAGCCCCCAGGGCCAGGGCTATGCCGACGTGCCCGGCCTGTATGGCACCGAGCAACTTGACGGCTGGAAGCGCGTGACCAGCGCCGTGCATGCGGCCGACGGCAAGATCGTGGTGCAGCTGTGGCATGTGGGCCGCATCTCGCACACCGACCTGCAGCCCGGCAACGCGGCCCCGGTGGCGCCCTCGGCCATTCGCGCCAAGGCCAAGACCGTGCTGATCAAGGACGGCGTGCCCACCTACACCGACACCTCCATGCCCCGCGCGCTCGACCTGAGCGAGCTGCCCGGCATCGTGCAGGACTATCGCCATGCTGCACGCAACGCCATCGCCTGCGGCTTTGATGGCGTGGAGATCCACGGCGCCAACGGTTACCTGCTCGACCAGTTCCTGAAGACCGGCGCCAACCGGCGTACCGACGACTATGGCGGCAGCATCAGGAACCGCGCCCGGCTCACGCTGGAAGTGGTGCGCGCCATCGTCGATGAAATCGGCGGCGGCCGCACCGGCATCCGCCTGTCGCCCGTCACTCCCGCCAACGACATCGTGGACGACAACCCCCAGCAGCTGTTCGACTACCTGCTGGCCCAGCTCGCGCCGCTGGGGCTGGCCTATGTGCACATCGTCGAAGGGGCCACCGGCGGCCCCCGTGAACTGCCCGACCGTCCCTTTGACTATGCCGCCCTCAAGGCCGTGTACCGCAAGGCCGGCGGCAAGGGGGCCTGGATGGTGAACAATGCCTACGACCGCCCCCTGGCCGAAGCCGCCGTGGCCGCCGGCGCAGACATCGTGGCCTTTGGCCGACCTTTCATTGCCAACCCCGACCTGGTGGCCCGGCTGGAAAAGAACGCACCCCTGAACGCACCCGACAGCACCACCTTCTATGGTGGCGGTGCCGCCGGCTACACCGATTACCCCACCCTCTACTGAAGTTTTCGGGACCGGGACCGGCTTCGTCCGCAGCCGCCCGGTTCAGGCGGCCGACAGCACCAGCCGTGCGCACAGGCCCACGCCCCCTGGGCCGGGCACGAATTCGTGGTGCGCGCCCAGCAGCTCGGCGTAGCGCGCCACAATGGCCAGGCCCAGACCGGCACCCTGTCCCAGGCGCTTGCCCTCCTGGCCCTGCACCCAGCGCTGGTGCACTTCCTGGTGCCGGGCCGGCAGGCCGGGCCCGTTGTCGGTCACGGACAGCACCACCCTGGCGCCCTCATGCGACAACGCCACGGTCACACGCGGCACGCCGCCTGCGGCGGGCTTGCCATAGCGCAGCGCGTTGTCAATGAGGTTGTTGAGCACCCCTTCGATCAGCACCGCCTGCCCTTGCACCGTCACCGGCTCGTCCAGGCCGACCGCGCCCAGGTCCACGCCGGCCGCATCGGCCCGGGGCAGGAAATGCAGGACCGCGTTGCGCACCAGTTCATGGAGCGCCACCGCCCCGCGCGGGATGGCGTGGCGCGCCTCATCGGCCAGGGCCAGGGCCAGCAACTGGTCCACCAGGTGGCTGGCGCGCGCCTGGCTGTCCACGATGCCCGCCAGCTGCTCCCGCCAGACGGCGGGATCCTTCTGCGCCAGGCCGTAACTGGCCAGGGCGCGGATGCCCGCCAGCGGCGTGCGCAGCTCGTGCGCCACGTTGCCGGCAAATTCCCGCTGCGCCTGCACGCCCTGGGCCACGCGGTCGAGCAGGTCGTTCACCGAGGCGCCCAGGCGCTGCACATCACGTGTGGAGGCATCCACGGGCACGGACGCCAGGTCGCGCACATCGCGCCGGTCCAGCGCATGCTGAAAGTCCGCCAGGGGCTGCAGGTCGCGCTGAATGGCCCGACGCAGCCACACGGCCAGCACCAGCAACAGCAGCAGCTGCGAAACCACCGAATACAGGAGCACGCTGCGCAGCATGGCGCTGCGTCCCAGCACGGTCTGGGCCGTCACCACCTCGAAGGGTTGTGGCGTGGTCAGCTGCAGGCGCACGGCGCGCAGCGAGCGGCCGTGGTATTGGATGTCGGAAAAGCGATAGACGTCGTCTCCGCGCGGGGGCGACACCGGCAGATCGGGCCAACCCGCCAGCACCGAGCCGTCAGGGCGCAACACCGCAAAGTACACCGTCTCCGCCTGGTCGAACAGCACCGCCTTGATCTCGCGCACCGACAACGTGAAATCGAGTTGATCGTCCACCACCCGCACATTGGTGGCCACGGCATACGCATCGTCGAGCAAGGAGCGGTCGAACGCCCGCTGCGTGAAACTGTTGGCCACCAGCACCGATGCCACCGTGCCAGCCAGCCAGGTCAGGCCCAGCGGCAGCAGCACGTGGCGCAGCAGTCGCGCGCGCAACGAGGGTGCGGGCGGCACGGGCAACGGGTCCAGAGGGGCCAAAGGCCGGAGTGGATCGGCAGGCCGGCTCATGGCGTGGTCAACGGGTCTGCTTCCAGCATGTAGCCCAGCCCGCGCAAGGTGCGGATGCTGACGGCGCTGCCGGCCAGTTTCTTGCGCAGGCGCGAGATAAAGGCCTCGAGCGCATTGTCCCCCAGGGAATCATCAAAGCTGGACAGCTTGTCGGACAGCTTGCGCTTGCTGACCACATGGCCCGGCGGCGTCATCAGCTCCCACAGCACCTCGAACTCACGCGCCGGCAACTCCAGCAGCGTGCCATGCAGCGTGAAGCGGCGGGCGCGCCGGTCCAGCACCAGTGCGCCCGCCACCGTGCGATCGCCGGTGCCCTGGGTGCGCCGCACCAGGGCACGCAGCCGGGCCTCCACTTCGGCCAGATCGAACGGCTTACCCAGGTAGTCGTCGGCCCCCGCATCGAGCCCGGCGATGCGCTCATCGGTACGGTCGCGGGCCGTCAACACCAGGACCGGCGTGCGGTCGCCGCGCGCACGCGCCATGCGCAGCGCCGTGAGGCCGCTGCCCATCAGGCTGTCCGGTACAGCGTCCAGCGGCAAGGTCAGATCCAGCAGCACGGCATCGAAGGTTTGTACCCGCCAGAAGTGCTGGGCCTCGGCCACGCTGGCGGCGGCATCCACCCGGTGCCCTGCATCGGTGAGGCTGCGCAGCATCACGCCACGCAGCACGGCATCGTCTTCTACAACCAGGATTCGCATGGGCGCGGGGGCACTCGGGTAATGGGGATACGCATTTTTACGCAGGGCCCAGGTCAGGCGGCGGTCAGGCAGGCGCAACGATAAACGGAGGATGAGCATACGACAGTTGATCTTCATCGCCGCGCTGGTCAGCCCCCTGGCCGGCTGGGCCCAGCAAAGCACGCCCGCCCCCGCCGCCCTCACGCTGGCACAGACGCTGGCGGCGGCACGCGACAACAGCGATGTGGCGCTGGCACGCCACGCGCTGGCCGCAGCCCGCTCCGACATCCTGAGCGCCGACCATGCGCCCGCCCCCGTACTGAGCGCCAAGACCGCCTCCATCGACCTGCAGAACGGCATCGGCGGCGGCAACCTGCTGACGCGCAAGCGCATCGACAAATCCATCGGCATCGACTGGACCTGGGAGCGCGGCAACAAGCGGGCGTTGCGCACGCTGGCCGCCCAGCGCAACGCCGATGCGGCCCAGGCCGATGTGAACGAGGTGCAGGTCCAGCAGCTGCAGGCCGCGCTGGCCGCCTATTACGACCTGCTGGCCGCCCAGCAGCGTGCGCGGGAGACCGCCGAGATGGAGCGCAGTGCCAAGGAACTGGCACGCCTGGCCCAGCGGCGCGTGCAGGCCGGCGACCTGTCGGTGCAGGATGCCGCACGCACCAGCATCGAGGCAGAACGCGCCCGCGCCGACACGCAGACAGCGCTGCTCGACAAGGAAAACGCCGCCCTGGCACTGGCCCAGGTGATCGGCCGTGGCGTCGGACTGGAGGCCTCGGAGGCCGACTGGCCCACGCTGTCAGACCCCAACGGTCCGGGCGGTGACCTGGCCGCCTGGGTCGAAGCGCGTGCCGACGTGCGCGCGGCCACGGCCCGCGTCCAGGCGGCCCAGGCCGCGCTGGACCACGCCAGTGCCCTGCGCAAGGCCGACTGGACGGTCGGCGCCTCGTACGACCACTTCCCGGGCACGTCGAACCGCCTGGTAGAACTGCGCGTCTCGGTGCCGCTTCAGTGGGGCTACCGCTACGAAGGCGAGATCGGCCGCGCCCAGGCCGAATACACCCAGGCCCAGGACACCCTCGAAAAGACCCGCCGCCTGGCCCAGCTCGACCTGCAACACCTGCAGCAAGCCGCGGCTGGTACCGCGCAGCGCAGCGCCAGTTTCGACAACGGCATCCTGCCGCGCGCACGCCAGGTGGCGCAAAGCGCCGAACTCGCCTACGCCAAGGGCGCCACCTCGCTCACCGACCTGCTCGACGCCCGCCGAACCCTGCGCGCCACCGCGCTGGAAGCGCTCTCCGCCCGCCTCGAACACGCCAAGGCCCTCGGCGCCTGGCAGTTGCGCACGCAGCCACAGATGCTGTCTGCGGCCCCCTGATCTTTCTCTTTGCCTGGACCCACCCATGGTGCACTCTTTCACCTTCCACCTGCGCGTGCGCAACGCCTCCTCGCGCTCCATCGCCACCCGCAGCCTGCTCGCCCTGGCCCTGGGATGCAGCGCCTTGCTGGCCGGCTGCGGCGAAGCCACCGCCCCCGCAGCAGCCCCCGCCGAAGCCGCACCTCCCGTCGTGCAGGGAGCGCAGCTGCGCTTTCCAGCCGACCATCCGCAGCTTGCCCTGCTGCGGGTGAGCGACGCCCAGCCTGCCAAGGAGATCGTCATCGACCTGCCTGCCAAGCTGGTCTGGAACGAAGAGCGCACCCAGCGCATCTACCCGCCGTTCGCGGGCCGCGTGGCGGCCATCCGTGCCGACCTGGGCCAGACAGTGAAAGCGGGTAGCCCGCTGGCCCTGCTGGCCTCGCCCGATTTTGGCCAGGCCCAGGCCGACACCGCCAAGGCCCATGCCGACCAGGTGCTCGCACAGCAGGCACTGCGCCGCCAGCGCGAGCTGTTCGAGGCCGGCATCGTGGCCCGCAAGGACCTGGAACAGACCGAGGCCGACGCCGCGCGCGCCCAGGCCGAGGTGGCCCGAGCCGCCGCCCGCACCAGCCTGTATGGCGGCGGTACCACCGTGAACCAGCAGCTCGCCATCTCGGCCAACATGGGCGGCGTGGTGGTCGAGCGCAACCTCAACCCCGGCCAGGAACTGCGACCCGACCAGTCGGGCCCCGGCACGCCCGCGCTGTTCGTGGTGACCGATCCCTCCTCGCTGTGGGTGCAGATCGATGCGCGCGAAGGCGACCTCGCCTCGCTGCGCCCCGGAGACGGTTTCACACTGCAAGTGCCCGCCTACCCGGGCGAGACCTTCACGGGCCGCGTGATGGCCACGGCCGACGCCATCGACCCCACCACACGCACACTGAAGGTGCGCGGCATGGTGCCCAACGCCGACCGCCGCCTCAAGGCCGAAATGCTGGCCACCGCGCATGTGAGCGAGAGCCGCCGCAGCGGAGTCGTGGTGCCGGCCGAGGCCGTGACGCTCAATGGCAAGGTCCACACCGTCTTCGTGCAGCGCGAGCCCGGCGTGTTCGAGCCGCGCACCGTCACGCTGGGCCACGAAGGCCCGCGCGACGTGGTGGTGGCCACTGGCCTGGCCGCGGGTGAAAAAATCGTCACGCAGAACGTGCTGCTGCTGGCGCGGCAGTTCCAATCCGCCCAGGAAGAAGCGGCCATGAAGAAGGACGCGCACCAATGAAGCGCCTGATCCAATACGCCCTGCACCAGCCGCTGTTCATCGTCCTGGGCACGCTGCTGTTCGCTGCAGCCGGCTTCTTTGCGTTCAAGAGCCTGTCCGTCGAGGCCTTCCCCGACGTGACCGACACCCAGGTCACGGTGATCGCGCTGTACCCTGGCCGTGCGCCCGAAGAGGTGG
Source organism: Acidovorax soli (assembly GCF_900107605.1). GTDB lineage: Bacteria > Pseudomonadota > Gammaproteobacteria > Burkholderiales > Burkholderiaceae_C > Acidovorax > Acidovorax soli. The sequence goes on along the minus strand of NZ_FNQJ01000004.1, from coordinate 67,730 downwards.
AAAAGCAGGTGACGCTGCCCATCGAGGTGGCACTGGCGGGCCTGCCCAACTCGATCCGCGTGTTCTCGCACACACAGTTCGGCCTGTCGTTCAGCGTGGTCACCTACGACGACGCGGCCAACGTCAACATCGTGCGCCAGCAGATCGCCGAGCGCCTCTCCAGTGTGGACCTGCCGCCCGGCGTGCAGGCCAATATCGCTCCCAACGCCACACCCGTGGGCGAGATCATGCGCTACCGCCTCAAGGGTGACGGCCTCTCTACCACCGAAATCCGCACCATCGAGGACTGGACCGTGGAGCGCGCGCTGCGCCAGGTGCCCGGCGTGGCCGACGTGGTGGCCATGGGCGGCGCCATCAAGCAGTACGAGGTGCAGCCCGACCTCGACAAGCTGCGCGCCTACAAGGTCACCTTCCAGAACCTGCTCGATGCACTGGGGCGCGGCAACGCCAACGCCGGTGGCAGCTACGTGGCCCAGGGCGCGCAGCAGTACACCATCCGCGGCATCGGCCTGCTGCAGTCGGCCGACGACATCGGCCGCATCGTCGTGGCCGCGCATGGCGGCACGCCCATCCTGATCCGCGACATCGCCGAGGTGAAGACCGGCGCCGTGCCGCGCCTGGGCGTGGTGGGCCAGGATCTGGACGACGACGTGGTCACCGGCATCGTCATCATGCGCAAGGGCGAGAACCCCAGCGTGGTGCTCAAGGGCGTGAAGGACAAGATCGCGGCGCTCAATGCGCGCGGCCTGCCGCCGGGCGTGCAGATCGTGCCCTTCTACGACCGCACCTGGCTCATGGACAAGACGCTGACCACGGTGTTCCGCAACCTCGTGGAAGGCGCGCTGCTCGTGTCGCTCGTGCTCTACATCTTCCTGTCGAACCTGCGCGCCAGCCTGGCCGTGGTGGTGGTGATCCCGCTGTCGCTGCTCGCCACCTTCATGGGCCTGAAGGTCATGGGCGTGCCGGCCAACCTGCTGAGCCTGGGCGCCATGGACTTCGGCATCATCGTGGACGGCGCGGTGATCGTGGTCGAGAACATCATGCACCGCCTGGCCGAGCGCGGCGAGGACATGGACGAGCGCGACCGGCGCGACGTCATCATCGACGCCGCCAACGAGGTCGGCCGGCCCACGCTGTTCTCCATGCTCATCATCATCGCGGCGCATATCCCGATCTTCGCGCTGCAACGCCACGAGGGGCGCATCTTCCAGCCCATGGCGCTGTCGGTGACCATGGCGCTCGTGGGCTCGCTGATCTTCTCGCTCACGCTGGTGCCGCTCCTGGCCTACTGGATGCTCAAGCGCCGCCTGCCGCATGGCGACAACCGCGTGGTGCACACGGCCAAGAGCATCTACGCGCCCATCCTCGACTGGGCCCTCATACACCGCCGCAAGGTGGTGGTGATCGCCCTGGCCGCCTTTGGCCTGTCGGGCGTGGTGGCCTCGCGCCTGGGTTCGGAATTCCTGCCCGAACTCAACGAGGGCACCACCTGGGTCAACTTCGCGCTCTCCCCCACGGTATCGAGCGAGGAGGCCACGCGCATCCTGCGCATGGCGCGCAAGGCGCTGCTCACGGTGCCCGAGGTCAACACCACGGTCTCCAAGGCCGGCCAGCCCGAGGACGGAACCGACCCCAAGACCATCTCCATGGCCGAAATCTTCGTGGACGTGAAGCCCGAGGACCGATGGCGCGCCGGTATGACGCGCGAGAAGATCACCGAGGAGATGAGCCGCGCACTCTCTGGCATCCCCGGCATCGACCCGGCCTTCTCCCAGCCCATCCGCGACAACGTGCTCGAATCCATCTCGCAGATCAAGGGCCAGATCGTGATCAAGCTCGCGGGCGATGACCTTGCCGAGATGAAGCGCATCACCGATTCAATAGCGCGCGAGATCAAGCAGGTGCAGGGCGTGGCGCGTGCCGAGATCGACCGCGACGGCCAGGTGCCGCAGCTGCTCATCGAAATCAACCGCGACCGCGCCGCGCGCTACGGCCTGAACGTGGGTGACGTGCAGGACGTGATCGAGGCGGCGCTCGCCGGCAAGGCCGCCACCAGCCTGTGGGAGGGCGAACGCAAGTTCGCCGTGGCCGTGCGCCTGCCCAAGGACGAGCGCGTCATCGCCAACCTGCCACGCACGCCGATTGCCACCTCCGACGGCGGCTACGTGCCGCTCTCGGCCGTGGCCAACATCCGCGAGGGCATGGGCGCCATGAACATCGCCCGCGAGGCCGGGCGGCGCACCACCGCCATCGGCATCTTCATCCAGGGCCGCGACATGGGCTCCGTAGTGGCCGACATGAAAGAGCGCGTGGCGCGCAACGTGGAGATTCCCGACACCTACCAGCTCAACTGGTCGGGCGAGTTCGAGAACCAGGAACGCGCCATGAAGCGCCTGTCGGTCGTGGTGCCGATCTCGCTGCTGCTGATCTTCGTGCTGCTGTTCGACGCCTTCAAGTCGTTCAAGACGGCCTCTCTGATCCTCATCAACGTGCCACTGGCACTCGTCGGCGGCTTTGTCGCGCTGTGGGTGTTCGGCATTCCTCTGTCGGTGTCGGCAGCCATCGGCTTCATCGCGCTGTCCGGGCAGGCCGTGCTCAACGGGGTGGTGATGCTGTCGGTTTACCAGCAGCTGCAGGCCAGCGGCATGGGCGTGGTCGAGGCCGTGCGCCAGGGTTCCATGCAGCGCCTGCGCACGGTGCTCATGACGGCGCTGCTGGCCATGCTGGGCCTGCTGCCCATGGCGCTGTCGCACGAGATCGGCGCCGAGACGCAGCGCCCCTTGGCCATCGTGGTGATCGGCGGCCTGGTGACGGCCACGCTGCTGACCCTGGTGGTGCTGCCAGCGCTGTATGTGGCGTGGTTTGCGCCCCGCAGGCAGACCCCCGCCACCGGCGAACCCGGAGCCATCACATGACGCAGGGCACCGCCGTGCTGCTGCTGCATGGCTTGTGCAGCACCCCCGACGAACTGATGTCCCTGCATCCGGCGCTGCGTTCGGCGGGGTGCACGGTGGTGGCGCTGCGCATTGCGGGGTACTCGTTCGACCCGACGGCCCCTGTGCAGCGGGCCAGCGCCTGGCACACATGGATCGCTGCCATCGAAGCCGAGGTGGACGCGCTGCGGCGCACGCATGCGCGCGTGGCGCTCGTGGGCATCTCGGCCGGCGCATCGCTCGCATTGGGCGCGGCCATCCACTGCGGCACGCGGATAGACGCCATGGTGCTCATGTCCACCACGCTGCGCTTCGACGGCTGGGCCATTCCGCGCACCCAGTGGCTGCTGCCGCTGGCGCTGTACACGCCGCTGGGCCGCTGGTGGAGCTACCGCGAACGCCCGCCCTATGGCGTGAAGAACGAGCGCGTGCGCGCCTGGATCGAACGCGAGCTCCAGCAGCGCCGCATCTCGTGCGCCGGCGCGGCCGTACTGGGCATAGGCCACCTGCGCGAACACGACCGCTTGATCCGGCATGTGCGCAACCACCTGGGACGGGTGCAATGCCCGCGTGTGCTGGCCATCCATGCCCGCGAAGACGAGGTAGCCAGCCTGGCCAACCTCGACCTGCTTGCCCGGGGGCTGGGCGCATCCCGCCTGCGCACCCTGGTGCTGGACAACAGCTACCACATGGTTTGCATCGACAACGACCGCCAGCAGGTCGCCAGCGAAACCGCCGCATTCGTGGTGCAGCCCCACGCCGCTCCCGGACCGGACCGGGTGGCGCCTTCATCCCTTGCCACCGCGCCCTGAAGAGCGTTGCCGTGGCTTCCACGCCAATCACCATGCACACCGATACCTACACCACCCTGTGCTCCATGCTGGAGCAGAAATTCCACGTCGACCCGGCCCGGCTGAGCCCCGGCATCTGCCTGGAAGAGATCGGACTGGATTCCCTGTCGCTCATGGAGTTCGTTTTCAACGCCGAAGACACATTTCACCTGCGCATCCCCGAAGACCTGCTCGACCCCCGCCAGGGCGGCATCACCCTGCAGCATGTCTGCGACGTGATCGAGGCGCTGCAGGCTGCACCCGCCACCGGTACCGGCGCATGAACAGGCCGGTACGCATCGCGGGCTACGGCATCGTCACGCCACTGGGCAACGAACTGACGCCGTTCGATGACCGCCTGTTCCGTGGACACTCCTCGGTGCGGGCGCATGCACTGACCCTGCCCGGTCTGGACCCCATGCTGCTGCCCGTGGCGCCATGCGCATTCGACGAAAGCGCGGCACGCGCACCTTCCAACCTGCCGGTGGACCGCGGCACGGCCATGGCCCTGGCCGCGGCCCAGTCGGCCCTGCAGGCCGCGGACCTCGGGGCAACAGACCCGCAAAGGCTGGGGATCTTCTGGGGCAGCGGCATGGGCGGCTCGGCCAGCTTCGATGCCACCTGCCAGGCGCTCTATGGCCAGCACCGGCGAATGCGCCCCACCACGGTGCTCACTACCATGCCCAACGCCGCCGCAGCCGAACTGGCACTGCGCCACGGCGCCCGGGGGGCATCGCTCACCTACGCCTGTGCCTGCGCCTCTTCCGCCGTGGCCATTGGCGAGGCGCTGCGGGCCCTGCGCGCCGGCTGGATCGACATCGCCATCGCCGGGGGACACGAGGCCATGCTGACCCCGGGTGTTCTGGCCAGCTGGCATGCCATGCGCGTGCTTGCGCCGCTGCGCGAGGATGCCGATGCCGCCACGGCCTGTCGTCCGTTCTCTGCCGACCGCGCGGGCTTCGCCCTGGGCGAAGGCGCGGCGGCGCTGGTGCTGGAATCCGAAGCGCATGCGCAGGCGCGCGGCGCACGCTCGCCACTCTTCCTGGCCGGCTATGCCACCAACTGCGACGCCATGCACATCACCCAGCCACAGGCCGCAGGCCAGACCCGCGCCATGCGTGCCGCACTGCAGGATGCGGGGCTGGCCCCTTCGGACATTGGCTATATCAATGCCCATGGCACGGCAACCCTGGCGGGCGATGCCGCAGAAGCGCAGTCCGTGGCCGAGGTGTTCGGCAACACAACGCCCGTGAGCTCGACCAAGGCCATCCACGGCCACTTGCTGGGCGCGGGCGGGGCGGTGGAAATGGTGGCCGTGCTGCGTGCCCTGGAGAGGCGTTGCCTGCCGCCCACGGCGCATCTATCAGGGGCCGACCCGGCCTTCAGGCTGGATCTGGTGCGTGGCGCCGCACGCGACGCACCGCAACTGCGCTATGCCTTGTCCAATTCGTTCGCCTTCGGCGGCACGAATGCCGTGCTCATCGCTGGACGCGACCATTGATTCCATTGCCCCACCATTCGTTCAGCGGATGGTGAACCGCCGCCTGGGCGACCGGAAATTCTTACATTCGCCAGCGTTTTAACAACAGCGCATTGGCCATCACGCTCACCGAACTCAGCGCCATGGCCGCGCCCGCCACCACCGGGTTCAGGTAGCCCAGCGCCGCCAGCGGAATGCCGGCCACGTTGTAGACAAAGGCCCAGAACAGGTTCTGCCGGATTTTCGCCACCGTGCGGCGCGAGATGTCCAGGGCCGCCGCCACCAGCATCGGGTCGCCGCGCATCAGCGTGATGCCGGCGGCGTGCATGGCCACGTCGGTGCCGTTGCCCATGGCCATGCCGACATCGGCGGCGGCCAGGGCGGGCGCGTCATTCACGCCGTCGCCCACCATGGCCACGGTGTGGCCCCCGGCCTGCAGCGCCTGCACGCGGGCCGCCTTGTCGCCCGGCAGCACCTCGGCCATCACCTCGCCCGCATCGGGGTCCAGCCCCAGGCGCCGGGCCATGGCCTCGGCCGCGCCCCGGTTGTCGCCCGAAACCATCACCGTGCGCACGCCCAGGGCGCGCAGGGCCGCCAGCGCCTCGCGCGCGCCAGCCTTGGGCTCATCGCCAAAAGCCAGAATGGCGCGCAGGGCCAGCCCGTCGGTGGTGCGCTCGGCCAGGGCCGACACCGTGGCGCCCGTGCTCTGCAACTCGGCAGCCCGCACCGCCAGCGCACCCAGCCCCACACCCAGTTCGGCCATCCAGCGCAGGCTGCCCACCAGGTAGCTGCGCGCCTGCACCTCGCCCTCGGTGCCGCGCCCCGGCGCGGCGCGCACGCCGTCGGGCGCCACGGGCTGCAGGCCGCGCTCTTGCGCAGCCGCCACCACGGCCCGGGCCAGCGGGTGCTCGCTGCCGCTTTGCACGCTGGCCACGGCCGCCAGCACGGCCGCCTCGTCCTGGCCCGGCGCCACCTCGAAGGCGGTCAGCCGGGGCCGGCCCACGGTGAGGGTGCCGGTCTTGTCGAAGGCCACCACATCCACCTTGTGCGCCAGCTCCAGCGCCTGCGCGTCCTTGATGAGAATGCCGTGCTTCGCCGCCACCCCAGTGCCCGCCATGATGGCCGCCGGCGTGGCCAGTCCCAGCGCGCAGGGGCAGGCAATCACCAGCACGGCCACGGCGTGGATCACTGCCGCCTCGAAACCCGTGCCCGTCCACAGCCAGACGAGCAGCGTGGCCAGCGCCACCACCAGCACCACCGGCACGAACACCGCCGACACCTGATCGACCAGGCGCTGGATGGGCGCCTTGGCGGCCTGCGCATCCTCGACCAGGCGGATGATGCGCGACAGCACCGTCTCGGCACCCACCGCCGACACCTGCATCACCACCCGGCCGTCGCCATTGATGGCGCCGCCGGTCAGCGGCGCGCCCACCTCGCGCGTCACGGGCAGGGGTTCGCCGGTGAGCATGGACTCGTCCACCTGGGTGTGGCCCTCCAGAATGCGGCCATCCACCGGAATGCGCTCGCCCGGGCGCACCACCAGCCGGTCGCCCGCCATCACCTCGGCCACCGGCACATCCACCTCGCCGTCACGCCCCAGCATGTGGGCCACATCGGGGCGCAGCGCGTGCAGCGCGCGGATGGCCGCCGTGGTCTGGCGCTTGGCGCGCGCCTCCAGCCACTTGCCCAGCAGCACCAGCGTGACCACCACGGCAGACGCCTCGAAGTACAGGTGCGGCGCATGCCCCTCGTGCGCCGTCAGCCACAGCCACATCGACAAGCCCCAGCCCGCCGACGTGCCAATGGCCACCAACAGATCCATATTGCCCGTCAGCGCCTTCAGCGCATACCAGCCCGCCTTGTAGAACCGCGCCCCCAGAATGAACTGCACCGGGGTGGCCAGCGCAAACTGCACCCAGGCCGGCAGCATCCAGTGCTGGCCGAACAGATCGCCCAGCATGGGCAGCACCAGCGGGGCCGACAGCAGCAGGCCCACGCCCACCGGCAAAAAGCCGGCCCAGGGCGACAGATCCTCGGGCGCATCGTCCTGCCCCGCCGCGCGCGGCTCGTAGCCCGCATTGCGCACGGCGCGGCGCAGCAGGGCGTCCATGGCCGGGCCTGTCGCATCGGGCGGCACCCCATAGACGATGCGCGCCGACTCGGTGGCCAGGTTCACGGTGGCATCCTGCACGCCGGGCACCTTGCGCAGCGCGCGCTCGACACGGCCCACGCAGCTGGCACAGGTCATGCCGCCGATGCCCAGGTCCAGGGTGTCCAGCAGTTCGGGGGGGGTGGCAGTTGTGTTCATAAGGGGTTACCGTAATCCTTGCCATGATGGCAAGGTCAAGCCAGTGCAGCGAACAACTGCGCCGCCACCAGTGCTTTCATCGGTTCTTGACTATGCCACTATGTCAAGGTTCACCATGTCGGTGTCGTCATTTTTTCACCGGAGAAATCGCATGCAATACACCCTTCAAGTCCAGGGCATGACCTGCGGCCACTGCGAACGCGCCGTCACCCAGGCCGTGCAGCAGCTCGACCCCGCCGCCACCGTGCGCATCGACCGCGCGCAAAACCGCGTCGATATCGACAGCACCCAGCCCCGCGAGGCCCTGGCCGCCGCCATTGCCGAAGAGGGCTACCAGGTCACCGCATGACCCCCACCCCAAGCTGGCCCGTGCCCATTGGCGAGGCCGCCCGGCGCGCCGGCGTATCGGCGCGCATGGTGCGCCACTACGAATCGCTGGGCCTGCTGCCCCCCGTGGGCCGCACCGACAGCGGCTACCGCCAATACACCGAAGCCGACGTGCACGCGCTGCGCTTCATCGGGCGCGCCCGCACGCTGGGCTTTGCCATGGAAGAAATCCGCGAACTGCTGGCGCTGTGGCAGGACAAGGGACGCGCCAGCGCCAGCGTCAAGCGCATAGCCCAGGGCCACATCGACGATCTGGCCGCCCGCATCGCCGCCATGCAGGCCATGCAGCGCACGCTGCAAACCCTGGTGTCGTGCTGCCAGGGCAACGACCGGCCCGATTGCCCGATATTGGACGACCTGGCGGCAGCGCCCGAATCACCCGATGCGCTGCCCAAAAAATTACTGTATCGATAGCGTTTTGCGCTTTTCACGAAAACGTCCGTAAAACCGCCCCCTACCGCAATCGGCGCCTACAGCTCACCTGATGGCTGTCCTGCGCGCCACGGCAGGAGCAGCCCCGCGCTTGGCGGGAACGGCCGTCAGCGGCTCGGGTCGCCGCAGCACCCCCTCGCACAGCGTGGCAATGCATTGCTGCACCACCTGCTCGGGCGTGTATTCGCCGCCGGGCTGGTACCAGCGGCCGATCCAGCTCAGGGCGCCGGCGATCACAAAGGCCGTCATCTTCGGGTCGCACGGCTGCAGCGAACCCTCTTGCACCCCTTGGGCCACCAGACGCCTGAAAGCCTGGTCGATCTCGGACTTCATGCGGCGCAGCTCCGTGCGGCTGGGCTCGGGCACCTCTTCGTCACCCACACGGATCAGGCACATGCCAAAGGGCTGCATCACGATGTCGGCATACACCTGCATGCAGGCGCGCAGCTGGTCCACCGCGTTGCCACCGGCCTGGCGCGAGGCTTCGATGCCTTCCAGCGTCATCTGCAGCCCCTGGCTCACGCACTGCAGCAGGATCTCGTCCTTGTTCTTCACGTAGTAGTACAGCGTGGGCTTGGTCACATGAAGCCGCGCGGCGATGTCGTCGAGCGAGGTGGCGTGAAACCCGCGCTCGTTGAACAACTGCGCGGCCGCCTGCAGCACGGCCTGGCGCTTGGCCTCGCGCTGCTGCTCTCGATCGGGGGCGGTAGCCCAGGGCGATGCCACGGCCGATGCCGTCTTCTTGGGGATCTTCGGGGTCTTGGCGGCCGTTGCTGGGTTCATGGTGCTTATCGCATCGGGAAACTACCGATGCCCGGGGAAGGTGGCTGACCCAAGAATCTACTCGTGAGTAAACAGTTTACGTAAAAGTAGAAATCTACAGGTGCGAACAAACCCGCATAAGAGCCCGATGGAGACCAACCAACCCCGTGGCCCTGCCACCGCCCCCCTGCTGCAGGTCGATGGCGTCACGCTCACCTTTGGTGGCGTGAAGGCGCTGTCGGGCGTGGGCTTTGATGTGCAGCCAGGCACCATCACCGCCGTGATCGGCCCCAACGGCGCCGGCAAGACCTCGCTGTTCAACACCATCTCGGGCTTCTACCGGCCGTCACAAGGCAGCATCCGGTTCAAGGGCCAGGACATCACGCGCATCCCCGCGCCGCAGCGCGCCCGCATGGGCCTGGGGCGGAGCTTCCAGAACATCGCACTGTTCCGCGGCATGACAGTGCTCGACAACATCAAGCTCGGCCGCCACGCGCACCTCCAGACCAACGTATTCGACGCGCTGCTGTACATGGGCCGCGCACGCCGCGAAGAGGCCGAGCTGCGCCGCGACATCGAGGAGCGCATCATCGACTTCCTCGAAATCGACCACATACGCCACGCGCCAGTCGCGGCCCTGCCCTACGGCCTGCAAAAGCGCGTGGAAATGGCGCGTGCCCTGGCCATGCAGCCCGAGATCCTGATGCTCGACGAGCCCGTGGCCGGCATGAACCGCGAGGAGACGGAAGACATGGCGCGCTTCATCCTCGACGTGCGCGCCGAATGGGGCGTGACGGTGCTGATGGTGGAGCACGACATGGGCATGGTGATGGACCTGTCCGACCACGTGGTGGTGCTCAACTTCGGCCAGGTGATCGCGCAGGGCACGCCCGCCGTGGTGCAGGCCGACCCCGAGGTCAACCGCGCCTACCTCGGCTCGGGCGACGTGGGTGACCTGCGCCGCAAGCTGCAGGCGGGTGCCACCACCGCGCAAGGAGCCGCATGATGGATTGGGCCTATCTGTTCGAGATCAGCCTCACCGGCATTGCCAGCGGCGGCCTCTACGCCCTGGCGGCGCTGGCCTTCGTGATGGTCTACAAGGCTACGCGCGTGGTCAACATCGCCATCGGCGAGCTGCTGATGGTGGGCGCCTACCTGTTCTTCACCTTTGCCTCCATGATGGCGCTGCCGCTGTGGCTGGCCATTCCGGCCGCCGTGCTCGGCACTGGCCTGCTGGGCGCGCTGATCGAGCGCACCATGATCCGGCCGCTGCTGGGTGAGCCGCCCATCTCGGTCTTCATGGTCACGGTGGGCCTGGGCTCGGTGCTGGTGGGCCTGGTCGAAATGATCTGGAGCGCCGACCAACGCCGCCTGCCCGACTTCATGCCCACGCAGCCCATCATGGTGGGCGATGCCTTCCTCGCACCCAAGGTGTTCTGGGGCGCGGTGATCGCGGTGCTGTTCATCGCCGCCGTGCTGCTGGTGTTCCGCTTCTGGCGCGGCGGCGTGGCGCTGCGCGCCACGGCCAGCGACCAGGCCGCGGCGTATTCCGTGGGCATCAACGTGCCGCGCGTGTTCTCGCTGGCCTGGGTGGCGTCGGCCATGCTGGCGGCCATCTCCGGGGTCATCGTCGGCTCGATCGGCGGCATCTCGTCCAGCATGGGCGTGTTCGGCCTGTCGGTGCTGGTCGTCGTCATCGTCGGCGGGCTCGACAGCGTGCTGGGCGCGCTCGTCGGCGGCCTGTGCATCGGCCTGGTCGAAGCCCTGGCCGGTGCCTACCTGGGCGGCGAATACAAGCTGCTCGCCACCTTCATCGTGCTGGTCGGCATCCTCATGGTTCGCCCCTACGGCCTGTTCGGCACCCACGAGATAGAGAGACTCTGATGCGTATCGGAACCCTCAAGGAAACCTATGTCGCCGACGCCGCGCTGTTCGACTCGCGCACGCAAAAGGCATGGTTGGCCGTGGCCGCCGCGCTGCTCGTGCTGTTCCCCTTCATGGCCAGCGACTACTGGCTCTACCTCGCCTGCCTGGTCAGCATCAATGTGGCCAGTGCCACGGGGCTCAACATCCTCACGGGCCACACCGGGCTGGTGAGCCTGGGCCAGGCGGCCTTCATGGGGCTGGGCGCCTACACGGTTGCGGTGCTGGAAACGCGCCTGGGCACACCATTCCTGCTCAACCTGCTGGCCGGCGGATTTGTCGCCATGCTGGGCGGGCTGGTGGTGGGGATTCCGTCGCTGCGCGTCAAGGGGCTGTACCTGGCCATTGCCACCATCGCGGCATCGTTCATCGCGCACTTCATCTTTGCCAACTGGAAGTTCACCGGCGGCACCGGCGGCCTGAGCGTGCCGCCCGCCAGCCTGTTCGGCCTGCCGCTGGACACCTCGTTCCGCCTGTACTGGCTGATCGTTCCCGTCACCATCCTCATGCTGCTGGGCGCGGCCAACCTGTTCCGCACGCGCATCGGCCGCGCCTTCATCGCCATCCGCGACCGCGACATCTCGGCCGAGGTGCTGGGCATTCCGCTGCTGCGCTACAAGCTGCTGTCGTTCGGCCTGTCGTCGTTCTATGCCGGCGTGGCGGGCGGCCTGTGGGCCTACTTCTTCCGCGTGGTCACGCCCGAGAGCTTTCCGCTGCTGATGTCCATCTTCTTTCTCGCGGCCATCATCGTCGGCGGCATGGGCTCCATCCTCGGCGGCATCCTCGGCGCGGTGTTCATGACCATGGTGCCCGAACTGCTCAAGCTGGTGTTCGACCTGCTGCCCAACAGCACCGAATACACGGTGTTCCTCTCGCCCGTGCGCACCATCATCTTCGGTCTGCTGATCATCGGTTTTCTGGTGTTCGAGCCGCACGGCCTGGCCGAAGTGTGGCGGCGCGTCCGCCGCTTCTTCCACCTGTGGCCCTTCCGCAACTGAAGCCACCACACCCCGCTTTCCTGCCACTACATCACAACCGAAGGAGACAAGCATGGACCAGCAACGCATTTCCCCCCGGCGCCGCAGCCTGATGCTGGGCGCCGCAGCCGCAGCCGCAGGCGCCGCCGCGCTCACGCACCCGTTGTCGGTGCTCGCGCAGGGCGCCGAAGAGATCGTCATCGGTGGCTCCATCCCCATGACGGGCGTCTTCGCCTTCGCAGGCGTGGGCATCAACGCCGGCATCCAGGACTACGTGAAGATCGTCAACGACGCGGGTGGCATCAAGGGCCGCAAGGTCAAGTACGTGCCCGAGGACACGGGCTACAAGGTCGATGTGTCGGTGGCCACGTTCAAGAAGATCACCAGCCAGAACAAGGTCAACGTCTACTACGGCGACTCCACGGGCTTCGCCAAGACCATCAACCCGGAGCTGGACCGCAACGGCAACATCCTGATGGCGGGCGCCTCGTTCGCCTCCGAACTGAACGATCCCAAGAAGTACCCCCACCAGTTCCTGGTCGGCCCCGACTACACGGAGATGTTCAGCATCCTGCTCAAGCACATCGCCAAGGAAAAACCCGGCGCCAAGGTGGCCTTCGTCTATTCCGACTCCGAGTTCGGCCGCGACCCCATCGAGAAAAGCGAGGCCGAAGCCAGGAAGCTCGGCCTGAACGTCGTCGTCAAGCTCATGACGCCCGCCGGCAGCGTGGACGTGTCCACCGAAGTCATCAAGCTGCGCCGCGCCGCACCCGACTACACCATCTTCCACGGCTACATCCTGGCGCCCATCCCCGAGTTCATCACCCAGGGCAAGCAGCAGGGCATGACCAGCAAGTGGATGGGCACCTTCTGGACCATGGACAGCTCCACCGTCATGAAGATGGGCCCGGACGGCGACGGCTTCATGGGCGTGATGCCCTTCCGCTACTACTACGACACCGAGAAGGCGCCCATGCTGGAAAAGATCCGCGCCATGCGCCCGGATTACCAGAGCACGGCCTACATCCAGGGCTTCCTGGCCGCCATGCTGTTCCTCGAATCGGCCAAGCGCACGCTGGACGCCGGCAAGCCGATGACTGGCGCCAACCTCAAGGCGGCGCTGAACACGCTCAAGGACTTCGACACCGGTGGCCTGATCGGCGTACCGATCACCATCACGGGCAATTCCATTCCCGTGGGCCGCGTCTACAAGGCCGACATGAAAGCTCAAAAAATGGTGGCCGCCTCCGACTGGATCAAGCTCTGATGCGGTACATCCCCCTGAGCGGCTGCGCCGCTTCCCCCTTCTCTCGCAACGCTGCGCGCTGCGGGAAGGGGGACGGCACCCTCGCTGCGGGGCGGCCCTTGCTCGGTGCCCCGCGCGCAGGCCTCGCGATCACGACCATCGCTGACTCCACACCCGTTGCGACGTTAGACCCATGCCCATGAACGAAACCGTGGCTGCTCACGTCCTCGAAGTCAACAACATCGAGGTCATCTACAACAAGGTCGTGCAGGCCCTGCGCGGCCTGTCGCTGGCCGTGCCGCGCGGCCAGATCGTGGCGCTGCTGGGCAGCAACGGCGCGGGCAAGAGCACCACGCTCAAGGCGGTGTCAGGCCTGTTGGCGCTGGAGGACGGCGCGCTGGAAAGCGGCAGCATTCTCTTCAACGGCCAGAGCACCGCCGCGCTGGCGCCGCAGCAGCTGGTGCGCAACGGCCTCTCGCATGTGATGGAAGGGCGCCGGGTTTTCGAGGACCTGACGGTCGAAGAAAACCTGGTCGCCGCCACTTATGCGCTGACGGGCCGCCAGCACACAGAGCACGGTGCGCCCAAGCCCGACTTCGACCTCGTCTACACCTACTTCCCGCGCCTGCACGAGCGCCGCAAAGGCCTGGCAGGCTACCTCTCGGGCGGCGAGCAGCAGATGCTGGCCATTGGCCGCGCGCTCATCGCCCAGCCCCAGCTCATCCTGCTCGACGAACCCTCGCTGGGCCTGAGTCCGAAGCTGGTCGAAGACATCTTCACCATCATCGCGCGCATCAACGCCGAGCGCGGCACTTCCATGCTGCTGGTGGAGCAGAACGCCACCGTGGCCCTGGCCGTGGCGCACCGCGGCTACATCATGGAGAACGGCAAGATCGTCATCGACGGCTCGGCCGAGCGCCTGGCGGGCGACCCCGATGTGCGCGAGTTCTACCTCGGCATGGGCGGGGCCGGGGAAGCCAAGAGCTTCAAAGAGATCAAGCACTACAAGCGCCGCAAAAGATGGCTGTCATGAACCTCCCCGAACTCACCCTGCCCCAGATGCTGCGCGAACGCGCGCGCCAGGATGCCGCGCGCGTCGCCATCCGGCAAAAGGATTTCGGCATCTGGAAGCCCTTCACCTGGGCGCAGTATTTCGAGCGGGCCTGCCACTTCGGCCTGGGCCTGCGCGCCCTGGGCCTGCCCGAGGGCGGCCATGTGGGCGTGATCTCCGAGAACCGCATCGAATGGGTGCTCACGCAGATGGGCGCGGGCCTGGTCGGCGCCGTCACGGTGGGCGTGTACCCCACCAGCCCCTCGCCCGAGGTGGCCTACGTGGTGGGCCACGCCGACATCGAGATCATCGTCTGCGAGGACCAGGAGCAGACCGACAAGGTGCTCGACGCCCTGGCCGATCTGCCGCGCCTGAAAAAGATCGTGGTCATGGAAACCAAGGGCCTGCGCAGCTTCGCGCCCGCCGTGCGCAGCCTCATCATCCCCTTCGACGAGGTGGAACAACTCGGCGCGCACAACGGCAAGCGCTCGGACATCGAGGCCGCGCTGGCGCGCCAGCAGCTCGACGACATCGGGCTCATGATCTACACCTCGGGCTCGACCGGCAAGCCCAAGGGCGCCATGATTTCCTACCGCAACATCCGCGGCGTGGTGCCTGGCATCGCGGACCGGCTCGAACTCTCGCGCGACACCACGCACCTGTCCTACCTGCCGCTGTGCCATGTGGCCGAGCAGATGCTCACCACCTTCGTGCCGGTGTATGTGGGCTCGCAGGTCAACTTCGGCGAATCCATCCGCACCGTGCAGGAGGATCTGCGCGAGGTGGCACCCAGCATGTTCCTGGGCGTGCCGCGCATCTGGGAGAAGATGCACGCCGCCATCAGCATCAAGCTGCAGGAAACCGGCGGCCTGCGCCGCGCGCTGTTCCGCAAGGCCTACGCCGCCTGCCAGCCGCTGGCAGAGAAGCCCCGCGCGCGCTGGAGTTTCGGTGACATGCTCACCTACACCGCCAGCTATTGGCTGGTGTTCCGCGCGCTGCAGAACTTCATCGGCCTGCGCGAGGCCCAGGTGGCGCTCACCGGCGCCGCGCCCATTCCGCCCGACGTGGTGCGCTTCTTCCGCGTGCTGGGCGTGCCGCTGGTCGAGGTCTACGGCCTGACCGAATCCACCGGCATGGTCACCGGCCACAGGCTCGACGACGTGGTGGTGGGCACCGTGGGCGTGCCCACGCACGGCGTGGAATGGCGCATCGCCAAGGGCGGCGACGACGCCATGGGTGGCGAATTCCAGATCAAGGGCGAGATGGTGTTCGCGGGCTACTACAAGAACCCCGAGGCCACGGCGCAAAGCATCGTGGACGGCTGGCTGCACACCGGCGACGTGGTGCGCCTGGTGGACGGCCAGCTCAAGATCGTGGACCGCCTCAAGGACATCATGATCACGGCGGGCGGCAAGAACCTCACGCCGTCCGAGATCGAGAACACGATGAAGGCCAGCCCCTACATCAAGGAATGCGTCATCGTGGCCGAGGGGCGCAAGTTCGTCGGCGCGCTGGTCATGCTCGACTATGAAACCGTGGGCAAATGGGCCGAGGCGCAGCGCATCCCGTTCACGCATTTCCGCTCGCTGGTCGAAACACCGCAGGTGCGCGCACTCATCGACGCCGAGATCGCCACCGGCAACGCCAAGCTGGCGCAGGTGGCGCAGATCCGCAAGTTCCACCTTTTACCCAAAGAGCTGGACCACGACGACGGCGAAGTCACCGCCACCATGAAGGTGCGGCGCTCCAGCATCTACAAGACCTACGCCGCCGAGATCGAGGCGCTGTATGTCTGAGCACATTCTTTAACCACATTGGCCTTCAACGTTTTCCAGTAAACCGCTGAATGCTCCTTTTTCAATAGCACACCATGTCCGGCAACACTCCCCTGATCGTCACCCGCCAGGGCGCCATCGTCACCCTGCAATTCAACCGCCCCGAAGCCCTGAACGCGCTGGACCTGCCGATGGCCCAGGCCCTGCTCGCTGCGGTGCAGGCCATCGCCGCCGACACCGGCGTGCGCGCCGTGGTGCTCAAAGGCGCGGGCCGCGCCTTCATTGCCGGGGGCGACCTGGCCACGCTGCACGCCAACCCGGCCCAGGGCGCACGCGACCTGCTGGCCCCGCTGAACGCCACGCTGCAGCTGCTGCAACAGATCGACGCACCCGTCATCGCCCAGGTGCATGGCGCGGCGGCGGGCGGTGGCCTGTCGCTGATGCTGATGTGCGACTTCGTGCTGGCCGCCGACGGCACCAAGTTCAACCTGGCCTACATCAACCTGGGCACCAGCTGCGACGTCGGCGGATCGTGGGCGCTGCCGCGCCTGGTGGGCCTGCGCCACGCGCTGGAAATTGCGCTGTTGGGCGACGCGTTCACCGCCGACGACGCACTGCGCCTGGGTCTGGTCAACCGCGTGGTGCCCGCCCCCGAACTGGACCGCACCACCCAGGCCTTCGCCGAGCGCCTGGCCAACGGCCCCACCAAGGCCTACGGCCAAATGCGCCGCCTGCTGCGCACCAGCTTTGACCGCGACCTGGGCGCGCAACTGGCGGCCGAGGCCCAGTCGTTCGACACCTGCGCCCACACCGCCGACATGCGCGAAGGCCTGCAAGCGTTCTTCGACAAGCGCAAGCCCCGGTTCCAGGGCCGCTGAGCACACCCTTTTTTCATTTCCAGGAGTTCTGCCATGACCCGCCGTGACGTCTTCGTCGTCAGCACCGCCCGCACCGCCATCGGCACCTTCGGCGGCAGCCTGAAGGACGTGCCCAACACCCAGCTCGCCACCACCGCCGTCAAGGCCGCCATCCAGCGCGCCGGCATCGCGCCCGACGCCGTGGGCCATGTGGTCATGGGCAACGTCATCCCCACCGACACCAAGGACGCGTACCTGAGCCGCGTGGCCGCCATCGACGCCGGCTGCCCCATCGAGACGCCCGCCTTCAACGTCAACCGCCTGTGCGGCTCGGGCCTGCAGGCCATCATCAGCGCCGCCCAGGCCATTGGCTACGGCGACTGCGACGTGGCCGTGGGCGGCGGCAGCGAATCCATGAGCCGGGGCCCCTACTTCGATACCGCCGCACGCTACGGCGCCCGCATGGGCGACGCCAAGAGCATCGACTACATGCTCGGCATCCTGCACGACCCCTGGCAGAAGATGCACATGGGCATCACCGCCGAGAACGTGGCCGAGCGCTACAAGATTTCGCGCGAGATGCAGGACCAGCTGGCCCTGGCCAGCCAGCAGCGCGCCGCCGCCGCCATCGCCGCCGGCTACTTCAAGGAGCAGATCGTCCCGGTCGAAATCGCCACGCGCAAGGGCACCGTGCTGTTCCAGGAAGACGAACATATGCGCGCCGCCACCACGCTCGATGTGCTGGCCGGCATGAAGCCCGCCTTCAAGAAGGAAGGCGGCACGGTGACGGCCGGCAACGCCTCGGGCATCAACGACGGCGCCGCCGCCGTGGTGCTGGCCGCCGGCGACCGACTGCAAGCCCTGAACGTGAAGCCCCTGGCCCGCCTGGTGGGCTACGCGCACGCCGGCGTGGAACCGGCCTACATGGGCATTGGCCCCGTGCCCGCCACGCAGAAGGTGCTGGCACGCACCGGCCTCCAGGTGCAGGACATGGATGTGATCGAGGCCAACGAGGCCTTCGCCGCCCAGGCCTGCGCCGTGGTGCAGGAGCTGGGCCTGGACCCCGCCAAGGTCAACCCCAACGGCTCGGGCATTTCGCTCGGCCACCCCGTGGGCGCCACGGGCGCCATCATCACCACCAAGGCGATTGCCGAGCTGCACCGCACCGGCGGGCGCTACGCGCTGGTGACGATGTGCATCGGCGGCGGCCAGGGCATCGCGGCGATCTTCGAACGGGTTTGAGTCTTTTTGGCCTCCAGCGCTTGCCCATCAAACGCTGAAAGCCCTCCATTCAATAGCAACCATGCTCCCCAACACCCTCCTCACGGCCGAGCAGAAGGCCGAATTGCAGCTCTTCACCGAATCGCTGGAGCGCTTTTGCGACGCCGAGATCGAGCCCCATTACCGCGACTGGGAAAAGGCCGGCCTGGTGGCCCGCGAGCTGTTCTGCAAGATGGGAAAAAACGGCTACCTGTGCGCCGACGTGCCCGAGGGATACGGTGGTCCCGGCGCCAGCGTGCATTTTTCCTTCGCCGTGGTGGAGGTGCTCTCGCGCCGGGGCTATGGCGGCTTCGTCGGCGGGCTGCAGGTGCACAACGACATCATCCCGCCCTACCTGCTGCACTGCGGCACCGAGGCGCAGCGCCAGTACTGGCTGCCGCGCATGGCCAGCGGCGAGGCCGTGGCGGCCATCGGCATGACCGAGCCGGGCGCGGGCAGCGACCTGAAAGCCATCCGCACCACGGCACGGCGGGAGGGCGATGAATACGTCATCAACGGCAGCAAGATCTTCATCAGCAACGGCCAGCACTGCGACCTGCTGGTGCTGGCCGCCAAGACCGACCCGGCCGCTGGCGCCAAGGGCGTGAGCCTGTTCCTGGTCGATACGAAAACACCCGGCTTCACGCGCGGCCAGAACCTGGAGAAGATCGGCCAGCACGCGGGCGACACCTCCGAGCTGTTCTTCAACGACCTGCGCGTGCCGCTCGATGCGCTGCTCGGCGGCGTGGAAGGCCAGGGCTTCGTGCAGATGATGCGCGAACTGCCACGCGAGCGCCTCATCATCGGCGTGCAGGCAGTGCACGGCGCCAAGGGTGCGCTCGACACCACGCTGCAATACGTGCAGGAGCGCCAGGCCTTCGGCCAGAGCATCGGCCAGTTCCAGAACACGCGCTTCACGCTGGCGCAATGCGCATCCGACATTGCCGCCGCCGAGGCCTTCCTGGCCTTGAGCGTGGCCGCTCACGAGCGCGGCGAACTCACGCCCGAAGCGGTGAGCGCCCTGAAGCTGCACACCACCGAAGTCTTCGGCCGCGTGGCCGATGCCTGCCTGCAGCTCTTTGGTGGCTACGGCTACATGGCCGAGTACCCGATCTCGCGCTTCTGGACCGACGCGCGCGTGCTGCGCATCTACGGCGGCACGTCGGAAATCATGAAGGAGCTGGTGGCGCGCTCACTGCTGGGGCGCTGAACAGGGATTTTTGCGCAAGCCCCTTCCGGGCCTCGGCCAGCGCAGTGTCAACGCGCTCCGCTGCGTCCGGTCTGCGGGATGAGCCAATAAGCCAGCATGCCCAGCGTCACACCCCAGAACGCGGCCCCCAAACCGAACAGCGACATGCCCGAGGCAGTGGCTAAAAAGGTGATGACCGAGGGCTCTACGTATGCCCCCTCTTCGGCCAGCGCCCGGATGTTGGACACCACCGCACCGATGAGTGCCAGCCCTGCGAGCGCCGCCACCAGGGATGTCGGGAACGCCGCGAACACCTGCACGATGGTGCCGGCGAAGGTACCACCAACGATGTAGAACACACCATTGGCCATGCCGGCCACGTAGCGCTTATCAGGGTCATGGTGCGCATCTTTGCCGGTGCACAGCGCCGCCGTGATGGAAGCCAGCACGATGGAGATGCCGCCAAAGCACGCAACCAGCAGCGACGCGATGCCGGTGCCAGTCACCACGGCACGCGACGGCACAGGGTAGCCCGCAAGCCGCAGCACCGCCATGCCGGGCAGGTACTGCCCGGTCAGGCTCACCAGCACCAGCGGTATCGCCAGGCTCAGTATGGCCCCCGCCTCGAACCGGGGCGCGGTGACCACCGGTGTGGCCAGAGACAGACCCAGCGACTGCAGATGGGTGGAGCCCATCGCCCACGCAACAGCAAAGCCCGTGCATGCCACCAGCACGATGGCGTAGCGCGGCCAAAAGCGCCGGCCCAGCAGGTAAGCCCCCAGCATGGACAACACCACGGCGGGCGCTTCCCCGCTCACCCGGAAAGCCTGCACGCCGAACTGAAAGAGAATGCCGGCCATCATGCCGGCCGCAATCCCCTTGGGAATCTGGTTGACGACCTTCTCAAAATAGCCCGTGACTCCCAGCAGCACCACCATCGCAGCCGCCACCAGGTAGGCTCCCACCACCTCGGGCATGCTGAGGTGCGGGAAAAGGGTCAGGAGCAGCGCCGTGCCCGGTGCGGACCAGGCGGTAACGATGGGCAGCCTGAGCCACCAGCTCAGCAGCAGGCCACTGATACCCGCACCCATCGAGATCGCCCAGATCCAGGATGTCAGCTCGGCTGGCGACACTCGGCCCACCTGCGCCGCCTGGATGAAGATCACGAGCGGGCCGGCATATGAAATCAGCACCGCCAGAAAACCCGCCACCCAGGCGGTCAGAGACCAGTCCTTGAACCGCATGTGATTCAGCCAATCGTGTACAGCATTGTGTTCGGGGCACCGGGTGCGTCAGTCCGCGCGGATGTTGCGCTGCTGAAGCAACTTGCTCCAGCGCGCGGCTCAAGTGCTCGGGCAGATACTGCGGCGCCTCAGGCTGCTTGGGCGCTGGCAGCCGCAGGTCAACACCCTCAGCGCGACAGGCCGGCCTGCACCGTCTGCATTTTGACGGTATCGGCAACCGAAGCTTGTGCCAAACCCGCATCGCGCCGGTACCAGAGGATGAAACCACCCATGGCCAAGGCAGCCACCAGACCAGGCAGGGCAAACGCCAGGAAGTTCATATTGAGTGGCAGCTTGGCCGCCAGCAGCGAACCCCCCAGCAGCGGACCGACGATGGCACCCGTGCGGCCCACACCCGATGCCCAGCCCAGACCGGTAGAGCGCATGGCCAGCGGGTAGAACTGCGCGGTGTTGGCGTACAGCAGAATCTGCGTACCGATCGTGGTGGCACCCGCAATCGTGATCAGCAGATACAACAGGGGCATGGGGCTGTTGAAGCCCAGCAGCGCAATGGCCACGGTACCCACGGCAAAGAACGCCAGCACCACCTTGGGCAAGCTGAAGCGGTCGCCCAGCCAGCCCCCGGCAATGGCACCGGCCATGCCGCCAAAGTTCAGCGCCAGCAGGAACGACAGGCTGGAGCCCAGGCTGTAGCCCGCACCCGCCATCAGCTTGGGCAGCCACGAGCCCAGCGCGTAAACCATGAGCAGGCAGCAGAAAAACGCCAGCCAGATCATGAAGGTGCCTACCGCGCGTCCGTCCTTGACCAGGTCGAGCATCGGAACGCCAGCGCCCTTGGCGTCGACAGCCACCAGACGTGCGTCGGCGTCGATCTTCGCATCGGGGCTCACCCGGGCCAGCATGTCGCGGGCCTGCTTGTCCTTGCCCTGGCGCACCAGAAAGCCCACGGACTCCGGCAGCTTCCACATGATCAGCGGCAACAGCAGCATGGGCACGGCGGCAGCAAAGAACATGGCCTGCCAGCCGAACCGCGGCAGCATGTAGATGCCCAGCCCGGCCGACAGCATGCCGCCCAGCGAGTAGCCGCTGAACATCAGCGCCACCAGGGTGCTGCGGGCGCGCTTGGGGGCGTATTCGTTCATCAGCGCCACGGCATTGGGCATGAGGCCGCCGCAGCCCAGCCCCGCGATGAAGCGGTAGATGCCGAACTCGGTGGGTGTCGTGGCAAAGCCATTGAGGAAGGTGGCGAAGCTGAACATCACGAAGCAGATCGCGATGCCCTTCTTGCGGCCGATGCGGTCGGCCAGCGGGCCGAAGATGAAGGCACCAAACATCATGCCAAACAGCGCATAGCTGCCCAAGGCCCCCGCTTGCACGGGCGTCAGGCCCCACTCGGTCATCAGCACGGGCAGCACCACGCCGTAGATGAACAGGTCATACCCGTCAAAGATCAGCAGCAGGGCGCACAGCGCCACCACCATCCAGTGAAACCGGGTAAAGCGGGCATTGTCAATGATGGGATTGATTTCAATTGTTTTCATGTTTGTCTCCTCAAAAAGGATGGGCAGACGCCCCAGGCCCCCACCGACAAGCGGCGTGCCCCGGACGCACACTGGAATCAGCCCTGGTCGCCACCGCCCACGGGAATCACCGTGCCGGTGATGTAGGAGGCCTCGTCCGAAGCCAGGAACAGGATGGCGCTGGCCTGCTCATCGAGCGTGCCGTAGCGCTTCATGAGCGTGCTGTCCACCGTCTGGTCCACGATCTGCTGGTACCAGGCCTGCTCTTTCTTGCCGGGCTTGGCGCTGTTGCGCGGAATGCGGCGCGGAGGCGCCTCGGTACCGCCCGGGGCCACGGCGTTGATGCGGATGCCGCGCTCGCCGTTCTCGAAGGCCAGGCAGGCCGTCATGGCATTCACACCGCCCTTGGCCGCACCGTAAGGCACGCGGTTGACGCTGCGCGTGGCGATGGACGACACGTTGACGATGGCGCCCTTTTTCTTCTTGAGCATGTAGGGCAGCACGGCGCGGCAGCCCCACAGCGTGGGAAACAGCGAGCGGCGCACCTCGGCCTCGATCTCCTCGGGGCCGTAGTGCTCGTAGGGCTTGGTCCAGATGGTGCCGCCCACGTTGTTCACCAGCACGTCGATGCGGCCAAAGGCCTTGTGCGTGGCTTCTGCGGCCTGCAGTGCGCCCTCGAACTTCTCCAGGTCGGTCTCGATGGCGATCACGCGGGTGGTTGCGGCCAACCGGTCACGCAGTTCAAGCACCAGGGGTGACCGGTCCACCAGGGCCAGCGTGGCGCCCTCCTGGGCGGCACGCTCGGCCACGCGCTCGCCAATGCCTTGCGCGGCGCCGGTGATCAACATCACCTTGCCTTCAAATCGCTTGTTCATGCCTTGCTCCTGGGTCACGCAGCCGCAGCCACGGGCGCGGCAGCCTGGGTGGGGGTGAACTTTTCGTAATGGAAGCTGGCGGGCGCGATGCCCGCCGCCTTGAAGTGGCGCTGCACGGCATCGACCATGGGCGGCGGGCCGCACAGGTAGACATCCACATCCCCTTCGTACAGGGCCTGGGGCGGCAGGTGGTCGGTGACGTAGCCCTGGTGCGGATGCGCGGTGGCGGCATCGGCCACGCAGGTGCCGAACGTGAAGCCGGGGATGCGGCGTGCATAGTCTTCCAGGCGGTCCACCATCACCAGGTCCTGGTCGCGGGTCACGCCGTACAGCATGTGGATGGGCTGCGCGCAGCCTTGCACCGCCAGCGTCTCCAGCATCGACAGGAAGGGCGCCAGCCCGGTGCCTCCGGCCAGGAACAGCAGCGGCCGCGTGACGGGGCGCAGGTAGAAGCTGCCCAGCGGGCCGGTCATCTCCAGCTTGCTGCCGGCCTGGGCCCCCGTGAGCCAGCTGCTCATCAGGCCCTCGGGCACATGCTTGATGAGGAAGGTCATGCGGCGCGCGCCGGTGGCCGAGCTGAACGAGTACGAACGATGCAGCCCGCTGCCGGGCACACCGATGTTCACGTACTGCCCGGGCAGGAAGCCCGGGGCGTCCTCGGGCACATCCAGCGCCAGCTCGTAGGCGGCGTCGCTGTAGCGTTCCACTGCAGCCACGGTGCCGCTGAACTTCGCCGTGCCGGTCTTGCAGGCCGTGGACGCTACCGGGACCGCAATCACGCAATCGGAGCGGGGCACCATCTGGCAGGTCAGCACCAGCCGCTGCCCCGCCTCATCGGCGGTCAGCGCGTCTTCGATGTAGTCGTCACCCAGGTCGTAGTCCCCGCTCTCGGCGCGGCACTTGCAGGTGCCGCACACGCCGTCGGAGCAATCCATGGGCAGGTTGATGCGCTGGCGGAAGGCGGCATCCAGGACTTTCTCCTGGGCGCCGCAGGCAATGAAGCGGGTCACCCCGTCTTCGAAATTCAGGGCAATGTTGTAGCTGCTGCTCATCATGTTCTCCTGGCTGGTCAGACGTGGTAAACGTCGATGACCTGGCGGATGTAGTCGTTCTTCAGCACGATCTTCTTGCGGCCGATGAGGAAGCTGCCTTCCTGGCGGCGCAGCGTCACGAACATCGTGCCGAAGAACGCGTCGGTGGCCTTGTAGCGGTGGCTCATCGTGTGGAAGTTGTAGCGGACATCCACCTCGGTGCCGCGGTCTGCCAGCACCTCGACGTTGAGCACCGCGTGGCCCGTGCGGGCCTCGGGCGTGGAGGCGCCGGAGCGTTCCGTCTTGATGCGGAACACGCGGTCTTCCAGGCCATGGCGGTTGCCGTAGTAGATCAGCGAAATCTGGCTGTGCGGGTCTTCGGTGATGCGGTCATCGTCGTCCCAGGCAGGCATCCAGTACTCGACATCCTCGGCGTACAGATCCAGCCATTCGTCCCACTGGCGGTCGTCCAGCAGGCGGGCTTCGCGGTACAGGAAGGTGCAGATGGCGTTGTAGTCGGCGGTCATGCTGCGTCTCCCTGGCGCTCCGTTGCCACAGCCTTGCGCATCTCCTGCGCCCAGTACTCGTGCTGGCACACGAACAGGCCTTCGTCTTCGCTGCGCTCACCACTGAGCAGGGGCTTGAGGCCCATCTTGCGGGCGTTCTCGTCAGGCCCATCAATCCACAGCGGCGCGCCGCGGCTCAGGTCGTTCCACGGTGCGGCCTTGCCGGCGTAGCCGTTCTGGCAGGAACGGAACTCTTCCAGGTCATCAGCCGTTCCCATGCCCGACACGTTGAAGAAATCCTCGTACTGGCGGATGCGGGTGGCGCGGTCTTCCGCGCTTTCGCCCTTGACGGCGAAGCAGTAGATGGTGATTTCGGTCTTGTCCACACTGATGGGCCGCGCCACGCGGATCTGTGTGGAGAACTGGTCCATCAGGTACACGTTGGGGTACAGGCACAGGTTGCGCGTCTGCTGGACGATGAAATCGGCCTTGTCTTCGCCCAGGCGCTCCTTCAGTTCTTCGCGGCGGTTGTAGACCGGGCGCACTTCAGGATTCATGGTGTTGGTCCACAACAGGATGTGACCGTTCTCGAAGCCGTACACGCCGCCCGTGCTCTTGCTCCAGCCGTTGGCGTCCACGGCCTTGGTGCCGCCTTCCTTGCGGCGGCCCATGGTGGCGGCATAGTTCCAGTGCACCGAGCTCACGTGGTAGCCGTCGCAGCCGTTTTCCATCTGCAGCTTCCAGTTGCCGTCGTAGATGTACGAGGAATTGCCGCGCAGCACTTCCAGGCCTTCGGGGGCCTGGTCCACGATCTGGTCGATGATGACGCGGGTCTCGCCCAGAAAATCATGCAGGGGCTGCACGTCGGCATTCAGGCTGCCGAACAGGAAGCCCTTGTAGCTTTCAAAGCGCGCCACTTTTTTGAGGTCGTGCGAGCCTTCCTTGTTGAACTGCACCGGGTACTCGGTGGTCTTCTCATCCTTGACCTTGAGCAGCTTGCCGGTATTGTTGAAGGTCCAGCCATGGAAGGGGCAGGTGAAGCTGCCCTTGTTGCCATGCTTCTTGCGGCACAGCATGGCGCCGCGGTGGGCGCAGGCATTGATCACTGCGTTGAGCTGGCCGTCCTTGCCGCGCGTGATGACGATGGGCTGGCGGCCGATGTACGTGGTGAAGTAGTCGTTGATCTCGGGGATCTGGCTTTCGTGCGCCAGGTAGACCCAGTTGCCTTCGAAGATGTGCTTCATCTCCAGCTCGAAGAGATCGGGGTCCGTGAAGATGTCTCGGCGGCAGCGGAAGACGCCGTTTTCCTTGTCGTCCTGCAGAGCGCCTGCTATCAGGGCTTCAACATCAGGGCGCTCAGCGATGGCAGCAGTGGTGTTCATGGTGGGATTCCTCAGGGTACAGCTGTCCCCCCCGCCGCGCGCGGCGCGGCAGTGCAGGGGGCGAAAGCAAAAGGGAGCGGGGTCGGCCGGGTGGCAAAGCACCCGGCCTTGGTGGATCAGGCCGCCAGGCGTGGGCGGTCCACGAGCTGGTTGTCCACGCCGTTGACCAGCGCGCTGAGCGTGAAGTCAAAGACGATTTCTGCAAACGGACCGTCCACGCCTTGCGCCTGGATGCTGGCGGCGTCGGTGCGCTCGACCACGGCAGGCACCAGGCCTTCGCGGGTGGCGTAGGCGAAGTCATCGTTCACCAGCGGGTCGCCATCGATGTTGATCTGCGTGGTCAGCTTGCGGTGGCCGTCGGCCGTCACGAAGAAGTGGATGTGGGCGGGGCGGTTGCCGTGGCGGCCCAGCTGGTTCAGCAGGGCTTGCGTGGGGCCGTCGGGTGGGCAGCCGTAGCCCTTGGGCACGATGCTCTGGAACTTATAGCGGCCCTGTGCGTCGGTGATGATGGTGCGGCGCATGTTGAAGCCCTGCTGCTCGCCCGTGGGGTCGTAGTGCGAGTAAAAGCCCTTGGTGTTGGCATGCCACACCTCGACCTTGGCATTGGGCAAGGGCTTGCCGTCGGCGCCGTACACCGTGCCGTGCATGACAAGCGTGTGGCCTGCCTTGTCGCTGCCGTCGTCCAGGCGGGCAAAGCCCTGCGCTTCGGGGGCACCGGCCACATACAGCGGGCCCTCGATGGTGCGAGGCGTGCCGTTTTCGATCCCCAGTTCCTTGTCCTTCGCGTCCATGCGCATGTCCAGGAAGCGGTCCAGGCCCAGACCGGGCGATAGCAGGCCGGCTTCGCCGCGGGCGCCGAGGGTGTTCAGGTAGGCAATGCCGGCCCAGTATTCGTCCGAGGTGATGTCCAGGTCGTCGATGGCCTTGAACAGGTCCGACAGCAGGCGGTGCACGATCTGCTTGGCGCGGGGGTTGCCGCCGGACTGCGTCAGGCCGCTGGCCAGATGCAGGAAATCCTGTACTTCGGGGGTGTTGAAAATATGGGTGGCCATGGTTATCTCCTTGGATCGTGGAATGAATGCGGGAACCGAACAGGGAAAGTGAAAGACGCGTGCAAGGCTCAGTGCGCGGTGGCGGCGGGTTGCGCCACCCCCACGGCACTGGTCCGTTTCCGGTCGCGACGGAAGTGCTGGACACGGTCTTCGTCCAGCGCCATTCCAAGGCCTGGCGTCGTCGGCACCGCCAGCTGGAAATCTCGGTACTGCAGGGGCTCTGCCAGAATTTCTTCGGTCAGCAACAGAGGGCCGAACAGCTCGGTGCCCCACTGCAAGGTGCGGAAGGTGGCGAACGCATGGGCCGATGCCATGGTGCCCACAGCACCTTCGAGCATGGTGCCGCCGTACAGCTCGATGCCAGCGGCATCGGCAATGGCCGCCACCTGCAGGGCTTCGAGCAAGCCACCCGATTGTTCGATCTTCACGGCGAACACGTCGGCACCGGCCATGCGCGCCAGCGCAAACGCAGAGGCAGGCCCGGTGAGGGATTCGTCAGCCATCACGGCAATGGGATAGCGACCCTTGAGCCGCGCCAGTGCGTCCACAGACGCCACGGGCTGCTCCACCAGATCGCAACCGGCATCGACCAGGCCCGCCAGACCGTGCTGGGCATCGAGCTCGCTCCAGGCCATGTTCACATCCACGCGCACCGAGGCACGATCACCCAGTGCCTTCTTGATGGCGGCCACGTGGGCCACATCGTCGGCCACGGCGCGGCGGCCGATCTTGAGCTTGAAGATGTTGTGGCGGCGCTGGGCCAGCATGCGTTCGGCTTCGTTGATGTCCTTGGCCGTGTCGCCCGATGCCAATGTCCAGGCAATGGGCAGGCTGTCGCGCACACGGCCGCCCAGCAACTGCGACACCGGCAAACCCGTGCGGTGGCCCAGTGCGTCGTACAAGGCCGTCTCGATCGCGCACTTGGCAAACCGGTTGTCCTTGATGGCCTTGTTGAGCCGGGCCATGATGGCCGGCACGTGGTTGGCATCGGCACCGACCAGCAACGGTGCGAAATAGGTGTCCACCGCCAGCTTCATGCCCTCTGGCGATTCGGCGCCGTAGGCCAGGCCGCCGATGGTGGTGCCTTCGCCCACGCCCACCGTGCCATCCGAGCAGTACAGGCGTACCAGCATCAGAGTCTGGCCGTTCATCGTGGCCATCGATAGCTGGTGGGGGCGGATCGTGGGCAGGTCCAGCAGAAGGGTCTCTACCCGCTCGACAACGGCCAAGCTGGTGCGGGATTCAGGGCGTGTTGTGTGTTGCATGGGCCGAATTGGACCGCGCGCCCCCCAAACGATCCAACACCAAATATGTCTTGTTCAATACTCTGTTGGTATAGTTAAAAATTCCATCCATAAGAATCAACAACTTATGGCCTAACCATCTGAAAACCTATGGTTTACCCTAATGGATATCCGCCAGCTCAAATATTTTGTGGCCGTTGCCAATGCACGCAACTTCACCCGTGCATCAGAACTGCTGCACATCGCCCAACCGCCGCTGAGCCGCCAGATACAGCTGCTGGAGGAAGAGCTGGGCGTCAAACTCATTCTGCGCAACACCCGTCCCCTGCGGCTGACTGAGGCGGGGCGGGTGTTCTACGAGCAGGCGTTGCAGATCATCAACCGGTTGGACCAGCTCAAGACCACCACCCGCCAGCTCGGGCTGAACGAGAAGCAGACCTTGTCCATTGGATTTGTGGCGTCCACCTTGTATGGCGGCCTGCCCATGCTGGTACGCCAGCTGCGCCACCGCTACCCGGATGTGGACATACACCTGGTGGAGCTGACATCGCTCCAGCAGTTTGCCGCGCTGAAGTCCGGCCGCATCGATGTGGGTTTTGGGCGCATACGGGGCAACGACTCCACCGTGGCGCGCACCATCCTGCGCGAGGAGCGGCTGGTGCTGGCCCTGCCGCCCGACTCCCCCTTGGCGGGGGAATCCAGCCGCATTGCGCTCAGCGCGCTGGAAGGGCAAAAGCTCATCGTCTACCCCAAGGAGCCCCGGCCCAGCTTTGCCGACCATGTGCTGAGCCTGCTCAACGACTATGCCGTACGGCCATCTGAAGTGCACGAGGTGCGAGAGATCCAGACCGCCCTGGGGCTGGTGGCCGCAGAATCCGGGCTGTGCCTGATCCCCGCATCAGCACGCTTGCGCAGCGATTTGGTCTACCGCCTGATTGACGACCCGCGCATCACCTCGCCGATCATCATGAGCCACCGGCTCAACGACAACGCTTGGTACATCCCTGCCATCAAGGAAACGGTGGCGGCCATGTATGCCGAGAACCCGCCCTGGCTGGACGTGGAGCACAGCGTGTTCCCAGGTGCGACGGCATCGAAGGCAATGCCCGCGGCCGGGCGGCGACGGCCGACCTCTTGAGCAACCCGGGAAAGCTGCCACACGCGTCCCAGGCAGTGCCGCTGCGGTACGGATGGTGGGGCAATGAAATCAGAACGGCGCCGACTCCGGGTCGGTGTCCACCGGCGCTTCTTTGGGCCCGGTCACCATGCCACCGCCGGCTGCTTTGCGTGCAGGTGCGGATGGCGCAGAAGATGGCGCGGACTGTGGCACCGGTGCGCCTGCGGCCATCGCCTGCGCCGCGCTGGCCACGCCGCTCTCGGCCTCGCCGCCCAGCGCTTCGATCAGATCGGGGATGAGCTTGACCAGCTCGCCCGTGGCAATGGCCACGTCGGTGTCGAAACCGCCATCGTCGGCCTTGGTGCCTTCGAACACCGTGTCGAGAAACGAAACTTTCTTGATCTGCAGGCCTTCGGTCAGCATGAAGGACACGCGGTCGTCCCAGGTCAGCGCCAGCTTGGTGGGCAGCTTGCCGGCGGCGATATGGGCCTGCACCTCCTCGATGTCGAGCGGGTGGCGGGCGTAGCGCACCACGGCCTTGGCCTCGTCGGCGCTTTTGAGCTCGCATTCGCGGTCCACGGTAAAGCCCACGGGCGGCTCCTGTGTGGCCAGCCAGTGCGACATGGCGGCCTGCGGGCTGGTGGCAGTGTGGATGAGCGAGACCGACAGGCCGGGCAGTGATTCGACCAGCAGGGTCACCACCTCGTCGGCGCGGCCTTGGGCTGAGGTGTCGAGCACCAGCAGGCGCGACGCGGTGTCGATCCACACCCACATCGAGCCCTGCTTGGTGAAGGCCATGGGCAGCAGGTCGAGCTTGGCCTCGTCCTTGAGTTCCTTGCTTTCCTTCTTGCCGGGCTTGCGGCCGGTTTCCTGCTCGATGCGTTCGGCCTTTTCCTTCACGCGGCGGGCCAGCACGCTGCCGGGCAGCACCTTGGATTCGACCATGAAGCGCAGGATCCACTGCCCCCCGACCGATTCGGCCAGCGGGCCATGCGCATCACCGCGCGGCGGCACCCAGCCCAGGGACTTTTCCTGGGTGGCACCACATTCGAGGAAAGGCATCTTGGCCAGCGCCTCTTCCACCTGCGTCAATTCCACCTGCCATTGCGGCGCAATGCGGTACACGATCATGTTCTTGAACACGGACAACCTTTGTTTCTCTAGCCAATCCAGGGCACAGCCGATATTGTCGGGGGTCGGCGGGTCGCCTGGCCCGTGCAGCGGCGGTTTTTACTATTGTTTTAATAGCTTTCGGTGCTTATTTAAAAGGCTTTACCTGCCATTTTTAGGTGAAATCCATACAGCAGGGGCACCGGGCTTCTTCCTGCAACTTTACACAGGCGTATCAATCTCACACAGGCGTGTTACACGGGCCGCGCACACTTGCCTTCAACCGCTGGAACGGTCGTACCAGCGGACCAACCCAACGAAAGGGCTTTCGCCATGTCTTTCTTCCAACGCCGTATTGCCGCCGCCGCCGTGATGGCGGCCCTCACCCTTCCCGTGCTGGCCCAGCCAGCACCCTCTGCGCCACCAGCCGCCGGAGCAGCGGCCGAACAGGCGCGCAAGCCGGGCGACTGGCAAGAACGCCACCAGGCCTATATGGCCAAGCGTGCCGAAACCATGAAGGCGCAACTGAAACTGACCCCCGCGCAGGAACCGGCCTGGGCCACCTTCACCGCCGCCATGCAACCTGGTGAACGCCCCGCCCGCCTGGACCGCGCCGACATGCAAAAGCTCACCACACCCGAACGCATCGACCGCATGCGCGCCCTGCGCGCCCAGCACGCCGCCGAAGCCGACCGCCGCGGCGAAGCCATCAAGACCTTCTATGCCACCCTGACGCCAGAGCAGCAAAAGACCTTCGATGCCCAGACCGGACACATGCGCGGCAAAGGTGGCAAGGGCGGATACCGCGGCGACTGGGGCTATGGTCCTGATGGATACGGCATGATGCGCGGCGGCGACATGCCCATGGGAGGCCCTGGCCGATAAGGCCTGCGACAGCCATCCCCCCACGGATCCCCGCGAGCCCGGTGCTTTGGAAAGCACCGGGCTTTTTTCATTGTGGACAAGCATGGGGACAGTTCTGGAACAACCGGGCGGTTATCCACAGAAAAAACGGGAAGCCGGAAGTTGTTATCTGCCAGCACCAGAGTTCAGGGGGCACTGCGCACATGGTTCCAGCCAACGCAACTGCGCGCCAGCATTCATAAAAATGGCCTTGTCCACAAAAAATGGCGCCTTCTACTACTACTGCTATTTATATATAGAACCATAGAAGAACAACCAAAACCTTCTTTGCGCCGCTGCAGTTGTGTTGAATGGCATAAAAATGGGAGCCTTCTTCCCCTTCCCCTGAAAAACCTGTGCACCTTGCGAGCCATCTGAAAACCTGGGCCAAAAGCGTCCAACGGGACGGCGTCACCCTGTGGTTTGCCGCGCGCCACCCACGGGCACCCTGGTATGCCAAGGCACTGGGCGTCTTCGTCGTGGCCTGAGCCCCATTGACCTGATTCCGGACTTCATCCCCATGCTGGGCTATCTGGACGCTGTGCTGCTGCTGCCGGGGTTGATCTGGCTGGTGATCCGGCTGATGCCGGCGCCGGTGCTGCAGCAATGCCGCGCACAGGCCGATCTGTGGATAAAACCCAAGGGCAGCAAGCCCACCAGCCGTATCGGTGCGGTGCTGATCGTGGCCGTCTGGATCGGCGCCAGCCTGGCGCTGTGGCACGGGTGGATCAGGCCCTGGCTGGCTGCATAGGATTCAATGGCCGTTTTTTGCTATTGAATAAATAGCTTATTGCGCTTCATGGACGGGCGCTATCCACCGATTTCCATCGAAATTTCCTGAACCACGGCCCGCAAGAACAAAACTGGGGATAGTTCTGGCACAACCGGGGGCTTATCCACAGAAATTGGCCCTGACCCGGTTTTATCCCCGTGCGCAAGACAGCGGCAGCAGGGCGCGGTCCACAGGGTTTGGCGCGGCGCAAGTGGCTGTCAGGCCAAGGCAAAAGTCACTTGTCCACAGAAAATGCCGCCCTCTACTACTACCACTATGTATTTATAGAAGTCTTTTATTGATAACAACAGAGCAACGCCGCGCCGTTTTCTGCGCGCCTGAACCAGGGCAGACAATGGCTCCACGGGAAAAACAGGCAAAAAAAACCGCAGACCAGGCTGCGGTGAGTTCGCTCAATCGGGAAAATGGTCGGCTGCAGGGGGCAACAGGGCCCAGGAAGGCCCCCAGAAGGTCCGTGGGCGAACAGGTAGCCCTTGGGGATGGCTCACTCCCCAAAGGCCAGCAGATCGCGTTGCCCGGGCGATCCAAGGCCCTCGGCGATCACGTCCGCCCCCAGTCTGCGCGACAGGGCAATGATGGTGTCCACAATGGCGGCATCGTTGGGGCCGGCGAGCAGGTCGTGCACAAAGCTCTGGTCAATCTGGGATTGACTTTGCGGGTGCGGCATGCCCCAAGGGTATTTGCAACTAAATGTTGGCTCTACGCCGCGGGGCTGTTTTCCGGCGCCCCGCCCGGGCACCGGCTATGCGGCGTTTTTCTGGCGCCGTGCCCGCACCGCGGCGGCCAGGCCTTCGAGCACCGGCACGGTCTGCGCCAGGCTGATGCAGGCGTCGGTCACCGAAACCCCATGCTGCAGCGGCTGGCCGGGCACGATGTCCTGGCGGCCCTCTTGCAGGTGGCTTTCGATCATCAGGCCCGTGATGCGTGCATCGCCGGCGGCGATCTGCTGGGCCACCTCGGCGGCCACGGTGATCTGGCGCTGGTGCTGCTTGCTGCTGTTGGCGTGGCTCACGTCGATCATCACCTGCTCGCGCAGGCCCGCCGCCTTGAGCAGGGCGCAGGCGGCGTCCACATCGGCCTTTTGATAGTTGGGCTGCTTGCCGCCGCGCAGGATGACGTGGCAGTCGTGGTTGCCGCGCGTTTCAAAAATGGCGGCCTGGCCCATCTTGGTCATGCCCATGAAGGCGTGCGGCGCCTGCGCGGCCTGGATGGCATCGCTGGCCACCTTCACGCCTCCGTCGGTGCCGTTCTTGAAGCCCACGGGGCACGACAGGCCGCTGGCCAGCTGCCGGTGGCTCTGGCTCTCGGTGGTGCGCGCGCCAATCGCGCCCCAGCTCACCAGGTCGCTGATGAACTGCGGGCTGAGCAGATCCAAAAATTCGGTGCCCACCGGCAGACCCACGGCCAGCACATCCAGCAGCAGCTGGCGCGCCAGCTCCAGCCCTTCGTTGATGGCAAAGCTGCCATCGAGGTGCGGGTCGTTGATGTAGCCTTTCCAGCCCACGGTGGTGCGCGGTTTTTCAAAATAGACGCGCATCACCACGATCAGGTCGTTGCCAAGGGCATCGGCCTGGGCCTTGAGCGCGTGCGCGTATTCCATGGCCTGGCCATGGTCATGGATGGAGCAGGGCCCCACCACCACGACCAGCCGGTCGTCCTGCCCCTGCAGCACGCGCGAGATGGCGGCGCGGCTGCTTTCCACCAGGGATTGCGCGGCATCGGGCGTGGGCAGCCATTCCTGCAGCAGGGCCGGCGTGATGAGCGGGCGCACGGCCTTGATGCGCAGATCGTCGATGCGCGTGGTGTCGTGGGTTGAGGGCAAGAACGTGTCGGGGTATGCGTGGTGGGTCATAGCCTGCGATTGTCGCGCGGCAGAAGCCCGCGAATCAGGCCGGTGCCGCGCGGTGCAGCAATGCCAGAAACTGCTCGGCCGGCCTGCTCAACGGCCGGTCGTTGCGCACCAGGCTGCCATAGGCATCGAGGGTGCGGTGCAGTCGATACGGCAGCACGCGTAGCAGGCCGTGTGCCGCGTTCAGGCGTGCCACGGTCTCGGGGATCACGGCGACCAGTGTGGAGCGCCGGATCAGGTTGATGGTGGTGAGGATGGAGCCGGTCTCGACCAGCCCGCGCGGCAGCGGCCGCTGGTGGTCGCGGAATTCCTGCTCGATCAATTCGCGCATGGGGCTGCCAGGCGGCTGCAGCACCCAGGCGTAATCTTGTAGCGCCGCGAATGTGACCTGGCGCTTGCGTGTCAGCGGGTGCTCGTTTCCCACCACGACGGACAGCCCTTCGTCGTCGATCGGGCGAAAGTCGTAGCCGCCGTCAAGCTGGCCAGCCTGGCGTCCGACCACGACCTCCAGCACGCCCTCGCGCAACTGCTCCAGCAGCAGGTCGCTGGTGTCCACTGCCACCTCGATCGCGAGCAGCGGAAACTGCGTCTTGAGTTCCAGCAGCGCCTCGGTCAGGCGACCGGGTGATGCGGCCATGATGCTGCCGACCGCCAGGCGCCCGGCGCTGCCCAGCCGCAGTTCGCCGAGTTCGCGGTTCAACGCTTCCATGCTGCCGCGGATGTTGCGAAAGTAATCCGTCACGCGTTCGCCTGCGGCGTTGAGTTGCAGGCCGCGGCCCACTCGCTCGAACAGCGGCAGGCCCAGCGCGTCTTCCAGCTCGTGCAGCATCTTGGTGGCTGCCGGTTGTGTCAGGCCGAGCTGCGCTGCCGCGCCGCGCAGCGTGCGTTGTGCGTCGATGGCGAGGATCAGCGCAATCTGCCGCATGCGCAGCCGGTTGAGCAGCTGCGGTGTGCTTTCCTGCCGGTCGATGGAGCCCATGAATGATTACTTTAGGTTATTGATAGATCAAGAATTTTCAGTTTACGGCAATCAATAGCCTGCCTACGATGGGTACCTGCATTTGACGATATCCACAGGAGACAAGCATGCAAAGACGAAAAATGGCCGCTGCGGTGGCGCTGGTGGCACTGCTGCCATGGAGCGCCATGGCGCAAAACGGCAACGGGGCCGACTGGCCGGCCAAGCCGGTGCGCCTTCTGGTGGGTTCCGCTCCCGGTGGCGGCACGGATGCCATGGCGCGTGCCGTGGCCGACCGCCTGGCGCCGCTGCTCAAGCAGCCCGTGGTGGTGGAAAACCGCCCCGGTGTTTCCAATACGCTGGCGGCCGACGTCACCGCCAAGTCCACCGATGGGCACACCATGGTCATGGGCGTGGTCACGGCCCATGCCATTGCGCCACACCTGCTCAAGCTGAACTACGACAACAACAAGGATCTGGTGCCCGTGGCCTTCGTGGGCTCCGTGCCCAACGTGCTGGTGGTGGGCAATGGCTTGCCCGTGCAATCGGTCAAGGAACTGGTGGCCCTGGCGAAGAAGGAGCCAGGCAGGATCAACTACTCCAGCAGCGGTACGGGAAGCACCCAGCACATCGCCGCCGAAATGTTCAAGGACGCGGCTGGTATCGACATCACGCATGTGCCCTACAAGGGCAGTTCGGCTGCGCTGGTCGATCTGGTGGGGGGGCAGGTGCAGATGAGCTTTGACACCATGCCATCGGTCATTGGGCAGATCAAGAACGGCAAGCTGCGCGCCTTGGCCGTCACCACACCACAGCGCAATGCGCAGCTGCCGGGCGTTCCCACCATGGCAGAGGCCGGCCTGTCTGGCGTGCAGGCGAGCGCCTGGTATGGCGTCTACATGCCATCCGCAACATCCAAGGCGGTGCAGCAGCGCGTACATGACGAGGTCAACAAGGTACTGGCCATGCCCGAGACACGGACGCGTCTGGAGGCCGTGGGCGCCGAGCTCGCACCCATGGCGCAGGCCGATTTCATCAGCTTCCACAACGCTGAGTACAAGCGCTTCGGCGACATCATCCGTAAGAACAACATCAAGATCGACTGAGATTCATGCCCGCGTCCACCCTTCCCGTCGTCGCCCTGACCCTGGGCGACCCTTCCGGCATCGGCGCCGAACTCATCGCGCGCCTGCTGGCCAAGCCAGAGGCCGCCCAGCAGGCCAATCTGGTGCTCATCGGCGATCCCTGGCTGTGGGAACAAGGCCAGCGCATCGCCGGCGTGCAGGTAGCGACCACCACGCTTGCCAACCTGGCTGCGGCACGGGCTCGTGCCGACTCGCAGCTGCCTGCCTTTGTGGCGGTCGACACCCTTGCCTCCTCCGATGTGGTGTGGGGCCAGGTTGGCGTGGCGGGCGGCCGCTCGGTGCTGCAGATACTCAACCAGTGCATGGATGCCGCCCTGGCTGGCGATATCGACGCGATCTGCTTTGCGCCCCTGAACAAGCAGGCCATGAAGATGGGTGGCCTGCGCCACGAGGACGAACTGCACCATTTTGCCGAATACCTGGGCGTGACCGGCTACTTCTGCGAGTTCAACACGCTGGGCAATCTGTGGACCTCGCGCATCTCGTCGCATGTGCCGCTCAGGGATGTGGCCAGCTACCTGAGCCAGGAGCGCATCGCGCAGGCGGCCGAGCTGATTTACAACGCCCTGCGCGCCAGTGGCATGGCAGCGCCGAAGGTGGCGATCGCCGGGTTCAACCCGCACAACGGCGACGGTGGCACCTGCGGGCGCGAGGAGATTGACACCATCGGCCCCGCCGTGGCCGCCCTGCAGGCGCGCGACTGGCCCAGTGAGGCACCGTTTCACGGCCCCTTCCCGGCCGACACCATATTCTTGAAAGCTCAGGCCGGCGAGTACCAGGCCATCGTGACCATGTACCACGACCAAGGCCAGATCGCCATCAAGCTGCTGGGCTTCTCGCGTGGCGTCACCGTGCAGGGCGGTCTGCCGATTCCCATCACAACGCCCGCCCACGGCACGGCCTACGACATCGCAGGGCATGGCAAGGCGAACGTCGAGGCCACCTGGCAGGCTTTTCTGATTGCCTGCCGCATGGGTGCAGCCCACCACGGTGTGACCCCCGGACCCGCTGCGACTGCCGCCTGACGCCCGGGTGGCCCTGGCCGCCTTTTCTTTCTTTTTTAATCACCGAGGTCTGTATGAAGATCAAGTCCGTCCGCGCCCGCGTCTACGAATGGAAGGGCAAGACCGTTCCGCCGCAAGGCAATTTCTGCTCCAACGCCATGGACCTGGTCTATTCCAAGACCGAGTCCATGAGCACCTTCCGCTTCCACTCCTGGACGGTGGTGGAGATCGAGACCGACGACGGCATCGTCGGCCTGGGCAACGTGGCCCTGGCGCCGCGCATCGCCAAGGCCATCATCGACGAGTACCTCGCGCCCCTGGTCGTGGGCCAGGACCCGTGGGACTACGAGTACCTGTGGCAGCGCATGTACCGCGCCACCCACGCCTGGGGCCGCAAGGGCGTGACCATGGCCGCCATCTCGGCGGTGGACCTGGCCATCTGGGACATCCTGGGCAAGAGCG
This sequence comes from Acidovorax soli, assembly GCF_900107605.1. Classification (GTDB taxonomy): domain Bacteria; phylum Pseudomonadota; class Gammaproteobacteria; order Burkholderiales; family Burkholderiaceae_C; genus Acidovorax; species Acidovorax soli. The sequence goes on along the minus strand of NZ_FNQJ01000004.1, from coordinate 30,122 downwards.
TGAACAAGCCGGTGTTCAAGCTCCTGGGCGGGCGCACCAAGGAGAAGATCCCCTGCTACTACAGCAAGCTCTACCGCACCGACCTCAAGGCCATGCAGGAGGAAGCGCAGAAGTTCAAGGACCAGGGCTTCAAGGCTTTCAAAATGCGCTTTGGCTACGGCCCGGCCCACCTGCAGGTGGGCGTGAAGGAAAACCTCAAGTCCGTCGAGGCCGTCCGCGAAGTGATTGGCTACGACAATGACCTGATGCTCGAGTGCTACATGGGCTGGAACCTGGAGTACGCCAAGCGCATGCTGCCCAAGCTGGAAAAATTCGAACCGCGCTGGCTGGAGGAACCGGTGATCGCCGACGACATCGACGGCTATGCCGAGCTGAACCGGCTCACCAGCATCCCGATCTCGGGTGGCGAGCACGAATTCAGTCTCTATGGCTTCAAGCAGCTGCTCGACAAGAAGGCCGTGAGCGTGGTGCAGTACGACACCAACCGCGTGGGTGGCATTACGGCCGCGCACAAGATCAACGCACTGTGCGAGGCCCACTCGGTGCCCGTGATTCCCCATGCCGGCCAGATGCACAACTACCACCTGACCATGAGCACGCTGGCCTCGCCCATGGCCGAGTACTTCCCGATCTTCGACGTGGAAGTCGGCAACGAACTGTTCTGGTACATCTTCGACGGCGAACCGATCGCCGACAACGGCTTTCTGCAGCTCGACGACCACAAGCCCGGCCTGGGCCTGACGCTCAAGGCCGAGTACCTCGACCAGTTCAACATCATTGAGTGAGGACTGCCATGCCCGGACTCTCCAATCCGCGCTACCGCGGCATCTTCCCGGTCGTGCCCACCACCTTCCACGAAGACGGCACGCTGGACCTGGCCAGCCAGAAGCGCTGCCTCGACTTCATGATCGACTCGGGCGTCGATGGCCTGTGCATCCTCGCCAACTTCTCCGAGCAGTTCCTCGTCTCCGACGAGGAACGCGAGATCCTCACGCGCACCTGCCTGGAGCATGTGGCGGGCCGCGTGCCGGTGATCGTGACCACCACGCATACCGCTACTCGCGTCTGCGCCGAGCGCAGCCGCCGCGCGCAGGACATGGGCGCGGCCATGGTCATGGTCATGCCGCCTTACCACGGCGCGACCTTCCGTTTTGGCGAGGCGCAGGTCCAAGCCTTCTATCAGGGCGTTTCCGATGCCATCACCATCCCCATCATGGTTCAGGACGCGCCGGCCGCAGGGACGCCGTTGTCTCCGGCCTTCCTGGCCCGCATGGCCCAGGAGATCGAGCAGGTCAGCTATTTCAAGATGGAAACTGCAGGTGCCGCGAACAAGCTGCGCGAGCTGATCGCGCTGGGCGGCGAGGCTATCGAAGGCCCCTGGGACGGCGAGGAAGCCATCACCCTGCTGGCCGACCTGGACGCCGGCGCCACCGGTGCCATGACCGGCGGCGGCTTTGCCGATGGCATCCGCCCCATCATCGAGGCGCACCGCAAGGGCGACAAGGACAAGGCCTTTGTCGAGTACCAGCGCTGGCTGCCGCTGATCAACCACGAGAACCGCCAGGCCGGCTTCCTGGCCGCCAAGGCGCTGATGCAGGAAGGCGGCGTGATTGCCTGCGAAGCGCCGCGGGCCCCCTGGCCGCCGCTGCACCTCGAGGTGCGCTGCCAGCTGATCGATATTGCCCGCCGCCTGGACCCGCTGGTGCTGCGCTGGGCGCGCTGAAAGAATGAACATGCCCACCTATGACAACCTGATTGGCGGCCAATGGGTCACTGGCACATGCACTACCTCCAACATCAACCCCAGCGACCTGTCCGATGTGATGGGCGAGTACGCACAGGGTGACGCCAGCGATGTGAACGCCGCCGTTGCCGCCGCTGTGGCGGCGTTTCCGGCCTGGAGCACCTCGGGCATCCAGGCACGACACGACGCGCTGGACAAGATCGCCAACGAGATCCTGGCACGCAAGGAAGAACTCGGTGACCTGCTGGCCCGCGAGGAAGGCAAGACCCGTCCCGAAGGCATTGGCGAGGTGGCGCGTGCCGGCCAGATCTTCAAGTTCTTTGCCGGCGAATGCCTGCGCCTGGCCGGCGAGACCCTGCCCTCTGTGCGCCCCGGCATTGGTGTGGAGATCACGCGCGAACCCATCGGGGTGGTCGGCCTGATCACGCCGTGGAATTTCCCCATCGCGATTCCGGCCTGGAAGATCGCCCCGGCCCTGGCCTTCGGCAACTGCGTGGTCCTGAAGCCCGCCGACCTGGTGCCTGGCAGCGCCTGGGCACTGGCCGAGATCATCCATCGCAGCGGCATTCCAGCAGGTGTGTTCAACCTGGTCATGGGGCGCGGCAGCGTCATTGGCAGCGCCCTGGTGCAGAACGCCGATGTGGCGGCCATCAGCTTCACCGGCTCGGTGGGCGTGGGCCGTGGCATTGCCGAGGCCTGCGTGAAGTCCGGCAAGAAGGTGCAGCTGGAGATGGGCGGCAAAAACCCGCAGGTGGTGCTGGACGATGCCGATTTGCAGCAGGCGGTGGAGCTGTCCGTGCAAAGCTGCTTTTATTCGACCGGTCAACGCTGCACGGCATCGAGCCGATTGATCGTGACCGACAGGATCTACCCGGCCTTCATAGCCGCCCTGCAGGAGCGCATGGCCCGCATCAAGGTGGGCGATGCGCGCGCCACCGGCACCGACATGGGCCCGGTGGTCAGCCAGGCGCAGCTGGAGCAGGACCTTTCATATGTGGAAATCGCCAGGCATGAAGGTGCCGTTGTGGCCGCCGGCGGCGACCGCGTGGCCTGCCACACGGACAGTGGCAAGGCGGGCTTCTTCATGGCCCCTACGCTGTTCGTGGACACGACCCCCGCCATGCGCATCAATCGCGAGGAAGTTTTCGGCCCCGTGGCCAGCGTGATCCGCGTGCGGGATTACGACGAAGCCTTGGCCGTGGCCAACGACACGCCGTTCGGCCTGTCGGCCGGCATTGCCACCACCAGCCTCAAGCACGCCACGCATTTCAAACGCCATGCACAGGCGGGCATGGTGATGGTCAATCTGCCCACGGCCGGCGTGGACTACCACGTGCCCTTTGGGGGCCGCAAGGGCAGCAGCTATGGCCCGCGCGAGCAGGGCCGCCATGCGCAGGAGTTCTATACCAGCGTGAAGACGGCGTACACCTTGGCCTGAGCGTAGGTGGCGCGGCTGTTGCAATCGGAGGCGGTTTTCAGGGTCTGCGAAATGCTGTTTTCTGGCGCGCCCAGTACCCCGAGCTGAACTGGTCCAGCCGCACCGTGCCGCCCGTGGATGGAGCGTGCACGAAACGCCCTTCTCCCACATAGATGCCGGCATGTGTGGGGGCAGGGCCTGCGCCAAACACCACCAGGTCGCCGCTGCGCAGATCGCCGTTGGCAATTGGCTGGCCCCAGCCATTGAGCTGCGCCACCGTGCGCGGCGGCGCGGTGCCCACGCGGTGGCGGTACACGTAGCCAATGAGACCGCTGCAGTCAAAACCTGCATCGGGCGTGTTGCCGCCATAGCGGTAGGGCGTGCCCACCAGGCCCAGCGCGTGGATGGCGATGTCGTGCGCCTGGTCATCCGACAGCTGCGACGCTGCGCTGCGCAGCAGTGCCGATGATGAAGACGACGGAGCCGTGCTGCAGCCGACCAGCAGCAGGGCACAGACCAGTGCCAGGCCCTGCAGGGCCTGCCGTCTGGTGTGGTTATGCATGGAAAAAATCGGCATAAAAAGGGCCTTGACCGCTGGACGGAAAAGCACTGGAGGCTATTGAACAAGTAGCATCTTATGGCTTCAACCGGGCGGGTGTGAAGCACAGGCCCACGCCCACCGCAATCAGGATCAGCACGATGGCTGCGATATTGCCGGGCATGGAAGAACTCCTCAGGGTGGGAGGTGGTGGTCCGCAGGCTGCTTACCGCCCCAGGGGCGAAACGCCGATCAGCAGTGCATGGGCCCAGAAAGCAAAACCCGCCCAGGCCACTGCACCCACCAGTAGCGTGGTGCCCGTGCCCGCAGCGGTGCCGGGGGCAACCACCGTGCCCTGCGCCCGGTCGCGCTGGCGCGCCGCGCGAAAGTCGAAAACCGCCCACAGCAAAAAGCTGCCAAACAGCAGCACGTCGGCCAGGTTGCCGTTGGACAGGAGATGCGCCAGCGCCCACACCTTCACGCCCAGCACCATGGGGTGGTGCAGCCGGGCCTTGAGGGCATTGCGCGGTACATAGGCGGCGGCCAGCAGGATGAAGGCGATGAGCGTGAGCAGCGATGCGGCGTGGCGCATGCCGACCGGCGGCACCCACAGCACCACGGGCTGCTGCCGCGCCAGGCCATAGCCCCAGACGATGAGCGCCAGGCCCAGGGCGGACACCAGCGAGTACAGACCTTTCCACGGCAGCTCGCCCATGCGCGCCAGCGTCTGCGTGCGCCAGCCATCGGCCACGATGCGCACCGAGTGCACGCACAGGAACAGCACCAATCCGAGAACCAGGTACGGCATATGCGGCCTTTCTGTGGAAGAAGTGGCGCGATTATGAACAAGCAGGGTGACGAAGCCTATTTTGAGATAAACAAGGCCCGTAGTGCCCGATGGATAAGCGCCAACAGCTATCGAAAACAGAGTAACCCTGCGATGCGGGTGTTCAGCCCCCGGCGCCGTGCTGCGCCAGCAGTTTGCCCACCGCGGGCCGGGCGCAGCGCTGCAGCGCCATCAGCAGCGCATGGCCGGGCTCTGGCACGCCCCAGCGCGTGCGCAGGTCGTGCTGCATGCGTGCCAGCAGCGCGGCGGCCATCTCGGCATCGGCCAGCGCCCGGTGCGCCTGGCCCGTGCGCGGCAGGCCGTGATAGTCCACCAGCGTGCCCAGCTTGTGGCTGGGCGCCTGCGGGTACAGGCGCCGCGACAGCAGCACCGTGCACGCAAACGGCTGCGGGGCGGGCAGCCCGGCCAGGGCCAGCTCGGCTTGCCAGAACTTGCTGTCGAACGCCGCGTTGTGCGCCACCATGGGCGCATCGCCCACAAAGCGGGCGGCGTCCTGCATCACCCCGGCTGCAGCGGGCGCAGCAGCCACCATGGCATTGGTGATGCCGGTCAGCTGGGTGATGAATGGCGGAATCCATGCGCCGGTTTTCATCAGGCTCTGGAACCGGTCCACCACCTGCCCGTTCTCCAGCAGCACGATGGCCACCTCGGTGGCGCGTGCGCCCTGGCCGGGCGAGATGCCGGTGGTTTCAAAGTCTATGACGGCGATGGGGGGCATGGAAGAACGGAGGATGTGCAAACAACGGGGCAGCGCAGGGGGCCGGAAGGATTGTGCCGCCGCGCGTGGCAAGGTGCTGCGGGCCCGGGCCTTCAGGGTTTGCGCTTGTTCCATATGACCAGGGCGATCCCGCCCAGGATGGCCACCGAGGCCAGCACGAGCCGCAGCGTTGCGGCTTCATCCAGCAGCAGCACGGCACCGAACGCCGCCAGCACGGGGACGCTCAGCTGCACCGTGGCGGCCTGGGTGGCGCGCAGCCCCGGAAGGGCCGTGTACCACAGCGCATAGCCCATGCCCGAGGCCAGCGCACCCGATGCGGCGGCATAGCCCAGGCCTGCGCTGCTCCAGGCGGCGTGCTCCCATGCCACGGCGCTCAAAAGCAGCGCCATGGGCGCCGCGCGCAAGAAGTTGCCTGCGGTGATCTCGATGGGGTTGCCCCCGCCCCGGCCGCGCAGCGAGTAGATGCCCCAGGCCGCCCCCGCCGCCAGCATCAGCGCGGCACCGGCCATCGGGGGCGCCGACATGCCAGGCATGAGCAGGCCCGCCAGGCCGCCGAAGGCCAGCCCCATGCCCCCTAGCTGCGCAGGTGCCAGGCGTTCGCCTTTCAGCCAGGCATGGCCGATCATCGTCGCCTGCACGGCGCCAAACAGCAGCAGCGCACCGGTGGCGGCCGGCAGGCTCAGGTAGGCATAGGAAAAACCTGCGGCATACACAAACAGCGCCACGGCAGAAAGCCAGTTGCCGGCCCGCCAGGCCTGCTTGCGGCGCAGCGCCACCAGCAGCCACAGCGCGACGGCCCCTGCGACCAGGCGGACCGTGGTGAAGGTGGCCGCGTCGATCGGCGTGTGTTGCAGCGCCGCGCGGCACAGCAAGGAGTTGCCCGCAAAGGCGAGCATGGCCAGCACGGTCAGGGCGGCGAGGCGCGTGGGGGACATGGTGTCTGTTCACCTGGGGTGAGCGCACGAAGACCCATCATCGCGCATGCCCCCCGTTCTGTCGATGCCGGCGCGCTGCGGTACCGGATGTATTCACGCCTGCTCATGCCTTCTTCAAGAACTCCGACTTCAGCAGCATGCTGCCCAGATCGGTCTTGCAGTCCACGTTGTGGCCGTCGGCGCCATCGACCAGGCGGATGCTCTTGATCTTGGTGCCTTTCTTGAGCGTGGACGACGAGCCCTTGACCTTGAGGTCTTTCACCAGGATCACGGCGTCGCCATCGGCCAGCGGGTTGCCATTCGCGTCGCGCACCACGCCGTCGCCCGCATCGGCGGCATCCGTGTCGGTGGTGTCTGCCACCTGGGGCCATTCAAACGCGCAGTCGGGGCACATGTAGTTGCTGCCGTCGGGGTAGGTGTTCTCCTGGCCACATTGGGGGCAGGCGGGCACGGTGTGGGGCATGGGGTTCTTTCTGGTTATTGTGGTGAAAAAGGCTGGCGACTTTACAGCGGCTACAGCGGTGCGCGTTGTTCTAGCGCAAACGGCGGCAAGCCCTTGAGCAGGCGCTGGCCGTAGCTGGTGCGCACCAGGCGCTTGTCGTAGCAATACACATGCGCCTGGTCGTCTTCGGTGCGGATGGCGCGGCCCACCCATTGCGCCAGGCGGATGGCGGTGGCGGGCACCACCAGCTCGCTGAAGGGGTCGCGGCCCACGGCGCGCAGCCACTCGGCGCGGGCCTCGCCCACGGGGTCGTCGGGCGGAGCAAAGGGCAGCTTGGTGATGAACACCGATTCGCACAGCCGCCCCGGCAAGTCCAGCCCCTCGCCAAACGACTGCATGCCGAAGATGACCGAGGGCTCGCCGTTTTCCACGCGCTCGCGGTGGCGCTTGAGCAGCTGTGTGCGCGGCAGCGCGTTCTGCACCAGCACCACGTTGCGCATGGCGGTCGGCAGCGCATCCACGGCCTGGCGCATTTGCTCGCGCGATGTGAACAGCACCAGCGCGCCGTATTCCACGCGGGCAATGTCATGCAGCAGCGCATCGACCATCTCGCCGGTGAACTGCGCGGCATTCTTGGGGTCGGCGCGCGTTTCGGCGGCAATCAGCGTGCCCTGCGCGGCGTAGTTGAAGGGGCTGGGCACTTCGAGCGTGGTGGCCGCCTCGTCGCCGTGCAGGCCCGCCTCGCGCAGGAAGAAATCGAAGTTGCCGCAGCTGGTGAGCGTGGCCGATGTCAGCACTGCACAGCGCACAGCGCTCCACAGGTGGTTGCGCAACGTGGTACCGGGCAGGATGGGGCTGGCATGCGCCTTGACCACGATGAAGTCGCCATCCACTTCCAGTGTGAACCATTTGGCGGCGGGCACGAAGCTGCGGTCGGCGCCCTCGGGCGCGTCCTGCAGCAGCAACTGGGCCGTGGCGTGCAGCTCTTCGAGGCGCGGGGCCAGCATGCCGATTTGCGCGTACAGCGTGGACAGGCGCCTGGCCTCGTCGGGCTTGTCGCGCATCTCGGCGCGCAGGGCCTTGCTGATGGCGCGCAGGGCTTCCAGAAAGCCATCGGCACTGGCGGCCAGCAGGCCCAGCGGGGCAATGAGCGGCTCGGGCAGCTCGCCGCGCGGCACGCGCACGCGGGCCGGGCCCCAGGTGTCCTTCTGGCTCTTGAGGTTGTCGCCATACACATCCATCACGATGCGCGCCAGGTCCTGCAGCGTCTGCCGCAGCTGGGCCGCGTGCTTGGGGATGTCGGCAATTTCCTCCACCTCCAGCAGTGCACCAATGCGCAGGCCCCGGCTCGATAGCCGCTCGATCCAGGTGATGCGCGACAGGTCCATGCTGCAGGCAAACTGGTCGAGCGCCGTGGCGGGCAGGTGGTGGGCTTCGTCCAGCACCAGGAGGCAGTTGTCCAGCTCGGGCAGCACGCGCGCGCCCAGCGACGACAGCAGCAAATCATGGTTGGCCACGATCACCTGCGCGCCCACCAGCTCCTTGCGCTTGTCGTAATAGGTGCACTGGCTGAAGGCCGGGCAGTGCTTGCCGGTGCACGATGCACCTTCGGCTGCCACGGGGCTCCACACCTCGGGCTCGGGCGGCGTGTCCAGGCTGTCGCGGTCGCCATCCCAGGCGCCCTTCGACAGCGTCTGCGCCATGGTCGAATAGAACTGGATGCGCGCCTCGGTCTCATGCCGGGGGCGCTTGGCGCGTGCGGCGGCTTCTTCTTCGGCAAAAAGGTCGTCGTCGGCCTCTTCCTCGGCCTCGCCGGTGCCCGCCAGGCGGTCGAGCTTGAGCTTGCACACGTACCGCCCGCGCCCCTTGGCCAGCGCAAACTTGAAGGGCTGGGGCATGCGCGCGGCCAGTGCGGGCAGGTCCTTGTTGACCAGCTGCTCCTGCAGCGCCACCGTGGCCGTAGAGATCAACACCCGTGTGCCGCGCGCGAGCGCCAGCGCAATCGCGGGCGCGCAATACGCCAGCGACTTGCCCACGCCCGTGCCCGCCTGGATCACGGCAATGGAGCGCGTGGGCGCGGCTTCGCCACTTTCTTCATCCACCTTGCCCAGCGTGGCGCCGCTGAAGGTGCGCGCCACCTGCTCGGCCATCAGCCGCTGGCCGGGGCGGCTGCGGAAACCTTCGGTGGCCTGCACCACCGCATCAAACGACTGCAGGGCCGCCTGGGCCCATTCTGTAGAAGACATAACCACCTGTGTGAGACCGGCAGTGTGGCATGGACATGGTGTCCAGGCCCTGCGCCGGGTATGCGCCCTGGCCTACATGGGCCTCAGCGCCGCCGCTCTAGCATGGGCGCTGCCTTGTTCATTCGCGGCGCACCTGCACACCGCATTTCGCGGACCGCGGGAGCGCCCATTATCCGCAGGAGGCCCCATGGCCCAGTCGCCCGCCACCGATACCGACCCGGACGTCACCCCGTCCGCCCCCGTGCCCGCGCGCACGCAGCGCCGCACCGACACCACCACGCACCCCGCGCCCCAGGCGCACAACAACGGTCCCGAAGACCTGGACGCCCCCGAAGGCCGCCTGCCCCACGAGCGGGACGAGGCCGCCGCCATGACCGGCGGCATTCCTTCGCCCCGGATGGAGCAGGGCTTCCAGGACCTGCAGCGCGGCCTGGAAGACACCGACCAGGGCCTGCGTGCCCACCGCGTGGGGCAGAAGCCGATCCGGTCGGATGCTACTAAATAAATAGCTGCTTTCGTACATCCAGAAAGCACATTCGGCTGATTCTGCATAAAACTACTCCGAATGCTGGCAGCAGCGGTGGCCGCGCCCGCGGCAGCCTTGCGTCCGGCCACGGCAGAGCGGCGGCCCTGCAGCGGTGCCCCCTACGCGAGCAACTCCACCCGCAGCCGCACGGCGGCACCGTGCACGCCCGCGGCACCGGCCACGCGGGCCAGGGCGCGGTCCACATCGGCTTCCAGCGCCACTTGCGTCAGCACGACCACATGCCGCTGGCCCGCCCGCAAGTCGCCAACGCCGCCGGGGCCCTCGTGGTGCTGCAGCAGCGTCTGCAGCGGCACCCCGCAATCGGCCAGCGCCTGCGTGACCTGGGCGCAGCCCTGCGCGGCATCGGCGACGGGCACGCGCAGGTAATACCGGGTGCGCGTGGCGGCCATGGGCAGCACGGCGGGCGCGGGTGCCGCCGCAATGGGTTGGGCGTGGACGCCATGCTGCGTGGGCGCGCCCCCGGCCAGCCGCGCCACGTCGACCAGGTCGGCAATCACGGCCGAAGCGGTTTGCTCCGACCCGGCACCGGCGCCGCAGTACAGCGTGGAGCCCGCCGCGTCACCCTGCACCATGACGGCGTTCATCGAGCCGTTCACCTGCGCCATCAGGTGCGTGGCGGGCAGCAGCGCCGGATGCACGCGCAGCTCCAGGCCCTGCGCCAGCGCATCGTCGCGGCGGCGCGCCACGCCCAGCAGCTTGATGCGATAGCCCAGGCGTTCGGCGCACACCATGTCGATGGCCTGCAACTGCGTGATGCCCTCCACATGCACCTTGTGCAACTGCAGTGGCACGCCATGCGCCAGCGCTGCCAGCAGCGTGAGCTTGTGCGCCGCGTCGATGCCTTCGATGTCGAAGGTGGGGTCGGCCTCGGCATAGCCCAGGGCCTGCGCTTGCGCTAGCGCCTCGGCAAAGCCCAGGCCTGCATCCGCCATGCGCGAGAGGATGAAATTGGTGGTGCCGTTGATGATGCCCGCCAGCCATTCGATGCGGTTGGCGGTGAGGCCCTCGCGCAGCGCCTTGATGATGGGGATGCTGCCGGCCACCGCTGCCTCGTAGGCGACCACCACGCCGTGCTGGCGGGCGGCCGCGAAGATCTCGGTGCCGTGCTCGGCCAGCAGCGCCTTGTTGGCGGTGACCACGTGCCTGCCGGCGCGAAGGGCCGCCAGCACCCAGTCGCGCGCGGGGCCGCTGCCGCCCGCCACCTCGACCACCACGTCCACGTCGGGGTGGGTGGCCACCAGCAACGGGTCGTTGGTCAGGGCGACGCCGGTGCCCACCACGTCCACGGCGCGGGCCAGGTTGCGGGCGCAGACCACCACCACCTCAATGCCGCGCCCTGCCCGGGCTGCAATCTCCGCCTGGTTGCGGGCCAGCACGCGGAAGGTGCCCGCCCCCACCGTGCCGATGCCGATCATGCCCACGCGCAGGGGGCGCGGGGCCGGGGTGGCGGGGCTGGACGAGGGCGCCAGGGACTGGGGATCGAGGTACATGGACTTCTCCGGACAATCAGACAAACAAAAAACCCAGCTGCCAGAGCTGGGTTTCATTCATTCGTCTTGGGGAGAAGAGAGCGATCACCAGGTGGCTGCCGGAACGGCCACCTGCGCGTGCTCAGGTGGCCGCGGTGGTAATGGAGATCATCATTCGTGCACCCATCGCCCGTGTCGCACGTGCCGCCCGCGTGAACGCGGGCCGCACCATGCCCATGGCCTGGAAGGCAGGGGCGCAAGCGGCGAAAGAAGGGAGGGTGTACGGCATGAAGAGGACCAGTGTAACGGACGCCTTTGGCCGCCGGTCCACCCTGCGCCCGTGGCAGGGGTTGCGTGGTGGCGCGCGGACGCATCAGCGGTGCGCGCGAGCGAGCGGCCGGCAGGGTTTGTGTGCTATTGAATATGTAGCGAAATGCGCAAGCAGGATAAGCGCATCAACGCCATTTCGTTCATTTTTGGCTGTCATAGGCCACGGGCCCGGTGCCCAAGGTCGAGAGGTGCCGATGCCGTTCATTGCGCGGGGTCGGGTGGTCGGCCTCCATTCCGTCCGCACCCGTTGAACCCGTGCCACGGTGCGGCTTGGTTGGGGGCGGGCTCGGCCCATGCGGATGTGGAGGTTGCGGCAGGTGGACGGGATGGGCCCCCACCGTGCCGGCTGGGGCGTGCCCGCGCCATCTGCGGTGGCCGCGGGGGCTAGGCCCGCAAGCCCAGCTGCGCCATCAGCGCCAGGGCGCCCGCTGGCGCGCGTTCCTTGGCGCCGTTGATAAGGTACACGAACACATCGCGCGGCCGCTCGCCGCTGGTCCAGGCGCGCACGCCCTCGGCCCAGCGGGCGATGGCCTCGGGCGTGTAGCCCGTGGGCACCTCGGCCTGGCCGCGCATCAGCCGCAGATAGGCAAAGTCGGCCGCGCCGTCTGCAATGGCAGGGAATTTCTCGGAATCCGTGCACACCGGCGTGCAACCGTAGCGGCGGGCCAGCGAAAGGAAGTCCGCCGTGGCAAAGCTCTCGTGCCGCACGTCCAGCGCATGGCGCAGGCGGCGGCCGTCCACTTCGCTGGGCAACTGGGCGAGAAAGGCCTCGAAATCCGCCGGCTCGAAGGCCTTGGTCGGCATGAACTGCCAGACGATGGGGCCGAGCTTTTCCTTGAGTTCGGTAATGCCGCTTTCAATGAAGCGGGTGATCGAGGGGCCGGCATCCGCCAGAACCCGCCGGTGGGTTGCGAAGCGGTTGGCCTTGAGCGAAAACGTGAACCCTTCAGGCGTCTCGGCGTGCCATTTGGCAAAGGTGGGGGGCTTGAAAGTGCTGTAGTAGGTGCCGTTGACCTCGATGGCGCTGAGCTGGCGGCTGGCGTAGTGCAGCTCCTGGCTGTGGGCGAGGCCGGTCGGGTAGAAGCTGCCGCGCCACGGCTCGAAGGTCCAGCCGCCGATGCCAATGTGGATGCGCGGGGTGCTGCTTGTGCCGACATTCATGGCGTTGCCCGTCCTGCAATCACGAAGCGGCTACGGTAGCAGCGGCCCCGGCGCGTCGTTGCCTGCGCAGGTCTACAGCACCAGCGTGGCACTGAGCGTGATTTCGGGCACTGCGGCCAGCGCCTTCGACAGCGGGCAGTGGGCCTTGGCATCGGCCGCCAGTTTCTGGAAGGTGGCGTCGTCCATGCCCGGCACCTTGGCCCTGAGCGTGAGCGCGATGCGGTCGATCTTGAAGCCGTCGCCCTCCTTGCTGAGCCGTACGCTGGCCGTGGTGTCGACGACTTCGGTGGCCAGGCCCGCCTTGTCCGCGGCAAACGAGAACGCCATGGCAAAGCAGGCCGCGTGCGCGGCGCCCAGGATTTCCTCGGGGTTGGTGCCCTTGCGGTCTTCGCCAAAACGGCTGGCAAAGCCGTAGGGGTATTTGTCGAGTGCGCCGGTCTCGGTGCTGACCTGGCCCTGGCCGGACTTGCCGGCGCCTTCCCAGTGAACACTGGCCTTCTTTTCAGACATGGGGAGCTCCTTTGGTGCCGGCCTTTTGGCCCAGAACACCCGTCATCTGACCACGCGCGCCCTGCGGCGGCTGTGGGACAAGGCCGCAACCTTGCACGGCTGCATGCGTTTGCGCGGCGCAAAGAGGGGCTGCTTTCGGGGGGTGTTGCCGAATGCAGGCCTTGACAGGGGGCCATCCCGGGCGGTTGTGCGCTCAGCCGCCGCCTGCGGGCCCCGCTGCGTTCGTCCCCACCTTGGCCATGGCGATCGCGCCAAACGGGCAGCGCACGGCACACAACGCGCAACCTGTGCAGCCCGCCGCGTCGTGCAGCACCGCCCGCTTGGGGCCCCAGCGTCCGTCGCCATGCGCCTGCAGCGACAGCACATGCGGCGGGCAGATCGCCACGCACCAGCCGCAGCCCGTGCAGCGGTCAGGGTTCACGGTGGGCAGGGCTTTGGCCGTCAAGGCAACGCCTCTGATGCCGCTGCGCAAGGTTGTGGTCCGTTGCGCGCGGCGGTTGAACCGGAGGGGCACATGGCGCCGAGCAAGGCGCTCAGCGCCGAGGTCGCTACGCGCACGCCAGGCGGGCGTTCACGCCGCACGCCGCCCATAGGCGCAAAAGCCCGGCTTGGGGCTCTTCTTTTGCGGATGCAGCCGGCAGGTCTCGGGCCGCTGCTCGTACACGGTGCACAGCCGCGTCTTGGGGTCCAGAAAGTTGCAGTCCCCGCTGGCCCGCCGCGCCATGGTGAACACTACGTTCTTGTGGTTGAAGTGGTCAATCAGCCGCGCTTTTTGCAGCCGCTTGGCAATGTGCCGGGGCTCCTCATGCTCGGCCTCGAATGCATCCACCAGCCCCAGCCGCACGAGGTCAGAAAGCTGCACCTCCAGCGGCATGGTGCAGCAGTTGGCCGCACAGGTCTCGCACAGGCCGGCGCGGTAGCGGGTCCAGGTGTCGAGGCGGTCCACGTCGACGATGGAGATGGGAGAGCGCATGGGGGTTGGATTGTGCCTAACCTTTGTCCGCCAAGGCCCGCACAGCGAGGTGTACGGCTTCGGTCGGTAAGAACTCTTGCTTGAGTCGCCCTTTGTTCAGCGTGCGCAGGTGTCGGCCCAGCGCCGTTTCACGAGGTAGTTTGTCGCTGACAGGTTCGGCCGCATGTACCGGTTCCGCCACTGCCAAGTGTTCAAATGGGTACGGCCAAGTATTAAACACTTTTGAGTCAATGGAGGACACGGAGGATGGCAAATCACCCTGGCGATGCAGAGTCGCGTGTTGCGGTGCTGGTGGATTGTGACAATACCACCCCCGAAATATTGGAATACGCGCTGCGCGTGGTGGCGCAGTTTGGACGCGTCGTTCTGCGCCGAGGCTATGGCAATCACAGTACGTTGGCGAACAAGTGGCAGGAAGCGCTGGTGCGCCTTGCGTTCACTCCTTGTCTGCAATATCAGTACGCGGCGGGAAAGAACACTTCGGACATCGCACTGGCACTGGATGCTGTTGAGGCGCTGTTCGATGGCCGGGCCAGCACGTTCTGCATCGTGACCAGCGACTCCGACTTTGCCTACTTGTGCCGCAAGCTCCGCGAACGTGGCGCTACGGTGCACATCGTGGGAGAAGCTAAATCGCCCGATGCGCTGCGCAATGCGAGTGACCAGTTCTTTGAATGGGCGAAACCCGCACCGGAACCAGAGTCCATCGTGGTGGAGTCTGTGGCGCTTAAGCAAACCAGCAAGGCCGAGATTGTCAAGCCAGCCCCTAAGCTGCGCCCCAAGTTCATTGTGGAAGCCGTCATGCTGTTAGCCGCAGACACCCCGGAGGGCAAGGTTGGCGTGGGTGGGCTAGGCTCCTACCTCAAGCGCGCAGACCCGTCGTTTTCTCCCAAGAGCTATGGCCACTCTGGGCTACTTGACATGCTCAAAACTTACGACTTGCTCAAAGTGCAGCAGGAGGCGGGAGGGCACTGGACGGCGCGATTGGCGGATAAGCCAACCGCGTAAGGGCAATGCGCACCATGAAATTCGAAAACACTGTTTTCGAAGTTCATGGTCGATCAAACGTCGATATTCCCTGCCCGCAGCGCATTCGTCTCAATGAAGTCCCTGCGCGGCTCCACCTCGTCCCCCATCAGCATGGTGAACACGCGATCCGCCTCGATCGCGTCGTCGATCTGCACGCGCAGCAGGCGGCGCACGTTGGGGTCCATGGTGGTTTCCCAGAGCTGCTCGGGGTTCATTTCGCCCAGGCCTTTGTAGCGCTGGCGGCTGGTGGTGCGTTCGGCTTCGCTGATCAGCCACTTCATGGCCTGGCGGAAGTCGCCCACTTTTTCTTCCTTCTGCTTGTCGCCTTCGCCGCGCATCACCTTGGCGCCTTCGCTCAGCAGGCCGCGGAAGGTTTCGGCGGCTTCGGCCAGGGCGGCGTAGTCGGCGCCCTGCACGAAGTCTTGCGTGATGACGCTGCTCTTGATGTTGCCGTGGTGGCGGCGGCTGATGCGCAGCAGGGGCTTGTCGGTGCGGGCGTCAAATTCACCGGCCACCTCGGCGGGGGCGCCGGTGGTGTTGAGTTCGCGCAGCTTGGCTTGCAGGGCGATGGCGCTGGCTTCGGCCTCGGCCACGGTGTCGAGCTTGAGCGATACACCGTCGGCAATGGCGCGCAGCGCTTCGGCGTCCATGAAGTTGCCCAGGCGGGCGATCACGCTTTCAGCGATCTGGTGCTTGCGTGCCAGCTCGGCCAGGGTGTCGCCGCTCAGCGTCTGCGGGTTGGCACCGCCAGTGGTCACGCTCGCGTGGTTCAGTGCAATGCGCAGCAGGAAGCCGTCGAGGGCCGGGGCGTCCTTCAGGTACAGCTCTTCCTTGCCGGCCTTCACCTTGTAGAGCGGCGGCTGGGCGATGTAGATGTGGCCGCGCTCGACCAGCTCGGGCATCTGGCGGTAGAAGAATGTGAGCAGCAGCGTGCGGATGTGCGCGCCGTCCACGTCGGCGTCGGTCATGATGATGATGCGGTGGTAGCGCAGCTTGGCCACGTCGAAGTCGTCGCTGCCGGTGCTGCCGCCGGCCTTGCCGATGCCGGTGCCCAGGGCGGTGATCAGCGTGAGGATTTCGTTGGACGTGAGCAGCTTTTCGTAGCGTGCCTTTTCCACGTTCAGGATCTTGCCGCGCAGGGGAAGAATGGCCTGGAACTTGCGGTCGCGGCCCTGCTTGGCAGAGCCGCCGGCGGAGTCGCCCTCGACGATGTAGATCTCGCACAGCGACGGGTCTTTTTCCTGGCAGTCGGCCAGTTTGCCGGGCAGGCCCATGCCGTCGAGCACGCCCTTGCGGCGCGTCATTTCGCGCGCCTTGCGGGCGGCTTCGCGGGCACGGGCGGCCTCGACGATCTTGCCGCAGATGATCTTGGCGTCGTTGGGCTTTTCCTGCAGGTAGTCGGTGAGCAGCTTGCCCACGATGTCTTCCACCGGTGCGCGCACTTCGCTCGACACCAGCTTGTCCTTGGTCTGGCTGCTGAACTTGGGTTCGGGCACCTTCACGCTGAGCACGCAGCACAGGCCTTCGCGCATGTCGTCGCCAGTGACTTCGACCTTGGCCTTCTTGGCCAGCTCGTTTTCTTCGATGTATTTGTTGATGACGCGGGTCATCGCGGCGCGCAGGCCGGTCAGGTGGGTGCCGCCGTCACGCTGGGGGATGTTGTTGGTGAAGCAGAGGACTTGCTCGGTGTAGGCGCTGTTCCATTGCATGGCCACTTCCACGCCGATGTGCGTGCCGGGGATGCCGCCGTAGGTTTCGGCCGGGCGCTCGCCCGCGGCGTAGAACGACGTGGGGTGCAGAACGGTCTTGCCCTTGTTGATGAATTCGACAAAGCCGCGCACGCCGCCGGCACCCGAGAAGTCGTCTTCCTTGCCGCTGCGCTCGTCCTTCAGGCGAATGCGCACGCCGTTGTTCAGGAACGAGAGTTCGCGCAGGCGCTTGGCCAGGATTTCGTAGTGGAACTCGTTGTTTTCCTTGAAGATCTCGGTGTCGGGCAGGAAGTGCACCTCGGTGCCGCGCTTGTCGGTCTCGCCGGTCACCTTCATGGGCGAGACTTCAACGCCGTCCACCGTTTCGATGATGCGGTTCTGCACGAAGCCCTTGCTGAACTCCAGCACATGCACTTTGCCTTCGCGGCGCACCGTCAGGCGCAGCTTCTTGGACAGCGCGTTCACGCAGCTCACGCCCACGCCGTGCAGGCCGCCGGACACCTTGTAGCTGTTCTGGTTGAACTTGCCGCCCGCGTGCAGTTCGGTCAGCGCAATCTCGGCGGCCGAGCGCTTGGGCTCGTGCTTGTCGTCCATCTTCACGCCGGTGGGAATGCCCCGGCCGTTGTCGGTGACGCTGATGGAGTTGTCGGTGTGGATGGTGACCACGATGTCGTCGCAGTGGCCGGCCAATGCCTCGTCGATGGAGTTGTCCACCACCTCGAACACCAGGTGGTGCAGGCCGGTGCCGTCACTCGTGTCGCCGATGTACATGCCGGGGCGTTTGCGCACGGCCTCCAGGCCTTCGAGGATGGTGATGGCGCCTTCACCGTAGCTCTCGCTGGCACCGGCCTGGTTCGTGTCGATCTTTGGCACGACGGGCATTGCGGGCTCACCATTGCCGGTGGAGCCGTTCTCGGTGGGCTCGGGTTGCGTGTTGTCAGCGGTCATGGTGGGCCTTGGGATCCGTGGAAACCGGTGGTTTCCAATGTGTTCAATGATGAAAATTGCCTCTAGCGCTTATTTGGTAGCGCTATTGGCTATCAAAACAGTAGTGTTCTGCAGCGGGGGATGGCGTCAGATGCGCATGGGCATGACGACGTACTTGAAGTTGCTGTTGTCGGGGATGGTCAGCAGCGCCGAGCTGTTGCCGTCCGACAGCTCCACCTTCACCATGTCCTGCCCCATGTTGGCCAGGGCATCGATGAGGTAGGTGACGTTGAAGCCGATTTCGATGGTGTCGCCACCGTAGTCGATGTCGAGCTCGTCCACGGCCTCTTCCTGCTCGGCGTTGTTGCTGGCCACGCGCAGCGTGCCGGGCTCCAGGTTCAGGCGCACGCCCTTGAACTTGTCGCTGGTCATGATGGCGGTGCGCTGCAGGCTGGCCAGCAGGGGCGCGCGGCCCAGGGTGACGCTGTTGGTGTGGTTGCGCGGAATCACGCGGTTGTAATCGGGGAACTTGCCTTCGACCAGCTTGGTGACGAACTCCATGCCGCCGAAGGTGAACTTCGCCTGGTTGTTGGCGAATTGCATTTCGATGTGGGGCTGGTTGTCGCCGCCCGCGTCCGACAGCAGGCGCTGCAGTTCGATCACCGTCTTGCGCGGCAGGATCACTTCCTGCTTGGGCACTTCCACATCCAGTGTGGCGCTGGCGAAGGCCAGGCGGTGGCCATCGGTGGCCACCAGGCTCAGCTGCTTGCCCTCGGCCACGAACAAAATGCCGTTCAGGTAGTAGCGGATGTCCTGCACCGCCATGGCGAACGACACCTGGGAGAGCAGGTCCTTGAGCACCTTCTGCGGCACGCTGAAAACGGGGCCAAAGGCGGCAGATTCCTGCACCAGCGGAAAATCCTCGGCGGGCAGCGTCTGCAGCGTGAAGCGGCTCTTGCCACCCTTGAGGATGAGCTTGGACTGGGCCGATTCCAGGCTCACCGTCTGGTCGCCGGGCATGGTGCGCAGGATGTCGATGAGCTTGCGCGCACCCACCGTGGTGGTGAAGTCGCCGGTGTCGCCACCGAGCTCGGCCGTGGTGCGGATCTGGATTTCGAGGTCGCTGGTCGTCAGCTGCAGGGCGTTGCCCGTCTTGCGGATCAGTACATTGGCCAGGATGGGCAGGGTGTGGCGGCGCTCGACGATGCCGGAGACCGATTGCAGAACCGCGAGAACCTTGTCTTGTGTTGCCTTCAGGACGATCATGTCAACCTCTTGTGGTTTTTGGGACGGTGTGTGGACAGCAGCACCGGTGGTGCCTCCCCCCTGCCGCACAAACCGCCATTTTGCCCTCTTGCAAGGGCATTGCTGCTACAGACGCATTTTCCGGTTATCCGGTGCGATGGAGACCCTCCCGGCCTTTGGGACCGGCATTGCCCAGGCGAGGGACGCCGCCGAGGGCAACTCAGGGGATGTTCCATGTCAACCCTTGAGTGTTTGCTCCAGCACATGCAGCTGCTGGTTCAGTTCGGTGAGTTGCTGGCGCTCGCCCGAAATCTTGCGCACGGCATGCAGTACCGTGGTGTGGTCGCGACCGCCAAACAGCTCTCCGATCTCGGGCAGGCTCTTTTGCGTCAGCTCCTTGGCCAGGTACATGGCAATCTGGCGCGGCCGGGCAATGCTGGCCGGGCGCTTCTTGCTGTACATGTCGGCGACCTTGATCTTGTAATAGTCGGCCACCGTTTTCTGGATGTTTTCCACAGAAATCTGCCGGTTCTGGATGGACAGCAGGTCGCGCAGCGCCTCGCGCGCCAGCTGGATGGAGATTTCCTTCTGGTTGAAGCGTGAATAGGCCAGGATCTTGCGCAAGGCGCCTTCGAGCTCGCGCACGTTGGAGCGCACGTTCTTGGCCACGAAAAAGGCCACTTCCTCGGGCATCTCGGTGCTTTCGGCGCGCGCCTTGTTGATCAGGATGGCCACGCGCATTTCGAGCTCGGGCGGCTCGATCGCGACCGTCAGGCCCGAATCGAAGCGCGACACCAGGCGCTCGTGGATGTTGGCCAGGCCCTTCGGATACGTGTCCGATGTCATCACGATGTGCGACTTTTTGGCCAGCAGCGCCTCGAATGCGTTGAAGAATTCTTCCTGCGTGCGGTCTTTGTTGGCAAAAAACTGCACATCGTCGATCAGCAGCAGATCCAGCGAGTGGTAGCGCTCCTTGAATTCGTCGAAGGTGCGCCGCTGGTAGGCCTTAACCACATCCGACACAAACTGTTCGGCATGGATGTAGAGAACTTTGGCGTCGGGCCGGTCGGCCAGCAGGCGGTTGCCCACCGCATGCATCAGGTGGGTCTTGCCCAGGCCCACGCCGCCATAGATGAAGAGCGGGTTGTACAGATGCCCGGGCATGCCCGCCACATGCATGGCGGCCGAGCGCGCCATGCGGTTGGCCGTGCCTTCCACCAGGGTCTCGAAAGTCAGGGCGGCATTGAGCCGGTTGCGGAATGCACCGGCCGGCGTTTCGTCGTTGTTGCCAGAGGATGGTTCAGACAGCGCCGTGGTGCTGGATTGTTCAGGGGCTGCTGGTCGTACATAAGTACGGGCAATGGCTTCGCGCTGAGCGAGCGCTAACTCCAGTGTCACGGATTGACCGTAGAGGCCTTCGAGCAGCGCGGCAATGCGGCCTGCATACTGCGCCCGAATCCAGTCCAGCTTGAAACGGTTGCCCACCAGCACGGTGACCTTGGAGAAGTCTTCGGCCACCTGGGCGGTCAGGGGCTTGATCCAGGTGTTGAACTGTTGCTCTGGCAGGTCTTGGGCGAGCTGTTCAACGCAGGCCTGCCAGAGGCCCTGGCCGGCATCGGCGCCGGGCTGGCCTGTGGGGCTGCGATGGGATTCCTCGGTCATTTCAGGGGGCATTCTTGTTGTGGATAGAGGAACGGTTCGAGGCGGCGGATTGTAGCTTGTCAAGGAGTTATCCACAATTTGAGAGGCCACTTCGGGCCAGGTGCCGGCGTGCTCCCGGAACGGGTTTTGCGCGCCTCGCCAAAGGCCCACAACACAATGGGCATTGCCAGCCAGCGCCAAGCCTGCGATAATTTCGGGTTTCCCTGAATGCGTTCAGGGTGATTTGACCCGGCGCGCCGTTATTTCTGCCCCGCGAGTCTTTGGTTGTGTGCGATCCCCGCTAGGGGCGCTGCGGCCGCAGATGGCGGGGTTCAAGAGCAGCAGTCCGGAACTGAGCCTCAAGGAATAGCAAAATGAAACGTACTTACCAGCCCTCCAAGACGCGCCGCGCGCGCACCCATGGTTTCCTCGTCCGCATGAAGACCCGCGGTGGCCGTGCCGTGATCAACGCACGCCGCGCCAAGGGCCGCAAGCGCCTGGCCGTCTAAGGCCGTTACGGTCTTGGACCTGCTCCCCGGTTTGCGCCGTCAGGTTCCAAACGGGGTGCTTGCATGCAACGGCTGAAAACCCGTCCGCAGTTCCAGGCGGCCATGGCGGGAGGCACTGTCTCCCGCACGGCGCACTTTGCGCTGCACCGTCTGGTGCTGGACGCTAAGAAGGCTGCCGTGACAGGCATTGCTTCCACAGGGCCCGACTCCTTGCCATCCGTGCAAGGGTCGCAGGCCCTGTTTGGCGTGTCCGATGTCTGGTTGGGTGCCATGGTGCCCAAGCGCTGGGCGCGCCGTGCCGTGACGCGCAACACCATCAAGCGGCAGATCCATGCCGTGGCGGCCTTGTTCGAGGCCCGTTTGCCGCAGGCGGCCCATGTCGTGCGCTTGCGGGCCACGTTTGATCGCAAGCAGTTTCTCAGTGCCACGTCCGACCCGCTCAAGCAGGCCGTGCGGGCCGAGCTGCTGCAGCTGTTTGGGCACGCCGCACGGCGCCCTGTCGTGGCACAGGTGCCAGCACCGGCGCAGGTGGCTCCATGATGCGTGCGTTGCTGATCGGCGTGGTCAAGGGCTATCGGCTGTTCCTCAGCCCTTGGCTGGGTTCGGCCTGCCGGTTCGAGCCGACCTGTTCGGCCTATTCGCTGCAGGCGCTGGAGCGGCATGGCGCTGCGGCCGGCAGTTACCTTACAGTGCGCAGGCTGGTACGCTGCCACCCCTGGTGTGACGGGGGCCATGACCCGGTCCCGCAACAATTGCCGCGCAGCATGCGGCTTTTTTCGCGGCTTTCTCCTTCCAACACCCAACCATCCTCACCAAAGAAGTCTTCATGAACGACATTCGCCGCACCATTCTGTGGGTGATTTTTGGCTTTTCCATGGTTCTGCTGTGGGATAAGTGGCAGCTGCACAACGGCAACAAGGCCACTTTCTTCCCCTCCGCCCCGGCGGTGACTGCGCCCGCTGCCACGGGCCCTGCGTCCAGCGCCACGGGTGCCGCCAGTGTCCCGGTCGCCAACGCACCCGTTGCCGCTGCGCCGCAGGGTGTCTCTTCCGTACCTGGCCAGCCGGCGCCTGCAGCGCCCGCCGTGCGCGAACGCGTCGAAGTCACCACCGACG
Organism: Acidovorax soli; assembly: GCF_900107605.1. GTDB lineage: Bacteria > Pseudomonadota > Gammaproteobacteria > Burkholderiales > Burkholderiaceae_C > Acidovorax > Acidovorax soli. Next base: position 8,070 of record NZ_FNQJ01000004.1, on the reverse strand, counting down.
TCTATCGCCTCACCTTCGACAGCGAAGGCGGCTCGCTCACCCATGCCGAACTGCTCAAGCATGTGGACATGGCCGACAAGACCCGCAACTTCGTGCTGTTCGACGAAAGCGCTGCGCGGGTGTACGTGGCCCAGACGGGCCTGATCGGTGGCGACTTTCCCACGCACAAGACCGTGATGACGGCCGTGCCCGGTCCGCGCGAACTCAAGGATGGACAGGACGAACTGAGCATCCGCTTCGAGTCGCCCGTTCAGGGCGGCGTGAAGCTGGTCAAGACCTGGACCATCAAGCGCGGCGCCTATGACATCGCGGTGAAGCATGAGGTTGTCAACACCGGCAATGCGGCCGTTACCCCCCAGCTGTACCTGCAACTGGTGCGTGATGGCAACAAGCCGCCGGGCGAATCCTCGTTCTATTCCACCTTCACCGGCCCGGCGGTCTATACCGACGCCAAGAAATACCAGAAGGTCGAGTTCAAGAAGATCGAAGAAGGCAAGGCCGAGATCGAAAAGACCGCCACCAACGGCTATGTGGCCATGGTGCAGCACTACTTTGCCAGCGCCTGGCTGCTGGGCGACGGCATCCAGCGCGACCTGTTCATGCGCAAGGTGGACGCCAACCTGTATTCGGTGGGCATGATCACGCCCGTGGGCGAAGTCGCGCCGGGCGCCAGCAAGTCGGTGCAGGCGCAATTGTTTGCCGGCCCGCAGGTCGAGACGAGCCTGGAAAAACTCGCCCCCGGCCTCGAACTCGTCAAGGACTACGGCTGGCTCACCATCCTGTCCAAGCCGCTGTACTGGCTGCTCGACCAGCTGCACAAGCTGCTGGGCAACTGGGGCTGGTCCATCGTGGCGCTGGTGCTTCTGCTCAAGATCGCGTTTTACTGGCTCAACGCCAAGGCCTACGCCAGCATGGCCAAGATGAAGGCCATCAACCCCAAGATCACGGAGATGCGCGAGCGCCTGAAGGACAAGCCCCAGCAGATGCAGCAGGAGATGATGCGCATCTACCGCGAGGAAAAGGTCAACCCCATGGGCGGCTGCTTCCCCATCATGATCCAGATCCCGGTGTTCATTGCGCTGTACTGGGTGCTGCTGTCCAGCGTCGAGATGCGCAATGCGCCCTGGATCGGCTGGATCCGCGATCTTTCCGCGCCTGATCCGTTCTTCATCCTGCCCCTGCTGATGACGGCCAGCTCGCTGCTGCAAACCGCGCTGAACCCCGCGCCGCCCGATCCGATGCAGGCCAAGATGATGTGGTTCATGCCGCTGATCTTCAGCGTAATGTTCTTCTTCTTCCCGGCCGGCCTGGTGCTGTACTGGCTGACGAACAACATCCTGTCGATTGCGCAGCAGTGGATCATCAACACCCGTATGGGCGTGCCTCCGCAGTTCAACCTGCCGAAGTTCAAGTGACCTTGCGTCGCTGATCCCCCGGGTTCCCTAAGGCCGCGCAAGCGGCCTTTTTCATTTCCATCCACCCTGTACAGTCGCCACCATGCTTGCTCGCCACCATGACCCCATCGTTGCCATCGCCACTGCCCCGGGGCGCGGGGCCGTCGGCATCGTGCGTGTCTCGGGGCGCGGGCTGGACACGCTGGTGCAGGCCCTGTGCGGCCGAGCGCTGAAACCCCGCGAGGCCACCTACCTGCCCTTTCGCGATGCGCAGGGCCAGGCCATCGACCAGGGTCTGGCGCTGTTTTTCCCCGGCCCGCACAGCTACACCGGCGAAGACGTGCTGGAGCTGCAGGCCCATGGCGGCCCCGTGGTGCTGCAGCTGCTGCTGGCGCGCTGTCTGGAAGCCGGTGCCGCCCTGGAGGCGGCCACGGGCCAACCTTGCCTGCCTGGCTTGCGGGTGGCGCAACCTGGTGAGTTCACCGAGCGCGCGTTCCTCAACGACAAGATCGACCTGGCCCAGGCCGAGGCGATTGCCGACCTGATCGATGCCAGCACGGAGGCGGCGGCCCGCAGCGCCAGCCGCTCGCTGACCGGTGCATTCTCGGCAGAGATCCACGCCCTGCGCGACGCGTTGATCCATCTGCGCATGCTGGTCGAGGCCACGCTGGATTTTCCTGAGGAAGAAATCGACTTCCTGCGCAAGGCAGATGCGCGTGGGCAGCTATTCCAACTGGAGCAAACGCTGGCGCAAGTGATGCAGCGTGCCCGTCAGGGTGCGCTGCTGCGCGAAGGCATCAAGGTGGTGATTGCCGGTCAGCCCAATGCCGGCAAGAGCTCGCTGCTCAATGCATTGGCGGGCGCCGAACTGGCCATCGTGACGCCGATTGCCGGTACCACGCGCGACAAGGTGCAGGAGACCATCCAGATCGAGGGCGTGCCGCTGCATGTGATCGACACTGCCGGCCTGCGCGACAGCGACGATGAGGTGGAGCGCATCGGCATCGCCCGTGCCTGGGACGCCATTGCGGCCGCCGACGCGGTGCTGTTCCTGCACGACCTGGCGCGCTGGGATGCCTTCGAGTACAGAGCTGCCGACGCAGACATAGAAAGCGCACTGGGCCAGAAACTGCTTTCATCCGTGCCTGTGATCGATGTGTGGAACAAGGTCGATTGCGTGCCCAGTGCCCTGCCGCCCCAGGCCGCAGGGCGCGCCGCCGTGCACCTGTCGGCCCGCACGGGCGAGGGGCTGGATGCCTTGCGCCGCATCCTGCTGGAGGTGGCGGGCTGGCAGTCGGCGCCGGAGGGCGTGTACATCGCCCGCGCGCGGCATGTGCAGGCGCTGGGCAGTGTGCAGGCGCATCTGGCGCAAGCCGCAGCGCAGCTGGATGCGCGCGGCCCCGCGCTGGATCTTCTGGCGGAGGAGCTGCGGCTGGCCCAGAACGCGCTGAGCACCATTACCGGCGAGTTCACCTCGGACGACTTGCTTGGTGTCATCTTCTCCAGCTTTTGTATCGGTAAGTAACAGCATCGGTCGGCATTTGTTGTAAACATACGTAAAGAGTGCTTGTGCCTGCTCTGTTACAAGGTTAGTTTCGGCAGACCATGAATGCCATTACGCCCATTTCATCCAAGATTGATCTCACTGGTCTGCTCAATGCGATTGCCCAGGCCAGCGCAGAGGACAGCATGACCAATCCCCTGACGCCAGCGCAGTGGGAAACCCTCTCGGCCTACCTGCAGCCCTATGCCTTGCCGGCAGGGCATGTGCTGTTTTCCCAGGGGGCGTCCGACAGAACCCTTTACCTGGTCGAAAGTGGCAGCCTGAGCGTGCATTACCAGGACGAGAAAGAACGCCTGCGGCTGGCGATCGTGGGGCCGGGTTCGGTGGTGGGAGAAGGTGGCTTCTTCTCGATGCGCCCGCGCAGCGCCACCGTGCAAGGGGGTGTCCCGACCAAGCTCTGGAGCCTGACAGCGTTGCGCTTCACCGAACTGTCCAACCGCCAGCCCGCCATTGCCCTGGGCCTGGCCATGGCCGCTGGCGCCGTGCTGGCCAAACGGCTGGGTAACCGCCGCCGCCGCGTCGCGGCCACCTGACGCCGGGGGGGCTTCGGGCGCCTGTCACCGCGATGTGTGGGGGGTGGCGGGAGTGTGCCGGGTAAACTCGATGAGATCGTTTACCGGTGCTATCCCAGAAAGCAAACCATGTCCCTGTTCAGTTGGTTTAGCCGCAAAGCCCAAACCTCCAAGCACCGTTCGGCCTTGGAGCCTTCGGGTTTGCTCCATGGGGATGCCGCCGTCCCCATGGCTGCGGGACGCAAACCGGCCCTTGACGCCCGGCCAGCGGACCATGCGGCGAACCGCAAGAGCGAGCGCATGGAACGGCGGGAGCTGCTCTATACCGTGGTGCGCGATGCCATGGTCCGCGCCGGTGTGCTGTCGGCCAGTTACAAGTTCAAGGTGTTGTCGCTGGACCAGCGGGGCCGGCAGTTTCTCGTCATGATGGACCTGGCCCGCGAGTTTGGGGGAGAGACCGTGCGGCTCAGCGAGATCGAGGCGCTGGTGGCCCAGACTGCCAAGGCGCGCTACGACATTCTGGTGACGGCGGTCTACTGGCGTATCAACGACCATGTGGCGGTGGGTCTTCCGCAACAAGGCCTTGCGCCACAGGGGGTTTCGCTGTCTGCGGTGGTTTCCGCGGCCCCCGTGGCGCCGGCCATGCCGGTACGGACGCCTTCCGTGCGCCCGGTTGCCCATGCCGCGCCACCAGTGCCGCCGGCCCGCCCCGCTGCTGCCCCCGCGGCGCGCACCGCGCAGCGGTTTGATCCGATCGAGGCCGATGAAGTGGCTGCGTTCAAGCGGGCGCTGTCGGATGCCGCCAGTGTCCGGGCCACGCCTGCTGCGGCCACCAAACCGGGCGTTCCGGTGCGGTCAGGCCCCCTGCTGGCACCGTCACGGCCGACCGGTTTTGAAGACACGGTGATGCAGGGTGCAGACGGGCCCTTTCCCGATCTCAGCAGTACCCAGTACGGCGATCTGAACTGAAACACGGGCGCCGGCCGGGATCGGCCGCCCATACCCCCTGGCCCCCTACGCGCAGACGTTGGGATCCGCCCAGCTCCGGCAAGTCCACGATGGCGGCACCTCCGGTGACCGTGGCACCGGGTTTTTGCAGCAGTTTCTTGCCGGCCATCTGGTACCACCGGTGGCAATCAGTCGTCGATCAGCAGCTCGCGATCGCCCGCCTTGACGGCGTCGGTGGGCAATTCGTCCGTGGCGCCACCGTATTCGAGCTCGTAGGTTTCCTCGACGGTGGTGAACGGCAGCTTGCCTTTCTTGCGGATGGGCGCGAAGCCCACATTCAGCTGGTAGGCCGCCACGGCCCCGCCGCGGCGCAGTCCGCGCCAACCCCATAATGGGTAACTCTTGTTTCTCCTTGTACCGCATCGGCTTTGCGGCTGCATGCGGTGCGCATCCCGGATCGGCCCATGCCCATCTCTGTTCTCTTGATCGATGGTGATTCTGTCTATGCACAGTCCGTGGTCCATGCGCTGGTGGATCCCGGGCTGGGCTGGACCGTCGAAGTGGCGTCCACCCTTGCGCAAGCCCGCGGGATACTGGCCCGCCGCCAGACCGATGTCGTGCTGGCGGCGCGCAGCATGGCAGACGGCACGGCCTTTGATGTGCTGGAATGGCTTGGCGAGGTGCCGGCCCTGGTCATCGTGCTCCCGGGAGAAGAGATTGAGGCGGCACGGGCCATGCGGCACGGGTTCAGTGATTTTCTGGTGCAGACACCGCAACGCGATCATCTCTTGGCGCTGCCCGCACAGATCGAGGCGGTGCTGGAGCGCAGCACGGGCGTGCGGGCTCGCCAGACTGCCGAGGCCATGCTGGCGCGTCAGCACCGCTTGCTGCAGGCCATCTCGAAAGTCCAGGCCCTCTTCATTGCCGGCACCGCCCCTTGCGCTGCGTTCGACGCGGTGCTGCAGGAGTTGATGGCATTGACCGACAGTATGTTCGGCCTGGTGGGGCAGGTGCAGCACTCGCCCGAGGGGCAGCCGTTCCTGCGGGTGCATGCGATGACCGATCTCAGCTGGGACACCGCTTCGCGAGCCCACCATGCCCAGCATGTCCAGGACGGAATGGTTGTCGACAATCTGGATACGCTGATGGGTGCTGCGCTGCGCACGGGCGAGCCCGTCATCAGCAACAGTCCCGGCACCGATCAGCGCCGCGCCGGGGTGCCGCAGGGGCATCCGGTGGTCGCAACCTATCTGGGCTTGCCCATCCATGCCGCCGGGGCGCTGGTCGCCATGGTCGGGTTGGCCAATCGCCCAGGGGGCTACTCCAAGGCGGATGCACAGTTTCTGCAGCCGCTGCTCAACACGGTGGGCCAGCTGGAGCTGGCCCGCCGGGCTGAGCTGGCGCGCAGCGAAGTCGAATCCCAGCTGGCCCGCACCAGTGCACTGCTGGCCGAGAAGACCCGGGCGCTCGAAAGCACGCTGGCCAGCGTTTCCCAGGGCATCACGAATGTGGATGCGACGGGACGCATCCGTGTCTACAACCAGCGTTATCTGGAGCTGCTCGATTTGCCGCAAGCGCTGCTGGAAACGCAGCCGCTGGTGGACGAGGTGGTGCGATTCCAGGCCGAACGGGGGGATTTCGGCCCCGATTTCGGACTGGTCGAAGCACCCGCACGGGCCTATGTGGCATCTGGGCATACCGGTGGGCGTATCGACGGGCCCGATGTGCCCGCGACCTATATCCGCAAAACCCGCGCCGGGCGCTTCCTGGAAGTACGCACCCGGCGCCTGGAGGCGGGGGGCCGCGTGCGCACGTTTACGGATGTGAGCGACTACCTGGGCACGCTGCAGGCGTTGCGCGAGAGCGAGGCGCGCTGGCGCAGCCTCACCCACCTTTCCTCGGACTGGTATTGGGAGCAGGATGCTGACTTCCGGTTTGTCCGGTTTGACGGCAGGGCCGAGCGCGATCGGGGTATCCCGGATGAAATGCACTATGGGCTGACCCGCTGGGAACTGCCCGAGACTGCCGTGGCGCCGGGGCAGTGGCGCAAGCACCGCAAACAGCTGCAAGCCCACGAGGTCTTTCATGACTTCGAGATGCAGCGCACCACCGCCGACGGCACGCTGATCTGGGTGTCCATCAGTGGTGAACCCATTTTTGATGCCGAAGGCCGGTTCACCGGCTATCGCGGTGTTGCGCGCAACATCACCGAACGCAAGAAGGCAGAGGCCGAGATTGAGCGCCTGGCGTTCTACGACGAACTCACGGCCTTGCCCAATCGCAGGCTCTTGCTCGACCGGCTGGAGCACGCCACCCTGGGTGGTGCGAGCGACGGATGCCATGGCGCCTTGCTGTTTCTGGACCTGGACAACTTCAAGGCCATCAACGACACCCTGGGCCACGAATGGGGTGACCGCCTGCTGGTCCAGGTGGCCGCGCGCCTGCAGGCCTGTGTGCGGGCGGTGGATACCGTGGCACGCCTGGGAGGTGACGAGTTCGTGGTGATTCTTCAGCACCTGCACGGGGTGGAGTCCGAGGCGGCCATCGAAGCGGAAGCCATTGCGCAGAAGATCATCGCCGCGCTGAATGCGCCTTTCGAGGTGGATAACCGCGAGTTGCACAGCACGCCGAGCATCGGCATTGCGCTGTTCCGGGACGCGCAGCAGCCGGTGCACGAACTGTTGCAGCGGGCTGACCTGGCCATGTACCAGGCCAAGGCCCTGGGCCGCAACACGCTGTGCTTCTTCGATCCCGCCATGCAGGCGGCCGCCAGCGCGCGGGCTGCGCTGGAAGGGGATATCCGGCACGGCCTGCAGCACAACGAATTCCTGCTGCATTACCAGCCCGTGGTGAACGCGGCGGGCGATATGCTGGGCGCCGAAGCCCTGGTGCGCTGGATGCACCCGCAGCGCGGGATGGTGCCGCCGGGCGATTTCATTCCATTGGCCGAACAGACCGGGTTGATACTGCCGCTGGGGCGGCGGGTCATGCGCCTGGCCTGTGACCAGCTGGCGCTGTGGGCGGCCCAGCCCCGCACCGCTGGCTGGAGCGTGGCGGTGAACGTCAGTGCGCAGGAGTTTCGGCACCCCCAGTTTGTGCAGCAGGTGCTGGATACCTTGCGCGAGTCCGGTGCCCGCCCCGACCGGCTGAAGCTGGAGCTGACCGAAAGCCTGATGCTGCACGACGTGGAAGACAGCATCCTGAAAATGCAGGCCCTGGGCACCCTGGGTGTGGGGTTTTCGCTGGATGATTTCGGTACGGGCTATTCATCGATGGGCTATCTCAAGCGCCTGCCGATTGACCAGCTCAAGATCGACCAGAGTTTTGTGCGCGACGTGCTGACCGACCCCAACGATGCGGCCATCGCCTGCACCATCATCACGCTGGCCAGCAGCCTGGGGCTGGATGTGGTGGCCGAAGGGGTGGAAACCGAGGGGCAGCGTGCATTTCTGCTGCGCAACGGCTGCCAGCAGTTCCAGGGCTACCTGTTCGGGCGGCCCGAGCCGGCGGAATTGCTCTAAATTGCTATTGAATATATAGCTATTGACGCTTGATATCAGGGCAATCGCATCTAAAAAATAGAGTCAAATCCAACGACACTGCAGCGCTTGAGTAATCTGCCAAGCGCTGTTTAGATGAGCCTGCTGCAACA
>NZ_FNQJ01000012.1 GCF_900107605.1 Acidovorax soli | reverse complement strand
CGCCTCCAACTTGAATTCCTGCGTGTACTGCGCACGCACCTGCTTGGCTTTCATTCCTTGACTCCTTGTCGGTATTTTCAACAAGGACTAAGAACTCCATTTTTCAGGGGCAAGGTCAATTCTGGATATTCGCTCTTGCGTGGCGGGCATATTATTTTCCTTTTTGAGTTTATGAGCCGGTTTAGCAGGCCCTACCGGTGAACGGCTGAGCGCTCCAGCATTCTTGCGAAAGTTGCATTCGTAGCACTCTGCCTGAATATTGGAAATGTCGTCCGATCCACCGTGATAAATCGGTGTTTTGTGCCCTTTGGTCCAAGGGTGTTTGTAACGTGGATCAGGTCGAGGAGGAATCACAGCCCATGATCTGCCACACACTGCGCAGGTCGGACTGCTTGCAAGAAGAGACTTCCATTCCGCGTTTTTATGAGAGCCCCCATTCTTCTTGATTCTCTCGGCCCGAACTTTCGCGCGCTGGTTGCGGCAGTCCATGCAGCGATTCCAACTGTTGAATCGATTCCCGCCGCACTTTGTGCAAATCATGGTCTGCAACCTAACGTCGGAGTTGACCGGCACGCAGTGGCATTGCGCCGCAAGACGTATGCTCCCGCGCACGGCTTGCGGCGCAATGCCGCTGTGTGTCCGTGTCGAACGACCTGTTAGGTCGCATAGCTAGCCTACGGAATGGTCTTTTGCTCAAAACGCCATCCGTTCGATCCGGCGGAGAAGCCGCGGCCAGCAGCGTCAGGTGTAAACGAGAAGACGATACGACCTGGCGTGGCAGGGTGGTCCATTGGCAGCACGCGGTAGCCAGTGATCGTCCCACCGAAATATGATTCCTCGGCCTGCTTTTCGTGAAAGTAGATGCGTTTTCCAATCAGGAGCGCAGCCTTCGCTTCGGCCACATCCCAGTCACCGCTCTCCCATTCGCTTCCGTTTGGGTCGATTCGGCGCTGCTTTCGCATTCTCTCAATGAAGCAAATCGCTGATGGCACGTGCTCTTCTCCTTTGGGATCATTGTCAGGCGGCTGTGTCTCGTGTGCGGCCGCATGCAGCGCCCGCCCTTCCCGCATTAACGCGGGACTTAGGCGGTTCACAGTGTCGAATGCGGAGCGGTACTCCTCAACTGTCCATTCCCACGCTTCAAGAATTCGAAACTCGCGGTCATAAAGGATCCAGATCAACCGGTCCCATTCGTAGTTCCTTGCCTTGGGCACCCACGTTACAAACGAGCCAGGCTTGCCGCTCGGGCGACACGCCTTGACCTGATATCGAACGCCGCGAAGGCAGAAGTCGGTGCCTCGCCTAACTGCGGTACGGCCAATACAGTCGAGGGAAAATGACTCAGGCGTGTGCCCGACGAGAAGTGCCGCGTCGTGTTCGGAGATAGCGCTCGTCGCCGATGGCGCCACCCCGTACCGACGTTCCCACTCTAGGACCATAGAAACCAATGCGGCACGAAGGTCGCCGGCTGATAAGGACTTCGCGCCCATTGCTGCTCCTCCTTGCGACCTAACGATTGAACTAAGCGGCCTGCGCCAGCAGGTCCGCTTGAGTGATTTGTTAGGACGATAGCATGGGTGACGCCCGTTGCCCACCACTGACAAAACGCAACCAAAACCATCGCTCCTAGAACCACAAAGAACTACGGCTTGCGTCACGCTGACGTAACCACCGCAACGTTTGCCAACAGCCCAACCACCCCAAGCGTGACGCAAACGGATAAGCAGTTACGCAGAAGCGGACCAAGGCAAAAAATGGACCGCCGGCTTCGACTGAGATCAGCAAAACCACCGGCCAAAACTAGCCCAAAATAACGGACAGTAAAAACACAAAAGGAGCGTTGATTAACGCCCCCTAACGTTTGAATTCAGCGGACGGCAAAAAGCGCAGCTTTTTGACGGTCCGCTGGAATGATTTGTTAGGCATATGTTCGCACCAAAAAATAGCCTGCAAGCGGAACGAATGCGAAAAACACAACTATGCCAAGACAACCCGACCCGGAACCCGCATTGCCACGAGAGGAAAACTGTGCACGCTCTTGGTGTGGCCGGGACTGAAGCCACTTAGCATGACAGGTCTGGCAGAAGAACCTGGTCTTGCTGTTGCGCCACGCCTCAATGGTACGCTCGGTGTGGCACGAAACTGCACCGCAACGTGAGCACTTGAAGTGCTTTTCCTTTGGCTGGCGCTTCGGCAGTAGCTTGCTTACAAAGGACAGGGCAATGACGCCTGCGATAGCAATTCCGAAGATTACTTCCAGTGACATTTGGCTCCCCGCGAAGCGGCTTCGGCTTGAATGAATTGTTAGGCCGCAGCACTGACGACTGAGGCCACGCCACAAAATGAACCAAGCCAATAAAGCAGCCAGAAGATGGCTGCGTCAAGCTCCTCAAAGACCGTAACGCCCTTGTAAGAACGCTCGGTCCAACCCAGGCGACCAAGAGTCCCCCAAGAGAAGCTACCGACTGACGCGATGGCAAACATGTGTGGCCTAGTTAGGCCTTGAGAGCCAACAGCGGGCAAAACAAACATTGTGAGCGCTAGTGCAATGGCTGATATTACGAATGCGAGCGAAACAAGAGTTTTCTTGCGAAGATTACTTAGGTGTGTCGCGGTATTTGCGCGACACTCCATTTCTGTCGTGGCGAGCTGGTCGCCTGGAAGAGCGGCCAAGCCAGTCTGTGTGCGTAGCAGCCAATCAAAATCAGCTTTGGCAGCGCCCCTAAAGAAGCTGGAGACACCGATGAGCGAGAGGGCGGCGTGTGCATATGCTGAGAATCGATGGTTCATCCGTACATTCGCTCCTGCGGCCTAACGACGTGAATCAGGCGCGCGCGGCAACGCGCGTCGCCTGCATTTTTCTGTTAGACCTTTGCCAAGAACCACGGACCTTCGCGTCCCTCCGGGTTTTGACTTTCAAAAAGTCAGCATAACGCACGGCATTGACCATGGCTACCCGGAATGCATGATCTAGGGCGCCGGTGCAGCAGAAGAGGGCTTACTCTCGGCAAACGTGGCTGGGTGGATGAACGGATTCACTACCACGGCTACTTCTTGATGGATAACGACCGGGTCAGAGATAAGGCCGAACTTTTCATCCTCGGGGTAGGTTACGGCGATGTGCGGAGCTTCACCGGCGAAGGCCCGGATGGCAGACCAGGATTGCCAGTACGTGCAGAGAAAGAAATGGGTGTACTGGCCCTGATTTGCACGATGAACGTAGGCGCCGACATTGCCAGAGATTGAGCGAGACTCATGAACACCGGTCTCTTCGAGGTATTGCCCGAATTGGTCACCAAATTGGATGGGTACTATCCCGTGCCAAGTCCGTGAGATAAACATTGTTTTCCTCTGATTGATCCACTCGGATGCTTTCAACCGTCTAACGCCCGAGTTAAGGGGCCTGCTTCAGCAGGTCCCAGCGCCCGAAGGGCGCGACTTCAACGATGAGTTAGAACAGATTTCCAACTACTCGTTGTTGTTTTGCAAACACAACGACTTCCAGTTTGGAAGATGTTGCTGAGCAATATCACTGGTAGAAGATTTTACGCGTGTGCTTGCCGCATCAAATACCTTACCCCTGAACTCTGGATGAACTTCTAGCGGGTAAAGCTCATGCCACGTATATTGGTCTAATAATTCCAATGCTTCCAACCAAGAATTTACGACTCCAGAGTCATGCACCGCGTCAGACTCATTGATAAAGCTTGGAGTCTGGTCAACAACATTTAAACCGAAGAACCAATCTTTATTATTACGGATTCCGTAGAGAGTGATGGAACCTCCCTCTGCTCCAGCTTTAAGAACTACTTCGCCCTGCTCCATGGAAAAGCTATCAGAACCCTCTAGTTCTAGCCGCTTTCTACGCTCATCCAATATTTCACCTTCATAGAGCCAATATGCAGTTCCTTGGACGGTATTCTTGTAGCCAAGAAGCTTTGTGGCGGATGCTGAAAGACTGGTTTCTTTCCCGTCAAGTTCAATTGACTTATCGTTTATTACTTTTGCTCTTATTTCGTGGTTATTTATATAAACTAGCTCAGCACCAATAGGTATATTGGCAAGAGAAAATTTAAATTGCCCACGTCGTTCAGATCGTACCTTTTCTAGGGCTTGTCGATCCTCTGGAACCATCTCAATATCATCTATCGGAGTGATATCTTCCAATTCGGCCAGCTTGAGCGCAGCGACAATGCGCGCAGGTGCGATTTGAAAGAACTCTCTTTTCTTGTTTGGCCTGTTGTTATCAAAGGCATCATGTATTTGACGTTCAACAAACGTGGAATTATTGACAGTGCATGCGTAAAAACAAGTAAAAGGCAAGGGTAAACTTGTAGAACTGCTAAGTTCTTTCATGCGTTGTTCAAGCGATGTTGTGGTTTTGCCAACCTTGACGTAGCCGGGCATTGCCTCATTGATTAAAACGTAAACTATTTCACTCATGATTTTTCTCTTAAAATACACATGCTGTCACTACAGACTATCTAACTAGAAATAGACGACACACATGGTAACCTGACCAGTCCGCCAAGACAACTAAAGAACCGGCTGCCCCACGTAAACCCCATCATCCAAAAAATTAGCCAAACCTAAAATTTCGCGGATGACCGAGCACGCTGCGCTACCTCCACAACCCGCCAGCGACCCCGCCGCGCCCCGACCGCCCAAACTGCTGGAACGTATGCGCATTCACCTGCGCACGCGGCATTACAGTATTCGCACCGAAGAGGTGTATATCGACTGGGCGCGGCGTTTTATCGTGTTCCACGGCAAGCGCCACCCGCAAGAGATGGGTGCGGCCGAGGTGGAGGCGTTTTTGAGCCATTTGGCGGTTGATCGGCAGGTTTCTGCCTCCACCCAAAACCAGGCCAAGGCGGCGCTACTGTATTTGTACAAGCAGGTGCTGGAGACGGATTTGCCCTGGCTCGATGAGGTGGTGCAGGCCAAAACGCCCAAGCGCCTGCCGGTGGTGCTGACCCCCACCGAGGTGCGCGAGCTGCTGCTGCATATGGATGGCGCCACCGGCCTGATTGCGCAGTTGCTTTACGGCACCGGCATGCGCCTGCTGGAGGCGCTGCGCCTGCGCGTGAAGGACGTGGAGTTTGCCCGCCGCGAAATCGTGGTGCGCGAGGGCAAGGGCAACAAAGATCGAGTGACGGTGCTGCCGGAGAACTTGATTGCGCCTTTGCAGGCGCAATTGCAAAAGGCCCGCGCGCTGCACGAAAAGGATCTGGCCGCTGGTTTTGGCCGTGTGTATCTGCCGCATGCGCTGGCCGTCAAATACCCCCAGGCCGACCAAAGCTGGGCCTGGCAGTGGGTGTTTCCGTCGCCGGTGCGCTCCTCCACCGATCCGCGCCCCGATGCCCGCACGGGCGAGCTGCTGGAGCGGCGCCACCATGTGTACCCCGAATCGGTGCAGCGCGCCGTGCGCGAGGCGGCGCGGCGTACGCAGATCGCCAAGCCGGTGTCGCCCCATGTGCTGCGGCATTCGTTTGCCACACATTTGCTGCAGGCGGGGTACGACATTCGCACCGTGCAGGAGCTGCTGGGCCATGCCGATGTGAGCACCACCATGATTTACACGCATGTGCTGAACAAGGGCGGGCGCGGCATTCTGAGCCCGCTGGACGCCCTGTAAAGCACAAAGGCCCGTCATCGGGCCTTTGTTTGGATGGGCGCAGCGCCATCACAGCGCTGCGTCAACACGCTTTACGCGTAGTCGCTCACCGGGATGCAGCTGCAGCTCAGGTTGCGGTCGCCCCAGACGTTGTCCACGCGGCCCACGGGTGCCCAGTACTTGTTGCCGCGCAGGGCGGGCACCGGGTAGGCGGCGGCTTCGCGGGTGTAGGGGCGGGTCCATTCGCTGCCCAGCAGGCTTTCGGCGGTGTGCGGGGCGTTTTTCAGCGGGTTGTTGTCCTGTGGCCAGGCGCCGGATTCGATCTGGCGGATTTCATCGCGGATGGCGATCATCGCGTCGATGAAGCGGTCGATCTCGAACAGCGTTTCGCTTTCGGTCGGCTCCACCATCAGCGTGTTGGGCACGGGGAAGGAGAGCGTGGGCGCGTGAAAGCCATAGTCGATCAGGCGCTTGGCCACGTCTTCGGCCATCACGCCGCTGGTGTCCTTCAGGCCACGCAGGTCCAGGATGCACTCGTGCGCCACATGGCCGTTGGCCGATGCGTACAGCGTGGGGTAATGGTCCTTGAGGCGCGCGCTGATGTAGTTGGCCGAGAGGATGGCGGCTTCCGTTGCAGCCTGCAGGCCTTCAGCGCCCATCATGCGGCAGTACATCCAGCTGATGGGCAGCACGGCGGCATTGCCCAGGGGCGCAGCCGACACCGCACCCACGCCACCGGCCACGCCGGCCGTGGCATGGCCCGGCAGGTAGGGCACGAGGTCTTCCACCACACAGACGGGGCCCACGCCGGGGCCGCCACCGCCGTGGGGAATGCAGAAGGTCTTGTGCAGGTTCAGGTGGCTCACGTCGCCGCCGAACTCGCCGGGCGCGGCCACGCCCACCATGGCATTCATGTTGGCGCCGTCCACGTAGACGCGGCCACCGTGGCGGTGCACCAGGGCGCACAGCTCCTTGACCTGCGTCTCGAACACGCCATGCGTGCTGGGGTAGGTGATCATCACGCAGGCCAGGTGCGCGCTGTACTGCTTGCACTTGGCTTCGAGGTCGGCCATGTCCACATTGCCGTTGGCATCGCAGGCCGTCACCACCACCTGCATGCCAGCCATCTGGGCGCTGGCCGGGTTGGTGCCGTGCGCGCTGGCCGGGATCAGGCAGATGTGGCGGTGGCTGCCGCCTTGGGCTTCATGGTAGGCCTTGATGGCCAGCAGCCCGGCGTATTCGCCCTGGCTGCCCGCGTTGGGCTGCAGGCTGATGCCGGCGTAGCCCGTGGCCTGGCAGAGCCAGGCGCGCAGCTGCTCGTCCAGTTCCTTGTAGCCTTGCAATTGGTCTGCCGGGGCAAACGGGTGCACGTTGGCGAACTCGGGCCAGGTGATGGGGATCATCTCGCTGGTGGCGTTGAGCTTCATGGTGCAGGAGCCCAGCGGGATCATGCTGCGGTCCAGCGCCAGGTCCTTGTCGGACAGCTGGCGGATGTAGCGCAGCATGCCGGTCTCGCTGTGGTGGGTGTTGAACACCGGGTGCGTGAGGTAGCTGCTGGTGCGGCGCAGTTCGGCGGGGATCAGCGGCTCCACGCCTTTCTCGAACGCGTCAACCGTGGGCAGCGCCTGGCCGTCCTTGGCAAAGATCTTCCACAGCAGCTCGATGTCGGCGCGCGTGGTGGTCTCGTCGAGCGAGATGCACAGGTAGTTTTCGAAGTGAATCCGCAGGTTGGCACCCATGGATACTGCGCGAGCAGCTATGGATTGGGTAGCGCCATCGGTTTTCAGCGAGAGGGTGTCGAACGCGGCCTGCGGGCGCACGGGCGCTCCCAGCTGTTCCAGCCCTTTCGCCAGGATGGCTGTGTAGCTGGCCACGCGCCGGGCAATGCGCTGCAGGCCCTCGGGGCCGTGGTACACCGCGTACATGCTGGAGATCACGGCCGGCAGTACCTGGGCCGTGCAGATGTTGGAGGTGGCTTTTTCGCGGCGGATGTGCTGCTCGCGCGTCTGCAGGGCCAGGCGGTAGGCGGGCTTGCCGTGCACGTCCACGCTCACGCCGACCAGGCGGCCGGGCAGGGAGCGCTTGAACTCGTCGCGGCAGGCCATGTAGGCGGCATGCGGGCCACCGGCGCCCATGGGCATGCCAAAGCGTTGCGTGGTGCCCACCACGATGTCGGCGCCCCATTCTCCGGGCGGCGTGATCAGCGTGAGGGCCAGCAGGTCGGCGGCTGCGATGAAGGCGGCCTGTTTGGCATGCGCCTTCTCCACGTCGGCGCGCAGGTCGTCGATGCGGCCGCTGGTGGCGGGGTATTGGGCCAGCACGGCGAAATAGTCGCCGTCCAGCAGGGTGTTCCACTGCTCGGCGGAGTTGGCGAGCACGACCTCGATGCCCAGCGGCCGGGCGCGGGTCTGGATCACCTCGATGGTCTGCGGGTGCGCGTCACCGGCCACCACAAACACGTTGCTCTTGCTCTTGACCGAACGTTTGGCCAGCGTCATGGCTTCGGCAGCGGCCGTGGCCTCGTCGAGCATCGATGCGTTGGCGATCGGCATGGCCGTGAGGTCGCACACCATGGTCTGGAAATTGACCAGGGCTTCCATGCGGCCTTGCGAAATCTCCGCCTGGTAAGGCGTGTAGGCCGTGTACCAGGCGGGGTTTTCCAGGATGTTGCGCAGGATGACACCGGGAATGTGTGTGTCGTAGTAGCCCTGGCCGATGAAGCTCTTCAAGACCTTGTTTTTGGATGCAATCGCCTTGAGTTCGGCCAATGCAGCGCTTTCCGTGACCGGCAGCGGCAGGTCCATGGCGCGGCTGCGGGCGATGGAGCGCGGCACGATGGAGTCGATGAGGGCGCGGCGCGAGGCCTCGCCGATCACCGACAGCATGTGCGCTTCGTCGGCCGCGTCGATACCGATGTGGCGGGGCAGGAATTCGGTGGCGTTTTCAAGCGCGCCGAGCGGCAGGGCGGATTGCATCAACATGGGGCAGTCTCGAAGAAGGAAACAGGGTCAGGCGTTCTTGGCGAACTCGGTGTAGTCGGTTTCGCTGAGCAACGCGTCGAGCTGGCTGGCATCGCTGAGCTTGACCTTGAAGAACCAGCCGGTATTGAGCGGGTCTGAATTGGCCAGCGAAGGGTCGGCACGCAGGGCTTCGTTCACTTCGACGATCTCGCCCGAGACAGGCATGTACACATCGGCCGCGGCCTTGACCGACTCGACCACGCCCGCCACGTCGCCCTGGGCAAACGTGGTTCCCACGGCGGGCAGGTCGACGAACACCACATCGCCCAGGGCATCCTGGGCATGCACGGTGATACCTACCACGGCCGCATTCGCGTCGGCGGCGTTGATCCATTCGTGGTCTTTGGAGAATTTGACGGTCATGGGAAAGCTCCTCAAGCAGCTAGAAGATAAAAAAGAAAGGAATCTGCAATGTAGCGGGCGCAGGCGCGGTTGGGGTGCCGCGCCGCGCAAAATTAGCCGCGGTAGTAATTGGCGGGCACAAACGGCATGGCGCGCACTTCCATGGGCACGGCCTTGCCGCGCACCATGGCGTTCACCCGCGTGCCGATGGCGGCAAAGGCGGGGGCCACATAGCCCATGGCCACGGGTTCGTTCACCGTGGGGCCCAGCAGGCCGCTGGTCACTTCGCCAATCTTCTGGCCGTCGGCACTCTGCAATTCGGTGTGCTCGCGCACGGGCACGCGCTCCAGCGCGACCAGGCCCACGCGTTTGCGCGCGAGGCTGGCGGGGTTGTCGATCTGCGCAAGCACCTTGTCGGCACCAGGAAAGCCGCCCGCGCGCGCGCCGCCGGTGCGGCGCACCTTCTGGATGGCCCAGTTCAGGCTGGCTTCGGGCGGCGTGGTGGTGGTGTCGAGGTCGTTGCCGTACAGGCACAGGCCCGCTTCCAGGCGCAGCGAGTTGCGCGCGCCCAGGCCAATGGGTTTGACTTCGGGCTGGGCCAGCAGGGCGCGTGCCAGGGTCTCGGCCTGTGCGGCGGGCACCGAGATCTCGAAGCCGTCTTCGCCCGTGTAGCCGCTGCGTGTCACGAAGCAGTCGCAGCCTGCGATGGAAAAATCGCCACCCGTCATGAACACCAGCTTTTCAATGCCCGGGGCCAGGCGCGACAGGGCGGTGACGGCCTGGGGACCCTGCAGCGCCAGCAGCGCGTGGTCGGGCATGGGCACCACGTCGCAGCGCTGGCCGATGCGGGCCTGGATGTGGGCCATGTCGCCCACCTTGCAGGCGCCGTTGACGATGACAAAGAGTGCGTTGTCGGCCACACGGAAGAACATCAGGTCGTCGATGATGCCGCCCTCGTCATTGAGCAACAGGCCGTAGCGCTGCTTGCCCACGGGCAGGTCGATCACATCGACGGGCACCAGGCTCTCGAACGCGGCGGCGGCATCGGGGCCGACCAGCTTGAGCTGGCCCATGTGCGATACATCGAACAGCCCTGCGGCCTGGCGCGTGTGCAGGTGCTCGGCCATGAGGCCTGCGGGGTACTGCACGGGCATGGAATAACCGGCAAACGGCACCATGCGGGCGCCCAGTTCAATGTGCAGGGCGTTCAGGGGCGTGATGAGCAGGGCGGTGGCAGGTGCGGACATAAGAGCTCCAGGGCAAATGGGGGCCGCGGCACGAATGCCACGCGATTTGCCCTGCTGTCCGCTTTACCTGAGAGATTCACCGCGGCACCCTGGCTGGCCGCGCGGCTTGCTCCTTCGGTGGATGGCCTGCACCTGCAGTGCGGACATCTCTCTCCAGCAAGGGAACGCCCGCATCGCTGCGGGCGCTTGTCAGTCCTTTTGCCTGAGCGTTCGGCTGATGCCTGCGCCTTCGGCGGCCCTTTTGCATGGTGCATGCGGGGCTCTCTCCTGACAATCGAGCGATTCTACCGTTACTTGGCGTACACCAGGTCACGCAGGAACAGCGAAAGCGAGGGCACATAAGTGATGACCATCAGGCATACCAGGATCACCCCCACGAAAGGCAGCAGGTGCTGGATGATGCGGTCCAGCGAGATGCGCGCCACCGTACATGCGGCAAACAGGTTCACGCCAAAGGGCGGTGTGATCATGCCCATGGCCAGGTTCACCACCATGATGAGGCCGAAGTGCACCGGGTCCACGCCGAAGTGCAGGGCCACGGGCGCCAGGATGGGCGCCAGCACGATGATGGCCGCGCTGGTCTCGATGAACATGCCAATGAAGAACAGCGCCGCATTCACGCCCAGCAAGAACAGGGCAGGGGATTGCAGCACCGCCTCCAGCCAGCGGCCGATGGCATCGGGCACGCCCGCGCGGGTGATGAGGAAGGCAAACAGCCCGGCGTTGGCAATGATGAACATGATCACCGCTGACGAGAGGGCCGACTTGCGCAGGATGGCGAACAGGTCCGCCAGGCGAATCTCGCGGTAGATCACCACACCCACCACCAGCGCATAGAACACGGCCACGGCCGAGGCCTCTGTGGGCGTGAATACGCCGCCGTAGATGCCGCCCAGGATGATCACGGGCATCAGCAGCGCCCAGCCGGCCTGCAGCGTGGCACGGCCCATGGGCATGCGGCCATCGCCATCGTTCTTGCCCCAGCCCTTGTATTTGCAGTAGGCCCACACGAACAGCATCAGCGCGCCACTGATCAGCAGTCCCGGGCCAAAGCCGGCGATGAACAGCTCGCCAATCGACACCTCGGCACTCACGCCGTACAGGATGAGCGGAATGGAAGGCGGGATGATCACGCCCAGTTCGGCGCTGGTGGCCTGCAAGGCCGCTGCGTAGCTGGTGGGGTAGCCATGCTTGATGAGCGCCGGGACCAGGATGGCGCCGATGGCGAACGTGGTGGCCACCGACGAACCCGACACCGCCGCGAATATCATGCAGGTGAGCACGCAGGTCATGGGCAGGCCGCCCTGCACGCCGCCGACGATGCTCTTGGCAAACTCGACCAGGCGGCGCGAGATGCCGCCGGTTTCCATGAGGTTGCCCGCGAGGATGAAGAAGGGAATGGCGGCCAGCGGAAACTTGTTGATCGAGGCGAACATTTCCTTCACCGAGATCAGCATGTTGGCGTTCGCAACCTGTATGCCCAGGATGGACGCGAGGCCGATGGAAACGGCCACGGAAACGGTGAGTGCAAAGCACAGCACCATGGTGGAAATCATGGTGGCGGTCATTGCGCTGTCTCCAGTTCCATGCGCAGGGGGTCGATGAGGTTGCCGATGATGCCGACGACGCAAAAGAGGCCGCCCACCGGCATGGCCAGATAGGCCCAGAACATCGACACCGACTCCAGTCCGGCCATGCTCTGCACGCCGCCGCGCTGCGCGTAATCCCAGCCCCACCAGATGATGACGCCGATCAGGGCCAGTGCCGCCAGCGCCACCACCCAGTCGAGCACGCGGCGAATGCGTGGCGGGCTCCAGCGGTAGAGCACGTCCACGCTCACCATCGCCCCCTGGCGGAAGGCGGCGGGGATGGCCAGAAACACCATCCAGATCAGGCTGAAACGGATCAACACCTCGGTCCATTCTGCGGGCTGCTCGAACACGAAGCGCATCAGAATCTGGAACATGCCCAGCGCAGAGGCCACGGCCAGCATGGCGCAGGCGGCCAGCATGGCGCTGAACGTGGCCCAGCGCTCAAAGGTCAGAAAAGCATTTTTCATGAATGAAAACGCCCGCTGGCGCAATACCGGCGGGCGCTGATAGCTAGTGAAAATAGATCGACAAGAAGATTATTTGTAATCGCGGATCTTGTCGAGCGCGGCCTTGCCGAACTGCTTTTCAAACTCGGCGTTGACAGGGGCCAGCGTCGCCACGAACTTGGCTTTGTCGATGGTGTCGATCACTGTCATGCCCTTGGCGCGCAGGTCGGCCACGCCCTTGGCATCGTCTTCGTCCACGCGCGCCCGGTTGGCCTTGGTGCCTTCCTTGGCGGCATCCAGAAAGGCCTGCTTGTCGGCCGCGCTGAGCTTGTCAAAAGCCGCCTTGTTCATCACGAAGATGCAGGGCGAATACACATGGCCGGTGAGCGTGAGGTGCTTTTGCACCTGGTCGAACTTGGCCGAGATGATGACGGGCAACGGGTTTTCCTGGCCGTCCACGGTGCCTTGCTGCAGGGCCGTGAACACCTCGGGGAACGCCATGGGCGTGGTGATGATGCCAAAGCCCTTGTAGGCGGCGATGTGCACGGGGTTCTCCATGGTGCGCATCTTCAGGCCCTTGAGGTCGCCCGGCTCCTTCACGTCGCGCTTGCTGTTGGTCATGTGGCGAAAGCCGTTTTCGGCCCAGGCCAGTGCCTTGAAGCCCTTGGCGTCGAACCTGGTCAGCAGGTCTTGCCCGATGGGGCCGTCGAGCACGGCGCGCGCATGGGCCTTGTCGCGGAACAGGAAGGGCACGTCCAGGATCTTGGTCTCGGGGACAAAGTTGGGCACCGGGCCGGTGGAGCTGAAGGCCAGTTCCTGCGTGCCCAGCTGCACGGCTTCAATCGACTCGCGCTCGCCGCCCAGGGAGCCGTTGTAGAAGGTCTGCACCTTGTAGCGGCCGCCCGTGCGTTTTTCCACTTCTTTGGCGAAGGTGTCGATGGCCACGCCCTGGTGCGAGTTCTGTGCCACCGAAATGCTGATGCGCATGGTGGTCTGTGCGGCGGCGCTGGCCATGAAGCCAAGGGCAAGGCCGAGGCCAACGACGAGTCGGGTCAATTGCATGGTGTCTCCTGAAGGGGAATGTTGGCGTGCTGGTTGCGCTGCAGGTTGCGGCGCAGACATGTGCTGCGCACTGCAAAAATTATGGCGCTGCAACGCGCGGCTGGGCATCGGGGTTTGTGCGGGTCAGCGTGCTGATCAGCGGCGCGCGGGGCTGATGGCAGGGTGTCGGGGTCGCGTGCGCGACAGTGCCACACGGGTGGGCCTGGGGGGAAGATGCTTGCCAAGTGCCCCGTGCGGGCGGTAACCCGCCGGGGCCTTGTCAGTTTGTGCACTCCGGTAAGAGCGCCTTGATGCAGACAAGTATGCCGCCGGGGGGGTGGATGGTTCTTCTGAATTTGCGAAGATTTTCAAAATTTGTAGAAAAATATTCTGAAAAATTCAATTTGAAAGAATAATGCGATGCATGGACCGTCTTGACAGAAAAATTCTCTCCGTATTGCAGGCCAACGCCCGCGCCAGCCTGCAAGAGATCGGCCAGGCCGTGGGCCTGAGCCCTTCGCCATGCTGGGGGCGCATCAAAAAAATGGAGGAGGCCGGTGTGATCGAGGGCTACACCGTGCGCCTCAATCCGCGCGCGCTCGATCTGTCCGACACGGTGCTGGTGATGGTCACGCTCGACAGCCATTCCGACAACACGCTGGAAAAATTTGGCGAAACCCTGGCCAGCATTCCCGAGGTGATCGAGGCACACCTGGTGTCGGGCGACTACGACTACCTGCTGCGCGTGGTGGTGAAAGACACGCGCGACTACGAGCGCCTGCTGCGCGAGAAGCTCTACAAGATCAAGGGCATACGCCACAGCCGCTCCAGCTTTGTGCTGCGCACGCTGAAAAAGGCGGATCTGCCGCTGGGGGTGTAGTTTCGGGGTGTATGAATAAAAGCAGCTGCCATTGCTTGCTGGATAAGCGCTGGCAGCTGCCAAATCAGCAGCTGACCTCGGGCGAATGCGCCTCAAAGGCTGTCGACAATGCCGCCTTCCACGCGCAGTGCAGCGCCCGTGGTGGCCGACGACAGCGGCGAGGCCACGTAGGCCACCATGTTGGCGACTTCTTCCAGCTGCGCAGCACGGCCGATGATGGACGAGGGGCGGTTTTGCTTGACGAAGGCCACGCCGGCTTCCTCCAGCGTCTGGCCAGGTGCGGCAGTGGCCATCAGCATCTGGGCGGCGCCCTCGGACAGCGTGGGGCCGGGCAGAACGCTGTTGACGGTGACTCCGGTGCCCGCGGCCATCTTGGCCAGGCCCCGGGCCAGACCCAGCATGGCGGTCTTGCTGGTGCCGTAATGCACCATGTCGGCCGGGATATTCAGCGCCGATTCCGACGCGATGAACACCACGCGGCCCCAGTTGCGCTCCAGCATCTGCGGCATGTAGGCGCGCGACATGCGCACGCCGGACATGATGTTCACATCCCAGTAGCGCTGCCATTCGTCGTCGCCAATCTCCAGGAACGGCGTGGTGCCGTAGATGCCCAGGTTGTTGACCAGGATGTCGCAGCGCGTCGCCTGGGCCGCCAGTTGCTGGCAGCCCTCGGCCGTGCCCAGATCGGCGGCGACGCCCTGTACGCTGGCGCCGGGGGTATGGCGGCGCACGGCCTCCACGGCCTGGTCCACTGCGTCCTGCTTGCGGCCATTGACGACCACGGCGGCACCTGCCTGCGCCAGCGACTTGGCGATGGCCAGCCCGATTCCGACGGTGGAGCCCGTGACGACAGCGGTTTTGCCGCGCAGATCGATGGAGAGCATGGGAGCCTTTCTGGGGAGGTGTTGCAAGACTGGATTGCCGTGAAGCACGCCGCGTGGATGGAGGACTTAGCCCAGCAGCAGCGCGTCGTCGGCCAGCTTTTCGCCGCGCACCTTTTCGAACATGTGCAGCAGGTCGGGTACGTCCAGGCGCTTGCGTTCTTCGCCCGATACATCCAGCACCACCTGGCCCTGGTGCAGCATCACGGTGCGTTCGCCCACATCGAGGGCTTGCCGCATGCTGTGCGTGACCATCATGGTGGTCAGCTTGCTCTCGGCCACGATGCGCTCGGTCAGGCGCAGCACGAAGTCGGCCGTGCGCGGGTCGAGCGCGGCGGTGTGTTCGTCGAGCAGCAGGATGCGGGACGGCTGCAGCGCCGCCATGAGCAGGCTCACGGCCTGGCGCTGGCCACCCGAGAGCAGGCCGATGCGGTCGGTGAGGCGGTTTTCCAGCCCCAGGCCCAGCGTGGCCAGGCGTTCGCGAAAGCCTTCGCGCATCGATGCCTTGACGGCGCGGCCGAGGCCCCGGAAGGTGCCGCGGCGCTGTGCCAGCGCCATGTTCTCCTCGATGGTGAGGTCTTCGCAGGTGCCGGCCATCGGGTCCTGGAACACGCGGGCCACGCGCTCGGCGCGGGCCCACACGGGCATGCGCGTGACATCCACGCCATCGATGGCGATGCGGCCACTGTCCACCGACTGGTCGCCCGAGATGGCGTTGAGGAAGGTGGATTTGCCGGCGCCATTGGAGCCGATGACGGTGACGAACTGGCCGGCCGGAATGTCCAGCGACATGCCGCGCAGGGCGCGCGTTTCGATCGGCGTGCCGGGGTTGAAGGTGATTTCGAGGTGTTGGGCGCTCAGCATGGGGCTCTTTCAGTGCGCGGGTTCAGGACGGCTTGCGCTTGGCAAATTTGCGCTTGAGCTGTGGAATCACCAGCGCCACGGCCACCAGCACGGCGGTGACCAGGTTCAGATCCTGCGCCTTGAGGCCGATGAAGTCGCTGTTGAGTGCCAGCGCAATGAAGAAGCGGTAGGCAATGGCGCCGATGACCACGGCCAGCGTGGCATAGGCCAGGCGGCGCGAAGGCAGGATGCTCTCGCCCACGATCACGGCGGCCAGGCCGATGACGATGGTGCCGATGCCCATGGAGATGTCCGAGCCGCCCTGCGTCTGCGCAAACAGCGCGCCGGCCAGGCCCACCAGGCCGTTGGAAACCGCCATGCCCAGCAGCAGCATGGCGCCGGTGTTCACGCCCTGGGCGCGGGCCATGCGGGCGTTGGAGCCGGTGGCGCGGATGGCCAGGCCCCGTTCGGTGGCAAAAAACCAGTCGAGCAGCAGCTTGGCAGCCAGCACGATGGCGACGAGGATCAGCGGGCGCGCAATGTAGTCTTCCATGCCTTCGGGCTGCAGCAGCACGAACAGTGTGGGGTCGTTGATGAGGGGCACATTGGGCCCGCCCATGATGCGCAGGTTGATCGAGTACAGCGCGATCATCATCAGGATGCTGGCCAGCAGGTCCATGATCTTGAGCCTGACATTGAGCCAGCCGGTGATCAGGCCTGCCACTGCGCCTGCCGCGGTGGCGGCCAGCGTGGCAAGCCAGGCGTTGGTGCCAGTGGAGATCAGAATGGCGCAGACGGCGCCGCCCAGCGGAAAACTGCCATCCACCGTGAGGTCGGGAAAGCGCAGCAGCCGGAACGAGATGAACACGCCCAGCGCCACCAGGCTGAAGATCAGGCCGATTTCGACGGCGCCGAGCAGGGAAAAGAGGGACATGGGGCAGCGGGGCTAGGGATTGAAAAACAAAGCAGGAGCCACGCGGGGCATGGCTCCTGCCGGAGAGGCCGGGCGGCAGCCCGACCTTGCAGCGCAGGTAGCGCGCTTACTGCACGACCTGCGTGGCTGACTTGACCAGCGCGTCAGACAGCTTCACGCCCTGCTTTTCTGCAGCGCCGGGGTTCACGACCAGTTCCATCTTGGTGCTGATCTCGGGCTTGATGTCGCCGGGCTTTTCACCCTTGAGGATGCGCGCCACCATGCGGCCGGTCTGCTCGCCCAGGTCGCGGTAGTTGATGCCGAAGGCGGCGATGGCGCCACGCTTGACGCTGTCGGTGTCCGACGCCACCAGCGGGATCTTGGCCTCCTGGCCCACCTTCACCAGTGCCTCGTAGGCCGACACCACATTGTTGTCGGTGCTGGTGTAGATCACATCGACCTTGCCGATGAGGCTGCGCGCGGCGCTGCTCACGTCCACCGAGCGGGGCGCTGCGGCCTCGACCAGCGTCATGCCCAGCTTGGGCAGCAGCGCCTGCAGCTGCTTGACCACGACGACCGAGTTGGCTTCGCCGGGGTTGTAGACCACGCCCACGCGCTTGGCGCCGGGCACCACCTGCTTGACCAGGTCCATCTGCTTGTCGAGCGCCAGCAGGTCGGACACGCCGGTCACATTGTTGTGCGACGGCTCCCAGTTCTTCACCAGCTTGGCGGCGACAGGGTCGGTCACCGCGGAGAACACGACGGGCACCGTCTTGGTCGAGGCAATCACGGCCTGGGCCGAGGGCGTGGCAATCGCCACGATGGCATCGGGCTTGTCACCGACGAACTTGCGGGCGATCTGCGCGGCGGTGCCGGTGTTGCCCTGGGCGCTCTGGTATTGCCACTTGAGGTTCTTGCCGGCTTCGAAGCCGGCGTCCTTGAGGGCCGCCTGGACGCCGTCGCGCACGGAGTCGAGGGCGGGGTGTTCGACGATGGCCGTGATCGCGACCGATTTCTGCTGGGCGTGGGCGGGTGCGATCACCGCCATGGCCAAGGCCAGGGCGCCCAGAGGTGCCCAAGATATTTGCTTCATTTCCATCTCCAACCTGTCTTTCGTTTTTTCCTGTGCTTGCAAAGAAGCTCTGGCGCAGGAGGGGCGCAGAGCTTCGCGGGGAGTCTACTGCAGCCTGCGGGGGCGGCTGCAGCGGGTTGCTTGCCGGGGGCTGCGAGGGACCGTTCCATCCGCTGCGTGCCGTGCCTTGGCGGCGGGCAATGTGCACCGCGGCGCAGCCGCCTGCGCCGCGAGCCCTCGGATCAGCGCGGGCCGCCTGAGCGGCGGCCCCGGCTGCGCGAGACGGCCCAGCCCAGGAAGAGCAATACCACCAGAGCGCCTGCAGCCAGGCCCACGCGGGCCAGCAGCAACAGCTTGTGGTCCTGGGCATTGCCGCGCAATTGCGCGACCTGGCGTTCTGTGACCTGCGCGTTGGGGTTGCCGTATTCCTTGAGCAGGTAATTGCCCAGCGTGGCGATTTGCGGGTCGCTCAGTTCGCGCGCAAAGGCCGGCATGATGGTGTCGCGGCCATGCCGGGGCACGCCTTGCAGGATGGCTAGCACCAGGTTGTTGGTGCTATTGCGCCCCAGCGTGCTGTTGTGGAACAGCGCGGGGAGCTTGCCATCGAAGCTGCCTTGCGCCTGCGCCTGGTGGCAGCTGGCGCAGTAGGCGTCATAGAGCTGCGGTCCCGTCATGGTGCCCAGGTCTTTGGGCAGTGCCACGCCGCGAATGCTGGCCAGCTGGTCGCTGGCCTTGCCCCACGAGAAGGCGGGCTGTTGCGCGGCGGTATCGGCCACGGGCGCCGTGGTCTTGAGGTAGGCGGCCATGGCGTGCAAGTCTGCGTCGGTCAGCTGGCTCAGGCTGTGGTCCACCGCCTCGGCCATGGGGCCGGCGGCTGTATCTTTTCCGGCCGCATGACCTACCCGCAGGTAGCGCACCAGTTCTTCCGCGCTCCACTGGCCAATGCCGCTTTGGGGGTCGGATGAGATGTTGGGGGCATGCCAGGGGCCCACTTCGCCGCCGCCGAGGGCGCGCTTCATGTTTTCTGCCATGAAGGTGTTGCGCGGGGTGTGGCAGGTACTGCAATGGGCCAGGCCCTGCACCAGATAGGCGCCCCGGTTCCATTCGGGCGGCTGCTGCGCGCTGCCACGGAAGGGTGTTGGGTCGTGGAACAGGGTATTCCAGGCGGCCATGGAGGCCCGGATGTTGAACGGAAACGGCAATGCCGTGGCCGGTGGTGCGCTGTCAACGGGTTTCACGCCCTGCATGAAATAGGCGTACAGCGCGGCCATGTCTTCGTCGGTGACCTTGGCATAGGCCGTGTAGGGCATGGCGGGGTACAGGTGCGCCCCGTCGGCGCGCCGGCCATGGCGCAGCGCCGCCGTGAATTGTTCCAGCGTGTAGTGGCCGATGCCCATCGTTTGGGAGGGCGTGATGTTGGTGGAGTAGATCGCACCCAATGGTGTGGCAATGGCCAGCCCCCCGGCCATGGCGGCGCCACCGGGCGCCGTATGGCAGGCGATGCAATCGCCCGCGGTGGCCAGGTAGCGGCCGCGCTCGATCAGGTTCGTCGGCGCTGCGGCAGGGGTTTGGGCCAGGGTGTCGAGCGCGATCAGGCTGAGGCACAGGACCGCGCCCAGGCCTGCCCAGCGTCGGAGCAAGGTGCTGTGCATGCTCAACTCCTTTCGCTGGCCGGACGGGCCTGCGGCATGGGTTGACCCGCCTGCTGCGACAGGATGTGCTGTGCACTGCGCAGGGCCACGGCAATGCCGTTGAGCGTGGAGTTGCAGGTGGACGAGGTGGGCAGCACGCCGGTGCTGGCAAGGTACAGGTTGTCGTGGTCGTGCGCCCGGCCCCACGGGTCGCACACCGATACGGCGGGGTCGGTGCCCATGCTCAACGTGCCGCAGATGTGCTGGTTGTTGGCGAAGTCGCCGTCCTTGCTGAAACGCAGGTTGGTGCCGCCCATCAGTTCAGCGATGCGCTTGAAGTCTTGCTGTGAGCGCACATGGCCGGCGCGGGTGTAGTCGTCGATGGAGTAATGGGTTTGCGGTTTGGGCAGGCCCAGGGCGTCTTTCTGGTCGCTCAGCGTGATGCGGTGCCTGGGGTCGGGCAGCACCTCCAGCACGTTCTTGACGTTCATCTCGCGCGCCGCGCTGTGGCGCAGGCGGCGCTCGAACTCTGCGCCGTAGACCCCTTCGGCCAGCAAGGCACGGGTGGCTCCGTCGACACGGGAGATGTTGGTGAAGTCCAGCCGATAGGGTGCGTGCCGTGCGCGGAATTCGCCGTCGCGCATGGTGTTGATGGAACTGGGGCTTTGCGGCCCGCGGCCCAGCCACACGTCTTCATCGGCATCGAAGGTGAGCGAGGTGCTGGGGTGGTCCATCAGGTGGCGGCCCACCATGTCGCGGCTGTTGGCCAGGCCCTGGGGGAACTTGGCGCTCTGGGACAGCAGCAGCAGCCGCGGGCTTTCGATGCCGTTGGCCGCAACGATGAAGGTCTTGCCCGTGACGCGGTGCGCCACTTTGTCGGGGTCGTAGTAGTGCACTGCCGTGATGCGTGCGGCGCCATCGTGCTCCAGCTTGAACACGTTGGCATTGGCCTGGAGTTTGGCGCCTGCTGCCAGGGCTGCATCGACGGCCAGTCCGCCGTGGTATTGGGCGTCGATGGGGCAAATCGGCTGGCAGCTGTTGTTGCCGCAGCAGGGCGGGCGTCCGTCGTAACTGCGGCTGTTGCGCGCCGTGGTGTTGCCCACCACCGGGTAGACGGGCGCCAGCCGTTCGCGCAGGCGCTGCATGGCCCAGGGTTCGGCCACGGGCTGCATGGGAAAGGGCTTGGTGCGCGGCGAGCCGGTGTTGGGTGCGCCCGAGACACCCATGATCTCTTCGGCTTCCTGGTAGTAGGGTTCCAGTTCGTCGTAGCCGAAAGGCCAGTCCACGCCCACGCCGTACAGGCTGTGGATGCGGAAATCGTTGGGCACATTGCGCCAGGCATGGGCGGCCCAGTGCCAGCTGGTTCCGCCCACCTGCCGGATGTACTCGGCCTTGTAGGGGTAGGGGCCGGCATGCACCAGATGGCCGTTGTCTTCGGGTTGGTAGACCGGATGCGGTGCCCAGGGTGCCGGTGGGTAGGGCGACATCCAGTCGCTGCGGCGCGGTGAGTTGCGAAAGCGGGCGACCAATTCGCCACGCGTCACATGGGGCCCCGCCTCAAGGATGAGTACCGAGGCCCCCGCCAGGGCCAGCTTGCGCGCCACCAGCGCACCAATGATGCCCGAGCCAACGACCACGAAATCTGCGGAAAGGGTTTGTGCCATGGCCGCCTCATGCGTTGGGGTTGTGGCTCCAGCTGCCGGGTGCACCATAGGCGTAGGTGGGCGGCTTCAGCTTGTCTGATACAGCGACCGCATTGAGCGCATGCTCAAAAGCCAGCACCTTGGCTTGTGGGCCTTTGCCCACGACGCCCAGGTACCAGGCGGTCATGATCTGGCCAGGGAGCGCGGCAAAGGCCGTTTTTTCGGTCGCCAAAATTGCCTGCAGGTCGGGCAATGGCACCTTGCGGGTTTCCAGTAAGCCGAGCAGGTCTGTGGTGTGCTGGTCAAGGCGGTCATTGCCGCTTTGAAGTGCCTGTCGCAGTCGGCGCCCGAGCGCTGGATCGAGGTTGTTGCGGCCTGTGAGCAAGATGGACAAGGCCAAAAATGCCTGGTCTGCATCGACCTCGACCGGAAAAACCGGTGTCCAGGGGAACAGGGCTGCGGCTGCAGTGGCCAGGGCACCACCCAGCACATGGCGCCGCTGCAATGCAAAAGGTGGGCTCCGTCGGGAGTACTGCATGGCGTCTCTCCTGCGAAATCGAATCCACGCAGCATGCGTGAGGCGATGTGGGGCCAGTATGCTCCTATCGCTGATTTTTTGCAGCATGCGCTGGCATGGCTCGGTCCAAGGGCGCTATCCAGCACAAGGGGCATAAAAAAAGGGCCTGCAGCGCAGGCCCTTCAATCACAAATTGCTATGGTTTTACATGCCCGAGTAGTTGGGGCCGCCGCCGCCTTCGGGCGTGACCCAGACGATGTTCTGCGTCGGGTCCTTGATGTCGCAGGTCTTGCAGTGCACGCAGTTCTGCGCGTTGATCTGCAGGCGCTGCGCGCTGCCGCCCTTGGCTTCGTCGGGCACAAACTCGTACACGCCAGCCGGGCAGTAGCGGGCTTCGGGGCCGGCGTATTTGGCCAGGTTGATGTTTACCGGCACGCTCGCATCCTTGAGCGTCAGGTGGGCCGGCTGGTTCTCGGCGTGGTTGGTGTTGCTCACGAACACACTGGAGAGGCGGTCGAAGGTGATCTTGCCATCGGGCTTGGGATAGGCGATGGGCTTGCATTCGGCGGCGGGCTTCAGATAGGCGTGGTCGGGCTTGTCGCGGTGCAGCGTCCATGGGATGTGGCCCTTGAGCGCGAACTGCTCGATGCCATTCATCACCGTGGCCACCGTCAGGCCCTTCTTGAACCAGGCCTTGAAGTTGCGCGCCTTGTTCAGCTCGGTGTAGAGCCAGCTGGCTTCAAAGGCCTGGGGATAGGCGGCGAGTTCGTCGTGCTGGCGTCCTGCGGTGATGGCGTCGTAGGCGGCCTCGGCGGCCAGCATGCCGGTCTTGATGGCGGCGTGGCTGCCCTTGATGCGGCTGACGTTGAGGTAACCCGCGTCACAGCCCACCAGCGCGCCGCCCGGGAACACCGTCTTGGGCAGGCTCATCAGGCCGCCGGCCGTGATGGCGCGCGCGCCGTAGCTGATGCGCTTGGCCGGCTTGATGCCCTTGGCTTCATCGCCTTCCAAGTAGTAACGGATGTTGGCGTGCGTCTTCCAGCGCTGGAATTCCTCGAACGGGCTCAGATACGGGTTGGCGTAGTCCAGGCCGGTGATGAAGCCCAGCGTGACCTTGTTGTCCTCCATGTGGTAGAGGAAGGCGCCGCCATAGGTGTTGTTGTCCATGGGCCAGCCAGCGGTGTGCAGCACGAAGCCGGGCTGGTGGCGGGCGGGGTCGATTTCCCACAGTTCCTTGATGCCCAGGCCGTAGGTCTGCGGGTCGCTTTCCGCATCGAGCTTGAAGCGGGCAATGACCTGCTTGCCCAGATGGCCGCGCGCGCCTTCGGCGAAGATGGTGTATTTGGCGTGCAGCTCCATGCCGAGCTGGAAGTCGCCCGTGGGCTCGCCTTCCTTGCTCACGCCCATGTTGCCGGTGGCCACGCCCTTGACGCTGCCGTTGTCGTTGTAGAGCACTTCGGCGGCGGCAAAGCCGGGGAAGATTTCCACGCCCAGGTTCTCGGCCTGCTGCGCCAGCCAGCGCGTGACGTTGCCCAGGCTGACGATGTAGTTGCCATGGTTCTGAAAGCAGCCTGGCAGCAGGAAATTGGGGGTGCGGAATGACGATTTCTCGCCCAGGAACACCATGGCATCATCGGTGACGGGCTGGTTCAGCGGGGCGCCCTTTTCCTTCCAGTCGGGGATCAGTTCGCTGAGCGCCTTGGGGTCCATGATGGCGCCCGACAGGATGTGCGCGCCGGGCTCGGAACCTTTTTCGAGCACCACGACCGACACGTCCTGGCCCTTTTCGGCGGCGAGCTGCTTGAGCCGGATGGCGGTGGACAGGCCAGCGGGGCCGCCACCTACCACGACCACGTCGTATTCCATGGCTTCGCGGGGACCATACTGGGCAAGGATTTCCTGGTTTGTCATGGGTGTCTCGTCGGGCATTTGATAATGAAGGAATGTTCTACAGGCCGTGCCGCACGGCACTGCCTGGCCAGCGGCTGATTGTATTCATGCGAACACGCACAATCGGACGCGCATATTTCCTCTGTTTCTGATTTGTGGAGAAACTCTCAATGGCTTACAGCATCGATTTGTCCGGCCGCGTGGCCCTGGTGACGGGCGCATCCAGCGGCCTGGGGGCCCAGTTTGCGCGCACCCTGGCCCGTGCGGGTGCCGGGGTGGTGCTGGCCAGCCGCCGGCTGGAAAAACTCAAGGAACTGCGCGCCCGCATCGAAGGCGAAGGGGGCGACGCCCATGTGGTCGAGCTCGATGTGACCGACCACGATTCCATCAAGGCCGCCGTGGCCCATGCCGAGACGGAAATGGGCTCCATCGACATCCTGGTCAACAACTCGGGCGTGAGCACCACGCAGCGCATCCAGGATGTGACGCCCGAGGACTACGACTTCATCTTCGATACCAACGTGAAGGGCGCCTTCTTTGTGGCGCAAGAGGTGGGCAAGCGCATGCTGGCCCGCTCGCGCGGCGCGGCGCCGGGCAGCTTCACGGGCGGGCGCATCATCAACATCGCCTCGATGGCCGGACTCAAGGTGCTGCCGCAGATTGGTGCCTACAGCATGAGCAAGGCCGCCGTGGTGCAGATGACCCGCGCCATGGCGCTGGAGTGGGGGCGCTTTGGCATCAACGTGAATGCCATCTGCCCGGGCTATATCGATACCGAGCTCAACCACCATCACTGGGACACCGAGCAGGGCCAGAAGCTCATCGCCATGCTGCCGCGCAAGCGCGTGGGGCAGCCGCAGGACCTGGATGCCCTCATCGTGATGCTGGCCAGCGACCAGAGCCACTTTGTCAATGGCGCGGTGATTGCGGCCGACGACGGCTTTGCGGTATGAAGATGGAAATCCCCGAGACCAAGAAACTGGTTTTTGAGATGCGCTTCCCCGTGCGCTGGGGCGACATGGACGCCATGGGCCATGTCAACAACACCGTTTACTTTCGCTACCTGGAGACGGCGCGCATCGAGTGGATGGCGTCGGTGGGCTGCAACCCCGACCCGAATGGCCAGGGCCCGGTGATCGTCAATGCGTTCTGCAACTTCTACCGGCAGCTGGAATACCCGGCCGATGTGCTGCTCAAGCTGTATGTGAGCGACCCGGCGCGCACCACGTTCGAGACCTGGGGCACGATGGAGCGGGTGGACCAGCCCGGTGTGATTTGTGCCGCTGGTGGCGCCACCACCATCTGGGTGGATTTCCCGCAGCAGAAGGCCGCGCCCTTGCCCGACTGGATGCGGGCCTTGGTCTCGGCTGACTGAATGAAATAGGGCTCAAGTGCTTATGAGTTAAGCGCTTGAAGCTATCAAGCAAGTCGTAATCCTGCGGAGCCGGCCTCTTTTCTTATTTCTGCTTGGGCACCCGCCCCATCAGATAGAACTCGGGGTTGGGCTGCATGCCCGCAAAACTGGCCATGCGGTTGGAGAGACCAAAGAATGCCGTGATGGCGGCAATGTCCCAGATGTCCTCGTCGTCCAGGCCATGGGCGTGCAGGGCGGTGAAGTCGGCGTCTTCCACCTCGTGCGCGCGCTGGCAGACCTTCATGGCGAAGTCGAGCATGGCGCGCTGGCGCGGCGTGATGTCCGCCTTGCGGTGGTTCACGGCCACCTGGTCGGCCACGAAGGGTTTCTTTTCGTAGATGCGCAGGATGGCGCCATGCGCCACCACGCAGTACAGGCACTGGTTGGCCGCGCTGGTGGCGGTGACGATCATCTCGCGCTCGCCCTTGGTCAGGCTGCCTTCCTCCTTGAGCATGAGCGCATCGTGGTACGCGAAAAACGCGCGCCATTCGGCCGGACGGCGGGCAAAGGCGAGGAACACGTTGGGGATGAATCCCGCCTTCTCCTGCACCTCCAGAATCCGCGCGCGGATGTCCTCGGGCAGGGTGTTCAGGTCGGGGAAGGGGTAGCGGCTCACGGCAGTCTCCTCGGTTTTTGTACGTGGTTGATAACGGATGCAAGTATCAAGGATGCCATTGGGTGGCCCGCACCGGGGCGTGGGCAGGCGCTGCCGAATTGCCCGCCAGCGCATACGACAACTGCGTGGCCGCAGCGATCACGGTCTGTGCCAGAGACTCCAGTTTTTCGGCCGGCAGGCGCGAGGCCGGGCCCGAGATGCACACCGAGCCCATCAGGCGCCAGTGCATGCCGAACACCGGGGCCGACACGGTGGCCACGCCCTGTTCGCGCTCGCCGATGGACCAGTGGTAGCCCTTCTTGCGGATCTCTTCGTAGGCCTTGCCTGGCTCGCCCGAGAAGGCCAGGATCACGCGGCCTGGCGAGCCCTTGTCCAGCGGCAGGCCTTCGCCCATGCGCGCGTGGTGGCGCAGGGCCTGCGGGCCTTCCACGCGGACCAGGCAGGTCCGCACATTGCCCTCGCGCACATAGAACGCCGCGCTTTCGCCGGTGGCGAGGGTCAGCTCACGCAGCGCGGGTTCGAGCACGTTCTGCACATCAAAGCCCGCCTGGTAGCGCGCGCCCAGCCAGCCTGCGGCGGGGCCCAGGCGCCAGTCGCCGTCCTCGCGCTGCACCATGAAGCCCGAGTGCGCCAGTGTGCGCGCCAGGCGCAGCACCGTGGTCTTGTGCAGACCGCAGCGGCGGCTCAGTTCGGCCAGCGGCAGGCTGGATTCACCCAGCGCAAAGGCCTCCAGCACCTGCAGGGCGCGTGTGACGGCGATGACGCCACCGGTGTCTTTGGCTGCCGCCGCAGCGCCTGTGGCAGGTAGCTCCGGGGCCCTGGGTGGGGCGGGGCGCAGGGGTTGGGCAGGGCTGTTGCTCATGGCGGAATTCGTTTCATTGTGTGCAACTGCATTGTATGGGTTGAAACGTCTGCGTAAAGTTGCACCCACGGCGCTGGGCTTGAAGAACTCTTGCACAACGGCGTGACGAACCACCATAACGGAGACAAATCCATGCCAGTGCTTTCATCGCTTTCGCGTTCCTTCAGTGCACAGCTTTGCGCTGCCCTCCTGGGCCTTGCCTCTGCTGCCATACCCACCGGCGCCGCCCTGGCACAGGCTGCCTATCCAGCCAAGCCCATCCGCCTGATCGTGCCATTCCCGCCCGGTGGCGGTACCGACATGATTGCGCGCACCGTGGCGCAAAAGCTCGCCGACCAGAACAAGTGGAATGTGATCGTGGACAACCGGCCCGGTGCGGGTGGCAACCTGGGTGTGGACGCTGCAGCCAAGTCGCCGGCCGACGGCTACACCCTGGTCATGGGCCAGACCAGTAACCTGGCCATCAACCCCACGCTGTACCCCAAGCTGCCCTACGACCCGCTCAAGGACCTGGTGCCCGTGGCCCTGGTGTCTTCTTCGCCCATCGTGATGGCCGCACCGGCCAACTCGCCTTTCAAGACCTTCGCCGATGTGGTGGCGGCCTCCAAAGGCAAGCCCGATGCGCTGACGCTGGGCTACTCGGGCAACGGCACCGTGGCCCACCTGGCGGGCGAACTGGCCGAGAATGCCGCGGGCATCCAGTTGCGCCACATCCCCTACAAGGGCGCGGCCCAGGCCATGACGGACCTGGTGGGCGGGCAGATCGACCTGTACATGTCGTCCGTGCCCACGCTGCTGGGCCAGGTGCGCAACGGCAAGCTCAAGGTGCTGGCCATCACCTCGGCCAAGCGCTCATCCCAGTTGCCCGATGTGCCCACGCTCGCCGAGTCGGGCTACAAGGGCTTCGAGGCCGTGACCTGGTTTGGCATCCTGGCGCCCGCTGGTACGCCTGCGCCCATCGTGGCGCAGCTCAACAAGGCCATCAACGCGGCCCTGCAGCAGCCCGAGGTGGCTGACAAGCTGCGCTCCGAGGGCGGTGACGTGCTGGGCGGCTCGGCCGAGCAGTTCGGCCAGCTGTTGCGCGCCGAGGTGCCGCGCTGGGCCAGGATCGTCAAGGACTCGGGCGCCAGCCTGGACTGACGCGCTCGCTGGGGCAGAGCGCACTGCGCATGCCCCAGTCCTTTTTTTCCATGCATCTCGCCGACAGCCGCCCATCGTTGGGTGGTGGCGCCGCGGCATGGGCGCTTTGCAGGCAAGGCCAAGCCTGCTGCGCAGTGCTGATTTCACTGTTACCACCGTTCTTCACAAAGATTCACCATGAGCCAACTCCCTGAAATCATCCGCGCCATCGACCGCGTGAGCGCCGACGTGGTGCAACAAGCCGCTACCTACCAGGCCGCCATCCTGGCCGATGTGGCCGGCCGCCGCGGCACGATGCATGGCCGCGTGGCGCCCGTGCACCAGGCCATGAAAGTGGCCGGGCCCGCCTTCACCGTGGAAGTGCGCCCTGGTGACAACCTCATGATCCACGCCGCCATCGCCCTGGCCCAGCCGGGCGACGTGCTGGTGATCGACGGCAAGGGCGACCAGACGGCGGCGCTGATGGGCACGCTGATGCTCAGCGCCTGCAAGAAGCGCGGCCTGGCCGGCGTGATCGTGGACGCCGCCATCCGCGACAAGCTGGAGATCCTGGAGCTGGACTTCCCCGTGTTCAGCGCTGGCTTCAACCCCGCAGGGCCCACCAAGTTCGTGCCCGGCCGCATCAACCATCCCATCAGCGCCGGTGGTGCGGTGGTGAACCCCGGCGACCTGGTGGTGGGTGACGCCGATGGCGTGGTCGTCATCGAGCGCGAAAAAGCCCCCGCCATGCTGGCCCTGGCCGACAAGAAGGTGGCCGACGAAGCCGCCCGCATCGAAGCCATTGCCCGTGGCGACACCGCATCGAAGTGGCTGCCCGCCGCCTTGCGCGCTGCGGGCGTGTTGAAGGAAGGGGAATCGCTGTGAGCCAAACCATCATCGTGACCGGCGCCGATCTGGCGCAACAAGCCCTCGACCTGCTCACGGGCTACGAAGTCGTCTACGCGGGCAAGACGCCCACCGAAGACGACATGGTGGCCCTGTGCCAGCGCCACAACCCGGTGGCCATCATCGTGCGCTACGGCAAGGTGGGCGCTGCGGTGATGGATGCGGCGCCCGCGCTCAAGGTCATCTCCAAGCACGGCAGCGGCACCGACACCATCGACAAGGTGGCCGCGAAAGCCCGTGGCATCGAGGTGGTGGCCGCCGTGGGCGCCAACGCCACTGCCGTGGCCGAGCAGGCCCTGGCCCTGCTGCTGGCCTGCGCCAAATCCGTGGTGGTATTGGATGCGCGCATGCACGCCGGCCACTGGGACAAGGCCACGCACAAGAGCCTGGAACTGGGTGGCCGCACCGTGGGCCTGGTGGGCCTGGGCGCCATTGGCCTGCGCTTTGCCAAGATGGCCGACGCCCTGGGCATGCGCGTGATCGGCTTCGACCCATTTGCCAAAAACCTGCCCGCCTATGTACAGGCGGTGGACCTGGAAACGATCTGGCGCGAATCGGATGCGGTGTCTTTGCACTGCCCGCTGACCGACGACAACCGCAACCTGCTGAACGCCATCACGCTGGCGCAATGCAGGCGCGGCGTGATCGTGGTGAACACCGCACGTGGGGGCCTGATCGACGAGGCCGCGCTGCTGGCCGCCGTGCGCTCGGGCCAGGTCATGGCCGCCGGGCTGGACAGCTTTGCGGTGGAGCCCATGACGGCCGGCCACCCCTTCCAGGGCGAGAAAAACATCATCCTCAGCCCCCATATCGGCGGCGTGACAAGTGACGCCTACGTGAACATGGGTGTGGGTGCTGCCCAGAACCTGCTGGCCGTGCTGGACCGTGTGCCGGCGACTGCCATTGAAACGGCTTGAGTTGGGGCTGAACCCTACCGTGTGAATGAAGTGAAGCAGGGCAGGGTACGCCAGCGTTGTGTGCCCGACTGGACGGGGCCGGTGTCAGCACCGGCCCGCGCCAAAACCAGCGGCTGCGGTCTGCGCAGTCCATGACAGGAGACATTTCCCATGAACAAAAGTTTCAAGCCTGAACGGCCTGTAGCGCTTATCCGTAATGCGCTGGCAGCGATTGGTTTCGTAGCAATCGGTGCCACGGCTGCACTGCCCGCACTGGCGCAGGCGACCTGGCCCGACAAGCCCCTCAAGCTGGTGGTGCCGTACCCGGCCGGCGGCAATGCCGACAACACCGCACGCCTGCTGGCCACACAACTGGGCCAACGCCTGGGCCAGCAGGTGGTGGTGGACAACCGCCCCGGCGGCAGCGGCACCATTGGCGCGGCGGCCGTGGCCAAGGCACCCGCCGATGGCTACACGCTGCTGCTCGATGCCACGGCCTTCACCGTCAACCCTAGTCTGTTCCCCAAGCTGCCGTTCGAAGCCAGCAAGGACTTCGCACCCATCTCGCTCGTGCTGCAAGTGCCGCTGCTGATGGTGGTGCCGGCCATGTCGCCCTTCCAGTCGGTGGCCGATGTGGCCAAGGCCGCCAAGGCTCGCCCCGGTAACCTGACCTATGCATCGGCCGGCAACGGTGGCGCCCAGCACCTGGCGGGCGAGCTGTTCAAGCAGGGGCAAAAAGTGGCCATCACCCACATCCCCTACCGGGGCGGCGCGCCCGCGCTCACCGACCTGATCGGTGGACAGGTGGACGTGATGTTCAGCGCCACCACGGCTAGCGGCCCATTCGTCAAAAGCGGCAAGCTGCGTGCGCTGGCCATCACCTCGCCCCGCCGCGCCGAGGGCTGGGAGGCCGTGCCCACCGTGGCCGAGTCCGGCGTGCCCGGCTTCCAGGTCAGCGAGTGGAATGGCCTGTTCGCCCCCGCGGGCACGCCGCGCCCCGTGCTGGAGCGGCTGGAGGCCGAAACCCGTGCCATCGTGGCCAGCCCCGAGATGAAGAAGCGCTTTGCCGAGCTGGGCGTGCAGGGCGTGGGCTCCAGCGCGCAGGAGTTCAGCGCCTTCCTGAAAACCGAAACCACGAAGTGGGCCGAGGTCATTCGCACCAGCGGCATCCGCATTGATTGAAGGAGTCTTCACCATGTTGAAGCAAAAAATGCCTATGGCGACCGTCTATCAAGCACTGATAGCTATTACTTTGGTAGCGTCTGGCGCGGCCCATGCGCAAACGGGCGCAGCAGCCTACCCGACCAAGCCCGTGAAGCTGGTGGTGGGCTTTGCCGCAGGCGGCCCCACCGATGTGGTGGCGCGTGCGTTTGCCGACCACGCCAGCAAGGCGCTGGGCCAGCCCTTCATCATCGACAACAAGCCCGGCGCGGGCACCATCATTGCCGCGCAGGCCGTGGCCAGTGCCCCGGCCGATGGCTACACGCTGCTGTTTGGCGCCACCAACCACACCATGATTCCGGGGCTGTACCAGAATCGGGTCAAGTTCGATGCAGTGAAGTCCTTCCGCCCCCTGTGCACCGTGGCCAGCAGCCCCACGGTGCTGGTGGTGGCCCCCGGCCTGCCCGTGAAGACCCTGGCCGACTACCTGGCCAAGGCCCGCGCCGAGCCCGGCCGCGTGACCGCCGGCACGGCCGGAGTGGGCAGCTCGGGCCACTTCGCCACCGAGGTGTTTGCCCGCGCCCAGGGCCTGCAGCTCAACCATGTGCCCTACAAGGGCGCGGCACCCGTGGTGACGGACCTGATGGGCGGTCAGCTCGACAGCTCTTTCGCCACCCTGGGTTCGGTGCTGCCGCAGATCAAGAGCGGCAAGCTGCGCGCGCTGGCCGTGGGCGCGCCCCAGCGCTCGGCCCTGGTGCCCGACCTGCCCACCTTTGCCGAGGCCGGCGGTGGCAACTACGCCGCCGACGTGTGGTACGGCGTGCTGGCCCCTGCGGGCCTGCCCGAGCCCGTTGCCCAGGCGCTGGAGCAGGCCGCCGCCGAATTTGCCAAGAGCGCTGCGGCCGCTGAAAAACTCAGCGGCCTGGGCATGACACCCGAATCGCAGTGCGGCGCCCCCTTTGCCGCCCGCGTGGCGCGGGAGGTGGCCACCCACAGCCAGATTGCCAAGGCACTGGATCTGAAAGCAGATTGAGCGGCCCTGTCGCTGTTGTAGAACCCTGTATTGATTGGAGAACCCATGTTCCGCTTCCTCAAACCCCTGATCGCTGCCTGTGCCCTGGCTGCTGGCGTGGCCCATGCCGCTTTCCCCGAGCGGCCCATCACCATCGTCGTGCCTTACGCCCCCGGCGGCGCGGCCGATGCCGTGGCCCGCGTGGTCGCCACCCGCCTGGGCGCCAAGCTGGGCGGCAGCGTGATCGTGGACAACAAGGCCGGTGCCAGCGGCACCATTGGCGCCAGCTACGTGGCCAAGGCACCGGCCGACGGCTACACCATGCTGTACGACGCCACGCCGTACTCCATCAACCCGCACCTGTTCCCCAAGATGCCGTATGCCGCCAACGCGCTGCAGCCGTTGTCGCTGGTGCTGCTGGCGCCCAATGTGCTGATCGTCAAAAGCGATGCGCCCTACAAGAACGTGGGCGAGCTGATCGCCAAGGCCAAGGCCCAGCCG
This sequence comes from Acidovorax soli, assembly GCF_900107605.1. Classification (GTDB taxonomy): domain Bacteria; phylum Pseudomonadota; class Gammaproteobacteria; order Burkholderiales; family Burkholderiaceae_C; genus Acidovorax; species Acidovorax soli. The sequence continues at coordinate 55,905 of NZ_FNQJ01000012.1, read as the reverse complement.
GGCAAGATCAACTTTGCCTCGGGCGGCAGCGGCACGGTGCAGCGCCTGGCAGCGGAACTGATGGCCCAGAAGCTGGGCCTGGACATGGTGCATGTGCCCTACAAGAGCGGCGGACCCGCCATCACCGATGTGATCGCCGGCCAGGTGGACTTCATGTTCGGCACCGTGGCCGCCACCTACCCGCATGTGTCGGGCGGCAAGCTGCGCGCATTGGCCGTGTCGGCGCCCGAGCGCTCCAAGCGCCTGCCCGATGTGCCCACGGTGGCCGAGGCCGCCATCCCCGGTTACGAGGCTTATGAGTGGAACGGCGTGTTCCTGCCCGCAGGCGTGCCAGCCCCCATCGCCACCAAGCTGCAGCAAGCCCTGCAAGACGTGCTGAAGGAAGACGAAGTGAAGCAGCGCTTGGCCGACCTCGGCGCACAGCCCGTAGGCTCCACGCCCGCAGACTTTGCCGCCTTCCTGAAGAAGGAAGACGCGAAGTGGGGCGATGTGGTGCGCAAGGGCAATATCAAACTGGATTGAGCCGATGGCATTGCCTGCGCTGACCACGCCCGTCCCGCACTCTGTGGGGGTGAACCGCCCGCAGCGCCAGTTGCCACCCGGCGCGTGCGACAGCCACATGCACATCTTCGACCCGCGCTTTGCGCCGTCGGCCCACTGGCCGCGCACACCGCCGGTGGCGCCCGTGGCGGCATACCGGCAGCTGCAGGCACGCCTGGGCACCACACGCACGGTGTTGGTCACGCCATCGACCTACGGCACCGACAATGCCTGCACGCTCGATGCGCTGGACCCACTGGGCGATGCTGCGCGCGGCGTGGCCGTGGTGGGCGAGGACGTGAGCGCCGACGAGCTGGCCCGCCTGGCTGCGCGCCGCGTGCGCGGGCTGCGGGTCAACTTTGTCTCGCCCCAATCGTGGGGCACCACCACGCCCGCCATGCTGGCCACGCTGGCCCGCAAGGTGGCGGAGCACCCGGCCTGCGCGGGCTGGCACATCCAGATCTTTGCGCACCCGGAGCAACTCATCGCGCTCGCGCCGCAGCTGCACACCTTGCCTGTGCCCCTGGTCATCGACCACCTGGGCCGCATCGACCCGGCCCAAGGACCGGCCGCGGAGGCCTATGGCGTGGTGCGCGGCTTGCTTGATGGGGGCAACACCTGGGTCAAGCTCTCGGGCGCCTACATGCGCTCGACCGTGCATGGCCCGAGCTATGCCGACACGCTGCCGCTGGGCCAGGCCTTGGTGCAAGCTGCGCCCGACCGCCTGGTGTGGGGCAGCGACTGGCCGCACACCACCGAGACGCCCGGCACCGTGAACGATGCCGATCTGGTGGACCTGCTGCAGGTCTGGGCCGGCAGCGACGCGGCCATGGATGGCATCCTGGTCGACAACCCGGCGCGGCTGTATGGTTTCGATGCCCTTCCTTGAACACGAAAGACCCCACCATGTTTCTGCTGCAAGCCCCCCAGGTTCGTGAACTCGATGTGTTCACCACGATGCCCGAGCACTTTCGTCGCCGCGAGCGCAGCGACTGGGCTGACGCCAACCGGGGCGGCGCCATCACCGATTCCTTCCTCGAAGGCCCGGTGTTCGACGACACGGGCCACCTGTATGTGAGCGACATTCCCTGGGGGCGCATCTTCTGCATCAACCCGCAAGGCGAATGGGCGCTGGTGGCTGAGTACGACGGCGAGCCCAACGGCATGAAGTTCCTGAAGCCCGGCACGCTGCTCATCACCGACTACAAGAACGGCCTGATGCAGCTCGACGTGGCCACGGGCCAGGTCGCGCCCTACCTGCTGCGCCGCAACAGCGAGCGCTTCAAGGGCGTGAACGACCTGATCTTCGACGCCGAAGGCAACCTCTACTTCACCGACCAGGGCCAGAGCGGCTTGCACGATCCGAGCGGCCGCCTGTACCGCCTGCGCCCCAGCGGCCAGCTGGACCTGCTGCTGGCCAATGTGCCCAGCCCCAACGGCGTGGCCCTGTCGCCCGACGGCCGCGTGCTCTACCTGGCCGTGACGCGCGGCAACTGCGTGTGGCGCGTGCCGCTGCTGCCCGACGGCAGCGTGGCCAAGGTGGGCCAGTTCTTCACCTCCTACGGCCCCAGTGGCCCCGATGGGTTGGCGGTGGATGGGGCAGGGCGCCTGCTGGTGGCCAACCCGGGCCTGGGCTATGTGTGGGTGTTGAACCACCGGGCCGAGCCGGAATGCGTGTTGCGCGGACCCGCCGGGGCCTCCACCACCAATCTGGCTTTCGGCGGAGAAGGGCGCAGGGTGGTGTACGTCACCGACTCGACCCACGGCCATATCCTGCAAGCGGACCTGGGCACACCGGGCCTGCAAACGGATAAGGCCGCAGGCGGCTATCGAAAATAGTGCAATCACGGGCGTACTGCCGCGCTCTTTCTGGCTATCTTCTTAGGGAGTGGGTTAATAAAAACTATCGGTAAATTTGTATTAATTGACTTTTTGATTCGGAGGTCACTGCCTATCATTTGGCTTGCAACTCGCCATAATGGCCTCACACGCAAGACAAGGAGCGCTCCATGACCGAAGAATCCAAATGCCCATTCCATGCCGCCGGCGCAAGCAGCAGCCGGACCAGCCGTGACTGGTGGCCGAACCAGTTGCGCGTGGATTTGCTGAACCAGCACTCCGAGCGCTCCAACCCCCTGGGCGGGAAGTTCAACTACGCCGAAGAATTCAAGAAACTCGACTACTCCGCGCTCAAGGCCGACCTCAAGGCGCTCCTCACCGATTCGCAGGACTGGTGGCCCGCCGACTGGGGCACCTACGCTGGCCTGTTCATCCGCATGGCCTGGCACAGCGCGGGTACCTACCGCACGGTGGATGGCCGTGGCGGTGCCGGGCGTGGCCAGCAGCGCTTTGCGCCGCTCAACAGCTGGCCGGACAACGTGAGCCTGGACAAGGCGCGCCGCCTGCTGTGGCCCATCAAGCAAAAATACGGACAGAAGATCTCCTGGGCCGACCTGATCATCCTGGCCGGCAATGTGGCGCTGGAAAACTCCGGCTTTCGCACCTTTGGCTTTGGTGCCGGCCGCGAAGACGTGTGGGAGCCCGACATGGACGTGAACTGGGGCGACGAGAAGGCCTGGCTCACCCACCGCAGCCCCGAGACCTTGGCCAAGAACCCCCTGGCCGCCACCGAGATGGGGCTGATCTATGTGAACCCCGAAGGCCCCAACGCCAGCGGCGACCCCGCATCGGCCGCCGCAGCCATCCGCGCCACCTTTGGCAACATGGCCATGGACGATGAGGAAATCGTGGCGCTGATCGCCGGTGGCCACACGCTGGGCAAGACCCATGGCGCCAGTTCCGCCAGCCATGTGGGCGCCGATCCCGAGGCCGCAGCCATCGAGCAGATGGGGCTGGGCTGGACCAGCAGCTATGGCAGCGGCAGTGGAAGCGATGCCATCACGTCCGGCCTGGAAGTGGTGTGGACCCAGACACCCACGCAGTGGAGCAACCACTTTTTCGAGAACCTGTTCAAGTACGAGTGGGTGCAGACGCGCAGCCCGGCCGGGGCCATCCAGTTCGAGGCCAAGGATGCGCCCGAAATCATTCCCGACCCCTTCGATCCCGCCAAGAAGCGCAAGCCCACGATGCTGGTCACCGACCTGACGCTGCGCTTCGACCCCGGGTTCGAGAAGATCTCGCGCCGTTTCCTGAACGACCCGCAGGCCTTCAACGAAGCCTTTGCGCGCGCCTGGTTCAAGCTCACCCACCGCGACATGGGCCCCAAGGCGCGCTACCTGGGCCCTGAAGTACCGAAGGAAGAGCTGGTCTGGCAAGACCCGCTGCCCGCGCCGCTGCACAAGCCCACGGCCGCAGACATTGCCGAGCTGAAGGCGCAGATCGCGGCCTCGGGCCTGTCGGTCAGCGAGCTGGTGTCCGTGGCCTGGGCTTCGGCCTCGACGTTCCGCGGCGGCGACAAGCGCGGCGGGGCCAACGGTGCGCGCCTGGCGCTGGCCCCGCAAAAGGACTGGGCGGTGAACGCCGTCGCCGCGAGCGTGCTGCCCCGGCTGCAAGCCATTGCGCAGGCATCGGGCAAGGCCTCGCTGGCTGACGTGATCGTGCTGGCCGGCGTGGTGGGCGTGGAGCAGGCTGTGCGGGCTGCGGGTGTGGCGGTCGAGGTGCCGTTTGCCCCGGGCCGGGTGGATGCGCGCCAGGACCAGACCGATGCCGATTCTTTCGCCCTGATGGAGCCGGTGGCTGACGGTTTCCGCAACTACCGCCGCATTGCCAGCAGCACCACCACAGAAGAACTGCTGATCGACAAGGCCCAGCAGCTCACGCTCACGGCGCCTGAGCTGACGGCGCTCATTGGTGGCCTGCGCGTGCTGGGCGTCAACCACGATGGCAGCCAGCATGGCGTGTTCACCGACAAGGTGGGGGTGCTCAGCAATGACTTCTTCGTCAACTTGCTGGACATGGGCACCGTCTGGAAAGCGTCGGACAGCAGCGCAGAGCGGTTCGAGGGCCGGGACCGCAGGAGCGGCGCGGTGAAATACACCGCTACCCGCAACGATCTCGTGTTTGGCTCCAACTCGGTGCTGCGTGCCCTGGCCGAGGTGTATGCCAGTGCCGACGCGCACGACAAGTTCGTTCGGGACTTCGTTGCAGCCTGGACCAAGGTGATGAACCTGGACCGTTTTGATCTGGCGCTGATCCAACCCTGACAAGGCCTGAGCGAATGGTCCACGCCCCCTGCGAGTCCTGATGGATGCCGCAGGGGGTGTTTCTTTTTGCGCATGATGGAGGCGGATACCATGGCTCTCCCAATCGAACAGGAGTGCCCGCATGACGCAGCAACCCCCATCCACCAAAGATTTCGACCAAGGATTGGCCACGCGCAAGCAGGTCATGGGCGAGGACTTCGTGGCCAAGGCCTTTGGCAATGCCACGGCGTTCACCCAGCCCATCCAGGAGTTCATCACCCGCAATGCCTGGGGCGATGTGTGGCAGCGCCCGGGGTTGGAAATGAAAACGCGCAGCCTGATCACGGTGGCATTTCTCACGGCACTGGGCCGGCAGCACGAGCTCAAGGGCCATGTGCGCGGTGCGCTCAACAATGGCGCCACGGCCCAGGAGCTTCAGGAAGTGCTGCTGCATGCCAGCATCTACTGCGGCCTGCCGGCCGCGGTGGAGGCTTTTCGCACAGCGTCCGAGGTGGTGGACGGTCATGGAAAGGGCTGACGGTGCGCTCTTGCGCTTGGACTGCTTCCTGTCGCCCGTAGAACTGGCTTGGCCAGGCCAGTGGTAGTGTCCCCCTCAGGGGGAAGGCGCGAAACGACTCAGGGGGAGCCTATGCTCCCGCCACCAGCTTGTGCACCAGATCGGCCGCGGTGGAGGCGTTGTACTTGCGCATCAGGCGGGCACGGTAGATTTCCACGGTGCGGTGGCTGATCTCCAGGGTCTTGCCGATTTCCTTGGAGGTCAGGCCTTCCAGCAGCTTGGCGGCCACTTCGCGTTCGCGCCCCGTGAGTTCGGCCTTGACGGTGCGCTGCGAGCTGAGGTCTTCAAAGCTCCAGATGCCCGATTCGTGGGGGGCTTCGCGATTGAGGGCGCGGCCCGACACGTGGCACCAGAACACTTCGCCGTTGGCCCGCTTCATGATGCGGCTGTCGGCATAGTGGCCCTTGGCGTTCAAAATGGGTTCCATGTGCGCCCCCAGGCGTTCGTACTCGTCGGTGCTGGGGTAGAGCACCTCGAACGATTGCCCGATCAACACTTCGCGCGAGGCGCCGAACATTTCACAGACCAGCCGGTTGCAGTCCATCATGGTGCGGTTGCGCGAGAGCACCAGACCCACGGGGGCAAATTCGAAAGCCAGTCTGTAATCAACGTCCATAGTGCAAATCTTTACGGGGTACTACTTATCCATCTACGTAGTATCGTAGCGCATCAAAACTATCAAGGAGATCGTGGTGAAAAAGTTATTTCCTTCCGCAGCCAAGGCCCTTGAAGGCGTGGTGGCCGATGGCCAGTTGCTGGCCGTGGGCGGCTTCGGCCTGTGCGGTATTCCCGAGGCACTCATCGATGCGCTGCGCGATTCGGGGGCGAAGAACCTCACCGTGATCTCCAACAACGCGGGCGTGGACGGCTTTGGCCTGGGCAAGCTGCTCGAAACGCACCAGATCAAGAAGATGATCTCGTCCTATGTAGGCGAGAACAAGGAATTCGAGCGCCAGTTCCTGGCGGGCGAACTGGAGCTGGAATTCACGCCCCAGGGTACGCTGGCCGAGAAGCTGCGCGCGGGCGGCGCGGGCATCCCGGCCTTCTTCACCAAGACCGGCGTGGGCACCATCGTGGCCGAGGGCAAGGAGCTGCGCGAGTTCGATGGCGAAACCTATGTGATGGAGCGCTCGCTGGTGCCCGAAGTGTCGCTGGTCAAGGCCTGGCGCGCCGACCAGTCGGGCAACCTGCAGTTTCGCCTGACGGCACGCAACTTCAACCCGGCCGCCGCCATGGCCGGCAAGATCTGCATCGTGGAGGTGGAAGAGGTGGTGGAGACGGGCGCGATCGACCCCGACCAGATTCACCTGCCCGGCATCTATGTGCACCGCATCGTGCTCAACGCCCACCCTGAAAAGCGCATCGAGAAAAGAACCATCACCGAAACGAAATAACCTTGCGGGACAGGCCGCAGCCGCGAATCGGCAAGCCCTGTCCTCAATCGATTAGAAAGGCTTGAACATGTCCTGGACCCAAGACCAGATGGCCGCCCGTGCGGCCCAAGAACTCGAAGACGGCTTCTATGTGAACCTGGGCATCGGCATTCCCACGCTGGTGGCCAACTTCACCGGTGACAAGGAGGTGTGGCTGCAGTCCGAGAACGGCATGCTGGGCATCGGGGCCTTCCCCACCGAGGACAAGGTGGATGCCGACCTCATCAACGCTGGCAAGCAGACCGTGACCACCATCCCCGGCTCGTCCATCTTCAGTTCGGACCAGTCCTTCGCGATGATCCGCGGCGGCAAGATCAACCTGTCCATCCTGGGCGCCATGCAGGTCAGCGAGCAGGGTGACCTGGCCAACTGGATGATCCCCGGCAAGATGGTCAAGGGCATGGGCGGCGCCATGGACCTGGTGGCCGGCGTCAAGCGTGTGATCGTGCTCATGGAGCATGTGGCGCGCAAGAAAGACGGCACCGAAGACCTGAAAATCCTGCCCCGGTGCACGCTGCCCCTCACGGGCGTGGGCGTGGTCGACCGCATCATCACCGACCTGGCCGTGATGGACGTGACGCCGCTGGGCCTCAAGGTGGTGGAGCTGGCGCCGGGCGTCACGTTCGATGCCCTCCAGGCCAAGACGGGTGTCACGCTGCTGCCCTGAAGGCACTGCTTGACCTGCCATAGCACGGGCCCGCGCAAGCGGGCCTTTTGCTGGCGGACGCCTTTGCGCAGTGGAAACAGTCCAGGCAAGCTTGCCGGCCTCCGCCAGGCAGGAGGCCGGCCGCGCGCTCGCCTTTGCCGACACCCGGCTGCAGGCATGGCAAAAGGCGTTGATCGAGGCCGGCTGGCTCCCACCCTGGGCACCAGGGCGATCTGCTCGAACAGTGGCAAGGCGAGGCCGTGGGCCTGGCCGAAGTGGCTCTGGTGGGCGTGAAGCACTGTGGCCGACTGGTGCGATGGGGTGATGCGCATGTTGTAGCGGCCCCAAAGCGTCTCTTTTCTTCTGGCTGGGTGGTTGGTGGTGGAAGACAGGAATACTGTGTATATTCACAGTATTCCTGTCTTCTGAACCCTTGCCACCACCATGATTGCGCCACGCTCCACTTTGCGGGTTGCGCTCGATTTGCCGTCCGCCATGCCTGGTGTCTGGCATGCAGACGCATTGGGCGCGGGCCCGCAGTCCGCGCAGCCCACCGGATACGCGCTGCTGGATGCGCAACTGCCGGGCGGTGGCTGGCCCGTGGGGGCGATGAGCGAGGTATTGCAACCCATGGTGGGCCTGCACGAATGGCAACTGGTGCTGCCTGCACTGGCGCAGGCAGTGGCTCGGCGCGTGGGGGCCGTGGTGGTGGTGGCGCCACCGTGCGAGCCCTTTGGCCCGGCGCTCAGGGCGCAGGGGTTGCCGGCACAGCGCTTGTGCGTCGTGCGGCCCGACAACGCCAAGGCGGCGCTCTGGGCGGCCGAGCAGGCGCTGCGCTGCCGCGATGTGCTGGCCGTCATGGCCTGGCTGCCGCAGGCACTCCCTGCGGCCTTGCGCCGCTTGCAGCTGGCGGCGGCGCAACAACAGCAGTTGCTGTGGGTGTTTCGCCCGGTCCGTGCCGCACCGCAGGCGTCGCCGGCCTTGCTGCGGCTGCAGGTGCAGGGGCTGGCCCTGCCAGGGGATGCCGTCCTATCGCCTGGCATGCAGGTGCAGATCCTCAAGCGCCGAGGGCCGCCCCTGGTGCAGGGGCTGGATCTGCCGGGCTGCCACCCCCGTCTGGCCCAGGTGCTGGCGGCGCAGGCCGCGCGGCGGCGCGCAGCGCAGGGGGTGACCGGTGCAACAGCGGTGCGTCACAGTGCGGTGCCAGCGCTGACTATGCGTCCGGTGCTGGCGCCTGGGCGGGGCGCGCCAGAGAGGAGGGGCCATGCACTGGATCGCACTGCCGTTGCCATGGTGCGATGAGCCTGCGGCACCTCCGGGCGCCGCTGTGCAAGCCGCGGCGGCGGGCTGGTGGGCTTTGCGCTTTACGCCGCGCGTGGCCCTGGTGGATGGCGACGCCGTGCTGTTGGAGGTGTCCACCACCGAGCGGCTCTGGGGCGGGCGCGATGCCTTGCGGGCGCAGGTGCTGCAGGCCTGGGCCGATGCATCTGGCGGACCGCCTGCACACACGGCCACCCGGGAAGTGCGGGTGCAACCACCAGGCACACAGACGGCGTGGGGCTGCGGGCCGACAGCCCTGGTGGCGCAGGCCTGGTTGCGTATGGCGCAGGCGGGGCGTGTGCCACCAGGGCAGGGCGTGGAGCCGGGTGTGGACGGCTTGCCCTTGCACACGCTGACCGCACTGCGCCCGCATGTGGCCAGCCTGGAGCGCATGGGTTGTCGCACCTGGGGGGCGTTGCGGGCGCTGCCGCGTGCCGGGGTGGCCAGGCGTTTTGGTGGCCAGGTGTTGCGGGTGCTGGACCAGGCCTTGGGCGACGCTCCCGAAGCCCACGCCTGGCTGGAGCTGCCCGAGCAGTTTGTGCTGACCGCCGAGCTGCCCGCACTGGCCGAATCGGCCGATGCGCTGCTCTGGAGTGCCAGCCGCTGCCTCGCGGCCCTGCAGGGCTGGCTGCAGGCGCGGCAGCAGGGCGCAGTGGCGCTGGAGCTGGCCTGGCGCCACGACCTGCGGCGCATCGACGGTGTGGCCATTGCCCCCACGCAGGCCCTGCCGGTGCGCACCGCCCAGGCCACGCAGGACATGGCGCACCTGCGGCGCCTGCTGTCGGAAAACCTGGCGCGCACGGCCCTGGCGGCACCGGTCAACCAGATCACGCTGCGCCTGCTGGAGTCGGCCCCATTGCCGCACCGCAGCGCGAGCCTGCTGCCGCCCGGCGATCTTGTGGGCGGTGGCCGTGACGACCCGGCTTCAGCGCCAGGCGAGGCCTTGCACCAGTTGCTGGAGCGCCTGTCGGCCCGCCTGGGGTCCAGCCAGGTGGTGGCCCCCGTGCTGCAGGCCGACCACCGGCCCGAGCACATGCAGCAATGGCGCCCGGCGACCGAGGTGCTGAACCATGACCGCGCCCACCCCGGCACCCCTGCCGCCGACACGCATGCCCCCGACGCCACCCTGTGGCCCACCTGGCTGCTGCGCCCACCCCGGCGGCTGGCGGTGCAGGGCAACCGTCCCTGTCACCACGGCTTGCTGCGCCTGCTGGCGGGGCCGCACCGGTTCGAGGCGGGCTGGTGGTCGGCCGCAGGCGAGGGCGCTGGCGACCCGGGCCATTCCTGTGCGGGGTTGGCGCTGCGCGATTATTTTGTGGCGCACAACGATGTGGCGGGGCTGGTGTGGGTGTTCCGCGAGCGGTGGGTGCCGCCCGCTGGCGGCGCGATGCAGGAGGGCGCGATGCAAAGCGCGTTCACGGCCGCGCAGCCGCACCGCTGGTTCCTGCACGGCATCTATGGGTAAGAGCCTGTTCACGATCTCCCAGGGGTCGCGCAGCGGTCTTTGCGGGATGGGATGCAAGGCGCGGTGTGCAGTGGATAGCCCGGCTATCCACAAGCGCCGCAACGCCGCAGACCGCCCGCAAAGACCACTGCCCGATGGGTTGGAGCGAAATCGGGCGATTGGACGCCCCGGCTGCTTGCATGGGCACCAGCCCATGCGGCGCATCCGAAGCATCCACTCATCCCGATTGCGCTCCAACGCGATCCCCTGCGAGATCGAGAACAGTCTCTAAGGCCATGGCGTCTGTCACAGTGCCGTCCCCTGCGCCCTTGCCGGGCTATGCCGAGCTGCATTGCCTGTCCAACTTCAGTTTCCAGCGCGGCGCCTCCCATCCGAAAGAGCTGGTGGCGCGTGCTGCCCAACTGGGCTACCGGGCCCTGGCGCTGACCGATGAATGCTCGGTGGCAGGCGTGGTGCGCGCCTGGGAGGCCGCCAGGGAATGGGGCTTGCACCTTATCGTGGGCAGCGAGTTTGCGTGGGGAAAGCTGCGCCTGGTGGCCCTGGCTCGGGATGGCGAGGGCTGGGGCAATCTGTGCGAGTTCATCACCGCAGCGCGGGCGGCGGTGCCCAAGGGGCAATACCAGGTCGGCCCGGGCAGCCCGTTCAACCTCCTGGAGGGCTGCGAGCTGCTGCTCGTCCCCCGCCGCGAGTGCTTTGATGCTTCTGATTTTGTAGCTTTCAGCGCTTGCATATCAAGCGCTATAGGTCAATTTTGTTCAAATTTCGATGCCCACCTCTGGCTGGCGGCAGAGCTGCACCTGGCCCCCGACGACAGCCTGTGGCTGGCCACGCTGCAGCGCGCGGGCGCGGCGCTGGGCCTGCCGCTGGTGGCAGCGGGCGATGTGCACATGCATGCCCGTTCGCGCAAGCCGTTGCAGGACGTGATCACCGCCGTGCGGCGGGGCTGCAGCGTGGCCGAATGCGGCTTTGCGCTGCAGCCCAATGCCGAACGCCATTTGCGCCAGCGCGTGCGCCTGGCCGGCATCTACCCGCCCGAACTGCTGGCCGCCACGCTCACGGTGGCCGCGCGCTGCAGCTTCAGCCTGGATGAAATCAAATACCGTTACCCGCAAGAGACCGTGCCCGCCGGCATGACGCCTGCCCAGGCATTGGCGTGGCTGGCACAAGAGGGGGCCCAAGGCCGCTATCCCCAGGGGGTGCCCGACTGGATTGCCGCGCAGATCGACAAGGAGCTTGCGCTGATTGCGCACTGCCAGTACGAGATGTACTTCCTGACCGTGCACGACATCGTGCGCTTTGCGCGCAGCCGGGGCATCCTGTGCCAGGGGCGGGGCTCGGCCGCCAACTCGGTGGTCTGCTATGTGCTGGGCATCACGGCGGTCAACCCCGAGGATTCGCACCTGCTGTTCGAGCGCTTCATCAGCAAGGAGCGCAGCGAGCCGCCGGACATCGATGTGGACTTCGAGCACGACCGGCGCGAAGAGGTCATCCAGTACATCTACGCCAAATACGGCCGCGAGCGCGCCGCCATCACCGCCGTGGTCACCAGCTACCGCACGCGCAGCGCCCTGCGCGACGTGGGCAAGGCGCTGGGCGTGGCACCGGTGCTGGTCGATGCCTTTGCCAAAGACCACCACTGGTTTGACGAAGACATGGCCGCCGACCGCCTGCAGCAGCTGGCTGGCGACCGGGGCGTGCCGCTGTCGGCGCACCAGGCCGCGCTGTGGCTGGAGCTGGCCGCGCAGCTCAAGGGCTTTCCGCGCCACCTGGGCCAGCATGTGGGCGGCTTTGTGCTCACCCAGGGCAAGCTCACGCGGCTGGTGCCCGTGGAGCCCGCCAGCATGGAAGGGCGCAGCGTCATCCAGTGGGACAAGGACGACCTCGATGCCATGGGCCTGCTCAAGGTCGATGTGCTGGCGCTGGGCATGCTCAGCGCGTTGCGCCGCTGCCTGGATCTGCGTGCTGCGCTGCGCGGCGAACGCTGGGGCCTGGCCGACATCCCGCGCGAGGATGCCGCCACCTACGACATGATTTGCGCCGCCGACACCGTTGGCGTGTTCCAGATCGAGAGCCGCGCGCAGATGAGCATGCTGCCGCGCCTGCAGCCGCGCGTGTTCTACGACCTGGTGGTCGAAGTGGCCATCGTGCGGCCCGGGCCCATTCAGGGCGGCATGGTGCACCCCTACCTGCAGGCGCGTGAGCGCCGGCGCAGGGGTGAGGCGCTGCAGCTCGAAAAGCCCGAGCTCGAAGCCGCCCTGGCGCGCACGCTGGGCGTGCCGATCTTCCAGGAGCAGGTGATGCAGATCGCCATGATTGCGGCGGACTTCACGCCGGGCATGGCCGATGACCTGCGCCGCTCCATGGCGGCCTGGACGCGCAAGGGCGGCGTGCACCGGTTCGAGGAACCCCTGGTGAAAGGCATGCTGGCCAAGGGCTACCGCCCCGCGTTTGCGCAAGCCATCTTCCAGCAGATGCTCGGTTTTGGCGAATACGGCTTTCCCGAAAGCCATGCCCACAGCTTTGCCCTGCTGGCCTATGCCAGCAGCTGGCTCAAGTGCCACGAGCCCGCGTGTTTTCTGGCGGCGCTGCTCAACGCGCTGCCCATGGGCTTTTACACCGCTTCGCAACTGGTGCAGGACGCGCGCCGCCACGGCGTGCGCGTGCTGCCCATCGACGTGACCTGCAGCGACAGCGATTGCACGCTCGAAGGCCCGGCCGAACGCCTGCGGCCCGCCAGGGGGCTGCCCACGCCGCCGCTGCCGCAACCGGCCGTGCGCCTGGGCCTGCGCCTGGTCGGCGGCCTGCAGGCCAGCGCCACGCAGCGCCTGGTGCAGGCCCGTGCCGCTGCGCCGTTCACCAGCACAGAAGACCTGGCCCTGCGCGCCCAGCTGGGTACACAAGACCTGCAGGCCCTGGCCGCCGCCGATGCGCTGGCCAGCCTGTCGGGCCACCGGCGCCAGCAGATGTGGGAGGCGGCCGCGCAGCACACCGCCCCCGCCCTGTGGCGCGAGGTACCGGTGCACGAAGCGCCGCTGGCCCTGCCCGCCGCGCCCGAGGGCGAAGAAATTGTGTTCGACTACGCCGCCACCGGTCTCACGCTGCGCCGCCACCCGCTGGCCCTGCTGCGTCCGCGCCTGGCGCGCTGGCGTTTGCAGACCGCTCTGCAATTGCACAGCGTCCCCCACGGTCGCAAGGTGCGCGCCTGTGGCATCGTCACCGTGCGCCAGCGCCCCGGCACGGCCAAGGGCACGATGTTTGTCACGCTGGAGGACGAGACCGGCCCGGTCAACGTGATCGTCTGGCCCGCGCTGGTCGAGACCTGGCGCCAGGCGCTGCTCGGCTCGCAACTGCTGGCGGTGGAGGGCCTGTGGCAATGCAGCGCCCATGGCCCCGGCGGCCAGGCCGTGGTGCGCCACTTGGTGGCCCAGCGCTGCAAAGACCTCACACCGCTGCTGGGCCGCATGGCGCAGGCGCTGCAGGGCAGCCGGGATTTCCATTGAACCCGACCACCGGCGGTGCGCCGTTCCGTTTACGGAAATGGCGTTGAAATGGTATGGAGCGCTCCCGCAGAAAACGCTTCGAACGATCCAAACAAGAGGGATCGGATCGCACAAATACTGCCGCACCACCGCAGCGCAGCCACTTTTCAGCGCGCCGCCGGCCTGCCCGCCCGGCCCGCCTTCACCGGCTGCCTGGCCTGCGCCAGCAAAGGCGTGCACTGCGCATCGTCGTCGGCGCCCGGCACGGTCACGGGCAGCAGCGCCAGGGCCGCAGGGGCCGCCACCACGGCGGCAAGCGCGGCGCCTGCGCGCAGCAGCAGGGGGCCGGGTTGCACGCCCACGTCGGGTTGGGCAAAGCTGCCGCGCACATAGAGCGGGGTGCGCAGCGAGAAGAACTTCCACTGCAGCGATTCGGGCTGGATGTGCAGGTTCAGGCGCTCCTGCGCCATGTTGATGGTGCCGCTGGCGTCCACGATGGCCTCGCTGGTGCTGAGCTTGCCGGTGCGCACGGTGGCCACGCCTTCGCGCACGGCCAGGTCGGCCACGGCGCAGCGCAGCTGCACCTCCTTGTCTTGGCCAAACAGTTTGCCCACCACAATGCTGCCCACGTTGAGCGCTGCGCGGTTCAGCAGTTCGCGGCTCAGGGTGCCGTCGCGCACATACAGGCGCGCCTCGCCGCTGCTGGTGCCCAGCCATTGCGCCACCGAGTTGCCCTGACCGTTGAGCGCCAGGGCGCCATCGAGCTGGCCCAGGCTTTTTCTGGTGAGCTCGACCTCGGGAAAGAGCGCGGCCAGCCGCAGGTTCTGCACCCGCGTGTCCATGCGCGCGGTCAGCGGTTTGCTGCGGCTGTCCAGTACCACCCTGGATTTGATCTGGCCCCTGGCCACGCCGAAACGCAGGGGATCCAGGCGCAGCACCGCATCGCTGAGCAGGGCATGCACGCTGAGGTCTTCGAGCGGCAGGCTGTCAGGCCGGATCACGCGCTGGCCCGAGAATTTCAGGTCCAAGTCCATGGCGCTCCAGCGGTCGGTGGCAAACGCGGCATCGGGCAGCACCTTGCCGCTGCGGCCCGCCTTGGAAGAAGGCGTGGCGGCTGTGCCGAGCACCGGTCCCAGATCCGCCAGGCGCAATTGCCGGGAGGTGACGCTGCCCGACAGCTTGCCGCGCGGGGTACCCGAGACAAAGCGCAGGTTGCCATGCAGATCGCTCTGGCCCAAGGTGCCGGTGAAGTCGCGGTAGTCCCATACCGCCTGGCCTGGTTGCAGGCTGCCCTGCAGCCGGCCCCGGGTCTGAAATGCGGGCGTGTTCGGCAGCACCAGGCCGGTCAGCGCATACAGGTCGGCCATGCTGGCGCCCTTGAGCATCACCTGCAGATCCATGCCCGACAGCGCACCGGGGTTGGCCAGAATGCCTTGCACGGCGGTCTCCACGCTGCCTGCCCTGGCGGTGAATTGCAGCGGGTAGTTCACCTCCTTGTCGCGCAGCGTGAGCACGGGGCCTGCCTTGCCCTGGCCCGCGATGCGGGCCTTGCCCAGGGTGCCTTTCAGGTCAAAGCGCACGCCGTAGATCGGGGCGGTGGCTGCGCGGGCGGTGGCCGAGGCGGGCATTGCCGGGCCGCCGGCCTCGGGGGGCGGTGCGGCTTCGTCGATGGTGTCGATGTGCGCTTGCAGGTCCAGGCCCCTGCCGGCATCCGTGTAGGCCAGCTGCCCCTGGCGCACCACCAGCTGATCGATGTGGACCGTCCAGCGCGGCGTGAGGTCGTCGGGTGCGCGCTGGCGCTCCAGGGTCCAGTTGTTGCGGCCATCGCCGAGGCGGGCCAGGGCGATGTCGGGCCCGGTGAGTTCAAGGGTGTCGATGGCCACTTCGCGCGCCAGCAGGGGCCAAAGGCGCAGCGATGCCCGTGCCATCTCGGCGCTGGCCATCGGCCGGGGGGCGGCGGCCTTGCCGGGGCGGGCAAAACCGGGCGGGTCTTGCATGACCAGCTGCGTGCCTTGCAGCGTGATGCCTGGCACCCAGCGGCGCCAGCCCGTATCGAGTGGCTGCGGCCATTGCCAGGAGGCGGTGAGATCGCCTTCCACGGCAAAGTGCCGGCCCGTGGCGTCGCTGATCGTCTGGTTGAGCCAGGGTTTGGCATGGTTCCAGTTCAACTGGCCGAGCACGATGGCGCCGATCAGCAGCAAGCCCACCAACGCACCGGCCATGCCCACTGCCGTGCGCAGCCTGCGCCGATGCGGTGGCGGGGGCGCTGACAAGGACTGTGCGGTGCGGGAATCCGTCGGGAGTTCTGTCATGGAATCGTCATGCTAGCCCGCAGCGCGCGGTTTTTGGCCGATCTTGCGCGCCAAAGGGCCCATTGGCGCAGTTGTCCTACAGCCTCCTAAAATCCGCACGCCATGCACAACCCCCACCACCCCCATGTACTGCCCGTGCGCGACGGCGTGAGTCCCAGTTGCGTGGTGCTGCCCTCGCGCGGTCAGGGCAGCATGCTGGATTTTTTGGCCCAGCGCTTGCCGGTGGTGGCGCGCGATGCGTGGTGCCAGCGCATGCTGGCGGGCGAGGTGGTGGATGAGCGCGGGCAGGCGGTGGCGCCAGAACGGCCATTCGAAGGCGGCCTGCGCCTGTATTACTACCGCAGCCTGCCCGCGGAGCCGGTGCTGCCGTTCAGCGAGACGGTGCTGTACCAGGACGAGCACCTGGTGGTGGCCGACAAGCCGCACTTCATGCCCGTGACGCCCTCGGGCCGCTATCTGCACGCCACGCTGCTGGTGCGGCTCAAGCGCCAGCTCGGGCTGCCACAGCTGTCACCGCTGCACCGCATCGACCGCGACACCGCCGGGCTGGTGCTGCTCTCGGTGCAGCAGCGCACACGCGGCGCCTACCAGGCGCTGTTTCGCGACCGCCAGATCACCAAGCACTACGACGCGATTGCCCCCTGGCGGGCGGACCTGGTCTTCCCGCGCGAGCACGCCAGCCGGCTGGAGGAAAGCCCTCAGTTCTTTCGCATGCAGGAAGCGCCCGGCGAGCCCAACAGCCACACCCACATGCAGCTGCTGGAGGTGGCGGGTAGCTGGGCGCGCTACCGCCTGTCGCCCATCACGGGCAAGCGCCATCAGCTGCGCGTGCACATGGCCGCCCTGGGCCTGCCGCTGCGCAACGACCCGTTCTACCCGGTCGTCAACGATCCGCCCGAGGGTGACTACTCGCGCCCGCTGCAGCTGTTGGCGCGCTCGCTGGAGTTTGTCGATCCGCTCACCGGAGAACCGCGGGCGTTCGAAAGCCAGCAGCGCCTGGTGCTGCCCGTGGCTTGAGCGACAGCGGCCTCATCGGCGGGAAATTGCGGGAAACGAGAAGGGGGGCAGTTTTCAGCGAAATGTGCTGGCAGCCCTTGCCGGGAGAGTGCTGGAAGCCATGAAAACTGGAGCGGGTGAAGGGAATCGAACCCTCGTATGAAGCTTGGGAAGCTGCCGTTCTACCATTGAACTACACCCGCGAAGCAGCGAATTATAGGCAGCTCCCCGGGGCTGATTTTCTTGCGCGGCCGCCGGGATGAGGAAACCGGCAGATCCCTGGCCCAGGGGAAGCTGCCGGTTTTGGAAATTTTTGGCATGCAGCGCTTACGCAATAAGCGCTGCAAGCTATAAAAAAACAGAGCTATCCAGGCAATTCGCCTATTTCTGGATATCGCCCATGCACAGGTACTTGATCTCCACATAGTCATCCATGCCATGGTGCGATCCCTCGCGGCCCAGGCCGGACTGCTTGACGCCGCCAAACGGTACATGCTCGGTGGCCAGGATGCCCACGTTGATGCCGACCATGCCGTATTCGAGCGCCTCGCTCACGCGGAAGATGCGGCCCACGTCGCGGCTGTAAAAATAGCTGGCCAGCCCAAACTCGGTGGCGTTGGCCGCGGCTATGGCTTCCTGCTCGGTCTTGAACTTGAACACCGGGGCGAAGGGGCCGAAGGTTTCCTCGCGTGCGCACAGCATGTCGGCCGAGGCATTGGACACCACCGTGGGCTCGAAGAACTGGCCACTTCCCAGGTTTTTCAGGCGCTGGCCCCCGGCGACCACCTGGCCACCCTTGGCAATGGCGTCGTCCACATGGCGCTGTACCTTCACGAGGGCTGCTTCCTCGATCAGCGGGCCCTGGTTCACGCCATCCTCGAAGCCGTTGCCCACCTTGGCCGTCTTCACCCTGGCAGCGAACTTGGCCACGAAGGCGTCGTACACGCCTTCCTGCACATAGAAGCGGTTGGAGCACACGCAGGTCTGGCCCGCGTTGCGGTATTTGCTGGCAAACGCCCCTTCGACGGCGCTGTCGATATCGGCATCGTCAAACACGATGAAGGGCGCGTTGCCGCCCAGCTCCAGGCTCATCTTCTTGACCGTGGGGGCCGACTGCGCCATCAGGATGCGGCCCACCTCGGTGCTGCCGGTGAAGCTGATGTGGCGCACCACGTCGCTGGCGCACAGCACCTTGCCGATGGCAATCGAGTTGGCGGCATCGGCCGAGAGGATGTTGAGCACGCCCGCCGGAATGCCTGCGCGCACCGCCAGCTCGGCGGCGGCCAGGGCCGTGAGCGGCGTCAGCTCTGCCGGCTTGATGACCACCGGGCAGCCCGCGGCCAGGGCCGGGGCCACCTTGCGCGTGATCATGGCCAGGGGGAAGTTCCAGGGCGTGATGGCGGCGCACACGCCGATGGGCTGCTTCAGGACCAAGAGGCGCCGGTTGTTGTCGAACTGGGGCAGGGTCTCGCCGTTGACGCGCTTGGCCTCTTCGGCAAACCACTCCACAAAGCTGGCGCCATAGGCCACTTCGCCCTTGGCTTCGGGGAACGGCTTGCCCTGCTCGGCGGTCATGATGCGGCCCAGGTCATCCTGGTGGGCCATGAGCAGGTCGTACCACTTGCGCAGGATGATGCTGCGCTCCTTGGCCGTCTTGGCACGCCAGGCAGGCCAGGCGGCGTTGGCGGCGGCAATGGCCGCTTCGGCATCCTGCGGGCCGAGGTTGGCCACGTCGGCAAGCTGGAGGCCCGTGGCCGGGTCGTGCACGGCAAAGCGGCTGGCGCCCGCCACCCACTGGCCGTTGATGAGCGCGTCGGTTTTGAGCAGGCTGGGGTCGTTGAGCTGGGCGAGGGGAGAGGCTTTGGTGTCCATGGCTGTCTCGTGTGGGTGGGTAAAGGACAGAGCGTAGCACCCGGCAAAAGCGGGCGCAGCGCAGGGTCAGGGCGCGGTGTGTTCAGGCGATCTTCAGGGGGCGTTTTCACAATGGCCTCCATGCCAATCCGGCATGCCAACAGGAGATCATCATGAAGACTCGTACCCTTTGCGCCGCAGCCGCTGCACTGCTGCTTGGTACATCCGCCTTTGCCGATTCGCCATCGTGCACCGCGACCCAGAAGGACACCCGGCTGACGCAGGCGCAAATGCTGCAAAAGCTGGTGGATGCCGGCTACTCGATCGAGCGTTTCGCCACCACCAAAGCCAACTGCTACAAGATGCATGGCTGGGACAAGGACGGCAACCGCGTCGAGATCGTCCACCATCCCGTGGACGGCCGCATCGTGAAACTCGAAATGACCTCCCGGCAGGGTTGACGCCGTGTTTCAGGGTGGGGGCTGGGCAGAAGGGGTGGGGATGGGCGTGCGTGAAACCCCCTAAAATCCCCTGTTCGCCTGCGGGCAGGCCTGCCGCAGCATCTCTGTTCGTGAAGAAAAAGCCCATGACTCCCACTTTCACCGTTGCCGACATCCGCAAGACCTTTCTGGACTTTTTTGCCTCCAAGGGCCACACCGTCGTGGCATCGAGCCCGCTGGTGCCTGGTAACGATCCCACGCTGATGTTCACCAACTCGGGCATGGTGCAGTTCAAGGACGTGTTTCTGGGCACCGACAAGCGCCCCTACAACCGGGCGGTGTCCGTGCAGGCCTGCCTGCGTGCGGGCGGCAAGCACAACGACCTGGAAAACGTGGGCTACACCGCGCGCCACCACACGTTTTTCGAGATGCTGGGCAACTGGTCGTTTGGCGACTATTTCAAGCGCGAGTCGCTCAAGTGGGCCTGGGAGCTGCTGACCGAGGTCTACAAGCTGCCCGCCGACCGCCTGCTGGCCACGGTGTACCAGGAGGACGACGAGGCCTATGACATCTGGACCAAGGAGATCGGCTTGCCGCCGGAGCGTGTGATCCGCATCGGCGACAACAAGGGCGGCCGCTACAAGAGCGACAACTTCTGGATGATGGCCGACACCGGCCCCTGCGGCCCGTGCAGCGAAATCTTCTACGACCACGGCGACCACATCCCCGGCGGCCCTCCGGGCAGTCCCGATGAAGATGGCGACCGCTTCATCGAGATCTGGAACAACGTGTTCATGCAGTTCAACATGGACGAGACCGGCGCCGTCACGCCGCTGCCCGCCCCCTGCGTGGACACCGGCATGGGCCTGGAGCGCCTGGCTGCCATCCTGCAGCACGTGCACAGCAACTACGAGATCGACTTGTTCGAGGCGCTCATCAAGGCCGCGGCGCGCGAAACCGGCGTGACCGACCTCAACAACAAGAGTCTGCGCGTGATCGCCGACCACATCCGCGCGACCGCCTTCCTGGTGAGCGACGGCGTGATCCCCAGCAACGAAGGCCGTGGCTACGTGCAGCGCCGCATCGTGCGCCGCGCCATCCGCCACGGCTACAAGCTGGGCCAGAAGACGCCGTTCTTCCACAAGCTGGTGGCCGATCTGGTGCGCGTGATGGGCGATGCCTACCCTAAGCTGCGTGCGCAGGAGCAGCGCATCACCGACGTGCTCAAGGCCGAGGAAGAGCGCTTTTTTGAAACGCTGGCCAATGGCATGGAAATCCTCGATGCAGCGCTGGACGGCGGTGCCAAGGTGCTGCCCGGCGACGTGGCCTTCAAGCTGCACGACACCTACGGTTTCCCGCTCGACCTGACCAACGACGTGTGCCGCGAGCGCGATGTGGAAGTGGACGAGACCGGCTTCAAGACGGCCATGGAAAAGCAGAAGGCCCAGGCCCGTGCCGCTGGCAAGTTCAAGATGGACAAGGCGCTGGAATACGCGGGTGCCGCCAACCAGTTCACGGGCTACGATCATCTGGCAGAGACTGCAAAAATCATAGCTATCTACGTCGATGGCACCAGCGCTGCTGTCCTGAAGGCCGGTCAAAACGGTGTGGTGGTGCTCGATACCACGCCGTTCTACGCCGAAAGTGGCGGCCAGGTGGGCGACGAAGGCGTCATCACCAGCGGCTCGGCCCGCTTTGCGGTGGGCGATACGCTCAAGATCAAGGCCGACGTGTTCGGCCACCACGGCACGCTCGAAGAGGGCACGCTGAACGTGGGCGACACGGTGCAGGCGCAGGTCAATACCGCCGTGCGCGCGGCCACCATGCGCAATCACTCGGTCACGCACATCATGCACAAGGCCCTGCGTGAAGTGCTGGGCAGCCATGTGCAGCAAAAGGGCAGCCTGGTCAATGCCGACCGCACCCGTTTCGACTTTGCCCACAACGCCGCGGTGACCGATGCCGAGATCCGCGAGATCGAGCGCCGCGTGAACGAGGAAATCCTGGCCAACCAGCCCACGCAGGCCCGTGTGATGGACATCGAGTCGGCCCAGAAGACCGGCGCCATGATGTTGTTTGGCGAGAAGTACGGCGAGACCGTGCGCGTGCTCGACATCGGCACCAGCCGCGAACTGTGCGGCGGAACCCATGTGCAGCGCACGGGCGACATCGGCCTGTTCAAGGTGGTGGGCGAGGGCGGCGTGGCCGCCGGCGTGCGCCGCATCGAGGCCGTGACGGGCGCGAATGCGCTGGCTTACCTGCAGAACCTGGAAGACACGGTGAACCAGGCCGCCAGCACCTTGAAGGCGCCCGTGGCCGAGCTCAATGGCCGCATCGGCCAGGCGCTCGACCATGCGCGTGCGCTCGAAAAAGAAGTGGCGGCACTGAAGGGCAAGCTCGCTTCCAGCCAGGGCGACGAGCTGGTGACGCAGGCTGTCGATATCAAGGGCCTCAAGGTGCTGGCCGCAGCCCTGCAGGGTGCCGACGCCAAGACCTTGCGCGACACCATGGACAAGCTCAAGGACAAGCTCAAGACCGCCGCCATCGTGCTGGCCGCGGTGGATGGCGACAAGGTGCAGATCGCCGCTGGCGTGACGGCCGACAGCGTGGGCAAGGTCAAGGCCGGCGAGCTGGTGAACTTTGTCGCCCAGCAGGTGGGTGGCAAGGGCGGTGGCAAGCCCGACATGGCCATGGCCGGTGGCACCGATGCGGCCAGGTTGCCCGCAGCGCTGGCCTCGGTGCAGGATTGGGTTGCCCAGAAACTGTGATCGTCAGCGGCTGGGGCCGTTGACCCACACCGCAGGGTGGCCTGTAACCAGGTGCGCCCACGATCGGGTGCAGGAATTCCTGCCGAGGCACCGTCCCAGAGCCCGATTCCTGCCGACACCATAGGCCGGGGCGCGGGTGCCGCGGCCCGTTCTCCTGGAGTCGGTGGCGTCAGAGCAGGGCCGGGGAGTTTTGCTGGGGCTCGCGGTGCGGGTGGGGGCAGGCACTCAGTGGCGTCGTACGAAGACCACGTCCCAGACGCCGTGCCCCAGCCGCAGGCCGCGGTTTTCGAACTTGGTCAGGGGGCGGTATTCGGGTTGCGGTGCAAAGCCCTGGGCGGTGTTGGCGAGCAGCGGCTCTGCGCCCAGTACCTGCAGCATCTGCTCGGCATAGGGTTGCCAGTCGGTGGCGCAGTGCAGGTAGCCGCCGGGCTTGAGGCGCGCGGCCAGCTTGGCAACCAGCGGTGCCTGGATCAGGCGGCGCTTGTTGTGCTTTTTCTTGTGCCAGGGATCGGGAAAGAAGATATGGATGCCGTCCAGGCACGCGGGCGCGAGCATGTGGTCGATCACCTCGACGGCATCGTGCTGCAGGATGCGGATGTTGGTCAGGCCTTGTTCGCCGATGCGCTTGAGCAGGGCGCCGACACCGGGTTCGTGTACTTCGCAGCACAGGAAATTGTCGTTCGGGCGCACGCGGGCGATATGGGCCGTGGCCTCGCCCATGCCAAAGCCGATTTCGAGCACCAGCGGGGCGCTGCGGCCAAAAGCGGCATCGGCGTCGAGCGGCGCCGCCTTGTAAGGCAGTACAAAGCGCGGCCCGAGGTCTTCAAAGGCCTTGGCCTGGCCCGTGGTGGTGCGGCCCGCACGGCGCACAAAGCTCTTGATGGTTTTGGGATAGGCCACACCGGCAGGTGGTGTGCCGGCGGTCGCATCGGCTGCAGTGGCTGCAGGGTGCGCGGGGGCTGGGGCAAGGGTGGGATCGATCACGGTTGTCGATTGTAGTTTCGCGCCCAGGCGCTGACCCACATCTCCAGGGCCTGCGGCAGTGATTTTTGGTGCGCTGGCGCCAGCGCCGGCAGGCCCAGCACCTGGGCGGCTTCGCCCAGGGCCTGCAAGGGGTCGCGAAGATCGAGCGCTGCAGCGCCGTTTTGCTTGGAAAGCTTTTCGCCATTGGCGCCGCAGACCAGCGGGGTGTGCAGGTAGCGGGGCGTGGCAACACCCAGCGCCTGCTGCAGCAAAATCTGGCGTGGCGTGTTGTCGGCCAGGTCTTCGCCGCGTACCACGTGCGTGATGTGCTGGGCCGCATCGTCCACCACCACGGCTAGCTGGTAGGCCCACAGGCCGTCGGCGCGGCGCAGCACAAAGTCGCCGACCGCACTGGCCACCTGTTGTGACTGCAGGCCGAGGCGGCGGTCCGTCCAGTGCACCGTGTCATTGGCTATTGAAAATATTGCTGCTTGCGCCTTATCTACAGGTTCGAGCGGCTGATTTTTCAGGAAATCCGTGGCGTTGAAGCGCCAGGATCGCGCGGACCGCCCGCGCAGGCCGTGGCGGCAGGTGCCGGGGTACGGCAACGCGGCATGGCGCGCGCGGCCATGGCCTTGCGCCGCGTGGGCGTCTTCGATGTCCTTGCGCGAGCAGGCACAGGGGTAGGCATGGCCTTGCACGATGAGCTGCTCCAGCGCCTGCTGGTACAGCGCGCCGCGGGTCGATTGCCACACCGGTGGTTCATCGGGCACCAGCCCGCAGGTGGCCAGCTGCTGCAGGATGAGCTCGGCAGCGCCAGGAATGCAGCGCGGTGTGTCCACGTCCTCGATGCGCACCAGCCAGCGCCCGCCTTGGCCGCCATTCCAGGCGCGCGCATCCAGCCAGCTGGCCAGCGCAGCGACCAAGGAGCCCGCATGCAGCGGGCCGGTGGGCGAGGGGGCAAAGCGGCCCTGGTAGGTGCCGGTCTGCCGCTGGGCCCCTTCTCCATTCGTCATGCCACGGCGAGTGCCAGCTCCAGACCGGACACAAAGGCATCTTCCAGGCGGTGGCCCAGGCACCAGTCGCCGCAGGCGCCCAGGGCCAGGCTGGCATCCCACAGGTGGCTCTGGCCCAGGGGCTGGGTGGTTTGCGCATAGCGCCAGCGGCGCGTGTCGGCATGGGTGGGTTGCGCACGGATGCCGGTCACCTCGGCAAAGGCTTTGAGCAGCTTCGATTGCACGCGCTCCACATCGTCTTCGAGGTGTTCTGCCGACCAGGCCGGACTGGCTTGCACCGTCCAGCGCTCGATGGTGGTGCGGCCGGGTTTGGACGACTCGCGTGCCAGCCATGCAATGCGGTGGTGGGTGCTGCGCGCGGCGTTCCACTGCGGCCCCAGGGTGGTCAGGCCCGGGCGCACGGCCTGTGGATAGGCGAGCATCAATGTCCAGCAGGGGGCGGTGTGCACGCTGGAAAGGGCGGCCGTCAGAGGGGTGTCCAGAGCTGAAGCCGCCAGCAGCGCCTGGGCGGGCGTGGCGGGCTGGGCCAGCAGCACCGCATCGAAGCCGGCGTAGACATGCTGTGCGCCGCCGGATCCTTCGGTACGCAGCTGCCAGTGGGCGTTGTTGAGGGGGTCGCGTTCGATGCTGCTCACGCGGGTGTCGGTGATGAGCTGGCCGGCCTGCAGCAGCGGGGCGGCCCAGGTGGTGACGAGGGCGTTCATGCCCGGACTGGCCACCCAGTGTGGTTCGCGGGTAGGCAGGCCCGCCGCTGCCACGCGGCCTGCCGCGTCGAGCACGCGCACGGCGTTGGCGCTCCAGGGGCGGCACAGACCGGGCACGGTTTCGATCGCCTTGGCGAAGCGCGGGTCCCGCACGGTGAAATATTGCGCGCCCGCATCGAAGCTGCCGAACGGCGAATCGATGGTGGTGGTGCGCCCGCCGGCCCGGGGCGATTTTTCAAAAATGGTGACCTGGTGGCCCGCTTGCACCAGCGTGCGCGCGCAGGCCACGCCCGCCATGCCGGCGCCAATGATGGCGAAATGGCGCGGTGCCTTTGCTGTCTTCCCGGCCTTGCCGGATGGGCGTTGTGCGGGTGCTGATGCCTGGGTGCCGGGGCGTCGGGGCCGTTTGGCGGGGCGGGAAACAGGTGAAGTCATGGAAGGCCTTTCGGAGACGGTCGGCTACAGAAATATGACAAGGGCCACTCTACACGCCCGGCGCGGGGTCGGACATCAGAAATGGTGGTGGTTTTCCAGCAGGGCCCTGCGCGTGGTCGGGCTTTGCAGCTGGTTCAGCCACCACTGCAGTGCCCGCCCGGGCGCCGTGAAGCCAGGTCCACCCCATGCGTAGTGGATGCGCATGTTGCGCTCAGGGCGGGCCACGCGGCGCGCCACCAGGTGGCCGGCTTCCAGGTAGGGGCGCACCATGGGTTCGGGCAGAAAGCCGCCGCCCAGGCCGCGCAGCTGCGCTTGCACCTTGGCCTGCATGGTGTCCACGGTGAGCACGTCCTGCCCGCCCAGCAGGCCCATGGTGGCGCCACCGCGCCGCGCAGAGTCGGCCACGGCCACGGCGCGGTGCTGCAGCAAGGTGGCGTCGGTGATGGGTTCGGGCACCGAGGCCAGCGGGTGGTGGGGCGCCACCACGTAAGTGAACAAAAGCTCGCCCAGCAGCCCCTGCTGCAGGCCGGCCACGTTGGAGCCCTCGACCGAGACGCCGATGGCCAGGTCGGCATGGCCCGATGTCAGTGCTTCCAGGGTGCCGGTCATGATGCCGTCGCGCAGCTTCAGGTGCGTGGGCGGGGCCATGGCGTAGAACGCATCCACGAGCTCCAGCAGGGTGTGGGGCGAGACCACGCCGTCCACGGCAATCGTGAACTGGGGTTCCCAGCCCGTGGCCACGCGGCGCACGCGGTTGGCCACGGCATCGATCTCGCGCAGCAGCCGTGCGCCCTCGCGCAGCAGCTCGGCGCCGGCTTCGGTGGGCCGTGCCTGGCGGGCCGTGCGGTCAAAGAGCAGCACATCCAGGGCGTCCTCGATCTGGCGCACCCGGTAGGTCAGCGCGCTGGGGACCAGGCCCAGGTGCCGGGCCGCTGCAGCAAAGCTGCCGGTTTCCGAAATCACCTGTAGCATGGCAAGGCTGTCCGGCGTGAGAACATCGTAGGGGTGGGGCATGGTGCGGAAATATTAGTTCAGATATTTTGAACGATTCCGACAATCCTGCAGGCTCCGCGATGGCGGCCCGCCCAATACAGTGGAGTCTTGAAAGGAGCAATCACCATGCTGACTGTTCGTAAATCGCAAGACCGGGGCCACGCCGACCATGGCTGGCTCAATTCCTTCCACAGTTTCTCGTTTGCGGGTTACTACGATCCCCGCCATATGGGCTTTGGCAACCTGCGCGTCATCAACGAAGACCGCATTGCATCCGGCACCGGCTTTGGTACCCACAGCCACCGCGACATGGAAATCATCAGCTATGTGCTGTCGGGAGAATTGGCCCACAAGGACAGCATGGGCAACGTGAAGGGCATTCCCCCGGGCGATGTCCAACGCATGAGCGCCGGCACTGGCGTGACGCACAGCGAGTTCAACCATGCTGCCGGCCAGACCACGCATTTCCTGCAGATATGGATCCTGCCCAACGTGCGGGGCATTGCGCCCAGCTACGAGCAAAAGACTTTTGCCGACGCTGAAAAGCGCGGTGTGCTGCGGCTGGTGGCATCTCCCGATGGTGCGCAGGGCTCGGTCGTGGTGCATGCCGATGCCGCGCTGTATGCCGGGCTGCTGGATGGCCTGGAGGCCGTCACCCAGCCCCTGAACCCGGCTCGCAAGACCTATGTGCACCTGGTGCGCGGTGCGCTGCGTGTCAATGGCCAGCCATTGGCCGGCGGCGATGCCGCGCTGCTTGAAAACGAGTCCTCCCTGGCGTTGACCGATGGCCACGACGCCGAGGTGTTGGTGTTTGATCTGGCCGCTTGAGTTATTGAGTTTTTTTCCTTCATCTTTTTCAGGAGTCCACCATGCTTTCTTCTCTGCAAAATCCCCTGGCCCTTGTGTCTCGCCTGCTGTTCGCCGTGCTGTTTCTGCCCGCGGGCATTGGCAAGTTCACCGGCTTTGCCGGCACGGTGGGCTATATCTCTTCGGTGGGGCTGCCCATGCCCACCGTGGCGGCGGCCGTTGCCGCAGTGGTCGAGGTGGTGGGCAGCCTGGCGCTGATCGTGGGCTTTGGCACGCGCTTTGCCGCGCTGGTTCTGGCCTTCTTCACGCTGGTGGCCAGCTTCTCCTTTCATCCCTACTGGGCGGTGCCAGCCGATCAAGTAATGATCACGCAGCTGCTGTTCTTCAAGAACATCGCCGTGGTGGGTGGCTTGCTGGCGCTGACGGCGTTTGGTGCCGGCGCCTGGAGCGTTGACGGCCAGCGCGAAGGCCGCTGAGCCTCGATGGTCCGGCCCCCGTCCCCTGGGCGGGGTCCGGAGTTCTTGTTTCCACGCAGAAAGCACCACCCTCCATGTCCCTGATTGCAGTGGTTTATCACTCGGGCTATGGCCACACCCAGCGCCTGGCGCAGGCCGTGGCCGACGGCGCCGGTGCCGATGCCCAGCTCATCGCGATTGATGCCGACGGCAACCTGCCCGAAGGCGGCTGGGACACCCTGCTGGCCGCCCAGGCCATCATCCTGGGTTCCCCGACCTACATGGCGGGCCCCAGCTGGCAGTTCAAGAAATTTGCGGATGCCTCGTCCAGGCCCTGGTACAACCAGGCTTGGAAAGACAAGCTGTTTGCGGGCTTCACCAACAGCGCCAGCCCCAGTGGCGACAAGCAGATCACGCTGGACTATCTGTTCCATCTGGCCATGCAGCACGGTGGCCTGTGGGTGGGCGCGGGGACCCTGCCCGCCAATGCGAAAGCGGCCACGCGCAGCGATGTGAACTGGCTGGGTGCGTTCAGCGGAGCCATGGCACAGTCGCCCTCCGATGCCTCTGCGTCCGAGATGTTTGCCGGCGACCTGGAAACCGGCCGGCGGCTGGGCCAGCGCGTGGCAGCGGTTGCGGCGCGGCTTGGTTCCTGATCCACTGAACCCTTTTGGAGTCCGAAATGGCCATTGAGCTCAATCGCATCACATCCGCGCCCATGGCGCAGACGCTGACCATCCGCAGCCACGCGCTGGTGGTCGATGGCACTGCCGAAGAGGGTGGAGACGACGCCGGCCCCAATCCGCACGACCTGTATGACGCGGCGCTGGGTTCGTGCAAGGCCCTTACCGTGCTCTGGTATGCGCGCCGCAAGGGCATCCCGGTGACCGACGTGCGCACGGTGATCGAGCGCGACGCGTCGGCCGAACGCGCGGGCACCTACCGCCTTGCGGCCCGCATGCAGATCAGCGGGGATCTCAGCGACGCCCAGCTGCAGGAGCTGCAGGCCGTGGCGCACAAATGCCCGGTGCACAAGCTCATGACGGCCGTCACCACGGAAATCACCACCACCGTGGAGCGCATGGCATGAGCGGCGAACCTCTCCTGCGGCTGAAGGGGCACGACAAGGATCTGGGCGGTGGCTTCACTGTGCGCCGCCTGCTGCCTTCGCTGCAGCGCAGGACCGTAGGGCCTTTTCTGTTCTTTGACCACTTTGGCCCCGTCACGGTGCACCCGCGGGACGAGTACGACGTGCGCCCGCATCCACACATCGGCCTGGCCACGGTGACGTATCAGTTCGAGGGTGCGATGATGCACCGCGACAGCCTGGGTTCCCTGCAGCAGATCGAGCCCGGCGCCATCAACTGGATGACCTCGGGGCGTGGCATCGTGCATTCCGAGCGCCGCCCCGAGACCCTGGCCGGTCGCGACTACGTGAACCATGGCGTGCAGCTGTGGGCTGCGCTGCCGCGTGAGCACGAGGAGGTGGCGCCCGCCTTTGTGCACACGCCCGCCGAGGCCATCCCCGAGGTGCGCGTGGGCGACGCCGTGGTGCGTGTGCTCATTGGCACCGCTTTTGGGCAGACCTCCCCCGTGGCTACTTTCGCCCCCACGCTGTACCTGGACGTGCAACTGCCCGCTGGTGCCGCTCTGGATCTGCCCGCGCTGGCCCCCGAAATGGCGATCTACAGCGTGAATGCCGACCTGTTGCTCGACGGCGAGGCCGCGCCCCTGCCGGCGCTCACCCTGGGCGTTCTGCCCCAGGGGCAGGGCACCACGGTGCGCTGCCCGGCAGACGCCGTGACCAGCCCGCCGACCCCTCCAGGTGCTGGTGCGCGCATCGTGGTCATCGGTGGTGCACCGCTGGATGGGCCGCGCCACATGTGGTGGAACTTTGTCTCCAGCCGCAAGGAGCGCATCGTGCAGGCGGCGCAGGACTGGGAAGACCAGGCTATGGGCAAGGTGCCGGGCGAGGTGGAGTGGATTCCATTGCCCGAGCGCCGTTTCAAACCCTGATGCCGGTGGCCAGGCCGCGCGCGAGCGTATTTTGATGAAATAAGGGTCTAGCGCTTATGGGATAAGCGCTTTCTGCTCACTTCTCAATAGCGTTTTCAGGCGCGGTGCGCAGGGTGCCGGAGGACAGGTCGGTGGCCAGCGTGCGGCGCTCGTCGAACACGAAACAGCCGCCGTGGTAGTGCGCGCCATCTGTTTCCTCGAAATATTTCAGGATGCCGCCTTCGAGCTGGTACACGTGGGTGAGGCCCTCTTCGCGCATCAGGATGGCGGCCTTTTCGCAGCGGATGCCGCCCGTGCAAAAGCTCACCACCGTCTTGTCCGCCAGATCACTCTTGTGGGCCCGCAGCGCCGGGGGGAACTCGGTGAATTTGTCGATACGCCAGTCGATGGCGTTGTCGAATGTGCCTTCATCCACCTCGAAGGCGTTGCGCGTGTCCAGCGTCACCACGGGGCGGCCCGTGTCGTCATGGCCCTGTTCCAGCCAGCGGCGCAGGGTGGCCGGCGTGACGGCAGGCGCCCGGCCCTCGGAGGGCTGGATCGCGGGGTGGTCCATGCGGATGATCTCGCGCTTGACCTTGACGAGCATCTTGCGAAACGGCACGGTGTCTGACCAGCTCTCCTTGGGGGCGAGGTCGGCAAAGCGCGGGTCGGTGCGCAGGGCATCGACAAAGCCGTGCACCGCCGCTGCCGGGCCCGCCAGAAACATGTTGATGCCTTCATGGGCCAGCAAGATGGTGCCCTTGAGCGCAGCGGCCAGGGCGCGCTCGTGCAGAAGATCGCGCAATGCCGCTGCATCCGGCAGGGGCACGAACTTGTAGCAGGAGATGTTCAGAACAGTATTCATGGCAGAAATTTCGCGATGGCACCTTGCCCGCATCCGGGCACTGCGCCGGGGTCACTCTCCGGCGTTGGGTACCCGCAGCGGGGATTCGATCTTGCTGGCCAGCTGGGCAAGGGCCGGTGACGCGGCACAGCCCGGTGTCCGCAGCAGCGCTTTTGCAGTGGGCGCTACGGAGGGGGTTGGGTGGCTGGATGAAGGGGGCAGCACGTCGCTCATTGCATAACCTTCAGTTGCTGCAGTGCACGCAGGGCCTCGGCATCGGTGCGGTACATGGCCAGCCCCGCGCCGGGCGCCAGCACCCCTGCGCGGCGCAGCACCTGCTCCACCGGAAGCTTGAGGCCGCTCAGATGCAGCGTGCCTGTTCGGGTGCGCATGGTGGCCAGCAGGTTGGCGAAGGTTTCCACACCGGTCATGTCAATGCGGTTGATGGGCTGGGCCAGCAGGCAGACATGCACCACATCGGGGTGTGCAGCCAGGTGGTCCATCACCCGGCGTTCGAGTGCGCTGGCGGAGGCAAAGTCGAGTTCGGCGTCCATGCGCAAGGCCAGCAGGTGCGGCGCCAGTGCCGGCAGTTGCCACAGGTGCCGGTCGCGCAGGCTGCCGTCGGGATGCAGCCCCACTTCGATGATGCGCGGGTGCAGGCGCTGGTAGAGGAAATGGCTCAGGTTCATCAGCAGGCCCACCAGCACACCCCAGTACATGCGGGGGGCCGTGGCCAGCGTCAGGCCAAAGGTGATGCCGGAGATGACCGCCTCGACGCGGGAAATGCGCCACAGCCGCAGGAAGCTGGCGGGTTGGATCAGGCTGGTGACGGCTGTCACCACCACGGCTGCCAGCACCGATTGCGGCACATGGTAGAGCGCTGGGGTCAGCCACAGCAGCACCACCAGCACCAGCGCGATGGCAAACACGGTGGCCCAGCCGCTGCGGGCCCCGGCATACAGGTTGATGGCCGAGCGCGAGAACGAGGCGCTGGTGGCGAAACTGCCGCACAGGCCGCTGCTGATCTTGGCCAGGCCTTGGCCGATCAGGTCCTGGTTCTCGTTCCAGCGCTCGCCCGAGCGCTGGCTGTCCACCTTGGCACTGGACGCTGTCTCCAGGAAGCTCACCAGCGTGACCACCAGCACCGGCATCACCAGGGCCGCAAAGCTGGACCAGGGCAGGACGCCCGGCCAGTAAAGGCTGGGCAGGCCGGCAGGCAAGGCGCCCACCACTGCGCCGTCGGCCTCGGCGTAGCCCAGGGCCCAGCTGAGGGCCCCGGCCGCCCCCAGCACCACGATCGCGGCCGGAAAACCCGGACGCAGCCTGCGCGCCAGCATCAGTAACACCAGGCTGCCCAGCCCGAAGGCTGCTGCGGTCAGGTCGAAGTGGCCCAGCGAGGGGGTCGTCCACAAGGCCCCCAGATCGGAGCGCAGACCTGTCAGCGCGCCGAGCTGAGACGACAGAATCAGCAGCGCCGCCGCCTGGGTGAAGCCGTTGAGCACCGGCGAGGTCACGAGGTTGAGCAGCCAGCCAAAGCGCGCCAGTCCCATCACCAGCTGCAGCAGGCCCGACAGGATCGCCATCCAGGCGGCCATGGCCACCCACTGCGCGCTGCCGGGCTCGGCCAGGCCCGAGAGCGACGCGCCGATCAACAGGCTGGTGAGGGCCGTGGGCCCCACTCCCAGGCGCGTGGAAGCGCTGAACAGCACGGCCACCAGCGCCGGTACGAGGGAGGCATAGATGCCTGTTACCAGCGGCATACCCGCCAGGGCGGCGTAGGCAACGCCCTGCGGCACCAGCATCAGGCCCACGGTCATGCCGGCCCAGAACTCCCCCCTGAGCAAGGCGCGGTCAGGGCGCGGCCAGGCCAGAAAAGGCAGCCAGCGGGACAAAGGGTGAATCGACATCCCCACTATTGTCGCTGTTGTGCGGGCTCGGCGCCTTGCGCGCCGCGCTGCGCGCTCCCTCTGCGGGAGGGTAGTGACTGGCGATGTTGTCCTACAGTCCATTCGGCGCTTTCCGACCCTGGCGGGTGTGTAGCTTGCCTACATTCACACCATCTTTAAGGAGTCGCACATGAATATTCGCCATTTCCCGCACAGCAGCTCGCAGCGCATCTGGACCATTCTCGGTGCCAGTGCCCTGGCGTTTGGGCTGGCCGCCTGCAGCAAGCAGGAGGAACCCACCGTGGGACAAAAGCTCGATTCCGCTGTGCAGAAAACCGAACAGGCAGCCGCAGAGGCGCAGACAAAGGCCGAAAGCGCACTCAAGAATGCGGAAACCAAGGTGGAGGAAGGTGCCGCCAAGGTGCAGTCGGGCGCTCAGGAAATGGGCAGTGCCGCGATGGGTGCCGTGGATGACGCCACCATCACGGTGCAAGTGTCTGCCGGCCTGGCCAAGGACCCCGACCTGAGTGCGTTCAAGATCGATGTGGACACCCGTGCCGGTGCCGTCACGCTCACAGGCCCCGCACCCAATGCAAGCGCCCGCGAGCGTGCTGAAACCATCGCCAAAGGCGTCAAGGGTGTGATGTCGGTGACCAACAACCTCAAGGTCGCCAGCTGATATCCGGCATCCTGGGGGCGCCGCTGGGGATGCGCTTTGGCGCGGACGTGCGGCAGTCGGACGGTGCTGTCGCGCGCTACCATGCCAGGCATGAATGAAGACTCCGCTTTCGGCCCCGCCACCCGCATCGTCCACCACGCCTACACACCTCCCGCCGGGTTTGTCGCACCCCAGCCTGGCGTTTTCAAGGCCTCCACCGTCATTTTTCCCAACGTGGCGGCGATGCGGTCGCGCGAATGGAAAGACAAGAGCGGCTACACCTATGGCCTGCACGGCACGCCCACCACCTTCATCCTGGAAGAGCGCCTGTGCGCGCTGGAGGGCGGGCTGCAGTGCGTGCTGGTTCCCAGCGGCCTGGCGGCGATTGCCAACGTGGCGCTGGCCTTGCTCCGGCCCGGGGATGAAGTCCTGATTCCAGACAACGCCTACGGCCCCAGCAAGGATCTGGCCAACGGGGAGCTGGCCCGTTTCGGCATTCGCCACGTACTGTATGACCCCCTCGATCCCGCGGATCTGGCCGCGCGCATCACTTCGGCAACCCGGCTGGTGTGGCTGGAAGCACCCGGGTCGGTGACCATGGAGTTTCCCGATCTCTGCGAACAGGTGCGTATCTGCCGTGCCCGGGGCGTGATGTCAGCACTCGACAACACCTGGGGCGCCGGCCTGGCGTTTGCACCCTTCGATCTGGGCGGGGATGGCAGCGGCAGCCTGGCGGTCGATGTATCGGTCCATGCGCTCACCAAATACCCCAGCGGCGGTGGCGATGTGCTGATGGGCAGTGTCATCACGCGCGACCTGGCCCTGCACATGAAAATCAAGCTCACGCACATGCGGCTGGGCCTGGGCATTGCCGCCAACGACGCAGAAGCCGTGCTGCGCGCCCTGCCCAGCATAGGCTTGCGTTACCGCGCGCACGACGCGGCGGCACGCCAGCTGGCGCTGTGGATGCGGCAGCAGAGCGCCGTGGCCCAGGTGCTGCACCCGGCACTGCCCGGCGCCCCGGGCCACGCCCACTGGCGGGCCCTGTGCGGCGCTGCCAACCATGGCGACGGCGCTGCGGCTGGCTTGTTCAGCGTGATGATCGATGCGCGCTACAGCCAGGCCCAGGTCGATGCGTTCTGCGACGGCCTGCGCCTGTTCAAGCTGGGCTACAGCTGGGGCGGCCCCATGAGCCTGGTGGTGCCCTACCAGCTGGCGTCCATGCGCAGCCGCCCTGTGCCGCACCTGCAGCCTGGCACGCTGGTGCGCTTTTCTGTGGGGCTGGAGGAGGTGGAAGACCTCCGCCAGGATTTGCAGCAGGCCATGGCCCGGGCTTTCGGCGCGGTCTGATGGCCTGATGGCACGGGGGCTGGCCGCTGGGGTGGTAGTTTCCTCAGTGGCGCGTAGCGGGCAGGTGGCTTAGGGTGTTGACATATATCAACGGGCGTTGCGCCCACCGACCCAGCCCGTCTCCGCAACTTGTTGCCATTACCGCCATGTCCGCACATCCCTCCGCCCAGGTTTCGCCTGCCACAGCCGTGGCGATCACGCTCAACCCCCTGCGCCTGACCGATCCTTTTCGCTGGTTGCGCAAGGGCATGCAGGATGTCGCCGCCGCCCCGGGCATTGCCCTTTTTTATGGCGCATTTTTCTGGGGCATGGCGCTGGTGCTGGGCTGGGTGTTTCGCACGCGGCCCGAATACACCATGTCGCTGGCCAGCGGATGCCTGCTGCTGGGGCCATTTCTGGCGATGGGCCTGTATGACACCAGCCGGCGCCGCGAGGCGGGCCAGCCGTCCGATCTGGGGCAATCCATCACCTGCTGGGACAGTCACATGGGCAGCATGGGCATGCTGGTGCTGGTGCTGGTGGTGCTGGAGCTGCTGTGGGGCAGGGCATCGCTGGTGGTGTTTGCCGTGTTCTTCAATACCGGCATGCCTTCCACCACCGGGGTGATGGCGGCCATCTTCAACCCCCAGAACTGGGGCTTTGTCGGCGTTTATCTGGTGGTGGGCGGTGCCTTTGCTGCGCTCGTTTTCTCGACTTCGGTGGTTTCCATTCCGATGATCCTGGACCGTGACACCGATGCGCTGACCGCGGGCATCACCAGCATGCGGGTGGTGCTGGAGAATTCCGCCGTCATGCTGTTGTGGGGGCTGTTGATCACGCTGATCGTCGCCGTGTCGCTGTGGCTGTGGGGGGGCGGCCTGCTGCTCGCTGGCCCGGTGCTGGGCCATGCCAGCTGGCATGCCTATCGCGCGGCGGTGTCTTCTGTGCCACGCGTGGCGGTTTGAGGGCGCCCTGAGGGCAAACTGTTAAAGTGGACTCCTACTTCAGGAAGCAAATACCTTGGCAACACCCAACTACGGATACGAAAAGCGCCAGCGCGAGCTCGCCAAAAAGCAAAAAAAGGAAGAGAAGCTCAAAGCCAAAACCCAGCGCAGGCCCGATGAGCCGCAACAAGACCAGCCGGTCGGCGGGCCTGCAGCGTTTGCCTCTCCCGCACCCGCCGAACCTTCGGAGCCTGCCGGCCATTGATTTTTTCCAGGGCTCTTAACGCAAGAGCTTCTGGAGTTCCGGCCACACGTTGGCCAGCATCTGTGGATGCGCCTCGGCGCGCGGGTGGATGCGGTCTGGCTGGAACAGCCGGGTAGGGTCGGGCCCATCGGCCACGCCCTTGAGGAAAAACGGCACCACACCCGCCTTGTGCGCCTTGGCTACCGCCGCAAAGGTGGACGCAAAACGGTTGGCGTAGTCGGTACCGTAGTTGGGCGGCACCTGCATTCCCACCAGCAGTACCTTGGCTCCCGATTTCTGCGCTGCCTGCACCATCCACGCCAGGTTTTCCTCGGTATTTTTCAGTGGCAGGCCCCGCAGGGCATCATTGCCGCCGAGCTCGATCACCACCTGGCTGGGCTGGTGCTGTGCCAGCAGCGCCGCCAGGCGCGAACGCCCGCCGGAGGTGGTTTCTCCACTCACGCTGGCATTCACCACGGTGGCTGCGATCTTTTCCTGCGCCAGGCGCTTTTCCAGCAAAGCCACCCAGCCGGTGCCGCGCGCCAGGCCGTATTCGGCGCTGAGCGAGTCACCGAGCACCAGGATGACCTTGGGCCGCGCCGAGGCTGTCTGTACCTTGCCGCCCGGTTGTGCCATGGCCACAGGGGTGCAAAGGCCCACCAGTGCGCCGGCTGCTGCTGTCAGGATAAAGTGGCGTCGATGCAGATCGCAAATCACAATAAAAAGCCTTTCATGTCCGAAACCTCCCCCACGCCTGCCACACCCATTATTGCGGTCGAGCATGTATTCAAGTCGGTGACCGACTCCACCGGCACGCTGGACATTCTGCGGGATATCGATTTCCGCCTGGCGCCTGGGGAAACCGTGGCGATTGTTGGCGCGTCAGGCTCGGGCAAAAGCACCCTGCTGTCCATCATTGCGGGTCTTGACACCCCCACGCGCGGCACCGTGCGGCTCGATGGCCAGGATCTGTTTGCGCTGAGCGAAGACGGCCGCGCCGCGCTGCGCGCGCAAAAAGTGGGCTTCGTTTTCCAGAGTTTCCAGCTCATGGGCAACCTCACGGCGCTCGAAAACGTCATGCTGCCACTCGAACTGGCCAATCGCAGCGATGCCCGCGCGGCCGCCACCGAGATGCTCAGGCATGTCGGGCTGGGACAGCGCCTGGGGCATTACCCCAAGGTGCTCAGCGGCGGGGAGCAACAGCGCGTGGCGCTGGCGCGCGCTTTCGTGATGCGGCCGGCCGTGCTGCTGGCCGACGAGCCCACCGGAAGCCTCGATTTCGCGACCGGCGAGACCATCATGCAGCTGATGTTTGACCTCAACCGCGAGCAAGGCACCACGCTGGTACTGGTCACGCACGATCGTGCCATTGCCCAGCGCTGCGACCGCCTCATCAGCATCGTGGCCGGCCAGGTCAGTCCCTGACCCCGCCGACGCTTCAGGGGGCCGGGTGTTTGTGCGCTGGATCTGCCCAGCGGCAGGCCACGGCCGTGAACAGCACATCGGTGGATGAATTGAGTGCTGTCTCGGCCGAGTCCTGCAGGATGCCGATGATGAAGCCGATGGCCACGACCTGCATGGCCACATCGTTGCTTATACCGAACAGGCTGCACGCCAGCGGAATCAGCAGCAGCGAGCCGCCGGCCACGCCCGAGGCGCCACAGGCGCACACGGCCGCCACCACGCACAGCAGCAGGGCGGTCGGTGCGTCCACCGCAATGCCCAGGGTGTGCGCTGCCGCCAGCGACAGCACGCTGATGGTGATGGCCGCACCGGCCATGTTGATGGTTGCGCCCAGTGGAATGGCGATGCTGTAGGTGTCTTCGTTCAGGTTCAGGCGTTTGGCCAGCGCGAGGTTGATGGGGATGTTGGCCGCCGAGCTGCGCGTGAAGAACGCCGTCACGCCGCTTTCGCGCAGGCAGGTGAATACCAGCGGATAGGGATTGACGCGCAGCGCCAGAAAGACGATGAGCGGATTGACCGCCAGCGCCACAAACACCATGCAGCCCAGCAACACGGCCAGCAGGTGCGCATAGCCCCACAGCGCCTGCGTGCCGGCTTCCGCGAAGGTGCTGGCCACCAGGCCCAGAATGCCCAGGGGCGCAAAGCGGATCACGACCTGGATGATGGTGGAGATGCTGGCCGACACATCGTGCATGACGGCGCGCGTGCCTGCGCTGGCGTGTCGCATGGCCAGGCCAAGGCCCACCGCCCAGGCGAGGATGCCGATGTAGTTGGCATTCATCAGAGCCCGCACGGGGTTGTCCACCACGTTCATGAGCAGCGCCAGCAGCACATCCTGGATGTTCGTTGGGCCATTGGCCGCATTCGCAGGCGCCTGCAGCGCCAGGGTGGACGGAAACCACAGGCTGGCCGTGACGCCCACGACGGACGCCGCCAGCGTGCCCACCAGGTACAAAAACAGCACCGGTCGCATGTGGGTGGCTTCGCCGGGCTTGTGGTTGCTGATGGCGGAAATCACCAAGCTGAACACCAGCACGGGGGCTACGGCCTTGAGGGCAGAAATGAACAGCGTGCCCAGAATGGCCACCTTGGGTGTGGCGGCCGGAAGGAACACGGCCAGAGCAATGCCTGCAAACAGGGCTATCACAATCTGCGTGACCAGGCTTGTGCGCTGTACCCAGCGAAGCGGGTGAAGAATCATGGTGTTGAGCAAAGGTAAAACAGGCCAGTGGGTGCGGCAACAAATGCAAAAAACAGCCGCCCCCCAATCGAAAGGGCTGGCGTGATGCCAGCCCGCAAAGCCACACCGGCACACAGGAATCGGCGCAAAAGAGAGCAACGCCGCCTGCGGATCGAGCAATGGAAAGGCGCGATTTTAGGCGCACGAGGGCAAACCCTTGGCGCAAGACCTTCGAGCGCAAGATGCCGTGGTTTGGCCGGTGACCGGGTGCGCGTCAACCTGTGGACCTGGCAATGCCCGGATAATCCCCCCATGTCCAGCCCCAAAGTTCTCTTCGGCTTTCACGCCGTGGGCGTGCGTCTGAAGACCGCGCCGCAATCCATCATCGAGATTTACTACGAAGCCACGCGGCGCGACGCCCGCATGCGACAGTTTCTCGACCGCGCCCGCGAGGCCGGTGCGCGCCTGATCGAGGCCGACAGCGTGCGCATTGCCAAGCTGGCCGGCAGCCACGGCCACCAGGGCGTGGCCGCGCGGGTGGAGCCCGTGGCCCAGGTCGCCTCGCTCGACGAACTGCTGGAAAACCTCGAAGCCGCCGGCATCGAGCAGCCCCTGCTGCTGGTGCTCGACGGCGTGACCGACCCGCACAACCTGGGCGCCTGCCTGCGCGTGGCGGACGGTGCGGGTGCCCATGCCGTCATTGCCCCCAAGGACCACGCCGTGGGCATCAATGCCACCGTGGCCAAGGTGGCCAGCGGTGCGGCCGAGACCATGCCGTACTTCATGGTCACCAATCTCTCGCGCACCCTCAATGAGCTCAAGGAGCGCAACATCTGGTGCATCGGCACCAGCGACGACGCGCCCAAAACCGTGTACCAGGTCGATCTGAAAGGCCCCGTGGCCCTGGTGCTGGGCGCCGAGGGCGACGGCATGCGCCAGCTCACGCGCAAGACCTGCGACGAACTGGTCAGCATCCCCATGAAGGGCGCGGTGGAGAGCCTCAACGTGTCGGTGGCCAGCGGCGTGTGCCTGTACGAAGCGCTGCGGCAGCGGGGCGGCTAGCAAGCCCGTACGGCCTGCGTCATTGCATCGAATGCAGGCCGATCATGTTGCCCTCGGTGTCGGTCACCAGGGCGCAGTGGCCATACTCACCGATCGAAAATTTGGGCTTGAACACCTTGCCACCGGCTTTCTCGGCCCGGCCTTGTTCGACAGCGCAATCCTCGCAGGCAAAGTAGACCAGCGTGCCGCCACCACCAGAGGGCACTCCTTCCATCTTGACCAGCGTGCCGCTGGCGCCCATGGTGGTCATGTCGCCGGGGAAGGACAGCATCTGCATGCCGCTGGCTTCGCCCGCGGGTGATTTCAGCGTCTCCAGCTGGCACTGGAACACCGCTTCGTAGAACTTGCGAGCGCGGGCCATGTCCTGCACGTGGATCTCGAACCAGACGACGGGATTGGGTTTCATGGGTTGCTCCTTGCGTTGCTGGGGGTGAATCAGGCGCGGTGCTCGACGTGCCGCGCAAAGTTGTCCAGAATGGCCTGCCAGCCCTGGCGCTGCTGTTCGGCGCCGTGGCTGTCCTCGGCGTCGAAGGACTCGCGCACCGTGATGCCATTGGCCACTGGAATGAACTCGACCCGCACCGCGCGCCCGTCGCCCAGGGTGTATTCGATCAGGCGCTGCGGTGCGACCAGGGTGTAGGTGCCCTCGAAGTCGAAGCCGACGCTGCCGTCCCGCGCCTGCATGCGCGCGCAGAACTTGCCACCTTCGCGCAGATCGACGCTGGCGCGCGGCGTGTGCCAGTCGGGCGAGGCCGCGTTCCACTGCTCGATGGCGCGCGGGTCATTCCAGGTGGCCCATACGCGGTCGATGGGCGCATGGACAGTGGTTTCGATGGTGATCTTCATGGTCATGCCTTTCGACGGCGCCTGCTCAGGCGCCTGTATAAGCGTGGCGCCGCAGGACGGCATGCGTGGCCTTGTCCGACGCCACGAACCGCACGCA
This sequence comes from Acidovorax soli, assembly GCF_900107605.1. GTDB lineage: Bacteria > Pseudomonadota > Gammaproteobacteria > Burkholderiales > Burkholderiaceae_C > Acidovorax > Acidovorax soli. The sequence continues at coordinate 16,014 of NZ_FNQJ01000012.1, read as the reverse complement.
TTCGTAGCCCAGCGCCCGCAGGTCGAGCCCCTGGAACAGCGGCTCTCCCCGGCCGAGCAGGACCGGCGCGATGGCGATGTGCAGTTCGTCGATGAGGCCTTCACGCAGGTACTGCCGGATGGTGTTGGCCCCGCCGCCGATCCGCACGTCCTTGCCGGCAGCGGCATCGCGCGCACGGTCGAGCGCCTCATGGATGCCGCCGGTGACGAAGTGGAAAGTCGTGCCGCCTTCCATCTCGATCGGCGGCCGTGCATGGTGGGTCAGGATGAAGACCGGAACGTGGTAGGGCGGGTCCTCGCCCCACCAGCCTTTCCAGGTCTTGTCCTGCCAGTCGCCGCGGAAAGGGGCGAACATGTTGCGCCCCAGAATCCAGGCGCCGACGTTCTGAAAGCCGCGCGCGGCGAAATCATCGTCCACCCCCGTGGTGCCACCGTCCTGGCCGAACAGTGTGCGCTGGAGCGTGCGGGTCGGCAGCAGCCACTGGTGCAGTTCCGTTCCACCGATGCCGAGCGGATCATCAAGGCTCTGGTCCGGGCCGGCGCCGTAGCCGTCGAGCGAGAGGGTGAAGCTTTCCACGCGAACACTTGTCATCGTTTTTTCCTCGGTTTCGGCACCTGATTGGCGTCGGGCATGCAGCCTCGGTCTGGTGCGCGGCAGCCATCAACCCGGAATGTCCGGCTCGACCAGCGCCGCCAGCTGCAGCAGCGATTCCTGCCAGCCCAGGTAGCACATCTCGACCGGGATCGCCTCGGGGATTCCGGCCTGCTCGATGTCCAGCTCGGTGCCGCACGACACGGCGCGCAGCTTCACGGTCACGTGCATCTGGCCGGGCAGGTTGGGGTCGTCGAAGCGGTCGGTGTACTCCACCAGCTCGCCGGGGACCAGCTTCAGGTATTCGCCACCGAACGAATGGCGGTGGCCGCTGGAGAAGTTCTCGAACGACATCCTGAAGCTGCCACCCACTTGGCCATCGAACTGATGGACGTGGCAGACGAAGCCGTAGGGCGGCAGCCATTTGGCCAGGGCCGCGCCGTAGGTGAAGGCGCGGTAGACCTTGTCGGGCGTGGTGCGCAGCACGCGGTGCAGGCGGATGGTTCCAGTGGGCATGATCGGTTCTCCCGTTTCAAGTGGCGTTCACGTTGACCATCCACGGCGTGCCGAAGCGGTCGGTCACCATGCCGAAGCCGGCCGACCAGAAGGTCTTGTCGAACGGCATGGTCACCTGGCCGTCCTGCGCCAGCGCATCGAACACGCGCCGACCCTCGACTGCATCGGCCACCTGGATCGACACCCACAGGCCTTGCGGTCTGGCATAGCCGCCAGCGCACGCGTCGCTGGCGCCGGGCATGGCGTCGGAGCCCATCAGCGCCTGCGCGCCGACCTGCAGGTGCACGTGCATCAGGCGGTCTTTCGCCTCGGGCGGGATCGGCGGGTTCTGCGGGTCCGGCGGCATCTCGCCGAAGCTGCTCTGGTGCACCACGGTGCCCTTGAACAGATCCTTGTAGAAGGCAAAAGCCTCGCGGCAGTTGCCGTCGAAATGGAGGTAAGGGGTGAATTGCATGCTGCCTCCGGGTTGCACAGGGTTGAGGTACGGCGCGTCAGCGGCCCGCCACCGCGGCCTCGATAGCGGCGACGTCGATCTTCTTCATGGTCATCATGGCGTCGAAGGCGCGCTTGGCGGCCGCGCGGTCGGGGTGGGTCCAGGCCTGGGCCAGCACCACCGGTGTAATCTGCCAGGAGATGCCCCACTTGTCGCGGCACCAGCCGCATTCCACTTCCTGGCCCCCGTGGCCAACGATGGCGTTCCAGTAGCGGTCGGTTTCGGCCTGGTCGGCGGTGGACACCTGGAACGAGAACGCCTCGCTGTGCTGGACGCCCGGTCCACCGTTGAGGCCCATGCAGGGCAAGCCCAGCACGGTGAATTCGACCACCAGCACGTCGCCCGCCTTGCCTGCGGGATAGTCACCCGGCGCGCGGTGGATGGCACCGACGGCCGAATCGGCAAAGGTGCTGGCGTAGAACCGCGCTGCTGCTTCAGCATCGTTGTCGTACCAGAGGCAGATGGTGTTCTTGGGTGGAGTCATCCTGCGGTTGGAATCCATGCGAGTCTCCTTTGTGAAACGGCCAATGGAGCAATATGTGTACGACGTCCACTTCATTCTGCCGTAAAATGTACAGAGTCCACATTAAACCCTTCGCAGAACAGGGATGCCATCTTGAGCGCTTCACTTCCGGTTCCTCTCACTCCCCCCACTCCTGCCGCACCCGCGGGCCAGACCGCGCGGCGGCCCACCTACCGCCATGGCGACCTGCGTCGCGCGCTGCTTGACGCAGGCATTGCGCTGGTGCGCGAGGGCGGGCCAGCGGCGCTGGTATTGCGCGAGGCCACACGCCGCGCCGGTGTGGTGCCCAACGCCGCCTACCGCCACTTCGCCGGCCACGCGGCGCTGCTTGACGCCGTGCGCGGCGCCGCACTGGGCTTGATGGCACGCGCCATGGAGGCCGAGATCGACCGCGCCACGCGCCACCTGAGCGCACCGGTGGCTCGGGCGCGTGCCGCCTTCAAGGCCGTGGGTACGGGCTACGTGCGCTTTGCGCTGGCCGAGCCGGGGCTGTTTCGCACGGCATTCGTAGCCCAGCCCTTCGACGTGGCCAACGGCAGCCGCGACGACTTCCGCGGCGACAGCGGGCGCGATCCGTTCGAGATCCTCTGCGGCACCCTCGACGACATGGTGGCTGCCGGCGCACTGGGCGCGGCACAACGCCCGGGCGCCGAGTTTCTGGCCTGGTCGGCAGTGCACGGCCTGGCCATGCTGGCGCTCGACGGCCCGCTGCGCGCGCTGAGCGCCGCGCAGACCGAAGCCATGGCCCAGCGCGCCGTGGCGATGGTGGAGCAGGGGCTGGCGGGCTGAGCGCTCCAGGCAGCGACAGAAAAACAACCGCTTGCGCTGCGTGAACGCTGTCAGCCATGGCCGGGCGGTGCGTGGGAGAAGGGATCCGAAGGAACGGTCCGCGCATGGCACCCTCCCGCACCGCCAGAGGCCATCGCCGCCGCCCGTCCCGGCTTGATAAGCTGCGCGCATGAACATCGTTTTTCCTGCAGGTGCTGGCGAGGTGCGGCAATGGCTGCAGGGCGCAGGCCACATTGCCGTGCTGACCGGTGCCGGCATCAGTGCCGAATCGGGTGTACCCACCTTTCGCGATACACCCACCGGCTACTGGGCGCAGTTTCGCGCCGAAGACATGGCGACCGAGGCCGGCTTTCGTGCCCACCCGGGGCGCGTGTGGGACTGGTACCAGCACCGGCGCGACCTGCTGGCGGGTGTGCAGCCCCATGCAGGGCATGTGGCGCTGGCGGATTTTCAGCGCCACTACCCCGGCCGGCTGACGCTCATCACCCAGAACGTGGACGGCCTGCACCAGCGCGCGGGCAGCACCGGCGTGCTGTGCCTGCATGGCGACATTTTTGCCAACCGCTGGCTCGACACCCCGCGCAACTGCTGCCATATCGACCACGCTGCCACCGGCCACCCGCCGTATTGCAGCCGCTGCGGCAACCTGCTGCGCCCGGGTGTGGTGTGGTTTGGCGAGGCCCTGCCGTACGCCACGCTGGAGGCGGCTCAGCAGGCCGCCCGTGCCTGCGACCTGATGCTGGTGGTGGGCACGGCGGGGGCCGTGTACCCGGCGGCGGGGTTGGCGCAAGTGGCGCGCCAGGCGGGTGCTCGCGTGGTTATCGTCAACCCGGCCGCCAGCGCCCTCGACGATGTGGCCCATGTGCTGCTGCGTGGCACGGCCGCCAGCGTGTTGCCGGTCTTGCTGGCGGCTGCCTGATGCGGGTTTGCCATCCAGGCGCTATCGCACCCGCCCGCATCACACCAGCCCCAGCGCCCCCAGCAGCGCCCCGGCCCCCAGCAGCCACAGCAGATGCAGCCGGGTGCGCCACACCAGCAGCGTGCACACCAGCGTGAGCAACCACAAGGGCCAGTCGGCGGCGGGGTTGCCATGGGCGCTGCCCAGCAGCCAGGCGGTGGCCAGCAGCAGGCCGATCACCACCGGCGCCATGCCTTGCTTGAAGGCGCGCACGCTGCGCCGCTCGCGGTTGCGGTGGCCCCAGCGCGTGGCCAGCCAGGTCAGCGTGGTGCTGGGCAGCATGATGCCGACCATGCTCAGCAGCATGCCCAGGGCACCGCTGGCCCAGCCTGCGGTGCCGGCGCCACCGGCATTGATGCCCACGTTCCAGCCCAGCAGTGCAATGAACAGCACATTGGGCCCCGGTGCCGCCTGGGCGATGGCAATGGAGGCGTTGAACTGCAGCTCGGTCAGCCAGCCCTGGCGCTCCACCAGAAAGCGGTGCATGTCGGGCGCGGTGGCAATCGCGCCGCCCACGGCCAGCAGCGAGATCGAGATGAAGTACAGGAACAGGTTCAGCCAGTCGAGCGGCTGCAGCGCAATGGCGTGGGTCATGGTGCCATCTTTCGCCAGGTCAGCACGCAGGCCATGCCGCCCAGCGCTGGCAGCACCCAGGCCAGCGGCCAGCGCAGCAGCGCCATGCCGGCGAAGGTGAGGGCGACCAGGGCAGCGCACAGCCAGGGGCCCAGAGGGTGTTTGCGCAGCGCCGCCGCCAGCTTGAGGCCCGTGCCCGCAATCAGCCCGGCGGCCACCGCGCCCATGCCGCGCAGCGCACCCGCCACCGCCGGGTGGCTGGCAAATTGGGCATACACCAGCGCCAGCGCCAGCACCACCAGCAGGGGAAAGGTGAGCATGCCTGCAATCGCCGCCAGCGCGCCGCGCAATCCGAAATGGCGGTCACCGATCATCACCGCGAGATTGACCACGTTGGGCCCCGGCATGATCTGGGCCACGGCCCAGTCTTCGACGAACTCCTCGTTCGTCATCCAGCGTTTTTTTTCCACCAGCTCGCGCTGCACCACCGCCAGCACGCCGCCAAAACCCTGCAGCGCCAGCCAAGTGAACGACCAGAACAGGTCGGCCGGGTTGCGCGGCAGCGGCCGCGATGCAGGGACATCAGGAGAGGGCAGGGGCTCTGGCATGGTGAATAGTAGAGAAATATGCCTCTGGCGCAATAACCATAATCGCTGGCAGCTATGAAATAAGGAGTTTACCGGTGGCTTGAATGGGCCCTTGGCAGGACGCTCCATGGTAAGCCGCAAGCCTGGGTGGCCGGGCGGCCGCGGCATCGTCAACGGCGACAGGGGCATCATGATTGCTGATGGCTGGCGCGGCGGGCAGCAGCGGGCCGTCGGTGCCGGCGCAGTAGGATGCGTTGCGTGCCGTCCGCTTGCGGCGGCACGGCAACCCGACACACAAGGACACCCCCATGAAACTGGTTCGTTATGGTCAACCCGGCGCGGAGCGCCCCGGCGTGGTGGATGCACAGGGCGTGCTGCGCGACCTGTCGATGCTGTTGCCCGAACTGGGCCCCGGCCAGCTCGGCCCGCGCACCCTGTCGGCACTGGCAGCGCTCGATGTGGCGCGCCTGCCCGCCGTGTATGGCGCACCCCGCCTGGGCTGCCCGGTGGCGGGCGTGGGCAAGATCATCTGCGTGGGGCTGAACTATGCCGACCACGCGCTCGAAGCCGGCATGCAGGCGCCCGCCGAGCCCGTGCTGTTCATGAAAGCCGTCACCGCCCTGAGCGGCCCTCATGACGCGGTGCGCATTCCCCCTGGTGCGCGCAAGACCGACTGGGAGGTCGAACTGGGCATCGTCATCGGCACCCGCGCCAGCCACGTCAGCGAAGCCGCCGCGCTGCAGCATGTGGCGGGCTATGTGCTGGCCAACGACGTGTCCGAGCGCGCCTGGCAAACAGAACGCGGCGGCCAGTGGGACAAGGGCAAGAGCTACGACAGCTTTGCCCCCATCGGCCCCTGGCTGGTGACCGCCGACGAGGTGCCCGACCCGCACGCCATCGACCTGTGGCTGGAGGTGAACGGCCGGCGCGTGCAAAACGGCAGCACGCGCAACTTCATCTTTGGCGTGCCCACTGTGGTGTCGTACATCAGCCAGTTCATGGCGCTGGAGCCGGGCGACATCGTGCTGACCGGCACCCCCGCCGGCGTGGGCCTGGGCCAGAAGCCCACGCCATGGTTTCTGAAGCCCGGCGACGTGATGCGGCTGGGGGCCACGGGCCTGGGCGAGCAGACCCAGACCTGCGTGGGTGGCTAGACATCAGCCGATCTGCCCGCGCAGCTTGTGGCCGGCATTGCGCCAGCCCGCCTGGGCGCGGTATTTGACCTTGAAGGTCTTGAGGTCGGCCTGGCTGGCGTATTTCACCCGGAAGATCCTGAACGTGGCATCGGCCTCGTAATTCACGAAGCACCACTCGGTGTCGCCATCGGCCTGCTGGTGGTAGGGCAGCTCATACCAGCACAGGTCGGCCTGGGTCTCAAAAGGCACTTCGAACACGCTCGCGTCGGCCTTGCTTGCCAGCGTTGCCACCAGAATCTTTGCCATGCGCAACCTCCTGCGAAAGGACGAAAACCAACGGGTGCATGTTATCGGACCGGACACCTGGATACAGCGTGCGCAACCCCGCCGCGCCGCGCAGCGGTGTTTACCCGCGCCCCCGCACCGTGCGTGCGGCCCTCACACAATGAGGGGCGTTGGCTCATTGGTGCTTGTGGCCCTTGTCCACAAAGCGCCATAAGCTACAAAAAATCGAAGCAAACTACGCAGCCCATCACCGAACGACACATGCCCCGGAGCCTGCAACTGGCGCGCTTTTCATCTCCACGATCACCACATGCGTGGGCGTGGTGCCAATGTTTTCGCCGATATGCGTCTGCGCGTCGGACCACATCACGTCGCCCGCCTTGAAGCTGCGCCTGAGCACCTTGCCGTCGGGCAGCGTGAGCATGCGCTCAAAAGCGCTCAGCGCATACAGCACGAAGCCTGGGTGGTGATGCTGGTGTGTCTTATCGCCCGGCTGGTCGCGGTAGTCGAGCACACGCACGCAGGGGTTTTCAAGTATCACCTTGTATTTGTCGCCATCGGTGGCCACGGCATTCTGCGCCCCTGCGCCAGCCACCTGTAACGCAAAAACCAGCCCCAACACAATGCGGATCATGAGAGCCTCCACCATGCCGAGCCGTGGCACGCGGCCACGCCAGCCAGCTCGGCGGATGGCTGGGGGCCTTGAGAATGGCCATGGTACGCTTGCGCACCTGCAAAGGCAATGCTTCGCAATGGCGCTGGCGGCAGCAGGGGCATAGGGCATCGCCGATGCAACGCCTGGTTGACTCTTTGCCTCATTGCCCCATACCCTGCCAGCTTCACCACCCGCGCCAAGACACCCCATGAGTTCCGCTACACGCCGCCTGCACCCTGAGCGCCACCGCACCGATCGCATTGGCTGGCTGCGCGCCGCCGTGCTGGGGGCCAACGACGGCATCGTGTCCACCGCCAGCCTGGTGGTGGGCGTGGCGGCGGCGCAAGCCAGCCAGTCCACCATTGTGATGACGGCGGTGGCCGGGCTGGTGGCCGGGGCCATGTCGATGGCGGCGGGGGAATATGTCTCGGTGCACTCGCAGTCCGACACCGAAAAAGCCGACCTCGATCGTGAGCGCCACGAGCTGGCCACCGACCTCCCGGCCGAGCAGCGCGAGCTGGCCAGCATCTACGAGCGCCGGGGCCTTGCTCCCGCGCTGGCGCAGCAGGTGGCGCAGCAGCTCATGGCGCACGACGCCCTGGGCGCCCATGCGCGCGACGAACTCGAAATCTCCAGCGCCATGGCGGCCCGCCCGGTGCAGGCCGCGCTCACATCGGCAGCCGCCTTTGCCGCTGGCGCCGCCTTGCCGCTGCTGGTGGCCACTGTGGCGCCCGCCGGCAGCCTGCTTTATTGGGTGGCCGGCACCGCGCTGGTGTTTCTGGCCCTGCTGGGGGCGCTGGCAGCGCGCACCGGCGGTGCGGGCGTGCTGGTGGGCGCCTGGCGCGTCACTTTCTGGGGTGCGCTGGCCATGGCCGTCACGGCGGGCGTGGGGGCGCTGTTCGGGGCACCAGTGGGGTGATGCGGAGCGGTGCCCCGAAATATGGATGAAGACAGGCTCTGGCGCTTTCAGAATAAGCGCTGAAAGCTGCTAAAAAAAGAGCAATTTCCCCCGCACAGCGCCCGGAAAACTCAGGCCGCGCGCGCAGGCTGCGCCACCGCATCACCCGGTGCTTGCCCCGGTGCATCGTCGGTCCAGGCGCTGATGCCGCCCAGCAAGGCATAGACCTGGGGGCGCCCGGCGGCGCGGATGCGTTCGGCCAGGTAGGCGGCCGATACCTCGCTGGGGCAATCGCAATAAACGATGACCGATGCATCGGTTGGCAGCGCCGCCAGTTCGCGCGGCCCGGCATCCAGCCCCAGGCGGATAGCGCCCGGAATGCTGGCCTCGCTGCCCGTCAGATCGGGCCGCACGTCCACTACCACATGCGGCACGCCTTGCGACTGCATGGCCTTGAGCTCCTGCACCCGCAGGCGCGGCACCCGGTGGCTGCGGCGCACCACCTGCATGCGGCGCGCCCATTTCCAGGCCAGAAAGGCCGCAAAACAGGCCAGTATGGCGATGAAGCCCGGCACTACATAGGCCGCCAGCAGTGCCAGCAAGGCGCCCACGGCGTCTTCAAACAAAATGCCCATCATCAGCGCCGAGGCCACCCAGATGGCCGAGCCCGCCGCGTCAAACAGCACAAACCGCGTCAGCGAGGTGCCCGCCGTACCCGCCATCAGCGTGGTCAGCGCGCCCGCCCCCGGCAGAAACTTGGCCACCAGCAGCACCCGCGGGCCGATCTGGCGATAGAAATGCGTGCTCTTGCGGATGCAGCTGTCGGGCGACAGCGACACGCGGCACACGCCCCGCATCAGCCAGGTGCCATGCCGCCGCCCGGCCCAAAACCAGGCCGTATCGGCGATCAGGCAGGCCAGCACCGACAGCGTGAACACGCTGGCCACCGGAATATCGCTGCGCACCGCGGTCAGCGTTCCGGCCACCACCAGCGAGGGGTAGGCCGGAATCGGCAGCCCGGCCTGCTCCAGCAGCACATTGAGGAACAGGAGGGCCAGCGCATGCTCGGCGACCAGGGAGCGCAGGGTTTCGGCGATGTCGATCATTCAAAAATCTTTTGCTGGCGTGCAATGCGCACCGTGCGGCCGGTCATGCCAGGGTTGTTCCGGGTGATCTGTCGCACCGCCTTGGCATTCACGCCGGCAATGTGCACGCGCGCGGTAGGGCACGAAAACCATTGGCAATGGCCAAGCCGATCATATTACCCGCGGGACAGCGGCGCCGGTAGTGGGCAATCTTCGGCTTTACTGTTCCGCCCATCGATCCAATGAACACCCCTTGTTGCCGCGATCCCTGAAAAGTGGCCAGCTCGCTGGCGGTAGCGTCGATGGCTGTGGGGACGGTGACTTTAGAGGTCATGCAATGGGGGCGGCAAAGGTCAGAGGCCCAGGGCGGTGGCGCCTTGCAGGCGTTGCAGCACGGTGCGCTGCATGGCGGGCGGGGCGGTATGCAGCAGCTGCGGCCAGTCGGCGCGGGCCAGTCTCACGACATCGCGCAGCAATGCCAGGTGCCTTGGCACGCGCAGCAGGCCGGCAGTTTTGAGCAGGGCTTCCATGTCGTGCCAGGTGAAGGCGCGCAGGGTGCGGTCGATGGCGCGGTTGACGGCGTAGTGGCTCTCGGGCAGGCCGTCAAAAAAGGCGGCCACACAGACGGGGTCGTACACGGGGGCGAGCTGGGGCGTGCGGCCGTCGGGGTAGATGAGGGCCCAGTTCTTCAGATGGGCGTCGGTGTTGCCCATGAGGATGAAGGCCACCATGCGGGCCAGGAACTCGCGTGTGTCGTGCACGGGCTGGCTGCTCAGGCGGTTGAGCACGCGCAGCATGGTGGCCCAGTCTTGCAGCACCCCTTTGCCATGGGTTTTGCCGTATTTCTGGCGCGGGGTGTAGCCCAGCACCTGGTTGAACTCTTCCATGTGCACGCGGGCGCCGCCGGGCAGGTGGTCAAAGCGCTGCACGGCCAGGATGTCGTTGAAGGGCACGGTGTCGGGCAGGTCGGCCTCGGCGCGGGTGATGACGCGCGCATCGGCTACGTTCAGGCCCAGCGCCTGGCACAGCTGGTAGCCGGTGAACTCGTTGGCCACCAGATCGGGGTGGGCGGTGGTGGGCAGCTTGAGGATCACACTGCCCGCGGTGCCCCGGCGGTGCACGGTGTAGCGGCGGCCGTCCGGCACGGCGCTGAACTTGGTGACCACGCCGGGCAGCGATGCTGCGTCTTCCACGGGGTATTCGACAAAACCGGGCTCCAGCACATCGAGGCCCTGGGTGGTGTGCCAGTGGCGCACCACATCGGGGATGCCGTCTTGCGCGGGCACGGGCTCCACCTCCAGCGCGCCCATCAGGTCGTGACCGGCGGCGGCCAGCAGCTCGAATTCGTCATCAGGGCTACAACCGCGCTCGCGCGCAAGGCGCTCGCGGTTGTGGCCCTCAGGCAGCAGGTTCTGAAAATACACGGGCCAGCGCCCATCGGTGCGCACCAGCCGCGCATCGCGCGCCGACGCCAGGATCTGCTGCGTGGCCGCCTCGTCCGCACCCCGGTAGCTGAGCGACAGGGTGGGCCGCTGCGGGTTGCGGATGTAGCCCTCGTCAAACGAGACCCGCAGGATGTCGCCGTATTGCGAGAGGTAGCCAATGGCCTCGCGACCGCCCGCGCTGCCGTCCGCCTGCGGCGGGCGGTGCAGGTACAGGCGCAGGTAGCGGATGGCGGTGCTCATGGCATGGTGGTCGGTCGGACTTGCGGGGCGTCGCCAGGGTCAGCGGCGCAGGCCATCTACGACAGAGGGCGGGGCATCCACCCCTTCGGGCTGACCCAGAAACTTGCCGCCCGACTGGATGAATGCCTCCAGGCTGGGCCGCAGGCTGTTGGGTACGGCGATGATGTCCATGCCCAGCACGCGCGCCATCTCGGCCAGGGTGGAGTAGCGGGGGTCCAGGTCGCCGCCTTCGGTGCGCTGCACCGTCATGCGGCTCAGGCCCGCACTTTCGGCGAGCTGGGCCTGCGTCATCTGGTGGGCCTTGCGGGCAGCGGCGAGGGTGGGGATGAGATCGGTTGACATGAGTGTATTTATACTCTTTTTATAAAAAAAGAGTAATTTTTTACTCATTATTATCCCTGAGGCCAGCAATTGCTCTGTCAGCGCTGCCCGACCCGGCGTGCCGCCCCTCCGACTAGGGCGATCTGCCATTCACATCTTTTGCATCACCCGGCATTTGGGGAACGTTGAACATCCCCAAAACTGCTTGCCCGCATTGGCGCCTGCTTTGGCAGTGCGCAGGGCCATGGCGCTGCCGCACTGGGGGCATTTGCGCTCGGCGTTTGGGGTGTGGCGCTCTTTGAGCTGTTGCACATGCGCCATATGCGTCGCCCGGGTCGGTGCCATACGGCCTGCACGTAGCGCTAGAAGCAGGTCCTGCACCTGCTGGTCATCAAACACGGGTTGCGTGAACGACAAAATGAACCTTGCGCACCCGCCGCCATAGGTCACGCTGGTCGGCATCTCGGTCTTGAAAGTGCTGCCACCCACAAAGACGATGACGGAGTGAACCGTATCAGGTGGCATCTGCAGCGTGGCTTCCAGCGCCTTGGTGTGCTTGTAGTTCTGGCGCAGCGGGTTCTGAAACTTGAAGGTCCGCTTGTAGATCTTCTGCGTCCACTCGGCCTGCCGTTCGCTGCCAAAGATCCAGCCCTGCATGTTTTTGGTTTCGACGGCAAAGATGCCAAAGCGCGACACGATCACATGGTCGATTTGGGTGCTGCCGTCTGGCGTGGCCAGGGTGACGTTGTGCAGCGGAAAGTACACCGCCTTGTCTAAGCGCAGCCTGAGCATGAAGCGAACGAACCACTCGCCAATGTGCCCCTTGGCCCATGGTGTGCGCAAGATCGACACCACCAGCATGAGCGGGATCAACCACGATAGGGTGGACATCAACAGGGCAAAGATGGGTTGCAGGGCGTTGTTCATGGATCCTCCAGTGGCGTGCGTTGTTGTAGGGGGTGCCCGGCTTTGATTGAACGCAGGGCGGGCTAACCGCGCCAAGCCGCGCCACTTTCGGTCGACACCGCCTGCGCGCGGCCCAGGGCTTCCAGGGTTTGCAGCAGGGTGGGCAGGCCCTTCTTCCAGGGGCCGCGGCCTTTGAAGCGGGCTTCGAGGGCGCTCAATGTGAGGGGCGCGGGGCTGGCGGCCAGGGCGGCGGCCACGGCGCGCACCTGCTCGGGCAGGGTGGCGGGCCAGGGGTGCTGGGTGGGCTTGATTTGCTCTTGTTTTGATAGTGGTTTTTCACCATAAAAATCAGCCTCTGGCGCTTGTTCTTCTTGTGGTAGAAGCTCTTGTTTTGGTAGCGTATTTTGCGGGTTTTGAAACCCGGGCCGCAGCCAGCGCACGCGGCCCTGGGCTTCTTCTGCCGCGCGCTGGGTGTTGAGCTGCACCAGGTGGGCCAGGATGTCGTCGGTGCTGGCCGTGGCGGGCAGGCCGTACGCCGCCAGCACGGCAGCGTCCAGCTCGTCGTGCAGCTCGCGCAGCACCCCTACCAGGCCCTGGGTGTGCTGGGTTTTCTCTTTGGCGGTGAGCGCGCGGCCTTCGCGCAGCGCCGCCAGCACGTTGTAGATGCCGGTGAGCGTGAGGCCGGTGTGGCCCGCTTCGGGCGCCAGCACGCGCTTGCGGTGCTGGTCGATCTGCTCGGCCAGGTGGGCGATGCGCTCACGCAGCGGCGGGGTCAGGCCGGTGTCTTCGTCGGGGAAGGGGAAGGTTTCGAAGCAGCGGGATTTGTTGTAGCGCGGGCGGTCTTCCAGCGTGCCGCCCGTTGCCAATGCCCATTCGATGTGCAACTGGCTGGAGAGGATGCCCAGGGCGAAGGCGTCGTCCACGGCGATGGCGATCAGCATGTTGTCCGGCAGGATGCTGGCGTCGAGGAACTGGAAGGTGCGGTGTTTGGAGGTTTCGACGGTGGCGATGTAGCGGGGCAGGCCAGCCAATGCAGGGCGCAGTTCTCTGCGCGGTTCACCAAAAATCCACCAGTTGTCGCGATAAGTGGCCCGGTTGTTTTGGTCGCGCTCTGGTTTCACCCGCTCCAGCAGCCATTGGTATATCGCCGGGTGTTGAGCGCGTAATGTTTCGGCATCCAGACCAAAGGCGTCAATGATGCGAACCCCTCTCGGCTTGTCGGTCAGGTCACGCCCGTTGCGGTAGTCGTGAACAAGTGCGGAGCTTCCAAGAGCAACAGCCTCTGCGGGCGTGACCAGAAAGCCAGCTCCGTGCAGCTTGACGCCGGGCGACGAAATGTCCTCCATGGCTTGCAAGGGTTTCGCTGCAGCCACGTTGGCCCCAGCGCTCAAATCCGCGTGTATCAGCCCGCGCCGTTCATTCAGCGTTACCGCCACTTCGCCAAAGTCGCCGGTCTGCTCGTCGGTCACGGTTTGCACACTGCCTTCGCCCGCACCGGACGCCAGCACCGTCATGGCAATCCGCACGGCAGCACCGTTGGCGCCATCGACCCACGGATGGTCGGCAACGGCCATTTCCAGGTGTGTGCCCTTGTCCAAAGCGGCTTGCACCACGCGGCGGTTAAAGGTCTGGCGCAGGCTGTTGGTGGTGATCAGGCCCATGCGCCGGGTGTGGCCTGCGGCCACCTGCGCGGCGGCGTGGTGCCACCAGAACATCACGAAGTCGGCGCTTTCGGGCACCTCGGGCCAGGCGCCGCGCAGGGCTTGCACGTAGCCGTCGCCCAGGGCGGCGCGCATGCTGGCGGCGCCAATGAACGGCGGGTTCCCCACAATGAATTCCGCCTGCGGCCACTGCGCCTGCCGGGCGCCCACGTAGCGCCATTGGGGCACCTGGGCGGCTTCGTCGGGCACTTGTTCGCCCGTCACGGGGTGCGTCTTGAAGCTGCTGCCGTCCCAGCGGCTGAGCAGTTGGCCGGCGTCGTCATAGGCCAGCTCTTGCGCGTCCCAGGCCAGCACGGCGTCGCGGCATTCGATGTTGCCGTAGTTGTGTACCACGGGCTCGGCCACGGCGGCGTTGCCACGGGTGCGGATGTGCCATTGCAGGTAGCCAATCCACAGCACCAGTTCGGCCAGGGCGGCGGCGCGTTCGTTCAGCTCGATGCCGCGCAGTTGCTGCAGGGTGACGGTTTCGCCTTCAAAGCCGAGCTGGTCTTGCGTATGGCCCAACGCTTCCAACTGGTTGACGACTTCGCCCTCCAGGCGCTTCAAATGTTCCAGCGTTACGTACAAGAAGTTGGCGCTACCGCAGGCGGGGTCGAGCACGCGGGTGGTGCACAGCTGGTGGTGGAATTTTTTGACCTCGGTGCGGGCTTCGGCCAGTTTGGCGTCGTGCGCCTTGCCCTCCAGCGCGGCGGCTTCGTGGGCCAGCACCAGGGCGGCGGCCTGGGCGTTGGCCCAGTCTGCGCGCAGGGGCTCTATCACCGTGGGCAGCACCAGGCGCTCTACATAGGCGCGGGGCGTGTAGTGGGCGCCGAGGGCGTGGCGCTCGGTGGGGTCGAGGGCGCGCTCCAGCAGGGTGCCGAAGATGGCGGGCTCCACCTCGCGCCAGTTGGACTGGGCGGCCGCAATCAGCAAATCAATCTGCGCGGGGGTGAGCAACAGGCTGTAGCCGTCTTGCCCCGCGCCCTTGAAGAGCTTGCCGTTGAAGTGCAGCACAGGCTTGGCCAGCGCGGCGCTGAAGCCGCCCCGGTCCATGTCGGCCCACAAAATGCGCAGCATTTGCTGCAGCGTGGCGGGGTCGTTGCGGTGGGTTTGCAGCAGGCCGAGGAAGGCGCCTTTGGGCAGAAGCTCGACGTCTTCGGCAAACATGGAAAAGAGGCAGCGGGTGAGGTAGGCGGCCACCACTTCAGGGGTGGCGCGCGCTGCAGGTCTTGCAGGCATGTTCGTTCGGGCTGAGCTTGTCGAAGCCGTGGCGCTGGCTGTGCGCGGCCCTTCGACAGGCTCAGGGTGAACGGGTGGGTTGGTGCGCTGGCCGCTCATCTGCGCATCGGCCCTGGAAACTCCTGTGCCCCCCTCCAGCGACTTGGCCAGCTGCGCCAGCAGCGCGGCCACGTCGCGGGTGACTTGCGCGCTGATGCGGGCGGGGTTGAGGCTGTCGGGCTCGGTCCAGATGCGGCGCAGGCGGTCTTGCACCTCGGGGCGGGCCAGGTCGCTGAGTGCCAGGCGGTGGCTGCGCGGGTCGGGGTAGGGGGTGTAGGTGCCGCCGGTCTGGCTGAATTCGGCATAGACCTCGATGACGGTGCCCACGTCCACCACCAGCACAAAGGGCGGGCGGCCTTCGCCAGCGGGCAGGGCGCGGGCGTAGGCCTCGCCCTGGCTGCGGGCGCGCAGCAGGCCGTCGTCAAAGCCTTTGGTGTGGCTGCCGGCCTTGAGCTTTTTGGCCTCCAGCACGAAGTGACCGCGCCGGTAGCAGTCGATGCGCCCGGCGCTGGTGCTGCCGTCGCCGTGGGCAAAGATCACGGGGCGCTCGAACATGTAGTCCTGCTCCTGCGTGGGGTGGGGCTTGGCCACGCCCAGCAGTTCGCACAGGTCCATCACAAAGCTCTGCGCGGTGGCGAGTTCGCTGGCAGTGTTGTGTTGCCAGCGCTGGATGAAGGCTTGGGCGGCGGTGGCGTCGGGGAGGGCAAAGGTCATGTGTAGAGGGGCAAATGCCGTGGCAGGATGCGCTGGGGAGTCTAACGATGCGATACGTGTCGTAACGCAGAGGTGCGGGCGTCTTTCAGATGGAGAGAAGCAGCCGGGCGGAGCCCGTTAGACCCGTTCTGTTTGTACACTTCGAGCCTGTCAGAAAGTTTGTGTGTGAGGCATAGCATGTCAACAAGGAGCATGAATGCCACGCAAGACGAAGACAACCGCAGCGGCGGACAAGGCGGCGCAGCCGCAATTCTCAGCCGAGCTGCTTGAGCAACTCATTCCCGGGCCAGTCACGCCAGCCGAGCTTGAGGGCATCTTCCA
>NZ_FNQJ01000071.1 GCF_900107605.1 Acidovorax soli | reverse complement strand
CGCCACTTCAACAAAGCCGCCGATATTTTTCTTTCGCCTCGGGGGGAACGGCCAATCTGTTCCGCCGCTGAACGCCTCAACTCCGGTCTCGTCGCATAAGTAGCCACCGCAGTCGTCAAACAGGTTGTTCAACACCTCTTCCTGTTGGTCGGTACCCGCCAAGCCAAGCAGGTCGCGCAAATCTCTGAGAAAACTCCCGATCACGAATAGGCGCTGAGCCATCGCCTCAACTTCACGCCATACCCCATCCGCGTTTTGCACCCCAGACAAGTGCACTCGGAACAGCATTTGCTGGTATTTCTCCTCCTCACACTCATCCATATTGGGAGCTACAACTAACGCGACTGACAAAGGGTGTGGTCCAGACGATGACACCGCATGAACGAAGACCTTACACCCCAACTCCCTCTCGAACGATTTCTTCCATTGCCAGCCCTCTGAATCTGACCGATTAAGTGCTTGTTCAATTGAGTAGGCAAGTTGTTGGGACGATGGCGGATGGCAGATAAACGGCTGAGCCTCGTCCGCAGCGCTCGCTGCTTCCAAATTCAAATTTCCATTCGGCGACGAGACGGGTGGAACGCGGGGCTTCTGAACATACCGCGTCCGGCCATCATCACTATCCTCCTCAACGATTTCAAAGTACGCGTCGTAGTCATAGTCGAAGTCGTCTTCCGGCTGCTCACTGGTGGGGTTTTGCTTACTCATCATTAATTTCTCCTATGTGCAACCACATTGCCAAACCGATCCTCGATCTGTCAAGTGGGTACCCCGAGCCCAGTATTCATGCGGGGGTGCAAGCCATCATCAGCGCGAATGACACCGGTCGCCCTCTGAAAATCCTCAGCACGCCCTCGATCCCCAGGCTGCTGAATCACCTGTGATGCGGTGTTACGCATCTCACTCCACAGCTCATGGGACCTCTCATACCAGGCTGGGCACTCGGCGCTGATGGACTCCAACTCCGTGGGCGTGAACTGGTCCACCAATTCATCCCACCAAGCCCTCTGCCAGCCTTGGGGAGATCCCGCCAAGCGGTTGATGTCCGCTTGGAAGGTTTGCCAGGTGTACGTGCTCCCCAGTCGTTGACAGCACGAACGGCGGTACTCAAAGTCCGCTAACTGTTGGGGCGTCAACACCTGCTCAACAGCCCATCTCGCCTGCAATTCAAGCTGCTGGAATGCCGATAAGGCTCTGGCCGCTTGTGCGTGGTTTGGCCCCCGAACTGTGCCGATCAGCGCATCTCGCACCAGCTCTTCAAAGAACGCTCTTTGCAACGGAGGTACAGCGCGCAGAGCATCTGCCAGACGATGTGGCCTGCGTTTGGCAGCGAAGACCAGGTCCTTGATCAGCAGCGATTCGATCAGCGATTCGTTGGTGATGGTTTCCGGCAACTCCTTACCTTGCGTCATGCGTTGCAAGCGCTTGCGCAGGATTTCCGGGGTAAAGGGTCGGTCAATCGCGGTTGCCAGGCGCTGACAGGCTGCAACGATGTCGGCTTCTGAGCCACCAAGATGGGACAGCTCGGGAAATGACACCAGCTCCTCACGAAATGTTGCCGATGGCACTTTGTTTGCAGGCGCTCGAACCTCGGTGGCCGATGGGGTTGCACGCTGCCGGAATTCAGGCAGCCTGGATTGAGCCTGCGCGATCAGGGCCTCTAACTCCCCCAAGAGCCGGGGCTTGTTCTTGCCCACCCATTCCTTCACGCTGAACGCTGTTCGAATAACGTGGGGTGGATCGGCAGCGTCCAAGCAGTCCGGCAGACGTTGGGGTGCACGGCTCACCACCCACATCAATTCTTTGGCCAGCAGTTCAGCCAAGGGGTTTTCTTGGCTCTTGCGAATGCGTTGGTACTGCCCCAGAAAAATTGACCAGGACCAAGATCGACCCAGCGTTTCACGCCATCGGGCCAATACGTTGAACGCTGTTTCTGCGTCAGGCCATGCGAGCAACAGTTGACGCCGTGCATTTGCCTCAGACTGGTTGACCAGTGCGGCGTCCTCGAATGCTGCTGAACGCAACGCCAGTGGGTATGTGCGTGCAGGTTGCGCACCTTGATCTTCGGGGGCGAACCCTTCCCACGAACCAATGTGTCGCACCATCTGAACGCCACAGACACCAGCACGCAAGTGCACATGGGCACGTCGTTGGCGCTCCAATCGTCGGCGGTGGTTTCGCTCCTGGACCTTCTTGTTGCGCGCGATCACCTCTTCACGCTTCTGAGCATATTGGGGGTTCGTCTGCTCCACATGAGCGGGGCCAACATGGGCAGTGGCCTCTCGTTGCAGGCCCAGTTCGGCAAACGACTTGTGCGTGACCCGCTCTGATCGTCCTGCCCGTTGTAAGGCTGCGTTGCAGTGGTCTGCCCAAGACTTTCTCCACCCATAAAGGACCTTGAACGTGTCGAGGGCACGGTTCTTGGGGCCGAATCCGTCAGCGGTCCAATGCCTGGTCGTACACATCATGTGGACATGCGGATTGCCTGGCTTGTTATGGATCGCGTAAGTCACCAGCACACCGTGCGGGGTGAGTTGGTCTCGAATGAAGTTTTCAATCAACCGCACCCAGGCCTCTGGGGAGGCACCATCAGCGATCTCTTTGGGGAGGGCGCATTCAAACTCCCGAAAGATGGCAGCGTCTTTGCGTTTTTCAGACTGGTGTACGTACTGCCAAAGGTCTTGCGGATTGTCTTTCCAGACAGGACCAAAGCCGGGAGTGATGGTGGCGTTGTGGATGACCTCACGGCTTTTGGAGGTGCTGTCATAGATGTGCTGGGTGACTGGATCGACGATTCGCGATCCCGTGCGGTAGGCCAGTGCGCGCAGCGCGTGGAGCTTCTTGTTTTTGGCACGCGAGTGCATTTTGACGGTGAGGTGGTAGATGCTCATAGCGCCCCCCCGAACACTGGGAGGGTGGCACCGTACCCATGAAGCTGGCGACCTCGACAGCGTGGTTTCCGATGTATGTGCGGGCGACCTCGACCGTGGAAGTTGAAGTCTCGACCACCGAAGGGTGGCGCACCAAAGCGTTGTCCCGAAGGGGCAATGCATAAGTGCGCTTGGACAAGTCCCGTGACCGGGATATATGGCAATGAATGGGGCATGGAAAGGGTCTCCTTGCCATCCAAGGTGCCAGATGCTGCTCAAAAATGCAGCAATTAACGGGGGCTGACGGCCCGGATCGGGGCTGAACGGTCGTGCGCGTTTGGCTCGTGGTCGAATCGACGTCGTTTAGTGGGCGAAACGGTGTCGAAACGTGGTGCAAACGGCAACCTATCATCGGTGGATCGCCGGGGATGGGTTGTTGGGCTGGGGTGATTGTCGAAACGACGTCGTTTGGTAGGCGAAACGTCTCATATTTACCCCCA
>NZ_FNQJ01000041.1 GCF_900107605.1 Acidovorax soli | reverse complement strand
GCAGGGTGGAATACGACACCTGACGCAGAGACTTGCATTGCGGCATCAGCGCTGCCCTCGCCTGCCACCTCCTCAAACACCCCGTCCACCACACAGACGTGGAAGTGGACGTGTTCGTTCAGGCTGGAGCCGAACCTGTGGATGAAGGCCACTGCGCCGATGTGCAGGCTTTCCTTGTCTGCATTGGCCGCGCCAATGCAGTGCGCCTGCAGGCTTTGCGCAATCACCCGCAGGAAGATGCGCAGCACCATATTGAGCACTGGCCCGTCGCGCTGCATGAAGTAACGAAGCCGCTTGGGAACCGACAGCACCCACTGGCGCACCGGCAGGCGGGGGAATACGTGATCGTTCAGGTGCGCTGCTGTCTCCACCATGCGCCGGGTGGTGCACGAGGGGCAGACTCCCCGGCCTTTGCAGGAGAAGGCTACAAAGTAGTCGTGCCCACAGTCGCCGCAGCGAGCGCGGGCAAAGCCATGGGCAAAGATGCCGCACTCAAGATACTTGGCAAACGCTTTGCGCACGAAGGGCTTGGGGGTGTGGTGGTCGCCCTGGCCGTCGAACTGACCCGCGCTGGCCAACTCTAGCCAGGTCTCGTAGTGCTCGGCTACCATTTGGTAGAGCAGCGTGCGTTCGGGGTGGCGTGGGTTGTAGAGCTTGGGCTTGGAAGTGGCTGACATGAATACTGTACAAATGCACAGTATTCTGCGGCGATTGTTTGGGTACGCAAAGCACAAGGCCCGAACCGTCGCCAGTTCGGGCCTTGTCAGGGTAGCTTGGCTGCGGACTTACTTGCGCGCAGGCGGCACATCCGTGCAGCTGCCATGCGCCACTTCCGCCGCCATGCCGATGCTCTCGCCCAGCGTCGGATGCGGGTGGATGGTCTTGCCGATGTCGACAGCGTCCGCACCCATCTCGATGGCCAGGGCGATCTCGCCGATCATGTCGCCCGCATGCGTGCCGACCATGCCGCCGCCCAGGATCTTGCCGTGGCCCCGGCCAGCATGGCCGTCTCCTGATCCTGCTTCGGGGCTGTCGTCGAACAGCAGCTTGGTGACGCCTTCGTCGCGGCCGTTGGCAATGGCGCGGCCCGAGGCCGCCCAGGGGAACAGGCCCTTCTTGACCTTGATGCCCTGCTGCTTGGCCTGGTCTTCGGTCAGGCCCACCCAGGCCACTTCGGGGTCGGTGTAGGCCACGCTGGGGATCACGCGGGCGTTGAAGGCGGCGCTGGCCAGTTCCTTGTTGCCCTGCAATTCGCCGGCGATCACTTCCGCCGCCACATGCGCCTCGTGCACCGCCTTGTGCGCCAGCATGGGCTGGCCCACGATGTCGCCGATGGCGAAGATGTGCGGCACATTGGTGCGCATCTGGATGTCCACGTTGATGAAACCGCGGTCCGTCACAGACACGCCGGCCTTGTCGGCAGCGATCTTCTTGCCGTTGGGGGTGCGGCCCACGGCCTGCAGCACCAGGTCGTAGGTGCCTTCGCTCTTCGTGCCGTCCAGGCCCTCGAACTGCACCTGGATGCCTTCGGGCGTGGCCTGGGCGCCCACGGTCTTGGTCTTGAGCAGGATGTTGTCGAAGCGGTGCTTGTTCATCTTCTCCCAGACCTTGACGAGGTCGCGGTCCGCGCCCTGCATCAGGCCGTCCATCATCTCGACCACGTCCAGGCGGGCGCCCAGCGTGCTGTACACCGTGCCCATTTCCAGGCCGATGATGCCGCCGCCGACGATGAGCATCTTTTGGGGCACGCCCTGCAGCGCCAGTGCGCCGGTGGAGTCCACCACGCGCGGATCGTCGGGCATGAAGGGCAGGCGCACGGCCTGGCTGCCAGCGGCGATGATGGCCTTCTTGAACGCCACCACCTTTTTGCTGCCGGTCTTGTCCTGGCCGGTGCCGGTGGTTTCTTCCACTTCGAGGTGGTTGGCACCCACAAAGGCGCCGTAGCCACGCACGATGGTGACCTTGCGCATCTTGGCCATCTGGCCCAGGCCGCCGGTGAGCTTGGCGATGACCTTTTCCTTGTGGCCGCGCAGCTTGTCCACGTTTACGGTGGGCGCGCCGAAGTCCACACCCAGGTCGGCCATGTGCGACACTTCGTCCATCACGGCGGCCACATGCAGCAGCGCCTTCGAGGGAATGCAGCCGACATTCAGGCACACGCCGCCCAGCTGGGCATAGCGCTCGACCAGCACGACCTTGAGGCCCAGGTCGGCAGCGCGGAAAGCGGCGCTGTAGCCGCCGGGGCCGCCGCCAAGCACAAGCACGTCGCACTCCAGGTCGGCGCTACCGGCAAAGCTCTTAGCTTCTGTTTTGATAGCTGCTTGCGCTTGCGCTGCGGGCGCTGGAGCTGGTTTTTGCTCCAAAACTGCGGGTGCAGCAGCGGGCGCTGCGGCCTGCGCCGTCTCCAGCGTGAGCAGCACGCTGCCTTCTGCGATCTTGTCGCCGAGCTTCACCTTGAGCTCCTTGACCACGCCCGCGTGGCTGGACGGAATCTCCATGGAGGCCTTGTCGGACTCCACGGTGACCAGGCTTTGCTCGGCCTTGATGGTGTCGCCGGGTTGAACCAGCACTTCGATGACGCCCACTTCGGCGAAGTCGCCAATGTCGGGGACTTGGATATCGATCACTGCCATGTTCATGTTCCTTTCACAGCAGGATGCGGCGGTAGTCCGCCAGGATTTGGCCCAGGTACACGTTGAAGCGTGCAGCGGCAGCGCCGTCGATGACGCGGTGATCCCAGGTGAGCGACAGCGGCAGCATGAGGCGCGGCACAAACTGCTTGCCGTCCCACACGGGCTCCATCTGGCTCTTGCACACGCCCAGAATGGCCACCTCGGGCGCGTTGATGATGGGCGTGAAGTAGCGCCCACCAATGCCGCCCAGGCTGGAGATGGTGAAGCAGGCGCCGCTCATGTCGGCCGGGCCCAGCTTGCCGTCTCTGGCCTTCTTGGCCAGCTCGCTCATTTCCTGGCTGATCTGGAGAATGCCCTTCTGGTCGGCATCGCGGAGCACGGGCACCACCAGGCCGTTGGGCGTGTCGGCGGCGAAGCCGATGTGGAAGTACTGCTTGTAGACGAGCGCGTCGCCGTCGAGGCTGGCGTTGAATTCGGGAAACTTCTTGAGCGCAGCCACCACCGCCTTGATGACGAAGGCGAGCATGGTCACCTTCACGCCGCTCTTACAGGTTTGTGCGGCGTGGCGACTGGTCACAGCAGCGCTTTGGCATTCACCACCGTGTGTATGGGAAGCGTCTAGGCATCCTGGGAATGGGACGCATAGGCCATGCGGTGGCGCGTCGGGGCACAGCCTTCGACATGCAGGTGAGCTATCACAAGCGCAAGCCTGTGGAAGGTTCACCGTATCTCTATACAGAATCTGTGCATGGGTTGGCCCAGTGGGCCGATTTTCTCATTGTGACCGTGGCAGGTGGCGAGCAGACGCGTCACTTGATCGATGCGAACGTACTGGATGCGCTCGGCCCGACTGCCTTTCTCATCAATGTGGCGCGTGGCAGCGTGGTCGATGAACGAGCACTCGTACATGCATTGCAGGACGGGCGAATCGCTGGCGCCGGGCTCGATGTGTACGAGGACGATCCACGCCCATACCCGGGTCTTGAAGCGATGGACAACGTTGTACTGGCTCCTCACATCGGCAGCGGCACGCACGCGACGCGGCATGCAATGGCGGATTGGGTCCTCGAAAACATCCGTACTTGGCCACCGGTCGTCCGATAGAGGAAGTCCCATGGTCAGTTGCACATTGGTCAGGCAAGTAGCACTCCGTGAGCTTGGCGCAGCTAGATACTTCGCAAGATGGCAATCGCATCGCGATCACGGTACAAGTCAGCACCATCAAGTCAGTCGGGCAGGAGATGGTCCACTTAGGAATGCGGTCCAAGCTAGCCCATGAACTGATTTTCATTTTCCCGCTGCCCTGAAAGCCGACCACTGCTACGCCTCGCTGCATGCGCAGACCTATGGCGAAGCGGTCGATGCCGCAACGCTGATCCCGCACGTGCCGGATGCGCTCAAGTCTTCCATTATTGGCATCTGTTACAAGCTATGGCGCGCTCTGTTGCTAGCCATGATCGCGGCGTGCCATTGTCCGTTTGAGTGCGGTTTTCAAGTGCCGTTGCATTGCCGCTTGAGCCTGAATGGGATCGCGAGCTTCGATCGCTTCGAGAATCTCTCGGTGCTCATTGAGTGCGACAAACCATGTGTCCACTGGGTCGTACAGACCAAGCAGCTTTGATGGCATAGGGCTTTGTCGTTCGTCGTACAGTGTCCCAACGGTTCGAGCGAGCACTTCGTTGTTCGACATCTGGGCGATTCGCACGTGAAATGCACGATCTGCTGCAATCGGAAGCTCCCCTGCTTGGCATTCGCGCTCCATCGTCTGATAGATGGCCCGTAGCGCCTTCACATCCTTTGGTTTAGCCAGCGATGCCACGGACGCGGCAATCGCACCTTCGAGGATCGCGCGGGCACCCATGATGTCGATCAGGCTGTCTCCCATCTCCACATTGTCTTGTGCGGCCTCCTCGGAGCTGGAGGGCACGCCGCAAAGATAGACACCCGAACCCATCCGGATCTCGACTCTGCCCTCAAGTTGGAGCGCAACGAGCGCTTCCCGAATCGATGGCCGTGAAACGCCAAGCTGCTCTGCGAGTGTTCGCTCGGACGGCAGGCGGCCATTGACAGCGAAATCCGGTTCGTAAATCAGCGTCCGCAATTGATCCGCGATCTGCAGATAGAGCCGGCGGGAAGGGGTCGATCTTGTGTTCACTTTGGTCCTCCGAGCTAGTGTGTCTAGCCTATTTGTTGAATGGAAGGCGCGTGCGGTGTAGGGCCGGCACTCACCTGAGCCCCAGTGAGAGCAAACCTCTCAATCTTCTTACACCCAACCTTGAGCATCGATCCAGTCAGGGATTTCCCTAGTATTGATTGGCCAAAATTGGATTGACCAGTTTTACATATTTTTATAAAGTTGCAACTGGCATGACCAATTTTAAAGAGTGCGAACGGTCGCATCTTGTGGATGTGCAGAAGCTTTTGGGGGTTGAGACTTGAAGCGTCGTTTATATACCGGGCGGGATGTAAGTCGCGCTCAGAGCATCGAGGAGCTGTGTGGGATGGCCCGCAGGCGGGTGCCTAATTTTTGTTTTGAGTACGTCGAAGGTGGCTCGGAAGACGAGGCTACTTTGCGTAGGAATCGTGAAGTCTTCTCGAACATCGCGTTTCAACCGCGGACT
The DNA here is from genome assembly GCF_900107605.1 of Acidovorax soli. GTDB lineage: Bacteria > Pseudomonadota > Gammaproteobacteria > Burkholderiales > Burkholderiaceae_C > Acidovorax > Acidovorax soli. The sequence goes on along the minus strand of NZ_FNQJ01000041.1, from coordinate 19,579 downwards.
CTGGTGGACGTCACTGTGCGCAATCAACGTAGGCGACTGCTTGGTGAGGAGATTGCATCGCCGTTCCTGATTGGGCCGACGGGGTTCAGTGGACTGCTGTCGAGCGAAGGCGACGTGTCAATGGCACGTGCAGCGGCTTCGGCAGGCATTCCTTTCGTGCTCAGCAATGTTTCGACGACATCGCTGGAGGACGTGGTGCGGCGAGCGGGAGCGGATGCCCGGGTATGGATGCAGGTTTACATGTACCGGACCCGCGAGTTTGTAGAGAAGATTGCACGCCGGGCCCAGGATGCAGGGATTGGCACGCTGGTACTCACTACCGATAGCGCGATCTACGGCAAGCGCGAGTGGGATGTGCGGAACTTCTCTGGGCCGCTAAGCCTTAACTGGCGAAACAAGATCGACGTCATTCGGCATCCGCGCTGGATCTTCGACATCTTGTTTCCGCACGGTTTTCCTCATTTCGCAAACGTTGGCGACCTGCTGCCGCCAGGGCAGACCAGCGTCCGTGGTGCTGCGTCCTCAATGATTGGTCAGTCGCTTGACCCATCGCTATGTTGGCGAGATGTCGAGTGGCTGCGGGACATCTGGCCAGGGAAGCTCGTAATCAAGGGGGTCATGAATGCGCAGGACGCGGTTCGGGCGATTTCGGTTGGTGCGGATGGCATCGTGTTGTCGAACCATGGCGGGCGGCAATTGGATGGCGCGCTGTCAACGATGGATGTGCTCCCTGAGGTCGTAGCCGAGGTTCAGGGGCGATTGGCCGTGATGCTGGATGGCGGATTCCGTCGCGGCTCCGACATTGTGAAGGCGGTGGCTCTGGGCGCTGATGCGGTGCTGGTTGGTAGAGCCACGACCTATGGCCTGGCGGCTGGGGGGCAAGCTGGGGCCGGGCGGGCGATTGAAATCCTGCGTAGCGAAATCGATCGCGTGCTTGGACTAATGGGTTGTCCCGATCTTTCGCAAGTAGACCAGAGTTATTTACGAGCAATTTGATGAGCTCGAATTGCAACAATGGAGTCATCGCAATGAAGCGTGTAGCAGGTAAGACGGCTCTGGTCACAGCCGCAGGCAAGGGGATTGGTCGAGCTAGTGCCTTAGCGTTGGTGCGTGAAGGCGCCACGGTATGGGCTACGGATGTAGATGATTCGGCGCTGGCGGAACTGGCTGCCGAGGCTGTGAAGGCTGGATTGAGCGACTTGAAGACGGGCCGCTTGGACGTCCTGGACACGGCAGCGGTGCAGGCCTTTGTTGCACGCACCGGCAAGGTGGACGTGCTGTTCAACTGCGCCGGCTTTGTGCACCACGGCAGCATCCTTGATTGCGAGGAGGCCGACTGGGATTTCAGCTTCGATCTGAATGCCAAGGCGATGTACCGTACCATCCGCGCCTATCTGCCGTCCATGCTGGCAGGCGGCGGTGGTTCCATTATCAACATGGCGTCTGCCGCTTCGAGTGTAAAGGGCGTGCCTAACCGCTTCGTCTACGGTGCTTCGAAAGCAGCGGTAATTGGCCTGTCCAAAGCCGTGGCAGCGGACTATGTGCAGCAGGGCATACGCTGCAACGCCATTTGCCCGGGCACGGTGGAATCGCCCTCGCTGCAGGATCGCATCCGCGCGCAGGCTGAACAGGCCGGTGCCAACGAGGCTGCGGTCCGGGCGGCATTCGTGGCGCGTCAGCCGATCGGCCGCGTGGGGCGTGCCGAAGAGATTGCCGCGCTGGTGGTCTATCTGGCCAGCGACGAGTCATCGTTCACCACCGGAACCATCCATCTGATTGATGGTGGCTGGCTGAACTAATCATCAAGGAGACAAGACATGAAATTGGTACGTTACGGGCCGTCTGGCCAGGAAAAACCGGGTCTGATAGACGCCCAGGGCCAACTGCGCGACCTATCGGCCCAAGTGGCGGATATCGACGGCGCCGCGCTGTCGCCCGCGTCGCTGCACAAGCTCGCCGCCATTGATGCCGCCAGCCTGCCTGCTGTCAGCGGCCCGGTGCGCCATGGTCCGCCGGTCGCGCGCGTAGGCAAGATTATCTGCGTGGGCCTGAACTATGCCGACCACGCGGCCGAGACCGGCGCGCCGATACCGGCCGAGCCCATCCTATTCCTTAAGCCTAGCTCGTCCATCATCGGGGCCGACGATACGGTGGTGATCCCGCGCGGCTCGGTCAAGACCGACTGGGAGGTGGAACTGGGCGTGGTGATCGGCAAGAAGGCTTCGTATGTCACCGAAGCCGAGGCGCTGGACCATGTGGCCGGCTACACCATCGTCAACGATGTGTCCGAGCGCGAATACCAACTTGAGCGCGGTGGCCAGTGGGACAAAGGCAAGGGCTGCGACACCTTCTCGCCCATCGGCCCGTGGATGGTCACGAAGGACGAGGTGGCCGATCCGCAGAACCTCGGTCTGTGGCTCGATGTCAACGGCAAGCGCTTCCAGGACGGTAGCACCCGCACCATGATCTTCCCGGTTGCGAAGCTGGTGAGCTACATCAGCGAGTTCATGTCGCTGCTGCCAGGCGACATCATCAGCACCGGCACCCCGCCTGGCGTGGGCCTGGGTCAGAAGCCGCCTCTGTACCTAAAGGCCGGCGACGCCATGCGCGTGGGCATCCAGGGCCTGGGTGAGCAGCGGCAAGCCACGCGCGCCTGGTCGCGCGAGCTGGCTTGATTCCCCAAAGCTATTTGCAGTTTGCAACTACCAGTCGGGTAACCGAAGCCCAGCGGGCTTGATGGTGGTTGCGCTGAGGAGCCAATATGAAATACGAGTTTGACTTCGCCAGCGTACTGGCGCAGTGGCCACTGTTCCTGGAGGGGGCATGGACGACCGTGCAACTGTCCTTCCTGGCCACGGTACTGGGCTTTGTGCTGGGCGCGTTGTGCGCCGTGGGGCGCGGCAGCCGGTATGGCTGGCTGCGCCGGCTGGTGGGGGCCTATGTGGAGGCTATCCGCAATACGCCGCTGCTGGTGCAGAGCTACTTTCTGGTCTTCGGGCTGTCGTCGGTGGGCGCCACCATGCCCATCATGGTCGGCGCGGTGCTGGCGCTGGTGATCAATATCGGCGCCTACACCTGCGAAATCCTGCGCGCGGGCATCGAGTCCATCCACGGCGGCCAGATCGAGGCAGCCGAATGCCTGGGACTGTCGCATGTGCAGATCCTCTGGCATGTGGTACTGCGCCCGGCCGTGGAACGCGTGTGGCCGGCGTTGACCAGCCAGTTTGTGCTCATGATGCTGGCCACCAGCATCATGTCCTCGGTGGGGGCGGAGGAGTTGCTGGGTGTGGCAACCCGCATCCAGTCCGACACCTTCCGCAATTTCGAGGTCTTTCTCGTGCTGTGGGGGCTGTACCTCGCGCTCTCATACCTGATGCGCACGGGGTTCTGGCTACTGGGCTTGATGGTGTTCACGCGCCGGCGCAAGCTGGGCACGCCGCTGTGAAGGAGGTTTGATTATGACGAGCGAACAATTCTTCTCTTTGCTGCAAGGCGCCTGGGGCACGCTGGTGATGTCGTTGCTGACCTTTGCGATCGGCGGGCTTGCGGGACTGGCCCTGGCCATGGCGCGCATCTCGCCGGCCCGCCCGGTGCGGGTGGCCGCGGCCGCGTGGATACAGCTCATTCAGGGCACGCCGCTGCTGGTGCTGATGGGGCTGTGCTTCTATGGTCCCGACATTGCCGGCATCGGTTCGGTGCCCGCGCTGCTGGCGGCGACATTGGCCATGTCTATCTATGCCAGCGCCTTTCTCGGCGAAATCTGGCGCGGCTGTATCCAGGCCGTGCACAAGAGCCAGTGGGAGGCCGCCGAATGCCTGGGCCTGACGCGCTGGCAGCGCATGCGCCAAGTGGTGCTGCCCCAGGCGCTGCGCCTGGCCACGCCGCCCACGGTGGGCTTTGCGGTGCAGATCATCAAGAACACCTCGGTGGCATCGCTTGTGATCGGCTTTGCCGAGCTCTCCTACAACGCCAAGGTGCTCAACAACTCCACCTTCCAGCCCTTTGTCTATTTCGGCGCTGCCGCGCTGCTGTACTTCGCCATGAGCTATCCGCTGTCGCGCTGGAGCCTGGCACTTGAAAGGAAACTCAATGCAAGTCGCCGCTGAAACTGTCGTCCATCTGCAATCGGTGCACAAGCGCTTCGGTGCACTGCATGTGTTGCGCGGGGTGTCGTTCTCCGTCACCAAGGGCCAGGTGGTGGCCATCATTGGCAAGAGCGGCTCGGGCAAGAGCACGGCGCTGCGCTGCATCAACCGGCTCGAAAGCGTGGACGAGGGTCAGATCCGCGTCTGCGGCCACCAGGTGCACGATGCCGGGCTCGACAAGCGTGCGCTGCGGCGCGACGTGGGCATCGTGTTCCAGAGCTACAACCTGTTCCCGCACCTGACAGTGCTGCAGAACATCACACTGGGGCCGACCTCGGTCAAGCGCATGCCGGCGGCGCAAGCGCGTGAATTGGCGCTGGATGTACTAGCCCGCGTGGGCTTGGCCGATAAGGCGGGCAGCTACCCCGAGCAGCTCTCGGGCGGTCAACAGCAGCGCGTGGCGATTGCTCGCTCGCTGGCCATGCAGCCGCAGGTGATGCTGTTCGACGAAGTGACCTCGTCACTTGACCCGGAACTGACCGGCGAAGTGCTCAAGGTCATGGAAAAACTGGCCGCCGAAGGCATGACCATGATTCTCGTCACGCACGAAATGGCTTTTGCACGCAACGTGGCCGACCAGGTCATCTTCATGCACCAGGGCCAAGTTTGGGAGCAGGGCGACCCCGAGATTCTAGCCAACCCTTCCACGCCCGAGCTGCGCCAGTTCGTCGGCAACGGACTTTGATCACCCCCACCCCATCAACCATCTGAAACCCGGAGAGATACATGTCTACATCTTTGATTCGCCGCCAACTTTGCTTGCTGCTGGGCGCTGCCGCACTCGGCACAGGAATGGCCCACGCAGACCAACTGGACACCATCATGGCTGCCAAGAAGATCCGCGTGGCCATCGACATGGCCGTGCCGCCCTACAGCATGAAGGACGACAAGCTGAAGCTGATCGGCTCCGACGTGGAAACCGCCGAGCTGCTGGCCAAGGACCTGGGGCTGGAGCTGGAGTTCGTGCCGACGGTGCTGTCCAACCGCGTTCCCTTCCTGCAGACCGGCAAGGCCGACATCGTGGTGTCGGTGTTCGCCATCACGCCGGAACGAGCAAAGGTGATTGATTTTTCCGTACCCTATGCGCCGGTCTTGGTGATCGTTGCCGCGCCCAAAAACATCAAGATCACCGGGCCGGCCGATCTGGCGGGCAAGAAAGTCATCTCCACACGGGGTACGACCAATGATCAGGAGCTGACCAAGATTGCCCCCCCTGGCACGCAGATCACTCGCTTCGATGACGATGCCACGTCGCTCACCGCCATGGTGAGCGGCCAGGCGGATATCTGGGTGACGACTCCGATGCTGATGAGGACCGTCAACGAAAAAAACCCATCCCGGCAGCTCGAGGTGAAGTTCACGATCAAGGCAAACATGGCGGCCGTAGGCATGCGCAAGGGAGAGCCTCGCCTCAAGGAAAAAATCGATACCTGGGTGCGCACCAACCTGAAGAACGGGCAGCTCAATGCCATCTACAAGAAGTACCACCAAATGGATCTTCCCGCAGAAGTGTTGAATGCCGGTTCTTGAAGGCTCTTTATATGCGAGCTGTTAGCGCCCTGCCAGCCGGGCGCTAGTGCCTCATTTGCTCATAAATCACATGATCCCCTTCATCCGACTCCACCCCGCCGACGACGTGGTCATCGCCCGCACTCAGCTCGTCGGCGGCACGCCTATCGAATCAGTCACCAGCCGGGGCCTGATTCCGCCGGGCCACAAGATTGCCGTGCGCGCCATTGGCCAGGGCGAGCCGGTGCGGCGCTACAACCAGATCATCGGCTTTGCCAGCCAGCCGATCGCGCCCGGCGAGCACGTGCATGTGCACAACCTGGACATGGGGCCCGACAAGGGCGACTTTGCACGCGACTACGCCTTCGGCGCGGATGTGAAGCCTGCGCCCGCCCGGCGCGAGGCCACGTTCATGGGCATACGCCGCGCCGACGGCCGCGTGGCCACGCGCAACTACATCGGCATCCTGACCAGCGTGAATTGCTCAGCCACGGCGGCGCGGGCCATTGCCGAGCATTTCTCGCGCCGCACCAACCCGGCCGCGCTGGCGGCATACCCGAATGTCGACGGCGTGGTGGCGCTCACGCATGGCACGGGCTGCGGCATGGCCTCCGAAGGGCTGGGCATGGACATCCTGTCGCGCACGCTCACCGGCTATGCCACGCATGCCAACTTCGCCGGCGTGCTGGTGGTGGGCCTGGGCTGCGAGGCCAACCAGATCAACGCCTGGCTCGCCACCGGCCGCCTGGCCGAGGGCGAGAACCTGCGCGTCTTCAACATCCAGGACGTGGGCGGCACGCAGAAGACCGTGGACAAGGGCATTGCCCTGATCCAGGAGATGCTGCCGCGCGCCAACGCCGTGCAGCGCGAACCCTGCAGCGTAGCGCACCTGAGCATCGGCCTGCAGTGCGGCGGCTCGGACGGCTACAGCGGCGTCAGCGCCAATCCGGCACTGGGCGCGGCGGTCGACCTACTGGTGGCGCACGGCGGCACGGCCATCCTGAGCGAGACCTCCGAGGTTTATGGCGCGGAGCACCTGCTGACGCGCCGCGCCGTCTCGCGCGAAGTGGGTCAGAAACTGGTGGACCGCATCCACTGGTGGGAGCACTACACTGCGATCAACGACGGCGAGATGAACAACAACCCCTCACCCGGCAACAAGGCCGGCGGCTTGACCACCATCCTTGAAAAATCGCTGGGCGCGGTGGCCAAGGGCGGCACCACCAACCTAGAGGCGGTCTACGAGTACGCCGAGTTGGTGGCCGCGCATGGCTTCGTCTTCATGGACACGCCGGGCTACGATCCGGTCAGCGCCACCGGCCAGGTAGCGGGCGGCGCCAACCTGATCTGCTTCACCACCGGGCGCGGCAGCGCCTACGGCTGCGCGCCTTCACCTTCGCTCAAGCTGGCCACTAACAGCGCGCTGTGGCAGCGGCAAGAGGAGGACATGGACATCAACTGCGGCGAGATCGTTGACGGCACGGCCTCGATCGAGGACATGGGCCGGCGCATCTTCGAGCTGATCCTGGCCACGGCCTCGGGGCAGCAGAGCAAGAGCGAGCGCCACGGCTATGGCCAAAGCGAATTTGTGCCGTGGCAGATTGGCGCGGTGATGTGACTGCGCCGCCAACTTTCAACGCAACTGGAATTCTGAAAATGCACCCAACCCTTTCCCTCAGCTTGCCCCAAGACCTGGATCGTGCCCTGCTGATCGGGCGCGTATGGCGGCCGGCACCGATCAACGGCCCATCGGTCGTCGTCGTGCGCGGTGGCCAGGTGTTCGACATCACGCGCTTTGCGCCCACCACGGCCGATCTGTTCGAACGCGGCGACGCCGTGGACGTGGTTCGTACGGCGCCGGGCGAGCCCCTGGGCACGATCCACGCGCTGCTTGCCGGGGAGTTGGGATTGCAGTTGCTGGCGCCCTGCGACGTTCAGGCCATCAAGGCCTGTGGCGTCACGTTCGCCGTGAGCCTGCTGGAGCGGGTGATCGAGGAGCAAGCTGGCGGCGATGCCTCGAAGGCCGCCGAGGTGCGCGGCATGATCAACGAACTGATCGGCACCGATCTGGCGGAAATCCAGCCTGGTTCCGAGGGGGCGATGAAACTCAAGGCCGAGCTGCAGCGGCGCAACGCTTGGTCCCAATACATGGAAGTGGGAATAGGGCCGGACGCCGAGGTGTTCTCCAAATCCCAGCCTATGTCCGCTGTGGGTTTCGGTGCGGACATCGGACTGCACCCGGCTTCAGCCTGGAATAACCCTGAGCCGGAAATCGTGCTGGCCGTCAACAGCGCGGGCCGGGTCGTAGGCGCCACGCTCGGCAACGATGTCAATCTGCGCGACATCGAAGGCCGCTCGGCGCTACTGCTGGGCAAGGCCAAGGACAACAACGGCTCCTGCGCCATCGGTCCCTTCATCCGCTTGTTCGATGACGGTTTTTCCATCGACGATGTGCGCAGCGCGAGCGTGTCGCTGCGCATCGATGGCGATGACGGCTTCGTGCTTGAAGGTGTCAGCCACATGCGCGAGATCAGCCGCGATCCGCTCGATCTGGTCGGCCAGACCTATGGCGCCCACCACCAGTATCCCGACGGCTTCATGCTCTTTCTCGGCACCATGTTCTCGCCGATCAAGGATAGGGACACCGAGGGCGGAGGCTTCACCCACCACTTGGGCGATGTCGTCTCAATCTCCACACCGGCACTCGGCACCCTCGTGAACACCGTACGTCTTGCCACAGACATTGCACCTTGGACGTTTGGCACGCGCGCGCTATACCGCAACTTGGTGGAACGCGGTTTGCTAAGTGCGCCGCACTGAGCGGCTGGGCATTTTTTCTATGAACCGCTTGAATCGTATAGCCATGCCACAACAATTTGCCAACTTCATCAACGGCGAATGGGTCGAAAGCCCGGAGGTTTCGCCCAATATCAACCCTTCCAACCTGGACGACGTAATCGGCGAGTTTGCGCGGGCCGATGCTGAGCAGACGCAGCGGGCCATTCGAGCTGCTGCCGATGCGTTTGCCACCTGGTCGCTCTCGACGCCGCAGCAGCGCTTTGACGTGCTCGACCGCACGGGCAGCGCCTTACTGGAGCGCAAGGAAGAATTGGGCCGCCTGCTGGCGCGCGAAGAAGGCAAGACCGTGGCCGAAGGCATCGGCGAAGTAGGCCGCGCGGGCCAGATCTTCAAATTCTTTGCCGGTGAGGCCTTGCGCATCGGCGGTGAAATCGTTCCCTCGGTGCGCCCGGGCTTGACAGTAGAGGTGACGCGCGAGCCGCTGGGCGTCATCGGCCTGATCACTCCCTGGAACTTTCCTATTGCGATCCCCGCTTGGAAAATCGCGCCGGCGTTGGCCTACGGCAATTGCGTGGTGCTTAAGCCCGCCGACTTGGTGCCCGCCAGCGCCTGGGAACTCGTGAAGATCATCGCGCAAGCCGGTGCGCCACATGGCGTGATCAATCTGGTGATGGGGCGCGGCACGGTGGTCGGCGAAGCGCTGGTGGCCTCGCCCCTGGTGAACGCCATCAGCTTCACGGGATCGGTGGCTACGGGCCGGGCCATTGCCGCACGCTGTGTCGCATCGGGAAAGAAGGTGCAGCTCGAAATGGGCGGCAAGAACCCCATGGTGGTGCTCGATGATGCTGACCTCGATGTCGCCGTCGAAGCATGCATCAATGGCGCCTTCTTCTCGACGGGCCAGCGCTGCACGGCCTCCAGCCGCCTGATCGTGACCGAAGGCATCCATGATCGCTTTGTCGAGGCAATGAAGGCACGCATGGTCACGCTGAAGATCGGCGATGCACTCGCCGCCGAAACGCACATCGGGCCGGTGGTCGATGCCAAGCAATTGCAGCAGGATGAGGATTACATCCGCATTGCCCGCGAGGAAGGTGGCGAAGTCTTCGGCGGCGAGCGCGTCCCAGGGGCAAGCAAGGGTTACTTCCTGGCGCCGGCACTGATCACCGGCACAAACAACGCCATGCGCATCAACCGCGAAGAAGTGTTCGGGCCGGTGGCTTCGGTGGTTAAAGCCAAGGATTATGACGAAGCGCTTGCGCTAGCCAACGATACAGAGTTCGGCCTGTCGGCCGGCATTTGCACCACCTCGCTGCGCCATGCGACGCATTTCAAGCGCCACGTGCAGGCGGGTATGGTGATGGTCAATGTCGCCACTGCAGGAGTGGACTACCACGTGCCCTTTGGCGGTCGCAAGGGATCAAGCTATGGCCCGCGCGAGCAGGGCAGCTATGCGCGGGAGTTTTATACGATCGTCAAGACCGCATACGTGGCTAGTTGATGCCCCAATCTCTAGCAGATTGCGCTAAATAACCCTGACTATTGGGTGCGAACTTGCATGATACTTCTTTCAAAAAGGAACCCATGTACAAGCTCAATAGTCTCCCTCATTCACAGATCCTCCATGGCGATTGCTATTTGGAAAATGAATTTGATTGATTTGAATATTGGTTTTTGAAGGTCATTAGGGAGATTTAGTGAGCACTTGGCAAGGCAACTAATCTTGCGCTCCCTGTGACCTCCTGTGTGAGGCATATTCATGGAGCTTCGACATTTACGTTGCTTCCTGGCAGTAGCAGAAGAACTCCACTTCGCCCGCGCTGCTGCCCGGCTGCATATCGATCAATCACCGCTGTCACGTTCCATTAAGGAGCTGGAGGACGAGCTGGGCGCACAGCTCTTTACCCGCACGACACGAACTACTCAGTTGACCCGCGCAGGCAGGGTATTTTTGGAGCGGGTGCCCCGTATTTTTGCTGCGCTGGAGCAGGCATGCGAGGGTGTTCGCTCGGTGGGCAATGGATTTCACGGCCAGTTGCGCATTGCCTTATCCGACGGCATCACGCCTTCGCGCTTGCCCACCCTGCTCGCGCGAAGTCGGGAAGAAGAACCCGAGGTGGAGATCCGCCTCTTTGAAGTGCCTCTTGACCAGCAGATCAGGGGCTTGCATGAAGACCTGTACGACGCTGGCTTTTCGATGGCGGACGAGGTGGGCTCTGGCATCGTGGCCATCCCCGCATGGACAGACGAATTGATGGTGGCCTTTTCTTCGCGCCACCCCTTGCTGGAGCACCGGCGTATTCCGCTGGAGGCCGTGTTGCAACATCGGCTGGTCTTGGGCGATCCGGCCGCATGCCAGGGGCACACTCGACAGGTAGATCGCATTCTGCAAAGGCGGGATGAGGAGTTGCTGATCCTCCAGCGTGTCGCCACGTTCGACGTGATGATGGCCCTGGTGTCCGCAGGGCTGGCGGTGGGCCTGGCTGGTGCTGCGCATATCGCATCCAGTCGCGAGCCTGGTGTTGTTGCCCGGCACTTGGCGGGAACGCCGCCCATGCTCACCACCTACCTGCTTCGCCGTGATACGGAGCCATCCCACATGCTCGCCCGATTTATGGAGCGTGTGGTCCATATGGACTCGGCCAATGGCGGAACCGAGGCCGGCGATGTTTGAATTTACGACTGGAAGGATTGCAGCCATGAACAAGATCGTGATGCCCTTGCTTGCTGTTGTGCTGACGGCCTGCGGCCCTGCCAAGCCTACGGAAACCGTGGATGAGTTGGTGGCGAACCCCGCACGCATCAAGGAAATCCAGCGCCTGTGTAAAGAAGATCGTGCGAAGGTCGGCGATGAGCTTTGTTTGCGCGCTGCAGCTGCCGCTGAACGGCGCTTCTTCGGAGAGCGGCCTGAACAGAAGAAGACTCAGTAGCTCAGGCCCGGCACGCCTCTGGGTCGCGCCATCGCGACAAGTTGCGTACTGTTACCTCGATACGCCGCAGCGCTTCATGGCCTGCGGCGTTTTTATTGTGTTTTCTACAGCAAGAACTATGGCTTTTTGAGCCTTAATCTCTGCGGTTTCCGTCTTTGACCTGCACTCCTCAGGGCATTGATCCTCATGCGTGCGGCACGTTGTTGTGCCGTGATCGGAGGATGGGTAGTGCAAGGGACGAACGTGCTGTTCGGTCAGATCGCCGTGGTATTCGGCATCGTGATCGCCGGAGTGTGGGGCGCCACACAATGGACAGCAGCCGCCCTTGGCTACCAACTACGCCTTGGCTCGCCCTGGTTTGATTTCTTCGGCACGCCGGTCTATCACCCTTGGCGGCTGTTCGAGTGGTGGTTCTTCTTCGACGCCTACGCGCCACGCGTGTTCGACACCGGCGGCGCCATCGCGGGCGGCAGCGGTCTTGTCGCCGTGCTGGTGGCGATTGGCATGTCGATCTGGCGCTCGCGGCAATCGCGCCTGGTCACGACCTACGGCTCGGCTCGCTGGGCGAACGCGGATGACATTCGCAAAGCCGACCTCACACAGCCGGCCGGCGTGTTCCTTGGCCAGCACAACCGTCAGTACCTGCGGCATGAAGGGCCGGAACACGTCCTGACCTTCGCGCCCACGCGCTCGGGCAAAGGCGTCGGTCTGGTAGTGCCGACGCTGCTGTCTTGGCCGGCCTCGGCCGTCATCCACGACATCAAGGGCGAGAACTGGCAGATCACCGCCGGCTGGCGCAGCCGATTCAGCCACTGCCTGCTGTTCAACCCGACTGATGCGCAGTCGGCGGCCTACAACCCGCTGCTGGAGGTGCGACGCGGCGCGCATGAAGTGCGCGACGTTCAGAACATTGCCGACATTTTGGTTGATCCCGAAGGCGCGCTGGAGAAGCGCAACCATTGGGAGAAGACCTCGCACGCGCTGCTGGTCGGGGCCATCCTGCATGTGCTCTACGCGGGCGAGGACAAGACGCTGCGCGGCGTCGCCAACTTCCTGTCCGATCCGGCCAGTCCCTTCGAGCTGACCTTGCACCGGATGATGACCACGCCGCACCTCGGCGATGGCCCGCATCCGGTGGTGGCGTCCGCTGCGCGCGAAGTGCTCAACAAGTCGGACAACGAGCGTTCCGGCGTGTTGAGCACGGCAATGTCGTTCCTCGGCCTGTACCGTGATCCCACGGTGGCCGAAGTCACCTCGCGCTGCGACTGGCGCATCGCCGACCTGATCGCGGCAGAGCATCCGGTATCGCTGTACCTGGTGGTTCCGCCTTCGGACATTTCGCGCACGAAGCCGCTCATTCGCCTCATCCTCAACCAGATCGGCCGGCGCCTCACCGAATCGCTCGATGGCTCCGACGGCATCGAGCAGCGCCACAAGCTGCTGCTGATGCTCGACGAATTCCCGGCACTGGGCCGCCTGGACTTCTTCGAGACGGCCTTGGCCTTCATGGCGGGCTACGGCATCCGCAGCTTCCTTATCGCTCAGAGCCTGAACCAGATCGACAAAGCCTACGGCCAGAACCATTCGATTCTGGACAACTGCCACGTCCGCGTGACGTTTGCGACGAACGACGAACGCACGGCCAAACGTATTTCCGAAACGCTCGGCACCGCCACCGAGCTGCGCGCGCAGCGCAACTATGCGGGCCACCGCCTGGCGCCCTGGCTGGGCCATGTGATGGTGTCGCGTCAGGAAACCGCACGCCCGCTGCTGACGCCGGGCGAGGTGATGCAGCTTCCGCCGGACGAAGCCGTGGTGATGGTGTCCAGCGTGGCGCCGATCAAGGCGAAGAAGCTGCGCTACTACGCGGACAGCAATTTCAAGCGGCGCGTGCTGCCGCCGCCCGCGCTGGCGGACAGCCAGTACGCCGACGCCCCACCGTTGCGCCCCAACGACTGGAGCGGGCTGGCAATCCCGCCAACGCCCGCTACACCGACCACGGCATCCGCCGATGACCTTGGTTCCGCCGACGACGGCGGGCCACGCCGTCAGCCCGAACTCTCCGAAACCGTCGCCTACGACCCCGAGCTGGCCGCGCCTGTGGCCGACCTCGGCCTGCTGGACGACGACGACCTGCCGCTTCCCCTTCCTCGCCAGCTTGATCCGGCTATGCAGCGCACGGCCCGGCTGGCTTCCCTCGACCCCAACGACGGCATCGAGCTATGACCCAGCACCGTTTGAATCTCTTCATTCAGCCCGAGCACGCCAAGCGGCTGGACGAACTGGCCGCCAAGAAAGGCGTGTCCAAGTCGTCCATTGTCGCAGCGGCGCTCGCATCGTGGCTGTCGCCCGATGCAGCCGACCAGCGCGAGGCGGCCATCGCCAAACGCCTTGATCGCCTGTCGCGCCAGGCGGAGCGCATGGAACGTGACCAGAACATCGCCATCGAGACGCTGGCACTGTTCATTCGCTACTACCTCACGGTCAGCACGCCAGTCCCCGAAGCGCACCAAGAGGCCGCTCGCGCCCAGGGGAAGGCGCGCTTCGAGCAGTTCGTTGAACAGTTGGGCCGCCACCTGCTGCGCGGGCGCAGCCTGGTGCGCGACGTGGTGGAGGAGCTGCATCCCGACCCGATGCGGATGGAGGACGCGGCGGCAGCCGCGCAAGCGCGGGAGCGTGCGTCATGAGCGCCGCTCCGCAGTCCATGAGCGCCACGTCGCTCGACCGCCGCATCCAGATGTTGCGCACGGCGATGGGGCCGCTGATCGCCACCGCGCTCGAAGACCCGGACGTGGTGGAGGTGATGCTGAATCCCGATCGCACCCTTTGGGTGGATCGGCTGTCCAGCGGGCGCGCACCGATGGGCGTGGAGCTGTCCGAAGCGGACGGCGAGCGAATCATCCGCCTCGTGGCCGCCCACGTCGGCGCGGAGGTGCATCGCGGCCAACCGCTGCTGTCGGCAGAGTTGCCCGAGACGGGAGAACGCTTCGAGGGCATCTTGCCGCCGGCTGCACCGGGGCCGGCCTTCGCGCTGCGCAAGCGGGCCATCGGCGTGATCCCACTGGAGCGGTACGTCATCGACGGGATGATGACCAGCGCCCAGGCGGGCTTTCTCGTTCGCGCCGTGCGCGAGCGGCAGAACGTCTTGATCGCCGGCGCCACCAGCAGCGGCAAGACCACGCTCGCCAATGCCTTGCTCGCGGAAATCGCCGCCACCGGCGACCGCGTGCTGGTGCTCGAAGACACGGTGGAACTGCAATGCGCGGCCCGCGACCACGTACCGCTGCGCACGCGCGCAGGCGTGGTGTCCATGACGGAGCTGGTGCGTTCGTCCATGCGCCTGCGCCCGGATCGTGTCGTCGTCGGCGAGGTGCGCGGCGCCGAGGCGCTGGATCTCATCAAGGTGTGGGGCACGGGCCACCCCGGCGGCATCGCCACGATCCACGGCGGTTCCGCGCTGGGTGCGCTGCTGCGCTTGGAGCAACTGATTCTCGAAGTGGCCGTGAACCCGCCTCGCGCGCTGATCGCCGAGGCGGTCAACGTAGTGATCCACATCGCCGGGCGCGGACGCAAGCGCCGCATCGAGAGCATCGCCCGCGTCGTCGGCTTCGACGGCGTGGGCTACCAACTGGCGGACGCGCTGGAAACGCCGTTTCCCGAGCTTCAGCCACTTCCCGATGCCGCACCCGCTGCGGCGACTTCCCCATCCCCTGACTCACTTGGAGAACTGCCATGACGCAGATGACCATTCCTGCTTTCCGTTTTTCTGCAAATCCGGCTTTGCGTCTTGCGCGGCTGCGCTGCCTGGCCCGTCCTGCGGGGCAAGGGCTGCTGCTGGCCGCGCTGCTGTTGTTCCTGGCCGGAACCGCCCAGGCCGCCGGTTCCTCGATGCCGTGGGAAGGCCCGCTGCAATCCATCCTCGATTCCATCCAGGGGCCGGTGGCCCGCATCGTCGCAGTCATCATCATCATCGCCACGGGCCTCGCGCTCGCCTTCGGCGACACGTCGGGAGGCTTCCGCAAGCTGATCCAGATCGTGTTCGGCCTGTCTATCGCGTTCGCGGCTTCCAGCTTCTTCCTGTCGTTCTTCAGCTTCTCCGGCGGGGCCGTCGTATGAACGCCCCGGAGACCTTCGCGGACGGCTTCGAGGTGCCGCTGCATCGCTCGCTGACCGAGCCGATTCTGCTGGGCGGTGCGCCGCGCACCGTGGCGATCGCCAACGGCACGCTGGCCGCCGCCGTCGGACTTGGCCTGCAACTGTGGATTCCGGGCGTGGTGCTTTGGATCGTTGGTCATTCTTTGGCGGTGTGGGGAGCGCGCGTCGATCCGCAGTTCATGCAGGTCTTCGCTCGCCACATCAAGCACAAGCCGCTGCTGGACGTGTGAGGGGATGCCGCCATGCTGAACCTCGCCGAATACCGCCAGCGCCCGGCCTTGCTCGCCGACTGGCTGCCTTGGGCCGGGCTGGTCGCGCCGGGCGTCGTCTTGAACAAGGACGGCAGTTTCCAGCGCACGGCCCGGTTTCGCGGGCCTGACCTCGACAGCGCGACGCAGGGCGAGCTGGTCGCCACGTCGGCGCGGTTGAACAATGCGCTGCGCCGCATGGGATCGGGCTGGGCGCTATTCATCGAAGCCGAGCGCCGGCCTGCGGCCGATTATCCGCACTCAGATTTTCCCGAGCCGCTTTCGTGGGTGGTGGAGGAAGAACGCCGGGCCGCCTTCGAAGAATCGGGCCATCACTTCGAGAGCGGCTATCACCTGACGCTGCTCTATCTGCCGCCGGAAGAATCCCGCGCCCGTGCAGCCAAGATGCTCTACGAGAACACGCCGACGAATGGCGTGGACTGGCGCGAGCGGCTGCAAGCCTTCGTCGCGGAAACGGATCGCGTCTTCGACCTGCTCGACGGCGTGATGCCGGAAATTGACTGGCTCGATGACGAGCAGACGCTGACCTACCTGCACGCGACCATCTCGACGCGGCGCTATCGCGTGGGCGTGCCCGAAGTGCCGTTCCACATCGACGCGCTGCTGACCGATTCCGCGCTGGTCGGCGGCCTGGCGCCCATGCTGGGCGACCAGCACCTGCGCGTGGTGTCGGTGCGCGGCTTCCCGACCTCGACCTGGCCTGGGATTCTGGACGACCTCAACCGCCTCGGCTTTGCCTACCGCTGGAGCACGCGCTTCCTGTGCCTGGACAAAGCCGAGGCGGAAAAAGAACTTGCCCGCCTGCGCCGCCAGTGGTTTGCAAAAAGGAAGAACGTCATCGCGCTGCTGCGCGAAACCATCTTCCAGCAGGAGACGCCGCTGGTGGACACGGATGCCAGCAACAAGGCCGCCGATGCGGATGCCGCATTGCAGGAGCTGGGCAGCGATCAGGTTTCTTTCGGCTACCTCACCGCCACGGTGACGGTGCTCGATGCCGACCCGGCCGCAGCCGACGAGAAGCTGCGCATGGTGGAGCGCGTCATCCAGGGCCGGGGCTTCGTGACCATCCCCGAAACTCTCAATTCGGTGGAGGCATGGCTGTCCTCGCTCCCCGGCAATGCTTACGCCAGTGTGCGCCAGCCCATCGTCTCGACTCTGAACCTGGCGCACATGATGCCAGTGTCGGCAGTATGGGCCGGGCCTGAACGCAATGCCCACCTCGACGGCCCGCCGTTGATCGTCACGCGCACCGAAGGCGCCACGCCGTTCCGGCTGGTGACGCACATCGGCGACGTAGGCCACACGCTGGTGGCCGGCCCGACCGGCATGGGCAAGTCGGTCTTGCTCGCCACGCTGGCGATGCAGTTCCGCCGCTATCGCGGATCGCGCATCTTCGCGTTCGACATGGGCCGCTCGATGCGCGCCACGATCCTAGGGTTGGGCGGCGAGCACTACGACCTGGGGACGGACGGAGAAATCGCCTTCCAGCCTTTGGCACGCATCGAGCGCGAGGGCTACCGCACCTGGGCCGCCGAATGGATCGAAGGCCGATTGCTGCATGAGGGCGTGGCAGTCGGCCCCGACGAGAAAGCGGCTATCTGGTCGGCGCTGGGAAGCCTCGCCGGTGCGCCGGTGGAGCAGCGCACGATGACGGGGCTTTCCGTGCTGCTGCAATCGAACACGCTGCGTCAGGCGCTGTCGCCCTATGTGCTCGGCGGTGCCCACGGCAAGCTGCTGGACGCCGACCATGACCGGCTGGGCATGGCCGACGTGCAGTGCTTCGAGATGGAAGAGCTGATGCACAGCAAGGCCGCCGTCATGGCCGTGCTGCATTACCTCTTTGCGCGCTTCGATGAACGATTTGACGGTGCGCCCACGCTGCTGATTCTCGATGAAGCGTGGCTGTTCCTCGATGATCCGGTGTTCGCGGCACGCATTCGGCAATGGCTCAAGACGCTCAGGAAAAAGAACGTCAGCGTCATCTTCTCCACGCAGAGCCTCGCCGACGTCAAGGAATCGAGCATCGCGCCCGCGATCATCGAGAGCTGCGCGAGCCGCATTTTCCTCGCCAACCCGCAGGCGACTGAGCCGCAGATTCGCACGATCTACGAGGGCTTCGGCCTCAACAGGCGGCAGATCGAAATCGTCGCCACCGCGCAGCCCAAGCGCGACTACTACTACCAATCCCGTCTCGGCAACCGCCTGTTCGACCTCGACCTGGGGCCGACGACGTTGGCGTTCGCGGGTGCTTCCACGCCGCAAGACCAGCGCGCCATCGACGAGGTTCTTGGCCGCGTGCTCCAGGACGCCGGCATGCCCAGCTTCGCGGGCGCGTGGCTGCGCCATCGCGGCCTCGATTGGGCGGCTGACCTGCTGCCCTCGTTTCCCGGCCTTGCGCCGGGTTCCCTCACTGACTAACCACTGGAGAACCAGCCATGAAGAAGCGCCTTGTTGCCGCGGCCATCGCGGCCATGCTTTGCACCGCCACCGCCCATGCGCAATGGGTCGTGATCGACCCCACGAACCTCGTGCAGAACACGCTGACCGCGATCCGCACCCTGGAGCAGATCAACAACCAGATCCAGCAGCTCCAGAACGAAGCCCAGATGCTGATGAACCAGGCTCGCAATCTGGCGAGCCTGCCGTCCAGCGTGGTGAGCCGGCTGCGCAGCAATCTGGCAACCACGCAGCGGCTGATCGACCAGGCCCGAGGCTTGGCCTATGACGTGACGAATCTGGATCGGGAGTTTCAGCGCCTGTATCCCGAGCAGTACGTCGCCACGGTGAGCGGCGACCAGATGTACCGCGACGCCCAGGAGCGCTGGAAAAATACGCTCAATGGCTTGCAGACCACCATGCAGATGCAGGCCCAGGCGTCCCAAAACCTGAGCGATGACGAGGGTGTGCTGGCCGACCTCGTGGGCAAGAGCCAGTCGGCTGTTGGGGCCTTGCAGGCGATGCAGGCCATGAACCAACTGCTGGCTCTGCAGGCCAAGCAGTCGATCCAGACACAGCGGCTGCATATCACCCAGGACCGAGCAGTCTCGCTGGAGCTGGCCCGGCAGGCGGCGGCCACCGAGCGCGGGCGTGAAGTCACGCGGCGCTTCCTGGGCACGGGTACGCCGTACACGCCGCAGGCCGTCCATTTCTACGGCAACTGACGGGTGTGGCCATGAACGATGTCGCGGTCATTGACCGCTTCCTCGATACCTTCTCGCGCTACATCGACTCGGGCTTTGGTTTGCTGCAGGGCGAGGTCGCGTTCCTGACCGCCACGCTGATCGTCATCGACATGACGCTGGCGGGCCTGCTTTGGGCCATGAGCCACGCCACGGGCCAGGGCGAGGACGTGATCGCCAAGCTGCTGCGCAAGGTGCTCTACGTGGGCGCCTTCGCCTACATCATCGGCAACTTCAACACGCTGGCGGGCGTCGTGTTCCGCTCTTTCGCCGGGCTGGGACTGACGGCCAGCGGCTCCAGCTTGAGCATGGGCAGCTTCCTGCAGCCGGGCCGCCTCGCCAAGACCGGCATCGACGCGGCAGCCCCTATCCTCGACCAGATCCGGCAGATGGCGGGCTTCCCGGAGGTATTCGTCAACATCACCTCCATCGTGGTGCTGTTCCTCGCTTGGGGCATCGTCATCCTGTGCTTTTTTGTGCTGGCGGTGCAGCTTTTCGCCCCGATGGCCACCCAAATTCCCCCGCCTATGGCCACCTCAAACTCCCCCACCTGAACTGATCGGGGATAGGGGTTAAACGCCGGCGCCGTCGGC
>NZ_FNQJ01000017.1 GCF_900107605.1 Acidovorax soli | reverse complement strand
CATCGCCATCACACCCGAGTCGTCATAATCTGGTCGTCCTGCCTGGGGGAATTTGGGGTGGCCAAGGGTGGGGGAATTTGACCTGGCCATCGGGGTCTGATAATTTCGGAATGGTGGTTAGAAATGCAGTAAGTGAGTATGTGCAGAAGAAAAAACAGGCTCGTGCTGCTGCCTACTTCAAGTTCATTGGTGAAGAAAATTGCAAAGCTCTTGAGGCACATGCAATAAAAAACGGAACTGATTTAGAACAGGTGATCAAGGAAACATTGATCCAGAAATCAAAATATGTTTCCAAGCTGAATGGTGGTGGCTCAAATGGAAGTTGAATTTCACTATGATAAAAACACCCTGACCACTCAAGATGAATTACTGGTGTCAGTGGCAGACTTGAGGGATGTGATTCAAGCCTTCACCATTTCAAATGAGGTCCAGAGGCTTCAAGAACTTCAGTTGATCCTTGAATCAATCGTGAGAAAGAACAAGCTGCCTTCTGGCTCTTTAGGTGTTGAGTGATCAACCTGCAAGGTTCTACCGAGAGGACCCAAACGAGTTGGTCCTTTTCACTGACGTGCCCCACCTGCTATTGATGATCGTTTTCAACTTGCTAGAATTAATATATGGCTGGTTGCAAATTACAGCGATCAACTGAACAGCATTTATGAGTGATATGGGCACAAGCAATGCAACCAAGCCGCCCATGAATAAAAAAAGACTCCATGTAGGAGCCTGTTTCTTTGCACCCTGCTTGTCAGAGTGTTTTTGTGTTTAGTTGCATGTTGTGAATGCATTACCTAGACCATAGCTGTAGCAATTAATTGATCGTCTAGGTGCTGCTGATTGATTGACTACTTGCTGCCCGGTCAATGATGCAATCTCCATCCCTATGGCATCCTTTCTTGCTTTTGCTGCTGCTGCCTCATCCCACTTCCAATTATTCCATTTGTCCATTGCTTCTTTTGCTGCATCAGAATATTCTTGTCTCAATTTAGCTAGTTTGTCTTCCTTGCTGGGATTTTGTTGTGAATTGGTTTGAGATGCATTTCCAGAGTTATATAACCAAGTGTAATTATCATAATCTGGGTTGTAGTTTGTAGTTGTTGGGTTGTATCCGAGAGGTGCTAGATTGTGAATCGGAACATAGTAGGTGTCTTCTGCTTGTGCTATTGAGAACAAGCTAAGTAGAAGAATGGAAGCTGCAAGTTTTTTCATGATCTCTCCTTTTTCCAAAATCATAAGAAATGAAAAAAGGAAGTCAAATTTTTCGCTCTGCCAATTTAGTTCTATTTCATAGAACCTCTACGAGATTTCTCTTTGGTGACTGAGTCATCATCATCTTTGCTTAGATGATGATTAATTCATCCTCTTATTAAGATGACCTAGTCTTTGCGTTTTTCTAACGAAAAACGGCAAAGCCTTATCCCTTGCTGACTAGAAAAATCTCAGCAAATTTGAGTTCTAGTGCAATTCTGCCTTTGCCGTATCTTCATTCAATTGAAAACGGCCCATGAGGTTGTTAGTAACCTTTCCGAATCCTGGTTTCTTTCTACCAATCTAACGGTAGGGTGCAGGGTATCCAAGACCTTCCTTTTACAGAAGTAAGCCTAAACCTATAGTGCTCGCACCTCCCAACATCTGGCTTGTGGTAGGTTGGTATAAGTGACCTACCATCAGCAGCTTGAAAGAAGCTCTCCTATCCTTGGATAGAAGCATTTGTGCTATTGGGCTCGTTCATTTGGCTGATTGTGGCAACCTTTCACCTGTTGCCTGTCGGACTTACCTTATGCCGTATCGCTGCAAATTTGCCGCCAAACAAATCATTTATTGAGCCATGCTCTTTTCGTCACACAAATGACTGACTGAATACTTCCAGAATTTTGGGACTGCTTGTTGTGCGGGCCACAGGATTCTTCCTGGTTGCTAATTAATGCCCAATCACTCAAGTTCTGCATTTTGTTCATCGCTGTATGGTGCAACCAAGAACAAGCATTCTCAAAGCTCTGTCTTCTTCATAGGTTGACCGATGCTGAGTCAGGGGTCTTACGATTACTCTTTTTGCCCAAGGACATATAACACTTCAACCTATCTTTCAGGGCATAAAAAATGCCCTTGATTTTCACCAAGAGCAATTAAATAGATTCGGGTTGTTGACAATATCAAAAAATCAAATATGATTAAATCGTTCGTGGTAGTACACTTCTATGAAAAATTTTCGGATTGTCAAGAGTGTGCTGTTAGAAACCGGGTGGTGCCGAATCTAACGAAAAGAAAAAAGGCTAGTCGCAAGACTAGCCTTCTTCTTTTATGCAGCTTCATACCAAGGTTTTGAAGCATTAACGATTCTGACCACTATCAGCATAACAGGCACTTCAACCAGCACACCTACCACCGTTGCCAGTGCTGCACCTGATTGAAGTCCAAACAAACCGATAGCAACTGCAACAGCCAATTCAAAGAAGTTGCTGGCTCCAATCAATGCAGAGGGACAAGCCACACTATGCTTTTCTCCTGCCTTCCTATTCAACCAGTAAGCAAGTCCTGATGTGAAGAACACTTGCACAAGAATAGGCACTGCAAGCATGGCAATAATCGCAGGCTTCTCAACAATAGCTTGTCCTTGGTATGCAAACAGCAAGATCAGCATAACCAACAAGGCAGACATAGACCAAGGTGATAGCCGGTGCATCACTGCTTCAAAGTATGCCTCTCCACGACCGAGCAATGCTCTTCGTGCCAGTTGAGCCAAGATAACAGGCACCAAGATATAAAGGGCCACTGACAGCAGCAGTGTTGCCCACGGCACCACAATGGTGGACATGCCCAGCAGCAAAGCCACGATTGGAGCAAAAGCCACAATCATGATGGTGTCGTTCAATGCCACCTGTGAGAGTGTGAATAGTGGATCACCTCCTGTTAGTCGGCTCCAAACAAACACCATTGCTGTGCAAGGTGCAGCAGCCAATATGATCAATCCAGCGGTATAGCTTTCCAATTCACCTTGAGGAAGCCATTCGGCAAAAATCTTGCTGATGAAGAGCCATGCCAAGAATGCCATTGAAAACGGCTTCACTGCCCAATTGACAAACAGAGTGACTCCAATACCTTTCCAATGCTCACGAACTTGACCCATAGCCCTGAAATCAATCTTCATGAGCATGGGAATAATCATGATCCAGATCAGCACACCAACAGGGAGATTGACTTGAGCAACCTCCATGCTGCCTATGGTCTTGAACACATTAGGGAAGCTCTGACCTAAGAGAATTCCCACCCCAATGCACAAGCCAACCCATAAGGTTAGATACCGTTCAAACTTGTTCATTCTGCCTTCGTGGTGTTGGCAATGTTGGTCAGTTCTTTTTTGATGGCAGTGTTATCCAGCACCTTCAATGGCAGATTCACGAACAAACCAACACGAGTCAGCATGAGGCGGAATACCTTATCAAAGGCTTTTCGTTTCTCTTCATCAGTGCCTTCTACTGCTGCTGGATCTTCAAAGCCCCAATGTGCTGAGATAGGCTGACCAGGCCAAATAGGACAGACTTCACCAGCAGCATTGTCACAAACGGTGATGATGAAATCCATTTTGGGTGCATCTGCTGTAGCAAATTCATCCCAGCTTTTGCTTCTGAGGTTTTCAATCGGATATTTAACCGATTGAACCTTTTCAATGGCAAAAGGATTCACTTTGCCAGTGGGTGTGCTGCCAGCACTATAGGCATGGAAACGACCATTGCCCATTGAGTTGATCAGTGCTTCAGCCATGATGCTACGGGCTGAATTTCCAGTGCAGAGAATCAGCACATTGTAGGTTTTGTCAGTCACGGTAATACCTTTCTTGGTGAATTAGCAGCAGCTAGATTTATTTGAACTAGGAGCACAACAGGCAGCAGCAGCCTTTGGCTTGATGGCGGTTGCTACAGGTGCAGGTGTGCAGCAGGCAGAAGCAATACCTTGCTGCTCTTCCTTTTCATTGAAGGTGGGAATGGTGTCTAGTGTCTGGTAGCTTTCCCAAGCAATACCTTGAGGATCAACAGTCCAATGCTTATTGGACTTGGCATAGCAGCAGGCCGCACCTTCTTCTGTTTCAATAGGCAGTTCTGCTTTTGCCAAACGGCTATTCATTTCATGGAGTTCTTCAGCAGAATCAACCTGAAAGCCAAGGTGATCCAAGCCTGTTTCATCGGTGCGGCTGGAAATGGCAAAGTTGATTCTTGGGTCTTCCAGCATCCACTTTGCATAGTCGTTTTTCACAACAGCAGGTTCAGCATTGAAAAGTGCCGAATAAAAGCTGATGTTGTGTGCCAGATCGGCTACACGGATATGAACATGCATTCGTTTCATGACGGTTCCTTTTCCTTATCACTGGTTGCACAAGTGGGGTCGCAGACAGAAATGGGTGAGCAAGGATTGCCACCACAACAGTTCTCTGTGAGATAGCCAACAAGGTTGTTCATGGCAGAGAAGTCAGCGGTGTAGATGACAAAGCGACCTGCCTGCTTGGACTGCACCAGTCCTGCATGACTCAACTCTTTGAGGTGGAAGGACAAGGTGGCTGGTGGCACACCAAGCCCCTCACCGATCTTTCCTGCTGAAAGTCCTTCAGGGCCTGCCTGCACCAGTAGGCGGAAGGTGGCTAGACGTGACTCTTGAGCCAGAGCACCCAGCATGACAATGATGTTCTTCGTTTCCATATTTCTATGATAGTGGAAATGATGAGGAAGATCAAGCCAGCTTTGAGGTGTTGCTGATGGCACTCGTGGGGTGGCTTGGATAGGCTTAAGATTTGCCAAAAATTTGGCAAATATTTTTTTGTCAAAACCTATCTTATTGATTTATAGGGACAAAAATCAGTAAGGTGATTGGAGGCACCAAAAACAACCGCCGCCGAGCGTGATGGTTTGCTGTCTCATGGAAGTTTCCTTGCTCAGTGGATGTGCAGCGCCGCATTATGAATTGACGCCGCTGCGGGCGCTGGCTATATTACTAACCAGTCAGTCATTAACAGATGCAGTCCGAATCTTCCCCCCTTCCCGGCACGGTGGCCAAACGCGAACGGCGCAAGCAGGCGCGCCCCGGCGAACTCATCGAGGCCGCGCTGGATCTGTTTGTCGAAAAAGGCTTTGCAGCCACCCGGGTGGATGAGGTGGCGGCGCGTGCGGGGGTGTCCAAGGGCACGCTGTTTCTTTACTTTCCCAGCAAGGAAGAGCTGTTCAAGGCCGTGGTGCGCGAAAACATCGCGGGCCGTTTTGCCGAATGGACGCTGGAGCTCGACGCCTTCGAGGGCAGCACCGACGACCTGCTGCGCTACTGCTACCAGGTGTGGTGGGAGCGCATCGGCAGCACCAAGACCTCGGGCATCACCAAGCTCATGCTGAGCGAAGCCCACCATTTTCCTGAAATCACCCAGTTCTACCAGCGCGAGGTGATGGACCCGGGCCAGGCGCTGATCCGACGCATCCTGCAGCGGGGTGTGGACCGCAAAGAATTCCGGCCGCTCGACATGGACTACGCGGTGTACTTGGTGCTGGCCCCGATGATCTTTCTGATGCTGTGGAAGCACTCCATGGGCGCCTGCGTACCGGATGCCCAGGACCTGGACCCCGAAAAATACCTGGCCATGCAGGCCGACAACATCCTGCACGGCCTGTGCGCGGCTGCGCCCTCCTCCGGTCCTTCAACGACCCGATCGCCATGAAACGCTGGATTGTCTGGATGGCTGTTGCCACCATCGTTGTGCTGGTGGGCGGCGGCATCTGGCGCGCACTGGCCGCGCGGCAGGCGCAGCAAAAGGCCTTGGCCGAAGCCAGCGTGCAGGGCAAGGAAGCCATGCTGGACCTGGCGCCGGGCGAGCTGGTCACCGTGCAGCGCCAAAGCCTTGCCCTGGCGGTGCCGGTGTCGGGCGCGCTGCGCGCCGTGGAGTCTGCCATGGTCAGGGCCCGCGCGGCGGGCGAGCTGCAGGGCCTGACCCTGCGCGAGGGCGACAGCGTGCGCGCCGGGCAGGAAATCGCCCGCATCGACCCCACCGAGGCGCGGGCCCGTCTGCGCCAGGCCCAGCAGCAGGCCGATGCCGCCAAAGCGCAGGTGGATATCAGCCAGCGCCAGTTCACCAACAACCGCGCGCTGGTGGACCAGGGCTTCATTTCTGCCACGGCGCTGGTCACTTCGCAGGCCAGCCTGGAGGCCGCGCAATCGACCTACCAGGCGGCCCTGGCTGCTGCCGATGTAGCGCGCAAGGCGCTGGACGACACCGTGCTGCGCAGCCCTTTGACGGGCCAGGTGTCGCAGCGGCTGGCGCAGCCCGGCGAGCGCGTGGGGGTGGATGCCCGCATCGTCGAGGTGGTGGACCTGTCGCGGCTGGAACTCGAAGCCCTGCTGAGCCCGACCGACTCATGGGCCGTGCGCGTGGGACAAAAGGCCCGCCTGCGGATCGAGGGCGTGGCCAGCCCCATCGTGGCCTCTGTGGTCCGCATCAACCCCAGCGCCCAGGCCGGCAGCCGCACCGTGCCGGTGTACCTGGTCATCGAGCAGGGCGCGGCGATACCGGTGCTGCGCCAGGGGCTGTTTGTGCAGGGCGCGCTCGACACAGGGCATGCCGATGTGCTGGCACTGCCGCTGGACGCCGTGCGCACCGACAAACCGGCGCCCTACGTGCAGGCGGTGCAAAGCGGCCGTGTGGCGTATCTGCCGGTCAAGACCGGCCAGCGTGCCGTGGTGGGAGGCGAAACGCTGGTGGCGGTCGAGGGCGTGCCCGAGGGCACGGCGGTGGTGGCCGGGCGCATGGGCTCGCTGCGCGAGGGCACGCCTGTGCGCATCCACGACAACCGGTACAGCACGACCGCCACCCCGGCCGCAGCCTCTGCATCGCGCGCCGCACCGTAAGCAGCCATGTGGTTCACCCAGGTCAGCCTGAAAAACCCGGTGTTCGCCACCATGGTGATGCTCGCCATCGTGGTGCTGGGCCTGTTTTCCTACCAGCGCCTCAAGGTCGATCAGTTTCCCGACATCGACTTTCCGGTGGTGGTGGTCACGGTGGACTACCCCGGCGCTTCGCCAGAAATCGTCGAGAGCGAGGTCACCAAGAAGATCGAGGAAGGCGTCAACTCGATTGCCGGCATCAACGCCCTCACCTCGCGCAGCTACGAGGGCACGGCGGTCGTCATCATCGAGTTTCAGCTGCACATCGATGGCCGCAAGGCGGCCGAAGACGTGCGCGAGAAGGTGGCCATTGTCCGCCCCACCCTGCGCACCGAGGTGAAAGAGCCGTGCGTGCTGCGCTTTGACCCCGCCAGCCGTGCCGTGTGGTCGCTGGCCGTGCTGCCCGACGACCAGGCCGGGGGCACGGAGCGAAGCGCCGTGGAGCTGACCACCTGGGCCGAGCAGATCCTGAAGAAACGGCTGGAAAACGTGCGTGGCGTGGGCGCCGTGAACCTGGTGGGCGCGACCCGGCGCGAGATCAACATCTACCTGAACCCGCAGGCGCTCGAAGCCTTTGGCGTGACCCCCGACCAGGTGGTGGCTGCCGTGCGCAACGAGAACCAGGATTTGCCCGTGGGCGCCATCCGGTCCCTCGCCCAGGAGCGCGTGGTGCAGATCGACGCGCGCATGCAGCGCCCCGAAGACTTTGGCCGCATCATCGTGGCCCGTAAAAATGGTGCCCCCGTGCGGGTGGAGCAGGTGGCCCGCGTCAACGATGGCGCGCAGGAAGTTGAAAGCCTGGCGCTGTACAACGGCCAGCGCACACTGCTGCTGTCGGTGCAGAAATCACAGGGCGAAAACACCATCGAGGTGGTGGACGGCCTGAATGCCGCCGTGGCCGAACTCCAGCGCCAGCTGCCGCCTGGTGTGCGCCTGGCAACCATCGGCGACAGCGCCCGACCGATTCGCGTGGCCGTGAACAACGTGCGCCAGACGCTGATCGAGGGCGCCCTGCTCACGGTGCTGATCGTGTTTCTGTTTCTGAACTCATGGCGTTCCACTGTCATCACGGGCCTCACGCTGCCGATTGCGCTGATCGGCACATTTTTGTTCATGAACCTGTTCGGCTTCACCATCAACATGATCACGCTGATGGCGCTGTCGCTGTGCGTGGGCCTCTTGATCGACGATGCCATCGTGGTGCGCGAGAACATCGTGCGCCACGTGCAGATGGGCAAAAACGCCTACCAGGCGGCCATGGATGGAACGCAGGAAATTGGCCTGGCCGTGCTGGCCACCACGCTGTCCATCGTGGCCGTGTTCCTGCCCATCGGGTTCATGGGCGGCATCATCGGCAAGTTCTTCCATGAGTTCGGCATCACCATCGTGGCGGCGGTGCTGATCTCGATGTTTGTCAGCTTCACGCTCGACCCGATGCTGTCGAGCATCTGGCATGACCCCAGCATCCATGCGCATGGGCAGCGTACCGAGCCGGTCACGTTCTACGACAGGACCATCGGCCGCGTGACGGGCTGGTTCGACCGCGCCACCGATGCCCTGGCCGAAGCCTACCAGGGCATTCTGCGCTGGTCGCTGGTGCACAAGCTCGCCACCCTGGGCATCGCGCTGGCCATTTTTGTGCTGAGTGTCTTCATGGTGCCGTTGCTGGGCACCGAGTTTGTTCCCAAGGCCGATTTTTCGGAAACCACCGTCAATTTCTACACACCCGTGGGCTCGTCGCTCGAAGCCACCGAGGCCAAGGCGCGCCAGGTGGAGGGCATCCTGCGCGGGTTTCCCGAGGTGCGCTACACGCTGTCCACCCTCAACAC
Source organism: Acidovorax soli (assembly GCF_900107605.1). GTDB lineage: Bacteria > Pseudomonadota > Gammaproteobacteria > Burkholderiales > Burkholderiaceae_C > Acidovorax > Acidovorax soli. Next base: position 73,585 of record NZ_FNQJ01000017.1, on the reverse strand, counting down.
CGGCACTGCGCAGGGCAAGATGTACGCCAGCATCTACGTGCGCCTGGTGGACCGCAAGGACCGCAGCCGGAGTGTGGACGCCATGTCGGGCGTGCTGCGCGAGCGCCTTCAGCAAGTGCCCGGCATCACCGTCACCCATGTGGGCCTGCTCGACCCGGTGGGTGGCCAAAAACAGGTGGAGTTTTCGCTGCAGGGGCCGGATCTGCAGGAACTGGAGCGCCTGACGAAAACGGTTTCCGAAAAGATCCACGGCATTCCGGGCCTGGTGGACCTCGACACCAGCGCCAAGCCCGACAAACCCGTGATCGCGCTCGATCTGCAGCGCGATGCGGCGTCGGACCTGGGGGTGTCGGTGGCGCAGCTGGCCGCCTCGCTGCGCACGCTGGTGGCGGGTACCACGGTGGGCAACTGGCGCGCGCCCGACGACCAGACCTACGACGTGAATGTGCGCCTGGCCCCCGAGGCCCGCACCACGCCGCAGGACCTGGAACGCCTGCCCTTTGCGCTGGCAGCCGCCGATGGCGGCACGCGCATCGTGCGCCTGAACCAGGTGGCACGGGTGAGCGAATCCACCGGCGCCAACCAGATCAACCGGCGCGACCTTACGCGCGAGGTGGCCGTGACGGCCAACGTGGCCGACCGATCGGCGGGCGAGGTGTCGAATGACATCAAGAAAGCGCTCGACAGCGTGGCCTTCCCCCCCGGCTACCGCTACCAGTTTGGCGGCTCCACCAAGAACATGGCGGAGTCGTTCGGTTACGCCATCTCGGCGCTGGTGCTGGCCATCGTGTTCATCTACATGATCCTGGCCAGCCAATTCAAGAGCTTCCTGCAGCCGCTGGCGCTGATGACCTCGCTGCCGCTCACGCTGATCGGCGTGGTGCTGGCGCTGCTGATGTTCCGCTCCACGCTGTCGATGTTCTCCATCATCGGGGTGGTGATGCTGATGGGCCTGGTCACCAAGAATGCCATCTTGCTGGTGGACTTTGCCATCCGTGCCCGGGCGGAGCATATCGACGATGCCGGCCACACCGTGCCCGGCCTGCCCCGCGCCGAGGCCCTGCTGCTGGCCGCCCGCGTGCGGCTGCGCCCCATTTTGATGACCACGCTGGCCATGATCTTTGGCATGGTCCCGCTGGCGTTTGCGCTGTCCGAGGGCTCGGAGCAGCGCGCGCCCATGGGCCAGGCCGTGATTGGCGGCGTGATCACCTCCTCGCTGTTGACGCTGGTGGTGGTGCCGGTGGTGTACTGCTACATGGACGATCTGGCCCGCTGGGCACTTGCCCGCCTGGGCCGTGGCCAGCCCGCGCCCGTGCCCCCTAAAATCAAGGGTTTGTCCTGACCCGTCTTCCCCTGGAGAGATTCCATGAACATGCCTCTGAACACGTCTGCCAACATCAGCGATCCCATTGAACAGGCCCGCTACAACATGATCGAGCAGCAGATCCGCCCCTGGAATGTGCTCGATGCCGACGTGCTGGAGCTGCTGTCGGTGGTACGCCGCGAAGACTTCGTGCCCCCGGCCTGCCGCAGCATGGCCTTCATGGACATCGAAATCCCCTTGCTGGGCAGCGACGCCAAGGAAGCCGTTCGCCTGGGCCACAGCATGCTGCAGCCGCGCCTGGAAGCACGCATGCTGCAAGGCCTGAAAATCTTGCCCACCGACCGCGTGCTGGAAATCGGCGCCGGTTCGGGCTACATGGCCGCGCTGCTGGCCCAGCGTGCCGAGAGCGTGGTCTCGCTCGAAATCGTGCCCGCGCTGGCCGAGATGGCGCAAGACAATCTTCAACGCGCCGGCATCGCCAATGCCCATGTGCGCGTGTCGGACGGCTCCCGCGATGCCGTGCCCGAAGGCCCGTTCGACGTGATCGTGCTCAGTGGCTCCGTGGCCAGCATTCCGCAGAACCTGCTGTCGATGCTGCGCGAAGGTGGCCGCCTGGCCGCCATCGTGGGCCAGGAACCTGTCATGCGCTTCACGCTGGTGCGCCGCACGGGCGAGCGTTTCGACACCACCCAGCCCTGGGACACCATCGCGCCGCGCCTGGTGGGCTTTGCCGAACCTTCGGACTTTTCCTTCTGATCTGGCGGCGAGGAGTTCTGGATGATCGACCATGTCCGCCCTGCGCAACTGTCCGCCTGGTTTGCGCAGGCCTACGCCGTGGGCCAGCCGCTGGTGCTGGACGTGCGCGAGCCCTGGGAATTGCAAACCGCCAGCGTGCGCACGGACGGGTTTGAACTGGTGGCAATTCCCATGGGGCAGCTGCCTGGCCGGCTGGCCGAGCTGGACCCTTCCCGCCCCCTGGCGTGCCTGTGCCACCACGGTGCCCGCAGCCTGCGCGTGGCGGCTTTCCTGGCGCAGCAGGGTTTTGGAACGCTGGCCAACATCACGGGCGGTATCGATGCCTGGTCCCGTGAACACGACAACAGCGTGCCGCGGTACTGAAACACATTGGCCCACCTTGTTCACGCCACCTCTTGCGCCCAGCACGACCTGAAGGACCTCCATGAACCTGCTTCGGCTACTTCCCCTGACATTGGCAATCACCGCTACCCTGGGCACGCCGGCGCAGGCACAGAGCTTGTCGCAGCTGGTGGACGCAGCGCGCGGTTACGACACGGTGTGGCAGGCCGCCAGGCTTCAGCTGGATGCAGCCTCCAGCCGCGCGGAGCAGGCCCGCGCCGGCTTGCTGCCCAGCGCGGGACTGTCCGCTGGTGTGTCACGCGCCAACACGGAAGTCAGCCGCCCCAAGGTAGATCTCAATGCCACCACACAGAATATGGGGGTCAACGCCTCGCAGCCGCTCTACCGGCCGGCCAACCGCATCAACTTCCAGCAGGGCCAGCGCGGCGTCGATGTGGCCCTTGCGCAGCTGGACGCCGCCACCCAGGATCTGCTGGTGCGCGTCAGCCAAGCCTACTTTGATGTGCTCGCGGCCCAGGACACACTCACCTTCGTGCAGGCGCAAAAAACGGCCGTCTCCGAGCAGCTGGCTTCCGCCAAGCGCAACTTCGAGGTGGGAACCTCCACCGTGACCGACTCGCGCGAGGCCCAGGCCCGCTACGACCTGGTCATCGCTCAGGAAATTGCCGCCGGGAACGACCTGCGCGTGAAGAAGCTGGCACTGGACCAGCTGGTGGGGGTGACCGGCACCCAGCCTCTGCCCCTGGTCCAGCCGGTGCCGCTGCCCACCGTGCAGCCCGACAACGTGGCGCAATGGGTGCAGACGGCGCAGGAGCAGCAGCCGGGCGTGCGCCAGGCCCAGATCGCCCTGGACATCGCACGCCTGGAGACCCAGAAGGCCGGCACCGGGCATCTGCCCACGGTGGATCTGCAGGCCGGCTACAACATCACGCGTAATCCCAACGGGACTGTCATCATGCCGGGGACGAACAGCCGCACCAACAATGCCAGCGTGGGCGTGGCCCTGAACCTGCCGCTTTTTGCCGGTTTTGCCGTGCAGAACCGCATCAAGGAAACGCTGGCCCTCGAAGAAAAGGCCGCGGCCGACCTCGAAACCGCGCGCCGCAACGTGGCGCAGGCCACCCGCGCCGCCTTCTTTGGCGTGCAGTCCGGCCAGGGCCAGGTGCAGGCCCTGGAAGCGGCCGAAGCCTCCAGCCAGAGCGCGCTCGACGCCAACAAGCTCGGCTACCAGGTGGGCGTGCGCATCAACATCGATGTGCTCAATGCGCAAAGCCAGCTCTATCAGACCAAGCGCGACCTGGCGCAGGCGCGCTACAACGTGCTGCTGGGCACCCTCAAGCTGCGCCAGGCGGCCGGCACTCTGGTGCAAGAGGACGTGGAAGCCATCAACCGCTTGCTGCAGCAGCCGTAGCCACCACACCGCCCCTGCCTGATGACAAGGGGCGCGCGCCTACAAGGTGTGGGTGACCAACCTGAAATCTGTGTCGTCTGAATAGGGCTTGACCACAAAGCCCAGGCTGCGCATGAGCTTGAGCATGCCGGGGTTGTTGGCCAGCACCAGGCCTTCCATCTCGGCCAGGCCCTTGTCGCGCGCCACATCCATGATGCTCAGCATCAGGCGCGAACCCAGACCCTTGCCATTGAAGTCGTCGGCCACCACCAGGGCAAATTCGCAGCTCGACTGGTCAGGATTGGTGACGTAGCGCGACACCCCCACGATGCGTTCGGTTTCGGTACTGTCGCCGTCGTCGCCCACCGTGCGTTCGCGGAATACGGCCACCAGCGCCATTTCGCGGTCATAGTCGATCAGGGTGAAGCGTGCCAGCATCGAGGCCGGCAGTTCCACCATCGACGAGATGAAACGGAAATACCGGCTTTCGGGCGACAGGTTCTGCACCAGTTGCTGCAGCATCTGCGCATCGTCGGGGTGGATGGGGCGCACCAGGTATTCACCGCCTCCGCGCATCGGCCACAGCTGTTCGTAGCGTGCGGGATACGGCAGGATGGCCAGGTGGCTGAAGCTGTCGGCCCGCCCGCCCGAGGTGTTGGCCGCGTGGTCGATGGCAATGCGCGCATCCACCGCCACGACGCCCTGCGCGTCCACGATGAGCGGGTTGATGTCCATCTCGCGCAGCTGGGGCAAGGCACACACCATTTCCGACACGCGCAGCAGCACCTGCTCCAGCGCGTCATGGTCCACCGCGCTGGCGCCGCGCCACTCGCCCAGCGTTTCGGCTACACGCGAGCGCTCGATCAGCCGGCGTGCCAGGAACTGGTTGAGCGGGGGCAGCTCCATGGCGCGGTCGTCGATCAGTTCGATCATGGTGCCGCCCGCACCAAACGTGATCACCGGGCCAAACGGGTCGTCGGTAACCAGGCCGATGCAGATCTCCCGCCCGCGCCGGGCGCCAGCCATGTTCTGCACCGTCACCCCGTTGATGCGCGCCTGCGGCTGCAGGTGTGCCACGCGCTGCACCATGTCGGTGTAGGCATCGCGGGCCGCGGTGCCACTGTGGATATTGAGGGCCACGCCGCCCACGTCGGATTTGTGGCTGATGTCGGGCGAGTCGATCTTCAGCGCCACCGGAAAGCCCATCTGCGTGGCGATCATCATGGCTTCGTGCGCGCTGCGTGCCAGGATGGTCTTGGTCACAGGAATGTGGAATGCCGCCAGCAGCGTCTTGGACTCCATCTCGGTCAGCACCTTGCGCCGCTCGGCCAGCACGCTTTCGATGACCAGGCGCGCGCCCTCGATGTCGGGCTTGGCCAGCGTGGACAGCGGTGGCGGTGTCTGCTGCAGCAGTTGCTGGTTCTGGTAGAACGAGGCGATGTTGCCAAAGGCCCCCACGGCGGCCTCGGGCGTGCGAAAGCTCGGGATGGCGGCCTCCAGCAAGATGGCGCGCGCCGGCACCACCGAGGTGTCGCCCATCCAGCAGGCCAGCAGCGGCTTGCTCATGCTGCGCTTGACCTCGGCCAGTGCGGTGGCTACCGCACTGGCGTCCGAGCCAGCCTTGGGGGAATGGATGGCCAGCACGCCATCCACCTGCCGGTCCTGGCAGGCAGCCTCGATGGCCAGGCGATAGTGCTCGGCGCCGGCGTCTTCCGACAGGTCGATCAGATCCGACAGCGACGCCAGGGGCGGCAACCGGGGCGCCAGCGCACGCGCCGTTTCGGGTGACAGCTTGCCCAGGCTCAGCAGGATCTCATTGACCCAGTCGGCCGCCAGCACGCCGGGCCCGCCGCCGTTGGTGACGATGGCCAGGCGCTTGCCCACCGGCCGATAGCGCGAAGCCAGGCACTTGGCCGCCGAGAACAGCTCGACGAACGAGCGCACGCGCACCGCGCCGGCGCGGCGCAAGGCGGCGTCGAACACATCGTCGCTGCCCACGATGGTGCCGCTGTGCGTCTGGGCGGCCTCATTGCCCGCCGGCTTGCGCCCGGCCTTGAGCACCACCACCGGCTTGGCATTGGCGGCCGAGCGCAGCGCGCTCATGAAACGGCGGGCATTGGAGATGCCTTCCATGTAGACGACGATGCTCTGCGTGCGCGCATCGTGGGCCAGAAAGTCGAGCACCTGGGCAATGTCCACGTCGGTGTTCGGCCCCAGCGACACCACGGTCGAGAACCCCACGGCGTTGTTGCGGGCCCAGTCCAGGATCGACGCCGTGAGCGCGCCCGACTGGCACACCAGCGCCAGCGAGCCATCGCGCGCCAGCGGGCCGGCCGCGCTGGCATTGAGCTGCAGGTGCGGCCGCTGGAACCCGAGCGAATTGGGGCCCAGCAGGTACAAGCCCTCGCGGCGCGCAATTTTCTTGAGGCGGGCGGCCTGGTCCGCATCCATGCCGCTCGACAGCACCAGCGCCGCGCGGCAGCCGATGCGCCCCGCCACTTCCAGCGCAGCCGGCACTTCGGCGGGCGGCAGCGCGACGATGGCCAGATCGGCCTTTCTTTGCGCCAGGTCGGCCAGCGTGCCGCTGGTGTGGGTATCGACAAACTGCAGGCTGCCGGCAAAGCGCTGCGCGCGCAGGGCCGGATGCAGCGCTTGCGCATACGAGGTGAGATTTTCGGGTTCGTCGGCCTTGCCCGCCAGTATGGCAATGGAAGCGGGTGCAAAAAGCGGCGTGAGGTAGTGTTTGTCCATGGGTCTTGCAGCGGCGTCGGGCCGCCCATCAATGATCAGCCAGCGGTGGGAGGAACTGTGGCACAGCTGCGGGCGTGTCGGCACAAAGCCGAGTACGCAAGGTGACATTTCCGGCAGGCACGGGCCTGAAACACAGGTGCTGGCCCGGCATTTTGTGCCCCCGCTGCGTGCCGTTTCATGGCGCCGCAGCAAGGCCCAGCAGGGCCGCGATGGCGGCGGCGGTCAGCCGCGCTGCGCCGCGATGCTGCTGCATGAATTCCTGGGCCAGGTCGCGGGCGACGGCCAGCCGGGGGGCGTCGGTGGCCAGGTCACAGGCCAGCGCCACCCCCTGCCCGATATCTTCCACGCGGTGCGCCACGCCCTGTTCACAGGCCAGCGTGGCTGCCTCGGCAAAGTTGAAGGTGTGTGGCCCCACCACCACGGGGCAGCCGCAGGCAATGGCCTCGATCAGGTTCTGCCCGCCCAGCGGCGCAAAGCTGCCGCCGAGCAAGGCCACATCGGCCAGGCTGTAATACAGCACCATTTCGCCCAGGGAGTCGCCCAGCCAGACATCGGCGGGCTCTGGGCCGTCGGCCCACTGGCGGCGGCTCGATACGGTCAGGCCGGCGCTGCACAGCAGCTGCCGCACTTCGGCAAAGCGCTGGGGGTGGCGCGGCACTACCAGCCACTGCACCGTTTTATCCGTCGAATTTGCTTCACTATTGATAGCTGCTTGCGCTTTTTTCTCAACCGCTGGAGTGCTTTTTTGCTTCAAGGCAGCCAGCCACATCGATTCTTCACCGTCGCGGCTGCTGGCCAGCATGACCACGGGCCGGGCACTGCCTGCGCGCCATGCACGCCCCCTTGCCCGTTGCCCGGCATCGGGCACCACGTCGAACTTGAGGTTGCCAAACACACCCTGCACCGGCGCGCCGATGGATTGCAGGCGCTCGGCATCGGCATCGGTCTGGGCCCAGACGGCCGCCAAGCCGCCATAGGCCGGGCGGGCCAGCGCCGCCAGCCGCAGCGACTTGCGCAGGGATTTTTCATTGAAGCGAGCATTGGCCAGTACCAGCGGTATGCCACGCTGCCGGCAGCCCGCCACCAGGTTGGGCCAGACCTCGGTTTCCATGAGGATGCCGATGGCAGGCCGGAACTGGCGCAAGAAGCGGCGCACTGCCCCCGGCGTGTCCCAAGGCTGCCATACCTGCACATCGCCCGGTAACAGCAGTTTCTCACCCTCGGCCCGGCCCGTGGCGGTGCCGTGGGTGAGCAGCAGGCGCATGCCGGGCAGCTGCCGGCGCAGCTCCGCCAGCAAGATGGCGGCGGCCCGGGTTTCGCCCAGCGATACGGCGTGGATCCACACAAAGCGGCCCAGCGGGTCGGTGCTGCTTTGCGGAATCAGGCTGTCGATAGGCCGTGCATAACGGCCAAAGCGCTCGCCCACCGCGTGGCCGTAGCCGGGCTCGGCGACGGCGCGGCGCCGCAGTTTGCGCCGCAGCAGCGGCTGGGCGGCCCAGGTCAGGGCGGAATACAGCCAGAGTGCGAGGCTCATCTCTGCGTTCCAGGATGCCGCATGCCACCCGGATCGGATGAAACTGGCGCGGCCCAAGGCCGAGGCAGCCAAGCAAGGGCCGCCCCGCAGCGAGGGCTGCGTCCCCCTGCCCGCAGCGCGCAGCGCTGCGAGAGCGGGGGGAAGGCGCGAAGCGACTCAGGGGGGTGTTTCACTTCAGTGCACCGCGCTGCCCACCTGGGCATCGGGCTTTACACGGTGCAGCAGGGCCAGCATGGCCGCCTCGATGCGGGCCAGCGCCTCGGGCGTGTGGCCCTCGAAGCGCAGCACCAGTACAGGCGTGGTGTTGCTGGCGCGGATCAGGCCAAAGCCATCGGGCCAGTCCACCCGCAGGCCATCAATGGTGTTGATCTGCGCCGGGGCCGCAAAGCTCTCGGCGGCCAGTGCCTGCAGCTCGGCCGTCAGACGGTGCGGCTCGCCTTCGGCGCAGGCCACGTTGAGCTCGGGCGTGCTGAAGCTGGTGGGCAGGCCGTTGAGCACGGCGCCCGGGTCGGCGCTGCGCGAAAGGATTTCGAGCAGGCGGCAGCCGGCATAGGTGCCGTCATCGAAGCCGAACCAGCGCTCCTTGAAGAAGATATGGCCGCTCATTTCGCCGCCCAGGGGCGAGTTGAGCTCTTTCATGCGCGCCTTGATCAGCGAGTGGCCTGTTTTGTACATCACCGGCTGGCCGCCTGCGGCGGCAATGGCCGGCGCCAGGCGCTGGGTGCATTTCACATCGAACAGGACGGGCGCGCCTGGCACGCGGCTGAGCACATCCTGCGCGAACAGCATCATCTGGCGGTCGGGGAAGATGTTGCTGCCATCGCGTGTGACGATGCCGAGGCGGTCGCCGTCGCCGTCGAAGGCCAGGCCCAGTTCGGCGTCGCCGGCCTGCAGGGCGGCAATCAGGTCGCGCAGGTTTTCGGGTTTGCTGGGGTCGGGGTGGTGGTTGGGGAAGTTGCCGTCCACCTCGGAAAACAGTTCGGTCACCTCGCAGCCCAGCGCGCGGAAGATGGCCGGGGCCGAGGCACCGGCAATGCCGTTGCCGCAATCGACCACGATCTTCAGGGGGCGGGCCAGCTTCACATCGCCAGTGATGCGCTGCGCATAGGCCGGCAGCACATCCACATGGCGCACGCTGCCGCCGGGCAGCAGCTGCCAGCTCTCGGCCTCCATGGTGTGGCGCAGGGCCTGGATTTCGTCGCCATAGATGGCACGGCCGTTCAGCACCATCTTGAAGCCGTTGTAATCGCGCGGGTTGTGGCTGCCCGTGACCTGGATGCCGCTGGCGCACAGCGTGCTGGCCGCGAAATACAGGAGCGGCGTGGTGACCAGGCCCACGTCGATCACCTCGATGCCGGCCTCCACCAGGCCGCGTACCAGGGCGCTGCTGATGGTCGGGCCGGACAGCCGGCCATCGCGCCCCACGGCCACCGTGGTCTGGCCTTCGGCCCGCGCCGCGGTGCCAAAGGCCCGGCCCAGGCCCAGGGCCACTTCTTCATTCAGGGTGGAGGGGACGATGCCGCGGATGTCGTAGGCCTTGAAGATGGCAGGTGTGGGTTGCACGGGAGGGTCTTTCGCTGGGAGAGAGGTCGAATGTTCGCTGCATTGTAGGGGTGCCCTCACCACCGCCCTTGCATTGCAGGCACAGGTCCGAAAACGGCCAGTTCGGCTGGCGCGGCAGGCCTATCATGGCCCCCATGACCTTGCCCGTACCACGCCCCGCCACACCGGCCGACACCCTGATCGATCCATCGATCGACCTGCCGGCCGATGACGGCTGCTACCGCGCCCTGCAGGCCCGGGATGCGCGCTTTGACGGGCGGTTTTTCACCGGTGTCACATCCACCGGCATCTATTGCCGCCCGGTCTGCGCCGTGCGCACGCCGCGGCGCGAAAACTGCCGCTTCTTCACGCTGGCCGCACAGGCCGAGCGTGCGGGTTTTCGGCCCTGCCTGCGCTGCCGGCCCGAGCTGGCACCCCAGGCGCTGGTGTGGTCGGTGCAGGACGCCAGCGGCATCCTGGTGCAGCAGGCCGTGCGGCTGCTCGATGCCCCCGAGGCCTGGTCCACGGGCGATGAGCGCGGCGCCACGGTGGCGCGGCTGGCCGCCCGCCTGGGCGTGAGCGACCGGCACCTGCGCCGTATCTTCGAAGCGGCCCTGGGGGTGTCGCCGCTGCAATACCTGCAGACGCGGCGGCTGCTGACGGCCAAGCAGCTGCTGACCGACACGCCCATGCCTGTCACCCAGGTGGCCCTGGCCAGCGGTTTTGCCAGCGTGCGCCGTTTCAATGCCGCCTTTGCCGGGCACTATGGCCTGAACCCGACCCAGTTGCGTCGTGGCGGCGTCCGGCCCGCGGGCGAGTCCACAGACGTGGCAGTGGCCACGCTGCGGCTGGCCTACCGACCGCCGCTGGATGTGCCGGCCCTGCTGGATTTTTTTTCCCGCCGCCAGTTCCTCGGCGTGGAATGGGCGGGCGACGCCGCCACTCCGGTGCTGCGCCGCACGGTGCGCCTGCAAAGCCAGGGCGCTGCCGGGCCACAGGCGCATTGCGGCTGGCTGGACGCCCGCTTCGACCCCGCCCGCCACCAGGTGCTGGTGCAGACCAGCGACAGCCTGTACCCCGTGCTGCCGCAGGTGATACGCCGTGTGCGCGCCATGCTCGACCTGGACGCCGAACCGGCGGCCATCAACGCCGTGCTCCACCCCTTTTTCCCCGAGGGCGATGGCTTGCGCGTGCCCGGCGCCTTCGATGGCTTCGAGCTGGCCGTGCGCGCCGTGCTGGGCCAGCAGATCACCGTGGCGGCCGCGCGCACGCTCGGGCAGCGGCTGGTGGAGCGCTTTGGCGAGCCCATCGCCACGCCCTGGCCCGAACTCACCCGGCTGTTTCCTGCCCCTGCGGTGCTGGCGCAGGCGACCGGCGAGGCGCTGGGGCAGCTGGGCATCGTGCGCCAGCGCCAGGCAGCCATCGTGGCGCTGGCACAGGCGGTGGATGCAGGCCAGCTGCTGCTGCAGGGCGGCGCGGATGTGGCCACCACCACGGCGGCGCTGTGCGCCCTGCCCGGCATCGGCGACTGGACGGCGCAGTACATCGCCATGCGCGTGTTGCGCTGGCCCGATGCGTTTCCGGCCGGCGACGTGGCCCTGCAAAAGGCCATGGGCGTGCAGGCCCAGCCCCAGCCGGCCCGCGCGGCCGCCCAAGCCTCGCGGGCCTGGCAACCCTGGCGCAGCTATGCCGTGGTGCGTGCCTGGGCGGCGGGCAGTCATGCGAATGCTATTAAATAAATAGCTATTAACGCTTATTCCGCAAGCGATTGATGATAATTTCACCTAAACTCTTATGACCATGCAATTTCACCCCGCTACCGTGCAGACCCGCACCGATACCCCCTTGGGCACCGTGCGGCTGGCCGCCTCGCCCCAGGGCCTGGCCGGCCTGTGGTTTGATGGCCAGCGCCATCTGCCCGCGCAACTCGACGGGCCCCATGCCTGGCCGCAAGACCCGCAGCACCCGGTGCTGGTGGCGGCTGTCGACCAACTGCAGCAGTACCTGCGCGGTGAGCGCACCCGGTTTGAGTTGCCGCTCGACCTGACGGGCGGCACACCGTTCCAGCAGGATGTATGGCGTGCGCTGCTGTCCATTGGTTGCGGCCGCACCACCAGCTACGGCGCGCTCAGCCAGCAGCTGGGCCGCCCGGCCGCCGTGCGCGCCGTGGGGGCCGCCGTGGGGCGCAACCCCGTCAGCGTGGTGGTGCCCTGCCACCGGGTGCTGGGCAAGGATGGCGCCCTCACGGGCTACGCCGGCGGCCTGGACCGCAAGAGCGCGCTGCTGCAGCTGGAGGGCGCTGCGCTGCGTCCGGCGCAGGCGCTGGCATGAGCGCGCCGGCCACCCAACCCGTTTCGGCCTGGCTGGGCGAGTTCCTGCTGCTGGCGGCCCTGTGGGGGGCGTCGTTTCTGTTCATGCGGCTGGGGGCGTCCGAATTCGGGCCGCTGCCCACGGCCGGGCTGCGCGTGCTGCTGGCCACGGTGTTCCTCTGGCCCCTCCTGCTGTATCAGGGCCAGTGGCCGCAGCTGCGCCGGCACTGGAAGCCGGTGCTGCTATCGGGCGTGGTCAATTCCGCCATCCCGTTCGCCCTGTATTCCTGGGCGGTGCTGCACATCACCACGGGGCTGGCCTCGATTCTCAACGCCACAGTGCCGCTGTTTGGCGCCCTGGTCGCATGGGTCTGGCTGGGCGACCGCATCAACCGCCTGCGCTGGCTGGGCCTGGGCATCGGTTTCGTGGGCGTGGCGCTGCTGGCATGGCGTGCACCAGGGGGCGCTGGCATCCAATCGGATGCAGCACCCTGGGCCATTGCCGCCTGCCTGGGGGCCACCACCTGCTATGCCGTGGCCGCCAGCTTTGCCCGGCGCTACCTGGCAGGGGTGCCGCCACTGGCTGCAGCCACGGGCAGCCAGCTCGGGGCGGCGCTGGGGCTGTTCGTGCCCATGCTGTGGTTCTGGCCCGCCACCATGCCAGGGCTGCGCGCCTGGGCGGCCATCGTGGCCATCGCCATCCTCTGCACGGGTATTGCCTACATCCTCTACTTTCGCCTCATCGCCCACGCCGGCCCCAGCCGCGCGCTGGCCGTGACGTTTCTGGCGCCGGTGTTTGCCCTGGTGTACGGCGCGGTGTTCCTGCATGAGGACATCACGCCCTGGATGATCGGCTGCGGGCTGGTCATCGTGTGCGGAACCATGTTGTCCACCGGCCTGATCGGGGCCGCACGCGCCCCCGCGCAGGCCGCGAAACGGACCTAAACTCGGCGCATGGATCTTGCGCCAGCCCCCCAGGACAGCCTAGCCACCTTGCAGCAGGCCAACCAGCACCTGCGCCAGCGCGAACAGCAGATGAGCCTGGCGTTGGATGCCCTGGGCGGCGGGCACTGGGAATGGGACATCCGGCGCCAGAAGCTGGCATGCCATGGGCGCTTCTATGCCGCCTTCGGCATGGATGCCACCGACACCGACGATGCCTGGGACCGCTGGCACGCCCGGCGGCACCCCGACGATGCCGCGCGCCTTGCCGACAAGATAGCGCGTGCCATGCGCGGGCAACTGGACACCTACGAGGCCGAGTTCCGTGTTCTCGACACGGCGGGCCGTTGGCGCTGGGTCATCTCGCGGGGCCTGGTGGGCGAACGCGATGCCACCGGCCACCCCCTCACCTTGCTGGGCATGGCCGTGGACGTCACGGCCCAGCACGATGTCGAAGACGCGCTGCGCGCATCGGAAGCCCGATACACCACCATCTACCAGACCTTGCCCGACCCCGCGGGCATCTCGCGGATATCGGACGGGCGCTATCTCGACGTGAATCCGGCGTTTTGCGAACTGCTCGGTGCAGAGCGCAGCGCTGTACTGGGGCGCACGTCTGCCGAACTCAACATCTGGGCGTCGAGCCAGGAGCGCGCGCGCATGCTGGCCACCTACCAGCGCGAGGGCAAGGTGGACCGCCTGCCCATGGTGGCGCAGCGCCAGGGTGTGCGCGTGCCGGGCCTGATGTCGGCCCGGCCCATCGTGGTGGACGGGGAAAACTGTTTCCTGTTTGTCTTTCACGACATGACAGAGGCGCAGCGCACCAGCGATGAGCTGCGGGCGCTCAACAATCTGCTGCAGCAGGCCGGCCGCATGGCGCGCCTGGGCGCCTGGGAGAACACGCGCGGCAAGGGCACGGGTTATTGGTCGGAGATCTGCTGCGAAATCCACGGCCTGCCCCCCGGCACCCTGCCGCCGAAGGACTATATCCAGCAGTTCGTGGCGCCCGCCTGGCAGGAGAGCCTGCGCAGCAAGATGCGCGACTGCTTCGCGCACCAGGCCGAATGGAGCCTGGTGCACAAAATCATCCGTGCCGATGGCCGCCAGGCCTGGGTGAGCGCCAGTGGCGAGCCGGTGCTGCAAGATGGCAAGGTCATCGGCATGCGCGGTGTGGTACAGGACATCGATGCGGCCAAGCGTTCCGAACAGCAGCTGCGCCAGTCCGAAGACCGGTTCTCGCGCATCTTCCGCCTCATGCCCTACCCCATGGGCATGACGCGCCAAAGCGACGGTGCCTATGTGGAAGTGAACCCTGCGTGGGAGCAATTGCTGGGCTTCACGCGTGCGCAGGCGGTGGGCAGCTCGGCCGTCAAACTGGGTATTTTCCAGGCGCAGGAACGCGCCCGCCTGATAGAGGCGATCCGGCAGACCGGCCAGATCAACGCCTTCGAGGTCAAGATGCGCACGCGCACCGGTGAGGAGCACACGGCACTGCAGTCGATGCTTGCCACGGAGTTCGATGGCCAGGCTTGCTGGCTGTTTGCGCTGCAGGACATCACCGATCGCAAACGCAGCGAAGAGCAGGTGCGCGAACGCGAGGCGCTGCTGTCGCTCACCCTCTCGGCCGCTGCGCTGGGCCTGTGGGACTGGGATCTGCAGACCGGCATGGTCAGCGGCGACGCGCGCTGGCGCGAGCTGCGCGGCGTGACTTCCTACGATGCCGGGGCGCCGGCCGTGCACTGGACGACGGCGGTGGCCGCCGATGCGCTACCCGGCATTGCGGCGGAAGTGGCGCGCCATTGCGCCCACCCGGCCACCCCGTTCGATGCCACCTGGAAAGTGATGCGGCCCCAGCAAACCGCCCGCTGGATCCGCAACCTGGGCAAGATCATCGGCCACGACGGTGCCGGCACACCTGCGCGCATGCTCGGCGTCACCATTGACGTCACGCCACAGCGCGAGCAGGAAGAGCTGCTGCAGAGGCTGGCCCATTACGACGCCCTGACGGGCCTGCCCAACCGCGTTCTGCTGGCCCACCGGCTGCAGGACAGCATGGCCCAGGCCCGGGCGCACGGCACCCAGCTGGGGGTGGCCTACCTGGACCTGGATGGCTTCAAACCCGTCAACGACCGCCTGGGCCACGGTGCGGGCGACCGATTGCTGGTGGTGGTGGCGGGCCGGCTCGCGCGTGCGCTGCGCCCGCAAGATTGCGTGGCCCGACTGGGCGGTGACGAATTCGCCATCCTCCTGCCGGGCCTGGCCTCGCACACCGATGGCGAACGCTTGCTGCAACGCCTGATGGAAAGCATTTCCTCGCCCTACACGCTCGATACCGAGCGGGTGGCCGTGACAGCCAGCATCGGCTACACCATGTTTCCCTCGGACGATGCGGACGCCGACACCCTGCTGCGCCATGCGGACCAGGCCATGTATGCCGCCAAGCAGGCGGGGCGCAACCGGTTTCACCAGTTCGACGCGGCCCAGGAGCGCGCCCGGCGTGAGCAGCGCGAACAGGGCCTGCGTCTGCGCGAGGCGCTGGCACAGGCGCAATTCGTGCTGTTTCTGCAGCCCAAGGTGGTCATGCAGACGGGTCAGGTGGTGGGGGCCGAGGTGCTGGCACGCTGGCAGCACCCCGAACGCGGCCTGCTGCCTCCCGCCGCCTTTTTGCCACTGCTGGACGGCACCCCGCTGGAAATCGACTTTGGTGAGTGGGTGGTGGAAGCGGCACTGGCGCAGCTGGAACGCCTGCTGGATGCGGGTCTGGCCATACCCGTGAGCATCAACATCTCGGCCCAGCAACTGCAGCACCCCGGTTTTGCTGCCTGGATGGTGCAGTGCCTGGCCCGACATCCCCGGTTGGCGCCCAGGCTGGTCGAGCTGGAAATCACCGAAAGTGCGGCGCTGTACGATCTGCCCGCCGTCGCTGCGACGCTGGCCGAACTGCGCGCGCTGGACGTGGCCATCTCGCTCGATGACTTCGGCACCGGCTATTCATCGCTCACCTACCTGCGCCGCCTGCCCATGGACACGCTGAAGATCGACCAGAGCTTCGTGCGGGGCATGATGGCCGATCCGGGGGACCGGGCCATCGTGCAGGGGGTAATCGGCCTGGCCCAGTCGTTTGGCTACCAGGTGGTCGCCGAGGGCGTGGAAACCAAAGCCCAGGGCCAGTTGCTGCTGCAACTCGGCTGTGCCCATGCCCAGGGCAATTGCATTGCGCACCCCATGCCCATCGATGCCTTCATCGAATGGGCCAACCGCTGGCAGCCGCCCGCCGAGTGGCAGCGTCAGAACTCGGAGGATTATTTGATATAGAAACGGCTGCAGCGCTTGATCATCAAGCGCTTGCAGCTATTTTTTGATAGCTTCTGCACCCCATCGGGCACAAGGTTCAGGAGCCCACCAGGTCTTTCACCTGCTGCAACGCTACCGGGTCGTCCATGGTGGTCAGGTCGCCCGGGTCGCGGCGCTCGGCCACGGCCTGCAGAGCGCGGCGCAGCAGCTTGCCGCTGCGCGTCTTGGGCAGCACCGTCACGAAGTACACGCGCGCGGGGCGGGCCACGGCGCCCAGCTGGCTGTCCACCTGCTTCATCACCTCGCCTTCGAGCTTCAGGCGCGCGGCGTCGTCCACCAGACCCGAAGCATCGCGCGGCACGGCAAAGGCCATGGCCACCTGGCCCTTGAGGCTGTCGGCCACGCCCACCACGGCCACTTCGGCGATGTTGGGGTGCGACGAGATGGATTCCTCGATTTCGCGCGTGCCCAGGCGGTGCCCGGCCACGTTGATCACGTCGTCGGTGCGGCCCAGGATGAAGTGGTAGCCATCGGCATCGCGGATGCCCCAGTCAAAGGTGCTGTAGATCAGGCGGCCGGGAATGCTCTTCCAGTAGGTGTTGACGAAGCGCTCATCGTCGCGCCACACGGTCTGCATGCAACCGGGCGGCAGTGGGCCTTCGATGGCCACCACGCCCTTCTGGTTGGGGGCGGTCAATTCTTCGCCGTTGGATTCATCGATCAGCTTGACGTTGTAGCCATACATGGCCTTGCCGGGGCTGCCAAAGCGGGTGGTCTGCTGCTCCACGCCGTTGGCCAGCGTGAGGATGGGCCAGCCGGTCTCGGTCTGCCAGTAGTTGTCGATGATGGGCACCGAGAGCGCGTCGCTGATCCACTGGGCCGTGGGTTCGTCCAGCGGCTCGCCGGCCAGCCACAGGGCCTTGAGGGTGGAGACGTCGTATTTCTGCAGCCACGAGGCGTCGTGCTTTTTCAGCACGCGCACCGCCGTGGGGGCCGAGAACATGTGCGTGACCTTGTACTTTTCGACAATGCTCCACCACACGCCCGCGTCGGGCCGCGTGGGCAGGCCCTCGTACATGATGGTGGTCATGCCGGCGATCAGCGGGCCGTAGATGATGTAGCTGTGCCCCACCACCCAGCCGATGTCGCTGGTGGCAAAGTAGGTCTGGCCGGCCTGGGCATCAAAAATGTGCTTCATGCTGGCGGCCAGCGCCACGGTGTAGCCGCCGGTGTCGCGCTGCACGCCCTTGGGCTTGCCGGTGGTGCCGCTGGTGTAGAGCGTGTAGCTGGGGTGGGTGGATTCCACCCACTCGCAGGGCACGGCGGCGTTCAGGTGCTGCGCGCGCAGCGCCGCCCAGTCGTGGTCGCGGCCGGCGCGCATGGCCATGGGTGCCAGGCCCCGGTCCACCATGAGCACGGCGGTGGGCTTGTGCTTGGACAGCGCGATCGCTTCATCCAGCAGCGGCTTGTAGGGCACGCTCTTGCCGCCGCGCGAGCCGGCATCGGCGCTGACGATGGCCACGGGTTCGGCATCCTCGATGCGCGAAGCCAGCGAACCCGAGGCAAAACCGCCAAACACCACCGAATGCAGTGCACCGATGCGCACGCAGGCCAGCATGGCAAAGGCGGCCTCGGCGATCATGGGCATGTAGATGAGCACGCGGTCGCCCTTCTTCACCCCCAGGCTCTGCAGCACGGCGGCCATGCGCTGCACTTCGGCATGCAGTTCGGCAAAGCTATAGCTGCGCTCGGTATCGGTTTCGGTGGAGATGGCCACCAGCGCCGGCTGGCTGGCGCGGTCCTTGAGGTGGCGGTCGATCGCGTTGTGGCACAGGTTGGTGGTGCCGCCGACAAACCACTTCGCAAACGGCGGGTTGCTGTAGTCGCAGATCTGCCGGGGTGGCGTCTGCCAGTCAATCAGCTGGGCCTGCTCGGCCCAGAAGGTGTCGCGTTGGTCGATGGACTGGCGGTAAAAGTCGGCATAGCTGGGCATGGGGAGTCTCCTCGGCATCTCTCGCCCTGCAGGGGCTGCAGGTTTTGAATTCATAATTATTCATGACGGGCTTTCGGGAAGCTGACGCACAAACGAAATCAATACGCTATTTATTGGATAGCTAGCAGCGCCTGCTGTATCAACGCAGGAGGCCCAAAAGAGGCTGAAAGATCAGCCGCCCTATTTCACCAGCGCCAGAACGTCCTTGAACACCGGGTTCTCGCAGCTGCGCAGCCACTCAAACGCCACCATCTCGGTGGTCACCAGCTCGGCACCCGCACCGGCCAGCCGGTCGAAGGCGGCATCGCGGTTGCGCTCGGTGCGCGAGCTGCAGGCGTCGGTCACCACCCACACTTCGAACTCATCCTCGATCAGGTCCAGCGCGGTCTGCAGCAGGCACACATGGGCCTCGCAGCCGGCGATGACGATGGTGCCGCGCTCGGGCGCCTGCTGGGCGGGTTTTTGCAGGTGGCGTGGCAGGCTGCGGGCATTGCCACCCTGCTGGGGCTTTGCGGGTGGACGCAGCCATTCGCCCAGGCCTTCTTCGGCGGCGCTGAAGTGCATCTTGGCCAGCGTGTTCTGGCACAGGGCGCGCAGCGCAGTGTCGTTGCCACCCAGGCGCGATGGGTTCTGCTCGGTGCCCCACACGGGCACCTCCATGAGCCGGGCCACCTGGGCCAGGCGCAGCGCATTTGCCAGCACGGCGGGGCCTTCAAAGATGGCCGGCATCAGGCGTTCCTGGTAGTCCACCAGAACGAGTTGGGATTCAGAGGCGTCGAGCAGCATGGTGTCCTTCAGAAACGGGCCAGTTCACGGCAAAGGCGCTGATTGTCGCAGCCCGCCTCGGCGCTGCAGCAGCGACCGGAGCGCCTGCGCCAGGGGTTCGGCCATGGCCACGGCGTTGCTGGCATGGGGAATGCAGTCGGTGCTCCAAACCTCGCCTACACCGGCGTCGTTCAGCGCCTGCAGGGCATCGCCGGCAAACAGGGCATGGGTGACGGCCACGTCCACCGACGCCGCCCCTGCCGCCCGCAGCAGCCGCGTGGCCAGCGCCAGGGTGCGGCCGGTGCTGGCCATGTCGTCGAGCAGCACCACGGCGCGCCCTGCGGCGGCGATGGGTGGCAGCTCGATCGTGACATCCCGGTCACCGTGGCGCACCTTGGTGCAGACCGCGTGGTCAAAGCCATGGCGGACGGCGGCCTGGGCTATCCACTGGGCCGACTCGCCATCGGGCCCGACCAGCAAGGCGTGCGGGCGCCGCCGGGCGATCAGGTCGGACAGCGGCTCGGCCCCGCTGAGCGCAATGGCATCGGGCACGGCCATCGCCTCCTGCAGCGTCGCCACCCGGTGCAGGTGCGGATCGACCGTGATGACGGCATCCACCAGCCCGGCCAGAAACCCGCCCACCACCTGCTGGCTGACCACCTCGCCGGGCGCGAAGGCAATGTCCTGCCGCATATAGGCCAGGTAGGGTGCCACCAGCGTGATGTGCCGTGCGCCCAGGGTGCGCGCAGCGCGGGCTGCCAGCAGCAGCTCGACCAGTTTCTCGTTGGGATCGTGCAGGCTGCGCAGCAGCACTACCTGGGGCGGCAGGCGCCCTGCCCCGTCCACCGGCAGCCGCAATTTGAGCTCGCCATCGGGGAAACGGTGGCGCTCGATCATCTTCGCGGGCAATTGCGCAGCCTGGGCCAGTCGCCCGGCGGCATCGGTTTCATCATCGAAATGCAGCAGGCAGGCCTGCAATGGGTCAGCCAACATGGTCAGAACTCCACAAATACCTGGGGCACGGCGTCGGCAGCGCCCAGCCGGTAGCCAATGTCCCGGACACTGGCCTGCCGGGCAAACTCCAGGTCGGCGGGGTAGCCGGCATGCACGCGGTACAGCACATCGCCCTGCGCCACCGTGGCGCCCAGCTTGTGCAACAGGTCCACGCCCGCGCCCTGCACCTTGGGTGCGCCCGCCAGCCGGGCCACACGGGCGATCTGGAAGTTGTCGATGCCCACCACGGTGCCGCTGGCGGGTGCGCAGACCTCGAAGGTCAGTGGCCCCAGCTGCGGATGCAGGTGATCGAACCCCTTGCTGCCCTGCGCGGCGATGATCTCTTCCATGCGCCGCAGCGCCCGGCCCGAATCGAGAATGTCGCGCGCAATGGCGTAGCCGTCGCCGCCGCGCACGTCGGGGTCGCATTCGATCAGGCGGCCCGCCAGCCGCAAGGATTTCTGCCGCAGGTCGTTGGGCGCATCGGGGTCGTTTTGCAGCACACGCATGACGTCGCGCGCCTCCAGCACCGGACCGATGCCGTTGCCCACGGGCTGGCGCCCGTCGGTGATGACCACGTCCAGCGACAGGCCCATGCGCCGCGCCACATATTCAAACAGGCGGCGCAAGCGCTGGGCCTCGGGCATGGAGCGCACCTTGGCCGTGGGGCCGATGGGAATATCGAGCACCAGGTGGGTGGCGCCGGCGGCCACCTTCTTGGACAGGATGGAGGCCACCATCTGCCCGGCCGAATCGATGGACAGCGGGCGCTCCACCGAAATCAGCACATCATCGGCCGGTGAAAGATTGGCCGTGCCACCCCAGGCCAGGCAGCCGCGGTAGTCGCGCACGATGTCGGCCAGCTGCTCGGACGGCAGCTCCACCTTGGCCAGCACCTCCATGGTGTCGGCCGTGCCGGCCGGCGAGGTGATGGCGCGCGACGATGTCTTGGGGCACAACATGCCATGGGCCGCCACGATGGGCACCACCAGCATGGTCGTGCGGTTGCCGGGGATGCCGCCGATGCAGTGCTTGTCCACCACCAGCGGTTCATGCCAGTCGAGGCGTCGGCCGCTGGCCACCATGGCGTCGGTCAGGAAGAACACCTCTTCGCGGTCGAGCTCATCGCGGTGGCAGGCCACGACAAAGGCCGTCAGCTCGATCTTGGAATAGTGGTGGCCCGCAATGTCGCGCACGATGGCCGCGTAATCCGCCCGCGTCAGGCGCTCGCCAGAAATCTTGCGAAACAGCGCCCCCATGGACTCGGGCGGCTCGGCCTGCGTGACCGACACGGTGTGGCCGTTTTCCACATCCAGCTGGGCAAAGGCGTCTTCTGACAGGCCCAGCTCATGGCAGCCCACGATGGCGGTGTCGTCCACCACGTTCACGGTGGCCAGGATGTGGCGGCCATTGGCGCGCACCTCGATCTTGGACAGCGCCTGAAAGCCCTCGGCCCGGTACACCGCGCAATCGCGGTGCAGGTAGGCAACGTTTTCGTGCCAGGTGTCGATGGCCACGCGGCGCAGGGCGAGTTGGGATGGAATCTGGGTGGAAACGGGTGCAGCAGGCATGTCCCGGGGTTCGCTGGTCTCGATATGCATGGACAGCAGCCTACACCGTAAATGCCGCCGCCGAAACGGGAAAACGATTCAAATCAACAACTTGCGCAGAACACCCGATTCCGGGCCTGTAAGAAAAGCGTGTTACCCTCCGCACCCATGTCCCGTTGGTTCATCGCCTTACTCCTCACCGTTGCCTCTGCCGCCCAAGCTGCCCCTGCAGCGGCATCCCCCGAAGATATCGAGCGTTTTCTGGCCGATAAAGGCCTGCTGACCCAGCTCGATGACGTGCGCCATTCCGTGGCAGACAAAGCCCATGTGGTCGCCGACCGCACCGCAGATCTGCTCAGCAACGCCATGGGATTCATCGGCGTACCCTATCGCCGCGGTGGCACCAGTGCGGCAACCGGCTTTGACTGCAGCGGCTTCGTGCTCACCGTCTACGAGAAAACCGTGGGCAAGATCCTGCCCCGCAGAGCTGATGAGCAGGCCGCCAGCACCCAGGTGATCGACAAAAAGGAACTGCAGCCCGGCGATCTGGTGTTCTTCAACACCATGCGCCGCGCCTTCAGCCATGTGGGTATCTATGTGGGCGACGGCAAATTCATCCACTCGCCCCGCACCGGCAGCGAAGTGCGGGTCGAAGACATGCGCCAGTCCTACTGGCAACGCCGTTTCGACGGGGCCCGCCGGGTCACCGTGGAAGCCAAAGCCCAGCCCTGAGCTTTGCAGCGCTGCAAGCCTCTGCGGCCTCACCCTGGTCAGGGCTTCACAGTGACCGTTTCAGTGCTTCGAATGGGTCCACCCGTGATATTGACGGGTCCCTTGTCGGGGTTGCTGCGCATGGCACGGGCGTCGGCCATGTCCTGCTGGTAACGCGACAGTGCCTCAGCTTCACAGCCCTTGCGTTCCTTGCCTGGGGGCATGGCCTTGCATTCTTCCAGACTGACCTTCAACCCGCCACCGGCTTCGCGGATGGCCGACTGGTAGCGTTGCTGGGCCGTGGTGTCGGGCACGGCACCCCGCATCAGCGATGCCTCACCCCTACCTTGGGCCCAAACCGGTACCGACAACACACCTGCAACCGCACAGACTGTTGCAGCCAGCAGGCCTGACAACGTATGGTTTTTCATGTGATTTCCTTTCGAGTTCATCCGAAGAGGTCAATTTAGAAGCGGGACACAGATGCCACCATAGGTCGGCTCCCGGGCAAGGCGCAGGTGCCGAGCGCGCCCGGGTGTCGGACAATGTCCACATGCATGGGCTTTGCCCGCCCTTGGGTGCTTCTCGCCATTGCGCCAACACAAGGCCCTGTCTGACACACGCGCCAGGGTCATTTGGCATACATTGGCACCTATCTTTATTACCAGGTGCCGCCATGCTGTCAATCCTCGGAACCCTCATCGTCGGACTCGTCGTTGGCTTCATTGCGCGGGCGGTCAAGCCCGGCGACGACAAGCTTGGCTGGATCATGACCGCCTTGCTGGGCGTGGCCGGCTCGTTTCTCGCCAGTTACGTGGGGACGGCCATGGGCTGGTACCAGCATGGCGCCGCTGCAGGCTGGATTGCCTCGGTGGTGGGCGCGGTGGTATTGCTGGTGATCTACGGCCTGTTCAAAGGCAAGACCTGATCGCAGGCCAGCCCATGGCAAGCGCCCGGCAAATGGCCGCAGGCAACCCCGAACTGGCGGCGGCCGTGCAGCGCAGCCGCCGCCTGCTGCACCGCCGCGCCCTGGTGGCAGCGGTGGCCAGCACAGTGCCGGTGCCAGGGCTGGACTGGGCGGTAGATGCCGCACTGCTCTCGCAGCTGCTGCCGCAAGTCAATGCCCAGTTTGGGCTCACGCCTGCGCAACTCGACCAGCTCGACCCGCACAAGCGCGAGCAGGTGCAAAAAGCGGTGACGTTGGTCGGGTCCGTGCTGATCGGCAAATTCATCACCAAGGAACTGGTGCTGCGTGCCACCCGAGCGGTGGGCCTGCGTCTCACGACAAAGCAGCTGGTCAAATATGTGCCGCTGGCAGGCCAGGCGGTGGCCGCCACCGTGGGCTACACCACCTTGCGCTACCTGGGGGAGCAGCACCTGCGCGATTGCGTGCAGGTGGTGCAACAGTCCCAGTTGAGGCTGCCGGCACCGCGCTGATTGCTCCTGAAAAAGTAGCTTTTTACGTTGATGCAATAAAGGCAAGCAGCGGTTTTCATCCTCATCAGGGTGCGCGCTACGCGCGTCACGCCACAAGCCGGCGCCCCCTTTTCCTGCAGCGCCCCTGTCCAAGGCAAAATCCCGGCCCATGGCTTCCGCTGGCGACAAGCTCCCCTCCCCCAAGCGCCCAGCACCGGCATTGCGTGAGCAGGGGGTGGCAATGTGGCTTGAGGCCCTGCGCAGCCACGCCGATGCGGCAGCGCTGCAGCGGCTCCCGCCCCTGGCCGATGCGGACGCGGCCCGCGTCATGGCCTTGCTCCGCCAGGACGGCGCGGCCTTGCCGCCGGCCCGCCCCGCCGAGCCAGCGCAGACAGCCGCAGCAGAACCAGGCCAGTTTCGCCCCCGGCTGACGCTGCAGACCCTGGGCCGGGGCGATGGTCTGCTGGGCCTGCAGCCGCACGGAAAGCTCGGCCCGCGCAGCGGCAGCGTCACCCTCGCTCGCATTGACTGGACCTACCGCACCCCAAGTGGTGCAGCCTGGCAGACACCCGCACCCACCACCGTGCTCAACAGCCGCCCGGCGCTGGAAGAAGCGCTTTACGACACCGGCGGCCCCGTGGTGCGCCTGCAGCGCAACCTGGTCGCCGAGGCCGACGCCATGGACCGCGTGTGGGACCTGGGCCTGATCCCCGTCGATGCGCGCAAGCTGCAATGGCGCCACCGCGCTGCCGCCAGCAGCCTCGGCCCCGTGTGGACGCTGGCGCAGGAGGCGCACTTTGGCGACTTCTGGGCCGAGCAGATCCCCCAACTGCGCGCCGAAGGCTGGAGCGTGGTGGTGCACCCCGGCTTTGCGCACGAAAGCGTGCCCGTGCAGCGCTGGAAGCTGCTGATTGCCCCCGACACCGGCGAACTGCTGGGCAAGGAGATGGATGGTCCGCTGAGCAAACGCCAACGCCCCGTGCAAAAGCACATGCTGCCCGGGCGCGAAGGCGCCTGGCTGCTCAGCCTGGGCATCGAGATCGATGGGCAGACGCTGGACCTGGCCCCCCTGCTGGCCGACCTGCTGCGCCGCGACGCACGCTGGCTCAACGCCCGGCAGATGGCGGCCATCGACGACATCGCCATCATCTCGCTGCGCACACCCGGCGGGCAACGCATCGACGCGCCCGCCGGGCCGCTCAAGGCCATCGTGGGGGCCATGGTCGATCTGCTGACCGACCCGACACGCAACCAGCGCAAGGAAGGCGATCCGCTGCACCTGGGTGCGTGGGAGGTCCGCCGCATCGAGGCCCTGCGTGCCGCTCTGGTGCAGGCCCACCGCGTGGGCACGGTCAATGGCTGGAACAACGACTGGCAGCTGCAGGGCGATGCGGGCCTGGCGCAGCTTGCCAAGCGCCTGCGCTCTATCGGCACGCCACAGCCGGTGGCCGCCCCGCAGGGCCTGCAGGTGCAGCTGCGCCCCTATCAACTGGAAGGCCTGGCCTGGCTGCAATACCTGCGCGAACAAGGCCTGGGTGGCATCCTGGCCGACGACATGGGCCTGGGCAAAACCGCGCAGGCCCTGGCCCATGTGCTCACCGAAAAGGAAGCGGGGCGCCTCACCCGCCCGGCCCTGGTGGTGCTGCCCACCTCGCTGCTCTTCAACTGGCAAGCCGAGGCCGCGCGCATGGCTCCGGGCCTGCGCGTGCTCAGCCTGCATGGCCCCGATCGCGGCCAGCGCTACCTGCAGATCGCCCAGCACGATCTGGTGCTCACCACCTACCCGCTGCTCTGGCGCGATGTGGACGCGCTGGCCACCCAGCCGTTCCACCTGCTGATCCTGGACGAGGCGCAGATGGTGAAGAACGCCGGCAGCCGCAGCGCCCGCGCCCTGCGCAAGCTGCAGGCCCCGCACCTGCTGTGCCTGACGGGCACGCCGCTGGAAAACCACCTGGGCGAGCTGTGGGCGCAGTTCGACTTTTTGATGCCGGGCTTTCTGGGCGACGTGCGCAGCTTCAACGCCCGCTGGCGCAAGCCCATCGAGGAGAACGGCGAAACCCTGCGCGCCCAGTTGCTGTCGCAGCGCGTGCGCCCCTTCATCCTGCGCCGCCGCAAGCAGGACGTGGCCACCGAACTGCCGCCGCGCACCGAAACCATCCTGCGCGTGCAGCTCCAAGGCCAGCAGCGCGAACTGTACGAGGCCGTGCGCACCACGGCCGACCAGCAGGTGTGCCGCGTGCTGGCACAGCAGAGTTTCGAAGGCGCGCAGATCACCATCCTGGACGCCTTGCTCAAGCTGCGCCAGGTCTGCTGCGACCCCCGCCTTGTGAAGGGAGCGAAAGTCCACCCCGGCACCGAACGCGCCAAGCTGGAGCTGCTGGCCGACCTGCTGCCTGCCCTGGTCGATGAAGGGCGCCGCGTGCTGGTGTTCTCGCAGTTCACCGAAATGCTCACGCTGGTGGCCGAGCTGCTCGATACCCTGGCCCTTCCCTACCTCACCCTCACCGGCCAGACACCGCCGCGCCAGCGGGGCGCAGTCGTCAGGAGCTTTCAGGCGCAGGATGATGCCAGCGCTCCCATGCTGCTTGCCAGCCTCAAGGCCGGCGGCGTGGGCCTGAACCTCACGGCGGCGGATACCGTGATCCACCTCGACCCCTGGTGGAACCCCGCCGTGGCAGAACAGGCCACCGCCCGCGCCCACCGCATCGGGCAAAACCAGCCCGTGTTCGTTTACCAACTGGTGGTGCAAGGCAGCATCGAAGAACGCATGCTGGAGCTGCAGGCCAGCAAGGCCGCGCTGGCCCAGGGTGTGCTGGGGCATGACGCCGAGGGCGCGGTCAAATTCAGCGAGGCCGACCTGCACGCACTGCTGGCGCCACTGACCGAACCCGCCAGCAACCCGCTGGCCATACCGGGCGAAGACGCCCTGCGCTGGGGTGGCACAGGCCAACGGCGGCCGCGACCGCTGCAGCCACCATAAGTTGACGTGTTTTTGGCCTCTGGCGCTTTGCCGACAAGCACCATGAGCCATCCGATATGCAGCCAATGAAACACACGGCACGCCACCCGCACAAAAGCCAGCCCGCCATCGCCTTTGCCACAATGGCGCCATGACCGCACCGCCCATTGCTCCAGCCCGCCTCCAGCGCTACTGGCTGATGAAATCCGAGCCCGACGAGTGCTCCATCGACGACGCCCTGGCCGCGCCCCATGCCACCGTGCCGTGGACCGGCGTGCGCAACTACCAGGCCCGCAACTTCATGCGCGACGAGATGCAGGTGGGTGATGGCGTGCTGTTCTACCACTCCAGTTGCTCCGAGCCTGGTATTGCCGGCATCGCGCGCATCGTATCCCGAGCACGGGCTGACCCCACGCAGTTTGATACTGCATCGCCTTACTGTGATCCCCGGTCCCCATCCGACAAACCGCGCTGGCTGCTGCTAGATGTGCAGGCCGTGCGCAAGACGCGGTTGATCGGCCTGGCGGAACTGCGCAAACACCCTGAACTCACGGGAATGCAGGTGCTGCAAAAAGGTAATCGGCTGTCGATTACACCGGTGGACGCAGCGCACTGGGAACGGATACTGCAACTGTCGGTGGATTGATGGAATGGGAAGGCGGTCATCCCATGACCGCCCATGCAAAGGGAACGGGCTTACAGTCTTCCTGGAACAGCTATCCGAATGGGCCTTGCGTCCCAAATTGACAAACGCATTCCGTCGCCAAACCGATTTTCAGTCTTGGCGCAGAGGTTCATTCTTTCGATGCACCCAAATGGTCTTTCATGTGCGTCATGGCCATCAGCAATGCAGCCCCGCCCAGGGTCTTGATGAGACCGGAATGTTCCGCGTAGAAGCTCCCCAACTGGTCTGCCAGACCAGGGGTGGATTCATGCGCGTGATTGACTACAGCCTGCACCTGCTCCGGTGTGAGTTGAGAAGCTTGCTCGGGTGTCACCTGGCTGCTTCCAGGCGACAACACCCGGCCCAGCACACCACCGGCCAGCGCAGACGCTGCAGTGGGGCCCACGGTTGCCAGAATCTGGTTGAGCAACCCAGCCTGTTGTTGTGCATTGGAATTGCCAAACAGTTGCCCCACCAAATCCCCGATGGGGGCCGTGCTGTCCGAGCGAAACGTGTTGGCAAGTGCCGCGCCCAGAACATCCTTGGGGACGCTTTGGGTCGCCTGATCGAAGTGTTGGTCCGAGACGCTACCGGAAGATGCCAGTTGCGTCAGCATGTCGAGAATACCCATGGCAAGGTCCTTTCAGTTGCGCTTCATTCGCGCGTGACCAGGTGATACACCAGCAAAAGCACTGCGGCGCCCACGACGGAGCCGATAAAGCCCGCCGTATTGCCCGCCCCATACCATCCCAAGCGCTGCCCGATGAACGAGGCAGCCACAGAGCCCGCAACACCCAGCACAGCGGTCATGATGAAGCCGCTAGGCCCTTTGCCGGGGGTGATCATCTTGGCAACGAAACCCGCCAAAAAGCCAATGAGAACCGTCCAAACCCAATGCATCATGGTGCGTACCTCCGCCATTGAAGTCCACGCATCATCGCTCAATCTGCGAAGAAATAAAACACGCCACACCAGCGCTTCGTCGCTGGTGTGGCCGAAACCAGGGGTTACTGAGTGCAGGCTTTACCGTGGCTGCCATGGAAGCCTTTCGCCTTGGCATCGGCTTCGCTCATGTACTCGCCATGTTTGGTCTTGCCGTAGAACTTGTCGTTGGCGCAGTGGTACACCTTGGTCGAATCATTCGCCCACACCTTGCCAGCGCCGCCACCGGGTGCTTGCGCCATGGGTGCGCTATCGGCTTTGGTGGCGGGCTTGCCAACTGCGGGCGCAGCCGCAGCAGCCGTTCCGGCTTTTTTGTCCACTCCGCCGTGGCCCCGGCATGCGCCCTTGAGGGTGTCGCCACTGAAAGGTGTTCCATCCTTGCACACCGCGTTGACCGTGGCAGCAGCGGGTGCTGCCGCCTTTGCAGCCACAGCGGCGGCGGGCATTGCAGGTGCCGCTGGCACAACAGCCTTGGCCGCTGCAGGCGCCGACGGGCTCACGGGCGCCGCAGGAGCTGCGGTCTGGGCAAATACAGCGCCGGCAAAAACGGTGCTCAACGCCATCAGAATCAACGATTTTTTCATGGGAGCCTTCAAAAAAGCACGGAATTACGTGCGTTTGCTGTTAACGCCCCCCCATTTCATGGGTTGACCGCAAATATGTTTCATTTCGTGCGCAACCGTGTTGATGGCTGCCTACGCAAGATCCGCGGCCCGATAGACCAGCACCTTCAGCGCCCTTTCATCGTTCGCATCGGCAAACACCGGCGGGTTGGCCACCCGCTCCACAAACACCAGCTCTGGCGCCAGATCACGCATCTGGTCGTGCAGGAAATCCACACCCAGTTCAGGCGCGTTCAGGCACAGCAACGCATGGCCGCCGGGCGCCAGCAGGTCGGGCAGGCGGCGCATCAGGCGGGCGTAGTCCTTGGTGGCGACGAAGCTGCCCTTCTGGTAGCTGGGCGGGTCCACGATCACCAGGCCATACGGCCCGCCGCGCGTGATCTTGCCCCAGGTGCTGAAAATATCGTGCGCCAGAAAGCTGGCTCCGGTAGTGATGCCGTTGAGCTGGTGGTTCTGCTGCCCGATGGCGATGGCGCCAGGGCTCATGTCCACGTTCACGACCTGGCGTGCGCCGGCCTGAAGGGCCACCACCGAGAAAGCACAGGTGTAGGCAAAGAGGTTGAGTACCTTCAGGCCATAGCGGTCCTGGCTGCGTGCCGAAGCGTAAGCGCGCACCCAGCACCGACCTTCGGCCATGTCCAGGAACAGGCCGTGGTTCTGCCCCTTGAGCACATGCACGCGAAAGCACGCGCCCTGCTCCGTCACCACATGCGGCTCGGGCACGCTGCCGGCCATCAGCCGGGTTTCCATGTGGCCAACTTGGCGGCATTGAAAGACCCAGTTGAGCGGCTGGCCGGGGGCCAGCTGTTGCCAGCGTTCGGTCAATGCCGCGCCGATGACGGTCAGATCCTCGTCGGTGACCGGCTGGAAACTGGTCAGCACCCAGACAGGCGGGTAGGCATCCAGCACCCAGTGTTCGCAGCCAGGATACAGACCGCCCCGGCCATGGAAGATGCGCTGTGCGTCGATGGGCAGGTCCATCGTGGCGATGGCGTTCAATAAAGCTTGCATGCAGGCAGAGGGTGGTGAGGTGAGAAGGCGGTGGCAACCACGTAATCATGCACGCCATTGCACAGCACGCAGAGCATGTGACAAGCCCGATGCATTTGCTTGCGAATCACCATGCGGCGAAAGCAAGCTACGATTGGCCGCGCTGGTTCGTGCGGGGGGCCGCGATCCCAAGGTCTGCTTCACGCCACAGAACATGGTCCGGCTGTCGACAGGCCGCCGGTTTCAGTGCGTTTTCACGACCTCAGACATGGGGCTTCACCATCATGAGCACACAACAACACTTGCTATCCGTCGCCCTGAAAGACCTGCGCCCCACGCAGATCACCGTGGGCGGTGCCGAGGTCGCGGCCAAGCGCACGCAGTGGAACCTCCTCAAGCGCAAGGAACGCTCACATACGCTGGCCGCACACTGGTTTCCTGCCGTGCGCGGGCCCGGCGGGCACTACTACATTGTCGACCACCACCACCTGGGCCTGGCGTTGCATGAAGAAATGGTCGAGACGGTCTGGGTGATGCAGCTCGACGATTTCTCGGAAGTCGAGGGCGAGCTGTTTTGGCGGCTGATGGAGTTCCACCGCTGGGCGCACCCGTTCGACGAGCAAGGCAAGCGCCGCGACTTCGACGCGATCCCGTCCAATGTTTCGAAGCTGCGAAACGACCCGTACCGCAGCCTCGCCGGTTTCGTGCGCAAGGCGGGCGGCTACGCGAAAGACGCTGCGCCCTATGCCGAGTTCCTGTGGGCCGATTTCTTCAGGCCGCTGATCCCCCCGAAGAAGCTGCAGCCCACGGACACCGAAGCCTTGCCCCAGAGCAGTATCGACAAAGCCGTGGTGATCGCGCGCAGCCACAGCGCACACCACCTGCCCGGGTGGACCGGCGCAATCACCCCCGCCGCCCTGCCGACGGCCACGGCGGCGGCGGCCAACAAGCGCAAGCCCACGCCATGAACGCTGCCGCCGGCCGGCCAGGCCTTGCCGACCTGGTGGCCGGTCTGTCCATTGCCGGGCTGCTGCTGCCCGAAGCCGTTGCCTACTCGGGCATCGCCGGCATGGCGCCGCAAGCCGGCGTGATGGCCCTCTTTGCCGGGCTGCTGGTTTACGGGTTCATCGGCAGCAGCCGGTTTGCCATCGTCTCCGCCACATCGTCATCGGCTGCGGTGCTGCTGGCTGCCACCACATCGGTGGCGGGGATCGATACCGCCATGCGGCTGGTGCTCAGCGCCGGCATCGTCTTGCTGACCGGTCTTTTTTTCATCATCGCAGGCGTCGCCAAACTCGGCGCGGTCTCCAGCCTCGTCGCCAAGCCAGTGCTGCGCGGCTTCGCGCTCGGGCTGGCCCTGACCATCGTGGTCAAGCAATTGCCGAAGGTGCTCGCCGTGCACCCGGCGCACAGTGATTTTTTCCCGCTCGTCGCAGAACTGGCCGCCAGCTGGCGCGATTGGAATGTGGCCGGCGCTGTGATGGCGCTGGTCGCGCTGGCGCTGCTGCGCGGCCTTGCGCGCTGGCGCGCGGTACCGGCAGCTTTGCTGGTCATTGCAGGCGGCATCGCACTCGACGTCAGCGGCCTGTGCCAGACCTGGGGCGTGGCGGCGGTCGGGCCGCTGTCCATCGACTTTTCACACCCCGGCGTGCCGCAACTCGGGCGTGAACAATGGCTGCACTTGGGCGAGATGGCGTTCGCCGTCGCACTGATTCTCTATGCCGAGTCCTACGGCTCGATCCGCACCTTCGCGCTGCGCCACGGCGACAGCATGTCGGCCAACCGTGATCTGCTCGCCCTCGGCGCGGCGAACCTGCTCTCCGGCCTGTTCCAGGGCATGCCGGTCGGGGCGGGCTACTCGGCCACATCGGCCAATGAATCGGCGGGCGCGCAGAGCAGCGCGGCCGGACTGGTGGCAGGCGCGGTGGTGCTGCTGGCCGTGCTCACTATGCTGCCCTGGATCGCCCACATCCCAGAACCACTGCTGGCCGCCATCGTGATCCACGCCGTTGCCAACTCCCTCAATCCAGCTGTGCTGCGGCCCTATTTCCAATGGCGGCGCGACCGGCTGATTGCGCTGGTGGCCATCGCTGCGGTGCTGGTGTTCGGCGTGCTGGAGGGCCTGCTCGCCTCGATCGGCGTCAGCCTGCTGCTGCTGCTGCGCGGTTTTTCCCGCACGACCGTGAGTTGGCTTGGCCGCCTGGCCCAGGGCCACGACTATGTCGACACGGCGCGCCACCCCGAGGCCGTCGTGCCGCCCGGCGTGCTGATTGCGCGGCCCGAAGTCCCGCTTTTTTTCGGCAACGCAGATGCGGTCTTCGCCACGATACAGGCGCGTATCGACGCCACGCCGGGCCTGCAACGCATGGTACTGAGCCTGGAAGAATCGCCGGACCTCGATGCAACGAGCATCGAAGCGCTCTGCGAGTTCGCCACCTCGGTGCGCCTACGCGGCGCCCAACTGGAACTCGCCCGCGTCAAAGACAAGGTGCGCGACCTGCTCAGCCAGGTGAACTCGCCCGATCTGCCTGCAGCGATCTATGCGGCGTGGAGCGTGGACGACGCGATGCAATGAGGTGAGCTGGCACACGATGTCGCCGATGGCGAACTGAGGGGCTTTGGGCATGCGGTCATACTTGGCAGCCATGCCGATTCATGGGGCAACGGGCTCAAGCCCGACGCCTTCAGGAAGTCGTTGTGTTTGTGCCTGGCCGCCGCAATGGATTTCTCGATCTCGACCAACGCGCCATGCGTCGCAGTGGGGGCTGCACGGCCTTTTTTCATGCTCCCTGCAGGCTTGCAGCCTGGCAACAGCACCTGCTTTCGCAGTCAGGCCTGCGGAGTGGCACTGTCCCCCATGGCTGGCGCTACCGGTTCCGCGTCAGCCTCCAACCCCCACTGGTCCCAGTCGTCGCCAAACAGCTCCGCCGGGTGCTGCGTGCGGTCCGAGCCGTTGCCGCAGCGCATGTCCTTGGCGGGACAGTACAGGTCGCAGCCCCAACACACCCGCTCGGGGTGGGCGGGGGCCTTGGGGAACTTCTTGACTGCCATGGCGCTTCTCCAGACTCTGTTGCCGGGCTCCTGCTGTAATGTGCGTTACTTGCGCGCTGGCGGCACGTCGGTGCAGCTGCCGTGCGCAATCTCCGCCGCCATGCCGATGCTCTCGCCCAGCGTGGGGTGCGGGTGGATGGTCTTGCCGATGTCCACCGCGTCGGCGCCCATTTCGATGGCCAGGGCGATCTCGCCGATCATGTCGCCCGCATGCGTGCCCACGATGCCGCCACCGAGAATCTTGCCGTGGCCATGGGCCTCCGGCGAGTCGTCGAACAGCAGCTTGGTCACGCCTTCATCGCGGCCGTTGGCAATGGCGCGGCCAGAGGCCGTCCAGGGGAACAGGCCCTTCTTGACCTTGATGCCTTGGGCCTTGGCCTGGTCTTCGGTGAGGCCCACCCATGCGACCTCGGGGTCGGTGTAGGCCACGCTGGGGATCACGCGGGCGTTGAAGGCGGCGGCTGCCAGTTCCTTGTTGCCCTGTAGTTCACCGGCGATCACCTCGGCCGCCACATGCGCCTCGTGCACCGCCTTGTGCGCCAGCATGGGCTGGCCGACGATGTCGCCGATGGCGAAGATGTGCGGCACGTTGGTGCGCATCTGGATGTCGACGTTGATGAAGCCACGGTCGGTAACGGCAACCCCCGCCTTTTCGGCGGCGATCTTCTTGCCGTTGGGTGTGCGGCCCACGGCCTGCAGCACCAGGTCATAGACCTGCGGTGCGGGCGCGGTGCCGCCCTCTTCTGCTGGCGCAAACGTCACCTCGATGCCTTCGGGCGTGGCCTTGGCCCCCACCGTCTTGGTCTTGAGCATGATGTTGTCGAAGCGCTTGGCGTTCATCTTCTGCCAGATCTTGACCAGGTCGCGGTCCGCACCCTGCATCAGGCCGTCCATCATCTCGACCACATCCAGGCGCGCCCCCAGCGTGCTGTACACCGTGCCCATTTCCAGGCCGATGATGCCGCCGCCCAGGATCAGCATGCGCTTGGGCACTTCCTTGAGCGCCAGGGCGCCGGTGGAATCGACCACGCGCGGATCGTCAGGCATGAAAGGCAGGCGCACGGCCTGGCTGCCGGCGGCGATGATGGCTTTCTGGAAGGCGATGACCTTCTTGCTGCCGGTCTTCTCCTGGCCGGTGCCGGTGGTTTCCTCGACCTCGATGTGGTTGGCGCCCACAAAGGCACCATAGCCGCGCACGGTGGTGACCTTGCGCATCTTGGCCATGGCGGCGAGACCGCCGGTGAGCTTGCCGATGACTTTCTCTTTGTGGCCGCGCAGCGTGTCCACATTGACTGTGGGAGCGCCAAAGTCGATGCCCGCCGCCGACAGATGCGACACCTCGTCCATCACGGCGGCCACATGCAGCAGCGCCTTGGAGGGGATGCAGCCCACGTTCAGGCAGACGCCGCCGAGCTGGGCGTAGCGCTCGACCAGCACCACTTTCAGGCCCAGGTCGGCCGCACGGAAGGCGGCGCTGTAGCCGCCAGGGCCACCGCCGAGCACGAGCACATCGCACTCCACGTCGGCCGTGCCTGCGAAGCTGGACGCTACTGGATTGATAGATTCCGGTGCTTGCGGGATGGTCACTGGAGACGTTTTTTGTCCAGCTGCAGCAGCCACGGGGGCCGCAGGGGCCGGTGCGGCTGCCTGGACAGCAGCGCCTGCGCCCGCCACCTCCAGTGTCAGCACCACCGAGCCTTCGGCGATCTTGTCGCCCAGCTTGACCTTCAGCTCCTTGACCACGCCGGCGTGGCTGGAGGGGATTTCCATGGAGGCCTTGTCGGACTCCACGGTGATCAGGCTCTGCTCGGCCTTGATGGTGTCGCCGGGTTGGACCAGCACTTCGATGATGGCCACTTCGGCGAAGTCGCCGATGTCGGGCACCTGGATGTCGATGATTGCCATGGGTGTTGCCCTCGCGTTACATCACGATGCGGCGGAAGTCCGCCAGCAGCGAGGCAAAGTACACGTTGAAACGCGCGGCGCTGGCGCCGTCGATCACGCGGTGGTCCCAGCTCAGGGAGAGCGGCAGCATCAAGCGCGGGGCGAACTGCTGGCCGTCCCATTGGGGCTCCAGGCTGCTCTTGCACACACCCATGATGGCGACTTCAGGCGCGTTGATGATGGGTGTGAAGTAGCGCCCGCCAATGCCGCCCAGCGAGCTGATGGAAAAGCACCCGCCGGTCATGTCGGCCGGGCCGAGCTTGCCGTCGCGCGCCTTCTTGGCCAGCTCGCCCATCTCCTGGCTGATCTGGACGATGCCCTTTTGGTCGGCGTCACGGATGACGGGCACGACCAGGCCGTTGGGCGTGTCGGCCGCAAAGCCGATGTGGAAGTAGTTCTTCATCACCAGCTGGTCGCCGTCGAGCGAGCTATTGAACTCGGGGAACTTCTTGAGCGCGGCCACGGCGGCCTTGATCATGAAGGCGAGCATGGTGACCTTGACGCCGCTCTTCTCGTTTTCCTTGTTGAACTGCACGCGGAAGGCTTCGAGTTCGGTGATGTCCGCGTCGTCGTGGTTGGTGACGTGCGGGATGACGACCCAGTTGCGGTGCAGGTTGGCGCCGCTGATTTTCTTGATGCGCGAGAGGTCCTTGCGCTCGACGGGGCCGAACTTGGTGAAGTCGACCTTGGGCCAGGGCAGCAAATCGAGGCCGATGCCCGAACCGCCGGTGGCTGCAGGCGCCTTGGCGGCCTGGGCTTTGGTCTGCACGCTGCCCGCCATGACGTGCTTGGTGAAGGCAGCCACGTCGTCCTGGGTGATGCGGCCCTTGGGGCCGGTGCCCTTGACTTCGTCGATGGGCACGCCCAGTTCGCGGGCGAACTTGCGCACGGAAGGCGAGGCGTGGGGCAGGCCGGCCGTGGGGGTGCCGGGCTGGTGGGCGGGGACGGCCACCGCGGCGGCGGCAGTTGCGGGTGCTGTTGCAGCGACTGCAGGAGCGGCAACAGCCACGGGGGCTGGTGCGGGTGCAGCGGCCGCAACGGGTGCGGCGGCCGGTGCTGCAGCGGTTGCAGTGCCTTCGAGCACGGCGACCAGGTCACCGATGTTGACGGTGTCGCCGATCTTGACCTTGAGTTCCTTGAGCACGCCGGCGGCGGGCGACGGGATCTCCATGGAGGCCTTGTCGGATTCGACGGTGAACAGCGACTGTTCAGCCTGGACCGAGTCGCCCACCTTGACCAGCAGCTCGATGACGGCCACGTCCTTGAAGTCGCCGATGTTGGGTACGTGTACTTCGATCGGGCCTGCAGCAGCCGCAGCAGCCGGTGCGGGCGCTGGGGCCCCCATCGGAGCTGGAGCGGCAGCCACCACTGGAGCCGGGGCAGCCGCCGGGGCTGCTGCAGCGCCCGCGTCAGCGGACTCCACTACCGCAATCACCGAGCCCTGCTTGACCTTGTCGCCCAGCGCAATCTTGAGTTCCTTGACCACGCCTGCGTGGCTGGACGGGATCTCCATCGATGCCTTGTCGGATTCGACGGTAATGAGCGACTGCTCGGCCTTCACGGTGTCGCCCACCTTGACCAGCAACTCGATCACGCCCACTTCGTCAAAGTCTCCGATGTCCGGGACTTGAATGTTGACCAATGCCATTGTTCTGTCTCCGTTCGTTTTATGCGTAAAGCGGGTTGGTCTTGTCGGCCTGGATGCCGTACTTGGCAATCGCCTCGGCCACCTTGGTGGCGGGCACGCTGCCCTGCTCGCTGAGCGCCTTGAGCGCGGCTACCACGATGTAGTGGCGGTTGATCTCGAAGTGCTCGCGCAGCTTGCTGCGGAAATCGCTGCGGCCAAAGCCGTCGGTGCCCAGCACCTTGTAGGGGCGACCGGCCGGGATGAAGGGGCGGATCTGTTCGGCGTAACTCTTCATGTAGTCGGTGGAGGCCACCACCGGGCCGGCGTGGCCGCCCAGCTGGCGCGCAACGAACGACGCGCGCGGCACTTCCAGCGGGTGCAGCAGGTTCCAGCGCTCGCAGTCCTGGCCTTCGCGGGCCAGTTCGTTGAAGCTGGGGCAGCTCCAGACGTCGGCCTGCACGCCCCAGTCGGCGGCCAGCAGGGTCTGTGCGGCAATGGATTCGCGCAGGATGGTGCCCGAGCCCAGCAGCTGCACGCGCTTGTCGCCTTCGGCGCCGGGCTTGCACAGGTACATGCCCTGGATGATCTGCTCTTCGGTGCCGGGCGTGATGCCGGGCATGGCGTAGTTCTCGTTGAGCAGGGTGATGTAGTAGTAGACGTTTTCCTGCTTTTCGACCATGCGCTTCAGGCCATGGTGCAGGATCACCGCCACCTCGTGGGCGAAGGTCGGGTCGTAGCTCACGCAGTTGGGAATGGTGCCCGCCAGGATGTGGCTGTGGCCATCTTCGTGCTGCAGGCCTTCGCCGTTGAGCGTGGTGCGCCCCGAGGTGCCGCCCAGCAGGAAACCGCGCGCCTGCATGTCGCCCGCGGCCCAGGCCAGGTCGCCAATGCGCTGGAAGCCGAACATCGAGTAGTACACGTAGAACGGCACCATGATGCGGTTGTTGGTGCTGTAGCTGGTGGCTGCCGCGATCCAGCTGGCCATGCCGCCGGCCTCGTTGATGCCCTCTTGCAGGATCTGGCCGGCCTTGTCTTCGCGGTAGTACATGACCTGGTCTCGATCGACCGGGGTGTATTGCTGGCCCTTGGGGTTGTAGATGCCGATCTGGCGGAACAGGCCTTCCATGCCGAAGGTGCGCGCCTCGTCCACCAGGATGGGCACCACGCGCGGCCCCAGGGCCTGGTCACGCAACAGCTGCGTGATGAAGCGCACGTAGGCCTGCGTGGTGCTGATCTCGCGGCCCTCGGCCGTGGGCTCCAGGATGGCCTTGAAGGTGTCGAGCGCGGGCACGGTGAAGTGCTCGTCGGCCTTGGCGCGGCGGTGCGGCAGGTAGCCGCCCAGGGCCTTGCGGCGCTCGTGCAGGTAGCGCATTTCGGGCGTGTCGTCGGCCGGCTTGTAGTACGGCAGGCCGGGCAGCTCGCTGTCGGGGATCGGGATGTTGAAGCGGTCGCGGATGTACTTAATGTCTTCGTCCGACAGCTTCTTGGTCTGGTGCACGGTGTTCTTGCCTTCACCGGCCTTGCCCATGCCATAGCCCTTGACGGTTTTCACCAGCAGCACGGTGGGCTGGCCCTTGTGCTCGTTGGCGGCGTGAAAGGCAGCGTACACCTTGGCGGGCTCGTGGCCGCCGCGGCGCAGCTCGAACACCTCATCGTCGGTCATGTGCTCGACGAGCTGGAGCGTCTCGGGGTAGCGGCCGAAGAAATTCTTGCGCACAAAGGCGCCGTCGTTGGCCTTCATGGCCTGGTAGTCGCCGTCCAGCGTCTCCATCATCAGCTGGCGCAGCTTGCCCGTCTTGTCGCGGGCCAGCAGCGCATCCCAGCCGGCGCCCCACAGCAGCTTGATGACGTTCCAGCCGCTGCCACGGAACTCGCCTTCGAGCTCCTGCACGATCTTGCCGTTGCCGCGCACTGGACCATCGAGGCGCTGCAGGTTGCAGTTCACCACGAAGATCAGGTTGTCCAGGTTTTCACGCGATGCCAGGCCAATGGCGCCCAGCGACTCGGGCTCGTCCATCTCGCCGTCGCCGCAGAACACCCAGACCTTGCGGTTTTCGGTGTTGGCAATGCCCCGGGCGTGCAGGTATTTGAGAAAGCGCGCCTGGTAGATCGCCATCAGCGGACCCAGGCCCATGGACACCGTGGGGAACTGCCAGAACTCGGGCATCAGCTTGGGGTGCGGGTAGCTCGACAGGCCCTTGCCGTCCACTTCCTGGCGGAAGCTGTCGAGCTGCTGCTCGTTCAGGCGCCCTTCCAGGTAGGCGCGGGCGTAGATGCCGGGGGCGCTATGGCCCTGGATGTAGAGCAGATCGCCGCCATGGCCTTCGCTCTCGGCGTGCCAGAAGTGGTTGAAGCCCGCACCAAACATGCTGGCCACGGAAGCGAACGAGCCGATGTGGCCGCCGAGGTCGCCGCCATCGGCGGGGTGCAGGCGGTTGGCGCGCACCACCATGGCCATGGCGTTCCAGCGCATGTAGGCCCGCAGGCGCTTTTCGATGGCGATGTTGCCGGGACAGTGGGCCTCTTGGGTGGGCTCGATCGTGTTGACGTAGCCCGTGTTGCCCGAGAACGGCATGTCGATGCTGTTCTGGCGCGCATGCTCCAGCAGCTGCTCGATCAGAAAGTGGGCTCGCTCGGCCCCTTCCTTGTCGATCACGGCGGACAGCGCGTCCATCCACTCACGGGTTTCTTGCTGATCGGTGTCGATGGTGGGCGTGGCGCCGTTTCCGGCCAGGGGGGCGGGCTGAGCTGACATGCTTGTCTCCTGTGTTGAGGGTGCAATTTAGTACGTTGCGCTGAGTTTCGCATATTTTTTTCGAATTTCGAATAGTGCTTTTGAATTTCACATAACGATATTTTGTGGCGAATGCACACGCCCACGACACCGCCATGGCGCTGCCCACCCTCCCCTACACTTGCCCCATGGAAAAACCCCCAGCCACCGCCGCCCCCGCAGCCCCCATCGCCCCTGCGGCGCGGGGTTGGCGCAAGTGGTGGCGCGGCCTTTCCCCCACGCGGCAGGACCGGTTTGCCGCACTGGCACCGCTGGCTGCCGTGCTGATGTTCATGGCGGCCATCGTGGCTGCCTTCTGGTATCTGCGGACCGAGGAGGTCGAGCGCGAACACGAAGCCCTTAAACGCGATGTGGAATATGCCCAGCAACGCGTGCGCCTGCGGCTTCTGGAGCGCCAGGAGCAGCTCATGCGCATTGCGCGTGATCTGTCCAACCAGGACCTGGACCGCGCGGAGTTTGTGAGCCGTGCCGAATCCCTGATCAGCCAGCACCCCGAGTTGCAGGCCATCACCTGGATTGATGACAAGCGGCGCATCCGTGCCAGCCAAGCGGCCCCCACGCTGGGCAGCAGCGAGTTGCGCGTGGCCGGTGAAGTGCTCACCCCCGGCGACACCACAGACACCTACGAGCTGGCACGCGACCTGCAGCAACCCGTGTATGCGCAGCCCACCGCCACCCAGGGCGACGCCACGCCCCTGCTGCAATTGCAGGTACCCCTGAACCAGCAGGGCAAATTCAGCGGCGTGGTACTGGGCGAATACTCCATCGACAGCCTGTTGCGCTATGGCACGCCCACCGAAGTGCTGGCGCGTTATGCCGTCACGCTGCTCGATGGCAACGGCCAGGTGCTGGCCGGCACGCCGCTGGGCCGGCGCAACCCCAATACCCAGTTGCTGCCGTGGGCCCCACGCGCCAACACGTACGAAGTACCCGTTTCCCCGGTGGGCAACGGCCTGGTGCTCAAGGCACAGGCCTACCGCACATCACTGGGCGTGGTGGGCAGCGGCCTGTTCTGGCTGGTCGGCACGCTCAGCGCCATGACGGCCTGGATGCTGATTGCGACCTGGCGCCACACCCGCCGGCGCATGCAGGCCCAGAAGGCGCTGGTGGCTGAAACCAATTTCCGCCGGGCCATGGAGAACTCCGTCCTCACCGGCATGCGTGCGCTGGATCTGGAGGGGCGCATCACCTATGTGAATGCGGCGTTTTGCCAGATGACCGGGTGGAGCGAAACCGAGCTGGTGGGCCTGACGGCCCCCTTCCCTTACTGGCCCGAATCCGACTATGAAGCCCTGTATGCCAAGCTGCGCGATGAAATCAGCGGCAAGACCGTGACGGGCGGGTTTCAGGTGCGCGTGCGGCGCAAGAACGGCACGCAGTTTGACGCGCGCCTGTATGTGTCTCCGCTGATCGATGCCCATGGCCAGCAAACCGGCTGGATGACATCGATGACCGACATCACCGAACCCAACCGCATCCGCGAGCAGCTGTCGGCC
This sequence comes from Acidovorax soli, assembly GCF_900107605.1. Classification (GTDB taxonomy): domain Bacteria; phylum Pseudomonadota; class Gammaproteobacteria; order Burkholderiales; family Burkholderiaceae_C; genus Acidovorax; species Acidovorax soli. The sequence goes on along the minus strand of NZ_FNQJ01000017.1, from coordinate 32,883 downwards.
TCCTATGAACGCTTCACCATCGTGCTGGAGTCGCTGGACGCTTCGGTGTCGGTGGCGCCGCTGGGTAGCCAGGAATTGCTGTTTGCCAACAAGCTCTACCGCCAGTGGTTTGGCTCGCAAACCGTGGGTCACCTGCAACTGGTGGCCCAGGCGGGCGTGGTGCCAGCGGCCACCAGCCACATGACGGGCGTGGACGACGAGGACGGACTGATGGGACTGCCCACCGACTCATTGACCAGCGCACGCAGCGAGAACGCCGAAATCTACCTGCCTGACATGGGCAAATGGCTGGAAGTGCGCTCACGCTACCTCAACTGGGTGGACGGGCGCCTGGCGCAGATGGTGATTGCCACCGACATCACTCCGCGCCGCCTGGCCCAGGAGCAGGCTGCCCGCCAGGCCGAACGGGCGCAGTCTGTCAGCCGCCTGATCACCATGGGCGAGATGGCGTCTAGCGTCGCACATGAACTCAACCAGCCGCTCACGGCCATCAGCAACTACTGCAGCGGGATGATTTCACGCATCCACAGCGGCCAGATCACCGAAGAAGCCCTGCTCGCGGCCCTGCAAAAAACCGCCCACCAGGCGCAACGCGCGGGCCAGATCATCCAGCGCATCCGAGCCTTCGTGAAAAAGAGCGAACCCAACCGCACACTGGCCGATGTGACGTCGATGGTGAACGAGGCAGTCGAGCTGGCCGACATCGAGCTGCGCCGCCACAACGTGCGCCTGACCCACTACGTTGCGGCGCGCCTGCCGCCCGTGATGGCAGACACCATCCTGATCGAACAGGTGCTGGTCAACCTCATGAAAAACGGGGCCGAGGCCATCGAGATGGCCAACCGCCCCACCTCTGGCCGCAGCGTGGAACTGCGCGTGGTGCCCAAGCATGTCGAAGACCAAGATGTGGTGGAGTTTTCGGTGCAGGACACCGGCAAGGGACTGGCGCCCGAGGTGCTGGAGCGCCTGTTTGAAGCCTTCTTCTCCACCAAGCAGGAAGGCATGGGCATGGGCCTGAACCTGTGCCGCAGCATCGTCGAGTCGCACCACGGCCGAATGCGGGCGGAGAACCTCTACAATGGATCCGAGGTCACAGGCTGCCGGTTCTCCTTCTGGCTTCCGCTTGCCAAGCCTGTGGATGCCACTACAAATTCTGTAGCAAACGCACAACCCCCAAGGACAATTGCATGAGTTTGATTCCGAAAAAAGGCACCGTTTACGTAGTGGACGACGACGAGGCGGTCCGCGACTCGCTTCAATGGCTGCTGGAGGGCAAGGACTACCGGGTGCGTTGCTTTGATTCTGCCGAAACCTTTCTCTCGCGCTACGACCCGCGCGAGGTGGCCTGCCTGATCGTGGACATCCGCATGGGCGGCATGACTGGGCTGGAGCTGCAGGACCGACTGATCGAGCGCAAATCGCCTTTGCCCATCGTCTTCATCACCGGCCACGGCGACGTGCCCATGGCTGTCAACACCATGAAGAAAGGCGCGCTCGATTTCATCCAGAAACCCTTCGACGAGGAAGAGCTTGTCGGGCTGGTGGAGCGCATGCTCGACCATGCCCGCGACGCCTTTGCCGGCTACCAGCAGGCCGCCAGCCGCGATGCACTGCTGTCCAAGCTGACGGGTCGCGAAGCCCAGGTGCTTGAGCGCATCGTTGCCGGCCGCCTGAACAAGCAGATCGCCGACGACCTGGGCATCAGCATCAAGACGGTGGAGGCCCACCGCGCCAACATCATGGAAAAGCTCAACGCCAACACCGTGGCCGATCTGCTCAAGATTGCACTGGGCCAGAACGCGCCCAAGGCTTGATTGCTCTCTGTTTCAGAGCTTGAAGCGCTTTCCTGCAAAGCGCTACATGCCATTTTTATCCGTATTTTCTGACATGACCGCACAACTCATCGACGGCAACGCCCTGTCCCGCCAATTGCGCACCGAAGTCGCCCAGCGCGCAGCCGCCCTCAAATCGCGGGGCACCACGCCAGGCCTGGCCGTGGTGCTGGTGGGCGACAACCCCGCCTCCCAGGTTTATGTGCGCAACAAGGTCAAGGCCTGCGAGGACAGTGGCCTGCATTCGGTGCTGGAAAAATACGCGGCCGACATGACCGAAGCCGCGCTGCTGGCACGCGTGGAGGCCCTGAACAACGACCCCGCGATCCACGGCATCCTGGTGCAGCTACCGCTGCCCGCGCACATCGATGCGCAAAAGGTCATCGAGGCCATCTCGCCCGCCAAGGACGTGGACGGCTTTCACATTGCCAGCGCCGGCGCGCTGATGACCGGCATGCCCGGCTTCTGGCCCTGCACGCCCTACGGTTGCATGAAGATGCTCGAATCGCTCAACGATGGCAAGGGCTACGACCTCAGGGGCAAGCACGCTGTGGTCATTGGCCGCAGCAACATCGTGGGCAAGCCCATGGCGCTGATGCTGCTGCAAAAAGATGCCACCGTGACCATCTGCCATTCGCGCACGACCGACCTCAAGGCCCAGACCCTGCAGGCCGACGTGATCGTGGCTGCCGTGGGCAAGCGCAACGTGCTCACGGCCGACATGGTCAAGCCCGGCGCCGTGGTGATCGACGTGGGAATGAACCGCAATGACGAGGGCAAGCTGTGCGGCGATGTGGATTTTGACGGCGTGAAGGAAGTGGCCGGCTGGATCACCCCCGTACCTGGCGGCGTGGGGCCCATGACCATTACCATGCTGCTGGTCAACACCCTGGAAGCCGCCGAACGCGCCGCCGGCGCCTGAAGTCAGCCCTGCTCCCGCAGCCTCGCAACTTGAACCCGCACCGCAAAGCGCCATCTACACACGCATGAGCAACGCCCTCCTCGACTTCTCCGACCTTCCCCAGTTTGACCGGATCACGCCAGACGACGTGGCCCCCGCCGTTGACGTGTTGCTGGAAAAAGCCAATGCCGCCCTCGAAACGGTCACGGCCGCCGACTTTCCTGCGCGCTGGGATGCCATTGCGAAGGTGCTGGACGTTGCCACGGAGCACCTGGGCACCGCCTGGGGGGCCATCAGCCACCTCAACAGTGTGGCCGACACCCCGGAACTGCGCGCCGCCTACAACGCAGCGCTGCCCCGGGTGACCGAATTCTGGACCCGCCTGGGCGCCGATGAGCGCCTGTACGCCAAGTACAAGGCCATTGATCCCAGCACCCTGAGCCCCGAGCAGCGCCAGGCGCACAAGAACGCCGTGCGCAATTTCGTCCTCAGCGGCGCCGAACTCACCGGTGCCGCCAAGGAGCGTTTTGCCCAGATCCAGGAACGGCAGGCCGAGCTGAGCCAGAAATTCAGTGAAAACGCGCTCGATGCCACCGACGCCTTTGCCTACTACGCCACGGCGGAAGAACTCGATGGCGTCCCTGCCGACGTGCAGCAGACCGCATTGGCAGCGGCCCAGGCGGAGGGCAAGAGCGGCTACAAGCTCACGCTCAAGATGCCCTGCTATCTGCCGGTGATGCAGTTCGCCACCCACAGCGCTTTGCGCGAAATGATGTACCGCGCCTATGTGACGCGCGCCTCCGACCAGGCCGAAGGCGAGGCCAGGCGTTTCGACAACTCGGCGCTCATCCGTGAAATTCTGGCACTGCGCCGCGAAGAAGCACAGCTGCTCGGGTATGACAATTTCGGCCAGGTGTCGGTGGTGCCCAAGATGGCCCAGTCGCCTGACGAGGTCATTTCATTCTTGCGGGATCTGGCGCGCCGCGCCCGGCCTTATGCCGAAAAGGACGTGGCCGACCTGCGCGGCTTCGCAGCCAGCCAGATAGGCCTGAACGATCCGCAGGCCTGGGACTGGCCCTTCCTTGCCGAGAAGCTCAAGGAAGCACGCTATTCCTTCAGCGAGCAGGAAGTCAAGCAATACTTCACGGCCCCCAAGGTGCTGGCCGGCCTTTTCAAGATCATCGAGACACTGTTCGAGGTCAGCATCCGCCGCGACAGTGCGCCCGTGTGGAATGCCGCCGTCGAGTTCTATCGCATCGAGCGTGACGGCCAGCTGGTGGGCCAGTTCTACCTCGACCAGCCGGCCCGCACCGGCAAACGCGGCGGCGCCTGGATGGATGATGTGCGCACCCGCTGGCTGCGCCCCGACACCGGCGCGCTGCAGACCCCCGTGGCGCATCTGGTGTGCAATTTTGCCGAGGGCGTTGACGGCAAGCCCCCGCTGCTCACCCATGACGATGTGATCACGCTGTTCCACGAATTCGGCCACGGTCTGCACCACATGCTGACGCAGGTGAACGAACGCGACGTATCGGGCATCAGCGGTGTCGAGTGGGATGCGGTCGAACTGCCCAGCCAGTTCATGGAGAACTTCTGCTGGGAATGGGATGTGCTGCGCAACATGACGGCGCACGTCGATACCGGTGCACCGCTGCCGCGTGCACTGTTCGACAAGATGATCGCCGCCAAGAACTTCCAGAGTGGCATGGGCACCCTGCGCCAGATCGAATTTGCCCTGTTCGACATGCTGCTGCACACCGATCACGATCCCGCCCAGGATTTCATGCCCTTGCTGGCCGAGGTGCGCAGCGAAGTGTCGGTGCTGCCGCCACCCTCGTTCAGCCGCACGGCCCACACCTTCAGCCATATTTTTGCGGGTGGCTATGCAGCGGGCTACTACAGCTACAAATGGGCGGAGGTGCTCAGCGCCGATGCCTATGCGGCCTTTGAAGAAACCGCCGGCAGCGACGGTCTGGCCAGCATCGAAACGGGCCGCCGCTACCGGCAGGCCATTCTGGAGGCGGGCGGCAGCCGCCCCGCCATGGAATCCTTCAAAGCCTTTCGCGGCCGCGAACCCAGCCTGGAGGCCTTGCTGCGCCACCAGGGCATGGCAGACTAAGTCTTTCTGTCGCACCGACTCTTCTTTATCAGGAGACGACCCATGGGCAAGCCCTTGCGTACATCGTTGCTGGCCTCGTTGGGGATGGTGCTGGCGGTTGCCGGCGCCCATGCCCAGACCGTGTACCGGATTGTCGGCCCCGATGGAAAGGTGACCTTCTCGGACCGCGCGCCCGACAGCAATGCAAAACCCGCACAAGGCGCCTGGCAAGGTTCCGCCGCAGCTGTCGGCTCTGCCCTGCCCTACGAGCTTCAGCAGATTGCGGCACGCTTTCCCGTGACGCTGTACACCGGCAGTGACTGCGCTCCATGCAACAGCGCCCGCAACCTGCTGGTGGGGCGCGGCATTCCGTTTGCCGAACGCACCGTCAATACCAACGAGGACATCGAGGCGTTGCAGCGCATGGGCGGCAACAACGGCCTGCCCTTTGCCACGATCGGTGGCCAGCAGCTGGCGGGATTTTCCGAAAACGAGTGGACCCAGTACCTGAACGCGGCCGGATACCCCCAGCAATCCCTGCTGCCACCGAACTACCGCCGCCCGCCGGCGACCCCGCTGGTGGCCGCCAAGGCAGCGCAACCGGCGGCCTCCGACGCGCCAGCCGGAAGAACACCTGCTGAGCGTCCACGGCCCGCACCCCGCATCGACGGCCCTTCGCCCAGCAACCCTGCAGGTATCCGCTTCTGACACCTCGTGCCGGGCCGAACCTGGCCCGGGCCGGCACGGTCTGACGGACCCTGTTCAGTAGGTGAAGGTCTTCACCACGCCCTGCGTGGTTCCTACAAGGCCTACCGACGCCTTCTGGTGCGCGAATACGCCCACCGTCACCACCCCGGGCCACTGGTTCACCTGGGACTCAAACCCCAGCGGGTCGGTGATGGACAAGCCCGTCACGTCCAGGATATGCTGACCGTTGTCCGTCACCAGCGGTTGTCCGTCCCTCAGGCGCATGCGCGCCGTGCCACCCAGCGCGGCAAAGCGCCGCGCAATGTGCTGGGCGGCCATCGGAATCACCTCCACCGGCAAAGGGAAGCGGCCCAGTGCTGGCACCAGCTTGGACTCATCGACGATGCAGACAAAGCGGCTGGCCAGGGCCGCCACGATCTTCTCGCGCGTCAGTGCAGCGCCGCCGCCTTTGACCATGCAGCCGTGGCCGTCGATTTCATCGGCGCCATCGATGTACACCGCCAGCGATTCCACTTCATTGGCATCGAACACCGGAATTCCCAGCGCCTTGAGCCGCTCGGTGCTCGCCACCGAGCTGGAAACAGCACCCCGGATCTGGTCTTTCATGCCCGCCAGCGCGTCGATGAAGTGGTTGACCGTGGAACCCGTGCCAACTCCCACGATGGCACCGGGCACCACGTATTGCAGGGCCGCCTTGCCCACCAGGGCCTTGAGTTCGTCTTGGGTCAGAGGGGATGGAGTCGTCATGGGGGAGAATCAAAGGGTAATCGTCGAATTATCCCTCCATGTCACTGATCCCCTACGCTCTCACCCGCTCTTTCCTGTTCGGCATGGATGCCGAATCCGCCCATGAACTCACCATGGGCATGCTCGCGCGCGGCCAAGGCACGCCCATGCAGTGGGCCTGGTGCAACGAAACCGTGGATGACCCCATCGAGCTGGCCGGGCTGACCTTTCCCAACCGCGTGGGTCTGGCCGCCGGGCTGGACAAGAATGCCCGCTGCATCGACGCCCTGGGCGCCATGGGTTTCGGTTTTGTGGAGGTGGGCACGGTGACACCCAAGGCCCAGCCGGGCAATCCCAAGCCCCGCATGTTCCGCCTGCCCGAGGCAAGGGCCCTGATCAACCGGCTGGGCTTCAACAACGACGGCCTGGACGCATTCATCCACAACGTGCAGCAGGCGCGGTTTCGCACGCAGCATCGCAAACACCCGATGCTGCTGGGCCTGAACATCGGCAAGAACGCCAGCACCCCGATCGAAGACGCCACCAGCGACTACCTCACCTGCCTTGACGGCGTGTACCCGCACGCCGATTACGTCACGGTCAATATCAGCTCACCCAACACACAGAACCTGCGCGCATTGCAAAGCGACGCGGCCCTTGATGCCCTGCTGGGCGCGATTGCCGAACGCCGCGAAGCACTGGCCGGGCAATACCGCCAGGCCGACAGCAAGGGTGTCACCTCGTCCCGCCGCGTGCCCATCTTTGTCAAAATTGCCCCCGACCTCGACGAGGCGCAGGTGGCGGTGATTGCCAGCACACTGCAACGCCACGGCATGGATGGCGTGATCGCCACCAACACCACCATCCGCCGGGAAGCCGTCAAGGGAATGCCCCATGCCGAGGAGCTGGGAGGGCTCAGCGGTGCACCGGTGCTGGAAGCCAGCAACCAGGTTATCCGCCAGCTGCGCGCCGCACTGGGCAGCCGTTTTCCGATCATCGGCGTGGGTGGCATTCTCAGTGCGGAAGATGCCCTGAGCAAAATCCGCGCGGGAGCGGACGTGGTGCAGATCTACACCGGCCTGATCTATGAAGGCCCCGCGCTCGTCTCGAAGGTGGCGCGCGCCATCAAGGCAATGGCGTGAACGGCTGATGAACGGCCAATGGTGAGGCCTTGCGCCCCACCTTGCAGCCACATCGCGCCTTAGCGGCGCAGGCGCATCACCAGCGGGAGCACCACCCCTGCCCATCGCACCAGTCGGCGCGGGCCAGCGGCAATCGCCACGCCGGCCAGCGCGGCAACGGCAGCAGGATGCTGGCGGACAAAGCCAGCAACGCGCGGCAGCAAAGAAGCCTCCGCATCGTCGCCCTCGGTCGCAGCAGCCAAGGCCTGGGCCTGCAACCGCGCGGCACGGCGGTCGCGCAAACGCTTGCGCTGCTCGGCGATGCGCTCCAGCACCCGTTGCTGCGCCACCGTGGCGTGCACTGAAAAGGCCTGTTCGGAAGAACTCACAAGCGCTCCTTGATATCACGCCAGTCTTGTGACAACTCACGCCGGGTCAGGGCAAAACCATTGCCCATGCTGCGTACCACCGCCACCAACGTGACGATGGCAGCGCACCAGGCCACCAGCCATGTCCCTGCCACTACCCAGGCCGCCAACATGCGATGGGGCGTGTCCCAGAACTGCACCAGCACGGCCATCGACACCATCACCAAGGCCACCATGGTGAGCCCGATGACGGCGATCAACAGCGCCAGCAGCTGTTGCAAGCGCTGCTTTTGATCGAGCCACTCCAGGCGCGCCAATGCCAGCCGATCTTCGGCAGCGATGGCCCCCTCGATGGCATTCGCCCGCCACCGCGCAGCGAATGCCTCCAGTCCGAGCAAGGAAAGCCAGTTCATACGCACTCTCCCTGCATCAGCGCAATGGACGGCAAGCGATCAACGGCGTGCAAGCAAAAATCCCACCAGAGCACCGACGGCCAGCGCCGCGCCGGCCACGCGCCAGGGCTCATCGTGGGCATAGCGGTCAGCCGCCACGGCTGCATCCTTGGCCTGGCGGGCTGCTTCCTGCGCGGCACGCACGGCCGATTCCCGCACCGAATGCATGCCGTCGTCCAGGCGCTGGCGCAGCACCTTGATCTCGGGGAACGAATCCAGATCCCGGCTTGCCAACAAGCCGCGCAGATCGGACACGAGTTTTTCAAGTTCGCCCTGGGTGGTGGTGGTGTCAGAAGCAGTCATACATGCCTTTCGTTGCAATAAGTGAGCAGCCATGCAGCGTGGATGCTGCAGCCTGAGGACCATCTTAGCGACATGCCCAAAAACCTGTCACACCGCTTGGTCGCTAAACGTTACCAAAAGAGCGGGATTTGATGCAAGTCAAACCAGAGAGAGCGCATGGTCGGCGATGGCCAGGGCGCTGGTAAGGCCCGGAGATTCGATGCCAAAGAGATTCACCAAGCCAGGCACGCCATGGTCGCACGGCCCCTGGATGAGAAAGTCCGCTGCGGGTGCGTCGGCGCCATGGATCTTGGGCCGGATGCCCGCGTAGCCCGGTGCCAGCGCGCCATCGCGCAAGCCAGGCCAGTACTTGCGCACTTCGCCATAAAAGGCCTCTCCCCGCGCCGGATCGACCAGCAGATCGTCGGCCGAATCCACCCATTGCACGTCCGGCCCGAACTTGGCCTGCCCGCCCAGATCCAGCGTGAGGTGAACCCCCAGCCCCGCAGCCTCGGGCACCGGGTAGATCAGGTGGCTGAACGGTGCCTTTGCGGTCAGCGTGAAATAGCTGCCCTTGGCGTAATAGGCCGTCGGAATGTGGCGTGCGTCCAGCCCGGAAAACTGCCGGGCCAGGGCCGGCGCCTGCAGACCCGCCGCATTGACCACGGTACTTGCTTGCAGGCGCGTGCCATCTTTTGCTTCTAAAAAAATAGCACCTTGCACACAATCGGCAAATGCCAGAGGCGAATTCAATGCAACAATTCCGCCAGCATGCTCCAGATCACCCTGCAGGGCGAGCATGAGGGCATGGCTGTCCACGATTCCCGTGCTGAGCGAATGCAGTGCCGCCACGCATTCCAGGGCGGGCTCCAGTGCCCGGGCCGCGTCGCGGTCCAGCCACCGCAGGTCCAGAACACCGTTGGCCGTGGCGCGCTCCTGAATCGACCGAAGGCCTGGCAGTTGCTCCGGCGAAGTCGCCACCAGCAGCTTGCCGCAACGCCGGTGCGGCACGCCATGGTCGGCGCAATAGGCATACAGCAGATCACGGCCTTGCACACACAGGCGCGCCTTGAGCGAACCCGTGGGGTAATACAGCCCGGCATGAATGACCTCGCTGTTGCGCGAACTAGTACCCGTGCCGATGGCGTCTGCGGCCTCCAGCACCATCACCTCGCGCCCCTGCATGGCCAGCGCACGGGCCACGGCCAGGCCCACCACACCCGCGCCCACCACGACGCAATCCACCTTGTCCGTCATCTCTGTCTTCCTTTTTTCTGAAAATACCTTCAGGCCTGCTCAAAACCGTCCAGTACATTGCCTGCATTGGTGCCCAGCTCTGCAGTGGCATAGCCGCCTTCCAGAACCAGCACCGTCGGCAATTTCAATCCCGCCAGCCGCGCACCCAGACGGGAAAAATCGGCACAAGCGAGGGCAAACCGCGAAATGGGATCCCCTTCGAAGGTATCCAGGCCCAGCGAAACCACCAGGGCATCCGCTCCGAACCGCGCAATGCGGGCACAGGCCTGCTCCAGCGCAGCAAACCAGGCGGTTGCGGTGGTCCCGGCGGGCAGCGGCAGGTTCAGGTTGCAGCCCTCTCCTTCGCCCTCGCCGGTTTCATCGGCATGGCCGAGATAGAAAGGGTATTCGGTGCGGGGGTCACCGTGGATGCTCACGAACAGCACATCGCCGCGGCCGTAGAAGATGCTCTGGGTGCCATTGCCATGGTGGTAATCCACATCCAGCACGGCCACGCGATCCGCCCCCCGGTCGCGCAAGGCCTGGGCCGCCACCGCCGCATTGTTGAGAAAGCAGTAACCCCCCATGAAATCGGGCCCCGCATGGTGCCCGGGCGGACGCGTGCAGCAAAACACGGCGCGCTCGCCTGCGTCCACCCGGAAGGCCGCACTGGCAGCCGCATCCGCGCCGGCCTTGGCGGCAGCCCAGGTGCCTGCCGCCAGCGGCGTACCGTTGTCCATGGAGTAGAGGCCCAGGCGCGCGATGAAATTGTCAGGCTCCCTGTCGCTGCGCAATGTGCGCACCGGCCAGACCGACGGGAACGGCTGCACCGAGGCATTGGCGGTATCGAGCGCCAGCCACTGTTGCCAGGCCCCCTCCAGGAATGCCAGATAGCGCGCCGCATGAACCTGGCCCAACACCGTTGAGCTGTCGGCATCGGGTGCGAGCAAGCGGTGGCCCCGGGCTCGAAGGCTGCTTTCCACGTAATCGGCCCGCGTGGGGTTTTCGAAGCAGGGCACGCGTTCACCCCGGAAGAACTCATGGACGGGGGCATGCCCCCGGTGCAACGGGTTGTGAAAAGCCAGCATGGAGTAAGGGCAAGGTCGGGGAAACGTTTCGCCGCCCCCATTGGGTCCGAGGGGCAGGCCGCTTCGCGCAATGTACGGACGCGGAGCGCCAACTGTAACGGCCAATCCATCCGCTTGTGCGCCGTTATGCCCCGGTCATGAAAAAACCCTTGCAGACATGCGCCTGCAAGGGTTGAATTGGTGGGTGATACATGGATCGAACATGTGACCCCTGCCGTGTGAAGGCAGTGCTCTACCGCTGAGCTAATCACCCGTCGCACATCCCATCAAAGGATGGCGCTGGCTGTCAACAGGCTTGGTGGGTGATACATGGATCGAACATGTGACCCCTGCCGTGTGAAGGCAGTGCTCTACCGCTGAGCTAATCACCCGTGTCGCTGCGACAGCCTTCGATTATGGCACAGCTTTTCAGCCTGGCTGAACGGATCGCCAAATTGTTTTGCCACCACTGGCCTTGTCGATCTGCGTCAGCACTTCTTCGTGGGATGCAATTTCCTGCTCGCTGGCCTGCAGCACGGGCAGGTTGAAGCTGCGCAGATCGATCTGGACGAAGCTGGCGCCATCGGCGCTGTCCTGCGCATCGTCGATGATCAGCAGCGCATCCTGGCCTCGGGTGAGGTTGATGTACACATCCGCCAGCAATTCGGCATCCAGCAAGGCGCCATGCAGTGTGCGGCCCGAGTTGTCTACGCCCAGGCGGTCGCACAGCGCATCGAGCGAATTGCGCTTGCCGGGATAGAGCTCCTTGGCCATGGCCAGGGTGTCGGTGATGCTGTCCACAAAGCTGCGGAACGCGGGGCGCCCCACCAGCTCCAGCTCCTTGTTCAGGAAGCCCACGTCAAATGCCGCGTTGTGGATGATGATCTCGGCGCCCTGCAGGTAGTCCAGCAGCTCGTCGGCCACGGCCGCAAACTTGGGTTTGTCCTTCAAGAATTCGTTGCTGATGCCGTGCACGCGCAGCGCATCCTCGTGGCTGTCGCGCTCGGGGTTCAGGTAGAAATGCTTGTTGTTGCCCGTGAGCTTGCGCGCCACCAGCTCCACGCAACCGATTTCAATGATGCGGTCGCCCCCTTCGGCGGACAGACCAGTGGTTTCCGTGTCCAGAACAATCTGCCGTGACATCAGGCCTCCCGTGGTGCAACCGGCGTGCGGCGCACAGTACTCATGCCGCGTGGGGCTGAAGCACCGTGCATATCAGTGGTTTTCCTTGGCGTGGTTGATGGAGTATTTGGGTATCTCCACCACCAGGTCTTTCTGCGCAATGATGGCCTGGCACGACAGGCGCGACTGGGGCTCCAGCCCCCAGGCACGGTCGAGCAGGTCCTCTTCTTCTTCCTCGGCCTCGTTGAGCGATTCCATGCCCGCACGCACGATGACGTGGCAGGTAGTGCAGGCACAGCTCATGTCACAGGCGTGCTCGATGTTGATGTGGTTCTCCAGCAGCGCTTCGCAGATGGATGTGCCTGCCGGCGCGGTGATCTCGGCACCGGAGGGGCAATATTCAGGGTGAGGCAGTATCTTGATGACAGGCATGGATGGTCTTCTTGTTCGCAGGGGTACGCTCGGTGGGTTCAGAAAGCCTGCACGTTCTTGCCCGCCAGGGCCTGGCGAATGCCGCGGTTCATGCGCTGCGCGGCAAAGGCCTCTGTGCCCTTGGCCAGGGCCTGGGTCGCCGCCTCGATGACGGCGGCATCGTCGGACTCGCGTTGCTGGCCCAGGGCGGTCATCAAGGCCTCGATGTCGGCCCGTTCGGGCCCAGTCAACACGTCGCCATCGGCATCCAGGGCGCTCTGGGTCGCCATCAGCATGCGGTCGGCATCCACGCGCGCCTCCACCACGGCCCGTGCGCGCATGTCCTGCGCGGCCGTGGCAAAGCCGTCTTGCAGCATGCGGGCGATCTGGTCGTCCGACAGGCCATAGGAGGGCTTCACGTCGATGCGGGCCTCGACACCACTGCCCTGCTCCCGGGCATTCACACTCAGCAGGCCATCGGCATCGACCGTGAAAGTGACCCGGATGCGGGCTGCGCCGGCCGCCATCGCAGGTATGCCGCGCAGCTCGAAACGGGCCAGACTGCGGCAGTCCTGCACGAGGTCGCGCTCGCCCTGCACCACATGGATGGCCAATGCGGTCTGGCCATCCTTGTAGGTGGTGAAGTCCTGCGCCTTGGCGGTGGGAATAGTCTCGTTGCGGGCCACGATGCGCTCCACCAGCCCGCCCATGGTCTCGATGCCCAGCGACAGGGGAATCACGTCGAGCAGCAACAGATCGCCCGCCGTGTTGTTGCCCGCCAACTGGTTGGCCTGGATGGCGGCACCCAGTGCGACCACCTCGTCCGGGTTGAGATTGGTCAGGGGCTCCTTGCCAAAAAACTCGGCCACTGCACGCTGCACCTGGGGCATGCGGGTGGAGCCGCCCACCATGACCACCCCCTGCACGTCGTCGCGCGCCAGCTTCGCATCGCGCAAGACGCGGCGCACCGCGGCCATGGAGCGCGCGGTCAACTCGGCGGTAGCGGCTTCAAAATCGGATTGTTTGACATCCAATCGCACGCTACCAACTGTCAAATCAACGACAAACGCTACTATTTCAGTAGCAGTCAAGGTTTCCTTACAGGCTCTGGCCGCCATGCGGATTGCTGCCTTGTCGGCAGGCGTATTGGCGGACAAGCCCTGCTGCTCAAGCACCCAATTGGCAAGCGCTGCGTCATAGTCATCGCCGCCCAGGGCGGAATCGCCGCCGGTGGCAATCACTTCGAAAACGCCTTGCGTCAGTCGCAACACGGAGATGTCGAAGGTGCCGCCGCCCAGGTCGTAAACCGCGTAGACGCCTTCGCTGGCATTGTCCAGGCCATAGGCAATGGCCGCAGCGGTTGGTTCATTGATCAGGCGCAGCAGATGGATTCCGGCCAGCTTGGCTGCATCTTTGGTGGCCTGGCGCTGGGCGTCATCAAAATAGGCCGGCACCGTGATCACTGCACCGTACGGGTCGTCGTTGAAGGTGTCTTCGGCGCGGTAACGCAGCGTGGCCAGGATCTCGGCACTGATTTCCACCGGTGACTTCACGCCCCCCGCCGTCAGCAGCCCCACCATACCGCCAGCGCTGGCGTCGGGGCTCTGGACGAATTCGTAGGGCAACTGCTCTGCGTCCGCCACATCCTTCAGACCACGGCCCATGAAGCGCTTGGCCGAGGCGATGGTATTGCGGGCATCGCCGGACTGCGCTGCTATTGCGTCGTAGCCAATCTGCCGCCCGCCCTGCTCCAGGTAGCGCACCACCGATGGCAGCAGCACGCGCCCCTCACCGTCGGGCAGGCACTCGGCCACGCCATTGCGCACCGCCGCCACCAGGGAATGCGTGGTGCCCAAATCAATGCCGACCGCAATGCGCCGCTGGTGCGGGTCGGGGGACTGTCCGGGCTCGGAAATCTGCAAAAGCGCCATGAAGATCTTGTGTTCTACGTGATGAGGCTGTGCCACGCGCAACGCGCCTCGAAAAAGGGGTGATTCCGCTATTGTCCCAGCTGATCCCGGCGCCGCTCGATGTCGTCGGCAAATCGCGCAATGAACATGAGGGCTCTGACCTGCCGCGCTGCAGCGGCATAGTCCTTTTGCTCATCGATCAGTTGGCCGCAAAGTGCCAGCGCCTGGCTCTGGGCCTGCTGCACGCCATCGTCCAGTGCGTCCAGCTCGGCAGATGAACGCGCTTCCTCCAGCGATTCACGCCACTCCATCTGCTGCATCAGAAAGCTTGCGGGCATGGCGGTGTTGTCTTCGGCCTGGATGGGTGTGCCATGCAGTTCGCACAGATAGGCGGCACGGCGCATCGGCTCTTTCAGGCGCTGGTAGGCCTCGTTGATGCGCACCGACCACTGCATGGCCAACCGCTGGGCAGCGGCGCCCTGTGCCGCAAATTTGTCGGGATGGGCCTCGCGCTGCAGTTCCTTCCAGCGCGCATCCAGTGCCGCCCGGTTCTGGGCAAAGCATTGCGGCACGCCAAACAGCTCAAAGTCGTCAGATTGCAGATTCATGCCCATACCAGGTCACGCAGGATCAATAAAAAACCGCCAGCACGCAGCGCGATGGCGGTTGGACGGCAACGCGGCAGAAAGCCTCAAACGCGGAAGCTCTCACCGCAGCCGCAGCGGTCCCGTTCATTGGGGTTGTTGAACTTGAAGCCTTCATTCAGGCCTTCGCGCACAAAATCCAGCTCGGTGCCATCGATGTAGGCCAGGCTCTTGGGGTCGATCAGCACCTTGACGCCGTGGTTTTCAAACACGATGTCTTCCGGTTCGGAGTCATCCACATATTCGAGCTTGTAGGCCAAGCCCGAGCAGCCGGTGGTCTTGACCCCCAGGCGCACGCCCAATCCTTTGCCCCGGCGCGCCAGGTAGCGGGAGACATGCCGGGCAGCAGCTTCTGTCAGCGTAATGGCCATGGTCAGGCTGCGGCCGCCTCGCTGTGGTGCTTGGCCTTGTAGTCGTTCACGGCCGCCTTGATGGCGTCTTCGGCGAGGATGGAGCAGTGGATCTTGACGGGCGGCAGAGCCAGCTCTTCGGCGATCTCGCTGTTTTTCAGGGCCGCCGCTTCGTCCAGCGTCTTGCCCTTGACCCATTCGGTCACCAGCGACGACGAGGCAATGGCAGAGCCGCAGCCATAGGTCTTGAAACGGGCATCTTCAATGACGCCGGTTTGCGGGTTCACCTTGATCTGCAGCTTCATCACGTCGCCGCAGGCAGGAGCGCCCACCATGCCGGTGCCCACGGAATCGTCACCCTTGTCGAACGAACCCACGTTGCGGGGGTTTTCGTAATGGTCAACCACTTTGTCGGAGTAAGCCATGATGTGTACCTCTTCAATTCTTCAGAAATCTTCAGGAATTCAGTGCGCTGCCCACTGGATGGTGCTGATATCGATGCCGTCCTGGTACATCTCCCACAGCGGGCTGAGTTCGCGCAGGCGGGCCACGTTTTCACGAATGGTGCCAATGGCGTAGTCGATCTCTTCTTCGGTGGTGAAACGGCCAATGGTCATGCGCAGGCTGCTGTGTGCCAGTTCGTCGCTGCGGCCCAGGGCGCGCAGGACATAGCTGGGCTCCAGGCTGGCCGAAGTGCAGGCAGAGCCCGACGACACCGCCAAACCCTTGATCCCCATGATCAGCGATTCGCCTTCGACGAAATTGAAGCTCATGTTCAGGTTCTGCGGCACCCGGCGCTCCAGGCTGCCATTGATGAACACCTGCTCGATATCCTTCAAGCCATTGAGCAGGCGCTGCTGCAATGCGCGAGCCTTGGCATTGCTCTCGGCCATTTCTTCCTTGGCGATGCGAAAGGCCTCGCCCATGCCCACGATCTGGTGCGTGGGCAGCGTGCCCGAACGCATGCCGCGCTCGTGGCCACCACCGTGCATCTGTGCTTCCAGGCGGACGCGGGGCTTGCGGCGCACAAACAAGGCGCCCACACCCTTGGGGCCGTAGGTCTTGTGGGCCGTCATGCTCATCAGGTCGATCGGCAGAACGCTCATGTCGATCTCGACCCGGCCTGTGGCCTGCGCGGCATCCACATGCAGCAGGATGCCTTTCTCGCGGCACAGGGCGCCAATGGCCGGAATGTCCTGGATCACACCGATTTCGTTGTTCACGAACAGGATGCTGATCAAGATGGTGTCGGGGCGAATGGCCGCCTTCAGGGCGTCCATGTTGACCAGGCCATCCTCCTGCACATCCAGGTAGGTCACCTCGAAACCCTGGCGCTCCAGCTCGCGCATGGTGTCCAGCACGGCCTTGTGCTCGGTCTTGAGGGTGATGAGGTGCTTGCCCTTGCCCTGGTAGAAATGGGCGGCACCCTTCAAGGCGAGGTTGATGGACTCGGTGGCACCGCTGGTCCAGACGATCTCGCGGGGGTCGGCACCGATCAGGTCGGCCACTTGCACGCGTGCTTTTTCCACGGCCTCTTCGGCCTCCCAGCCCCAGGCGTGGCTGCGGGAAGCGGGGTTGCCGAAATGTTCGCGCAGCCACGGAATCATG
Source organism: Acidovorax soli (assembly GCF_900107605.1). Classification (GTDB taxonomy): domain Bacteria; phylum Pseudomonadota; class Gammaproteobacteria; order Burkholderiales; family Burkholderiaceae_C; genus Acidovorax; species Acidovorax soli. The sequence continues at coordinate 16,047 of NZ_FNQJ01000017.1, read as the reverse complement.
GCATCCACAACGCGTGGATCCACCGGCGTGGTGGCGCCGTAATCGAGATAGATGGGGAAATGCGGGGTCATGTCCATGGCTGGCTCAGTAAAAATTTCCGGCTGGCAAACTCAAAAAAACAAGGTTCGAGAAACACGTTCAGGGCGGTGCCGACCCCAGGGCCGAACCGGGCGCCCCAGGTATCAGGATTTGGCGAAGACGTTACCCAGCGCGAACACCGAATTGGGTGCATTCACGCGAATGGGCTTGACCACGGGAGTCGTGGAGATAGCGCGCCGCGCAACGGGCTTGTCCTCGATCTGCACGCCCTTGGCCAGTTGCTCGTCCACCAGCTTCTGCAACGTGACGGAGTCGAGGAACTCGACCATGCGCTGGTTGAGCGAAGCCCACAACTCATGCGTCATGCAGCGCCCCGCCTCGCCCAGGCAATTTTCCTTGCCACCACACTGCGTGGCATCAATCGGCTCATCCACCGAAACGATGATGTCGGCCACCGTGATGTCGGCCGCCTTGCGGGCCAGGGTGTAGCCACCGCCAGGCCCCCGGGTGGATTCCACGAGCTCGTGGCGGCGCAGCTTGCCAAAGAGCTGCTCCAGGTAGGACAGCGAAATTTGTTGCCTCTGGCTGATGGCCGCCAGCGTGACAGGGCCATTGTTCTGGCGCAAAGCCAGGTCAATCATGGCGGTGACCGCAAAACGGCCTTTGGTTGTGAGACGCATCGCAAGCTCCTTGTCTACGCTTGTTCGTTATAAAACTGCGGGCCCTGGCAAATGCGCAGCGCCTGCACCGTCTCCGCCCCTTGCCCCATCCAGTTGCCTGGCACAGGGCCCTTCATCGTTGGGCTCTTTTCTTGAGTATTTTGTAAGAGTATACCATAAATCCCAATCGATTTTGTCGGGTTAAAAAACCAACAAGTCACAATTTCATCGATCAAGTTCCATTGCCCTTAGGGCACACGCGTTCAGAGTGCCACTGAATCGCTGCCATGCGCTCCAAAAGCCTGGTCCTTGAGCCGTGTCAACTGGTCGCGCACGCGTGCTGCCTGCTCGAATTCCAGGTTGCGCGCATGTTCCAGCATGAGTTTTTCCAGACGCTTGATCTCGCGCGCCACATCCTTCTCCGACATGTCCTCCACCTGCGCACGCTGTATCGCTTCCTGCTCCAGCCGCTCGGCGTCCTTGCCGGCCTTTTCGCTGTAAACCCCGTCAATCAGGTCTCTTACCCGCTTGACAATGCTGCGTGGCGTGATTCCGTGGGCCTTGTTGTGTGCGATCTGCTTGACGCGCCGACGTTCCGTCTCGCCGATGGCTTTTTTCATCGAGTCGGTCATCCGGTCGGCATACAGGATGGCCTTGCCGTTCAGATTGCGCGCCGCGCGGCCGATGGTCTGGATCAGGCTGCGCTCGGCGCGCAGGAAGCCTTCCTTGTCGGCGTCCAGGATGGCCACAAGCGACACCTCGGGAATGTCCAGCCCTTCGCGCAGCAGGTTGATGCCCACCAGCACGTCGAACGCCCCCAGGCGCAGATCGCGGATGATTTCGACGCGCTCCACGGTGTCCACATCGCTGTGCAGGTAGCGCACCTTCACGCCGTTGTCCGTCAGATAGTCGGTCAGCTGCTCGGCCATGCGCTTGGTCAGCGTGGTAATAAGTACGCGCTCATACTTTTCAACGCGAATGCGTATTTCCTGCAGCACATCATCCACCTGGTGGGTGGCGGGACGCACTTCCACCACCGGGTCCACCAGGCCGGTGGGACGTACCACCTGGTCCACGATCTGGCCCGAATGGGTTTTTTCATAGTCGGCCGGCGTGGCCGAAACAAAGATCACCTGCCGCATGCGCTGCTCGAACTCCTCGAACTTGAGCGGGCGGTTGTCCAGCGCCGATGGCAGGCGAAAACCATATTCCACCAGCGTGGTCTTGCGTGATCGGTCGCCGCTGTACATGGCGTTGAGCTGGCCGATCATCTGGTGGCTCTCGTCCAGGAACATGATGGCGTTCTTGGGCATGTAGTCGGTCAGCGTGCTCGGCGGGTCGCCCGGCGCGGCGCCCGACAGGTGGCGCGTGTAATTCTCGATGCCCTTGCAGTGCCCTACCTCGCTGAGCATCTCCAGGTCAAAGCGTGTGCGCTGCTCCAGCCGTTGGGCCTCCACCAGCTTGCCGTCGGCCAGCAGCTGCTGCAGGCGCTCGGCCAGCTCCAGCTTGATGGTCTCCACTGCCGCCAGCACTTTGTCGCGCGGGGTCACGTAGTGGCTGCTGGGGTACACGGTGAAGCGCGGAATCTTCTGCTTGACGCGTCCCGTGAGCGGATCGAACAGCTGCAGGCTCTCGATCTCGTCATCAAACAGCTCGATGCGCATCGCCAGCTCGGAATGCTCGGCCGGAAACACGTCGATGGTGTCGCCCCGCACGCGGAACTTGCCGCGCGAAAAGTCCGCTTCATTGCGCTGGTACTGCATGCGGATCAGCTGGGCAATCACATCCCGCTGGCCCAGCTTGTCGCCCGTGCGCAGCGTCATCACCATGCGGTGGTAGCTCTCGGGCTCGCCAATGCCGTAGATGGCCGACACGGTGGCCACGATGACTACGTCCTTGCGCTCCATCAGGCTCTTGGTACAGCTCAATCGCATCTGCTCGATATGCTCGTTGATGGCGCTGTCCTTCTCGATGAACAGGTCGCGCTGCGGCACGTAAGCCTCAGGTTGGTAATAGTCGTAGTAGCTCACGAAATATTCGACGGCGTTCTTGGGGAAGAACTCACGGAACTCGCTGTAGAGCTGCGCCGCCAGCGTCTTGTTGGGCGCGAACACGATGGCAGGGCGGCCCATGCGCGCGATCACGTTGGCCATGGTGAAGGTCTTGCCCGAGCCCGTCACACCCAGCAGCGTCTGGAAGGTCTCGCCGTCCTGCAGACCCTCCACCAGCTTGGCAATGGCCTCGGGCTGGTCGCCCGCCGGCGGATAGGGCTGGAACAGTTCGAAGGGGGAATCGGGGAAGCGGACGCACTCGCCGTCCTGCTTTTCAGTGATGACTTCGGTGATATCTGGCATGGGGCGTGGTCAACGGGACGAGCAGGCCGCCCGTTAAAATCGGCGGAACCCGGCACAGTACACCACGCCCGGATTCTTCGCTACTGACAACCTTTCAAGGATTTTCATGTCTCTGTTCACCGCCGTCGAAATGGCCCCCCGCGACCCCATCCTGGGTCTGAACGAACAATTCGCCGCAGACACCAACCCCAACAAGGTCAACCTGGGCGTGGGCGTTTATTTCGACGACAACGGCAAGCTGCCCCTGCTGCAGTGCGTGCAGGCCGCTGAAAAGGCCATGATGGACAAGCCCACCGCCCGTGGCTACCTGCCCATCGACGGTATTGCCGCCTACGACGCCGCCGTGAAGGGCCTGGTGTTCGGCGCGGACTCCGATGTGGTCAAGAGCGGCCGCGTGGCCACGGTGCAAGCCATTGGCGGCACCGGCGGCCTGAAGATCGGCGCCGACTTCCTGAAAAAGATCAGCCCCAACGCCACCGTGCTGATTTCCGACCCCAGCTGGGAAAACCACCGCGCCTTGTTCACCAACGCTGGCTTCCCTGTCGACACCTACCCCTACTTCGACCAAAGCGCCAACGGCGGCCTGGGCGGCATCAACTTCGACGGCATGCTGGCCAAGCTGAACGCCGCCGCCGAAGGCACCATCGTGCTGCTGCACGCCTGCTGCCACAACCCCACCGGCTACGACATCACCCCCGCCCAATGGGACCAGGTGATCGCCGCCGTGAAGGCACGCAACCTCACCGCCTTCCTGGACATGGCCTACCAGGGCTTTGGCTACGGCATCGCCGAAGACGGCGCCGTGATCGCCAAGTTTGTGGCCGCTGGCCTGAACATCTTCGTCTCCACCAGCTTCTCCAAGAGCTTCAGCCTGTACGGCGAGCGCGTGGGCGCCCTGAGCGTGGTCGGCAGCAGCAAGGAAGAAACCGACCGCGTGCTGAGCCAGCTCAAGATCGCCATCCGCACCAACTACTCCAACCCGCCCACCCACGGTGGCGCCATCGTGGCTGCCGTGCTGGGCAACCCCGAACTGCGCGCCCTGTGGGAAAAGGAACTGGGCGAGATGCGCGTGCGCATCAAGGCCATGCGCCAAAAGCTGGTCGATGGCCTGAAGGCCGCTGGCGTGAGCAAGGACATGTCCTTCATCACCACCCAGATCGGCATGTTCAGCTACTCGGGCCTGTCCAAGGACCAGATGGTGCGCCTGCGCAGCGAGTTCGGCGTGTACGGCACCGACACCGGCCGCATGTGCGTGGCTGCGCTCAACAGCAAGAACATCGACTACGTCTGCCAGGCCATTGCCAAGGTGGTCTGAGCCTCCCAGCAGCCACACAAAAACCGCCCTCGGGCGGTTTTTTCATGGGCGAAAAGATCGAGCAGCGCAGGCAGCGGCCCTGCGGCAATCAGAGTCCCGCAATCCGCGCAATCACCGCCCCCAGCGCCTGGCTGGTGCCGGCCTCTGCGGTCAGCGTGATGCGGCCACTGCCATGCGCGGTGACCTGCATTTCCATCTTCATGGCTTCCATCACGGCGATCACGTCACCGTCCTGCACCAGGTCGCCCTCGGCCACCTTCCAGGCGTGCAGGTTGCCCGCAATGGGCGAGGTGACCGCGCCGGCATCCACCGCCAATTCGGGTGCCGTCACCTGTGCCGCCCCGCCGGACACATTCGCCAACCCCTGCAGCAGCACGGCGGGCAGGCCCAGATGGACGCGGCGGCCGTCGATCTCGATGGCGGTGCGCAGCAAGCTGGCGTCGGGCTGTGGTTCAGCGCGCGCCTGCGCCTGGATCGAGGCGGCCAGCGGCGCGGCAAAGTCGGATTCAATCCAGCGCGTATGCACCTTGAAACCATCGGCGCCCACGAAGTCGGGGTGGTCGATAACCGCGCGGTGGAACGGCAGCACCGAGGCCACGCCCTCGATCTGAAACTCGCGCAACGCACGGCGAGCACGCACAAGTGCCTGCTCGCGGGTGGCACCGGTCACGATCAGCTTGGCCATGAGCGAGTCGAACGTGCCCGGAACCACCGAGCCCGTCTGCACGCCCGTGTCCAGGCGCACGCCGGGGCCCGAGGGCGCATCAAAACGCTGCACCGGGCCGGGTGTGGGCAGAAAGCCCCGGCCCACGTCTTCGGCGTTGATACGAAACTCGATAGCATGGCCCAGCGGCGCGGGCGTCTGCGCCACAGACAGCGGCAGGCCGTCGGCCACGCGCAGCTGCTCCACCACCAGGTCCACGCCGGTGGTCTGCTCCGTCACGGGGTGCTCGACCTGCAAGCGGGTGTTGACCTCCAGGAACGAGATGGCGCCGCTCTGGCTGAGCAGAAACTCCACCGTACCCGCACTCACATAGCCGGCGGCCGCGCAGATGTCGCGCGCCGAGCTGTGGATGCGCTCGCGCTGGGCATCGGTCAAAAATGGCGCTGGGGCCTCTTCCACCAGTTTTTGGTTGCGCCGCTGCAGCGAGCAATCGCGCGTGCCCAGCACCACCACGTTGCCATGGGTGTCCGCCAGCACCTGGGCCTCGATGTGGCGGGGCTTGTCCAGAAACTGCTCGACAAAGCACTCGCCACGGCCAAAGGCCGTCACGGCCTCGCGCACGGCGGAGTCGAACAGCTCGGCCACCTCGTCCATGCGCCAGGCGATCTTCATGCCACGCCCGCCGCCGCCAAAGGCCGCCTTGATGATGATGGGCAGGCCGTGCTGCTCGGCAAACGCCAGCACCTCGCTGGCATCCTTGACCGGGTCGGGCGTTCCCACCACCAGGGGCGCACCCACCTGCAGCGCAATCTTGCGTGCCTGAACCTTGTCGCCCAGCTGGGCGATGGTGGCGGGTGGTGGGCCGATCCACGCCAGGCCGGCATCGATCACTGCCTGGGCAAAAGCCTGGTTTTCCGACAGGAAACCGTAGCCTGGGTGCACAGCGTCGGCACCGCTCTTTCGGGCGACCTCCAGCAGCTTGGCGATGTTCAGATAGGTGTCGGCCGGCCGGTCGCCATCGAGGCCATAGGCCTCATCAGCCATGCGTGCATGCAGCGCATCGATGTCGGCATTGGCATACACCGCCACCGACTGCACTCCGTAATCGGCACAGGCGCGGGCGATGCGGACGGCGATCTCGCCGCGATTGGCAATCAGAACTTTTTTCATGGCATCAAACCTTTCGCCTCGAAAACGTGAAGGGTGGCGAGTTCGCCGTCACCTGCTACGCAGGCACAGCGATGTAGAGAAACGCCCGCGGCGCGGCCGTTTTCGCCGCGATTGGCAATCAAGACTTTTTTCATGGTTGACTCTTTCAAACGCTGGGCGAAAGCTCTGCAAAGGGGCGAATGGGGTTGAAACGCAACCAGGCCCCGACGGGGATCTGCCCCGCGCGGTCCAGATGGTAGGGCGCCACGGCGCCAATGACGGGATAGCCGCCGGTGAGCGGGTGGTCGGCCAGAAACAGCACGGGTTGGCCGCTGGGCGGCACCTGCAGCGCCCCCAGGGCAGTGCCCTCGCTGGGCAGCTCGCCGGAAATGGCACGGTCCAGCGGCAGTTCGCCCGCCAGGCGCAGACCCACCCGGTTGGACTGGGGCGTGACCTGCCAGCGCTGGGTGGCCAGCCGTGCAATGGCCTCGGCGGTGAACCAGTCGGTGCGCGGGCCCATGACCACGTCCAGCACCACCTCCTGCTCCAGTGTGGGCAGGTCGTCGGTGGCCAGATCGGCAGCGCCCACCACCGCGCTGGTGCTGGCGGGCCGCACGCCCAGCATGTCACCCACAGACAACGGTGCGGGCCCGACATGGGCCAGGGTGTCGGTGGCGCAGCTGCCCATGACAGCGGCCACATCAAAGCCGCCACGCACGGCCACGTAGCAACGCGCGCCCGCCCGGGGCTGGCCCACTGCCAGGGTGTCGCCATGGGCCAGCGCCACGGGGGCGTGGCGCGGCAGGCTCCAGCGGCGACCGTCTGCAGTGGTCAGATCCAGGGGCGCGTCGGCACCGGTGACAGCCACCACGGTCTCGCCCAGGCTTTGCAGTTGCAGGCCGCCCCCTACCGTTTCGAGCGCTGCAGCGTTGCTGGCGTTGCCCACCAGCCGGTTGGCGACCTTGAGGGCAGACTGGTCCATGGCGCCCGACTCCGACACGCCCTGCCCCGCCTGGCCCTGGCGCCCCAGATCCTGAAACACGGTGAGCAGGCCGGTGGCGCGCACCCTCAGCGCAGCCTGGTCCGGCGCAAGTGCCTGCGCCGAACGGCACGCAGCATTTTCAGGGCCTTTTTGGCCTGTAGCCGTTGGTTTTATTTCACTATCAGCTATTGATTGTGTAGCAATATCCACGAATCGCACGCGGTAACCGGGCTGCAGCAGAGCGGGCTGGGCACGGTCAAGGTCCCACATGGCCAAGGGTGTCACACCAATGATCTGCCAGCCGCCAGGGCTGGCCTGCGGGTAGACGCCACTGAAGCTGCCCGCCAGGCCCACGGCGCCTGCCGGTATGCGGGTGCGCGGCGTGCTGCGGCGCGGCACGTTCAGGCTGGGGTGGCCACCGCTCAGGTAGGCAAAGCCCGGGGCAAAGCCGGTGAAGGCCACGGTGTATTCGCTGCCGGTGTGGCGGCGCACCACTTCTTCGGGCGTGATGCCCAGGATCTGCGCCACTTCGGCCAGGTCTTCGCCGTCGTAGTGCACGGGGATCTCGACCAGGGTGCTGCTGCGCTCGGCGCGCTGCGAAATGTCCCGGCCCGCAATTTGCCGGACCAGTTCAGCCGCGCTGGTGGCCGCGGGGCGAAAGCGCACCAGAATGGTCCGAGCAGCGGGCACCAGCTCTTGCACGCCCGGCAAGGGCGCTCTCTGCAGCGAGGCCAGCAGCGCCAGGGTCTGCTCGAGATCGGCCAGCTCAACCAGCAGCGCATTCAAGTTGACGGGCAAAAAACGCATAACGGCCTACCCCGCGAATGAAGCGATGGCGATGCCGTCCTGCTCCAGGCAGGCCCGCAGCTGGCGGGCAATGGCTACCGCATCAGGGCTATCGCCATGCACGCAGATGGAGTCGGCCTCGATGCGCACCAGGCTGCCGTCGATGGCCTCGACAACCCCCTCGCGTACCAGGCGCGCCATGCGCCGGGCGATCAGCTCGGGATCGTGCAGTACCGCGCCTTTTTCGCGGCGCGACACCAGCGCACCGGCCGGTGTGTAGGCGCGGTCGGCAAAGGCTTCGGACACGACGCGCAGGCCCGCATCGCGGGCCCACTGCACCAGCGGTGCGCCGGCCAGGGCCACCAGCACCAGACCGGGGTCGATGGCGCGGATGGCGGTGATGACGTCTTGGGCCTGGCGCGCATCTTGCGCGATGGTGTTGTACAGCGCACCGTGCGGCTTGACGTAGCGCACCGTGGTGCCCGCCGCAGCGGCCAGGCCTTGCAACGCGCCTATCTGGTAGATCACATCGGCCACCAGGTCGGCGCTGGCCACATCCATGGCGCGCCGGCCAAAGCCCTGCAGGTCGGGGTAAGCCACATGGGCACCCACCACCACGCCACACTCCTGGGCGGCCCGCAGCGTCTGCAAAATACCTGCCGGGTCGCCCGCGTGAAAGCCACAGGCCACATTGGCGCTGCTCACAATGCCCAGCATGGCGGCGTCGTCGCCCATGGTCCACGCGCCCAGGCTTTCGCCCAGGTCGCTGTTCAAATCGATTTTCATCGTGTTCTCCTGCTCTGCAAAGTGCATGGCTGGGTGGAAAAAATAGGGTTCAATGCAGTTGCCCGCCGGTTTCGCGCACATCGGCGTGCACCGCCAGTGCCGTCTGGATGGCCACCTGCAATCCCTGCACCTGGGTTTCCAGCGCCATGCTGGGCATGCCGGGGTGCAGGGCGGCCAGTGCCGGCAGGGCCGGCACATGGATGAAGCCGCCGCGCACCGCGCCACCCGACGCAGCCAGTCGGTGCATGAGCGCATAAAAAATATGGTTGCACACAAAGGTGCCTGCCGTGTTGGACACGGCGGCCGGCACACCTTGCGCACGCATGTCGCGCACCATGGCCTTGATCGGCAGGGTAGAGAAATAGGCCGCAGGGCCACCTGGCTGAACCGCCACGTCCACCGGCTGGCGGCCCGCGTTGTCTGCGATGCGGGCATCGTCCACGTTGATGGCCACCCGCTCGGGCGTCAGTTCGGCGCGGCCACCGGCCAGGCCCAGACTGAGCACCAGCGTGGGGCGCCACTGCTGCAGGGCCCGATCCAGGTGCGCGATGGCCTCGCCAAACACGCAGGGCAGCTGCACGGCACGCACCACGGTCCCCGCAGGCTGCCAGCCATCCAGGGCGCGAGCCACCTCCCAGGAGGGGTTGAGCGGGTCCTTGTCGAACGGTTCAAAACCCGTGAGCAGCACAGTCGGGGTGGCGTCAACGGCGGGGGTGGACATGGCGGGCTTTCCTCAGCGGAACATCATGAAGTTGAGCAAAAACACATTCACTGCCAGCAAGGTCAATGCTGTGGGCACCTGGGCACGAATGACGGCATTTTTGTCCGGCAACTCCAGCAGCGCAGCGGGTACGATGTTGAAATTGGCAGCCATGGGCGTGAGCAGCGTGCCGCAGTACCCCGACAACATGCCCACCGCGGCCATCACCGCCGGATCGCCGTGGTACACGCCCACCAGCACCGGCACGCCCACGCCACCCGTCATCACCGGAAACGCCGCAAAACCATTGCCCATGATGACGGTGAACAGCGCCATGCCCACGACATACACCGCCACCGCCACAAAGCGGACGTCCATGTTGATGTAGGTGGTGGTCACATAGGCCACGGCCTTGCCCACGCCCGCATCAGAGAACACCAGGCCCAGCATGCCCAGCATCTGCGGCAGCACCAGGGCCCAGCCCAGCGCATCGGTCAGGCGGTGCGATTCGCGCAGGCCCTGGGCCGGTGTCTCGCGCGTCAGCCAGCAGACCAGGGCCAGCGAGACCACGCAGCCCACGCCCAAGCTCACCAGGGTGGTGTTCTTGGGGTCGAGCAGGGGCGCACCGCCGATGGCCAGATACTTGGCCGATAACGTGCCCACCATGGTCACCAGCGGAATGGCCAGCGCGGGCACAAACAGCTTGTTGCCCAGGCGCTTGGCGCTGGCAGCGTACTGCGACGGGCTCGGGCCCTGGTGCTTGCCGGCGCCAACGCCCCCAAAGCCGGCAATCAGCGCCATCGCCACAGCCCCCACACCCACCCACAGGGCTGGCAGCAGGTCGCCCACAAGAAAAACCAGTGCATACAGCGCCCAGAACAGGCCTGTGCTGTAGCGCTTGGCATTGCTGCGGTCGGTGAGGGTTGCCACGGCCGTGAAGGCCAGCACGGCCCCCACCAGGTAATACAGATGCTGGATCGTGATCGTCATCATCAGACTCCTCGGGTCGGGGTTTTGGCGGCGGCACTCAGGGAAACAATCCCCTCGGCGGCCAGCTCACGGGCCAGCACACCGTCGAGGCGATACAGGCGCCAGGCGTGGATGAGAAATGCGCAAATCGCGGTCGGAATGCCCCAGACCGCCACGTGCAGCGGCTCCACATCGATACCCGCCTCGCGCAGAAAAGTGGTCATCAGCACGATGGCGCCAAATGCCACGAAGATGTCTTCACCAAAAAACAGGCCCACGTTGTCGGTTGCGGCCGAGAAGGCGCGCAGCTTGTGGCGAATGCGCTCGGGCAGCGTGCCGTAACGGGCCTCGGTGGCGCCTTCTGCCATGGGGGCCAGCAGCGGTCGCACCATCTGCGGATGCCCTCCCAGGCTGGTCAGGCCAACAGCCGCCGTGAGCTGGCGCGCAGCCAGGTAGACGATGAGCAGCCGCCCCGCCGTGGCCGACTTGATGCTGCTGATCCAGTTCTGGGCATGCTGGCGCAATCCGTGGCGCTCCAACAGGCCAATCACTGCCAGCGGCAGCAAGATGATGAGCGGCAGGTTGCGCGTCTTGATGAATCCGGTGCCTATGGTGGCCAGGATTTTGTCGATAGGAAACCCGGCAGCAAAGGCCGTACCGATGGCCGTCACCACCACCACCAGCATCGGGTTGAACCGCAGGACAAAGCCTACGATGATGATGGCCACCCCTATCAGCGGCCACAGATTGACGTCACTCAGCATATTGATCCTTGTTTGACCTGGGGCTGCCCCCAGACACATTTCGCGTTACCGCGTGTTCCCAACGTTCATCCACCCCGAGGCCAGGGCGCTGGGATCTGACCCGCTGCGCATGGCCGTCGAATGGGCAATTCAAACGGGCCGGAAGGTAAGTTTGCAAGACACATTTTATTTTTGTTGAACAATTAACATCAATGTGTTTCACAAAATAGAGATTGTGCCCAACAATCTGTTGGCACAGTGATTGGTATAAACCCTTATATTTGCCTTGCCATGGTGGTTTTTGGCTGATCCAGCGGCAGACGGGCGTCTTGCATCGCCCGCCACGCAAAACACACCCGGTTCGGCACCCTGGCGCCGCTATCGCAATTACCATCCGGGCATGAAGTCCGAACCGACCAACCACCAGACCCTCAACGACCGCATGGCCGAGCTGATCCGCCAGAAGATCGTGCACGGCGAGTTTTCACCCGGCCAGCGCCTTTCAGAAGCGGCCCTGAGTGAAAGCCTGGACATTTCGCGCAACACCCTGCGCGAGGTGTTCCGGCTGCTGACCAAGGAGGGGCTGCTCACGCACGCGCCCAACCGGGGCGTGTTTGTGGCCATTCCCAGCATTGCGTCCATCATCGACATATACCGCGTGCGTCGGCTGATCGAATGCCAGGCGCTGGCGCAGGCCTACCCGCGCCACCCGGCCAAAAAACACCTGCGCCAGGCCGTTGAAATGGCCCAGTGCTGTCGAGATGCCGGCGACTGGCAAGGCGTGGGCACAGCCAACATGGAGTTTCACATGGCGGTTGTCGAGTTGGCCGACAGCGAGCGCCTGAACGTGATGTTTTCACATGTGCTGGCCGAACTGCGGCTTGCCTTTGGCCTGCTCAACGACCCCGAATTTCTCCACATGCCCTATGTGGAGATGAATCTGAACATACTGGAATTGTTCGAGGCCGGCAAGCTGCAACAAGCAGCCACGGCGCTCAACGAGTACCTGGTGCACTCAGAACGCATCGTGCTGGCGGTGTATGCGCGGCGCATTACCGACAGCGGCCTGTCCAGGTAAGCGGCGCATGCGCCATGCCGCCGACCAAGGGCAGAACCACAGCGCAGCCAGGCATGGCGGCTGGCGCACCCGCACGAAAACCCGGCCCCAACCAGACCTGGCCCACCTTGACCAGCGTCGGGCCTGAACGCCCCATCAGAAACCCGGCGGCCTGATCAGGGCCGTGGCTTGCGCGCGCCGGGCTTGGCCGCGCCGGTCACACGCGGCGGCAGGCCGGTGTGCTGGGTCAGCAGCCGCCCTTTTTGCGGCTTGCCCGGCGTCGAGTTGGTGCGCCGCGCGCTCTGGTAGCCCCCATCGGTGAGCGGCTGGAAGGTGGGGATCAGGTGGTGCTTGCCGTTGCCGATCAAATCGGCCCGGCCCATGGCCTTGAGCGCCTCGCGCAGCAGCGGCCAGTTGTTGGGGTCGTGGTAGCGCAAGAATGCCTTGTGCAGGCGGCGGCGCTTTTCGCCGCGCACGATGGGCACCTCCTCGCTGTCGCGCGTGACCTTGCGCAGCGGGTTCTTGCCCGTGTGGTACATCGCCGTGGCACTGGCCATGGGGCTGGGGTAGAAGGCCTGCACCTGGTCGGCACGAAAGCCGTTTTTCTTCAGCCAGATGGCGAGGTTCATCATGTCCTCGTCGCTGGTGCCGGGGTGGGCGGCGATGAAGTACGGAATCAGGAACTGCTTCTTGCCCGCCTCGGCGGTGTACTTCTCGAACAGCGTCTTGAACTTGTCGTAGTTGCCGATGCCCGGCTTCATCATCTTGGTGAGCGGGCCGGATTCGGTGTGCTCGGGGGCGATCTTCAGGTAGCCGCCCACATGGTGCTGCACCAGTTCCTTCACGTATTCGGGCGACTGGATGGCCAGGTCATAGCGCAGGCCCGAGCCGATCAGGATCTTCTTCACACCCTTGATCGCCCGGCCGCGGCGGTAGATCTGGATGAGCGGGTCGTGGTTGGTGGTGAGGTTTTGGCAGATGCCGGGGTAGACGCAGCTCGGTTTGCGGCAGGCGGCCTCGATCTCGGGCGTGCGGCAGCCCAGGCGGTACATGTTGGCCGTGGGGCCGCCCAGGTCGGAGATGGTGCCGGTGAAGCCCTGCACCTTGTCGCGGATGTCCTCGATCTCGCGGATGATGGAATCCTCGCTGCGGCTCTGGATGATGCGTCCCTCATGCTCGGTGATCGAGCAGAAGGTGCAGCCGCCAAAGCAGCCGCGCATGATGTTGATCGAGAACCGGATCATCTCCCACGCGGGAATCTTGGTGGCGCCGTCGTGGCGGCCGCGCTCGTCGGCATAGCGCGGGTGCGGGTTGCGCGCGTAGGGTAGGTCGAAGATGTGGTCCATCTCGGCCGTGGTCAGCGGGATGGGCGGCGGGTTCAGCCACACATCGCGTGCCGTGGCGCCTTCGCCATGCGCCTGCACCATGGCGCGGGCGTTGCCGGGGTTGGTTTCGAGGTGCATCACGCGGTTGGCGTGGGCATACAGCACCGGGTCGCTTTTCACCTGCTCATAGCTGGGCAGGCGGATCACGCTGCGCTCGCGCGGCGGGCCCTTGTGCTTGCCCTGCACGGCCGGATTGGGCACGAAGGTGAGCGCATGCGTGGTGCCAGCGGTTTTGGCATCTTTTTGGCCTGCTGCGCTTTCTGCAACTGCGCCAGCAGCCACTGGAACAGCAGCATCTTCCTTGCTGCAGCTGCCGCCCTGCCCCGCCGCCTGTTCGCTGGTGGTCTGGTAGGGGTTGATGTGCTCGTCCACCCGGCCCGGCAGATCGACGCTGCTGGAGTCGATCTCGAACCAGCCCTCGGGCGTGGTGCGGCGCACAAAGGCCGTGCCGCGCACGTCGGTGATGTTTTCGACCGGCTCGCGCGCTGCAATGCGATGCGCCACCTCGACCAGGGCGCGCTCGGCGTTGCCGTACAGCAGCAGATCGCACTTGGAATCGACCACGATGGAGCGGCGCACCTTGTCGCTCCAATAGTCGTAGTGGGCAATGCGGCGCAGGCTGCCTTCGATGCCGCCCAGCACGATGGGCACGTCCTTGTAGGCCTCGCGGCAGCGCTGGCTATAGACGATGGCGGCGCGGTCGGGGCGCTTGCCGGCCACGTCGCCGGGGGTGTAGGCATCGTCGCTGCGGATCTTGCGATCAGCCGTGTAGCGGTTGATCATCGAATCCATGTTCCCGGCCGTAATGCCCCAGAACAGGTTGGGCTTGCCCAGCGCCTTGAAGGGCTCGGCGCTTTGCCAGTCGGGCTGGGCGATGATGCCCACGCGAAAGCCCTGCGCCTCCAGCGTGCGCCCGATCACCGCCATGCCAAAGCTCGGGTGGTCGATGTAGGCGTCGCCCGTCACCAGCACCACGTCGCAGCTGTCCCAGCCCAGCTGCTCCATCTCGGCGCGGCTCATCGGCAAGAACGGGGCCGTGCCAAAGCGCTTGGCCCAGTACGGGCGGTAGCTGGTCAAGGGCTTGGCGGCGCGCGCAAAAAAGGAGACGTCAACGGGGGCGTTCATGCGGAGGGTGCGGGCGCCCAGGGTCGTGGCGGGACGCGGTCTTGGTGGGTAACCCGCGATTTTACGGCGGCAAGGCATTTTTGTCGCAGTGACGGCCCTTGCCCCCGTCTGGGCAAGGGCTTGGTAACCCGAGGCATTTGCTTGCTTTGCCAACTACCCGAATGACAAAAGTACAGTCAATACGAGGCGACGGACACTCCCGGCAAGTCTGAATCGTGCGCAGTGCTGTGTTGGTTCACCACCATGTGATCAAGCCGTTCCAGCAACGGCAGTCTCGAAGCATCTTTTTCTGACTCACCACTGATCGATGCAGCCGCGGACATTCCAACGTCATTCACGTCTGGACCGCAGGAGGCAAGTAGCACGCCACCGAGAATCACGGCGCCCAGCCGACTGATGGAGGATCGTATCGGCCATCGACGCAGAGGCGCCAAGATCAAGCGATCCATTTCAATTTCCCATGCCATGCATGCTTCACGCTCGTCTGGCGAGGTGGGAGATAGAGAACTGCCTGGCAATTCGCTGACTGAGGTATTGGCTTTTTTGGTCATCATTGGCTCCTGGAGCTATATCTTTGTGAGCCATTCGTCCCGATGAATGCACCATCGCCACGGCGATGCGCACAGGGCATCTTGGTCACGCGTTGAGCTTAGGCAACGCACCTGCCCCACGCGTCATCGGAAGCAATGACACCAATAAATAAAGCCAGTTGAAACAAGACCCTCTGCATATTAAATTTTTTACATATATATGCGTTTGATATCAGAAAAATAGGTACCAATCTTTCGAGGGTTCGGCGGTATTCCGAGAAGGCCAAGTACAATTTTCACGCAAGCGTGGGCCGTGTCCTCATGAAAATCCATGGCATGGCTTTTCAACATCCTGCGAACTGGGGGACTCCATGATCGGCTTGGAGGTGATTTCTACTGAAGAATTAACCAACCTGATAGGTTCGATCTATAACTGCGCGCTCGATCCGCAGCGCTGGCAGTCCACTTGCCAAAAGATTGCAGAGTTCAGCAAAAGCGCAGCGGGCGGAATATTCGTTCATGACCTGCGGAACGTACAAAACAAACAGTCGTTCGCATTCGGCTATCAGCCAGAGTTTTTTCAAATGCTGAAAAATCATTATGCAGAAAATTCAATGGCGGCTGCCAACATCGACTCA
Source organism: Acidovorax soli (assembly GCF_900107605.1). Lineage (GTDB taxonomy): Bacteria > Pseudomonadota > Gammaproteobacteria > Burkholderiales > Burkholderiaceae_C > Acidovorax > Acidovorax soli. The sequence goes on along the minus strand of NZ_FNQJ01000017.1, from coordinate 166 downwards.
AATAACGGGGACCTCCGGGCATTTTCAATGGAGCGTTACCAGTTGCTCGAAACTCGGTTCTTTCAAGAGGTGGCGGATTCAAAAGTGAAGTGCAACACCTGCCAACCTGTAAGGTCAGCAGATGCACTCCTCCCCTTCGCAGTACCGCCAGCTCCAGCCTGAAGAC
>NZ_FNQJ01000081.1 GCF_900107605.1 Acidovorax soli | reverse complement strand
CACCCCTTTCAAGGTCTTCAGAGCAGACCGCGCTAAGCTGCTGATTACTATTGAAATCGGGAGCAAAAAATCTGGCAGGCTGTTGTTGAAAGATTCGAACGTCACGCGCCGGCAAGCGTGATGGCGCGCTTGGCACTGGAGCGGGCACTTCCTGCAGATTGGATCGACGAGGTGTTTGACGAACACCGCCAGCGCCAGTACCCGCGCGAGTTGCTGTTCTCCACCGTGGTGGAACTCATGACGTTGGTGAGCTTGGGGCTGCGGCCATCGCTGCACGCAGCGGCGCGCCAGATGGATGAGCAGCTTCCGGTGTCGCTTGCCGCCCTGTACGACAAGGTCAATCGAACGGAGCCGGAGATCCTGCGCGCGCTGGTGCAAGGCAGCGCCCAGCGACTGGCGCCGGTGGCAGGCGCGCTGAGCGCTCAGTCCAGCTTGCCGGGTTGGCAATTGCGCGTGTTCGATGGCAACCACCTGCCGGCCAGCGAGAAACGGCTGGGCGCGCTGCGTGGGTTGCGTGGCGCGGCGCTGCCGGGCCATACGCTGGTGGTCTACGACCCGGACAGCGCTCTGGTGTGCGACATCGCCTCGTGCGAGGACGCCTACGAGAGCGAGCGAGCTGTCGTGATGCCACTGTTGGAGCAGGCACAGCCCAAGCAGGTATGGATGGGAGATCGGCACTTCTGCACCCACGCCATCTTGCAACGCCTGGAGCAGGCCGGTGCGGGGTTCATTGTGCGCGAGCATTCGCGCCATCCGAGGCTGGCAGGGGTGGGGCGCTGGAGTCGGTACGTGCGCATCGACACCGGCCGGGTACGCGAGCAGCGCATCGACATGGCGCTTGAGCTCGATGGCGATGACCTGGCGGAGCAAGGCGGCACGAGCTGGCGGCGCATCGAGATCGCGTTGGATGAGCCCACCGAATCGGGCGACGACACGATTGGCCTGTGGAGCAATCTGCCCGCGAGCATCGATGCAGCCACGATCGCCAGGCTGTACCGCAAGCGCTGGCGCATAGAGGGCATGTTTCAAAGGCTGGAGTCAGTGTTGCACAGCGAGATCAAGAGCCTTGGCCACCCGAGAGCGGCCCTGCTGGGCTTCGCAGTGGCGGTGCTGGCCTACAACGTTCTGGCGCTGCTGCAGCGCGTGGTGGAGCAGGCACACCGCGCAAGCAACCCCACGTTGGAAGTTTCCACTTACCACCTTGCGCAGCACATCAAGAGCGGCTACGAGGGGTTGACCATTGCGTTGCCGCCAGAGCACTGGCCCCGCGTCAGTGAAGACGATGATCCCAATGTCTTGCTCGACAGGCTGTTGCGTCTGGCTCGCCGCATCGCGCCCAAACAGGTTGCCACGAGCAAGCGCGGGCCGAAGATCGAGAACGGCAAAGGCTATGTGGACGGCAAGACCGCTCGATCTCATGTCTCCACTGACCGGGTGCTCAAGGGGACGACTACACCTTGAAAGGGGTG
>NZ_FNQJ01000035.1 GCF_900107605.1 Acidovorax soli | reverse complement strand
CCAGGGGCTCTACCCGGGCCCAGAATTCATCCGTCACCTCCCACGAATGGGCATGGGCCTTGGCCATCTGTCTTTCCTGTACCGAGTGAAGGTCGTCTCAGGTCTGGAGTTTACTTAATTTACGGATAAATCCTTAACCTCAGGTTAACGATGGATTCACTCTAGCGACGCTCCGAAGACCTGTCCACATCTAAAGTCCTTCTCACTGCTTGGCTTCACCACCTTGTTTTCCACCGCCCGCCATCCCTGCACGGGCGATCCCCCCACGTTTCCACCCAGACATCGCATGAAAACCTACCAAATCGCCACTATCCCCGGAGACGGCATCGGCAAGGAAGTCATTCCCGCTGGCCAGCGCGTGCTGCAGGCCCTGGCGGCCCACCACCCGCACCTGCGCTTTGACTTCGAGAATTTCGGCTGGGGCGGCGACTGGTACCGCGCCCACGGCGTGATGATGCCGGCCGATGGGTTGGACGCCCTGCGCGGCAAGGACGCCATCCTGTTCGGCTCGGCGGGCGACCCCGACATCCCCGACCACATCACCCTGTGGGGCCTGCGCCTGAAGATCTGCCAGGGCTTCGATCAGTACGCCAACGTACGGCCCACGCGCATCCTGCCGGGCATCGATGCCCCCCTGAAGCGCTGCGCACCCAAGGACCTGGACTGGGTCATCGTGCGCGAAAACTCCGAGGGCGAGTACTCCGGCGTGGGCGGCCGCGTGCACCAGGGCCACCCCATCGAGGCGGCCACCGATGTGTCCATCATGACCCGCGTGGGCGTGGAGCGCATCCTGCGCTACGCCTTCCGCCTGGCGCAGTCGCGCCCCCGCAAGCTGCTCACCGTCATCACCAAGAGCAACGCGCAGCGCCATGCGATGGTGATGTGGGACGAGATTGCCGCGCAGGTGTCTGCCGAGTTCCCCGACGTGAAGTGGGACAAGGAACTGGTGGACGCCGCCACGGCCCGCATGGTCAACCGCCCCGCCACGCTCGACACCATCGTCGCCACCAACCTGCACGCCGACATCCTCTCGGACCTGGCCGCCGCGCTGGCCGGCAGCCTGGGCATTGCACCCACCGGCAACATCGACCCCGAGCGCCGCTACCCCAGCATGTTCGAACCCATCCACGGCTCGGCGTTCGACATCATGGGCAAGGGCCTGGCCAACCCCATCGGCACCTTCTGGTCGGTGGTGATGCTGCTGGAGCACCTGGGCGAGGTGGATGCCGCCCGCGCCGTGATGCAGGCCATCGAACAGGTCACCGCCAACCCCGCCCTGCACACCCGCGACCTGGGCGGCACGGCCACCACGGCCCAGGTGACCGACGCCGTGTGTGCACTGATCAGCAGCGCACCCGCGCGCCAAGCCGCCTGATACGGGTTTGCATTCCACCGGATAACTGGACGAGAAGCCGCCGACCGTGCTGTAGCACGGCAAGGCAAACCAACGATGTTATACGGTGGAAGGCCAATCCGCCGGAGCCCGGCAGACAGAACAACAAGGTCGCAAAGACCATCCGCCCCGCCATCCACACCCCGGAGACACACATGAACCACACCGCCCTGCCCCCCAGCGCCATCGCCCAACCCTTGCGCCGCCACCACCTGCTGATACTGGCCGTTGCGGCGGCAGCGGCCTGCCTGCTGCCCGGCACCGCCGCCCACGCCCAGGCCTGGCCCACCAAGCCGGTGACCATCGTGGTGCCGTTTGCAGCCGGCGGCACCACCGATGTACTGGCCCGCGCACTGGGTGAGAAACTGGCCACCGCCCTGGGCCAACCGGTGATCGTGGAAAACCGGGGCGGCGCGGGCGCCACCATTGGTGCCGACTATGTGGCCAAGGCCCCGGCCGACGGCTACACGCTGCTGATGGGTGCGGTGCACCACACCATTGCCACCAGCGTGTACAAGAAGCTCGGCTACGACTTTCAAAAGAGCTTTGCGCCCATCACCACCGTGGCCCTGGTGCCCAATGTGCTGGCGGTGAGCGCCACCACGCCCGCCAAGGATGTGAAGGAACTGGTGGCCCTGGTGAAGGCCACGCCGGACAGGTTTTCGTATGGCTCCAATGGCGCGGGCACCGCGCAGCACCTGATCGGCACGCAGTTCTCCACCGCCATTGGCCACCCGCTGCTGCATGTGCCCTACAAGGGCAGCGGCCCGCTGACCACCGATCTGCTCGGCGGGCAGGTGTCGATGTCGTTCGACACCGTGACGCCCGTGCTGCCGCACATCAAGGCCGGAAAGCTGCGCGCGCTGGCCGTGACCACGGCCAAGCGGTCGTCGTCGCTGCCCGACGTGCCCACGCTGGAGGAAAGCGGCTTTGCGGGCTTTGATATCGGCACCTGGTTTGGTGTGCTGGCCCCCGCACGCACGCCCGCCGACATCGTGGCAAAACTGAACACCGAGATGGTCAAGGTGATCCAGTCGCCCGACTTCAAGAAGCGCATGCAGGACATCGGCGCCGAGCCCATCGGCAACACATCTGCACAAATGGCTGAGCAGATAGCGGCCGACACCGCACGTTTTGCCAAGCTGGTCGCAGAGAACAAAATATCGACCGAGTGATCCCGGGTTGCCCGCTGACCTGCCGCTACAGGAAACCATGCGGGCCCTCTCGAACTCACAAGCCAAGACCCGACAGATGGGGTGAGCCCCCCAGAAAACCCAGGCAGTCCGCTGCGGTTGTCGGGCTCGGGCAGGCCCGCACCTGCCGGCATCACTCCATCAAGGCCACCGATTTCATCTGCACCCACAACGTGCGCCCCGGCGCGACACCCAGCGACGCGGCCGACCGTTTGGTCAGCCGGGCCAGCAGCATGGCGTCACCCACACGCACGCGCACCAGCGCAAGGCCGGGGTGCTGGTCGTCTCCCACCGCGTCAACGCAGCCGGGCAACACGTTCTGGATGCTGCTGCTTCCCGGCTCTTGCGCCAGGCTCACATCCCGCGCCAGCACCCGCACCCGAACGCGGCGGCCCACGGGCAGGCTCTGGTCACGCACCCACAGGCTGCCACCCGAAAAATCCACACGCGCCAGATGCCATAGATGATCGAGCTCGCCCACCGTGGCATCCAGCACCGCGCCAGCGTCTTCCCCCAGCGTGATGGGCAGATCGATGCGGGCCAGCGTTTGCGCCAGCGGCCCGCTGGCCACGACCCGGCCGCCGTCCATCACCACCAGGGTATCGGCCAGCCGCGCCACCTCATGGGGTGAGTGGCTGACATACAGCACGGGGATGTCCAGCTCGTCGCGCAGGCGCTCCAGGAAGGGCAGGATTTCCTGCTTGCGCTGCAGGTCGAGCGCGGCCAGCGGCTCGTCCATCAGCAGCAGGCGCGGGTTGACGGCCAGTGCCCGCGCAATGCCGGCCCGCTGGCGCTCGCCACCAGACAAGGTGTCGGGCTTGCGATCGAGCAGATGGCCAATGCCCAGCAGGGCAACGGCCTGATCGAAGCCCGCGTGCTGCGTGCCCTGGCTGCGCTTCATGCCATAGCGCAGGTTGCCCATCACCGTCAGATGGGCAAACAGGCTGGCCTCCTGGAACACATAGCCAATGGGGCGCTGGTGCGCAGGAAGCCAGCGGCCAGCGTCTTGCCACACGTCACCGCCCACCACCAGGTGCCCTTGCGGGGCGCGCTCCAGCCCTGCGATGCAGCGCAGCACGCTCGTCTTGCCCGAGCCGGACGGGCCGAACAGCGCAGTCACGCCGCGCCCCGGCAAGCCCAGGTCCACGTCAAGGCAAAAGCCCGGCCACTCGCGCCGAAAACGCGCCTGGATGCCCGCCATGTCAGCCACCCCTCTTGGGTTGCGGGCGCCAGGCATACAGGGCCAGCAGCACCACAAACGAGAACACCAGCATCACCGCCGACAGCCGGTGCGCCTGCACATATTCCAGCGCTTCCACATGGTCGTAGATTTGCACCGAGGCCACGCGGGTGACGCCGGGCAGGTTGCCGCCAATCATCAGCACCACCCCGAACTCGCCCACGGTATGGGCGAAAGTCAGCACCGAGGCCGTCAGAAAACCCGGCGCCGCCAACGGCACGGCCACGGTAAAGAAGGCATCGAGCGGTGAGGCGCGCAGCGTGGCGGCCACTTCGAGCGGCCGGTCGCCCACCGCCTCGAAAGCCGTTTGCAGCGGCTGCACCATGAAGGGCAGGGAATAGAACACCGAGGCAATGACCAGGCCGCCAAAAGTGAAAGGCAGTGGACCCAGGTTCAATGCCTGGGTGAGTTGCCCCACCAGGCCGCTGGGCCCCATCGCCAGCAGCAGGTAAAAGCCCAGCACCGAGGGCGGCAACACCAGGGGCAAGGCCACCACGGCTCCAATCGGCCCCTTCCAGCGCGACGGGGTGCGCGCCAGCCACCAGGCAATGGGTGTCCCGAGCAGCAGCAGGATCAGGGTGACCAGGCCCGCCAGGCGCACAGTCAGCCAGAGGGCCTGCAGATCACCGTCCGTCAGCATGGCGTTGCCTCCCACGAATCACATGGCGCCCCGCCGACGCAGCCCAAGCCGTGGCCCATGCCTGCACGCACGCCAGCGCCCTACTTGCTGGCCGCATCGCCGGGGAGGACGAAACCATATCGGGTCATCACGGCACGGGCGGCCTTGCTGCCCATGTAATCGGCGAACTGCTGGGCGAGCGCGTTGTTTTCTGCCCGCCGGGTGATGATGAAACCCTGCTCCAGCGGCGCATGCAGATCGTCCGGAATGAGCCAGTAACCGCCCTTTCTGGCCAGTTCGGGGCTGACCGCCAGGGCCAAGGCGATGACGCCCACCTGCGCATTGCCGGTCTGCACGAACTGCGCGGTGTGGGCGATGTTCTCGCCATAGACCAGTTTGGGTTCGACCTTGCCCCACAGGCCCGAAGCCCGCAGCGCTTCTTCGGCGCGCTTGCCATAGGGCGCATGGCGGGGGTTGGCGATGGCGACGCGGGTGATTCTGGCGTCGGTCAGGCTGGCCAGCGTCATCTGGCGGGCGTCCATGCCGGCACTCCACAGCACGATGCGGCCCAGGGCGTAGGGCTTGACCTCGGAGGCGGCAAATCCGGCCTTGGCCAGCGCGCGCGGAAAGGCAATGTCGGCCGAAAAGTACAGGTCGTAGGGCGCGCCCTGCTGGATCTGGGCGTTGAACTTTCCCGACGAGCCGTAGATGACCTCCACCTGGTCGGCGCTGTGGGCCTGCAGGAAGGTGGTGACGATCTCGTCCATGGCGAACTTCAGATCGGCCGCAGCCGCCACGGTGATTTTCCCGGCATGGGCCGAGGTGGCAAACAGCATGGCGCTGGCAAGCAGCAAAGGGCGAAAAAAATGCATGGCCGCAAGCATACGGCACGCATCCGGCCCCGCCCATCGCCACCCGCCCAAACGGGCCTGTTGATGCGACCAGGTCCGTTTTTAATAAAGTAAGGCTTTAGCGCTTGTACAACAAGCGCCATAAGCTATTAAACATATAGCAATCAGCGATGACTCAGGCGCCTCACGGCCCAGTCGCCCAGGCTCTGAATGGCCTGCACAAAGAAGATCAGCACCACCACCACGGCCAGCATGATGTCGGGCAAAAAGCGCTGGTAGCCATAACGGATGCCCAGGTCGCCCAAGCCGCCGCCGCCAATGGCACCGGCCATGGCCGAGTAGCCGGTCAGGCTCACGAAGCTGATGGTCAGGCCGGCCACGATGCCGGGCAAGGCCTCGGGCAGCAGCACCTTCCAGACGATCTGGCCGGTGGTCGCCCCCATCGACTGGGCGGCCTCGACCAGGCCGTTGTCCACTTCGCGCAGCGCGGTTTCCACCAGGCGGGCAACGAACGGCGCGGCCGCCAGCGTGAGCGGCACCACGGCAGCCGCTGTGCCGATGGACGAGCCCGTGATCAGCCGCGTGAACGGGATGATAGCCACCAGCAGGATGATGAAGGGCGTGGAGCGCACGGCGTTCACGATCCAGCCGACGGTCTTGTTGAGCGGGCTGTTTTCGAGCACACCGCCCCGGTCCGTGAGGCGCAGGAACACTCCCAGCGGAATGCCGATCAGGCCACCCACCACGCCCGAGATGCCCACCATCACGATGGTTTCCCACAGCGAGGTGGCAAACAGCTCCAGCATCATTTCTGAAAAATTCTCGAACATCGCTCAACCTTCCGTTGTCACTTCTTGCACCACCACGCCTTCGCCACGCAGCTGCGCAATGGCGGTCTGCAGCCGGGCGCCGTCGCCGCTGGCATACACGGCCAGCGAGCCGAAGGTCTGGTCCTGGATCTCGTCGATCTGGCCGTGCAGGATGGACAGGTCCAGCCCGTGGTCGCGGATCAGGCGCGACAGAATGGGCTGGTAAGCCCGCTCGCCCGAGTACGACAGTCGCAGCAGCTGGCCCACACCGCCCTGCAGCTGGCCCGACAGATGGCGCACATGGTCGAGCACGCTGGCGGGCAGCTCCTGCGGCACGATCTCATCGATCAGGCTCTTGGTGATGGGTTGCTGCGGGCGCGTGAACACGTCGATCACGGGGCCCTGCTCCACGATGCGCCCGGCGTCGATCACCGCCACACGGTCGGCTACCTGCTTGATGACCTGCATCTGGTGCGTGATCAGCACCACTGTGAGGCCCAGCTCCTTGTTCACCTGGCGCAGCAGCGCCAGGATGGAACGCGTGGTTTCGGGGTCAAGTGCCGACGTGGCCTCGTCGCTCAGCAGCACCTTGGGGCGGCTGGCGAGCGCACGCGCAATGCCCACGCGCTGCTTTTGTCCGCCCGAAATCTGCGCGGGGTAGCGGTCGGCCAGTGCCGACAAGCCCACGAGATCGAGCAGCGGGTTCACCCGCGCACGGATGGCCGCCTTGTCCATGCCCGCCAGTTCCAAGGGCAGCGCCGCGTTGTCGAACACCGTGCGCGACGACAGCAGGTTGAAGTGCTGGAACACCATGCCGATGTCGCGGCGCGCAGCGCGCAGATCGGCGTCATTGAGTTGCGTGAGATCGCGGCCTGCCACGATCACCTCGCCCCGGGTGGGCCGGTTGAGCAGGTTGATCACCCGCACCAGAGAGCTTTTGCCCGCACCGCTGCGGCCGATTATGCCGAACACTTCGCCCGGCGTGATGTGCAGGTCGATGCCACGCAGGGCCTCGACCGGGCCTTGTGGGCCCGGATAAATCTGGGTGATACCCCGTAAGTCGATCATGAAATGACATTGCGCCGCGAGGGCCTGGGGCCACCGCAGCGCAAGAAGTTGGAGGGAGGCTGAACTGTAATCAGAAAATATAAACCATCAAAATATCAAAAAATAAAGTAATAAGACCATCTGGTTATTTGGCCAACGCGGCGCCGTCATCGGCGCACGCCCAGGAAGACCCCGGCGGGGGTGATATCCCTCACACCGGCCGGTGGTGGGCCTGCAGTCCGCGCGCAACCAACGCGCCGAGGGCCAACACCCCCAGCGCGGCACCGGTGAACACCACTGCCAGCCAACCCCGGTCCACGCTGGCCGCCGCCACCACCACGCCCGTGGATTGCCCCAGAAACAGCAGGCAGGCAAACAGCGTGACGGCAGTGCCCCGCGCCTGCGGCGCCATCTGCGTTGCTTGCGTCTGCAAAGTGTTGTGCAGCATGTAAAAGCCCAGCCCCGCCAGGAAGCAACCCAGCACGGCCCAGGCCACCACGGGTGCCCACGCCAGCAACAGCAGGCCGCTGGCAATGAGCGCTGATCCCGCCAGCGCCAGTCCCGTCTCACCCAGCCAGGCCAGCCAGCGCCGCGCAAACACGCTGTACAGCAGGCCACCCACCCCATACAGCACCATCACGCCCCCTGCGGTCGAGGCTGACAAGCCAAAACCTCCCGTCAGGCGGGCGGGCACAAAGGCCAGCGTGCCGAAGGCCAGGGCGCCTTCGATGGCCACCACGGTCAGCACCCAGCGCACGCGCGGCATGCGCAACAGCTGGACCACCCCTGCCAGGTAGGCGGCCAGTGAAAACGCGGGGGCGTCTGCATTCACCGCAGAAGCCGCCCCAAGCCCCGCGCGGGCATGGCGAAACAGCAGCACCGCAGCCACCAGAAATAGCATGGCCAGCACGGCAAACGCGGCGCGCCAGCCCAAGTTCTCGGTGGCAAAGCCCCCAAACCACTGGCCGGCCATCATTCCGGTAACGGTGGCGCCCATGAGCCGCGCCAGGGTTTCCTGCCGCTGCGCATAGGGCACCTGGTCGCCTATCCAGGCCATCGACAGCGGAATGATGCCCGCCGCCGCGGCCCCCATGGCAGCGCGGGAAACCACCAGTACCGCCAGGCTGGGCGCCAGCGCCGTGACGGCACTGAACAGCGCACAGGCCGCCGTGGCGCCCATGATCACCTGCACCTTGCCCAGCCGATCACCCAGCGGGCCATACACCAGTTGCAGGACGCCATAGGCCACGGCGAATGCCGCAATCACGGCAGATGCATCGCCGGTTGTCGCCTGAAACTCGTGCGACAGCGCAATCAGCATGGGGTCACACACACGCATCGATGCCATGCTGGAAAAGGCCGCCAAGCCCATCAGGCGCAGCATCATGGGAGAAGTGGTCATGTCGCGCATTGTCGAGCGACAGGCCGCAAGCTGCTATCGCACCGCCGGATTCCCCGCACCCTGACCTCATCGCCCGTTGCAGGAACTATCAAAACAATAGCTCCCTGCACTTGAGGCATCAGCGCCAATGGCAAAAACAGGCAAAGATCCCTCGCACCCAGCGCAATCATTCGTGTGCAGATACGCGTACTTGAAAAATTGACAGAAAGTAACCGTTGAACCACGGGAATGGTGTGCAATCAGACCGTCAGCGAAATCCCAGGACTAAGGACTTGCCATGCCAGTCGCATATCTCAGACAACTCGCCTTGGCGCTGGAACGCACGAAAAACGCCGTGCGAGTCACCCACACCTACCAGCTCGCCCTGGTCCAGTGGCTGTGGTCCCGTGGCTACATCGAGGCCAAGATTTCTGCGATGGCAGCGTCCTCAAGGGCAGCAGCCGAGGTGCTCGGCATCACGGGACTTGGGCAACAGTTGATCGGCCCCCAGGCATGACAAACCTGCGTTGCAGCGACAGCAAGGGCACCATCGCCATGCCGGTCGCCAGCAAGGCGAGCACTCGCCACGCAACAGGCAGGACGGGCCCGTACTGTTTTTGCACGAGATTGAAGAAAAAAAAGGCCCCTGCATTGCTACAGGGGCCTATTGACTCTGGTGGGACGTGCGGGGGTCGAACCCACGACAAACGGATTAAAAGTCCGCTGCTCTACCAACTGAGCTAACGTCCCAATTGCCGCAATAGTTTTATCGACTGCTGCAAAGCCTTGGATTATAGCGTGATTTTTTTGACCTACCGGGAGATGGTGGCCAGTTTGTCGAGCACCCATCCTGCAGCACATTGGCCAAAGGTTGCCGTCACGGCCACGACAGAGCCATAACCATGGCAATTCAGGGTGCCATCCCCCTCCACCGCACAGGACGCATCGGGCGCGGCCACGGCCTCGCGGCTGAAGACACAGGTGATACCCATCTTGCGTGCTTCACGGGGGGCCTGGTGGTGTTTGCGCAACCGGTAGCGCAATTGCGCCAGCAGCGGGTCGTGGGTTGTGGCACTGAGATCGTCGATATCGATCTTGTGCGCATGCCGCTTGCCTCCGGCGGCACCCACGCTCACAAAAAGCGTTCCTGTATCGCGTGCCCAGGCTGCCATCGCTGTTTTGGCCTTGATCTGGTCGCAGGCGTCAATCACTGCGTCGATCGGCCCTGTCAGCAAGTTCGGCCAGTTCTCCGGCGTGACGAAATCATCGATGCACAGCACCTCGCAATGGGGATTGATGAGCGCAATGCGCTCCTGCATGGCCACCACCTTGGCCTGGCCCACGGTCGTGGTCAGCGCATGAATCTGCCGATTGATGTTGGATTCGGCGACATGGTCGAGGTCAATCAGGGTGATGCGCCCCACACCGCTGCGTGCCAGGGCTTCGGCTGCCCACGAACCAACGCCGCCAATACCTACCACGACTACATGGGACTGCTCGATACGTGCCGCGCCTGCAACGCCGTAGAGGCGCTCAAGCCCGCCAAAACGGCGTTGCCGATCCACATCGGAGCCCGCGTCGCCCGCCACGGAAGCGACGACGGCAGGCACGCTCACTGCCGTCATTTGAGGCGCGACAACCGCTCTTTCGCGGCCACGGCGGCTTCGGATTGGGGATAGGCCCGCAGCAGATCTTCCAGGGTCTTGCGGGCCGCGCGGGTTTCCTTCAATTCGATCTGGCAGTTGGCAATCGACAACGCAGCTTCGGGGGCACGCGCGTGACCAGGCGAGCCGGACATCAACAACCTGAAGTTGCCGATGGCCTCCTTGTACTCACGCGCTGCATACTGCGCATTGCCCAGCCAAAACCGCGCCGAAGGCACGTAGCCGCTGCGCGGGTACTGGCGGACAAAGCCAGCAAAAGCCGTGTTGGCCTCTGCGAATTTGCCCGTACGGAAGATTGCCAGTGCGGCCTCGAAATCACGTTTTTCAGCGGCATCGGCCTGGAACTCCAGTCCATCCACCGTCACTTTCACGGGCTCAAACTGGCGCAAGCGCTCATCAACCCCTTGTGCGATGTCTCTCTGGCGACGCTGCAGCTCCCCGACGTCACGCAACAGTTGCTCGTTTTGTCCACGCAACGTGGCCTGCTCCACGCGCAACGTTTCAATCTGGGTCTGCAGATCCAGCAAGCTGCGCCTCTGCTGGGAGTTGTCATCACCCGATTTGCGAAGATCGTCCGCGGACCGCTGGTTGGCCAGCTGCAGCGCATCCACCCGCTGCCGCAATTCGAGGATGGCACGCCGTGCCTCATCATCCTCAAACAGCGCAGCGTGGCTGGTGGAAACAAAGGCACACGACAGCACCAGCGCCAGCAGCGCCCGTGCCGGCATGGGAAACTTTGCTGCGCGCATCAACGGTAGGACAGTTCGGCGCGGCGATTTTGCGCGTGCACATCTTCACTGTTACCGTGCGCCGCCGGCTTTTCCTTGCCAAAACTCACGGCTTCCACCTGGTTGTCGGAAACGCCCAGCAAACCGAGCGATCGACGCACAGCCTCTGCACGCTTTTGGCCCAGGGCCAGGTTGTACTCGCGGCCGCCGCGTTCGTCGGTGTGGCCTTCCACCATGACCTTGCGGTTGCCACTGGACTTGATGAAACGGGCGTGGGCCTCGATCAGTGACTGGAATTCTGGCTTGATGACATAGCTGTCGTAGTCAAAGTACACCAGACGGCTGACGCCAACCGGGCCAGCCGCGTCGCGTGCGGATTGCCCCAGATTGACACCTGCCACACCGGCCTGTCCGGCATTGGCCCCGCCACTGCCACCGGTGGTGGGGACTGCCGTCTTGTCTTCAACGGGAACGTCGTCGAGCTTGACACCCGAACTGCAACCCGCCATGAGGGCGGCAACGGTAATGGCGAGGGAAATGCGTTTGATCATCCAAAATTCTCCTGCAAGCTTCGTATAAAAATGTGCCAAAAGGTTCACTGCTTCTGAAACGGACCCCAATCGGGTTCGCGAATGTCGCCGCCCTGCCCTGCAAGGCGCGCCTTGATCTTTCCATCCAGGGTGCTGGTCATGAGGGCTTCCCGACCCTGATGCTGCGTTGCATAAACAATCAGGCGGCTGTTCGGGGCAAAGCTGGGGCTTTCATCGGCACTGGTATCGGTAATGGCCGAAACAGCACCCGATGACAGATCCATCACATGCAGCTTGAACGCCCCATTGATCCGGGAGATGTAGGCAAGCCAGCGGCCGTCCGGGCTGATGCTGGGCGAAATGTTGTAGGTGCCTGTAAAGGTCACGCGCTGGGCATTGCCGCCAGTGGTGGGCACTTTGTAGATCTGGGGTGCACCGCCGCGGTCACTCACAAAATAAATGCTGCGGCCGTCGCTGGAAAAAACGGGCTCCGTGTCAATGCCAGCACTTTGCATCAATCGGCGAGGCTCACCACCATTGGCATCAATGGTGTAGAGCTGGGAGGCCCCGTCCCGGCTCAGGGTGACAGCCAGGGTGCGGCCATCCGGTGCCCAGGCAGGCGCGCTGTTGGAGCCGCGGAAATTGGCGATGAGCCGGCGCCGACCCGTGGCCACGTCGTGCACATACACCACGGGTTTGCGCGACTCGAACGACACATAGGCAATCTGCCCGCCATTGGGCGACCATGCCGGAGAAATGATCGGCTCGGGGCTGGACAAGGCGGACTGCGCATTCTCGCCGTCCGCATCGGCCACCCAGAGGCTGTAGCGCGTGCCCGCCTTGGTGACATACACGATGCGCGTCGAGAAAACACCGCGCTCGCCGGTCAGTTTTTCATAGATGAAGTCGGCAATGCGGTGCGCCACCAGGCGCAGATCGCCTTGGCTGACCACAAAACTCTGGCCACCGAGGTCTTGGCCGCGCACCACATCCCACAGGCGAAAGCGCACGTCAAAACGTCCATCTGCAAGCCGTGTCACGCTTCCGGTGGCGAGGGAGTCAGCACTCTTTTGCCGCCACAGGGCCACATCGGGGCGCGAGGTCTCATCCAGCGCAACGCCGGATGCATCCACCGCGCGAAATTGCCCGCTGCGCTCCAGATCGGCCTGCACAATGGCTGCGATCTTCTGCGGGGACTGCGCCTCGCCCCGAAACGGGGCGATGGCCACCGGCAGCTGGGTCAGGCCAACGCCCGTGACCTCGACACGAAATTGCGCCAGTGCGGGCAATGCGGGGGTGGAAATCAACGCGGCCATCAGGCTGCGGCGCAGGGGTTGCGGCAAGGCCGCGGAGAGCATGGAATGAGGTGTGCGATCAGTGGTCATTGGCAGCCAGCGGAAACCGAACGAAAGCCGGTGGACAGGCGCCAATGTTACACACCATCGGCACCCCCCTGTGACAAACTGTGCAATGGGCACGCGGCGAAACGTAGAATCCGCCCCACATGCAAGCCACCGATACGAATGCCCAGGCGGATTCCGCCGCGCTTTCACCCCCACCCAGCCTGCGCGCCCGACTGGCGCGGCTCTCGATCTATTTCGGACACCATCGCCTCGCCTGGATCGTTGCCATTGTGGCCACCCTGGTGGGCGCCGCGACCGAACCGCTCATTCCCGCCTTGCTGCAACCGCTGCTGGACCGTGGCTTCACCCAGGGCACCTTGCAACTGTGGATGGTGCCGCTTGCAATCATGGGTGTTTTTCTGGTGCGGGGGCTGGCACAGTTCGTGGCCCAGTATGCGCTGGCGCGCATTGCCAACGAAGGCATGCTGGCGCTGCGCCAGGCGCTGTTCGATCGCGTACTGGCGGCGGAGATGGCCCTTTTCAGCCGCCAGTCGGCCAGCGCGCTCTCCAACACCGTGGTGTACGAGGTGCAGACAGGTTCCACCCTGCTGGTGCAGGCATTGATGGGCCTGTCGCGCGACGGCTTCACGCTCATCGCCCTGCTGGGTTACCTGCTTTTCCTGAACTGGCAACTCACGCTGATTGTGGCCGTGGTGGTTCCCGGTGTCGCCTGGATCATGAAGACCCTGTCGCGACGCCTGTACAGCCTGACCAAAAGCAGCCAGCAGGCAACGGACGAGCTCGCCTATGTGGTGGAAGAAAACGTCCTGGCGCATCGGATGGTGCGCCTGCACGGAGCGCAAGCGGGTCAGGCAGAGCGCTTTGGCCACCTGAGCCGGAGCCTGCGCCGCCTGGCCATCAAATCGACCATTGCGTCGTCCTCCATGACGCCTCTGACCCAGTTGCTGGCCGCCGCCGCGCTCTCGACGGTGATCTGCATCGCCCTGTGGCAAAGCCGGGGCGCGGCAGACACCCGCGAGGTGACGGTGGGCGGCTTTGTCTCATTCATCACCGCTATGCTGATGCTGATTGCGCCCATCCGCCGGCTGGCCGATGTGGCCAACCCGATCACCCGCGGCCTGGCTGCGCTGGAGCGCGGCCTTGCGCTGCTCAGCGATGCAGTGGCGGAAACCGGCGGCCATTACACCGCCGAGCGCGCAAAAGGCGCCCTGACCCTGCAGGACGTGACCGTGTCTTTTGGCCCAGAGCATGCCCTCGCCCTGGACCGCGTGAACCTGACCGTGCAACCGGGGGAAATCGTGGCCCTGGTCGGCCCCTCGGGTGCCGGCAAGACCACCCTGGTGAACCTTCTGCCCCGATTCGTGAGCCCTTCTGCCGGACAGATACTGCTGGACGGCCACCCCTTGGCCGAATGGCGCCTGAATGCACTGCGTGCGCAATTCGCCATGGTCAGCCAGGATGTGGTGATGTTCAACGACACCATCGCCGCCAACGTGGCCTTGGGCAGCTCGGTGGATGAACAACGGGTGCGCGAATGCCTTGCGGCTGCGAACCTGACAGAGCATGTGGCCGCGCTTCCCCAGGGCATCCACACCATGGTGGGCCACAATGCCACCCAGCTCTCCGGCGGTCAGCGCCAGCGTCTGGCCATTGCGCGGGCCTTGTACAAGGATGCGCCCATCCTCATCCTGGACGAGGCCACCTCCGCGCTGGATACCGAATCAGAGCGGCTGGTGCAGGATGCCCTGCAACGGCTCATGCGCGGGCGCACCACACTGGTCATTGCCCACCGCCTGTCCACCATCGAACATGCCGACCGCGTGGTGGTGATGGAGCGGGGCCGCATCGCAGAGCAAGGCACGCACAGCGCCTTGATGGCCAGCGGCGGGCTCTATTCGCGCCTGCAGAATCGCCCGGCCGCCGGTTAAGCGCCTCGCAATTGGCCACCCGCTACCACTTGCCGCGGTTCGGCTGGCGGCGTCGGATGGCGGCGGCAATGGCATCGGCCGCGTCCCTGCGATCGACCCGCAGGGCAAAGTCAGTGGCAGTCAGCCCCAGCCGGTTCTTCAGTGCAGGGTCGGCGCCCTCATCCAGCAACAGCTGCAGTGCTTCCCTCGTGCCGTATTGCGCGGCCATCATCAGGGGCGTGGAACCATTGGGCGACGCCGCATCGATGTAGGCATGGTGTTCCAGCAGCAAGGCCATGATGGCCGTGTGCTCGGGCGTGGCGCCCGACGCTGCATAGTGCAGGGCCGTCCAGCCCGGCTTGTTCACGTCGGCATCCCGCGCTATCAAGGCCTTGACCGCCTCGATGTTGCCCTTGATGGCTGCCAGCATCAGCGGGCTTTCGTCCTGCGCGTTGCGTGCCTCCACATTCAACTGTCGTGCGCCCATCAGCGCCGCAAAGGCATTGCGGGAGTCCAGCTGCAACGCCATCGACAAACCCACCTGCCCCTTGGGATCGCGCGTGTTCGGGTCAAAGCCCCTGCGCAGCAGCGTTGAAATGGTGGCGCCATCGTCGCGCTGGATGGCCGTGAAGAAATCGTCGTAGGAGCCGGCGTGCGCCATCGCACTCGCGGCCACCAACGCCAGGGCGAGCATGGAACGGCGTTGCAGGCTCATGCCACCACTCCTTTGAACAAGGCCTCGAAATTGCGGCTGGTGGCCTGCGCCACCACGTCCAGCGCGATGCCCCGCGTCTGGGCGATCTGCCGGGCCACCAGGGGCACATACGAGGGGTTGTTGGTCTTGCCCCGGTAAGGCACGGGGGCCAGGTAAGGGCTGTCGGTCTCGATCAGCATGCGATCCAGCGGAACATAGGCCGCCACGTCGCGCAAGTCCTGCGCGCTCTTGAACGTGACGATGCCCGAGAACGAGATGTAGTAGCCCAAATCGAGCGCGGCGCGCGCCACCTGCATCGACTCGGTAAAACAGTGGAACACGCCGCCCGCCAGATTGCCCGCACCGTCTTCACCCTCTTCGCGCAGTATTGCCAGGGTGTCATCGGAGGCGCTGCGGGTGTGGATCACCAGGGGTTTGCCGCAGGCCCGCGCAGCGCGGATATGGGTGCGAAAGCGCTCGCGCTGCCATTCCAGATCGGCGATGCTGCGCCCGCCCTTGCGGTCTTCCATGCCGTAATAGTCCAGGCCCGTCTCGCCAATCGCCACCACGCGGGGCAGTGCCGCGCGGTCCAGCAGGTCTTGCACCGAGGGCTCGGTCACGCCCTCATTGTCGGGGTGCACGCCCACGGTGCTCCAGAAATTGTCATGGGCCAGCGCCAGCGCATGCACACCATCGAACTCTTCCATGGTGGTGCAGATGCACAAGGCCCGATCCACCTGGGCGTCGGCCATGGCCTGGCGAATGGCGGGCAACTGGCTGAGCAGTTCCGTAAAAGTGAGGTGACAGTGCGAATCGGTAAACATGCGGTCTTGAAACAACAAAGCCGACCAGCCAGCGCGGGTCGGCACAGGACCACCAACGCAATCAGATGGTCTGCGTGGGGCGCTCAGAACCCAGGGCAGTGCCCAGCAGTTCCTCGATCTTGGCCTTGAGCTGGCGCGATTTCTCGTCCTTGGGGAACTGGATGCCAATCCCCTGTGTGCGGTTGCCCGCTGCGCGCGGTGGGGTGACCCACGCCACGCGGCCGGCCACGGGATAGCGCTGGGTATCTTCAGGCAGCGTCAGCAGTACGTAGACATCGTCACCCAGCTTGTAGTTGCGCGGTGTGGGAACAAAAATGCCCCCTTCCACAAAAAAGGGAATATAGGCCGCGTACAAGGCCGCCTTTTCCTTGATGGCCAGCTGCATGACACTGGGACGGGGCGCGGTGGAAGGACTGGTCATGGTGATGGGTGCGACTTCAGTGCCTTGAGTGTAGGATGTTTCGCGCCTGCGCCACAAGCGCCTCCAGCATGAGGCCGGCGTTGAACGGATGGTCCGCCGTGCGCGCTTCCTTGGCAAGTGCGCGGGACCAGCGCGTGAGGGCTCCCAGCGGGGGCGGCTTGGGCAGATCGCCCGGCGCGAAATAGCGCGGTGCCGCACCCATGCTGGCGGCCAGCAGGTCGTGGCACAGTTTCTGAAGGGCGTCGATTGCCTGGGCAGGTGCCCAGTCGCCCAGCGCCGCCACATCCCCCCGCGCAATGCCCTGGGGCAGCGCCGCCCAGGCCTGCGGGCTGCGGCCGGAGCGGGCCAGAGCCAGGGTGTCATCCGGGCGGCCACCGGCCGCACGCAAATGCGCGGCTGCAGCCGCTGGCTCCACCCCCTGCCCGGCAAGCCACTGCAGCATGTCGGCCTCGGCAGGCCAGACCATGGTGTGCCCCAGGCAGCGGCTGCGGATGGTGGGGAGCAACTGGTGCGCGGCTTCGCTGGCCAGCACAAAGCGCACGTCGCCGGGCGGCTCTTCCAGCGTCTTGAGCAGCGCGTTGGCCGTGATGTGGTTCATCTGCTCGGCCGGATACACCAGCACCGCCTTGCCGCGCCCGCGGGCCGAGGTGCGCTGCGCAAACTCCACCGCATCGCGCATGGCCTCGACGCGGATCTCGCGGCTGGGCTTGCGCTTTTTGTCGTCGATGTCGGCCTGGGCTTTTTCCGACAGGGGCCAGCCCAGCGCCATCATCTGCACCTCGGGCATCAGCACGCACAGGTCGGCATGGGTGCGCACGTCGATGGCGTGGCAGCTGCCGCAGTTTCCGCAGGCCCCCTGGGCAGTCGGCGCATCGCACAGCCATGCGCGAACCAATTCCATCCCGAGGGTGTACTGCCCCAGGCCCGATGGCCCCTGCAGCAGCCACGCATGGCCGCGCTGGGCCAGCAGGCTGGTGCGCTGCACGGCAATCCAGGGTGCCAGCGCCACGGTGGCTTCGCTCATTGCGGCCCTCCCTGCGTGGCCACCATGATCGCCAGCCAGCCCTTGCGCACGAACACGCTGGTGAGCTGCTGCCACACGCGGTGGCGCTCCTGTGCCGCATCCAGGCGCGCAAAGCGCTGGGGCGCGGCGGCAGCGCGGTCGGCATAGCCCTGGGCCACGCGGCGGAAGAACTCCACGGGCTGGGCCTCGAAACGGTCGGGCACACGCGCACCGGCCAGCCGCTCGGCCGCCACCTCGGGGGCCAGGTCGAACCACACCGTCAGATCGGGTTCTCGCATCCAATCGGCGTCTGGTGCAAGCCCCGTCTGGGCAAGGCGCTCCAATGTGGCTAGCACCCCGAGATCAAAGCCGCGCCCCGCGCCCTGGTAGGCAAAGGTGGCATCGGTGAACCGGTCGCACAGCACCACCTCGCCCCGCGCCAGCGCGGGCTCGATGACGTTGCGCAGGTGATCGCGCCGGGCGGCAAAGATCAGCAGGGACTCGGTGAGCGCGTCCATGGGGTCGTTCAGCACCATCTCGCGCAGCTTTTCGGCCAGCGGGGTGCCGCCTGGCTCGCGGCTCACGGTGACCGTGCGGCCCTGGGAGCGGAACGCGGCGGCCAGGCCCTCGATGTGCGAGGACTTGCCTGCGCCGTCAATGCCTTCAAACGTGATGAACAGACCGGGTCGTGACATGGAAACCTTGGTTGAATCGGGGCGGACTGGCGGGCAAAAACAGCAGTGCAGCGGCCGCTCACTGCCCCCGCTGGTAGCGGTTGACGGCGCGGTTGTGCTCTTCCAGCGAAGCGCTGAAATGGCTGCTGCCATCGCCCTTGGCCACAAAGTACAGGGCGCGCGTGGCGTCGGGCTGCACGGCGGCCAGCAGCGCGGCCTTGCCCGGCATGGCGATCGGCGTGGGCGGCAGGCCCGCACGGGTGTAGGTGTTCCAGGGCGTGTCGGCCTGCAGGTCCCGCTTGCGCAGGTTGCCGTCAAACTTCTCGCCCAGCCCGTAGATCACGGTGGGGTCGGTCTGCAGCAGCATGCCTGCCCGCAGGCGGTTGGCGAACACGCCGGCGATCTGGCCCCGGTCGCGGGCCTGGCCGGTTTCCTTTTCCACGATGCTGGCCAGGATCAGCGCCTGGTCGGCCGACTGCAGGGGCGTATCGGCCGCGCGCTGCGCCCAGGCGGCTTCGAGGCGGCGGTCCATGGCGTGCAGCGCCCGGCGCAGCAGGGCGAGGTCGCTCGAGCCCTTGGCATAGGTGTAGGTATCGGGAAAGAACCGCCCCTCGGGATGCACGCCCGGGCGGCCCAGCTGCGCCATCAGCGCCTCGTCGGTCAGGGTGGCGGAGTCGGGCCTGAGCTGGTCTTCCCGGGCCAGTGCCTGGCGCACCTGGCGCCAGTTCCAGCCCTCCACCAGCGTGAGTGCGCGCAGTGCCTCTTCGCCGCGGGCCAGTTTTTGCAGGAGGCCGATGGGGGTGGTGCCCGGCGGAATTTCGTAGTTGCCGGCCTTGATGGCGCGGTCCTGCCCCGACACGCGGAACCAGGCGTACAGCAGGCGGGCATCCACGCGCGCCCCGGTGGCCACCACATCGCGGGCCACGCCCCTCGGTGTAGTGCCAGGCTCGATGGCCAGCTCCAGCGTCTCGCCGGCTGCAACGATGGGCTGGTTCAGCCACCAGTAGGCGGCACCACCCGATACGATCAGAACCAACGCGATCAAAACCAGTAAACGTCGCACAACCCTGCTGCCTGTATGTATGGGAGCGGGCATCATAATTCAGCGATGACCTACTCGTTGAACGGCATTGCCCCCCTGTCCCACCTCGGCGTGATTCGCGTGGAAGGCGAAGACGCTGCCAAATTTCTCCACGGCCAGCTCACCCAGGATTTCGCCCTGCTCGGCATGGACCGGGCCCGCCTGGCCGCCTTTTTGTCGGCCAAGGGCCGGATGCAGGCCAGCTTCATCGGCTTCAAGCGCAGCGCCACCGAGGTGCTGCTGGTCTGTAGCCGCGACCTGCTGCCCGCCACGCTCAAGCGCCTGTCGATGTTCGTGCTGCGCGCCAAAGCCAAATTGACCGATGCCACCGCCGACTTCGCGCTGTATGGCGTGGCCGGGGAATCTATCCATTCAGTAGCTTTTGGTGCGCAACCTGCCTGGTTCAAAACCGACATTGGCTCTGCAACCGTGGTGCACCTGTACCCCGCAGACGGCGCCCCCCGTGCATTGTGGGTGGCACCGGCCTCCGATGCAGCCCCCGCAGGCCCTGCCCTCGACCCCGCGCTATGGTTGTGGAGCGAGGTGCGCAGCGGCGTGGCCACACTGACCACACCGGTGGTGGAAACCTTTGTGCCCCAGATGCTCAACTACGAATCGGTGGGCGGCGTGAACTTCAAGAAGGGCTGCTACCCCGGGCAGGAGGTGGTGGCACGCAGCCAGTTCCGGGGCACGCTCAAGCGGCGCGCCTATGTGGCGCATGCGGCGGCCGAAGTGGCAGTGGGGGCCGAAGTGTTCAGCACGGCAGACCTGGAGCAGCCCTGCGGCACCGTGGTGCAGGTGGCGCCGGCCCCCGGTGGTGGCTTCGATGCCATCGTGTCACTGCAGATCACGGCCGCGCAAGAGGGCGGCCTGCAGGTGGGCGCGGCGGGCGGCGTGGCGCTGTCGCTGCAGCCCCTGCCCTACGCGTTGCTTGAAGATATTTGAATCCAAATGGCTTCAGCGCTTATGCATCGAGCGCTGGAAGCTCATTTTCCAACAGCAAATCCCTACAGTCTCCGCGCCATGGCAATGTGCGCAATGCCTGCTTCCTCATACGGCTCGCCCACCACAGAGAAACCGGCGCGGCGGTAAAAGCCTTCGGCATTGCGCTGGGCGTGCAGCCGTACCTCGCTGTCGCCCCGGGCGCGCGCGGCCTTGACCAGCGCGTCCAGCAACTGCCGCCCCCATTGCACGCCGCGCACCGAGCGGTCCACCGCCATGCGGCCGATGCGGCCCACGCCCGGCGCCTGCTGCAGCAAGCGGCCGGCGGCAATGGGCATGCCCAGCCGGTTGTAGAGCACGGCATGGCGGGCCGAGATGTCCTGCACGTCGGCCTCGATCTCGGCGGGGATGCCCTGCTCATGCACGAACACCGCGGTGCGCACGCGGCCCGCATCGCGGCCCAGGGTGTTCCAGTCGCCGGTGCGCACCTCGGCCATGTCGGCGCCCGCCTCAAAATCCTCGAAGATGGCGCGCAGCGCAGGCGGCACCGGGCGCGAGGTCTGCGTCGCGGGGTCGGCAAACACATAGACCAGCTCGCCCGACACCAGCAGCCGGTCGCCGCTGAAGATGCCCGCCTCGAACAGGCTCGACGAGTTGCCCACCCGCGCACAGCGCAGGCCCACATCCAGCGTGTCATCGAGCCGCGCCGAGGCATGGTATTCGAGCGTGGCCTTCTTCACATACATCTCGCCGCCCAGCGCCAGCATGCTCGACTCGTACGGCAGCGCCAGCGCGCGCCAGTAGTCGCTCATGGCCGTGTCGATGTACATGAGGTAGTGCGCGTTGAACACGATCTTTTGCATGTCCACCTCGGCCCAGCGCACGCGCAGGCGGTGAACACAGCGGAAGTCACTGCGTTGCATCAATTCTCGTTACTCCAGGTGAAATGCCAGGCGCAGCGCACGGGCAGCGTCGGCATGGGCCTTGCGCGCTTCGGGGATGGCGCGGCCCATCTTGATGAATTCGTGGGTCACGCCCCGGTAGATGTCCAGGTCCACCGGCACGCCTGCCAGGCGCAGCTTGTCGGCGTAGTCAACGCCCTCGTCCACCAGCGGGTCGCATTCGGCCAGGCCGATCCACGCGGGGGCCACGCCCTCCACATCGGGGGCGAGCAGCGGGGCGAAACGCCAGTCTTCGCGCTCCGCGCGGCTTTGCACATAGTTGCCGAAGAACCAGCTGATGGCGGGCTCCTCCAGCACCAGGCCCCGTGCAAAGGTGGCGTGCGAGGGCGTGTCCTGGTGGGCCGCACAGCCGGGATAGATCAGCAGCTGCAGCGCCAGCGGCAGGCCGGCATCGCGCGCCAGAACGGCGTTGACGGCGGCCAGCGTGCCGCCCGCGCTGTCCCCGCCCACGGCCAGGCGCGCCGGGTCTGCGCCCAGTGCCTGGGCATGGGTGGCCAGCCATTGCAGGGCATCCCAGGCATCGTTGCTGGCCGCGGGAAAGCGGTGCTCGGGCGCCAGCCGGTAGTCCAGCGATACCACCATGCAACCCGCCAGACGCGCCAGCTCGCGGCACAGGATGTCGTGCGTGGCAATGCTGCCGATGGTGAAGCCGCCCCCATGCAGATACAGCAGCAGCGGCAGGCCCGTGTCGGTGGACGGCGCATACAGCCTGGCAGGCAGCGCATGGCCGTCGCGGGCCGGAATCTGAAAATCCTCCACGCGCGCCAGGGTGGCCTTGGGTACCTCCAGCACATCGGCGCCGGCCTGGTAGGCCATGCGGGCATCCTGTGGGGAGCGCGTATGCAGCGGCGCATGGCCCGCTCGGGCCATGCGTTCCAGCACGCTGCGCATCTGGGGGGTCAGGCGGGTATGGTGAATGTGCAGATCGGTCAACGGTCAGGGTCTCGAACAAAAGCCCGCACAGCGCGGGCCGGATCAACAAGGGGATGGATTTACCTGAAGCTCAGCCGCACAGGCGTTGCACCCGGCAGGCCGCCGTAGGTGGTGGTCACCGACAACCCGGCCCTGGGCGGCAGCAGCGGCGAAAACGAGCCCAGGCTGATCAGGTCACCCGGCTGCATGGCCAGCCCCTCCTGCGCCAGCGCACCGGCCAGCCACACCACGGCGTTGAGGGGATGGTCCAGGATGTCGCTGCCCTTGCCACCGCCCAGGCGCGCGCCCGCGCCATCAGTCAGCGACACGTTCATGTCGGCCAGCGCCTTGAGCATGGCATAGCGCTCGGCACGGTAGGCGGGCACGGCCAACGGCGCACCAGCCACGCCCAGGCGCGCACCCACGTTGATGGCGCTCACACCCGCGCCGTTGAGCTTGGTCGGGGCCTGCACCATGAGGTCGGGCAGTTCGATGAACGGGATGACCTGGTCCACCGCATCCAGCACTTCCATGGGCGTGCGGGCCTGGTTGATGGCGGCGCTCTTCACGCGCACCAGCATGTCGGCCTCGTACAGCGGACGGGCACCAAACGCCGCATCCACCGTGGCGCCGCTCTGCAGCACCATGCCTTCGTAGAGCTTGCCCCACACGGGCTTGTCGGTGTTGAAGCGCTTTTGCACCGCCGGGTTGGTCAGCCCCGCCTTGTAGCCAATCACCTTGCCCAGGCGCTGCGCCAGCAGCTGGTTGAGCTTGCCGCGCGTGCAGGCGCCATCGGCTTCGGACAGGTCTTCAGGGTTGGCGGCCGGGGTCCTGGCGACATAGTGGGCCACCAGGTCAGCGGTCTGGGCGTCGGTCAGGCACTGTGCCTGCGCGGCTGTCGCACAAGCGACGACCCCGGCCAGGGCGGTGAGGGTTTGCTTCATGGTCATGCGTGTCTCGGGGTTGTAAAGTGTTTGCAAGCATCGTAAACGCAACTCCACCCACTGCCATGTCTCTCATCTACTACGTCACCCAGGTCCAGTTCGAATTCGGCGCCGTCCAACTCCTCCAGCAGGAATGCGAGCGCGTGGGCATCACGCGCCCCCTGATCGTGACCGACCCCGGCGTGAAGGCCGCGGGCGTGCTGCAAAAGGCGCTGGACGCCCTGCCCGGCATGACCGTGGCGGTGTTCGACCAGACGCCGTCGAACCCCACCGAAGCCGCCGTGCGTGCCGCCGTGCAGATGTACAAGGCCCAGGGCTGCGACGGCCTGATCGCCGTGGGTGGTGGCTCGGCCATCGACTGCGCCAAGGGCATTGCGATTGCCGCCACGCACGAGGGGCCGCTCACCCACTACGCCACCATCGAGGGCGGTTCGCCCCGCATCACCGACCGTGCAGCGCCCCTGATCGCCGTGCCGACCACCAGCGGAACCGGCAGCGAGGTGGCACGCGGCGCCATCATCATCGTGGACGACCACCGCAAGCTGGGCTTTCACTCGTGGAACCTGGTGCCCAAGGCCGCCATCTGCGACCCCGAACTCACGCTGGGCCTGCCCCCCATGCTCACGGCCGCCACCGGCATGGATGCGATTGCGCACTGCATGGAGACCTTCATGTCCGCCGCGTTCAATCCCCCGGCCGACGGCATCGCGCTCGACGGCCTCACGCGTGGCTGGGCCCACATCGAGCAGGCCACCAAAAACGGCAGCGACCGCGACGCGCGCCTGCACATGATGAGCGCCAGCATGCAAGGCGCCATGGCGTTTCAGAAGGGGCTGGGCGCCGTGCACTCGCTCAGCCACAGCCTGGGCGGCGTGAACCCGCGCCTGCACCACGGTACGCTCAACGCCATGTTTCTGCCCGCCGTGGTGCGCTTCAACGCGCAGGCGGAGTCGGTGCAAAAAGACAAGCGCCTGGAGCGCATGGCCCATGCCATGGGTCTGGCCGCAGCGGGCGACATCCCCGAAGCCATCCGGGACATGAACGCCCGCCTGGGCCTGCCGACCGGCCTGGCGGCCATGGGCGTGACCGAAGGCATGTTCGACGACATCATCCAAGGCGCGATGGCCGACCATTGCCACAAGACCAATCCGCGCATCGCCACGCCCGAGGAATACCGGGACATACTGGCGCAGTCGCTCTGAGCCTGGGCAGGGAACCGGCAGCGCACGCCAAAAGCAATACGCCGCGCACATCGGGCCACGGCAGCCCCGCCGGCCTCATACGGTTTTGCCTTCAAACGTATAACTTCGTTGGTTCGCCTTGCCGTGCTAGAGCACTGTCTGCGGCTTCCCGCCTAGTTATCCGCTTGAATGCAAGACCGTATCAGACCATGTAGTCGGAGGCCTCGGGCCGTACGGTCCAGTCGATCGGGTCTTGCTGGAGCACCATGTCGATGTCATAGCCCAGCATCAACCCCACCTCGCCCGGGAAGGACACCGCCATTTCCTTTTCGCCCATGTCGGCCTCGCGAGCACGGGCGCGCCACGATGCCAGGTGGATCACCCCCGCCAGCGGCTCGTAGGCGTTGTTATCGAGCGGAGCGCTCTGGTGCTGCAGGGCGTCCACCACCACCTCAGGAAACTGCCAGCGCTGCGCCAGCCCGGCGCTCACGCTGCCATAGCAGTAGCCCAGAACGCGCTGCTCGATCTTGGCCCGCCGCATATCGAACGGCGACATCAGCGCGTTGATCGGCAAGAGGATGTCCGGTGCGGCCAGGTGCATCAGCAGCTCGCCCAGCGCATGCAGCAAACCTGCGGTGTAGGCGGCAATCTGGTTGTGGTGGCCGATGCCCGCCAGGGAACGGGCCAGCTTGGCCGTATTGAGGCTGTAGCGCCAGAACTGCTGCATGTTGATGCCCGGCACCGAACGCGAAGTGGTGCCCAGCGGCGCGGAAGAGACCAGGGTCCGCAACTGCGCCACGCCCAGCAGCGCCAGCGCCTCGGGGATGCCGACAATCTGGCGCTGCATCTGGAACGCCGGCGCATTGGCCACCTCCAGCAGCCGCGCGGCCAGTGCCGGATCGGTGCCAATGAGCTGGTTGGCCCGACGCAGGCTGGGCTCCTCATGGCCCAGTTCGGTCATCAGCAGCGCCACGGCGCGCGGAAGACTGGGCAGAGCCACAGGGTGTGCCAGCAGTGCGTTCAGCTCCATGGGGTACAGCGCCTCCGGTTGAGATGCTGGCGATTATGTACCCGGTTGTTACCGATTTTTGGACTGCAACTTGGCGAAGGCCGAGGCCATGGCGGACTGCTGTGCCGGCTCGGGCGCACGGCGCTGGGCCTGTGGCTGCTGGTAGCCGCGCCCTGCCCCTTCAAAGCGGTTATCGCGTGGTGCGCCCCGGTCGCCAGACGGACGCGGTGGCGCATCGCCCAGCTTCATCGACAGGCCAATGCGTTTGCGCTCCACGTCCACTTCCATGACCTTGACCTTGACGATGTCGCCGGTCTTGACCACCTCGCGGGCGTCGTTGACGAACTTGTGCGCCAGCTGGCTCACATGCACCAGGCCGTCCTGGTGCACCCCGAGGTCGATGAAGGCACCAAACTGGGCCACGTTGCTCACGGTGCCCTCCAGGATCATGCCTTCCCTGAGGTCCTTGATGTCTTCCACACCATCGTTGAAGCGCGCCACCTTGAAGTCCGGGCGCGGGTCGCGGCCGGGTTTTTCCAGCTCGGCCAGGATGTCCTTGACAGTGATCACGCCGAACTTGTCGTTGGCAAACAGCTCGGGCTTCAGGGTCTTGAGCATGTCGGCACGGCCCATGAGCTCGGCCACGGGTTTGCCCGTCTTTTCCATGATCTGCTCGACCACGGGATAAGTCTCGGGGTGCACGCCGGTCATGTCCAGCGGGTTGTCACCGCCACGGATGCGCAGGAAGCCCGCGCTCTGCTCGAAGGTCTTGGCACCCAGCCCCGCCACGTCCATCAGCTGCTTGCGGCTCCTGAACGCACCATTGGCCTCGCGCCAGCGCACCACGGCCTTGGCGACGCTGCCCGACAGGCCCGACACGCGGGAGAGCAGCGGCACGCTGGCCGTGTTCAGGTCCACACCCACGGAGTTCACGCAGTCTTCCACCACCGTACCCAGGGTGCGCGCCAGCTCGCTCTGGTTCACGTCATGCTGGTACTGGCCCACGCCGATGCTCTTGGGGTCGATCTTCACGAGTTCTGCCAACGGGTCCTGCAGGCGGCGCGCAATGGAAGCAGCGCCGCGCAGGCTCACGTCCACGTCAGGCATCTCTTGCGAGGCGTATTCGCTGGCGCTGTACACCGAGGCACCGGCCTCGCTCACAACCACCTTCTCGATAGCTGCTCGCGCTTGATCCGTCTGCGCTACAGGCACTTTTGACATCAATTTGATGAGCTCGGCCGCCAGCTTGTCGGTCTCGCGGCTGGCCGTGCCGTTGCCAATCGCGATCAGGTTCACACCATGCTTCTCACACAGCCTGGCCAGCGTGTGCAGCGCGCCATCCCAGTCGCGGCGCGGCTCGTGCGGGTACACGGTGGCGGTTTCCACGAGCTTGCCGGTGGCGTCCACCACGGCCACCTTCACGCCGGTGCGAATGCCGGGGTCCAGCCCCATCACCACGCGCGGGCCGGCAGGTGCCGCCAGCAGCAGGTCGCGCAGGTTGTCGGCAAACACCTTGATGGCGACCTTCTCGGCATCGTCGCGCAGGCGGGCGAACAGGTCGCGCTCGGTGGAGAGGCTCAGCTTCACGCGCCAGGTCCAGGCCACGCACTTGCGCAGCAGGTCGTCGGCGGGGCGGCCTGCATGGCTCCAGCCCAGGTGCAGGGCGATCTTGCCTTCGGCAATGCTGGGCTTGCCGGGTTCTGGCTCCACCGGCAAGACCAGCTTGGCTTCGAGGATTTCTAGGCCCCGGCCGCGGAACACGGCCAGCGCACGGTGCGAGGGCACGCGGCCGATGGGCTCGTCGTAGTCGAAGTAATCGCGGAACTTGGAGACCTCGGGGTCGTTCTCGTTCTTGCCTTCGACCTTTTTGCTGCGCAGCAGGCCCTCGGCCCACAGCCATTCGCGCAGGGATTGCACCAGCACGGCGTCCTCGGCCCAGCGCTCGCTCAGAATGTCGCGCACACCGTCGAGCACGGCGGGCACAGTAGAGAAATCGGCACCCGGCTTGCCATCGTCCAACACTTCGGGCGGCCTGGTAAATGCCGCGGCTTCCCTCGCGGGGTCGAGCATGGGGTCGGCAAACAGCTTGTCGGCCAGCGGCTCGATGCCGAACTCGCGCGCAATCTGGCCCTTGGTGCGGCGCTTTTGCTTGAAGGGCAGGTAGATGTCTTCCAGCTCCTGCTTGGTCGGCGCGGCGGCTATGGAAGCACGCAGCGCGTCGGTCAGCTTGCCCTGCTCGTCGATGCTCTTGAGCACGGCGGCACGGCGGTCTTCCAGTTCGCGCAGGTAGGACAGGCGCGCTTCCAGCTCACGCAGCTGGATATCGTCGAGCCCGTTGGTCACTTCCTTGCGGTAGCGCGCGATGAAGGGCACCGTGGCGCCGCCATCGAGCAGCTCCACAGCGGCCTTGACCTGTTGCTCGGTGATCCGGATTTCTTCGGCAATCTGCCGGACGATCTTTTGCATGGCGTTCTATTCTGCGGACACATCAACGGGAAAAGCGGGCGAGTGTGCCACATGCGACGAACCTGGCCGCGCCAGCGGAGCCGGGCGTCTTGCGCGGAACAGCTCCTCTTTTGATAGCTGCAAGATATCTCCAGAAAAGCGCTTGCGGCATTTTTCAGGGTGAATCACACCAGGCTTGACAGCACCCGGGGGCGCCCAGCAGGCCACGCCACCGCTATCCGAGCCGAGCTATGCGCCGTGCGCCCCCTGGCGCAGCGGCTGGGGCGCACCATCGATTGGCAGCACCACGCGAATGCAGGTGCCGCCCTCCTCGGGCCGGACCAGTTCCAGAGCCCCGCCCATCTGCACCGCCCGGCGGCGCATGCCCTCCAGGCCAAAGCCCGGCAGCCGGGTGCCAGAAGCCGTGGATGCCTCGGGCAGGCCCCGCCCGTTGTCGCAGACCTCCAGGCACCATGCGCCCGGTTCCCCGACATAGTGCAGTCGCACCGCCACCTGCGTGGCCTGCGCGTGCTGCAGCACGTTGCTCAAGGCTTCCTGCGCGATGGAGACCAGGTGCTGGGCGCGCGCACCACAGGGCGTTGCAATGCCATCTGCGGCCTGGACCTGCCACGCCATGCGGATGCCACGCCGGTCCAGCACCGGCTGCATGCGGTGGCGCAGGCGCGCCAGGCGATCGGTGAGCATGTCGGCACCGCTGTCCATCGAATCCACCACCAGGCGCAGGTCCAGCAGACACTGCTCCAGCGCCCGCAGCGCCTGCGAATGGGCTGGCACTTGGGGGTCCAGCAGCCCCATGGTGTTGACCAGTTGCGAGCCAACGTTGTCATGCAGCTCCCGGGCGATGCGCTGGCGCTCGGCCTGCACTTCGGCACTGGGGCGGGGATTGCGCCGTGGCCGCCACTGCAGGGCGCGCGGAAGCTGGACCAGGATGAGCAGCCCCAGCAGAGTCTGGCCAATGAGCTGGACGGCCACAAGCCACTGCACGGCGGGGGAGCTCAAGGCCCAGAAATGCCCCACCAGCAGAAGGCCCAAGATCCATTGCACCAGCCAGAGTGCCAGGCAGACCAGGGCAAAACGGGGCGGGCTGGTACGAAACATGTCGGCACATTCGCGGCAACCGCGGCGCCTAGAACAGCCCCCGCAGCGACGCAAACCGCACAGCCTGGGCGCGGGTACGCACCTGCAACTTGCGGTAGATGTTACGAATGTGCGTGTTCACCGTCATGGTGCTGATGCGCAGGTTGGTGGCAATTTCTGCGGTGGTGTAACCGCCGGCCACCATGCGCAGGACATCCTTCTCGCGGTCGGACAAGAGCTCGGCTTCGGCGGGCTCCTGGCGCCTGGGCGGATCGGCATGGGTCTTGTCAAACCGCTGCAACAGGCGGCGCGCCAGGGTGGGCGTGATGGACGCACCGCCATTGACCACCTGCAGCACTGCCTGCGCATAGTTGCCAAACCACGAGTTCTTGCCGAGGTACCCGGTGGCACCCAGCTCGAAGGCGCGCAGCACTTCGTCTTCGTTCTCCATGACGGAGATCACCACCGCCTCGGCCGAGGGGCGCACGGTCTTGAGGTAATCCAGCAGCTCGAAGCCCTCGCCGTCACCCAGGTGCAAATCCACCAGCAGCACATCGAACTCGTGCTGCTTGATGGCCTTGCGCCCCTCACGCAGGCTGGACGCCTGCGCCACCACCAGGGTGCGGGGGTCCGCCATGAGCTCTTGTGCAATCACCAGGCGGATATGCGCATCGTCATCCACCAGCAATACCCGCACCGGGTGATCTGTCTGCCCCACCAGGAAATCAGGCCATACGGACGCCAGGCTGCCATGTCCGACCAAGGGCCCCTCACCGGCGCCACTGTCGTGCGACCCGGAGGAAAGCCCGGCCATGCGGTGCTCGGTGGAAACGATGGTCATACAACCTCCAAACGGGTGCGAAAGCCCCTGCACGGGGCTATTCACTGCCACGCGCGACGTCCAGATGCCGACACTAAAAGAAACACCAGCAAACATCTACATCCAAAAATATCAATTTACATACGTTGCATAAGTTACAAATAAGAACTACCTGGATCGCATGTAACCGCAGCCCTGCTGTCACAGAGGCGTTATGCGTTGCGCCTCGTCTGCCCCCAGTGCTTGCGAGGGAAGGCTGGTGCCCGTGGCGTCTGCCGCAGGCAGCAGGCCAGTCCGGCGCAAATGCGTTATCCACGCCTCCAATCCGGCGTTCTTTCTTCAATGCGTGGCGCGCAGACGCAGCGAACTGCACACACCCGCCACCACCGCAAAGGCCGCGGCAAGCAGCAAGGCCACCCATTCGCCTGTGCCATCGTGCGACGGCCACAGGGTAAAGATAGTGGCCAGCAGAACCGCCCCCATGGTCTGCCCCGTCAACCGGGCCGTGCCCAGCATGCCGCTGGCCGCGCCACTGCGGTGCAGCGGGGCCGAGGTGACGATGGTGTGGTTGTTGGGCGACTGGAACAGCGCAAAACCCGCGCCGCACAGTGCCATGCGCCAGACCATGTCGAAGGCAGACGGGACGGCCGGCAAGGCCGCCAGCAAAAGCAGGCCGCAGGCGAACACCCCCATGCCGATGGCCCCCAGCAGGCCATCCGCGTAGCGGCCGATCAGGCGCCCCGCGATCGGCGCTGTCACCACGATGGCCACGGGCCAGGCGGTGATCAGCAACCCCGCCTGCAAGGGAGTGCGGCCCAAGCCCTCCAGCAGCAAGAAGGGCAGCACCAGATAGGCCAGGGTCTGCGCACAAAACGCGCCCACCGACGACCCCATGGACAACGCAAACACCGGAATGCGCAGCAGATCCACCGGAAACAGGGGTGCAGCCAGGCGCCACTGGCGGCGCAGGTACACCCAGCCCACCACCACACCGGCAGCCAGCAAGCCCCAGGCCTCGGACGAGGCGCCGGCCCGCCCCGCGCCGTGGGCAGCGCCCAGCCGCTCGCCCCCCACGAAGATCAGCGTGAACATCAGCACGTTGAGCACGACATCCAGGGCCGCAGGGCGGGGTTGCACCACCGCGCTGGGTGGATTGAAGGGCAGCGCCCGCCATCCCAGCCACAGCGTCAAGGCCCCCAGGGGCAGGTTGAGCGCAAACAGCCAGGGCCACGGCGCCACTGACAGGATGCCCGCAGCCACCGAGGGGCCAGCCACCGAGGCCAGCGCCACCACCATGGAATTGATCGCCAGGCCGCGCCCCAGTTGCGCGCGCGGATAGGTCAGCCGCACCAGGGCGGCATTCACGCTCATGATGCCGGCCGCACCCAGCCCCTGCACAGCCCGGGCCACAATCAGCGTGGCCAGCGAATCGGCCAGCATGGCTCCTACCGACGACAGCGCAAACAGCGCCATGCCGACGAGGTACACGCGCCGATACCCCAGTCGCTCGCCCAGCGATGCCAGTGGCAGCAGCATGACGAGCGTGGCGATCTGGTAGGCATTGACCACCCAGATCGCGTGGGCCGCGCTGGCATTGAGCTCGCGCGCAATGCCCGGCAGGGCCAGGTTGACGACGCTGCCATCGAGCACTGCCATCGCAATACCCAGAATGATGACCAGCATGGCGCGGTTGCGCGCTGGCAGGGGCAGGCCGTCGGTTGGCCCGTTGTCGGCCTGGTTGGCCTGGTTGGCTTGGTTGGCTGGATTCATCGGTTCAGACGCCACTGCTTGGCGCCACGGAGGGCTCGCAGGCTCAGTCGGCGCGCAATGCTGCGCGCAGCTGCGCTCCCAGCGCGGGCTTGTCGGCAAAGGGATCGGTGGGGTTGCGGGCCTGCAGTATGTCTTCCATGCGGGTCTGCACTGCGCCTATCGCCTTGGGATGGCTGTAGATATAGAACTGGTTGGCCGCCACGGCATCAAACACCTTCTGTGCCACTTCGGCGGCCGTCACCTTGCCGGCGCTGACGGCCTTGTTGATCATGGCCTGGCCGATAAGCTGGCTCTGGGTGGGCTGGTCACCCGCCAGCCCATCGGGGCGGTTGCGCTGGCTTTCGTTGATGCCCGTGGCCACGAAATACGGGCACAACACGCTGGCGCCCACCTGGTCCGTCACCAGTGAAAGATCCTGGTACAGCGTTTCCGACAGGCTGACCACGGCGTGCTTGCTCACGTTGTAGATGCCCATGTTGGGCGGCGCCAGCAGGCCCGCCATGCTGGCGGTATTGACAATGTGGCCGCGCCACTGCGGGTCCTTCCTGGCCGCCTCCAGCATCATGGGCGTGAACAGGCGCACGCCGTGCACCACGCCCATGAGGTTCACGCCCAGCACCCATTCCCAGTCTTTCACCGAGTTTTCCCACACCAGGCCGCCCGCACCCACGCCGGCGTTGTTGAACACGAGGTGCGGTGCGCCAAAGCGCTGCGCCACATCCACAGCCAACTGCTCCATCTGGGGGGTGCTCGAAACATCCACCTTGCGGGCCAGCACCTGGGCGCCTGCCGCCTGCATCTCGGCAGCAGCGGCATCGAGTGCGTCCTGCTGCACATCCACCAGCACCAGGTTCATGCCCAGGCGGGCGCCAATGCGCGCGCATTCCAGGCCAAAGCCCGAGCCTGCGCCGGTGAGGACGGCGGTCTTGCCAGCAAAGTTGTCGATCATGTTGCGTGTCTCCTGAAGAATTTCTGTTGAGGAATGGTGCGAGGCCGTGGACCCAGGCGCTGCCCGTCGCGCGGGACGCCGAGCAAGGGCCGCCCCGCTGCGAAGGCGTCGTCCCCCTCCCCGGCGAAGCCGAGAGAAGGGGGAAGCGGGGCAGCCGCTCAGGGGGATGCCCTCAACACATAGCCGATGCGGGGAAAGTGCACATGCACCGTGCCGGCACGCGGATCGGTGCGGCGCAGGCTGTAGCGCGTTCGTGTGGCGGCGATGAGGGTGCCGGCGGTGGGCTCGGTGCCAAAGCTCTCGGCCGCCACCGTGACCTCGTCCCCCAGCGCAATGCCGTGCTCGTCCTGAAAGACGTCGTTCACCACCGGCAAGGGTTCGGCACCGGCTGCCACCGTGATGGCGTCGGCGGCGCTGAATTTCTCCATGCGGCCGTGTCCCAGGGCCGCCACCCGGTCCATCCACTCCAGCACGGCGGGCGTGGCCTGGAAGATGTCGGCCATCACCGGCACGCACTGGCGCGTGAACCACAGCGGGTGGTAAGCGGCAAAGTCGGCCACGCAGGGCTCGGCGCCAAAGGTGAAATCATGTTCTTCTACCATGTGCGCCAGGCGCCGCAGATACGAGCGGTAGGCCGCCGTGGCGTCCTGCGGGCGCAGACGCAGCATGCCGGCGCTCATCTGGCGGCGGTCTTCGCCAAAGGCCTGGGCCGCCTGGGGTGCCACATGGGCAAAAAGCGCCTGGGCACCGCGCGGTTGCAGGTTGTAGGCCATGGCGCTCTGGAACAGGGTGCTGTCGGCCCACTGTGCAAACACGCGCGCCACGCCCTTGAGATGGGGTGGAAACAGCACCGGCTCGGGGTGCTCATGTTCGAGCACCTCGCAGATCAGCGCCGAGTCGCAGTAGATGTCGGCGCCGATCTGCAGAAACGGCGTCTTGCGGTAGCCGCCCGTGAGGGCCATCACATCGGGCTTGGGCGCGATGCTGGGAATGATCACCGACTTCCAGGGCAACTGCTTGAAGCCCAGCACCAGCCGGATCTTTTCCGAGAAAGGCGATGAGGGGTAGTGGTGCAGGATCAGGGCGGTCATGGGCAATCTCCAGCGCAAGCATTGAAACAGATGGCCGTGCAGGCATCAGCGCCGGCACTGCTCAGGGCGGGCTCCACAGCATCTCGATGTGGGGAATGCCATCTTCGAGGTAAACGTCAGACACCGCCACAAACCCCAGGCTGCCATAAAAACGCTGCAGATGCGCCTGCGCGCTGATGCGCACCGCCCTGCCCGGCCAGACCTGTCGGCAGCGGTCCAGCCCCTGCACCATGAGCGCGCGCCCCATGCCGCCGCCGCGCGCCGCGCGGGCCGTGACCACGCGCCCGATGGAGGGCTCGGGGTAGTTCACGCCCGGGTCCACCACGCGCAGGCAGGCCTGCAAGGCCCCGGCATCGTCATACCCCAGCAGGTGCCAGGATTGCTTGTCCGCACTGTCCGGGTCCTGGTAGGGCCCCTGCTCCAGGATGAACACCTTGCAGCGCAGGGCCAGCGCATCATGCAGGGCATGCACGCCCAGGTCGTCGAAGCGGGCCCAGGTCCAGCGCAGCACGGGCGGCAAGGCAGCCATGTTCAGACCAGCTTGACGAGCTGCTTGCCGAAGTTCTTGCCCTTGAGCAGGCCCAGAAAAGCCTCGGGTGCCGCCGCAATGCCTTGCGCAATGGTCTCGCGCGGGCGCAGCTTTCCGGTGCCCACCAGGGTGCCCAGCTCTTGCAGTGCCTCGGGCCACACCTCCATGTGCTCACTCACGATGAAGCCTTCGACCTTCATGCGGTTGATCAGCATGAGCGCGGGGTTGGCCATGGGCAAGGGCTGGCCGTCGTAACCGGCGATCATGCCGCACAGGGCGATGCGGCTGAAGGCGTTCATGCGCAGCATCACGGCGTCCATGATCCATCCACCCACGTTTTCAAAGTAGCCGTCGATGCCGTTCGGGCAGGCATCCTTGAGGGCCTTGGACATGGCCTTCACGTCGCTGTGCACCTTGTAGTCAATGCACACGTCAAAGCCCAGCTCTTCCACCGCATAACGGCACTTCTCGGCGCCGCCCGCAATGCCCACGGCGCGGCAGCCGCGCGCCTTGGCCAGCGCGGCAAAGGCGCTGCCCACGGCACCCGTGGCGGCGCTCACCACCACGGTGGCGCCCGCCTTGGGCTCGATGATCTTCACCAGGCCATACCAGGCCGTCACGCCCGGCATGCCCACGGCGCCCAGGTAGTGCGACAGCGGCACATGGGCGGTATCCACCTTGCGCAGCGCGCCCACGGCATTGCCATCGACCACGCTGTATTCCTGCCAGCCGCCCATGCCCACCACCTTGTCACCCACGGCGAACCTGGGGTTTTGGCTCTCGGCCACTTCGCCCACGGTGCCGCCGATCATCACCTCGCCCAGCGGCTGCGAGGCCGCGTAGCTCTTGCTGTCGTTCATGCGGCCACGCATGTAGGGATCAAGGCTCAGGTAATGGTGGCGCACCAGCACTTCGCCGTCTTGGAGCGCGGGGGTGTCAGTGGCCACCAGCTTGAAATTGCTGGCCACGGCCTCGCCCTGGGGGCGGTTGTCGAGCACGATTTGTTGATTGCGTGGCATGAATGGCTCCTTATTGCTACTGTTTTAATAGCTAATTGCGTGGCGGTCTCAAATCTGAAGTGCAACACCGCTGGTTGATATTCAATGAATGGTAGCGGAGCTTTTCTCGGCGATAGCAGCCATGAATCGCTGGAAG
>NZ_FNQJ01000032.1 GCF_900107605.1 Acidovorax soli | reverse complement strand
TGGAAGATGCCCTCAAGCTCGGCTGGCGTGACTGGCCCGGGAATGAGTTGCTCAAGCAGCTCGGCTGAGAATTGCGGCTGCGCCGCCTTGTCCGCTGATGCGGTGGTCTTCGTCTTGCGTGGCATTCATGCTCCTTGTTGACATGCTATGCCTCACACACAAACTTTCTGACAGGCTCCCGCTGTGGGAAGCACGGCGGCAGTTTCGCCGTCATTCACCTCCAGCCAAACTCCGGTTCCATATAATTTTCAGAACCGATGACGACCTTCGATCCGATCAAAACACGGGAAAATCCGAACATCTTGTCTGCCGCACACAGCCTCCTTGTCGTCGACGACGATCCTATGACCTGTACACGGGTCAAGGCCTACTTTGAGCGGGAAGGCTACTGCGTCCGGGTGGCGGCCAATGGCGATGAAATGTGGGACTGCCTGCGCCAGCACCCCACCGATGTGGTACTGCTGGACATCGGCCTACCCGGTCGTGACGGTCTCGAACTAGCGCGGGAGCTCCGCGCCCACAACGCCAGCATCGGCCTCATCCTGGTGACAGGCCGCAATGACGACATCGACAAGATCGTGGGCCTGGAGTCCGGCGCCGATGATTACGTCACCAAACCCTTCAACGCGCGCGAACTGCTCGCGCGGGTCAAGATCGTCCTGCGGCGCCTCCGTCCGGTTTCGGCAGCAGGCGTGTCCGGGCTGCAACGCAAGCTGGGCCAATGGACGCTGGACCTGGCGCAGCGCAAGCTCACCGCGGCGAATGGGCACCAGGAGATACTGACCCGGGGCGAGTTTGATCTGCTTGCCGCGCTGGCCCGGCACCTCGGGACTGCGGTGGAACGCGAGCGCCTGATGCAGCAGGTTTTCCACCGCTCGTGGGATCCGAGCGACCGCACCGTCGATGTGCTGGTGGCCCGCTTGCGCGAGAAGATGGAAAAAGACCCCCGACACCCGGAGCTGATCGTCACCGTCCGGGGCGTCGGTTACCTGCTGGCCGACAACGCCGCATCCTGACGCCCTTCGCCGGTGGGGGGGAGCCAGCGTTCGAGCGCCTCGATCCCCTCGGGAATGGCCTCCAGCAGCTGGCTGATCAGCAGTACACGCTGCGCCGTCGTCAACATTCCTTCACCGACCGCGTCTTCCAGGCGTCGGCAGGCCTGCATGACACGCAGAAGCCCCAGGTTGCTCGCTGCGCTGCGCAGCTGGTGGGCGGTCCGTCGAATCTGTTCGGCGTCGGCGGCCTGTTCTGCATCCTGCAGTGATGCTGCGGACGCCTCGGAGATTTGGCGGAACAGGCCCAGCAGCTGCCGCAGGACATCGAGCCCGAGGTCTTCGCGCTCCTGTGTGAGATAGGCCTCGTCCAGCGTTGGTGCATCGCCTGCCGCTGCCACGTCCTTGATGAGTGGGGTGGATGTTGAGGCACCCGTCGGGGATGAGGAGGCCTGCAGGGCCCGAGCCAGTGCACGCGCAAGCTCGCCGCGCTGGAAAGGTTTGCTGAGAAAGCCCACCATGTTGGCAGCGGCCGGGTGTTCGAGGATGTCAGGCGTGACATGTGCGGACATGCCCAGGATGGGCAGTGCCCGCCACCGGCCGCCGTCGAGGGTGCGCAGCGTCTGGGCGACTTCCAGCCCCGAATCGCCGGGCAGGCTGATGTCCATGAGCATGCAGTCCGTGTGCCCCCCATGGCGCAGCAAATCGATGGCGGTGGGGCCGCTGGCGGCCAGCCGCACCCGATGGCCCAGTGCTTCCAGGTAACGCTGGCAGACGATGCGGTTGATGTCATCGTCCTCGACCACCAGCACATCCAGCGAGGGGATCGGATCGGCGATATCGGGCCGTGGAGCCAGTGACGTCCCCGCCGCAACAGGCTCGAACGGCAGTTCGAAGCCGACCTCCGTACCTTCACCGACCGTGCTCTTGAGCCACAGGCGCCCCGCCATCAGTTCCACCAAGCGTTGGCAGATGGCCAGGCCAAGTCCGGTCCCTCCGTGCCGACGATGCGCCGTGTCCTCCACCTGGACAAACGGTTTGAAAACAGCCTCCTGCTGATCAGTCGGAATGCCAATACCGGTGTCGAGCACCTGAAACTGCAGACGCACCGCACCCGTCGGGTTGTCCGCTGCACGTACCACCTTCACCGTGACTTCGCCTTCGTCGGTGAACTTGATTGCATTGCCGATGGTGTTTAGCAGGATTTGGTTGAGCTTGCGGCGATCGCCCAAGAGCCACTCTGGCACGTCATCGGCGATATCACGCACAAGTGCCAAGCCCTTGCTGCGCACCGCGACGGACTGCAGTGCCAGCATGTCGTCGATGACATCCCGTACCGCGAAAGGCTCCCGCGTGATTTCCAGCTTGCCGGCCTCCAGGCGGGAAAAGCCCAGCATGTCCTCCAGGGTTTCCAGCAGGGTGCCGTTGGCGTACTCGATCATCCGCAGGTACTCGCGTTGACGATCGTCCAGCGCGGTGTCGCGCAGCAGGTGCGCGCTGCCGCTCACACCGCTGAGTGGCGTGCGTAGCTCGTGGCTGAGGCTGCCGAGAAATTCGTTCTTCGCGCGGTTTGCCTCCTCGGCCTCGCTCCGTGCCTGCGCGTGCAGCGCGACTTCGCGCTCCAGAAGTTCGTTGCTGCGGCTGAGTGCCGCGGTGCGGTCCTGCACCTGCTGTTCCAGTTGCTGCTGGTGCAGGCGCAGCGAATTCTCCAGGCGTTGCCGTTCGATCGCGTGCTCCCGGAACTGTTCCAGCGCCTGCACCAGCGGTAGCAGCGGATCGTGGCGGGCCACCGGATGGGTGATTGCCACGCTGTGATCGCCAGCCATGAGGGCCCGCATGGCGCTTTCCATGCCCTTGAGCCGACCCAGCAGCTCGTAACGCAGGATCAGCCAGAGCGTGGCCAGCAACGACAGCGTGAGGACACCGGCGACGGCCAGAAAGCCCACGGCTCCGCGGGCGATTGCGGTGCGCGAGCCTGTGCCCACCTGTGCCATGGCCTGCTGACTGGCCAGCAGCAGTGCGGCGCCCTGTTCGTTCAGGCGCAGGGCCAGTGCGGCCCCTGCGTCCCGCTCAGCGGCCAACTGGCCGCCGAGCGCCTGACGCCTGGCCTGCAAGAAAAACAGGCCCTGCGGCGCCAGCGCCGCCTTCAGCACATCGAAATGCCGCTGCGCCGTGGCTTTGCGGGTCGGGTCCCGGAAGTCCTGCAGTCGATGCGACAGGATGGCCAGGTCCGCGGCGAACTCCCTGTTCAAGCCCCCCAGGGCTGGTGGAGTTAGGTCACCCTCCACACGATCGAGCGTGGTCTTGAGCCGAAAGCACACGAGCTGCAATTCAGACATGCGCTCCATGCGGTCGATGTCCACCTCGATCAGACGATCCAGCGACGCCAGGATTTCGTCCCGGCTGGCGCCGCGCTCCACCATGGGGTAGAGCCTGGACACGGTGGCTGTGGAATAGGTCGAGGCATTCGCCGCCAGCGCCTCCGCCAGCAACATCAGCTCGGCCACGGCCCGGTGCAGCGCCTGCTGGGCCTGGCGAATCTCGGCTTGCACCTGCTGTGACTGCCGCGCCTTGCTGGCCTGCAACCCGAGGTTGGTGTGCATCTCCTGGACCGTCACCGCCAGGGCCTGTTCCAACTGGGGCTCGAAGTCCTGCTGTTCCAGACGCCCCAGCAGGTTGCGCACCTGGACCAGTTGCGCGTCGCCCTGGCGTTGAAAGGCATCGACCTCATCGACGGTTTGCGCGAGCCGGAGCTGATCGACCAGCGCCAGGGTGCGGTTGTTGAGCTGGGTCACCGCACCGACCGCTTCCAGTGCCGGCACCGTGTTGTCGATGATGCGGCGCTGCAGCCCGACCACCTGGTTAAAGCTGAGCCAGGCCGTGGCCGCCACGGCCGCCGTCAGCAGCGCGCCCACGGCCAACGCCAGCCCGATCTTGCCGATCAAGCCCAGCCGGCGGTCGAGCCGCTTGATCCAGGGGAGCATCATTTCCAGTCCAACGTTCGAGTACCGACCAAAGCCATTTGCCATGCTATTTTGATTCGGAAACCGGATTACAGTCCGCGGGCATGACGTCCGCCTTTCTTTCCCTTCATCCGTTGCGACAAGCCGCCGCTTCCTTGTGGGGTCTGTGCATGGCCTGGTCCGTGGTGGTCGCACCCGTTGCGGCCCAACCCATCCTGAGCTGGGAGCCGCCATTCATGGCGCCCGCGCCCGTGCGGGCCGAGTACACGCCGGCCGCGCCCGCCCGCCAGTCCTGGGTGCTCTGCGTGGTGGTGCCGCATATCAAGGATGCGTATTGGCTGGGAGTCAACTACGGCATGGTGGAGGAAGCGCGCCGCCTGCGCGTGGAGGTGCGATTTGCCGAGGCCGGCGGATATGCCCAATTGGCTGTTCAGCGCGCACAGATACAGGACTGTGCCTCGGACCGTCGCGTGAACGCACTGATCATCGGGGCGGTCTCCCGTGATGTCATGACCCCGCACCTGCGCCAGCTGACAGCGCGCATGCCCGTTATCGGCACCGTCAATGCCATCGACGACGTCGGCATTTCGGGCAAGGTAGGCGTGGACTGGGACGACATGGGCCAGGCGGCTGGCCGCTTTCTGGTCAGCCAGACGCGGGGCGACGGACCTCCAGTACAAGTGGCCTGGTTCCCGGGGCCGCGCAGTGTCAGCGAAGGCGTGGACCGCGCCTTTCGCCAGGCCATCGCCGGTAGCCGCGTCGTTATCCGCACGACCGCGTGGGGCGACACCGGCAAGGCCGTGCAGCGCAATCTGCTGCAACAGGTGCTCGACGATCACAAGGACCTGGACTTTTTGGCCGGCAATGCCCTGATGGCGGAGGCCGCCATCAGCGTGCTGCGCGAACGCGGCCTGCAGGACCGCATCGGCATCGTCTCGACCTACTTCACACCGGCGGTGCACCGGGGCATCCTGCGGGGCCGCATCCTCGCCGCCCCCACCGATGCACCCGTGCTGCAGGGCCGGATGTCCATCGGCCTGGCGGTCGATCTGCTGGAGCGGCGACCGACCCGCCGGCACTTTGGCCCGGTGATTCGCACGGTTGCGCTGGGCAATCTGGGCGAGATCAACATCGACGAGTCGCTGCCGCCACCCCTACTAATGCCCCAGTTCCACCACCGGCCCGACGCGGCGAACTGACGCATCGCCCGTTAACGCGGTTAATAAAGGCACGGCACAACACAACAAATCCGAGCGCGCCATTGATCTGCGATTCCTAGCATCAGGACATACCCCATCGGTTTGTTTTATTTGCAAGGAGACCCACCATGACCATGACCCGACGCGGCCTTTTGAAGGCATCGGTTGCCTCGGCAGTGACTACCACCGGCCTGACCTGGTTCGCAGCTGACGAAGTGTTTGCCGCCGACACCCAGGTGATTCCCAGTGCCAGCCACTGGGGCCCGTTTAAGGCCGTGGTGAAGAATGGCGTTCTGGTCGGCATCCAGCCGCTCAAGGACGTGGACGCCACGCCGACCACCATGCTCACGGAGGGCCTGATCGGTCGTGTCTATCACAAGACCCGTGTGAAGTACCCGATGGTGCGCAAATCCTATCTGGCCAACCCCACGGGCGACACCAAGCCTCACCTGCGCGGCAAGGAGCCCTTTGTGCGCGTGAGCTGGGAACAGGCGCTGGCGCTCACGGCCGATGCCATCGTGCGCACGGCTGAAAAACATGGCAACGAGGCGCTGTTCAGCGCTTCCTACGGCGGCTGGTCGCACGCCGGTCTGCTGCGTCCGCAGGTGCTGCAGGGCCGCCTGTTCGGCCTGATTGGTGGTCATTCGGTCACCACCGGCGACTATTCTGGCGGCGCTTCTCAGGTCAGCTTGCCGCACATCATTGGCGACATGGAGGTGTACTCGCCCCAAACTTCGTGGGAAGTGATGGCCGAGCACACCGAGGTCATGGTCTGGATCGGCTGCGACCCGTTCAAAAACAACCGTATCGAGTTCACGGTCGCCGATCACCAGATGCTCCCGCGCTGGATGAAGATCAAGGAGCGCGGTGTCAAGTTTGTGTCGATCAACCCGCAGTACACGCCGACCGACGATGCAGTTGGCTCCGAGTGGGTCAAGATCGTTCCGAACACGGATGTGGCGCTGTTCTCGGCCATGGCCTACCACGTCTACAACACCGGCAAGCATGACAAGTCCTACCTGGCCAAGTACACCGTTGGCTTCGACAAGTACCTGGCCTACCTGCTGGGCAAGGACGGTGACGGCACGCCGCC
This sequence comes from Acidovorax soli, assembly GCF_900107605.1. GTDB lineage: Bacteria > Pseudomonadota > Gammaproteobacteria > Burkholderiales > Burkholderiaceae_C > Acidovorax > Acidovorax soli. The sequence goes on along the minus strand of NZ_FNQJ01000032.1, from coordinate 31,611 downwards.
CAAGACACCCGAGTGGGCCGCCAAGATCACCGGCATTCCAGCCGCCAAGATCGTCGAGCTCGCCGAGCTGTTTGCCTCTAAGCGCACACAGTTCGCTGGCGCCTGGTCGCTGCAGCGTGCACACCATGGAGAGATGACACACTGGGCGATCATCAACTTCGCAGCCATGCTTGGCAAGATAGGCAAGCCGGGCGAAGGCGTGGGCTTCAGCTGGCATTACGGTGGTGGTGGCATGGCGCAGTCCAACGCCATCATGCCGGTCGGCTTGTCGCAGGGTCGCAATCCGATCAAGGCGCGCTGCCCGGCCTCGCGCATCAGCGAAATGCTGATGAATCCAGGCAAGGAATACACCCGCGACGGCGCGACGCACAAGTATCCGCTGGTCAAGCTGATCTATACCGCTGGCAACAACTTCATGTCGCACCAGCAAAACACCAATGAGTTGCTGCGTGCGATGAATCAGCAGGTCGAAACGGTGATTTGCCAGGACCCCTGGTGGTGTGCCTCCTCGCGCTTTGCCGACATCGTTCTGCCGGCCACCTCGGCCCTTGAGCGCGACGACATGAGCACCGGCGGCACCTACAGCAACGACAAGATCTACGCGATGCGTCAGGTCATCAAGCCTTACGGCGAGAGCCTGGACGACTTCGAGATCTTCCGCCGCCTGGCTGCCCTGATGGGTGTCGAGTACGGCTTCACCGAAGGTAAGTCGGTCATGGACATTCTCAAGGCCTCGTACGCAGCGACCGGCCAGAAGGTACCGTTCGACAAGTTCTGGGAAGACGGTATCGTGCGCATCGACGTGCCCGAGAAGATGCGCAAGTGGGTGCGCCACGGCGACTTCTATACCGATCCGGTGAAAAACCCACTGCACACCAAGTCCGGCAAGATCGAGCTGTTCTGCTCCGAGATTGCGCGTTTCAACGTGCCCGACTGTCCGCCAGTTCCGAAGTATCTGGAGCCGGTGGAGTTCCTGGGAAATGCCAAGTCCGGGCAGGTGCATGTGGTCAGTCCACACCCCTACAACCGGGTGCACTCGCAGATGGCCAACGCCGACGTGCGTCTGGAGCAGAACGTGAAGGGGCGCCAGCATGTGCTCATCAGTGTCGAAGATGCCGCCGCCAAGGGCATCAAGAGCGGCGATCTGGTCGAGCTGTACAACGATCGTGGCGCGCTAATTGCCGGTGCGGTGGTCACCAAAAAGATCATGAAGGGCGTGGTCAGCCTGGAAGAGGGCAACTGGATCCAGCTCGATTCCAAGGGCCGCTGCAATAGCGGTGCGATCAACATCATCACGACCAGCGTGGCATCGAGCGGCCTGAGCCAGGCCACCAGCGCCAACACCTGTATTGCCAACCTCAAGCGCTGCGATGACGCCGAGTCGGTCAACCGCGCGTACGAGCCGCCAGCGATCGAAACGGCGGCGCAAAGCAAGTTGGATGTCGATGCACTCAAGCTGAGCGAGCGCGCCAACATCGTCAAGGGCGCGACCATGGGTGCCATGTTGCCGGGCGAGAAGTTGTTCTACGAGCGCTGCACAGTGTGTCACGTACCGCGCGAGCCGGGCGACTTCACCAAGAGCCAGTGGCACGGCATCACGCAGAGCATGTTCCCGCGCGCTGGCCTGGACGATCTCCAGCGCAAGGTGGTGCTGGATTTCCTGGAGAAGAACGCCAAGGACGCCATCGTGCCCTGACGCACCGCGGCGCGTTGCATCGGGAGTGTCGGCACTACGACGGCACTTCCGTTTTACGGAGCGAGCACAAGACCATGAAAATCTTCGGCATCACAGGCCACTCGGGCATGGGCAAAACCACCCTGCTCGAAAGGCTGATTCCCGAGCTTCGCTCCCGCGGGCTCACGGTCTCCCTGATCAAGCACAGCCACAAGGACATAGAGGTGGATCGTCCCGGCAAAGACTCCTACCGCCTGCGGGAGTCAGGGTGTATGGAGGTCATGCTGCTGGGACACAACCGCTGGGCACTGATGCACAAGTTGCGCGGCGCCGTTGAACCACCACTGGAGTACCTGCTGGCACGTCTTCAAACGTGTGACGTGGTGCTGCTCGAAGGCTTCAAGAGTGGCGATTTTCCGAAGCTGGAGGTCTGGCGAGCCGCGGGAAACAAGCCGCCGCTGGGCAGGAACTGGCCGGGTATTGTCGCGACCGCCAGTGACGCATTGCATCTACTGCCTTCCGATACGTTCAAACTGGAGCTCTCCGATACCCAAGCGATAGCGGACTTGGTGTTGAGGAAAGGCCGGTCCGTGGCTGAATTCTTGGAGACAAATTTTGCAACCGCAATTTCCGAACCTGAAGCGCGCGTGATCTGCCAAACAGCGAAAGTTTGAGCTGAAGTGTTCAATTTCTGCTGCGGGTCGTCGCAGCCGATCACTTCGGGCGCGACGAGTCGTTATCGAAGCGAGCCAGGCTGGCATGTGTTGAGTGGCCGATGACGGCGGTGCAGCGGTCGTTCGACCCTTGCATCCTCGAGTGATAGGAGACCGCGGCAACCGACATTCAGGCGTGCTAGGTCACCGTCAGCAATCAGCCTTGAGCTGCCGTTGAAACAACCAGTTGCGGCCATCCCGTCTATTAGTGCGCACTCACTTTTATCTTAACGAAGTACTTTAGGTCATCTGCAGAGCGCCGTCAGAGCGCGTGCTCAGTAACTCCACGATAGCGGTGCCGCCAGAATCTAAAGTTGAATGGCGGAATCACGAAAGTAGAGTGGCGTTCCGCATCCCCAAAACCCCCCATCCGCCAGGGGACGTCTTGAAACGGCCACAAATGCCCCTATCATTAGCACTCGCCTCAAACGAGTGCTAACAAAGTGCTTGTCACGAGGAAGTTTGGCGGCGTCCGCAGTGCGGGCGCCTTCTCATCCGGCTTTTTATTGTCAATCCACAGGAGCAATGCAATGAACCTTCGCCCCCTGCACGATCGCGTGATCGTCAAGCGTATCGAAAGCGAAACCACGACCGCCTCCGGCATCGTGATCCCCGACAACGCCGCTGAAAAGCCCGATCAAGGTGAAGTGCTGGCCGTCGGCCCCGGCAAGAAGAACGACAAGGGCGAGCTGATCGCCCTGAACGTGAAGGTCGGCGACCGCGTTCTGTTCGGCAAGTACTCGGGCCAGACCGTCAAGGTCAAGGGCGACGAGCTGCTGGTAATGAAGGAAGACGACCTGTTCGCCGTTGTCGAGAAGTAATTGCTGCTGCGCGGCCCACATGCGTCGTTGGACGGTGCTCGGAATCCTCACGTACAGGCAGTACGTTCCGGTTCCTGCGCTCCGTCCGCCTAGCCTGTGAGCCGCTCGCTACGCAATTCTTTTCTCGACACAGTCATCTGTTTCTCGAATTTTTAGATTTCTCTAGGAGCCAAACATGGCAGCAAAAGACGTAGTTTTCGGCGGCGAAGCCCGCGCTCGCATGGTTGAAGGCGTGAACATCCTGGCCAACGCGGTCAAGGTGACCCTGGGCCCCAAGGGCCGCAACGTGGTGCTGGAGCGCTCGTTCGGCGCCCCCACCGTGACCAAGGACGGTGTGTCCGTGGCCAAGGAAATCGAACTCAAGGACAAGCTGCAGAACATGGGCGCCCAGCTCGTGAAGGAAGTGGCTTCCAAGACCAGCGACAACGCTGGTGACGGCACCACCACCGCCACCGTGCTGGCACAAGCCATCGTGCGCGAAGGCTTCAAGTACGTGGCCGCTGGCATCAACCCGATGGACCTGAAGCGCGGTATCGACAAGGCTGTGGCAGCCCTGGTGATCGAGCTGAAGAAGGCTTCCAAGCCCACCACCACCTCCAAGGAAATCGCCCAGGTCGGTTCGATCTCCGCCAACTCCGACGAAACCATCGGCAAGCTGATCGCTGACGCCATGGACAAGGTTGGCAAGGAAGGCGTGATCACCGTGGAAGACGGCAAGTCGCTCGACTCCGAACTGGACGTCGTGGAAGGCATGCAGTTCGACCGCGGCTACCTGTCGCCCTACTTCATCAACAACCCCGAAAAGCAATCCGCGATTCTGGACAACCCCTTCGTGCTGCTGTTCGACAAGAAGATCAGCAACATCCGCGACCTGCTGCCCACGCTGGAGCAAGTGGCCAAGGCCGGCCGTCCGCTGCTGATCATTGCCGAAGAAGTCGAAGGCGAAGCCCTGGCTACCTTGGTCGTGAACACCATCCGCGGCATCCTGAAGGTCGTGGCTGTGAAGGCACCTGGTTTCGGCGACCGCCGCAAGGCCATGCTGGAAGACATCGCCATCCTGACGGGCGGCAAGGTCATCGCCGAAGAAGTGGGCCTGACCCTGGAAAAGGTGACCCTGGCCGATCTGGGTCAGGCCAAGCGCATCGAAGTGGGCAAGGAAAACACCATCATCATCGACGGCTCCGGCGCTGCCGCTGACATCGAAGCCCGCGTCAAGCAAGTGCGCGTGCAGATCGAAGAAGCCACGTCCGACTACGACCGCGAAAAGCTGCAAGAGCGCGTGGCCAAGCTGGCCGGCGGTGTGGCCGTGATCAAGGTGGGCGCTGCCACCGAAGTCGAAATGAAGGAAAAGAAGGCCCGCGTGGAAGACGCACTGCACGCTACCCGTGCGGCTGTGGAAGAAGGCGTGGTGGCCGGTGGCGGCGTGGCCCTGCTGCGTGCCAAGCAAGCCGTGGGCGACTCGGTCAAGGGCGACAACGCCGACCAGGAAGCCGGTATCAAGCTGGTGCTGAAGGCCATCGAAGCGCCCCTGCGCGAAATCGTGAACAACGCCGGCGGCGAAGCCTCGGTGGTGGTGAACGCTGTGTTGGCCGGCAAGGGCAACTACGGCTTCAACGCCTCGAACGACACGTATGGCGACATGCTCGAGCTGGGCATTCTGGACCCCACGAAGGTCACCCGCACGGCCCTGCAGAACGCCGCTTCCGTGGCATCGCTGCTGCTGACGACCGAAGCCATGGTGGCCGAGGCTCCGAAGGAAGAAGCCGCTGCCGGCGGCGGCATGCCCGACATGGGCGGCATGGGTGGCATGGGCGGCATGGGCATGTAATTGCCTGGTCCCTGCGCAGCCGCCCTGGCTGCGCAGCCCCATCCAAAAGCCCGCAGGTCTTACGGCCTGCGGGCTTTTTTCATGTCATGCGGAGAAGGGCTCGCCGTAGGTGTTGGGCGATGCCTCGCCGGGCTGCACCCACCAGTACAGCAGCACCAGAAAGCCGATGCCGCTCAGCAACAGCAGCTGCCACCAGCCCGTGCGGCCAATGTCGTGCAGGCGGCGCGTGCCCACGGCCAATGCCGGCAACAGCAGCGCCAGCGAGGCCAGCGCGTAAACCATGTCGCCCAGCAGGCTGGCAACGATCATCACGATCACCTGGAACAGAAAAAACCACCAGTATTCGGACCGTGAAGCACGACCCGAAAAAGTAGCGTACTGCCCCAGACACGACTGGATTGCCTGAACGAAATCCATGGTGAAACCCCTCTCTTGGTGGAATGTTGACGGACGGCGGGCGAATGCCCCTGGACATGATAGGAGGACCGTGCGACAAGCAGATGTGCAGAAGGCTCAGCGGCCGGGGCACCGCGACAGCATCTATCGCTCAGCCCAAGGACGCCACTTATTGAATAGCTGCAAGCGCTTTACCAACAAGCGCCATGGGTTCTTTTGATCAAAATTAAAAGGGCTGGTGTACGCCCTGTTCTGGCGTCTTAAGCCATTCTTCATGCCCGCCTTGCACCATGGCGGCATGAACACCCCACACACCACCTCTCCCGTGCACATGGCCGCGCTGCTGGCGCTGGCCTTCGCCCTGGCGCCGGCCCATGCGGCCGACACCACAGCCGCCTCGCAGATGCAGCGCTGGAGCGATGTCTCCGGCAAACCCGTCAGTGCCGAGCGCGGCCGCGTGTTCTTCAACAGCCGCCATGGCGGCGAGTGGTCGTGCGCCTCGTGCCACGGCAACCCGCCGACCACGTCCTCCCGCCACGCCAGCACCGGCAAGACCATCGCCCCGCTGGCGCCCGCGTTCAACCCCGAACGCTTCACCGACACCGCCAAGGTGGACAAATGGTTTCGCCGCAACTGCAAGGACGTGCTGAGCCGCGAGTGCACGCCCGTCGAGAAAGCCGATGTGCTGGCCTGGCTGCTGCAGCTCGATGGCAAAACCCCACCCCAGGCCGCCAAGGACAAGCCATGAACCGCACCGCTCGCCAATCGGCCGCCCTGATGGCTCTCGCCTGCGCCCTGCCCGCTGCCTGGGCCGACAGCCGCGAGATGCCCGCCAGCACCATGCTGCCGGCCTACCGGCAGGAGTGCGCCGCCTGCCACATGGCCTACCCGCCCGGCATGCTGCCGGCCAACGCGTGGAGCCGCATGATGAAGGGGCTGGACCAGCACTACGGCACCGACGCTTCGCTCGACCCTGCCATGGTGGGTCAGATCAGCGCCTGGCTGCAGGCCCATGCCGGCACCACCAAGCGCGTGCGCGAGGCCCCGCCACAAGACCGCATCACCCAATCCGCCTGGTTCGAGCGCAAGCACCGCGAGGTGGAACCCGCCGTCTGGAAACGCACCGCCGTGGGCAGCCGCGCCAACTGCATGGCCTGCCACACCCGCGCCGACCAGGGCGACTTTGACGACGACCGCGTCCGCATTCCGAAGTGAGAACCGCCATGACTTCCGACACCCTTTCCACCCCATCGCCCTCCTCCGCTTCAGCGCCCTCCACGGCCCCGGCGCAGACGCCCCGGCCCGCCACCCGCCGCGTGGTCGATGCCACCACGCGCATGCTGCACTGGCTGATGGCGCTGAGCTTCACGGCGGCCTATGTCACCGCCGACGGTGAACGCTGGCGCCTGGTGCACGTCACGCTGGGCTACACGCTGGCGGGGCTGGTCGTGGCACGCCTGCTGTGGGGCCTGTTCGGGCCGCGCCAGGCCCGGCTGTCGGTGCTGTGGCGCAAGCTGCAGGGCGTGCCGGCGTGGCTGAAGTCCCTGGCGGCCGTGCGCTCGCCCGGTGCGCTGCAGGCCACCTGGCGCCCGGGGCAGAACCTGCTGATGGCGCTGGCCGTGGCGCTGATCCTGGCGCTGGTGGTACCGCTCACCCTCAGCGGCTATGCCGTGTGGGACGAATGGGGCGGCGAATGGCTGGAGGAAGTGCACGAGTTCTTCGGCAACACCCTGCTGTTCGTGGTGCTGGCGCATATCGGCCTGATCGCGCTCCTGAGCGTGCTGCGCCGCAAGAACCAGGCGCTGCCCATGCTGACGGGCCGTGTGCCAGGCCCCGGGCCCGACCTGGCGAAAAGCAACCACGGCGGGATTGCCGCGCTCGTCCTGGCCTGCGTGCTGGCCTTCTGGGCGTGGCAGTGGAACCAGGCGCCCCAGCAGCCCGCCGCCGATGCCACGCGCTGGAGCGAGAATCGCCACCATGACGACGACTGACTGAAAGCCCCTTCCATGCGCATCCTGCTGGCCGAAGACGACGAACTGCTGGGCTCGGGCATCCGCGCCGGCCTGGCGCAAAACGGCTTCCAGGTGGACTGGGTGCGCGATGGCGTGGCGGCCGAGCGCGAGCTGGCCACCGGCGCCTACCAGGCGGCCGTGCTCGACCTGGGCCTGCCGCGCCAGGACGGCATGGACGTGCTGCGCCAGGTGCGCGCGCGCCGCAACACCACGCCGGTGCTGGTGCTCACCGCCCGCGACGCCGTGCCTGCGCGCATTGCCGGGCTGGACGCGGGCGCTGACGACTACCTCATCAAGCCCATCGACCTGCACGAGCTGGCCGCCCGCCTGCGCGCCCTGGTGCGGCGCGCCCATGGCCAGAGCGAAACCCGGCTGGCCGCTGGCAACGTGGTGCTGGACCCGGCCGCCCACCAGGTGATGGCGGATGGCCAAGCCGTGGAGCTGTCGAACCGCGAGTACGACCTCCTGCACGCGCTGCTGCTGAACGCCGGGCGCGTACTCAGCCGCGAGCAGCTGGAGCAGCGCCTGTACCAGTGGGGCAGCGAGATCAACAGCAACGCGGTGGAAGTGCACATCTACCACCTGCGGCGCAAGCTGGGCGCGGCCCTGATCGAGACCGTGCGCGGCGTGGGCTACCGCATTGCACGCGAAACCGCATGAGCGCCGCCGCCCCGCGCACACCCCGCTCGCTGCAGACCCGTCTGCTGACCACGGTGCTGGCCCTGGTGCTGCTGGCCTGGAGCGTGGCCGCAGCGCTGGCCTGGCACGAAACCGACGAGGAAGTCAGCGACCTGCTCGATGCCCATCTGGCGCAAACCGCCGCCCTGCTGCGCCTGCAGCCCCTGGATGAACTCGACGAAGACCGCCTGAACGAAGCGCCCGAGCTCGACAAGCACCAGCCGCGCGTGGTGTTCCAGCTCTGGCACGAAGACCAGTTGCTGGCCCGCTCGGCCAGTGCGCCGCAGCAACCCCTGACGCAGCGGCGCAAGCGTGGCTTTGCCGACAGCCAGGTGGACGGCAAGGCCTGGCGCGTGTTCGTCACGCAGGGGCGCGAGCGCGATGTGCGCATTCTGGTGGGCGAGCTGCAGTCGGTGCGCCGCGAGATCGTGCTGGCCAGCCTGACCAGCATCCTCAAGCCCCTGGCCTGGGCCCTGCCGCTGCTGGCGCTGGGCATCTGGTGGGCGGTGCGCGGCTCGGTGCGGCCGCTGGGCCGGCTCGGGCAGGCCGTCGCTGCGCGCCAGCCGCAGTCGCTGGCCCCGCTGTCCACCGAAGGCGTGCCGCCCGAGGTGCTGCCCCTGGTCACGGCGCTCAACGACCTGTTCGAGCGCATGGCCCGGCTGCTGGCCACCGAGCAGCAATTCACCGCCGACGCGGCGCACGAACTGCGCACACCCATTGCGGGCATCCGCATGCAGGCCCAGGTGGCGCAAGGCGCCACCGACACCCAGGAGCGCGCCACGGCGCTGGAGGCCACGGTGCAGGGCTGCGACCGGGCCACAAGGCTGGTGGAGCAGCTGCTGCAGCTGGCCCGGCTCGATGCCGAGCCCGCCCCCGACAGCGGCAGCAGCACACCGCTGGCCGATGTGGCGCGGCAGGTGGCCGCCGACCTGCAGGCCACGGCAGAGCGCCGGCAGCAGCGCATCGTGCTGCCCGAACCCCTGGCGCCCACCGTGCGCATCCCGCTGCCCGAGCCCCTGGCCCGCGTGCTGCTGCGCAACCTGCTGGACAACGCCTTGCGCTACAGCCCGCAGGGCGCCGAAGTGCGATTGCAGGTGTCCACCCGGGCCGATGGCCAGGCGCAACTGAGCGTGGAAGACAGCGGCCCGGGCCTCACGCCCGAAGAACAGGCGCGCCTGGGCGAGCGGTTTTTCCGGGTGCTGGGCACCAGCCAGAGCGGCAGCGGCCTGGGCTGGTCCATCGTCCGGCGCATCGCGCGCCTGCACCATTTGCAGGTGGCCACCGACCGCAGCCCGGCGCTGGGCGGCTTGCGCGTCACGGTGCACTGGTAAAACCGCCGTCGCACCGGACGGGCAGGTCTGCACTGCGCCGAAGCTCAGGAGGCAGCGCGCAGGCCCTGCGCATCACGCGCCAGCTGCGTGATGCGCGCCCAGTCGCCCGCACGCACCGCGTCGGTGGGCGTGAGCCAGGAGCCGCCCACGCAGCGCACATTGGGCAGCGCCAGGTAGTTGGGGGCCGTGGCGCTGGTGATGCCACCCGTGGGGCAAAAGCCCACCGGACCAAACGGGCTGGCCCAGGCCTTGAGCAGCGGGATGCCGCCCACGGCCTCGGCCGGAAACAGCTTGAGGAACGAGAACCCGTCGGCCAGCGCCGCCATGATCTCGCTTGACGTAGCCACGCCGGGCAGCAGCGGCAGGCGCAGGGCCTTGCAAGCGTTGCCCACCTCCGACGTGTAGCCGGGGCTCACGGCAAAGCGGGCCCCCGCCTCGCTGGCGCGGCGGGCGTCATCGGCATTGAGCACCGTGCCCACGCCCACCACGGCCTCGGGCAGATGGCGGGCAATGGCCTCGATGGCGGGCAGGCCGGCAGCGGTGCGCAGCGTCACCTCCAGCACCTTCACGCCGCCGGCCAGCAGGGCCTCGGCCAGGGGCAGCGCATCTTCTACGCGGTCGATCACGATGACGGGGATGACCGGGCCATGGCTGGCGATGTCAAGAGGATTCATGAGTTTGTACTCCTTGGTGTTTTCGGTGTCGGATGCAGCAAGCGGCCTAAAAAACTGGCGCAACGCGATGCCAGTGCACCCGTGGAACTGGCTTCGCCAGGCCATCGGGTGCGTCCCCCTCCCGCGCAGCGAGAGAGGGGGAAGGCGCGCAGCGACTCAGGGGGTGCATCCTGCTACAGCCATGTGCAGGCTCCTTGTTCGGCACCGCCAGCATGGCGGCGAAAGTTGGTGAAGAGTTCTCGGCCAAAGCCGACGGGTGATGGGGCGTTGAAGGATGCCGGGGCGCGTGCGGCCCACTCGGCATCGTCCACCAGCACATCGAGCGTGCCCGCCACCGCATCCACCCGCACGATGTCGCCATCGCGCACCTTGGCCAGCGGGCCGCCAGCCAGCGCCTCGGGGGTGACGTGGATGGCGGCGGGCACCTTGCCCGAGGCGCCGCTCATGCGCCCGTCGGTCACCAGCGCCACCTGGAAGCCCTGGTTCTGCAGCACGGCCAGTGGCGGCGTGAGCTTGTGCAGCTCGGGCATGCCGTTGGCCTGCGGGCCCTGAAAACGCACCACGGCCACCATGTCCTGATTGACCTCGCCCGCGCTGAAGGCGGCGAGCAAGGCCTCCTGCGAATCGAAAACACGCGCTGGGGCTTGGACGATATGGCGGTCTTCGGGCACAGCCGACACCTTGATCACCGCACGGCCCAGGCGGCCTTGCAGCAGGCGCAGCCCGCCCGTGGGCGAGAACGGCTCACTCACGGGCCGCAGCACCGAGGTATCGCCCGACACGGCGGGCGCGCTCTTGCCGCCATCGGCAATGCCGCCTGCGTTCACGCTCATCACATCAGGGTGCATCAGGCCGCCCGCCAGCAGCTCGCGCAGGATCCAGGGCGGGCCGCCGGCCGCCTGGAACTGGTTCACATCGGCATCGCCATTGGGGTACACGCGGGCCAGCAGCGGCACAGCGGACGAGAGCTCGTCGAAATCGGTCCAGTCGATCAGGATGCCCGCGCTGCGCGCAATCGCCACCCAGTGGATCAGATGGTTGGTGGAGCCGCCCGTGGCCAGCAAGGCCACCATGGCGTTGACGATGCAGCGCTCGTCCACCAGCTTGCCAATGGGAGTGAAGCGCTTGCCGCGCTTGCCGATGTCGAGCACCGTGCGCAGCGCCTGGCGCGTGAAGGCTTCGCGCACCTCGGTGCCGGGCGACTCGAACGCCGCGCCGGGCACATGCAGGCCCATGGCTTCGAGCAGCATCTGGTTGCTGTTGGCTGTGCCGTAAAACGTGCAGGTGCCGGGGCTGTGGTACGCGGCGGACTCGGCCTGGAGCAGCTCGTCGCGGCCCACCAGGCCCTGTGCGTACTGCTCGCGCACCTTCGATTTGTCCTTGTTCGACAGGCCCGTGCCCATGGGGCCTGCGGGCACAAACACGCAGGGCAGGTGGCCGTAGTGCAGCGCGCCGATCAGCAGGCCGGGCACGATCTTGTCGCACACGCCCAGCAGCAGCGCACCATCGAACACATCGTGGGACAGCGCTACCGCCGTGGCCATGGCAATGGCGTCGCGGGAGAACAGCGACAGCTCCATGCCGGGCGTGCCTTGCGTCACGCCATCGCACATCGCGGGCACGCCACCTGCCACTTGCACCGTGGCCCCCTGCCGCACGGCTTCGTCGCGCAGGATGGCGGGGTAGCCCTGGTACGGCTGGTGGGCCGAGAGCATGTCGTTGTAGGCCGTGACGATGCCGATGTTGGGGGCTTTCTCGACCGTGACCTTGAACTTGTCCGAGCCCGGCAGCGCCGCGTAGGCGTGGGCCAGGTTGGCGCAGCCCATGCGGTCTTGTGCGGGCTTGCGGGCGATCATGGCGTCAACGCCGACAAGGTAGGCCCCGCGCGTGTCTGCGCTGCGCTGGACAATGCGCTCGGTCACGCGCGCTACAACTGGATGCATGGAAGTCTCCATCGGTGGGTGGCGGGGCCCCGTGCATGGCGCCGGAGCCCGTTGTCTGAGGCCCTAGAATGTAACTCGATAACCACCCCACTTCAACCCATGTCCCTGCAAATCCTGCCCCTTCCACCCTCCGAACTGGGCGAATCCCCCTTCTGGCACCCCACGGAAAAATCCCTTTACTGGTGTGACATTCAGGGACAAGCAGTTCACGCATGGCATCCTGCCAGCGGCCGCCGCCGGCAATGGCGCATGCCCAGCGAGCCCGGCTGCTGCGCGCCAGCGGCCGATGGTCGATTAGTAATCGGGTTACGGAACGGTTTCTATCTTCTGGATACGGCGAAGGACAGCGCAGACCCGACCGCCCTCACCTGCCTGGCCCTGCTGCCGCCCGAGCAGCACGACACCACCGTGCTGCGCCTGAACGACGGCCGCTGCGACAGCGCAGGCCGCTTCTGGGCGGGCTCGGTCATCACGCCCCGCACCGCACCCCATGCCGCGCTGTGGCGCCTGCAGGCCGACCCGGCCAGCGCCACGGGCTATAGCGTGCGCCACATGGCGGGCGACAACTTCACCGCCAACGGCCTGGCCTTCAGCCCCGACAACCGCACGCTGTACTGGTCGAACACGCCGGAGCACCGCATTGACCGGTTCGACTTTGACGTGGCCACAGGCGAAATCACCCACCGGCGCCCCTGGGTGCGGTTCGACCGCAAGGTGGAAGGCCAACCCTACGGCGGCCGGCCCGATGGCGCGGCGGTGGATGTGGAGGGGAATTACTGGGTAGCGATGTATGAAGGGGCTTGCGTGCTGCAGCTCTCGCCAGCGGGCGCAGTCTTGCAGCGCATCGCGGTGCCGGTACAGTGCCCGACCATGGTGTGCTTTGGCGGGGAAGACTTGAGCACGCTGTACATCACATCGGCAGGTGCAGGCAGGCCTGTTCAAGAGCAGAAGACAGCGACTCCTGCGGGCTCGCTGTTCAGCGTGGAGGCGGGCGTTGCGGGACTGCCGGTGAACTTCTTCCAGCGCTGAATCCCCGCGCCAGCCTCAGAGCCTGTTGACGATCTCCCAGGCTGCAGGGGCCGCGCGCAACCTCTGCAGCAAGCCCGCCGTCGATCCATCGAGCCCGGTAACGTCGCCGCTGTCCCAGCGCGCTTCCAGGTCCCTGGCCAGCACCTTGCCCAGCTCCACGCCCCACTGGTCAAAGCTGTTGATGCCCCACAGGCTGCCGCTCACAAACACGCGGTGCTCCTGCAGCGCAATCAGCGCGCCCAGCGATGCGGGGGTGAGGGCTTCGAGCAGCATGAGCGTGCTGGGACGGTTGCCCGGAAAGTGCCGGTGGCCGTCGTCGCTGGCCTTGCCCACCATCAGCGCCTGCGTTTGCGCCAGCGCGTTGGCCAGCAGCTTTTGCTGGTGGCCCGGCAGCGGGTGAGATGCCTTGCGCACGGCCACGATCTCCAGCGGCAGCACGTCAGCGCCCTGGTGCAGCATCTGGAAGAACGCATGCTGGCCGTTGGTGCCTGGCTCGCCCCACAGCACGGGCGATGTGACGCAGGTAAGCAGGCTGCCGTCCTGCGCCACGCGCTTGCCGTTGCTCTCCATCTCCAGCTGCTGCAGGTAGGCCGAGTAGCGACCCAGCGCCGCATGGTAGGGCGCGATGCAGCGGCTGGTAAAGCCATGGAAGTTGCGGTACCAGACATCGAGCAGGCCCAGGCGCACGGGCAGGTTCTGCGCCAGCGGCGCGGTGCGGAAATGCTCGTCCATGGCATGGGCTCCCGCAAGAAAGTCACGGAAACCCTGCGCGCCAATCGCGATGGCAATGGGCAGGCCAATCGCCGACCACAGCGAGTAGCGGCCGCCCACCCAGTCCCAGAAGCCGAAGGTGGTGGTGATGCCCATCGCACCCGCAGCCTCGATGTTGGTGGTGAGCGCTGCAAAGTGCCGCGCCACGTCGCGCCCGCCCTGGGCGGCAAACCAAGTGAGCGCCGAGTGCGCATTCATCATGGTCTCGGCCGTGGTGAAGGTCTTGGACGCCACGAGGAACAGCGTGCTCTCGGGCCGCAGGCCTTGGAGCACATGGTGCAGCTCGTGGCCATCCACGTTCGAGACAAAGTGAAAGCGCTTGCCGGGGATGCGGAACTCTTCGAGCGCACGCACAGCCATGTGCGGGCCCAGGTCCGACCCGCCGATGCCGATGTTCACCACGTCGGTGATGGCAGCATCGCTGCGCACCTGCTCGGCGTACTGCAGCATGGCATCGAGCGTGTGGTGCACGCCGGCCAGGCGCTGCGCGGTCTCGGGCACATCACCGGGCAGGACCAGGCCCGCAGGGCGGCGCAGCAGCGTGTGCAGCACGGCGCGGTTTTCGGTGGTGTTGATGGCCTCGCCCGCAAACATCGCGTCGCGATGCTGCGCCAGGCCGCAATCGCGGGCCAGGTCCAGCAACAGCGCTTCGGTGTCGCGATCCCACAGGTTCTTGGACAGGTCGGCAAACACATGCGGGGCCGACTGGCTGAAGCCGGCAAACCGCTGGGCGTCCTGCGCAAACGCCTGGCGCATGTCCAGGTACTGGCCGTGGGAGGAATAGTGGGCTGCCAACTGGGGCCATAGCGCAGACTGGTCGCAACGAAGGGGCATGGTCATCAAACGGGTAGGGTGAAAAGCGGCAGAATAGTAACTTGATTACACACAAAAATAACTCATGAACAGGTTCTTTTGGGTTACAAGCAATAGAAAAACGGCATCTTCCATCGGAAAACCATGTAACGTTATTACAATCCCGGGCAACAAAACGAACCACCCCATCACGGAGACACCATGAGTTTTGACCTCGTCCTGTTCGGCGGCACCGGCGACCTTGCCTGGCGCAAGCTGATGCCCGCATTGTTTCAGGCCTTCCGGCATGGCACGCTGCCCGAGGGGGGGCGCATCATCGCGGTGGCGCGCGACGACCTGAACGACGAACAATACCGCAGCCTGATCCAGTCGCGGTTCGACGGCGTGGAGCTGGCCAAGCGCCCCAGCCCGGATGAGTTCGCACGCTTTGCCGCGCTGCTGCACTACCTGCGCATGGACCTGGCCAACACCCAGGACTACGAGCGCCTGGCCGACACCCTGAAGGC
Source organism: Acidovorax soli (assembly GCF_900107605.1). Taxonomy (GTDB): domain Bacteria; phylum Pseudomonadota; class Gammaproteobacteria; order Burkholderiales; family Burkholderiaceae_C; genus Acidovorax; species Acidovorax soli. The sequence goes on along the minus strand of NZ_FNQJ01000032.1, from coordinate 16,421 downwards.
GCGCGGGGCGGATTCAGTGGTGATGTACGTGGCCACCGCGCCCAGCCTGTTCACCAACGTGTGCGAACAGATCGCCGCCGTGGGCCTGAACGGCTCCACCACCCGCGTGGTGCTGGAAAAGCCCCTGGGCCACGACCTGCAGTCCAACCGCGCCATCAACGACACGCTGCGCCGCGTGCTCAAGGAAGAGCAGGTCTTTCGCATCGACCACTACCTGGGCAAGCCCTCGGTGCAGAACCTGTTCGCGCTGCGCTTTGGCAACGCCTTGTTCGAGCCGCTGTGGCGCCGCGAGACCATTGCCAACATCCAGATCACGATGGCCGAAGAGCTGGGCGTGGAGTCGCGCGGCGCGTTCTACGACCAGACTGGCGCGCTGCGCGACATGGTGCAGAACCATGCGCTGCAGCTGCTGTGCGCGATCGGCATGGAGCCCCCCATCAACTCCAGCGCCAACGCCATCCGCGACGAAAAGCTCAAGGTGCTGCAGTCGCTCAAGCCCTGGACGCTGGAGACCATCGGCCAGCATGTGATCCGGGGGCAATACGCGGCGGGCAACCTCCAGGGCCAGCCCGTGCCTGGCTACGCGCAAGAACAGGGCGTGGCCGCCGCCAGCACCACCGAAACCTTTGTGGCGCTGCGCACCGAGATCAGCAACTGGCGCTGGGCGGGCGTGCCGTTCTACATCCGCACCGGCAAGCGGCTGGCGGGGCGCGACGCGCACATCGTCATCAACTTCCGGCCGGTGCCGCACCCCATCTTCAAGACGCCGGCGGGCGCGGCCAATCGCCTGGTGATCAACCTGCAGCCCAAGGACGGGCTGGAGCTGCACCTGATGGCCCAGGGCGCGGCCCAGCGCCAGGCCGAGCCCGCGCTGTCGCAGGTGCACTTGAACCTGGACTTTGACCAGCGCTTTGGCACCGAACGGGTGGGCGCCTACGAACGCCTGCTGCTGGACGTGATTGCCGGCCGCCTGAACCTGTTCGTGCGCAGCGACGAGCAGGAGGAAGCCTGGCGCTGGGTGGAGCCCATCCTGCAATACTGGAAGAACGACCCCACCGGCCCCCGCCCCTACCCCGCCGGCAGCTGGGGCCCGCGTGCCGCGAGCGCGATGATTGCGCGCGATGGGTATTGCTGGAGTGAAGAGATGTGACACGGAAAAAGGCCCGCCAGGGCCTTTTTCTCTGATCGCAGACAGATCAGCGGGAGGCGGGCACAGGCCCCACCAGCTCGATCGGCAACCCATCCGGGTCGGCAAAAAACGTGAACAGCGCCCCCGTGAACGGGTCCGTGCGCACCGGCTCCACGGCCACGCCATGTGCCATCAGGGCAGCCACGCTGGCCTCCATGTCGGCCACGCGCAGGGCCAGGTGGCGCAAGCCGCAGGCCTCGGGGTAAGAAGGGCGTGCGGGCCGGTGGGGGAAAGAAAACAACTCCACCTGCGTGCCGTCGGGCAGTTGGAGGTCGAGCTTGTACGACTGCCGCTCGGCGCGGTAATGCTCGTGCACCACCTGCAGGCCCAGCACTTCGGTGTAGAAGCAGCGCGAGCGCGCGTAGTCGCTGGCGATGATGGCCACATGGTGCACGCCGGTGGGCCGCAGCATAGGGAGCGGTGCGCTCGCCGGGCTGCCGCTCATGGGTCTGTACCCGCAATGTCCAGCGCGCGCGAGGCACCGTGCAGCGCGGGCGTGGCGCCGGGGTCGATGACCCAGCAGGGCATGGAGGCCAGGTAGGACTGGAACCGCCCCTTGGATTCAAACCGTGCGCGGAACGGCGACTGGTCGAACCAGGTGCCCAGGCGTGGCACCATGCCGCCGCCGATGAAGACACCACCGCGCGCCCCGAGCGTAAGCGCCAGGTTGCCCGCCACGCTGCCCAGGAAGCCGCAGAACAGCTCCAGCGCCTCCAGCGCCAGCGGGTCGTTGGCCTGCAGCGCGAGCTCAGTCACCTGCGCGGCCGAGCTGATCTCCTTGCCGCCGCGCTGAGCCAGCCGGCGCAGCGCGTGGTACAGGTCGACCAGCCCGGCACCACACACGGCGCGTTCGGCCGACACGTGGCCGTAGCGCTCTTGCAGGATGCCCAGCACATCGAATTCGCGCCGGGTCTGCGCGGCCAGCGTGACATGACCGCCCTCGCCCGACAGCGGCACCCCCAGGCTGGAGCCGGGCGGAAACACTAGCCCCGACACGCCCAGGCCCGTGCCCGGGCCCAGCAGCGCAATCGCGGCGCCCGGCACGGCCGCGCCGCCGCCCACCGGGCGCAGCTGCGCAGGGGTGAGCAGGGGCAGCGCCAGCGCAAGCGCGGTGAAGTCGTTGATGACCACCAGCCGCTCAAAACCAAACGCCTCGCGCACGGCGCGCTGCGAAAAGCTCCAGCTGTGGTTGGTCATGCGGATGGCATCGCCCGTGACCGGGTTGGCGATGCCAAAAGCAGCCTCGCGGGGGGTGGCGATGTTCACCTCGGCCAGGTAGGCCGACAGGGCGGCATCCACCGTGGGGAACTGTGCGCAGGGCAGCACACGGGTGTCGTGCAGGGGGCCATCGGGCTGGTCTTGCCAGGCCAGGCGGATGTTGGTGCCGCCAATGTCGGCCAGCAGGCGCAGGGGTGTCATGCGGTGTTTTAAGCAAAAACAGCTGCTAGCACTCGTAGTACATGCGCTAGAAGCTACTGTTTCAATAGCAAACAGACGGCAGAGAAGGCGGGTGCCCGGCGGCGTTCACGCCGCGCGGATCACGCCAGCCGATTCTCGCTGCTGGCGTCAAACCAGTGGGCGTTGGCGGGCTCCACCGCCAGGCCCACGGCGTCGCCGGGCTGCACGCGGGTCTGGGCATCGGTGCGCAGCGTGACGCTGCCCGCGGCCGTGTCCACCATCACATAGGTGTCGGGGCCCGTGGGCTCGACCACGCTGACGCGGCCGCGCCAGGGGGCTCTGTCCTGCATCACCAGGTGCTCGGGGCGCACGCCCAGCAGCACCTCGTTGACACTGGCGGGGGCTGCCAGGTTCAGGGCCGCGCCCTGGATGCCAAACTGCCCGCCCGTGGCCGCACCGCGCAGCAGGTTCATGGTGGGCGATCCAATGAAGGTGGCCACGTAGGTGTTGGCCGGGCGGTTGTAGATGTCGTCCGGCGTGCCCAGCTGCTGTACCACACCGCCCTTCATGACCGCGATGCGCGAGCCCAGCGTCATGGCCTCGACCTGGTCGTGCGTGACGTACACGCTGGTGATGCCGCTGGCCTGGTGCAGGCGCTTGATTTCGGCGCGCATCTCCACGCGCAGCTTGGCGTCCAGGTTGGACAGCGGCTCGTCGAACAAAAAGAGCTGCGGCTGGCGCGCCAGCGCCCGGCCCATGGCCACGCGCTGGCGCTGCCCGCCCGAGAGCTGGCTGGGCCGGCGGTCCAGCAGGTGGCTGATCTGCAACATGGCCGCCACTTCGTCGATGCGCTTTTGGCGCTCGGCCTTGGGCATCTTGCGCATCTCCAGCGCAAAGCCGATGTTGTCGGCCACGCTCAAGGTGGGGTACAGCGCATAGCTCTGGAACACCATGGCGATGTCGCGGTCGCGCGGGGGCATGCCCACCACGTTCTTGCCGCCGATGCGGATCTCGCCCTCGGTGGGCTCATCCAGCCCCGCAATGATGTTGAGCAGCGTGGATTTGCCGCAGCCCGAGGGGCCGACCAGGATGAGGAACTCGCCGGGGGCCACGTGGATGTCCACCTTGCGCAGCACCTCCACGCTTTTGTCGCCCTTGCCAAAGCGCTTGTTGATGCCTGCGATGTCGAGTGATGACGCCATGATTTATCCCTTCACTGCGCCGGCCGTCAGCCCGCGCACAAAAAATTTACCCGCCAGCACATAGATCACCATCGTGGGCAGGCCCGCGATGATGGCGGCCGCCATGTCCACGTTGTAGGCCTTCACACTGCTGCTGGTGTTGGCCAGGTTGTTCAGGCCCACGGTGATGGGCTTGGACTCGGTGCCCGAGAACACCACGCCAAACAGGAAGTCGTTCCAGATGTTGGTGAACTGCCAGATCAGCGTGACCATGACGATGGGCGTGGACAGCGGCAGCACGATGCGCCAGAAGATCTGCCAGAAGCTTGCGCCGTCCATGCGTGCCGCATTCACCAGCTCCTTGGGGATGGCCGCGTAGTAGTTGCGAAAGAACAGCGTGGTGCCCGCCAGCCCGGCCAGGCAGTGCACCAGCACCAGCCCGGTGATGGAGCTGGAAAGCCCCAGCCAGCCCAGCACCTGGCTCATGGGCAGCAGCACCACCTGGAAGGGCATGAACACGCCAAACAGCAGCAGGCCAAACAGGGTGTCGCTGCCGCGAAACTTCCACAGGCTCAGCACATAGCCGTTGAGCGCGCCCCACACGGTGGAGATCAGCACGGCCGGCACGGCCATGGCCACCGAGTTCCAGAAGAACGGGCGCAGGCCATTGCAGTCCACGCCCGTGCAGGCGCTCTGCCAGGCCGTGCCCCAGGCCGACCCGTTCAGCGCGGCGGGCAGTGCCAGCAGCGAGGTGCTGCGGATCTCCTCGGCGTCCTTGAACGAGGTGACCAGCATCGCATACAGCGGCAGCAGGAAGAACGCAGTGGCCAGGGCCAGCACGCCATAGACCAGCAGGCGCCCCAGCGACGGGAAAAGGGAGGGAGACACCGAGGAATTAGCGGTCATGGGGCTTGCTCCGCAGTTCGCTGTAAAGGTAAGGAATCACCAGGGCCGCCACGGTGGCCAGCATCATGGTGGCGCTGGCCGCGCCCAGGCCAATCTGGCCGCGCGAGAACGACATGGTGTACATGAAGGTGGCGGGCACATCGGTGGCAAAGCCGGGGCCGCCAGCGGTGAGCGCCATCACCAGATCAAAGCTCTTGATCGCGAGGTGCGACAGCACCATGAGCGTGGAAAAGAACACCGGCCGCAGTGCCGGCAGCACGATACGCCAGTAGATGCGCGGCAGCGAGGCGCCATCGACCTGCGCGGCCTTGATGATGCTGTCATCGATGCCGCGCAGCCCGGCCAGGAACAGCGCCATGGCAAAGCCCGCGCTTTGCCAGATGCCGGCGATGACCACGCAGTAGATGGCCATCTCGGTGTCCACCAGCCAGCCAAAGGTGAAGTTCGTGAAGCCCCAGTCCTGCATCAGTTTCTCCAGGCCCAGGCTGGGGTTGAGCAGCCACTTCCAGGCCGTGCCCGTGACCACGAACGACAGGGCCATGGGGTACAGGTAGATGGTGCGCAAAGCACCCTCGGCACGGATCTTCTGGTCCAGCAGCACGGCCAGCAACACGCCAATGGCCAGCGAGCCACCCACGTAGCCCACGCCGAAGATGCCCAGGTTTTTGAGCGCGACCCACCAGCGGTCCATCGCCCAGAGTTTTTCGTATTGCGCCAGACCGACCCACTCGTAGTTGGGCAGCATGCGCGAGGCGGACAGGCTCAGCACCCCGCTCCAGACCATCAGGCCATAGATAAAGGCGAAGCCCAGCACAAAGGCCGGGGCGACCACCAGCTTGGGCAGCCAGCTCTCCAGAGAATTCTTGGGCATCACCGGGCACCCCCTTCAGGAAGAAGCGACCCGCTCAGCAACGGTGCATGGCGGTCATTTTTCATGGCAGCGGAAAATTGTGGGCATGTGGCACCTGCATGGGAAAAAGTGGGCGCACACCCGGTGCGCACCAAAGAACAAAGTCACCTCGGAGTAACTCACACACTCAACGGCTTACCACCACACCTCGTACTGCACGCCCACCAGCGTGCGCGAGGTCTTGCCATTGGCGCCAAAGCTGCCTGCGTTGGCCACTGCGGCCGCCTGGTTCCAGTTGGCCTTGGTCACATACAGGCGCAGCTCGGGGCGCGACCAGAAGTCTTCCGACATGGCCAGGGCGCCTGCCAGCGTGGCCTTGGTCAGGCGCTGGTCGGCGCCCGAGCCCTTGCGGGTGGTGGTGGACAGCTCCACCAAGCCCTTGAAGTTCTTGCTGAACGCGTAGGAACCCCGGCCGCCCAGCGAGAAGTCCTTGGTCTCCACGCCGGTCAGATCCGCCTTGTTGGTCTGGTAGCCGATGAGGGCCTGGCCGCCAAACGGGCCGCTTTGCCAGTGAATGGAATCGGCGATACGGGTGGCGCGCTTGCCCGCGCTGGTGCCCTCGATGGCCTCGAACTCCCCGTCGATGCGGGCATGGCCGCGCGAGGTCTGCAGGTACAGCGTGTTGCTGATGCTGGGCAGCACAAACTCCTTTTGCGTGTGCATCAGCGAGATGCCGGACCCCGAACCGCCGCCCACCTGGTTCTTGCCGCCCACCGCCGTCAGCAGCACCCGCAGCTTGCCGCCGGGGTTGGTATTGATCTCGGACAGGTCGGCGTTGATGCGGTGCGCCTTCACGTTGTTGGGCAGGCCGCGGTCAAATTTGTCGCCGGTGAACACGCCCAGGCCCAGCTTCATGCCGCCGACGGGAATGTCGGTGACGCCGGCACCGATGTTGTCGCCATAGTTCAGCAAGAAGTAATCGACGATGTGCACGTCCTGGATACGCAGGCGGCGCTGGCCGGCCCAGAACCTGGCTTCGGGCGCAAACGCGAAGCCGCTCATCTCCACAAACGCCTGCTCGGTGCTGATGTCGCCGCTGCCCCACTTGGCGGGCATGTAGTTCACCTTCCACTTCACGCCACCGGCTTCGAAGCCCTTGGCGAAGTTGACTTCGATGCCGTTGTCGCCCTCGTTGCCCAGGCGGTATTTCTGCAGTTCGCCGCCCAGCGTCAGGTTGCCCTTGACGCCGTCCGAGTGGTTGAACACGGGGCCACCGCGGGAGTAGCCGTTGAACTCAAAGCCTGCTGCTTCCATGGCAAAGGCGCCATTCGCGCATGCGGCGGCCAAAGCCACCGCCGTCAGGCGGTTTCTTGTCGTCATGATGGGATCCCTCTGGGGTTGGTTTTAGTGCGTGTAGGTGCGTGTGTCGTACACGGCTTACTTGGTCTTCGCGGCGGTCGCGATCTTCTTCATGGCGTCGGCGACGCTCACCTTGTCGTCGTTCCAGAACTGGCTGACGGCATCCTTGATCGCCCCTTCGGTGGCAGGCGCAATCGCCATGCCATGGGCCACGCTGGGCACCAGGCCACCGCTCTTGGCAGTGTCAGCAAAGTCCTTGGCCGAGGCCTTGGCGCAGTCGTCGAACTTGTCCATCTTCTGTCCGGTGCGCACAGGGATCGAGCCCTTGTTGAGGTTGAACACCTCCTGGAACTCGGGGCTCATGATGGAGCTGGCCAGGTCGCTTTGCGCCTTCTGGGCCGCTGCGTCCTTGAGCTTGAACAGGATGAACGAATCCACGTTGAAGGTGAACGCACCCGCCGCGCCCGGTGCCGCCGCGCACTGAAACTCCTTGCCCGGCGCCTTGCCCGCCGCAATGAACTCGCCCTTGGCCCAGTCGCCCATCAGCTGAAAGCCCGCCTTGCCCTGGATGAGCATGGCCGTGGCCAGGTTCCAATCGCGGCCGGAAGCGCCCGGGTCGGTGTAGGTCTTGATGCGGCGGAAGGTCTCCAGCGACTTCTTCATGGTGTCGCTGTGGATGGCCTTGTCGTCCAGCTTGACCAGCGCGTCCTGGTAGAACTTGGCACCGCCCACACCCAGCACCACGGATTCAAAGGTGGTGAAGTCCTGCCAGTTCTGGCCGCCATGGGCCACCGGAATCAGGCCTGCGGCCTTGAGCTTGTCGGCAGCGGCAAAGAACTCGTCCCAGGTCTTGGGCATGCTCGCCACGCCCGCCTTCTTGAGCGCATCGGAGCTGGCCCACAGCCAGTTCACGCGGTGCACATTGACGGGGGCGGCCACGTAGCTGCCCTTGTACTTCATCACGTCGGCGACCACCTTGGGCAGCACCTCGTCCCACTTCTCGGTCTTGGCCAGCGCATCGACATTCGCCAGCACGCCTTCGGAGGCCCACTCCTGAATGGCCGGGCCCTTGGTCTGCGCGGCCGAGGGCGGGTTGCCCGAGATCACGCGGCTTTTCAGCACCGTCATGGCGCTGTCGCCACCACCACCGGCCACGGCAAAGTCGCGCCAGGTGTGGCCCTTGCCCTGCATGATCTTCTTGAGTTCGGCAGCCGACTTGGCTTCACCGCCCGAAGTCCAGTAGTGCAGGACCTCGACCTCCCCGGCACTGGCGGACATCGCTGCCGCCAGGCCCACCGCCAGTGCGGCGATCTTTGCCATCTTCCACATACCCTTGTCTCCTCGACGTTGTTGTCAGAATCTCGTGCTGCGCCTTGAATCCCATGTCGCTCAGCGCAGCCGGTACTTTAATTACAATAATTAATTTAACTCTCAGGGCTTTCCCTGAGAGTCGCGGCCAGGCCGCAGCGGGTCCGTTGCGGGGGCCTTTGTTATGCTCAATCCATGGCCACGATACTGATTGTCGAAGACGACGCCCTCCTGCTCGACGCGCTCACCGGCCAGCTCAAGCAACTTGATTACGGCGTCAGCACGGCCAGCAGCGTGGCGCAGGCCATGGCGCTTTTGCAGGCGCAGGCGGTGGACGGCATCATCCTGGACCTGGGCCTGCCGGGCGCCGACGGCATGGAGCTGCTGGTCTGGGCCCGCGCGCGTATCACCGGCTTGCCCGTGCTGATCCTCACGGCCCGCGATGGTGTCGATGACCGCGTGCTGGGCCTGAACGCCGGGGCCGACGACTACATCACCAAGCCCTTCAACATGCAGGAGCTGCAGGCCCGCCTGCAGGCCATGCTGCGCCGCGCACGGCAGCCCGCCTTCACCCAGGCCAGCAGCGCGGCGGGCGTCGCCAGCACCACCATCGGCCCCCTGGTGCTGGACCACGCCAGCCATGCCGCCGCGCTGAACGGCGACCTGTTGGAGCTGACCCAGCGCGAGTGGGAGCTGCTGGAACTGCTGGCCCACCGCTGCGGCGAAGTCGTCACGCGCGACGATGTGCTGGCCGCCTGGCGCGCCAGCCCGCCCGAGCCCGGGCAAACCGCGGCCCCTCTGAACTCCAATGCGCTGGAGGTGTATGTGCACCGCCTGCGCAAGAAGCTGGACGCATCGCCCCTGAACATCCGCAATATCCGCGGCCTGGGCTACATGCTCGCCAAGCCATGAAAATGCCCTCCTCCCTTCCGAGGCGCTGCGCCTCGGGCCATTGACGTGCGGCAGGTCCCCGGCGTATCCCTGCAGCGCAAGCTGCTGCTGTGGCTGCTGCTGCCGCAGCTGGTGCTGTGGTTGTCGGGCGGGTTTCTGGCGTGGCGCATTGCGCTGCAAAACGGCGAGAAGGGCATTGACCAGACACTGACCCAGTCGGTGCGGGCGCTGGCGCGGCAGATCAAACCGATCGGCGACGGGCTGCTGGTGGATTTTCCGAAGGCCGCGCAGGACATCCTGGAGCAAGACCCGGCCGACCCCATTAGCTACATGGTGTCATCCCCGCCCGGGCGCTTCCTGCTGGGCAACGCACAGCTGCCGCCACCGCCCCAGGTCGATGTGGCCGTGGGCGAGGCGTTTCTGTACCAAGCGCGGGTGGACGACAAACCGGTGCGCGTGGCCTTGCTGGATGTGGATTACGGCACCGCCTCCACCCGCCAGCGCCTGCGCGTGCAGGTGGCCCAGAGCCTCACCGTGCGCGAGCGCATTGCGCAAGAGCTGCTGGAGCGCATGGTGTTCCCCATGGGCTTGATGGGCCTTGCCCTGAGTGCCGTGGTGTACGCGGGCGTACTGCGCGGACTGCAGCCCCTCAAGCGCCTGGAGGCGCAGATCGAGCGCGCGCGTGCACTGCCCCACACGGGCACCACGCCGCTGCCGCCCATCGAGCTGACCTCCGCCCCGCAAGAAGTGCATTCGCTGGCCAGCACCATCAACCGCCTGCTGGAGACCGTGGCGCGCGGCCAGCAAAAGGAAAAGCGCTTTTTGAACGACGCCGCCCACCAATTGCGCACGCCGCTCGCCGGCCTCATCGGCCAGACCGAGCTGGCCCTGCACGAAAGCCATGAACCCGCCGTGCAGGCCCGCTTGCAAAAGGTGCTGTCGGCCGCGCAACGCAGTGCCCACCTGGTGCACCAGCTGCTGCAGCTGGCGCGCTCGGAATCGAACGTGGAGATGCAGTCCATCGACCTGGCCGCGCTGGCCCGCGAGGTGGCCCGCGAATGGGCCGCCCGCGCACTGGCCCAGGGCATGGACCTGGGCTACGAGGGCGTGGACCACCTGCCCGCGCAGGGCCACCCGCTGCTGCTGCGCGAGGCGCTCAACAACCTCATCGACAACGCGCTGCATTACGCCGACCCCGGCGCCACCGTGACGGTACGTGTGGGCCACGAAGCGCCCGGGCACTGGGCGCTGCTGGTGGTGGAAGACGACGGGCCGGGCGTGCCTGCCGAGCACCTGGGCGACCTGTTTGCGCGCTTCTGGCGCGGATCGGACAAGGCGGGGGGATGCGGGCTGGGGCTGTCGATCGTGGAAGAGATCGCGCTGCGCCACGGGGGGCGGACGGTGGCCGAGGGACTGGTGCCGAAGGGGTTGCGGGTGGGGATGCGCTTGCCTGCGGGGTGACCTTTGGTTGTTGTGACGGGTTTCGCCCGTGCCTTATGCCTTCAATCCAGCTGCACCCGGTCAAAGATGACCCGCACAAGCCGCGCAAACCGGTGGTAGTTGCGCTCGGGATGGGCCACAAGGCGTCATTTCGCTGCCAATAGTTCGGTGGTTGGCAAGAAAAGCAATGCCGCGGAACGCCCGAGGCTGCGCTATCACAGTCCTCGGGGAGTTGTGCAGGTCAGCGTTTGCGCACCACCACGCTGCCGATGGAGTAACCCGCGCCAAAGGAGCAGATCACGCCCAGGTCGCCGGCCGCCAGATCGGCCCGGTGCTTGTGGAAGGCGATGATGGAACCGGCCGATGCGGTGTTGGCGAACTCGTCCAGGATCAGGGGCGCCACATCGGCGCCCGCGTCCGCGCCCACCAGCTTCTTGATGACCAGCTGGTTCATGCCCTGGTTGGCCTGGTGCAGCCAGTAGCGGCGCACCGCCGTGGGCGCCTGGTCCAGCGCCGCCAGATGGGCCTCGATGTGGGCGGCGGCCAGCGGCACCACTTCCTTGAAGACCTTGCGGCCTTCCTGGCGGAAGGTCTTGTCGCGCGCGTTCGGATCGCTGTCCTCGCTGCGGTTGAGAAACCCGAAATTGTTGCGGATGGCATTGGAGAACTGGGTGACCAGCTTGGTGCCCACCACCTCCCACTGGTCGGCCGCTGTGGCGCAGTCGGCCCGCTCGATGATGAGCGCCGTGCAGACATCGCCAAAGATGAAATGGCAGTCGCGGTCGTTCCATGCCTGGTGGCCCGAGGTGATCTCGGGGTTGACCACCAGCACGCATTTCGCGCTGCCCGTGCGCACGGCGTTGACGGCCTGCTCGATCGCAAAGGTGGCCGACGAGCAGGCCACGTTCATGTCGAAACCATAGCCACCGGCCCCCAGCGCCTGCTGGATCTCGATGGCCATGGCGGGGTAGGCGCGCTGCATGTTGGCCGCCGAGCACAGCACGGCATCGATCTGGTCGCCGGTCTTGCATGCGGCGTCCAGCGCCTGGCGCGCGGCCTCCACGGCAATCTCGGCCATCAATGACAGCTGATCGTCGGGCCGCTCGGTGAAGCGCGGGTACATGCGCGCGGGGTCCAGCACGCCGGTTTTTTCCAGCACATAGCGCTGCTGGATGCCCGAGGCCTTTTCGATGAATTCGACGCTGGAATAGGTCAGGGGCGCACGCACGCCGGCCGCAATATCGTCGGCAAAGCGCGCGTTTTCCTGGTCCACATGGCGGTTGAAGGATTCAACCAGCTCGGCATTGGTGATGGTGTGCGGGGGCTGGTAAATGCCGGTTCCGCTGATGACAACTGCGTGCATGGATCAATTCCTGTTGCCCGAACTCCAGGCAGGGTGCGCAAGTGTACGAGCCCCGGCAAGACCGGCGCGAGCGCCAGATACCGAGGTCAACGCATGCAATCAGGCCGCCTGGATGAGTTTTTCCAGCTTCACGGCATCGGCCGCAAAGCTGCGGATGCCCTCGGCCAGCTTCTCGGTGGCCATGGCATCTTCATTCAGCGCGAAGCGGAAACCCGCCTCGTCGTACTGGACCGCAGGCAGCGGCATGGCACGTGCGGCGTCGGCATTGATCGCCGGTTGCAAGGGCGCATCGGAGGCCGCCAGCTGCGCCAGCAGCTCAGGCGCAATGGTCAGCAGGTCGCAGCCCGCCAGTGCGGTGATCTGGCCAACATTGCGAAAGCTCGCACCCATCACCTCGGTGGCGATGCCGAAATGCTTGTAATGGTTGTAGATCTGCGTGACCGATTGCACGCCGGGGTCGTTGGCACCGCTGCGCGCGGCCTCGTCCCAGCTGGCGCCGGCCTGCTTCTTGTACCAGTCGTAGATGCGGCCCACGAACGGCGAGATCAGCTGCACCCTGGCCTGCCCGCAGGCCACGGCCTGGCAGAACGAGAACAGCAGCGTGAGGTTGGTGTGGATGCCGCGCTGCTCCAGCTTTTCTGCGGCCTTGATGCCCTCCCAGGTGGCAGCCACCTTGATGAGCACGCGGTCGATATGAATGCCCTGCGCCTGGTACAGCTCGATGATGCGTTCGGCCCGCGTCACGGTGGCGCTGGTGTCAAAGCTCAGGCGTGCATCGACCTCGGTGGATACGCGCCCCGGGATGGTGGCCAGGATCTCGCAGCCAAAGCGCACCAGCAGGCGGTCGATCACCTCGTCCATGGGGCGATCCTTCCACTGGGCCACCGTGGACTGCAGCAGGGGCGCGTATTCGGGCTTTTGCACCGCCTTGAGGATCAGCGAGGGGTTGGTGGTGGCGTCCTGGGGCTGGAACTGCGCCAGCTGCTTGAAGTCGCCGGTGTCGGCAACCACGGTGGTGAACTGTTTGAGGGCGTCAAGCTGATTCATGGCGAAAGTCTCATGGAGTGGGCGGTGGACAAGCCGGCGCCCACGCATGTTTTGCCGGGGCGACGGCAATCCGCAAGTGTAGACGGCCCGTTACCGCGACCGTTCTCGCCATGAAACCAAGTTACATTGTCGTGACATCGTTTCTGTTTTTCCGTGGAATTGACATGCTGGACCGCATCACCGCCTCCCTGCCCTCCCTGGCCCCCGCCGAGCAACGCGTGGGCCGGCTGGTGCTGGCCGACGCCCGCGCGTTTGCCCGCCTGCCCGTGCGCGAGCTGGCCGAGCGCGCCCACGTCAGCAAGCCCACCGTGGTGCGCTTTTGCCGCAGCATGGGCTATGACGGGCTGGCCGACTTCAAGCTCAAGCTGGCCGGCAGCGTGAGCGAGGGCGTGCCCTTCATCCACCGCAGCGTGGATGTGGACGACAAGACCGGCGATGTGCTGGTGAAGGTGGTGGACAACGCCGTGGCGGCCTTTTTGCAATACCGCAACGCCGCCAGCACCGGGGCCATCGAACGCGCCGCTGAAGCCATCACCAGCACCTGGAAGGCCGGCAAGCGCATCGAGTTCTATGGCGCGGGCAATTCCGGCTTCGTGGCGCAGGACGCGCAGCACAAGTTCTTTCGCCTGGGCGTGACCTCGATCGCCACCAGCGACGGCCATATCCAGGTGATGAGCGCCACCCTGCTCGGCCCGGGCGATTGCGCGGTGATCATCTCCAACTCGGGCCGCACGCGCGACCTGATGGACGCCGCCGACATTGCGCGCAAGAACGGCGCCACCACCATCGCCATCACCGCCAGCGGCTCGCCGCTGGCCAGTGCCTGCAATATCCACCTGGCCGCCGACCACCCCGAGGGCTATGACCGCTACAGCCCCATGGTGTCGCGGCTGCTGCACCTGCTGGTGATTGACGTGCTGGCCACCTGCGTGGCACTGCGCATCGGCCCCTCGCTGCAACCGGTGCTGCAGCAGATGAAAGAGAACCTGCGGGCCAAACGCTATACGTGAAGCCCCCTGAGCCGCTTCGCGTCATCCCCCAAAGGGGGACGCCACCCGTGGCCCGGCAAAGCCGGTTCCACGGCGGCACTGGTATGGGGCGCGCTGGGTTCAAGGGCGGCTGTTGATGCAGGCCCTTAATCCAGCGTCACACCGGCTTCGCGGATCACCTTGCCCCACTTGGTGGTCTCGGACGCCAGAAAAGCGTCGCAAGCCTCGGGCGTTGTGCCTTCGGCAAAGGTGCCCATGGTTTCGAGCTTGGCGCGGGTTTCTTCGCTGTGGATGATCTGGTTGACCGCCTCCGACATGCGCTTGACGATGTCGCGCGGCGTGCCGGCGGGTGCAATCATGCTGGCCCAGGTGCTGCCCAGCATGCCTGGAATGCCCTGCTCCACAAAGGTGGGCACATCGGGCAGGATGGGCAGGCGTTTTTCACTGGCTACGCCAATCAGACGGATGCGACCGGTCTTGGCGGGCTGAATCAGGTTGGGCGGGGGATCGAGGAACAGCGGCACCTGGCCGCCCAGCAGATCGGTGAGCGCGGGCGTGGCCCCACGGTACGGGATATGCACCATGAAGGTCTTGGTCAGCGTCTTGAACAGCTCGCTGGTCAGGTGCGCCGCCGAGCCGCTGCCCGACGAGGCAAAACTCACCTTGCCGGGGTTGGCCTTGGCGTAGGCCACCAGTTCCCTGGTGTTCTTGAACGGTGCATTGAGGGACACGGCCGCCACCAGCGGCGAAATGCCCAGCAATGACACACCCACCAGATCCTTGCGTGCGTTGTAGGGCAGCTTGGGGTAGAGCGTGTTGTTGGCGGTAAAGGCCGGAATCACCACGCCGAAGGTGTGCCCGTCGGGCGCCGATTTGGCCACCGCATCGACGCCGATGATGCTGTTGGCGCCGGGCTTGTTGTCGATCACCACGGGCTGGCCCAGCTGCTTTTGCAGGCCCACCTGCAGCAGGCGCGCCATCTGGTCGGTAAAACCCCCGGCCGTGTAAGGCACGATGATCCTGATCGGCTTGCTTGGCCAGGCCGACTGCGCCAGCGATGGCAGGGCCGCGCTGGCCAACGCGGCGGAGGCAGCCTGCACCAGGGTGCGGCGGGAAAGGTCGATGCCCATGGATGTTGTCTCCTTTTGCATGGAATATGGCGATACCGCTTAGCAAATAAGCACTTGCGGCTATCCCATGGATAGCCATCCAATGCCCGTCAAAGCGCCTTGACCAGTTCCGGCACGGCCGCAAACAGATCCGCCTCCAGCCCATAGTCGGCCACACTGAAGATCGGCGCCTCCGGGTCCTTGTTGATCGCCACGATCACCTTCGAGTCCTTCATGCCCGCCAGGTGCTGGATCGCCCCCGAGATGCCCGCTGCCACGTACAGCTGCGGCGCCACGATCTTGCCCGTCTGGCCTACTTGCCAGTCGTTGGGGGCGTAGCCCGCGTCCACCGCTGCGCGGCTGGCGCCGAGAGCAGCGCCCAGCTTGTCGGCCAGCGGGGTCATGACTTCGTCGAACTTTTCCTTGCTGCCCAGCGCCCGGCCACCCGAGACGATGATCTTGGCGGCGGTCAGTTCGGGCCGGTCGCTCTTGGCGATTTCGCTGCCCATGAACTTGCTCTTGCCTGCATCGTTGGTGGCGGTTGCGGTTTCCACTGCGGCGGAGCCACCGGTGGCGGCTGCGGCGTCAAAGCCGGTGGTGCGCACGGTGATGATCTTGATGCTGTCTGCGCTTTGCACGGTGGCGATGGCGTTGCCGGCGTAGATGGGGCGCTCGAAGGTGTCTTGGCTCACCACCTTGGTGATGTCGCTGATCTGGGCGACGTCGAGCTTGGCGGCCACGCGCGGGGCGACGTTCTTGCCGCCTGCGGTGGCGGGGAACAGGATGTGGCTGTAGTTGCCTGCGATGGCCAGCACTTGCGCTGCGACGTTCTCGGCCAGGCCGTGTTCGAGGCCGGGGGCGTCGGCGTGGATGACTTTGGCGACGCCGGCAATCTGGCTGGCGGCTTGTGCGGCTGCGCCTGCGTTGTGGCCGGCCACCAGGATGTGGATGTCGCCACCGCAGGCGGCTGCGGCGGTGACGGTGTTGAGGGTGGCGCCCTTGATGGTGGCGTTGTCGTGTTCGGCAATAACGAGGGTGGTCATTTCTTGTGCTCCTTAGATGACTTTGGCTTCGTTCTTGAGTTTGTCGACCAGGGCGGCGACGTCGGCCACCTTGATGCCGGCTCCGCGTTTGGCGGGTTCGGCGACTTTCAGGGTCTTCAGGCGCGGGGCGACATCGACGCCCAGGTCTTCGGGTTTGACGGTGTCGAGCTGCTTTTTCTTGGCCTTCATGATGTTGGGCAAGGTGACGTAGCGGGGCTCGTTCAGGCGCAGGTCGGTGGTGATGACTGCGGGGAGCGAAAGCTGCAGGGTTTCCAGGCCGCCGTCGACTTCGCGGGTGACGCTGACTTGGTCGGCCGTGAGTTCAACTTTGCTGGCGAAGGTGGCCTG
>NZ_FNQJ01000024.1 GCF_900107605.1 Acidovorax soli | reverse complement strand
AGGCCCAAGTGCTGCCCAAACGGTCTCCATCGCGCTGCCTGAACGCGGCTGCCTTCTAGCACTCACAAATTCGAGTTGTTCAGGACATCCCTAGGACTTCCTGCACAGCTCGAATACCGAAGTAGTCGGGGAAGCGGGGGCAATGCAGCCTTTGGCTTGGCTGATCGACATGAAGAGCTTCATGTGGTTGTCGCGCTCAGAGCGCTTTCTGGTGACTGGCTATCGTTATAGCGCCTTAACTTCGCGGTCCGACCGTGGATCTTTGTAGCCCGGCGCCAGGCGTGCGTTGCTTGCGCCGTACAGGACGAGAGGGTCACGCAGGCCCAGTGCGTACTCCATACCTCGCAGCTGATGATCTAAAGAACAGTCCACGGACCAGCGACGCAGCATGTAGCCTGCGTTGGCCGCACGGACGCGAACCCGAAGCACACCATCTTCGGCGAAGGGGTAGTCCATGAGGACAACCTCAGGCCGCGTGTGCTGAGGGTGCGGCACAAGCTCCAGCTCAATGATGCGGCTCCACTGCAGGTCGAACTCAGCAGTCTCCTCGCGTTGCACGAGGCTGTCCTCTAGAACCATCGGTTCCTCTATCCGGGTCAGCACGAAGTCGCGGAACTGCAGATTCCTGCGGTCAAAGGCTCGCACGTGCCAGCGGAGACCGCTGTCTACAAGGGCTACAGGGACAAGCTCACGCTCGGTGCGGCCACTGTCGATGGACGTGTAGCGAAGTCTGACAGCCTTGCCTCGATGGATCGCGCGGGTGATTGGCGCCAGCACCGACGTCTTCGGCAGACTCAACGCAGACGGTACTTCACATCGCAGCATCGGGTGTACCTCGTCACCCAACAGCTCACCTAGACCTTCACCGTAGCCCTGGGTAAGGGCGGTCAACACGCGGTGTGCGCTGTGTTCGAACAGGGGTTCAAAAGCCTGTGTGGGTCGGTAGACCTTGTCGGAGTTGTCCAGCTCAAGGTTTTCCGGCGCCAGTTCTCGATACAGAGCGATATCGCGGGTGGCTCCAGCAGGCCCCGTTCCGAAGCGGTCGACGACGTCAGCCCGTCGCAGCTCTCCAAGGAAGTACAGCTTGAAGTCAATGTGGGACAGCCGTTCGCGCTGTGTCTTTGTGAGGCTCGTCAGTACTTGCGAGCGCTTCTCTGTACGTTTCATGGAATACATGATATCTGGAGGTGCGATATGTGATTGTAAAAAATCACATTTGCACTAATCAAAATGATTAGATACAATAATCATAATCGCGTAGCCGCACTGCGGTCCATTCAACCGGCCACCTCGTCAAGTACATGCACCCCCTGATCGCCATCGGGTTGTTCGCAGGTATCGCGTCTTGGCTTCTCTCGAAAGAAAAGGAGGCCAAGATGCCTGCAGTCCAGCGTGAGTTCGAAAATTTCCACAGCGCCATCTGCTTTGATGAAGACGATGAGAAGGCCAAACTGCGCGAGAAGCGCGACACCCTCGTTAAGGCGCTGAAAGCCAACCTCGGTGATGATGTGCCGACGTTCACGAACTTCAACCAGGGTAGCTACTCCATGCACACGGGCGTGGTGCCGCTGGATGGCAACTTCGACATCGACGTCGGCCTCATCTTCAACTGCGACCAGGACAAGTACCCGGACCCGGTGGTGCTGAAGAAGAAGGTGCGGGACGCCGTCAACACGAACTTCCGCACGGTGCTCATCCGCCGCCCCTGCGTCACCGTGAACTACCTCAGCGGTGGCGAGGTCGCGTATCACGTCGACCTAGCTGTCTACTCTCGTGACGCCAACGGCACGCTGTACTTGGCCAAGGGCAAGGAAAATTCGGCGGAGGAGCACCGTATTTGGGAGATCTCCGATCCCAAGGAGTTGACCAAGCTCGTCTGCGGCGCCTTCAGCGACTCCGATGAACTGGCTCAGTACCGTCGCTGTATCCGCTACCTGAAACGCTGGCGCCAGTGGCAGTTCACCGGCTCGGGTGCTCCGCTGAGCATCGCACTGACGGTGGCGGCCCTGAAGTGGTTCAAGCCGAGCTTCAACACCTCCGGCAAACCCGTAGACCTGCTGGCGATGTTGGACTGGGTCAACGCGATGCTCCACCAGTTCACCTACGAGTACAACCAGACCGACGGCACGCACCAACGGCTGAAGGTCATGCTGCCGGTCGCGCCGTACTCCGACCTGATGGCTAAACGCACGGCTGCGCAGATGAAGACCTTCAAGGAGAAGCTCGAGTCGCTGCGCGACGCTCTCAGCGATGCCTACGACGAGGAACTGCCCGAGGACGCCTGCAAGCTGCTGAAGAAGCAGTTTGGCGACGACTTCAAGGTCCCCGAGAAGGCTCAGACAGCCAAGACAGTCTCGGCTGCAGTCATCAGCACTGGGAACTCAGCTTGACCGAGGCCGCAGTTCAGGTCGACGCCGCGAAGGTCGACGCGGCCTTCGAGGCGGTTGAGGCAGCGTTCGCGCTGCGGGGCGTCCCTGTTGCGCCTCTGCCCAGCGAAGCTCCAAACGTATTGGCCATTGAGCTCACCGGCACGCGCCGGTGGACGGTCTATGTCGACTGCGCGGAGGAGCACTTGCAGCTGCCAAGGGTTACCACAGACCCGCCGACCGCTCTGCTTGCCCATGTCAGCTATAGCGGCTATGTCTGCATCGACGATGAGCAGGGCCTGTCGCTGGACCCAAAGCGTCCCGCTGACATCGTCGCGCACGCTGCGATGAAGGCGTACGACCTGCTGGAAAACTCCGCAGCGGATGCGGCTTCTGGCTACGAGGAGTTTTTCAACGAACTGGAGGGCTACTGGCAGGGCCTTCCAGGGGCGCTTCGCGGGCGGTCGTACTTCGAAGTTGACGGCGCGTCGCGCCTACTCAAGGGGTTCTCCAACTTCGGCCTGAAGAAGCCAACCTGGTACTTCCTGGAGCGAGACGCCAGCATTCCTTGGGAGGTGGAAAGCAAGAAGCTTGAGGCCCACCGCGCCCTTTACGTCCACCTGGACCAGGTGGGCTTGCCGCCCGTGCAGCCGGACAAGTTGACCCCGGCCTTCATCGACGATGTTCTGCAGCGCATGTCGCCGGACCAACTGGCGCTCTGGGACAAGCTGGTCGGACCGTCGAAAAACTCCCCGAAGCGGTTGGCGCTACTGGTGTCAGTGCCGCGCCAGGCTGGCGGGCGCTCCCTGGTGGCAGCCTCATTCACGGCAAGCCGCGGCGCAGTCGACAAGAAGGGGATAGTGACTCCTCTGACCATGCGGCGACACACGCCGACATACATGCGCGAGCGTGGAGGTGCGTCGCTTGACTTGCTCAACAAGCACATCGCTGTGCTCGGCGCGGGGGCCGTGGGGTCGGTGGTCGTGGACACGCTGGCTGCTGCAGGCGTTGGCAAGCTGACGGTCGTCGACCACGATGAATACTCTGAGGACAACGTTTTCCGTCACGTCCTTCAGCCGCTGTACATCGACATGGAGAAGCCGTTGGGCATGAAGTTGGCGCTGGAACGACGCTACCCAGGCTTGAAGATCACCCCAGTGGCCACAACAGGGCAGAAGTGGCTCAAGACGGCTGATCTCAGCCAGTATGACGGCATCGTGCTGGCCTTCGGTTCTCCGTCCATCGAGCGTTCATTTTCGAAGGCGTTCAAGGCCGGTAGTCATGACCTCCCCGTTGTATTTACCTGGCTTGAGGCGCTCGATCTCGGTGGCCACTCGATGCTCATGTGGACTAGGGGCGCGGGGTGCCTCAACTGCGCCTACCGCGACGACGAAGGACAGCCGTCCCTGGCTTCGCGTACCGCCTTCTTGGAACCCAACCAGCCGGTCACGCGCAATCTCACTGGATGCGCGGGTGCATTCGTGCCCTACGGCCCGGTTCAGTCCCGGCGCACCGGCTTGATGGCAGCGGAGCACATCCTGTCGGCAGTAAGTACCGTTGCCGCGGGCGATGCCGAGCGCCGCCCTTCCTACAAGTTCTGGGTGGGCGAAGGCAAGGTCGCCGCCAAGCAGGGGCTGCGCACGACTCCCTGGTTCCAGCTCGCGCGGACCACTTCCGAGGAGGTGGCTACCAAACAGGTATTCGGGCACCCATGCCCGCATTGCCGGGCGCCAAAGGGGCCGGCGCCGTGAAGCTCGTCTATCGCGTAACACCGAAGCAGCGGCTCATCATCGTCGAGCACGCACTCAAGCAGATGCAGGCGTTCGCCCAGCATCGCTCGGACGATCGTGAAGCAGGTGGAGTCCTTCTTGGCCGGCACCTGTTGGACTCGCGCGACGTTGTCATCGATGAGGTGTCGACGCCGCAGAGCAGCGATCGTCGCAGCAGGTACGGGTTCTTCCGTTCTTCCACGCACCAGGCGCTGGCGCGACAGCGATGGCTGGAAGAGAGCAGCACCTCCGCCTACCTTGGGCTCTGGCACACGCATCCCGAGCGCGACCCCACACCGTCGGGAGTTGACCAGCGCGACTGGAAGCAGGCTGTCGCCGGCGACACCTATGAGGGCGACCGCTTGTTTTTCCCCATCGTAGGCACTCACTGCATCCGGATTTGGACGCTGAGCCGCCGAGGCACGTATCGCGAATTGAAGTTGGAGAGCAAGAATGCCAAAACCAAAAGCAACGCCTGATCCGAGCACCTCCACAACTGCTGCTCCCGTGACCAGGTCTGTCGCGCGAGCCTACATTTCCGCGCCGGTCCGGCGAGACCTCTGGATTGCTGCGGCTGGTCGTTGTGAATTCCGCGGCTGCTGCAAGCCTGTAGACCGCGACTTTCTTACTAAGAAGGCCAAGAGCGTAGTCGGCGAATTCGCTCATATCATTGCTGACAGCCCAGCAGGCGCTCGAGGCGTTCCAGGGCTGTCGGAAAAGCTGGCTGCAGACCCCAGCAACCTCATGCTGGCCTGCTTCGACTGCCACTCACGAATAGACCGCCACGGCCAGAGCAACGAATTCACTGCTGAGCAACTTCGAGCCATGAAGCGCGACCACGAGGCTCGCATCGAGTTCATGTACTCGGCCACTGGTGTTGAGGAAAGCATGCCCGTCGTGATGTCGTTCCCTGTCGGCGCCCACGTGCCTGTGATCGACGTGCGCCACATCCAGCACGCGATGCTGACGAACAGCGGCTTTAAACGCTTCCCCACAGCCGGCTCCGTACACATCGACCAGAGCAACTTCTTCTTGCAGGACAACGAACCTGACTTCTGGGGCAACGCCCAGCGCGCTCTTACCCAGCAGTATGAGCAGCGCATCCTGCCCGAGCTCGTTGCAAGGAAAGGAGCCGTGCACCTCACTATCGCCGGCTTCGCTCCTATCCCAATGCTGATGAAGCTGGGGGCGCTGGTGGGCGACAAGACGCCAGCGGCCGTCATGGACCTGCCGAACGAGAAGTGGCTCTGGGACACGCGCGACGCTTGTCCCGAGCCCAGCTACACATTCACGGTACCGCCTGCGCTCCCTCGCGAAATATCGGTCGTCGTCAGCATCTCGGGCAGGGCCCAGCACCCCGCTGGCCGCGACGTCGTGGAGTTCCATGCCGTTGCGCCTGGCCGCGGCATCATCCGCAAGGAGTCCCATGTGCAGCAGTTCCGCACGAGCTTCAACGCCTTCCTGCAGCAGCTGTTTGCCGCCGGCGCTCGGGTCCTGCACCTGCATCCGGCGACGCCGCTGTCAGCGAGCATCGAGATCGGTAGGACCCTGCTGCCCAAGGCGTTCGAAGAGGTTCATATCTGGGAGTGGCAGGCACCTGAGTGGAAGCCGGCGCTGAGGCTTAAGTAGTAACGTGTGCGGGTCGCACGGCCCAGCTCCGCGTCAAGGTCGGGTGAGCACTAGCAAATGCGTTGAATACCCAGGGTGTCAGGAGTCGCCAGAGATGCCTAGCCCCCAGACATCGCCTTGGCGTGAGGCATGCAGAGCGCGGCGCTCAGCGAAATCGTTGAACGGCAGCTATCGGGCGCTGAGCTTGGAAACTCCAAGGACAGCAACCGCTGCATAGCGGCCCGCAGACATCTGGTCGACAGTTTCAGGCTGGTTGCGGACGACCGCCGCCAAGTTTGTGAATGGCCGCAATGTTTATCAACAGTCACTCGCACCTACGGTGTCCAGAGGACGGCAGCGCCGCCCATACAAGTCTCTCACCAGGGCGGAGCCTGCGGGATGTCACATTCAACTTGAGAACCAGAGAAACATGCCATCGACTTGCATACGCCGGCGACCTCTTGCGAATAAGGTATCAATCCAAATCGCCGTCATCTGCAAGGCGCGAACGCACCATCCGCAGTAAGCGTCGCCCCTTTTTGCATGGTTGATCGCAGTCGGTGAGGTAAACAAGCGCTGGGTGCCCGCGCTGCTGATGTGAAACATTGACTTTGTTCGATGAGCCAACACGCGGAACACCCTCTGCTGCGTGCGCCTTTGACTTCGCGAGCACATCAGCCGAAGCACTGGTCCGGTGGCGACAAAAAAGATATCAAGAAAGTTTGTGTTCATTGGAATACCAGCCCGGCGCTCACCGTCTACCCACATGAAGGAACCTGAAGGTCCCTCCGCTGGCCCCACCTCAACGACGCTTTCCAATCTCAGGATCAACCATGTTCAAGACCCTCGTACTTGCCGCCACCGCCTTGACTCTCGCCGCTGGCAGCGTCTCTGCCGCCCCTCTCGACGACGCCCGCACGCACTTTCAGGCCATCGCCTCGGGTGATACGCAGATCGTCATGCGCGCTTACGCCGACCAGGCTCAGCTGAACTGGGTGGGCGGTCCGCTGGATGGTACGTATGCCACCACAGAGAGCATCCGCGCCACCTGGGAGAAGTTTGGCAAAGCGGTTGGCCCCTTGAAACTCACCGTGGGCCAGATCGACGAGTCGGCCAACCCCAAGGGATCCACCGTGTCCGCCAACGTGGTGTTTGAGGGAAAGATGCCCATCAAGGTGCGCTATGTGCTGACCTTCCGCGAAGGCAAGATCGTCAGCGAAACCTGGCAGATCGACCCCAAGCTGGCCGTGGCCGCAGCCTACTGACATGGCAGACAAGTCATCAGCTTGACGAACCGCCAACGACTGCCATGAAACACCCCACCTCCTTGGCCAGCGTGCTTGTTGCAACGGCATCGCTCATGGCTCCGCTTGCGCAGGCGATGACAGCCGGCCCACCGGCCACGCTGGTCGGTGTCGGACTGGTCGATGGAAAGGGCCAGCCGTTCTGCGCCTGTCAGGCTGTTCAAAAGCCTGGTGAGCGCGCCAATGACCACTTCAAGGTCATGTGGCAAATCGTCGTGGAGTGACACCTGGCGATACCTCCAGAGCCCGCTGCGACCCAATTGGACTGCGCCGATGCACGAAGACACCCAATTCCTGGCCTGGCTGCCGCGCCTGCGCCGCTACGCGAGAGCGCTGGCGGGCAACCGCGAGGACGCCGACGATTTGGTGCAGGACACCCTGGAGCGGGCATGGACCAAGGCAGACAGGTGGCGCGGCGTGTCCGACATGCGCGCCTGGCTATTCAGCATGATGCACAACTTGTACGTCGATGGCGTGCGTCGGCCCAAGCTCAGCACCGTGACGATGGACGAAGACACCCCCGAGGTGCCTTTGGCACCCACACAAGGCGATCGGCTGGCGGTGCTCGACCTGCAGGCCGCGCTCGATCTGTTGCCTGTGGAGCAGAAAGAGGTTCTGTTGCTGGTCGCGCTGGAAGACATGGCCTACGCCGATGTGGCACTGACGCTGGGCATTCCCATCGGCACGGTCATGTCGCGCCTGTCGCGTGGCCGCGAGCGCTTGCGCGGGGTGATGGAAGGCCGTTCTGAGCCGGTGCGCTTGAAGGTTGTCAAATGAATCATCGAAGGGCTCGCCATGAACGCTGAACTTCCCCCGTCCACCAACGCGCCGGTCACCGAAGCCGAACTGCAAGCCTTCGTCGACGGCCAACTGCCCCCAGCCCGCAAACTTGACATTGAAAGCTACCTGGCGACCCGGCCCGCAGAGGCGCTGCGGCTTGAGGCCTATCGGGCGCAGAAGCGCGGACTGCATGCCTTGTTCGACCCTGTGCTGAACGAGCCGTTGCCACAACGCCTGCGGGCGTCTGCCCGACCTCGCATCGCCTCTCAAACCCCTTGGTACCTGCAACGCCTGGTCGCCGGGCTGGCCATTGCGGTCGTCAGTGGCGCGGCGGGGTGGGGACTGCGCGGCGGTTTGCCGACGTCTGGCACAGGCGACTCAGCGCAGCTGGCTGCGGTGACGGCGACGCCAGGTGCAGTCACGCGGGCGTCGACCAACGAATTCACGCAACGTGCCGCGGTGGCCCACGCGGTGTACAGCCCAGATGCCCGGCGCGCGGTCGAGATCGACGCAGCGAACGAGGACCAATTGGTGGCCTGGTTGTCCAAACGCATGGGCGCACCGATGAAGCCACCCCATTTGCAGGCCCAGGGCTACACGTTGGAGGGTGGGCGCTTGTTGCCGGGCGGGCAGGGGCCGGTGGCGCAGTTCATGTACCGCAACGAGGGGGGCAACAAGCTCACGCTGTATGTGTCCAACGACGTCGGTGACATTGGAAGTGCCGGTGGATGGAGCCCGGCGGTAAGAGCTGAACCAACCAATGACACCGCCGCCTTCCGTTTTGCTCAAGAGGGCGCAATCAACGTCTTCTACTGGGTCGACGGACCGTTTGGCTACGCGCTGTCATCCGATGCCGACCGCAGTGTGTTGGCCCGGGTGTCGACCGAGGTGTACCGGCAGTTAGGCGTCTCTCGCTGAGGGGCCCTGAGGCCAGCCCGGTGCTGCCGTTGTTTGCTTGCGGCATGGAATCAAACGCGGCGCAGCGCGCTCTTGATCGTTTAGGCGCTGTTACACCACCTTCGTTTTCTTCAAGGTACTGCCCACGCAAGGGCAAACCGTCTTGTTTTCTGTCTTGCTCTTCTGCAACCCATCAACTCAAAGGCATCCATGAGTACCCAACGCCGCGACATCCTCAAGTTTTCCCTGGCAGCGGCCACCGCCGCAGCGTTGCCCGCCGGCCCGAGCCTGGCCCAGGCCCAGACCCCGACGCCCGCACCAACACCAGCAACAACGCTGGCGCCCGGCACAGCGGGCAGCAACATCGACCCGCGTGACCGCGTCTTCATCACCAACGAAGACTCCAACACCTTGGTGGTCATCGACCCCAAGACCAACACCGTCGAGTCGACGATCAACCTGACCAGCTTTGACGAAGACCCTCGTCCCCCGTTTCGCTTTGTGACGGCCGGCGTGGCGCCAACGCACGCGGCGATGGTCCACAAGCCGCTGTACCACGGCTGTATCGATGCGCACGGCGCGGTGCCGTCGCCCGATGGCCGGTTGCTGGCCACCAGCGGGCGCGGCTCCAGCAACATTTATCTGATCGACGCCGAGCAGCGCCGCGTCATCGGCAACACACCCAACCCTGCGTCTGGGCCCACCACCAACCCCGAGCGCCTGAGTAGTGGCCTGCTGCTGGGCCGCGAACCGCACGAGCCCACTTTCACGCGCAACGGCCGCGAGCTGTGGGTCACGCTGCGCGGTGAAGACCGCATTGCCATCGTCGGCGTCGATCGTGCCGTTCGCCAGCTCAAGGGGGCCGACAGCCCGGGCTCCAGCGCGGTTCGCCAATACCTGCCCACGCTGAGCGGCCCGGCGCAGGTGTGGTTCAACCGTGAGGGTACGTTGGCCTTTGTGGCCAGCCAGAAGGTGTCGAAGATCGACGTGTTCCGCGTCAACCCCGGCGCGGATGGCCACAGCCAACCGCAGCGGCTGACCACGCTGGACATCAGCGCACAGGACAAACCCGGCTTCACGCCCTTCATGAAGACCACACCCGACGGTGCCGAGGTGTGGTTCTCGCACAAGCTGGCTGATGCGGTGTCTTGCCGCTCGACGCAGGGTGGCTTCGACCTGATCGACACCGTGCCACTCGGCATGGGCGCTCGGCCCAACCACGTTGAGTTCGTGCGCAATGCGCGCGGCAGCGTGGTCTATGCCAGCCTGGCGCGCATCGACGATGGTGGCCCCGGCGGCGTGGCGTCGAGCCCGATCGCCATCATCGACCGCAGCGCTCCGGGCGGACAGCGCAAGGTGGTGGGCACCTTCTCCAGCCGTGGCCGCGAGTCGCACGGGTTGTGGACCAACCCCGAGAACACGCTGCTGTATGTGGCCCACGAACAGGACGAGCTGCCCGGCACGCCCAACGCGGGCCAGACCGTGTGCAGTGCATTTGATGTGAGCGACCCGCTGCGCCCGACCTTCATTGCGCAGATCCCCCTGGGCAATCTGACGCTGCCCTCTGGCGCGCTGCGCAACAAAAAGAGCATCAACCTCGTCTACGTGCGTGTGGGCGAGAAGGGCCAGACGGCATGAGCGGCGCGCACACCAGCCACGGCGCCAGCGCCGCGCACACCAGCGCATTCCAGCGGGATATGGACGAATCGATGGCCCGCATGATGCAGGCCATGCACAGCCCGGGCTACGCAGGCCAGGCCGACCAGGACTTTCTGGCGATGATGATTCCGCACCACGCCGGCGCTGTGGACATGGCGCGGCTGGTGTTGCAGCATGGGCGCGATCCTGTCACCCGGCAGTTGGCCGAGGAAATCATTGCCGGGCAGACGGTGGAGATCCAGAGCATGCAACGCCGACTGCACACCCTGCAGCAGCGCACAGCCAAAGGTGCGGAAGCGGAATTTCCGTCGCTGGGTGGGACGCGGGGGCCTTGATCGACAGCCCTAGGGAAAGTACCGATGAGCGCCACGGAATGAACCAAGCCACGCAGCGCTCTTGATCACCATGCTGTTCCAGTCTGCCGAGTCCCGCTATAACCAATGGGTGCGTGAGCACTACCGTTTTTTGCTGCGCAGTGCGTGGGCGCTCACTGGTTCGCGCGCCATTGCCGAAGACGTGGTGCAAGACTGTTTTGCCAACGCCTGGAAGCACCGGGAGCAACTGCGCGACGCTGCGCTGGCACGGGCTTGGCTCTTTCAGATCATGCGCCGCGCCGCCTTTCGCCAGGCCGCACCCAGCATGCAGTCGCTGGACGATGAAGAGCAGCCCGAGCAAGCGGCGCCCGACGCGGGGCTGGACGACAAACTCGATGTCGTCAAGGCGCTCGCGCGCCTGGCGCCCATCCACCGCGAGGTGCTGGTGCTGTTTTATTTCGACGACATGCCCACCGCCCAGATGGCCGAGGCGCTGGAGATCGCGCCCGGCACGGTGTTGTCGCGCCTAGCCCGTGCGCGCGACGCTTTGAAGCTGGCCATGGGGGTACCTGCGACACCCAAGGCCGATGTCAACGTTACCCCGTTTCGCAGGACCAAGACATGAGCCCCGATACCGACGCGCCTTTCCTGCCCGACAGCGAATTCGATTTGCGCGCGCGCGCCGAGTTGGCGATCGCCTTCGAGGCCAGCGACGCACCGGCACACCTGTACCGAAAGCCGCAGCCGCTGCTGGCGCGACGCGGCTTGCAGCGTTTTCTGGCTGCGCTTTTGCTGGCCGGTGGCACCAGCGGCGGGGTGCTAGCCGTGCGACCGCCAGCGATGGTGCGCGACGCGATCGACCACGAATACCACGAGCGCAGCTTGCGGGGCAGTTTCATGGAGCAGCGCCAGTTGCTCATGCACCTGGGCATGCGGGACGCCAACGTGGTGCCCGGGTTTCCCCAACTCATGCGGCCATGCGATATCGAAGGTCACCTCGCTTACCACCTCACCACGTTCTTCGAGAAGGGCGGCATGGTGACGGTGTATGCCTTTGACCAGCCTGTGGACCTGCGCGAGGCCAGCGGCTGGTGGAGCAACGTGCACTGGAAGGTGATCCGCTCGCGCGAGGGCAAGCCCTTGTTGCTGGTGGCCCAGAAAAAGAAGGCACTGGCGGTC
Organism: Acidovorax soli; assembly: GCF_900107605.1. Lineage (GTDB taxonomy): Bacteria > Pseudomonadota > Gammaproteobacteria > Burkholderiales > Burkholderiaceae_C > Acidovorax > Acidovorax soli. Next base: position 43,702 of record NZ_FNQJ01000024.1, on the reverse strand, counting down.
GCGCAGACGGCACTGCAGGCACCTCCCGTGTCCGGGCCAGGCTGAGGCACCGCGTCCCTGTCAACGAATCAACCGCGCACCCCTTTCACCCCAACCGGCGCACGACGCCCAACCACCGGAGACCCCAGAAATGAACCAACAACCCACCTCGCTCCCCCGGCGCCACCTGCTGGCCGGCAGCGGCGCTGCTTTGGCTGCCGTTGGTCTGGCCAGCTTTGGCCGCACCGCAGCCGCTGCTGGTGAGGCCGCGCCCGTCGCCGTGGCCGGTGCTGCCAAGCCTCTGCCAGCGTACGTGGGCTGGAAGGACCCGGCCAGCCTGATCGTGCACAGCAGCACCACCATTGAGACCAAGCGCAGTGTGTTCGGCACCAGCGTAATCACGCCGTCCGAGCAGCTCTACATCCGCAACAACCTGCCCGCGCCCGACGCCTCGATCCTGGGCAACCGCGATGCCTGGGAGATCAACATCGAGGGGGTGAAGAACCCGCGCAAACTCACGCTGGGCGACCTCAAGCGCATGGGCATCGAGACCACGGCAATGGTGTTGCAATGCTCTGGCAACGGACGCGGCTACTTCCCCAACAAGCCCAGTGGAACGCCTTGGCAAGTGGGCGCAGCAGGCTGTGTGGTGTGGAGCGGTGTGCCGGTGCGCTGGGTGGTGGATGCCCTGGGCGGCGTGGAGGCCGGCATGGCCTACCTCACCGGCACAGGCGGCGAAAAACTCCCCGATGGACTGGACCCCAAGAGCGTGATCGTGGAACGCTCGGTGCCTGCTGCCGCACTCGCCGATGCCCTGCTGGCCTGGGAAATGAACGGTGTGCCGATTTCGCTGGCCCACGGCGGCCCACTGCGCTTGATCGTGCCGGGTTACACGGGCGTGAACAACATCAAGTACGTCAAACGCCTGGCCTTCACCGCTCAGGAGACCGACGCACGCATCATGTCGCACGGCTACCGCATTTCACCGCCCGGCGCGAAGGGCGACCCGTCGCAGCCATCGGTGCAGGAAATGACGGTGAAGTCGTGGATCAACGGTCCCGGCACGGACGGCGCCCCGCTTAAAGCGGGTGACACACAGATCCATGGCGTGGCGTTTGGCGGCATGAACGCGGTGGCCAAGGTCGAGGTTTCTCTGGACGGCGGAAAAACCTGGCAGCTCGCGCGCATGGTGGGGCCCGACCTCGGCCGCTTTGCGTGGCGGCAGTTTGTTTTTGCGGCACGCCTGCCGGCGGGCCAGTTCACCCTGGCGAGCCGAGCCACCGACACCGCAGGCAACGTGCAGCCCGAACAACGCATGGAAAACGCGGGCGGCTACAACAACACCAGCTGGGCCGACCACGCCGTGAAAGTGAGCGTGGCATGAAGCGCACAATCCAAAAACACGCGTTGGTCGCTGCCCTGTTGTCGTTGGCATTCACAGTGCTGCCCGTGCACGCCGCCGACGATGCCGCGCAACTTCAACAAGGCAAGGTGTTGTTCGGCCAAGGCGCGGTGCCTGCCTGCGCCCTGTGCCATGCGCTCAAGGACGCGGGAGCCGAAGGCGCCGTGGGCCCCAGCCTGGACGAGCTCAAGCCCGATGCCAAGCGCGTGGCCACCGCGCTGCGCAATGGCATTGGGCAGATGCCGTCCTACAACGGCAAACTCAGTGATGCGCAAATTGCCGCCCTGGCGGCCTACGTGGCCAAGGCTTCGGGTGGATCAAAGTGATGGCTGGTTGGCCACAGCGCTGTTGCGCCAACTGACAAAAAGGACGGGATCACCTGCAAACAGCGATCCCGACTGAGTGGCTGACCCAGGGCGGGTCAGCCACTCACCATCACTTGCCTGGTTTGATGTCGGGGACCACCATCCAGCCAGCCCCCATCATCACAACCGCCGGGAACTTCTCGCCGGCCTAAGTCTTGCCCAGCATGGCCTTGTGCTCGCGGTAAACCATCAACGCTGGCGACACGCCCAGGTGATTGATCGCACCATGCTTGATGCTGCTGCAGTCTTGCTCGTCGAGCTTGCAGATCTCTGCACGCTGTTGTCAACTCTCTAGCAATGTCAACTGCGCGCCTGGTTGCGGTCAGTCGGTCTCGAGCATCGACTGACCGCTTGCACTGCAAGCGGAAATTGCGACGCGGCAAACGTATGCAAATCGAGAGCGCGCGGGCCCGAAGTGCTCCAGACCCCCTTGCGGGCCGCCGTTATCGCTCGCTTCGATTGATTTCAAGCGATGGCCTCAGGTCGGCGGCCGAGTTCAACCCGCCCCAGGCGAGCGTCCACCATTTTGGGAAGGAATCGCAGCGTCGATCGACGGAGAAGAGTGCGGGCGCACCCTCGACGATCGAAACCCATCAAGCTGGGGAGAAAAGTCGCAGTGATGGCCATCCGTTCCGCCAATGTATCGCCGGCATCCTCCTTGGCATCAAGCAGCACCACGCTTCGCTCGGGGATTTGCGGGTTTCTGTCCCGGACCGGGTCTGGTGGCGCTCGGAATGGGGGAAGGCAAGGCGCTTGTCTTCACCGCCGCCATGCTCACCGGAATGATCGTCTTCGAAGGCATTGAGCGTCGCAAGTCGCTGCGTGCAGAACCCGCGATCTGACACAGGCTCAGGGATTCGGCTCCTGCGCCATCGGCGATTCGATCGGATTGCCATAAAGCGGTCGGGCGCCGAATTGTGTGCTGATGGCGTAGGCCACGCCGCAGGCCAGCATCACTGGAACGGTGAGCTGGAATTGATTTGTCATCTCCAGCACCATCACGATCGCCATCAGCGGCGCATGGGTGACTGCGGCCAGCACCGCCGCCATGCCGACCACCGCGAGCAGACGCGGATCGCCCACCCACGCCGTCGGCAACCAGAGCGCTGCCACTTGGGCCAAGACACTTCCAGCGGTCGCCCCGACGAAAAGCGATGGCGTGAACACACCGCCGATCGCGCCGCTGCCCGAACTCAGCGTCGTCGCCACCACTTTTGCGAGCAGCACCCACGCGAGCCATTGCCAGGCGTGGTCACCGTGAAGCACCTGCGACACCACGCTGTAGCCATTGCCCCAGACCTGCGGCACCCAGGCCGACAACAGCCCCACGAGCAAGCCCCCGAGTCCGAGGCGCAGGACTGGCGTACGGATACGCGCTAACCAGCTTCGCCCTGATTCGAGCAGCGCCAGCAACCCCCAGCCCAACCCGCCGAACAGCACGCCGGCGAGCAATGCGATGCCGAGGCTCGTCGGTGCCATGACGACAGGCGGAACGTCGTAGAGCGGTTTGGGTTCGACCAGCCAGTAGATCAGTGAACTGGCCGTGGCCGACGCGATCAGCACCGGAGCGACCGTGTGGCGCGCGAGGAAACCGAGCGCCAGTTCCAGAACGAAGACGACGCCGGCGATGGGTGCGTGATAGGCCGAGCCGATGCCTGCGGCGATGCCGCATACCAGCAGCGTGTTGCGTTGCTCCGGCGCCGTCGCGACGAGTCGTGCCAGCCGCGCGCTGACCCAGGCAGCCAGTTGGACCATCGGCCCTTCGCGTCCGATGGAAGCGCCCGTGCCGACGGAAAAGAGCGCAGACACGGTGCGTGTCAACGTTGTTCGATCGTTCAGGTCGACTCTTCCTGCGCGCGCGGCGTCGATGTAGTCGAGGTTAGCCGCGCCGCCTGGCCCCCGCCTGGCCCAGGCCGTTCCGCCTTGCAGGACCAGCCCTGCGAGCAAGCCGCCCGCGGTGCAGACCAGCGCGCGGTGCCAGGGCGACAACGACAACGCGGCTTCGACCAGTCCGCCGCGATGCCCGGTCGCTAGTTCTTCGACCCATTGCGTTAACCACCGGAAGCCCACGACGGCAGCCGCAGCGATCGCGCCCGTCACGGCCGCCCACCACCAGACGCGCAGCGTCTCGGCGGCCGGCCCCATGGCCCACAACCGGGCACGGCTGCGTTTCGCTGGCCCTAATTCGTCGGGTTTTTTGTTGGCAGCCACGGGGATTCCATTTCAAGACGCTCGCAGTGCGCCACGAAGCGTTGCAGGTTGCCCGAAAGGCGCTTTTTCTGATGGTGCACCAGGTAGAAGCGGCGAGTTAGGCGAGGCAACGTGGTTCGCAGAACGACCAGTCTGCCGAGCGTGACCAGGTCCTGCACCGCGCACAGCGAGAGACAAGCCAGGCCGAGGCCTTCGGCCGCCGCCTGCTTGATGGCCTCTGTGCTGCCCGGTTGCATGTCGCCGTCCAAGTGATGCAGATGCGGAAGCAACACATGCTCCACCGCCTCCCGCGTGCCGGAGCCCGGCTCGCGAAGCAACCAACTCGCCTGACGCAAAGCCTTCAACGAGACGCGCGCCTGCGCACCGGGCTGCACCAGCGCATGCGTCGGCGCCGCCACGATGACCAGTTCGTCCTGCAACCACGGTGAGACACGTAGCTCCGTTTCGTGGCACGGCCCCTCGATCAGGCCGATGTCCACCTCCAGTCGGGTTACAGCGGCGGCAACCTCGCGCGTGTTGCCGATGACGACGTCCACCGCGGCACCGGGCCATGCTTTGCGGTAGCCGGCGATCAGCGCCGGCAGCACGTAATTGCCGATCGTCGTACTGGCACCAACGCGAAGGCGCGTGACCAGGGGCGCGGTTGCAGTTCCCGTGCTGCCGAGCCCGAACCGGCTCTCGATCTCCTGCGCGCCGTCGAGCAAGGCCCTTGCCTGCGGAAGCAATGCACGACCGTTGTCGTTCAGAAGCAAGCGCTTGCCGATGCGGTCGAACAGTCGGGCGCCGAGCAGGCTTTCCAGCTCGTTCAGCGCACCGCTGGTCGCCGACTGGGACAGCGAGACCCGCTCTCCGGCGGCGGTGGTGGTGCCGGTGTCGGCCACGGCCGTGAAGATCAGGAGTTGCCGCAAGGTCAGACGCATTCAAACGCTTTCGTTAACTGTTCGACGACTAGGTTATAGCGGAAGTATCCGTTTGCCGGATAGATCGCATCGGTTCAAAGTTCGTCCATGCCTTCCGAAAACGACGCGATGGAGAAAACGATGCACACCGCCACCCTTACCGCTCAACCGATGCGCACCCCCGCTGGCATGCAGCGTGTGCGCCAGTTGGCTCCCGGCCTCGCACTGACGGGTGTGCTGGCATTCGCGTCGATCCAGCTGGGCAGGATCGGCTGGCTGCAATCCAACGGCATCAGCGCCCTGACCCTGGCCATCGTGCTGGGCATGGTGGTCGGCAACACCGTCTATCCACGTCTCGGCGCGGTGGCCGGCGCGGGCGTCACCTTCTCCAAGGCCAACCTCCTGCGCCTGGGCATCATCCTGTACGGCCTGCGCCTGACCTTCCAGGACATAGGCAATGTCGGCTGGACCGGTGTCGCGATCGATGCCACGGTGCTGTGCAGTACCTTCGGCCTGGCTTGCTTCCTCGGCACGCGGGTGTTCGGCCTCGACCGCAAGACGGCGATGCTGATCGGCGCCGGCAGTTCGATCTGCGGCGCGGCGGCGGTGATGGCGGCCGAACCCGTCGTGCGCGGTCGCGCCGAGCAGGTGATGGTCGCGGTGGCCACGGTGGTGGTGTTCGGGACGCTGGCGATCTTCCTGTATCCGGTGCTGTATCACCTGATCGCGCAATACCGGCTGTTCGACCTGTCGCCGACCGCCTACGGCGTGTTCGCCGGCTCGACGATCCATGAAGTGGCACAGGTGGTCGCTGCCGGTCGCGCCGTCAGCGAGCAGGCCGCGAACACCGCCGTCATCGCCAAGATGGTCCGCGTGATGATGCTGGCGCCGTTCCTGATCATCCTTTCCGCCTACCTGTCCCGCTCCAGTGCCAAGGAGGCAGATGCAGATGCAGCCGGCAGCGCCGACGAAGGCAACGCCTCGCCACGCGGCGGCATCGTGATTCCCTGGTTCGCCCTCGGGTTTGTGGCGGTTGCCGGACTCAACTCGCTCGCGCTGCTGCCCCACGCGGTGGTGACGCAGGTGATCGACATCGACACGGTGCTGCTGGCGATGGCCATGGCAGGTCTGGGCCTGACGACGCACGTCTCGGCCATCCGCAAGGCCGGCATCAAGCCGCTGGCGCTGGCGGCCGTGCTCTTCGTCTGGCTGGTGTGCGGCGGCTTCGCCATCAACGCGGGCATCACGGCGCTTCTGAATTGACAGGGCGGACCTGGAATAAACCGGCCCCGCCATTCGTCCACCCCTCCAGACAACCGAAAAATCCTCATGAAACTCCGTCCTCTTGCACTCTCGCTGTGTCTCGCCCTCTCGACACTCGCCTCGATCCCTTCGACGGTCTCGGCACAACCTGCGCCTGTCGCGGCGCCCGCAAGTGCGACGCAGCGCTGGACCTTCGACGGCGCGATCCACAACAACTCGCTGGCGCTCAGCCCCGACGAGGGCACGGCCGTGGTGTCGTACAGCGAACGCCCGGACGTCGTCGTCTACGACCTGAAGACGGGCAAGGTGCGCAAGGTGCTGACTGGCTTCGTGACGCCGCGCAACATCGTGTTCGCGCCCTCGGGCGAGTTTTTCTATGTTTCCGACAGCAGCCTGGGTACGGTCGCCAAGATCGCCACTTCCAGCCTGAAGACGGTCGGCACCCTGCCCGCAGGCCCCGGAGCCTTCGGCACCGTGCTGAGCAAGGACGGCGCCACGATGTACGTGAACAACCAGGCAGCCAGCACCGTCACCCGCTTCGATCTCGCAAGCGGCGAGCCGCGCGCCGTCATCATGGGCTTCGCGCAGCCGCGCCAGGGCGTGCGCCTGAGTCCCGACGGATCGGCCCTGTACGTCACCAACTTCATGGGCGACAAGATCACCATCGTGAACACGGCGACCAACAAGATCGACGGCGAGATCACCGGCTTCAACAAGCTGCGCGCGATCTCTGTCACCGCCGACGGCAAGACGCTCTTCGCGGCGAACAGCGGCAGCAACACCATCGCGGTCGTCGACCTGGACCAGCGCGCCATCGCGTCGACGATCGCCGTCGGCAAGGACCCGTACGGCGCGGCGCTGTCGCCCGACGGCCAGCGCGTCTATGCCGGCAACCTGGGCGATAACTCGCTGTCCGTCATCGATGTCGCGAGCAGGAGCGTGGTCGCCACCATCACGGGTTTCAAGGAGCCGCGGCAGGCGATCGTCTTCACGCGCGACGGCAGGACGGCCTATGTGCTGAATGAAGACCTGGGCTTGGCCAAGGTGGACCTGGCGAGCAACCGGGTGGAGGCGACGATAGCTGCGCCGGCGGCGAAGATGCAGAAGGCCGCACCATGAAGTGGGTGTCGCGAAGAATTGCGGTCCATTTGCTGGCCTGCGCGTCCGCGATGCTGCTGGCAGTCGGTCCAGCCTGGGCCGGTTCAACGCTCAAAGTCTATGGCCCGGGCGGTCCCGCTCCCGCCATGAAGGAGGCAGCCAAGACCTTCGGCGCGCTTCAAAACGTGGAAGTTAACGTTACAGCAGGCCCGACTCCCCAATGGGTAGAAAAGGCCAAACAGGATGCAGACGTCATTTACAGCGGCGCTGAAAACATGATGAGCGACTTTGCGAAGGCACTGCCCGGTGCGTTCGATCTAAAGGAAGCTGAACCACTGTACCTGCGACCGTCCGCCATCCTCGTTCGCCCTGGAAATCCCAAGCGCATCCGGGGATTTCGCGACCTTCTGGCCCCGGGCATCAAGGTGATGGCCGTTGCGGGCGCCGGGCAGACCGGGTTGTGGGAGGACGTGGCCGGCCGTACGGGCGACATCGCCATCGTTCGCGCATTCCGCAAGAACCTGTTGTTGCCCGAAGCCGCCAACAGTGCGGAGGCGCGTCAACGCTGGACCCAGGAGCCTGACATCGACGCCTGGTTGATCTGGAACATCTGGCAGGTGTCCAACCCCGATCTGGCGCAACTGGTGGAGATGGATGAACCCTTCCGCATTTACCGAGACGCTGGCGTCGTCATCACCCATCGCGGCGGGGCAGCGCCTCAGGCGAAAGCGTTCGTGGACTACCTGAAATCGCCTGCTGGACAAGCAATCTTTGCAAAGTGGGGTTGGAAGACACCCTGAATCGCCGCTGTATTTATCTAAGGCTACGCTGAACAAGCCGTCGAAAATTTCCGCGCAAACCTGGATGACGCAGTTTTTTGGACTTTTATGCCTCTCGCGCGGCCCATTTGGGCAGTTCGCGGGGCGCTGAGGCCCGATTTCCGCCCTTACGGGCGCACCTGTCCCAACAGATGACTGCGGCACAGGTAAATGTTGGCCAGCGCCAAGGCCGTGAACGCCCGCGTGGCGTTCTTCTGAAGCCCGCGGTAGCGCACCTTGGTGAATCCCCACAGGCGCTTGACCACCGCAAAGACATGCTCGACCCGGGCACGCACCCGCGATTTGTTGCGGTTCTTGGCCCGCTGAACTTCGTCCACCTCGCCTGCACGGCGGGTGCGCTGGTTGGTGAAGTCCTTGGCCTTGGGGGCCTTGCTCGCTATCAGTGCTTTCTGGCTGGCATAGGCCGAGTCGCCGTACACGCGCCGCTCATTGCCATGCAGCAGATTGGGCAGAGGGTGTTTGTCATGCACGTTGGCCGCCGTCACCACGGCGCTGTGCGCCAGCCCGCTTTGGCTGTCCACGCCAATGTGCAGCTTCATGCCGAAATACCATTGCTGGCCTTTGCGTGTCTGGTGCATATCGGGGTCGCGCGCCTTGTCGGCGTTCTTGGTGGAGCTGGGCGCTGCGATGATCGTGGCATCCACGATGGTGCCGGTGTTGACCTTGAAGCCGCGCTCCTGCAATTGCTGGCCTACCTTGGCAAACAGGGCTTCACCCAGTTTTTGCTCATTGAGCAGTTTGCGAAACTTCAGCAGCGTGGTGGCGTCGGGCACGCATTCGCGGCCCAGGTCAATCCCCACAAAGCGGCGCAGACTGGCACTGTCATACAGAGCCTCCTCGCACGCCAGATCGGCCAGGTTGAACCAGTGCTGCAGGAAGTGGATGCGCAGCATGCGCTCAAGGCCAATGGGCGGGCGGCCGTTGCCGGCCTTGGGGTAGTGCGGCTCTATCACCTGGCACAGAGCGGCCCATGGCACTATTGTCTCCATGGTCCGCAAGAACTCTTCGCGTCGGGTGGGTTTGCGCGAATGCTCGAATCCGTTGTCTTGATCTGCGGCCATTGCCAGGGTCTGCTGCTTCATCTGCGGATAACGTTTGAGAAGCGACAACGGTGGACCTTGATCAGCATTGCCCTAACAAATGGAGACAACCCATGAGATCAGGTCGCGAAACCACACCCACCGCGCAGCACGGCGCCCAGCGCGCTTCATCCCGTCGGCGCTTCGTCCAGCGCGCCGGTCTTCTCGCGCTGGGTGCGTCGCCGCTCGCCGCGCTGGCGGCCGGTCGCGACACCGGTGACGGCGTGACCTTCGCAGACGGGCCGCGGCCGCTGGTGACTTACCCGCAGAAGCGCCCGCTGATTCGCGTGACGACACGGCCACCGCACCTGGAGACCCCGTTCTCGGTCTTCAACGAAGGGCCGATCACCGCCAACGACGCCTTCTTCGTGCGTTACCACCTGGCCAACATCCCGCTGGCGGTCGACCCTGCCACCTACCGGCTCACCGTCAAGGGAAAGGTCAACACGCCGTTGAATCTGTCGCTGGCCGAACTGAAGGCACTGGCCGAGCCGGTGGAGGTGGTGGCGGTCAACCAGTGCTCCGGCAACAGCCGCGGGTACTCGTCGCCTCGCGTCTTCGGCGCCCAGCTCGCCAATGGCGCGATGGGCAACGCCCGCTGGGTCGGCGTGCCGCTGCGCAAGGTGCTCGAGAAGGCGGGGGTGGCCGCAGGTGCGCGGCAGGTGACCTTCAACGGCCTCGATACGCCGGTGCTGCCCGCCACCTCGGACTTCCGCAAGGCGCTGGACATCGAACACGCGCTGCAGGATGAACCGATGCTCGCGTGGGGCATGAATGGCAAGGACCTTCCTTTCCTCAACGGCTATCCGGTCAAGCTCATCGTGCCGGGCTACTTCGGTACCTACTGGGTCAAGCACCTCTCGGAAATCGAGGTCATCGACCATGTGTTCGACGGCCATGACGCGCTGTTCATGACGACCGCCTACCGCGTGCCCGACAACGACTGCCAGTGCGTGGCACCGGGTTCCACAGCGGCGAAGACGCGGCCGATCTCGATGCTGCCCGTGCGCAGCTTCATCACCAGCGTCCAGGCTGGCGGCATCCTGCCTTCCGCCCGCTCGATCGAACTCAAGGGCATCGCCTTCGATGCCGGTGCCGGCATCAAGACGGTGGAGGTCTCCATCGACGGTGGCCAGAGCTGGAAGGCGGCGACGCTCGGCCAGGATCTGGGGCGCTTCTCCTTTCGTGAATGGCGGGCGCCGGTGAGCTTCGCGAAGAAGGGACGCGCCGTGCTCATGGTTCGCGCGACCAACCAGAAGGGCGAAGGCCAGCCCGCCACGGTGGACTGGAATCCGGCGGGTTACCGCCGCCATGTGGTCGAGTCCACGCCGGTCACCATCGCCTGAGGACGCGCCATGACCACCACCACCACTTTCCTGGCCCGCGCCATCCTCGGCAGCTGCGTGTTGATCGCGTTCAACGCGTTGGCCGCGCCGCCCGACATCCAGCTGCAGCCCGACACGTCGAAGCTGCGCCCGTCGAAGCTGCCGGGCTATGCCATCGCGATGCAGAAATGCGCGATCTGCCATTCGGCCGACTATGTCAACTACCAGCCACCCGGCATGACGCAGACGCAGTGGACCGCCGAGATGGCCAAGATGCAGCACACCTATGGCGCGCCGATCAGCGACGACGAAGTCAAGCAGGTCGGTGCCTACCTGGCGGTCGCCTACGGTTCTGCCAAGGCCACCGATGCGAGTGTGATTGCCGCATCAACAGTAACGACCACGCCGTCCACTGCGACGACGTCGCCGGGCGCTGCCGCCATACCGCCGGCTGCTGGTGCCGGCATCGATGTCCAGAAGCTTCTGGCGAGCAACGCCTGCCTGAGTTGCCATGGCCTGACCCAGAAGATCGTCGGTCCGGGCTATCACGACATCGCCGAGAAGTACAAGGCCGATCCGCAGGCGCAGTCGAAGCTGGAGACCAGCATCCGTGGCGGCAGCGTCGGCAAATGGGGCAGCGTGCCGATGCCGCCTTTCGCCGCACTGAAACCCGAAGAGGTGAAAGCGCTGGCTGCGTTCGTCTTGAAGCAATAAGCACGCCCCCGATCGCCGGAGCGAAGACTCCGGCAACGACCAAAACTCCCACGAGATTAGAAAAATGACCCCCACGAATCGCCGCTTTTTCATCTTGCAAGTTGCCGGCGCGGCAACTGCGCTGTCCGTCTCCGCCGCACACGCACAATCCGGCGGCCCGAAGCTGGCGGAGACCGATCCTCAGGCCATGGCGCTCGGCTACAAGGAAGACACCACCAAGGTCGACGCCAAGAAATTCCCCAATCACGCGGCCAGCCAGAACTGCGCGAACTGTCAGCTGTTTCAAGGCAAGCCCAAGGACGCGATGGGTGGCTGTCCGTTGTTCGCCGGTAAGCAGGTCGCCGCCGCAGGATGGTGCAGCGCATGGAATAAAAAAGCGGCATGAGCCGCGGCTTCGTTCGCGCCGCTGCCATTGGGTTGATGGTCGCAGCGAGCACGTTGGCACAGGCAGCCGATCAGCATGCGCACGGCATGCAGGCTGAGGACGCCGCACCATCCAGCTTCGTGGCCAGCACGTCCAAGCCCTTCGATGCGCTGATGAAAGACGCCATGACTGTGATGGACCGCGACATGCGCGCCGCACCCATGAACGGCCAGCCCGCGCACGACTTCATGGCCATGATGATTCCCCATCATCAAGGCGCCATCGACATGGCCAAGTCGATCTTGCTCAACACGCAAGACCCGGAGGTGCGCAACCTCGCGCAGGGAATCATCACCGAGCAGGCCAACGAGATCCGGCTGATGCAGGCCTGGCTCGCGCGTCATGCGTCACCTGCGAAGTAATCGCTCCAGGCACATCGATGAAAGACTCTTTCATGCATTCACTCAAACCCCTGGTCCTCGCCACCGCGCTGGCCGTTGCATGTTTCGCTGCATCGGCCGCTTCCAATCCCGGCGACCGTGTCTACACCGCCGACCAGAACACCAACATGGTGTCGGTGATCGACCCGAACACCAACACCTTGCTCGGCCAGATCAAGCTGGGCAACCAGCGCCCCGACGTGCTGTCGCCGATCTACAAGGGCGAGATCAACGTTCACGGCCTCGGCTTCTCGCCCGACCACCGCACGCTGGTCGCCATTGCCAACGGCTCGAACTCGGTGACCTTCATCGACACGGCCACCAACAAGGTGAAGGGCGTGACCTATGTCGGGCGCTCTCCGCATGAAGCCTTCTTCACGCGCGACGGCAAGGAGGTCTGGGCCGTGGTGCGTGGAGAAAACTACGTCTCGGTGATCGATGCGAAGACCTTCAAGGAAAAGCGCCGGATCGAGACTGCGCCCGGCCCCGGCATGGTGCTCTTCACACCGGACGGTGGGCGTGCTTTCGTGGTGTCGAGCTTCACGCCCGAGGTGGTGGTGATCGACACGCGCTCGTACAGGATCGTGAAACGCATTCCGGTCGTGAGTCCGTTCTCGCCGTTCCTGCAGTTCACGCCGGACGGCAAGGAAGTCTGGATGGGCCACAAGGACGTCGGCAAGGTCACGCGCATCGACGTGAAGTCGATGAGGGTGACCGGCGTGATCGACACCGGCTTCATCACCAACCATCTCGGCTTCGCCAGAACATCGCGCGGCACGCTGGCGTATGTCGCGGTAGGTGGCGAGAACGTGGTGAAGGTCTATTCGACCGATGGCGAGGCGAAGCTGCTCGACACCATCGCGACCGGCGCGTTGCCGCACGGCGTCTGGCCGTCGGACGACAGCGAGCGCATGTACGTCGGCCTGGAAAACGGCGATGCGGTCCAGGTGATCGATACTGCCAGCGACAAAGTCGTCGCGACGGTGCCGATCGGGCAGGCGCCGCAGGCGCTTGTCTACGTTTCGAACGCCGTGCCTTCCGGGGCCGGCACAGGCAACCTGAAACCGCTGACCAACGCCGTGCCGGTCAACATCCCGCTCATGCCCGATTCCGGCGACGCCAAGGGCTTCGTGGTGGCGCGCAACTTCGGTGTGGTCGATGCGCTGGAGCTGTTCCTCTACAAGCTCAAGCCGGAAACGGTCTACAGCATCTACGTGGGCGATCAGAAAGTGCCTGTCGCCAGCTTCAAGACCAACCCGATGGGGATGGCCAACGGCACGGCGATCGGTGAGATCCGCGAGGTCACTCGTCTGCAGTCGGAAGCCAATCCAAAGACCGCATCGATCGTGGTCATCGAAGGCGATGGGCCGATGGATGCAGCCAAGGTGGTTCTGCGCAGCCCGATGTGATCGAAGGCCCGCGCATCTTCCGGTACGTCGTACGGCAGGACCGTGGCGGGTCGCCGAATCCCTTTCACGGCTGGTGCTCGCTCGCCGTGTGCAAGCCGCAGATTCGTCGCTCCGCACGGGTCGGCGACTGGATCGTCGGTCTGCGCAGCCGCCACAACGACCAGGTCGTCTACGCGATGCGCGTCGATGAAGTCATGGCGCTGGGCGACTACTGGGCGGACCCGCGCTTTGTTGCCAAGCGACCCGGCGGGGACAGGCCTCCAGACAACTTCTACCGTGCGATGGCGAACGGCTCGATGAGGCAGGTGGCCAACGGGTTGCACGACGACAGCGAAGCCGTGCGGGACATCTCCGGGCTCAACGCACTGGTGTCGTGGCATTTCTGGTACTTCGGCGACCAGAGCCCACCGCTGCCGACCGATCTGGTGCACCTGGTGCATTCGGGCCAGGGGCACGCGCTGCATCGGCGGCGGCGGGCTGATGACGTCGCCGTGCTGCAGCACTGGCTGGATCACTGGCCGATGGGCCGCAACGGGGAACCTGTGGATGCCTGGCGCCCCCGCGTGGTCGCCACGAGGCGGGCCTGAAGCTGTGGTGGCCAAGTGCTGCTCTTATTCAATTTTTCTGATGAGACTCTCGATGACCTTCCAGCCATTCGTTGCAGCGGCATTCGCCATCGCCATCACAGCCGGTGCCCCGCCCGTTTTTGCGCATGGCGACGACAGGCCGGCCGCAGTCGCCGGTGGTGCCGAACTGCTCATACAGGGTGGGCAACTCGGCAAGTCCGTGTTTCCTGACGGCAATACCGCCCGTGGCGGCCAAGGCCAGCCGGTGGATGGCATCGAAGGTTCAAGCCAGGAGATGCTCAAGACTCATTTCCATGCCCACTTGGCAATTTACTACAAGGGCGAACAGATCGCAGTGCCACGCGGCATCGGCATCATTGCGCCGCTGCGCATTGATCGCGGTTTTGTCAGCGGCGGTAAGGGCTTCTACTGGCTGCACACGCATGATGCCAGCGGCATCCTGCATGTCGAATCGCCAAACGACCGGGTGTACACGTTGGGCAACTTCTTCGACGTGTGGGGCCAGCCGTTGGCGGCTGACAACGTGGCGGGGCTCAAGGGCGCGCTGCGGGTGTATGTCAACGGCAAGGTGCAATTTACGCCGGTGCGCGACCTTCCGCTGAAGCCGCACGACCAGATCGCGCTGGTGATTGGGCAGCCCTCGGCGCCTCCTGTGACGTACACGTTTCCCGATGGACTGTGAATTACGGGCCAAGCCTTAGTGCATCACGCAGTGGCAATAGATGAACTGCTGCTCCACGCCTGCGGGTGTCCGATGGGCTTCCGACGCATGTTCGACCAGTTCGAAGGCGTTGCCGAACTCGGCGTGCAGCGCATCGGGCGCATACCGCATCACTGGGAGCCCGCTGCACTGTATCGGCCCGTCCGGCCCGAACACCGCGACGATGACGTGACCGCCCGGGCGCACGGCCTGGCGCACTTGCGCAATGTAGGCATGGCGTTGCTCGGGCGTGGTCATGAAATGAAAGACGGCCCTGTCGTGCCAGATGTCGTAGGCTTGTGCGGGCAAGGCAAGTTGAGTGATGTCTCCCACGAGCCATCGCACCAGGCCAGCATTTGAAGCAAGCCGTTGACGGGCCACTTCGAGCGCCCGTTTTGAGATGTCGAGCACGGTGACGTCGAAGCCATCCAGTTTCAGGAGATCGTCCGCCAGTGTCGAAGAACCGCCTCCGACATCGATGATCCGCGTCTGCTCGCCAGCGGCAATTCGCTGAATAATGCCGAGAGACTGGTCCGCACGCGGTTGAAACCAGCTCAGCGCACTGGACGACTTCGTGCTGTAGACACGCTCCCAATGCGACTTGTCCTGCATGGTTCCAATTCCTGAAGATTTGCGGATCGAAAAGATCTCGCGCGTCGAAAGACCAAATTATTTGCGCGCCTCGAGCTGGCTGTAGACCGCCTCTGCAACGCGCAGCATTTCCTGCTTGCCGTCGCCCGACGAGATGGCATAGCCGAAGTCCTTGTCGACCCAGTAGAAGACATTCACCGGGCCGTCCTGGCCGAACTTGAAGGCCGTCTCGCGTCCGGCATCCTCGCGGGTGACATACAGCGTCAGGCGCTCGCCCTTTGCGCCGCCGAACATGAACTGCGCCACCGGCCCCTTGTCGCCCGGCAGCAGCCGCCCGCCGATGAGCCCGTAGCCCAGGGCGCGCAGGTCGGGCGGCTTCACTTCGGTGCCCATGCGTTTGGTCAGCCAGGTGACGAGCGCCTGCTCCTGGTCGGCACCGACCTCCACCGGTCGACGCACGTCCGGGCTGTAGACCACGTGTGCCACGGCCGCGCGGTGGGCGAAGCCATGGAGCGTGCCGGCCTTCGCCGCGGCCAGCGTGGCACTGCGCTGCAATTGCCCGTCGTAGACGCCGCGGCCCCACCAGGCCGATCCGGTGCTGACGACCGCGATCGCCACGCCGGCTGCCAGCGATCGCCAAGGCCATTCCTGCCAGCCCGCCCTCGGCGCGGGCTTCAACGGCAGGCGCAACGGCAAGGGCTCGGACAGGACGGGGTCGAGCATCCGCTTGAGCGCCAGGTTCTGCGCGCGCCAATCGGCCACGCGCTCGCGTTCGGCCGGGTGCGCATCCAGGAAGGCATCGATCTCGACATGCCGCGCAGGGTCCAGAAGCTGGTCCGCATAGGCATGCAGATCGGCCTCGGTGACCGGCTTTCTGCCTTCGGAGGCAATGGGCTTGAGTGGCGGATGGTCCATGTCACTTGATCCTGCGCAAGGGCGCGGCGGCCTGGATCGAAGGCGCGCGGCCTTGAAGTTCCTGCCGCAGCCTGTCGCGGCCGCGCGCCAGCCGCGACATCACCGTGCCGATGGGCACGCCCAGCGCGGTGGCGGCTTCCGCATAGCTCATTTCCTCGACCGCGACGAGCAGCATCACCTCGCGTTGCTCCACGGGCAGCCGCTGCAGGGCACGGTCGAGGTCGCGGATCTCGATGCCATCGGACTGGCTGGCGCGTTGCGGGATGTCGGGCAGGTCGTCACCCGCGCTGTCCTCGGGCCGCCTGCTCCTGGCGCGCACACCGTCGATGAAATGGTTGTGCATGATGCCGAACATCCAGGCGCGGATGTCGCCGCGTTTCTGCCAGAGCGAGAACCGGCTCCACGCCCGCTCCAGCGTGTCCTGCACCAGGTCGTCGGCGCGCGCGCTGTCCGACACCAGGCCGCGCGCGTAACGGCGCAGGCCGGGAATGCAGGCGACGATCGCGGCTTCGTCCTGGGCGCGCATGGGCTGAGGCGTCGTGCTCTCTGCGGTCTTGGTCGATCAGGGCTTGATGACGTGCCAGACGTTCTTGAAGTTGTCGCCGGTCATGTCGCCGGCCTTCATGTCGGACTTGTAGAGATAGACCGGCTTGCCCTTGTAGGCCCACTGCTTGGTGCCATCGTCGCGCGTGACGAGGGTCATGTCGCCTTCGGGCTTCGCGTCCGCTTCTGCCATGACCGGCGGCCACAGTCCGGCGCACGGACCGTTGCAGGCGCTCTTGCCGCTGCCGGCCGTATCGTTGTCGAAGGTGTAGAGCGTCATGCCGGCGGTGTTGACCAGCATGCCGCCAGCCGTCTTCACGGGAGCGGCAGCCATGGCGGCGCCAGAGGCGAGCGCGGCGAGCGCAAGAATCAGGGTGGGCAGAAGGGAAGATTTCATGGGAAGTCCTGTGGAAGATGGAATTGATCAGAGCTGACATCCAGACAGACGCTTGGCCGCCTGCGTTTATTCCGCTGTCTCAAAGAATTTTTGAGATGGGCGCCAGCACAGATGGCTGCCAGATGCATTGCAAATGCAGTGTGCGACCAGCGCCTGACTCATAGGCACGCATTTCGCCGTTGGCGATCTCCAGACACGAGACCGTTTGTTCACTGAGTTCTTCAAGCTGCATCACCAGCGCCCGCAGGCTGTTGCCATGACCGACGACAGCTATCGTTTGGGCCGACGCCAATGATGGTTCGATCAGTTCCTGCCAGAGCGCGGTCACCCGCAGAACGGTTTGCGCGAGTGATTCCGCCAAGGGCAGGGTTTCCAGCGCTGCGCAAGGTGGTTCCATCGATGGATCCATCGCCACCCGACCGACATCGTCCTGGGTCCACGGCGGCGGTACCGCGCGGTACGACCTGCGCCAGGCTTGCACCTGATCGGCACCATACCGGGCGATGGCTTCGGCCTTGGATGACCCCGTCAATGCACCATAGTGCCGCTCGTTCAACCGCCAGTCGGCGGTGCGTGGCGCCGATGGACTTCCTGCTGCGAGCAGCAAGCAGTCGACAGACCGTACGCAACGGACCAGCATGGAGGAGAAGACGCGGTCGACGACCAGACCTGACCGCCGAATCGCACGGCCGGCCTCCTGCATCTGACGCACACCCCGCGGTGTGAGACCCACGTCGGCCCAGCCGGTGAAACGCTGTGCCAGATTCCATTCAGACTCACCGTGCCGGATGAGCAGCAGTTGCACCTGCGATCGTGGCGCCGACACGTTCAATCGCCCTGCCTGTCGGCATGCGGCTCCAGCGGCGTAGGTGTTCTCAGCCGGGCCATTGACCGTCGCAGATGCGGCGGCGATGCCCAGACGAGCGCACAAGCAAGGTGCCTGTTCATGATCTTCTTTAGATTCGGGATTTTTCGAAACATGATCTGAGTGCTACTTCAGACGATCTGCCCGCAGGCGCTGTCGGTCGTCGGTGACGGCCCTCGCCGCCAGATAGACCGCGCCCGCCGATGCGAGACCGCCGGCGCCTGTGAGCAGGAAAAGCAGCAGGATCTGGTATTTCACGGCTTCGAGTGGATCCATGCCGGCCAGCAACTGCCCCGTCATGATGCCGGGCAGCGTGATGACACCCGCGGCCGACATCTGGTTGATGATTGGAATCATCCCGCGGCGGATCGCATGGCGGATCGGTGCGGCCAGCGCTTGGTGGATGCTGGCGCCGAGCGCCAGCTGCGCCTCGATCGCCGGGCGCCCGGTGCTGATGCCTTCGAAGAAGCTGTCGAGACCCAGGCTGGCCGAATTGAGCACACTGCCGAGCACGATGCCCATCAGCGGGATGGCGTAGCGCGGGTCGTACCAGGGCTGCGGGCGGATCGCCGTCATCAATGCGAGCAACACGGTGGCGATGCTCGAGAAGCCGACGACCACCGCCGCGATGCGGTAACTCCCGGCACCCTTGAGACGCCGAGTTGGACGCACGGCGACTTCGCGCGCGGCCGCCAGCAGCATGAGCGCGACGATCCCGAGAGTGGCCGCCGGCGACGCCGCCTGGAACACGAAGCGCAGCACCAGGCCGACCAGCAGGAGCTGGACGACCATGCGGGTAGCGGCCCAGAGCACCTGCCGATGCAACTGCAGGTTCAGGAGCAAGGACGCCAGGGCGTTGATCAGCACCAGCAACGTGGCGAGCGCCACGTCCGTGGCGTGAAGATGGATGGTGCTCATGGCGCGTGCAGCTTGCCGTCGCGCATCTCGAAGTGGCGATGGCTCATCCGCACTGCCTGCTCACGCGAGTGCGTCACCATCACGATGCCGAGGCCGGAGCGGAGCCGTTGCAGAAGCAGGGATTCCATCGCCAGCGTCGAGGCGCCGTCGAGCGAGGCCGACGGCTCGTCGAGCAGCAGCACGTCGGGCTCCCGCACCATCGAGCGGACGAGCGCCAGGCGTTGACGCTCGCCGGTCGAAAGGCGTGCGATGTCGGCGTCCAGCAGGTCCGGGCCCAGCCCGAGCGCCGCCATCAGTTCGGCGACCCGGCTCGACGCGGCAGACGGGAAGTGGGCTGCCGGCGTTGACGCCCACCATGCGGGTTCGGCTGACTGGTAGATCACACGACCTCGCCACGCCGGCGCCGCAAATGCCTCCCGGCGTTTGCCGGCCAAGCTCACGTCGCCGGTGCCTGGATCCATGTCGGCGATCAGGCGCAGCAGGACGCTCTTGCCCGATCCCGATCTGCCGAGCACGCAGACACATTCGCCGGCGTTCAAGGCCAAATCGAACGGACCGCCGAACGGCGACGCAAGACCGGAGAGCGCCAGCAAGCAGTTGTCGACAGTCATTCGTAATCGGTCCTCGGCGAAGTCAACGCTGCGGTCAATCGCCGGCATCAGCGGCATCACCGGCCAACGCGGGCGGCGTTGCTTTGCCGATCCGCCCGTAGACCATTGGCACCTACCTGGATGTAGAACATCGTGACCGGCTCAAGCGCAATCGCTGCAAGCAGTCGTTCGGCGACCTCTTCCGTGGCCGATACGGTCACCGCCACAGGCTGCTGGGCCAGTTCGAAAAAGTGGGTGGAATGCATTTTTCCGGCGGCTCCGAAACCCGCTGCCGCGCCCATCAAGCTTCCGCCTAGCGCACCGTTGTCCTGGGCAAATTGCAAAAGCCAGTCTCCCATGGGGGTGTGGCCGTGTCGATGTTCCTGCTCGGCAAAGAACGTGATCTGAAAACCCTTCATGATGAACTCCTGGTGAGCGTGAACGAAACAGAGAAACCGACGCCAATGACTGGCACACTCATGAGACGCATGCCGTTGATGGCGGCACTTGCGGCCGGCACGATTGGGCGTTGGTTGGCGACTCCGAATCGCCGTCGGTCATTGGAAGCTCGCAAGCGAACAGAACGGCCCGCACCTTGCCCAACTCCTCCGCGTGCTCCTGCATGAAGGTCCGAAGCCGAGTTTCAGAGTCAAGCAACTCCAGACATTGCGGATGTCGCAAAGCATGGCCTTCAAGGTGGTGGTGCGTGAGCCGCTCTCCTGGCAGGTAGCCCGATCCGATGGGGTACAGCAAGGCTTGCTGAATACCCGAGTGATGAGCAACCTCCAACAGGTGCTGCGCCAGCGCGGGCGCGCCCAAGCGGTGCCAGAAACGCGTGGCCTTGGCGCGGCTGTTGGCGGGAAAGTACAGACGCAAAACGGTCAGGTCGTGCGTATGAGTGGGGCCCTGAGCCGTCATTACTTTGTCTCCTCCAAAACAGCGTCCTGCTTCTCCTGCTTCTGCTTGCGCCGGAACTGAGCGATGTCCGCCTGCCGAGGGTTTTTGGGCAAGGATTGGCGATGCTTGCCATGGCGGACGCGCTGCGCGTGACAGATGAACGCCCGCAGCTGCATTTCGGTGTCGATCAGCTCCAGGCACTGCGGATGCAGTATGTGGGAGCCGTCGATCTGGTGATGTGTCACGCGCTCTCGTTTGAGGTGGCCCGATGCGACGTGGTAGAGCAGCGCCGACTGCAGGTGCGCGCGCTTTGCCGAGGCCAACAGTTGCTGCGCAAGCCCTGAAACGCTCAAGTGGTACCAGATACGGGTTGGGTTCGCACGGCTACCGGCTGGGAAATACAGCCGCAGTTCCATTACCGTCGACAGATAATTTTCAGCGCGACTCATGAGTGGTCATCTTTGGTTGCGGAGACGTGCTGGGTCTGCTGCTTTTTACGGAATTGCGGGACATCGGCGATACGCAGTTCTTCCGGGGGACCGCCATGATGTTTGCTGTGGCCGACGCGCTGTGCGTGGTAGATCCCGGTGTGGCCGGAGCAGAGATAGCTGGTGATACAGCCGATGGCTGCGAGCGGTCCGATCTGCGGCCCAAACAGTTCGATTGCCATGACGATGGTGGCCAGTGGCGTGTTGGCCGCGCCCGCGAACACGGCCACGAAGCCGATGCCGGCGAGCATGGCGAAGGGCAGCTGCAGCATGGGCGCCAGGGCGTTGCCCAAAGTCGCGCCGATGTAGAACAGCGGCGTGACCTCGCCGCCCTTGAAGCCTGTGCCGAGCGAGGTGACGGTGAAGGTCAACTTGCCAAAAAAATCCCACGGCGCCGAAGGTTCCTGGAAGGCGTTGACGATGCTAGGAATGCCCAGCCCGATGTAGCGATGCGCATCGAAGCCCGCTCTGCCGAGAGCCCAGAGGGCGAGCGCGATCACGATGCCGCCCAACATCGGGCGCAGCGGCGGATAGGAGATCCATCGCTTGACAAGCCCTCCGAGCTGGTGCGTCGCGGTCGCAAACACGAGGCCGACGAGACCGAAAATCACACCAGCGATCACGACGGCTCCGACGCTCCAAGGCGTCACCGCGACCACCTCTCCGATCGCGTAGTGCATGTGGTGCACGCCCCAGGCCATGCCGACCTGGTCGGCCACGATGCCAGCGACCACGCAGGGCAATAGGGCGTCGTAGCGCATCCGGCCAATGGCCAGCACCTCGAGGCCGAAGAGCGCCCCCGCCAGCGGGGTCCCGAACACGGAGGCGAAGCCAGCGCTGATGCCCGCCATCAGCAGGATGCGGCGATCGGCAGGCTGGAATCGAAAGACGTGCGTGAGCTGGTCCGCCAGTGCGCCGCCCGTCTGCACCGCCGTCCCCTCGCGACCGACGGACGCGCCGAAGAGATGTGAGATGACGGTGCCGCCCAGGACGAGCGGGACCATGCGCAGCGGCACGACCTTCTTAGGGTCGTGGATCTCGTCGATCAGCAGGTTGTTGCCGGCCTCGACCTGCTTGCCAAGCTTGAAGTACACCCAGCCGACCGCGCCACCAGCAAGCGGCAGCAACCAGGTGATCCAACGGTTGGCCTCGCGCCAGGCGGTGGCGCGGTCGAGCGCGAAGAGGAAAAGTGCGGAAGCGCTGCCGGCCAGGAAGGCCACAACGGAGGCGATCACGAGCCACTTGCCGATGTACGGCAGCAGGTCGAACTGTTCAGGTCGTCTAAATCGGCTCATGCGGGTCAAGGAAACGAATCAATCGGCCTGACCAAGCAAAGAATCTGAGCGCGAGCGCCTACAGCCCTGTAATGTGATCAGGTGTCTGTAGGCATCATTAGCCCCGGGCGATGCCAGGGCGGTTCACGGGAGGAATGCCATCTCCGTCGAAAAATTATAGCGAGATGGACCGGTGAAAGTAAAACGGTGCGGCATGCGGTTGAGGCAGCTTCAGATCACAAGGCAAACATCAACTCGGCAAGTCATGAAGAGGTCGTACTTGCAACATACCCTGCCTGACATTTCCGTCACCTGGGGCCGCTGGCGCAGGAAGCATCGCACTCGCCGGCAGCAATGGCGACGTCAGGAACATTGACGTGGGCGACGCCTCACAGTAGGGATGTTCGTCCGAAATAAGCAGTCACCCGTCAGCAAAGGGCAGCTACCCCGCCTTGAGCAGACACTGATCGGCTGACGGCCGCCGGCAGCAATCGCTGCAAAGTAGACATCGAGATTGCTGCAATGGACGGTGGCGATGAGCCGCAGGCAGTGCGTTCGACTGACCATTGGCATGCCATCGCGAGTGGTCTTGTCTGTGCGTCTAGTGCTTTGACAGGCGGTCCGTGGGGTGTCTCTCAGTCAGCGGATTTTTTCTTTGCCGAAATGGCCTTGCCCTCTGTTGTTCGGCGGTCCGCATCAGTTTGCTTCACGGATACCCCGAGGTAACTCTCAAGAGCAAAGCGAACCACGTCAGACCGCGTAGGGATGACCTTCAGCGTCGAGGCTAGCTCGATGCGCTTCTTGTCGATGAGCTCTTCCAACTCATCGCTCACCCGTATGTTTAGTTGATTTCGGCTCATGTGCTTCTCGGCTGATTCGGCATTTTAAGGGGTCAACAACCTTTATTGCTAGACCAGTTGACAACGTGCTTATGCGACATACAATAAATACGTCTAGCAATAAAGCTGGGTGACAAAGGAGAAAACATGGAAGCTGAACTACTAACCACAGAGGAACTTTCTGCCCGGATCAAGTACGACGTGCGGACCATTCGCGAGCGATTGAAGGACAGCGTCTTACTTGAGGGGATTCACTACTTTCGTCCCTTTGGGGGGCGAAAGATCCTCTACCGTTGGGAGGCCATTCAACGAGACATGATGCGGGTGTCAGTGGCGAGACCCACGGGGATGAGCGCCATTCCGATGGCCAATGGAGGTGTACTTCATGGGTAGTATCCGCAACTCAGACACCATGGGCAGCCTGTTCATGGACTTCAGATTTCAGGGCCAGCGGTGCCGGGAGTACACGGCACTGACCGACACCCCAATCAATCGCAAGAAGCTGGCAAAAGTCCTCGCCAAGATCGAGTCCGAGATCAATGCAGGCACCTTCGTATACGCCAACTACTTTCCCAACAGCAAAGCGCTCAAGCGTTTTGCACGGGCAAACCTTGAGAAGGCGGCTCCCACTGCGGTGATGGAGGCGATCGCAGAGTCGGCTGAGAAGACGGCCGTAGAGCCGAAGTCGACTGGCCCATTGTTCTGCGAATTCTCGGCCCAATGGTTCAAAGAGCACGAGATCGAATGGCGCCGCAGCCACATACGCTCCTTGCGCTCGACACTGGACGGTCGCTTGATCCCGCATTTCGGGCAAAAGGTGGTCAGCAGCATCACCAAATCCGACATCCTTGCCTATCGCGCCACACTCGCCAAAGTAAAAGGTCGCGGAGACAAGGAAGGACTCTCACCCAAACGGATCAACGAGATCATTGGCACGCTTTGCCAGATCATTGACGAAGCCGCCGACCGATTCGAGTTTACGACGCCCACGACCAACATCAAACGACTGCGTGTGCGCAAGGTCGATGTGGATCCGTTCAGCCTGCAGGATGTACAGAGCATTCTGGCGACCGTCCGTGCGGACTATCGCAACTATTTCACCGTGCGCTTTTTCACCGGCATGCGCACCGGCGAAGTCCATGGCCTCAAATGGCGCTATGTCGATTTCGAGCGCCGCCTGATTCGGGTCCGGGAAACCGTGGTTCTTGGAGAGGACGAATACACCAAGACCGACGGCAGCCAGCGCGACATCCAGATGAGTCAGCCGGTAGTCGAGGCCCTCACCAAGCAGTACGAGGTGACGGGAAAACTGTCCGACTACGTGTTCTGCAACCTGATGGGCGCACCATTGGATAACAAGAACTTCACGGACAGGGTCTGGTACCCGCTGCTGCGACACCTGGGATTGACCGAGCGGCGCCCCTACCAGATGCGCCACACCGCGGCGACCCTGTGGCTGGCTTCCGGTGAAGCGCCCGAATGGATCGCACGCCAGCTCGGCCACACCTCTACCGAAATGCTGTTCAGGGTCTACAGCCGATACGTGCCCAACCTCACGCGCCAGGACGGTTCGGCCATGGAGCGACTGCTGGCCAGTCGGCTTGCCACCGGCAAGGTCTTGCGCATGGACGGCGCTCACCTGCAGCAAGTGGGCGATAGCAACCTATTCGCCGAAGCAGGGGGCAGCGAGCGGGCGACCATGCCCGTGCCTAAACCCCGAGGCGTTGCGGTTGGAGCCTTAGAACGGGCCCGAACAAACTGGTCACGCACATCGCAGGACATCACCCTGCCCGAACGCCATGCGGGCGAAGACCCGCAACCCCCGCCCCCGGGCGCGATGCGTACTCACGTCAGACGGCTGAACCCGCTGCACGCCTGAGGCCGCACTAAGCCACCGTCGACACCTCCGAACCCCGCTGGCACCAAGCAGCGGTCTGGGCGGAGCTTTGTCCGACGCAGGCCCCTCGCTGTGTCATCGCCCACCTCATTCACCTTCAGTCTTTCATCGCCAGGAAACCATGAATCCCATCACTGTGCGCCGATATCCCCGAGCCCCATATTCCGAGAGCTGTTACGTGCCACCGGCACCAGCGGCTCCACAGAATAGGTCGTTGACCTCCAGAGTTGAGCAAATTCATGGAGTCGTAAACCTGCTCGATCACCTGCCAGCCTGCGCCAACAAGAGTCTGCGCCGCTTTATCGCCGATGTGTTCGACAAGGCACTTCTTGCGGCGTACTCCATACCGGCGAGGGTCGCCTGGGCGCCCGAGTGTTGCCAATCCGCAGAACATTCCCTGCTCGACTGGAGCCTTCAGATGTCCAAACGCGCCCGACGGTATCCGGCCCTGCACGCATGGGAGCGGGATGTGGCTGCCGCAGCCGCTTTGGTCGCCCCTTGTGGACTGGCAGGCTACCTGCATGACCATCCCGACCGAGACCCTGCGCTAAGCCTGAACAGCGAGGAATGCGAAGAAATTGTCGCGCGGCGCCTTGTGATCCTCGACGCCCCCTTGCGCCGCTTGCGATCACGTGATGCCGAATGCGGCAGCACGTTGGGCGCAGTGCTCGACGTCAGTGGAGACGAAGAGCTCGACCGCCAGCAAGTCGCTCGCATCACCGCCGCCATCGGCTTCATGGCAATCCTCTGACTATGCGCCCCACACGCTGAACAACTAGACCCCAACATCCATGAAACTCACATCCAATCCAATATCCAGGAACGCCTCTTCCGCTGGCTCAACCCCAACCCACTTCGTGCAGGAGCACAAGGGCCTGTGCATCTTGGCGTTACCAGCAAGCTTTCGCAAAGCGGTCCCCGCAGCGCGCTGGGGGGAGATCCACCGTGAACTGCATGCCCAAGTGCTGGAACTCATTGAGCGACTGCCCGGAGCGGTTCACTTCGTCGCGATGCCCCTGTGCGTAGCCCAGATCACCGGCGACATAGACCCGGCAGAGATCGGTCATCGGTTGACTCAAGAGGACTTCATCCTCGAGCCCAGCGGGCGGACGGGAGAAACCAGCAGCCGTGCGACCACCCGCAGGCCAGCCTCCAAGAAAGGAGCCTCCCGTGCGTAATCACCGAGCCCGACAAGGAACTCAGGACATGTTCGGAGCCCCCCAGAGTCAGCGTGCTGTGCAGGTCCAGGCTGAGCAGCGTGCCCGGTTGCTTGGGCAACTACCGCTGCTTTCTAACCAGGCGCTGGTGCCATTCGTCACAACGGTTTTTGCATTGGATGAACTGGTCGCCGCATATCTCCTGCCTTTGCGTTCTGCGCCCCGAGAACTGGATGAAGGAGATCCGACTGCACTGTCGCAGTGTTTAGCTGCCATGGGGCGTGCCCGCCGTTGCAGAACCTTGGTCCTCAAATCCAGCTGGGAGCCCGTTGCCGTGGCGCTGTTGGTCAACCCCTGTGGCTACTACCTCTGCTTGCGCGAACTCATGTTTGGACGTCACTACGTATCGACGCCTGACATGTACCAGCGGATCAGCCATGTCAGAGCAGAGGTGCTGAGCAAGCCCCTGCAGGCACTGTGTGAAGCCGACCCCCAGGTCGGACGTTATCTCGCCTGGATCTTGGGGTTTGGTTCCTACAAGGGGCTGGATGTCCGGCGGGCGGTCGACATGCAGAGGGCGGTGTATCGCGAGACGCTATGGATGAGCTGAGTCATCGCCATGACCACGAAAGGAATCAACGATGCACTGGATCATTCACCTGACGCTCCTGGCGTTGAGCGCCATCAACGCGTATCTCATCTTCCGCAGGGATTGGGATCCCATGGACGCCTGGCTCTTTGTGGCGGGTGCAGCGATGGCGCTACTCCTCGCGTTACTACTGCAGCTGCTCTTTCAGGTCAGGCCCGAGGAGCGCATCGCGTTCCTGCGCGAAGTGGCCAAGACGGCTAAAGCCGATCTGGTCGCCTTCCTGAAACTGCTTCGCTTCTGGCGTTGATAGCGATCTCCATTCCATGGCGGTCGCGCGAGATGTGACCGCTGCAGAACCCAAGCAGAAATTTCTACCACCATGAGAACAACGAATATTCAATTGCGCGCGCACATCAGTGAACGCAGCGCTCAGCTACGACACGTCGCCGCAGAACTCAAGACCGAGCTCTTTGGGATTGATGGCATCATCGATCGCGTGATCGACACAATACGGGCGTGGTACGTCCTGCCCGACATCATCAACCGGCCAGTCATCGTGAACCTATGGGGGCTCACCGGTACGGGCAAGACCCAACTCATTCGCAGCCTGTCCAAGAAGCTTGGGTTCTATGACCGTCTGATCGAAGTTCAGATGGACGGCTATTCCAACGGTGGGGGAACGTCGATCGGTTCGATGTTGTCAGACTCCGCGATCGCCGAGGGCACTCCTGGAATTCTCGTTCTCGATGAGTTCCAGCGGTACAGGACCATTGACCGCGATGGGCGCGAGCGCAAGGTCGAGCACTACATGGATGTGTGGGGCTTGCTTTCCGACGGGAAATTGCCTCCCAACATCAGCTTCCTTGGGGATATGGAGCGCAGGTTGGCCGAGGCTGCATATCGTGACGAACACAAGCGGGTTGGCATGACGTCGGATGCTGACGAGGAGGATGTGGTCGTTGGGCTGTTCGCGCGAACGCCCCGCAATCATCATTCGAAGTTCGCCCTGCCGCCGTATCAGGCCCAGGAGTTTAAAGCGACGTTGAAGCTCAAGGAGTCCATCATGGAGATCATGACCTGGTCTCCGCAGGATCTCCACAGTCGCTTGGTTGACTTCATGCAGGACCCCCATGCGTGGGAGACGGATTACTCGAAACTGCTGATATTTGTCTGTGGCAATCTCGATGAGATGTATGCAGACGCAGCAAGTCGTGTGGAAGACTGCGACACAGATGCTGATGTGTTCCATGCCATGACCCGCAAGCTTTCGCTCATTGATGTGAAGCGGGCGTTGAGTGAGCGCTTCAAGCCCGAGCAAATTGCCCGGCTTGGCAACAACCACGTCGTCTATCCCAGTCTGAACCGCTCGACCTACCAAAAGCTCATCGCGGTGGCGGTGCACGGGTACTTGCAGGAAATCGAGGCATCCAGTGGACTGCGCTTTGAAGTGACCGATGCGGTCAGGGAGCAGATCTACGCCAATTCGGTGTTTCCCACCCAGGGCACCCGTCCGGTGTTTTCTTCCGTGCACAGTCTGATGAGTGCACCTTTGGTGAACTTCACGCTCTGGGCGCTGGAGCAGGGCGCCGGGCCAGGTGAGGAGCTGACCATCGATGTTGACCCAGATGCCGGGCTACTGATCTCGCGATGGGGCCACCGGATTCATACCGTACCTGTAACTTTTGAGATCAGCAGGCTTCGTCAGCGACCCGATCCAGATATGCGTGCGGTTTTGGCTGTGCACGAAGCGGGGCATGGACTGATCTACGCGTTGCTGTTCAAGCAGCCACCGCTGGAGATCCGCATCAACATGGCGACTTTCTCCGGCGGCTACAACAGCTTCAAAGAGCTCAAAGTAAAAACCCGCGGCAATCTGCTCGACGCGGTGTGTGTTGCGCTCTCAGGTCGCGCTGCCGAAGAGATGGTGTATGGCATGGAGTCGCTGAGCTCGGGCAGTGAGAGCGATCTCAAGTTGGCGACGAATCAAATGGCAGCCTTCATTCGACACGCTACGTTTGGCGAGCGCATCAGCCATGTGGATGTCAGCACCGAGGCCGGGGAGAACATCAACACGGATGTGGCCAGTAACAATGCGGAGATTGAAGCAGGGCTGCAGAAGCAGTACAAGCGTGCGCAGGGATTGCTCGCTGAAAACCGAGCCATCTATCTTCGGATGGTCAACGAGCTCATCAACAAGGGTCAGCTGGAGCCGCAGCAGATCCGGGATTGGCTGGGCCTGTCGGAGTCGAAGGTGCCCAAGGATGCGCTGGAGCCATTTGATGCAAAGTTGAGAGAGTTCGAACGACGCCATTCCCAACGGCTCACGAGTGTCTAGGGAATCCGGGGCGATTCATCCAATTTGAAGCACTGCGCCCTCAAGACAGTTGACCGAGCGCAGGGACCTGTATCCATCTGTGATCGTGACGGTAAGATGGGACGAGTGATTTCTATGTATTCAATCCACTCTTTCGAGCCGGATTGAGCTGCCAAACTCTCTCAGTCTCCATGCTCGACGACATCAAAAAAACCCTCTGGGCCACCGCCGACAAGTTGCGCGCCAACATGGACGCCGCCGAATACAAGCATCTGGTGCTCGGCCTCATCTTCGTCAAATACATCTCTGACACCTTTGCCGCCCGCCGTGCCGAGCTGACGGCCCGCCTGACCAACCCCGACGACGAATACTTCTACGGCGACGCCGACCCCGCTGACATTGAAGCCGAGCTGGAAGACCGCGACTACTACAAGGAGGTCAACGTCTTCTGGGTGCCCGAAGGTGCGCGGTGGGAAGCGCTGCGCAATGCCGCCAAGCAGCCCGACATTGGCAAGCGCATTGACGACGCCCTCACACTGATCGAGGCCGAGAACCCCAAGCTCAAAGGCATCCTCGACAAACGCTATGCCCGCGCGCAGCTGCCCGACGGCAAGCTGGGCGAGCTGGTGGACTTGGTGTCCACCATCGGCTTTGGTGAAGACGCTGCCATTGCCCGCGACGTGCTGGGCCAGGTGTACGAATACTTTCTGGGCATGTTCGCCAGTGCCGAGGGCAAGCGGGGCGGACAGTTCTACACGCCCGCCAGCATCGTCAAAACCCTGGTCGCCATCCTCAGCCCGCACGAAGGCAAGGTGTACGACCCGTGCTGCGGCTCGGGCGGTATGTTTGTGCAGTCAGAGAAATTCATTGAAGCCCACGGCGGCAAGCTGGGTGATGTGAGCATCTACGGCCAAGAGGCCAACCCCACCACCTGGCGTCTGGCCGCCATGAACCTGGCCATTCGCGGCATTGACTACAACCTGGGCCGCGAGCCTGCCGACACCTTCACCCGCAACCAGCACCCCGACCTGCGGGCCGACTACATTCTGGCCAACCCGCCCTTCAACATCTCTGACTGGTGGCACGGCAGCCTGGAAGGCGACCCGCGCTGGGAGTATGGCGACCCACCCCACGGCAACGCCAACTACGCCTGGTTGCAGCACATGCTGCACCACTTGAAGCCCACGGGCCGCGCAGGCATCGTGCTGGCCAACGGCAGCATGAGCAGCAGCCAAAACAACGAGGGCGTGATCCGCGCCGCCATGGTCGATGCCGATGTGGTCGAAGTCATGGTGGCCCTGCCCGGCCAGTTGTTCTTCAACACCCAAATCCCCGCCTGCCTGTGGTTTTTGGCCAAGCAGAAAACGCGCAAGGGTGAAGTGCTATTCATCGACGCCCGCAAACAGGGCCGCATGATCAGCCGCGTGCAGGCCGAGCTGACCGACGACACCATCGCCCGCATCGAAGCCGTGGTGGCCGCCTGGCGCGGCGAGCCGGGCGCAGGCAGCTATGAAGACGTGAAAGGCTTTTGCCGCAGCGTGCCCCTGGCCGAAATCGCCCAGCACGGCCATGTGCTCACCCCTGGCCGCTATGTGGGCGCAGAAGACGTTGAAGACGACGACGAAGCCTTTGCCGACAAGATGCAGAAGCTCACCGAGAAGCTGGGCGAGCAGATGGCCAAGGGCGCGGAGCTGGACGCGGTGATTCGGGCGAAGCTGGGGGGGCTGGGGTATGAGTTCTGAGTGGATTGATTCCACCCTCGGCGAGTTTGTCCGCTTGCAAAGAGGACACGACCTCACAGCTTCGGAGCAGCAGCCTGGCACTGTACCGATCATGGGCTCTGCGGGGCCAAACGGAACACACAACAAGGCACTGGCCAAAGGCCCCGGGCTTGTGATTGGCAGAAGTGGCGCATCGGCGGGACGGGTTCATTTCAGTGAGGTGGACTATTGGCCGCACAACACCTGCTTGTATGTGACGGATTTTTTGGGCAACAACCCGAGATTCGCCTATTACCTATTGCAAACGCTAGATTTGGCTGCTTTTAATTCTGGGAGCGCGCAGCCATCCTTGAATCGCAACTTCCTCTATTCCATCCCGCTAAAAATTCCACGGCCAGTGGAGCAGGATGGCATCGTGGAGGTGCTTAAGGCCCTCGACGACCGCATCACCCTCCTCCGCGAAACCAACGCCACCCTCGAAGCCATCGCTCAGACCCTGTTCAAGTCCTGGTTCGTCGATTTCGACCCCGTGCGTGCCAAGATGGAAGGCCGCACGCCCGAAGGCATGGACGAGGCCACCGCAGCGCTGTTTCCCGATGGGTTTGAAACGTCGGAGTTGGGGGAGGTGCCGAGGGGGTGGCGGGTTGGCATGATCTGCGATTTTGCGCAACTCAAGAAAGGCTCCGTTAACCCAGGTAGCCAACCAGAAGTGACTTTCGAACACTTCAGTCTGCCCTCGTTTGATGCAGGGCAAAGGCCAATTTTTGAACTTGGTGAATCCATCAAGAGCAACAAGACGCCCGTCACCCAAGATGCGGTTCTGCTGTCAAAGCTAAATCCACACATTCCGCGTATCTGGCTGCCGGTTGAGTGCGGATCGAACGCCGTGTGCTCAACGGAATTTCTGGTTTTCGTGCCCACAGGAGCTGGCTCGCGGGAGCTCATTTACTGTGCTTTTAGCTCCCCAGACTTCATCGCTAGATTGCAGCAGCTTGTGACTGGAACATCTAACAGTCACCAGCGAATCAAACCCGATCAGGTGGCACTTATGTCCTCTGTCGTGCCCACCGCAGATGTAGCCCGAGCGTTCGAAGCCGTGGTGAAGCCTATTTTCCAAAAGGTGTTCGCAAACAGAGAGCAAGCCCAAACCCTCTCCACCCTCCGTGACACCCTGCTCCCCCGCCTGATCTCCGGCCAGCTGCGCCTGCCCGAAGCCCAGGCCGCCTCCGAGGCCGCCCTGGGCGGTACGCTGTCAGTATGAATGCTTTGTTTTTGATAGCTGCTAGCGCTTATCCATAAAGCGCTAGCGTCCAATTTGGCTTAAAAATCTGCTCCAGGACCCGTGTGATGTTTTCACCCACCTCCCTTGAAGACCTGGCCCTGCTGCGCGAAACGGTAGAGCTGGAATGCAAGCTGGCCCAGGGCCAGAACGGCCAGGGCGAGGTGCCCAAGGATTTCTGGCCCACCTACTCGGCCATGGCCAATGCCCACGGGGGCGTGGTGCTGCTGGGGGTGCGCGAGAAGGATGGGGCGTTCTCCATTGCAGGCATTGCCAACCCGGCGAAGGTGCGGGCAGACCTGTTCAACAACCTGAACAACCTGGGCAAGGTGAGCGCCAACCTGTTGACCGACGCCGATGTGCAGGAGTTGGTGCTGGGGGACAAGAGCATTTTGGTGGTGCGCATTCCGCAGGCCATGCGCAAGCAAAGGCCGGTGTTCCTCAACGGCCAGCCGTTCGGCCATACGTACAAGCGGCTCAACGACGGAGACCGGCCGTGTGATGAAGAGACGGTCAAGCGCATGCTGGCCGAGCAGGTGGAGGATGAGCGCGATGCCCGAATTCTGCCGGGCTTTGGTATGGGGGACATTGATGGCGAGAGCTTGCGCATCTACCGCCAGATGCTCAAAGACGAAAAGCCAGGTCACCCTTATCTGGAGCAAGACGACTTTACCTTTTTGACCAGCCTGCGCGGCTGGCGGCGTGACCGCCAGACAGGCCAGGAGGGAATGACGCTGGCGGGCCTACTGATGTTTGGCACCTGGGCGGCCATCCAGGAGGCCGCGCCGCACTATTTTCTGGACTATCAAGAGCGTCCAGAGGCCAAAACCGAATTGCGTTGGGTTGACCGATTGGTACCTGATGGTACCTGGACGGGCAATCTTTTCGAGTTTTACCGCCGGGTGTACCGAAAGCTGGTGGCCGACCTGAAAGTTCCGTTTTCGCTCAAAGACGGCCAAAGGCAAGACGACACGCCGGTACACGTCGCCTTGCGTGAAGCGTTGGTCAACACCCTGGTGCATGCGGACTACACGGGCCGGGTGTCGGTGTTGGTGGTCAAGCGGCCAGACATGTTCGGCTTTCGCAACCCTGGTTTGCTTCGGCTGCCTGTGGAGCAGGTGATTCGGGGTGGCGAGAGCGATTGCCGCAATCGCATCCTGCATCAAATGTTCTTGCTCATTGGCCTGGGTGAACGTGGGGGCTCGGGCATGCCCAAAATTTACAGCGGCTGGCAAAGCTGCCACTGGCGTCAGCCGCTGCTGAGGGAAAAGGACATGCCAGAGCAAACCTTGCTGGAATTGCACATGCTGGATTTGCTGCCACCTGCGGTGCTGGACGCACTGCGGGCGCGGTTTGGTGCATCGTTCGATCAGGTGGGGGCGCTCGACAGAATGATTCTGTCCACGGCCGTGATCGAAGGTGTGGTCAACCATGCGCGCATGACCGAGATTTCCCCCCAGCATCCTCATGACATCAGCTTGGCGCTGGCACGGTTGGAGCGTGATGGGATGTTGCTCTCCCAAGGCCAGTCTCGTGGCAAGGTTTATTACTTGCCGGGCGCGGCTCCCGTTACCCCGGAGCAGGTATTTCCCGCAGCGTTCAGCTTCGGTAGTAATGGCACTAGCTCCGGTAGTAGCACTGCAAGCTCCGGTACTAAGGAGGATACCTCCGGTAGTGATCAGCCCGTGCGGCCGGAGCAGGCCACGCCTCGCACTACGGAGGGCGTCAACACCCACACTGCAACCAGGGATGAGCACGGTTGTCTACTGTCGCCCTTGCTGGATGCGCCCGTCTTGGATGATCTCAGCGCCCTTTCAGATACATTGAAGGACGACCTGTTGCGGCGAGCCGCCCTACCCCGGGGTAAGGCACGGTTGGAGCGTCCAGCCATGGTGGAGGTAATCTTGTCGGTATGCGAAGGACGGTATGTGCGGCTCAGTGCATTGGCTGAGCTTTTAAACCGGGATCCAGACGGTTTGCGCAAAGGCTATTTGGACGCATTGGTCAGGGAGCATCGCATTCGGCGCGCATTTCCTGGTACGCCAACCCATGAGTTGCAGTCCTATCGGAAAGCCGAAGAATGATCGGGGGGCTTTCTGCGGGGGCCTGCAACAGGTACCTGCGCTACATCGAGCTGATGAAGCTGTAGCCACAGGACAAAAAAGCGAGAGGGAGCCGTGACCGAAGACCAACTGGAACGCGAAACGCTGGCCTGGCTGCAAGACGTGGGCTACACCCACCGCTACGGGCCTGACATTGCCTTTGACGGCACCACGCCAGAGCGCGCGGACTACCGGCAGGTGCTGCTGCCCTTTCGGCTGCGCGAGGCCATCAACCGCCTGAACCCCGGGGTACCAGCCGCTGCCCGTGAAGATGCCATCAAGCAAGTCACGGATCTTGGCATCCCATCCCTGCTGTCGGCCAACCGCGCGTTTCACAAGATGCTGGTGGGTGGTATCCCCGTCCAGTATCAGAAGGACGGCGAAACACGCGGCGACTTTGTGCGACTGATTGACTGGGCACACCCCGAGAAGAACGAATGGTGGGCCGTCAACCAGTTCACCATCAAAGGTCCCCACAAAACCCGCCGCCCCGACATCATCCTGTTCGTCAATGGTCTGCCGCTGGTGCTGCTGGAACTCAAAAACCCCGCAGACGAGAACGCCAACATCTGGAAAGCCTTCGACCAGATCGAGACGTACAAGGAGCAAATCCCGGACGTGTTCCAGTACAACGAGGTGCTGGTGATCTCGGATGGCACCGATGCGCTGATGGGTTCGCTGTCTGCCAATGCCGAGCGCTTCATGGCTTGGCGCACCATTGATGGGGTGAACCTCGACCCACTGGGGCAGTTTCAAGAACTGCAAACCCTGGTGCGTGGCGTGCTGGCCCCGCAGTACCTGCTGGACTACATCCGTTACTTCGTTCTGTTCGAGGATGACGGCCAGCTCGTCAAGAAGATCGCGGGCTATCACCAGTTCCACGCGGTGCGCGCCGCCATCGAAGAAGTGGTGGCCGCCTCCCGGCCCGGAGCTTCCCGCAAAGGCGGCGTTGTGTGGCACACCCAGGGCAGCGGCAAGAGCATCACCATGACCTGCTTTGCCGCCCGTGTGATGCAAGAAGCGGCGATGGAGAACCCCACCATCGTGGTCATCACCGACCGCAATGACCTGGACGGGCAACTCTTTGGCGTGTTCAGCCTGGCCCAAGACCTTTTGCGCGAGCAGCCGACCCAGGCTCTGACCCGTCCAGACCTACGCGCCAAGCTGGGCAACCGCCCCTCGGGCGGCATCATCTTCGCCACCATCCAGAAGTTCATGCCAGGGGAGGATGAAGACATCTTCCCGGTGCTGTCCGAGCGCAGCAATATCGTGGTGATCGCGGACGAAGCACACCGCACCCAATACGGTTTCAAGGCCACCCTCAAAGGCAAGCCTGGGGAAGAGAAGTACCAGGCGGGCTACGCCCAGCACCTGCGCGATGCTTTGCCCAATGCCACCTTTGTGGGCTTCACCGGCACACCAGTCAGCAGTACCGACCACGACACCCGTGCGGTGTTTGGCGAGTACATCCACGTCTACGACATGCAGCAGGCCAAGGAAGATGGCGCCACTGTGGCCATCTACTACGAGTCGCGCCTGGCCAAGCTGCGACTCAAAGACGAAGACCTGCCCAGCATTGACGATGAAGTGGACGAGCTGGCAGAGGACGAAGAAGAAAGCCAACAGGCCAAGCTCAAAAGCCGCTGGGCCGCCCTGGAAAAGATCGTCGGCGCAGAACCCCGTGTGGCCAGCGTGGCCGCCGACCTGATCGCCCACTTTGAAGAGCGCAGCGCAGCCCAATCGGGCAAGGCCATGGTGGTGGCCATGAGCCGTGAAATCTGCGTTCACCTGTACGACGAGATCATCAAGCTGCGCCCTGACTGGCACGACCCAGACCCCGAGAAAGGCGCGATCAAGATCGTGATGACCGGCTCAGCCAGCGACAAAGCCCTGCTGCGCCCCCATATCTACGACGGCAAGGTCAAAAAACGACTGGAAAAGCGCTTCAAAGACCCCGCTGACCCGCTGCGCCTGGTCATCGTGCGCGATATGTGGCTCACCGGCTTTGATGCCCCCTGCGTGCACACACTGTACGTGGACAAGCCCATGAAGGGCCACAACCTCATGCAGGCCATTGCTCGCGTGAACCGCGTCTTCAAGGGCAAGCAAGGCGGCCTGGTGGTGGACTACATTGGCATCGGCAACGAGCTGAAAGCCGCCATGAAGGAGTACACCGCCAGCAAAGGCCGGGGTACTCCCACCGTGGATGCCCGCGAGGCGTACAGCGTCCTCATGGAAAAACTCGATGTCCTGCAATCCATGCTGCATGGCTGCGATTACAGCGACTTCCTAACCGGGGGGCACCAAACCCTGGCCAAGGCTGCCAACCATATATTGGGCCTGCGGGAAGAAGGCGGCAAGGACGGCAAACGCCGTTTTGCAGACACCACCCTGGCATTGACCCAAGCCTTCTCGCTGTGCTGCACGCTGGACGAAGCCAAGGCAGTGCGGGAGGAAGTCGCCTTCATGCAGGCCGTCAAGGTCATTCTGACCAAACGGGACATCACCGCCAAGAAGCGCACCGACGAGCAGCGCGACGAAGCCATCCGGCAGATCATCAGCAACGCCGTGGTGTCCGACCAGGTGGTGGACATCTTCGACGCCGTGGGTTTGGACAAACCCAACATTGGCCTGCTGGACGACGAATTCCTGGCGCAGGTGAAGAACTTGCCCGAGAAGAATCTGGCGGTGGAACTGCTCGAACGCCTGCTCGAAGGTGAGATCAAGAGCCGCTTCGGCAGCAACGTCGTTCAGGAAAAGAAGTTCTCCGACCTGCTGGGCAACGTGATCAAGCGCTACCAGAACCGCTCGATTGAAACCGCGCAGGTGATGGAAGAGCTGGTGGAGATGGCCAAGAAGTTCCGGGAGGCAGCCAGCCGGGGCGAATTGCTTGGCCTCTCCGAAGACGAGGTGCGGTTCTACGACGCCCTGGCCACCAATGAATCGGCGGTCCGAGAGCTTACCGACGAAACCCTCAAGAAGATCGCCCACGAGCTGACCGAGAACCTGCGCCAGAACCTAACGGTGGACTGGTCTGAGCGTGAGAGCGTGCGGGCCAAGCTGCGGCTGATGGTCAAGCGGGTCTTGCGTAAGTACAAGTACCCGCCGGACTTGCAGGAAGAGGCTGTGGACTTGGTGCTGCGGCAGGCGCAGGTGTTTGGGGACAACTGGGGCGGCACCTAGCCTGACTCCGGGGCGAACCGACGCGCCAATATTGATGAGCGCTTCGCTCAGGGATTCTTGGTACCGAAGGCTTTCACGGCATCAAGCAAGCCCTTTGCGAGCGTGCGGATACCGCTCAAGCTGTAGCTGCCACCGATCTGTTCATAGGTGGAGCCAGCCCGTTGACATCAAGGCGCAGTGCTGCAGCGCCAGCGTGCTGAAGAACCGTCGCGTGGTCTTCAACATCAAAGGCAATGACTACCGGCTGATCGTGGCCATTGCGTACAAGTTGCAGATCGTCTACGTGAAGTTTGTCGGCACCCACAAGGAGTACGACGCAGTGGACGCAGAAACCATTGAAATGGCCTGACCGGCCACGGAGGAAAACATGGACATCCGCCCTATCCGCACCGAAGCCGACTACAAGGCCACGCTCAAAGAGATTTCGGCCTTGATGGAGTCCGACCCTGATCTGGGTACGCCAGAGGGGGATCGCTTGGACATCCTGGCCACGCTGGTGCAAGCCTACGAGGCCAAGCACATGCCCATAACCGCGCCAGATCCGGTAGAAGCCATCAAATTCCGCATGGATCAGAACGGTATGTCCGTCAAAGATCTTGAGCCAATCATTGGCAAAAGCAACCGCGTCTACGAAGTCCTGAGCCGCAAGCGCCCGCTGACGCTGGCCATGATCCGCAGACTGCACAAAGGCCTGGGCATCCCGGCCGAAGTGCTGATTGCGGAGACGGCTGCAGTGTGATCATCGAACGCTGAGTTTGGCTTGGGGTACTACCACCCCCGGTGGGTTACGGTTGCATGGAAGTCAACAGCCGAGCAGTTGAGCTCTTCATTAAGCTGGACAGGGTATTCACGCCCACCGTCAAGCAGCTCTGGCGCGAAAATCCAGCTTCAGGCTAAAATTGCTCCACTGGTTGCCAGCGTGTCGACCAGAACGCCTGCAAATGGCGATCCTTCAAGACAGGGAAACCCTGTTTTACGAATAGTCGCAGCCTTCAACGGCCCGACCTATATTTTGATTGACTGGTAGCTCGTATCTTCCAGCCTCTCAATGGGGAAAACTACCCCTAAAAAATAAGCCGACGATTTAAGTTCGTCGTGCTCATCAAAATTGGTTGCTCCTACCAGCGTGGCAATCATCATTTAAAAGAACATTTTTTGGCGAAACTTCGCCACTAATGTCTCTTTGATTCCAAGCGGTTCGTCTATCGCTCAATTTTCATCGACGGCATGCTGCGCCGATGCTTTTCTACTGGCTGCGCACTTCGCGCGACCTGTCAAATTCGCTATCCGAACGATAGCGCTTTCATCCCTATTTCATTTGACTCGCTTTCGTCGCGAGCTGCCGTTTGTCGTGCGGCATTGAATTCCACGACCCCAATTTCTAGTTTTAGGAGTATTTATGGTTAATGAAAATGCATTGGCTTTTCAGTCAACAAGGAATGGTGAATTAATCGTAATTTTGGAGCAAAAAGTAAGTCATCAACTAACAGCTGTTATTGATGAAGAGGGTGTTGAGGTCGGTGGCGGGTTGGCGGATTTGCGATTTGGCGAGATGAGCTCCATGGCTGCTGCGCTGAAAAATATATTAGCCAGCGAACGTTTGTGCGAGCCTGAGCTGCTATTGATTGAATCAGCCGCGCGCAGTAAACCTGGTGGAACGATTTTGCAATTGCGATTGTTCTGTTATGCAGAAGAAGGTGCGTTTGATAAATCAAAGGCGATTCGTCTCATTGGCGCGACTTTGCAGAAAATGTTGGGTTACTCGGCGCAAAACGATCAAAATTATTTAGATGAAAATCAACTTTCAGACTGTGAGAGGGAAAGTGTGCGGACTGTTGCGCAAGATGCATTACGTACCTTGGCCAATAGAAAGATCAAGGCTCCCATTCATGTTGATTTTTGCGGTATAAATATTGATTTGAAGGGCAAATTTGCGCCTCGTGCGAACCTGGCTTGTTATGAGCCAAAGCAGATTTCTCTTTATGGTCGGATGCTAGGTTTTGACGTGGGAAAGAAAGTTTTATTAATGCAGGTTGAAAGGAGGGTTATGGATGTTCATTATCTAGAGGATGAGTTACCACTTGTTCAGGTGGCAGAGCTTGCGCAAGTTGGTTCAGAAGTACATGTCCGAGCAAGGCAAACGTTGGACCATCTTGGGCGCGAAGTGCTTTGTTTTTCTTGCTTTGCCGAACCCCGTTTAGTAGATTAATATTATTGGGCTACGTTGTCAGATCGCTCTGGCGAGCTGACAACGCGAGTGCTAAAGTAATCAAGAATATTAATAAAAATTCTTGGCTCGAACGAATGACTCCATGACCTCTTAATCCATTTACTGCACTGCGATCAATAATGCTGACGAGGGGAGATCCGAGTCTTGCAGGGTCCACCTGAAGCCTGCGCCCTTCAATATTTAAGTCACGATTTTGGGATAGGTTGAAGCCATTTTCATTCGCGAATGCCCGAATGGAATCTGAGCGTGAATTTGTAAAAAGATGAAAGGATTTATCATCAAGCCTCCATAAATCAACCACATGCTTTAAAAATTCAAAGTGCTCTTTTTTCCACAAAAGCACCTGTCGTGAGGGACCGATGAAGGAGCGAATTTCCGCATTGGAATAAGAGGTTTCTTTCAATGGGGTTTGATCCCACTCCACGTGATCGGCATGCCGAATTAGTTCAGCCCAGCGTGTCGGTTGAATGCCAGAAAGCCAGTCAAGTGGGTGCGAGCCTGATTTGTTTCTTGAAACTATGTGGCCCGTTTCTATCAATAAATTCTCTAGACGCTTTGCATTTTGGTCTGAGACATTTGTCTCCTGCTGAGCGATTCCGAAATTCCTCCGTAGAACAAGCATCCGAACAAATTTGAGGGCCGTCACTGGTGTGAGGGGGCTTGTAGTTGCTGCGCGTAAATAAGGGTCGGATGTGCTTAGGTAATCATGGTGTAGCACGACATTGTCTAGGTCAATCAAATTTTCTTGGAGATATTTGGACCTTTCCTGCTGCGTGAAAGTCTGCATCTGGACAGAGTAGATCGCCTGCTTAGGAAAATAATGTAAATAACTTCGAAACGTTGTAGCAGGCTGTGCATGACCCAGTAGTCGGGCGATAGCCCACGAACAGCGGCGTGTCGATCCATCACTTCCTAGAAGAAGCCGCCTCGCATTCTGATGTGCGGCGTTGCCACTATCAACCGGATTCAGATTCAATGTGCTGAGGCCCAAGAGCTCAGCCACCCTGTTCGCAAACGTGTGTCGGTTGTGATGCGGACTGAGTTGAACGTTGCGGGTTACCTGTTGAATGACAGCACCAATTCTTCTGAGTAGTCCTCGCCGCTCTTCCAAACCATCTAGCCCAAACTCGGTCGGGAAGAGTTCGTCTTTGTCATGCAAGACCGGGGTGGCCTGTCGTACTAGGAAGCATTGCTCGATGATTGCCCTCTCGTGATCCGTCAGCCGAAAGAGGAGTGGAACTTGGCGACGGCTTGCTGGCGATTTCAGCCGGCGCAAATGATTGCTCCGAACCATGAGCACCACACAGTCCGGCGCCGGCTCCGTCCAGTCAGATCGCAACAGACATGCGGCCTCCATCCCGCGCAAGCCGAATCGGTACATCAACAGATTGATGAACGCGCATTGAAGATCGCCCACGGATGCTTGGGCTGGAATGGGCGCAAGACAAGCATTGATGCGGAGGTACTCCAGCTCTGTGATGCAGCCAGCGGATACCAACAAGCTGGGCCCATCTGAAAAAATTTCTGACCAATCTGGGTTTTCGACTCCGAACGCAGCGTTTATCGTTTGGTGGAAGTCCTTCAGGCACTGGAGGGCTAGGTGGAGGGTCTTGTAGCCATTCCTTGTTACCTCTGAGCCGGACTCTGGTGACGACTCGGTTGGATCTGGAATGCTCGAACGCGCGTCCATCAAACGCAGGTAGAAATCTGTGACATCTTCTTCTTCGCACGCCAGGAGATCGTGG
The DNA here is from genome assembly GCF_900107605.1 of Acidovorax soli. Lineage (GTDB taxonomy): Bacteria > Pseudomonadota > Gammaproteobacteria > Burkholderiales > Burkholderiaceae_C > Acidovorax > Acidovorax soli. The sequence goes on along the minus strand of NZ_FNQJ01000024.1, from coordinate 2,494 downwards.
TCGAAACCGACGGCCAGAAAGCACAGTGACAAGCTGCTGAAATATCTGTCGACAGAACTGACGCGAAGAAGGGTGCCCTTGCGGGTGCTTCTACGTAAGAGGTGCCGCACCCACTCCACCAGGAGAAGGCAACTTCTACCGGCGGACCCTCGGTATTGATCCAGCGCTCTGCAAAGTGCCGCGTCCATATTTCTGCGGCCGATCCCACCAGCGGTAGCGGCGGCGTGTTTTCTGAATATGGTCCGCACCTCGCCGAATAGCTTCTTGCTTGCCTCCTGTGAGATGGCGGGATCTGGCATTCCGGTTGGTGGCGAATGGTCTGCCGTATCTCTGTCAACCAGAGCGGATAGATGAACTTCATGCTGGTCTGGAGATATCCTGGGTGGGCCTTGCTCGTCCTCGAAAATTTCCGAGCCGCTCTCCGTTTCGGATGCTTTGAATGTTCCGAAATCACCGGCCGCACCGTGCCGCAGTCTGATCCAGTCGCGATGCGGCAATCCGACGGATTGGAGGTCGCCATTCAGATAGGCCGTAAGTGAGGCGGGGAACTCCAGAAGGTTTGCTTGATGGACCAGTTGCGCGATTTCAGAGATCGTTGCAGTGGCGGTGTTTATGTGCGGGGCCAGCAGCCCGATCTCTTTGCAGAGCTTTTGCCACTCAACGGGAGGACTGCTCTTGCCCATGTCCAGGCCACGTTTTGTCGTACTGGCGCGGGCAAGGAAGTTCGCTGCGGCAACACTGATGGGGTAGCGTTTGACGGCGCAGCCCGAATCGATGTCCAAGTCAGGGGAATACTCCAGATAGTAGGATTGATCGAAATGCACAAGCCGAAAATTCTTGGCCACGAGCAGGTCTCGGAGCAGTGGAGGCTCTGTCACCCTGGACTCAAGAACGGTGAGCGCCGTGCCATAGAAAAGACATTCGCGAAGCGAGGTGCGGGAGAGCTCCATCGCTTCAAGGATGGGCTGCAGAGCATGAAGTGCCGCCGCTACCTTTTGGCGGCTGCCGATAGCTTGATGCGAGAGCAACGTGCGCTCCTCCAAGGCCGGCAGGTAGCGCTTTTTGAGACGTGGTCGAGTCCCATCCGCGCACCAGCGTTGACGAATCCAATCCTGAAGCGCTTCGTATCGAAGGGAGCCGAGTGCTCGCGGGGTGCCCGAGTCGTTGAGCAGCATGCGTTGGCTCAGCATCTCCCACTCGTCGGCTGAGATTGAATCGACAGGGCGCTCGCCAACAAAACGAAGAATCTCACTTTGTGCTTCAGTCAGTGCGTCAGCGTGGCGTTTCGCGCGTCGAGTCTCACGGGCCGCTCTGCCGAATTGCGCACCCTCTTCAAGGCATGTCTTGCCAGGCGTCAGGTCGGGAAAATCAAGGGGCGTGGTGTCCCAGCCAGGCGCTTGAAGTGGGGCAAACTGAAGCGCGGCGAAGAGCTGTTCAAGGGCCGGGCGGATAGCCTCCAAATCCTGAAGCCTCAGCCGTGCCGAGAACCGTCCGTATGTAGCCGTTCCTCCTTCTGCATGTCCGAGGAGGCCGTCGATGATCTCGGGGTCTTGACCCAATCGGCGAAGGCTCGTGCTGGTCCGATGTCGGAACAGATTCCACGGCAACGGCCAGGAGAAGACCTCCATCGAGTCCAGCGTCACTTCAGATACTTCGAACCAGCGCAGGCTATTCCGTGCAGGGTCTTCTCTGAGGAAGAAAAGTGCTGGCATCGCGGTACTGGCTGCACCCGCAGATAGAGCCTGCAGCTCTTGAGAGAGAGGGGGGTCCTGGCTGCTGAGGGAGGAGGCGAGGCGACGAAGGTGGGGCAGGTAGAAGTCTCGGAAGAGCAGGACCAACTCGCTGGGGAGAACCACCATCCGGCCGTCATGACGTTGGGAGGCAACTTTGTCCACGACGAACAAATACCTTTCGTCCCAGTCGACCTGCCCGAAGGACTCCAACGGGCTCGACACCGGCCGAATTGCAGTCGCGGCAAGTATTGCTGCGGTCATGTAGACCGTCACCGCGTTGTGATGGACAAGCCAGTTCTCTGCCGGTCCAGCCGCCAAACTGCCAATGCGCTGACGTACCCGTGCAATTTCTTCGCGCAGCAATGGGTCGAGCGGGCTCAGTTCACTGCCGGCGATGTTTTCTTGTGCTTGCGCGTTCCGTGGGAACAAAGGAGGTGGCGCGAGACCCGCAGCGGTTATGCCTCGGTGGACTTCCGCTGTCCGAAAAGCTGCATAGGCACAAGATCCCGGCAAACCACTTCGCGAGCTGCTCGCAAGCAGGCGACCGAGTACGGGGTCACCGGTTGCCTCGAAAACGCCTTGCTCAAGGACGTGTGCGAGCATGCCTGAGCGAACGCGTTCAAGGCCGGGCGTGTGTTTGCACATGTCGTTGAACATTGCCTCCGGCCCCGATGGCCACCCAAATTCCCCCGCCTATGGCCACCTCAAACTCCCCCACCTGAACTGATCGGGGATAGGGGTTAAACGCCGGCGCCGTCGGC
>NZ_FNQJ01000031.1 GCF_900107605.1 Acidovorax soli | reverse complement strand
TTGGCCGACAGCACCGTGGCGATGGCCGCCGTCAGCGTCGTCTTGCCATGGTCCACGTGACCGATCGTGCCCACGTTGACGTGGGGCTTGGTGCGTTCAAACTTACCTTTTGCCATTTTCAGTTCTCCAAAGAGCGATGCCTGTGTATTGGTTTAACGTCTGCATCCGGTTGCTGATTCGCCCTGCACAGGCAACGGGGCGGCACCGGATCGCAGATTGCAAAAACTGATTTGCTATCCAATCAATAGCTGTCAGCGCTTTTCAAGTAAGCGCTGACAGCCAATTTGATCTTTATTTGGAACGCGCAGCCATGATGGCTTCCGACACATTGCGCGGAGCTTCGCTGTAGTGCTTGAATTCCATCGAGTACGTGGCGCGACCTTGCGTTGCGGAGCGCAGCGTGGTCGAGTAGCCGAACATTTCCGACAGAGGTACTTCGGCCTTGATGGCCTTGCCGCCGCCAGGAATGTCTTCCATGCCTTGCACCATGCCGCGGCGGCTGGACAGATCGCCCATCACGTTGCCGGCGTAGTCTTCGGGCGTTTCCACTTCCACGGCCATCATGGGCTCCAGGATCACGGGGCTGGCCTTGCGGCAACCTTCCTTGAAACCGAAGATGGCTGCCATCTTGAACGCCAGTTCGTTCGAGTCCACGTCGTGGTACGAACCGAAGTGCAGCGTGACCTTGACGTCCACCACGGGGTAACCCGCCAGCACGCCCTGCGTGACGGCTTCGTTGATACCCTTTTCCACGGCCGGGATGAATTCGCGGGGAACCACGCCACCCTTGATCGCGTCGACGAACTCGATGCCCTTGCCGGCTTCGTTGGGTTCGATCTTGAGCACGACGTGACCGTACTGGCCCTTGCCGCCGGACTGGCGCACGAACTTGCCTTCGGCCTCTTCCACCGTCTTGCGGATGGTTTCGCGGTAGGCCACCTGGGGTTTGCCCACGTTGGCTTCCACGCCGAACTCGCGCTTCATGCGGTCCACGATGATTTCGAGGTGGAGCTCGCCCATGCCGGAGATGATGGTCTGGCCCGACTCTTCATCGGTACGCACGCGGAACGATGGATCTTCGGCGGCCAGGCGCTGCAGGGCGATGCCCATCTTTTCCTGGTCGGCCTTGGTCTTGGGTTCCACGGCCTGCGAAATCACGGGCTCGGGGAATACCATGCGCTCCAGAACGATCGGCGAATCGATGTCACTCAACGTTTCGCCGGTGGTCACATCCTTCAGGCCCACGCAGGCAGCGATGTCGCCGGCACGGATCTCATCCACTTCGACGCGGTCGTTCGCCATCATCTGCACGATACGGCCGATGCGCTCTTTCTTGCCCTTGACCGAGTTGAAGACGGTGTCGCCCTTGGACAGCACGCCCGAATAGACGCGCACGAAAGTCAGCTGTCCCACGAACGGGTCGGTCATCAGTTTGAAGGCCAGCGCAGAGAACTTCTCGTTGTCATCAGCCTTGCGGGTGACAGGATTCTCGTCGTCATCGGTGCCCGTGACGTCCGGGATGTCCGTCGGTGCCGGCAGGTAGTCGATCACGGCGTCCAGCATGCGCTGCACGCCCTTGTTCTTGAACGCGGTGCCGCACAGCATGGGGTGGATTTCGGTTGCAATGGTGCGCTGGCGCAGACCCTGCTTGATTTCCTCTTCGCTCAAGTCACCCTCTTCCAGGTACTTGTTCATCAGCTCTTCGGTGGCTTCGGCCGCAGCCTCCACCATTTTCTCGCGCCATTCCTTGGCAGCTTCCAGCAGGTCAGCCGGAATCTCTTCGTAGCTGAACTTCATGCCCTGGGAGGCTTCATCCCAGATGATGGCCTTCATCTTGAGCAGATCGACCACGCCACGGAAGTTTTCTTCGGCGCCGATCGGAATCACCACGGGCACGGGGTTGGCCTTCAGGCGCAGCTTCATCTGCTCGACGACCTTGAAGAAGTTGGCACCGGTACGGTCCATCTTGTTCACAAAGGCCAGACGCGGAACCTTGTACTTGTTGGCCTGGCGCCAGACGGTTTCCGACTGGGGCTGCACGCCGCCCACGGCGCAGTACACCATGCAGGCGCCGTCGAGCACGCGCATGGAACGCTCGACTTCAATCGTGAAGTCCACGTGGCCGGGGGTGTCGATGATGTTGAAACGGTGCTCGGGGTAGGACAGGTCCATGCCCTTCCAGAAGCAGGTCACGGCAGCGGAAGTGATCGTGATGCCGCGCTCTTGCTCCTGTTCCATCCAGTCCGTGGTGGCGGCGCCATCATGCACCTCACCCAGCTTGTGGGTCACGCCGGTGTAGAAAAGAATACGTTCGGTGGTCGTGGTCTTGCCAGCGTCAATGTGGGCCGAGATACCGATATTGCGGTAGCGCTCGATGGGAGTCTTGCGAGCCATGGTGGATCCTTGGATGGGTCGTGTTATTCGGGGGGCGGGCCCAGCATTCTGGCGCTGCAACCCGTCAATTTTGTGACCGCCTCAATCGCCACAAGGCTGCAGGCAAAAATGCCGGCAGCCTTGCGATAGACGACGAGAGCGATCCGTCGGTTTAGAAGCGGAAGTGGCTGAATGCCTTGTTGGCTTCGGCCATGCGGTGCACTTCGTCACGCTTCTTCATGGCGCCGCCACGGCCTTCGGTGGCCTCGAGCAGTTCGTTGGCCAGACGCTGGGCCATCGACTTCTCACCACGCTTGCGGGCCGCTTCCTTGATCCAGCGCATCGACAGGGCCAGACGACGCACAGGGCGCACTTCCACAGGCACCTGGTAGTTGGCACCACCCACACGGCGGGACTTGACTTCGACCATGGGCTTGACGTTGTTGATGGCAACAACGAAAGCTTCCAGCGGGTCCTTGTCGGGGTGCTTCTTCTCGATCAGTTCCAGGGCACCGTAAATGATGCGCTCTGCAACTGCCTTCTTGCCGCCTTCCATGATCACGTTCATGAATTTGGACAGCTCTACATTGCCGAACTTGGGATCCGGCAGGATTTCACGTTTGGGGACTTCGCGACGACGTGGCATTTTTTCACCTCATTCTTGCTTCAGTTGGCATCTTTTCAGACACCGCGAGAGCCATTCAGGACTCCCACTTACTCGACCCACGCAAGACATTTGCGCTTGGGGTCACTACGCTGCATCACCGCGCCACGCGGGAAACAGCACCTTTTATCTGGATCAGCCGCAGGCTTATTTGGCCTTTGGCTTCTTCGCACCGTACTTGGAGCGCGACTGCTTGCGGTCTTTCACGCCCTGCAAGTCGAGCGAACCGCGCACGATGTGGTAACGCACACCGGGCAAGTCCTTGACACGACCGCCGCGAACCAGCACGACGCTGTGTTCCTGCAGGTTGTGGCCTTCGCCGCCGATGTAGGAAATGACTTCGAAACCGTTGGTCAGGCGAACCTTGGCGACCTTCCGCAGAGCGGAGTTAGGCTTCTTTGGCGTCGTGGTGTACACACGGGTGCACACACCACGGCGCTGTGGAGAGTTTTGCATCGCGGGGCTCTTGGAGTTGGTCGTTTCGACCTGACGCCCCTGACGCACGAGCTGGTTAATGGTTGGCATGAATACGTCCCTAAACGTGAAATGCTTCGTGAAAGCGAAAACGTGAATCCCTTCGGAAATTCCGAAAAGCTTTCTAATGTACCAGCTTGGCCCAAGATAGGCAACTGGCCATCGATTTGGCGGCTCCCCGGCCAGGGCTGCCGTGCAAGGACAGCCCCGCCGCACCGGCGGCTTCCCCCTTCCCGAAGGGCGCAGCCATTCGGGAGAAGGGGTGAAGGCGCGCCAGCGCCTCAGGGGGTTGCCCCTTATTTAATCCACAACCGGATGGCATCCCAGGCGCGGCCCAGGACGCCAGCCTGCTCGACGCCGTCCAGCGCCACCAGCGGCACCTCGACCAGCGGCTGCTCACCCAGTACCACCTTGAGCGAGCCAATCGCCTGACCCTTGGTGAAGGGCGCCACCAGCGGGTCCGGGCGCACGATCTGCGTCGTGACCTTGCCGGCGCTGCCCGAGGGCACCGCCACGACGATGGCCTCGGAGCGACCGATCCGGATGGTGCTTGCCGTGCCTTTCCACACGGCGGGCGTGGCCACGGGCTGGCCGGCATCGAACAGCTTGACGGCATCAAAGGCGGTATAGCCCCAGTTCAGCAGCTTCTGGCTCTCGTTGGCTCGGGCGTTCTCGCTGGCGGCACCCAGCACGATGGACAGCAAGCGCCGCTGGCCCACATTGGGAAAATCGCGCTTGGAAGTGGCCACCAGGCAGTAGCCGGCGGCTGCGGTGTGCCCGGTCTTGAGGCCGTCCACGGTGGGGTCTCGGAACAGCAGCGAATTGCGGTTGTTGCCATTGGAGGCGGGGGTGCCGGGGTAGCTGTACTGCTTGGTGGCGTAATAGTGCATGTACTCCGGGAAGTCCTTCATGAGCCGGGTGGCCAGGGTGGCCAGGTCGCGCGCCGTGGTGGTGTGGCCGGGTTCCGTCAGCCCCTCGGGGTTCTTGTAGGCCGTGCCCTTCATGCCCAGGGCCTGGGCCTGGTCGTTCATGAGCTTGACGAAGTTCTCGGCGGTGCCACCCACGCCTTCGGCCAGGGCCATGGTGGCGTCGTTGCCCGACTGCACGATCATGCCCTTGATGAGATCCTCGACCGGCACCTGCATCTTGGGGTCGATGAACATGCGCGAGCCGGGCATTTTCCAGGCGCGCACGCTCACGGGCAGCTTCTGCTCCAGCGTGATCTTCTTGGCGCGCAGGGCGTCAAATACCAGGTAGCCCGTCATGAGCTTGGTGAGCGAGGCCTGCTCGACCGGTGCATCGATGTCTTTGGCCGCCAGCACCTGGTTGGCCGTCACATCCACCAACATGTAGGTGCGGGCGGCGATCTCGGGAGGCTGGGGCGCCTGGGCATGGGCGCCGAAGGCGGCAGGGGCAAGCACAGCCAGGATGGCCAGGGATCGCAACGCGGACAGGATTCGTTTCATGGGGCAACAAGGGGCTGGAAAGGCTCGAAAAAAGGGTGGAAGAAAAGACAAAGAGGGCGATCAGCGACCGGCCGGGGCCGGCGCGGGCCGCGCCTCTCAGACGCCCGATTGCAGGTGGCGGACCACCAGATTCTTCAAAAGCGTCAATTGTCCGTGAAAGAAATGGCCGCCACCGGGGACGACTGTGACAGGCAGTATCTGCGGCCGCGCCCAGTCGAGCACGGCCGACAGCGGCACGGTGTCATCGCGTTCGCCATGCAGCACCAGCGTACGCAGATGGGCCTCGGGTGGCACGGGCGCCACCGTGAAGCGGCTTGCGGCGGTGCCGACCAGCACCGCCTGCGCGACCTCGCGCTCGCTCCACAGGGCGGCCAGGGCGTGGCTGGTGACGAAGGCGCCAAACGAGAAACCGGCCAGCGCAATCGGTCCCTCGGGTGCCACCTGCTGCACCACGGCCAGCAGGTCCTGCAGCTCGCCGCGCCCTTCGTCGTGGGCGCCGGCACTGGCGCCCACGCCCCGGAAGTTGAAGCGCACCGTGGTCCAGCCGCATTGGGTGAACGCGCGCGCCAGGGTCTGTACCACCTTGTTGTCCATGGTGCCGCCAAACAGCGGATGGGGATGGGCAATGACGGCCACACCGCGCGGGGCCGCGCCGTCGTGCAGGGAGGCCGCATCGCGCGCCGCCTCGATGGCGCCGGCAGCGCCGTGCAGCGCCAAGCGTTCGGTTTGTGCATTCACAGATTGCTACCCATTCAATAGCATCAAGCGCTTGCCATCTAAGCGCCAGATGCAAAAACACTCAAAAAATGGTAGAGCGGCGCTCAGCGCCCAAGTTCCGGCGGCGTGAGCAGGCGTTCGACGATCTGGCCGTTTTTCAGGTGCGACTCCACGATTTCGTCCACATCGCTGGCGTCTACATACGAGTACCAGGTGCCCTCGGGGTACACCACGGCCACGGGGCCGGCGGCGCAGCGGTCCATGCAGCCTGCCTTGTTCACCCGCACCTTGCCGGGGCCCGCCAAGCCTGCCGCCTTGACCTGCGCCTTGCACCGGTCGAAGGCCTCCTGGGCGCCATGGTGGGCACAGCTGTTTTCGCCGTTGGCCCGGTCGTTCAGGCAAAAGAAGATGTGGCGGGCGAAATAGCCGGTCGCTGCGGCGGGGGTGGAGGGGGTGTCGCTCATCGGGTCATTCTAGTTTTTCGGCTCCCGCCGCGACACCCGAATGAGCACATAGGCCAGTGCGGCATAGGGCCACAGCCAGCCCAGCCACTGGCCCAGGCCAAAAAAACGGATGAAACGCCCCTGCTCCCAGGTTTGCAGCGTATGGGCAAAGTAGGCACTGGCTGGGGCCTGGTTGAGCAGCCCCAGATGCCAGGCCAGCGCCAGCAGCAACACCGCCGCGCTGGCGCGCCGCGGCAAGGCCAGCAGCAGCGCCGCCAGCCCCAGCGCCGCCCCCACCCCGACGCGCGTGGGCAGCTCCAGCCAGCTCCAGGCGTGCGATGGTCCCCAGCTCAGCGCCGCCGACAGGGCCGTGACCGCTATCCCCACCACCGCCACGGCGATGGCAAACAGGACGCGGCGCCCCACATGGCGGATGACGCAATAGCCCAGCAGACACGGGATCAGCAGCCCCAGCGTGACGCACAACAGCTCGCCGCCGGGGGACAGGGGCTCCAGCGGCGCATCGCGCACCGGCAGCCATTCAAGGAAGGGCGTGTCGGCCAGCAGCTCTTCGAGGCCCTGTTCCAGCCGCTCCAGCACCTGGCCCAGGCCAAAAGGCACGGCTGCCGGAAACAGCAGCGCCGCGGGCCACAGCGCCAGCAGCACCAGCGCACCGCGCGCATCGCGCACGAACCAGCGGGCGCGGAAATCGCTCCAGCGGTCGATGGCACCCCAGCGCTCCAACAGCGCCGCCGTGAACGCCCCCGCCAGCGTTCCGATGACGTTGAGCAACAGGTCCAGGTTGGAAGGCACACGCCGGGGCAGGTAGATCTGCAGATACTCCATCAGCAGCGACAGCAGCGAACCCGCCAGCGTGGCCAGCAGCACCGCCCCGCGCTCGCGGCCCGAACGCAGCAGCGCCAGCACCAGCAAAAAACCAAGGGGTGCATAACCCGCCATGTTGATGGCGACATCAAACCCCGTCCAGTACGGCGGCGGCAACGGTGCCGACAGGAACACCCAGGGATCGATGCCCTGATCGCGCCAGCCATCAAACGGGAACAGGCTGGCAAAGACAATCAGCGCTGCATGGATCAGCGCCAGCGGCCAGGCAGAGGTCTTGTGCACCGGCGCAGGCCCCGTGTGTCAGAACGGCTTGACCACCACCAGCACCACGGCAATCAGCAGCAGCAGCACGGGCACTTCATTGAACCAGCGGAACCAGACATGGCTCTTGCGGCTGGTTTCGGCGATGAGCTTGCGCAGCAGCACGGCGCAGGCGTGGTGGTAGCCGATCACCAGCAGCACCACAGCCAGCTTGGCATGCATCCAGCCATTGCCCGGACCGCGTCCGATGCCATAGCCCAGCCAGAGCCACAGGCCCAGCGCCACGGCAGGCACGGCCAAGATGGTGGTGAAGCGCAGCAGCTTGCGCGCCATCAGCACCAGGCGCTCGCGCTCGGCCACCGAGCCAGGCGCCACCATCGCCAGATTGACGAAGATGCGCGGCAGATAGAACAGGCCAGCAAACCAGCTGGCCACGAAGACAATGTGAAGGGCTTTGATCCAGAGCATGGCTGCAGTTTAAGGGCCGGCGGCTTCGACGGCCGCCCCCGGTGCATTACCGCACTCCAGGGCGCGGTCTGTGCGCAAGCGCCACCCCAGCCAGCAGGCGCCGGGGAACCGGCTTTGCCGCCCCCCGGCATCGTCCCCTCGGGGAGGAAGGCATCAAAGGCGACTCAGGGAGCTTCATAATCACTTTCATGCACCTCTCCAGCCCCACCCCCTTCCCGCAAAGCCGCCCACGCCGCCTGCGCCGTGACGCCTTCACCCGCAACCTGGTGCGCGAGCATGCCGTCACGCCCCACGACCTGATCTACCCCGTGTTCGTGCACGAGGGCCAGAACCAGCGCGAGGCCGTGCCCTCCATGCCCGGCGTGGACCGCCTGAGCCTGGACCTGCTGCTGCCGGTGGCCGAAGACTGCGTGCAGCTCGGCATCCCGGTGCTGGCGCTGTTTCCGGCCATAGCCCCATCCCTCAAGACGCCCGATGGCAAGGAAGCCCTGAACCCGGATGGCCTGATCCCGCGCGTGGTCCGCGCCTTGAAGAAAGAGTTTCCCGACCTGGGCGTGATGACCGACGTGGCGCTCGACCCCTACACCAGCCACGGCCAGGATGGCGTGCTCGACGACACCGGCTACATCATCAACGACGACACGGTGGAGATCCTCACCGGCCAGGCCCTCACCCATGCCGAAGCCGGCGTGGACATCGTGGCGCCCAGCGACATGATGGACGGGCGCATCGGCGCCATCCGCGAGGCCTTCGAGGTGCAGGGCCACATCCACACGCGCATCATGGCCTACAGCGCCAAATACGCCAGCGCCTTCTACGGCCCCTTCCGCGATGCCGTGGGCACACGCGGCGCCCTGGGCAAGAGCAACAAGTTCGTCTACCAGATGGACCCTGGCAACAGCGACGAGGCGCTGCGCGAAGTGGCACTGGACATCGCCGAGGGCGCCGACATGGTGATGGTCAAGCCCGGCATGCCCTACCTGGATATCGTGCGCCGTGTGAAGGACGAGTTCCGCGTGCCCACCTTCGCCTACCAGGTCAGCGGCGAATACGCCATGATCAAGGCCGCTGCCGCCAATGGCTGGCTCGACCACGATGCCGTGATGATGGAAAGCCTGCTGGCCTTCAAGCGCGCAGGCGCCGACGGCGTGCTGACCTACTTTGCGCGCGATGCGGCAAGGGCTCTTCAAAAATAATCGCTGCTTGCGCTGGCACAGCAAGCGCTGGAGGCACTCTTGACCTCAGAACCTGGTGCCCTGCGCATCTTCCACATCCACAGCGGCGGCGTGCAGGAACTGGCCGGGCTGCCGGCGCAGATGCCCGCCCAGGGATTTGTCTGGATGGCCTGCGCGCGCCCGGCATTCCAGGCGCGGCTGGCCGAGATCCAGGCCAGCCTGCAGACCCTGGCGGGGCTGCAGCTGGTGGACCTGCATGTCTCCGACCTGCTCAACACGCAGCTGCCCTCGCACTACGACTACACCTCGCAGTACGACCTGCTGGTGTTCCGCCGGCTCGCCACGCAAAACGGCGCTGCCCCGCAAGAGCCCGGCGCCACGCCAGCACCCAGCCCGCTCAAACGCAGCGGGCCACCCGTGCTGCGGCGCATCGACACCAGTCCGGTGGGCTTCGCGGTGTTCGACCAACTGCTCCTGACCGTGCATCCGACCGACTGCGCCGTGCGCGACGCCTATGCCGCACGCCTGCTGGCCGACGCTCCGGCCCCGGCGGGCGAAGGCCGCAGCAGTGCGGTGCCCGGCGCACGCCGCCCCGCCAGCCCCGCCGACCTGATGCTGCGCGTGGCCAATCTGATGGTGGACGGCTACCTGGACCTGCGCCGCGAACTCACGCGCCAGCTCGACCACTGGCAGACCGAGCTGCTCAAGCCCCGGTCGCGCTATGTGAACTGGAACTCGCTGCTCGAAGCGCGCCTCTCGCTGCACCAGCTGGACGACATCTGCGAAGACCAGCGCACCGCCGTGCAGAACTGGACCGACGCCCTGGAAACCTGGGCCGTGCCCGACAGCAGCGCCGGCCAGCGCGACCTGGACCTGCTCAAGGTGCGTAGCCGCGACCTGCTCGAACACATCGAACGCGTGGTGCACCATGTGCGTCGGCTGGAGCAGAGCTCCGAAACCGCCGTGCAGATGCACTTTTCGGTGCAGAGCAACCGCACCAACGACATCATGCGCACGCTCACCGCGCTGACCGCGGTGTTCCTGCCGCTGAACCTGATCGCAGGCATCTTCGGCATGAACTTCGAATTCATTCCGCTGGTGCACAAGGCCGACGGCTTCTGGTGGGCCATGGGCTCGATGGTGTTCATTGCCGTGGCGCTGGTGGCGCTGTTCTGGCGCAAACGCTACCTGGCGCGCACCAGCGGGCAGTGACCGGCGCCACGCCCGTGCCCCCTGGAAGACGCCGGCCTACCCGATGTGCTTGGCAAAAAAAGCCAGGGTGCGGTCGCGTGCAACCAGGGCCGCGGCCTCGTCATACGAGCCGCGCTGGTCGCAGTTGAAGCCATGGTCGGCTTCGTACACATGCACCTGCACTTCGGGGTGCGCACCCGCAAAGGCCTGCACGCTGTCCACCGAAATCCAGTGGTCGCGCTGGCCAAAATGCGCCAGCACCGGCACCTGGGGCTGGCGCGCCACCTCGCCGGGCGTGGTCATGCCACCGCCGTAGTAGCACACGGCCGCGGCCAGGCCCTGGAGGCTGCAGGCCGCGCGCCAGGTCAGCAGGCCACCCCAGCAAAAACCCACGATGCCCACCTTGCCGCCACCGTGCCGGGCGGCGTAGTCGATGGCGGCCTGGATGTCGGGCATGACGCCGTCGCCGGGCAGCGCATCCACCGCCGTCTTGTAGCCAAAGCCCACACCCATGTCGGCTTCGCTGTAGCCCAGGTCCACCTGCGGCTGCACGCGCGCAAAGGTGGCGGGCGCCACCGCCAGATAGCCGCGCGCCGCCAGGCGGTCGGTCACGGCCCGGATGTGCGAATTGACCCCGAAGATCTCCTGCAGCACCACGATGGCACCGCGCGGTGCCCCATCGGGCTGCGCCACCCAGGCGGGCACCACAAAACCATCCTGCGACGTCAGATTGACAAACTGGCCCATGCAATTGCTCCTTGAGAAAAAAGGGCTGTGGCACAAAGGCACCACCGCCGCCCACCAAAGCATTCCGGCACCGTGCCGGGATGCTGTAATGCACTGCATTCTTGCAGGAGACCGGTTTTGGACCAAGTGCGAACCACCGCCTGCACCGACCGCACCGCCACCGCTTTGCACCCTTCAGGAAACCGCCGATGGATCTGAAACCCCTCATCACCTTGCTGGCCATCGTGAACCCGCTGGCCATCGTGCCGTTTTTCATCCACTACACGCAGGGGTTTTCAAGCGAACAGCGCCGGCGCACCATCCGCACAGCGGCCCTGGCGTCGTTTTGCGTGATTGCCGCCTGCGCACTGCTGGGCCTGCAGATCCTGGAGTTCTTCAATATCTCACTGCAGAGCTTTCAGGTGGGCGGCGGCATGCTGCTGCTGATCAGCGCCATGAACATGCTCAACGCCCAGCCAGCAGAGGCCAAGCCCCACACGCATGAACTGGAGGAAGGCGCCGAGAAGGCGGCGGCGGGCAGCAGCATTGCCGTGGTGCCCCTCACCATCCCCCTGCTCACCGGCCCTGCCAGCATGTCCACCGTGGTGATCTATGCCGACCGTGCGCAGACCTTCTGGCAGCACGCGGCGCTGGTGGGCTACGGCGTGGTGATCGGGCTGGCCACGGCCCTGTGCTTTTCGCTCGCCGATCCGATTGCCCGCGTGCTGGGCAAGACGGGCATCAACGTGATGACCCGCCTGATGGGCCTGATCCTGGCGGCCCTTGCCGTGGAGGTGATGGCTGACGGGCTGGGCAAGCTGTTCCCCATTCTCGGGGCGCGGTAGCTCAACCAAGCACCGCCCAGGTGTGGCACGCGGTGCCCGCCGCAACGAAGCCATGCCATACCGCATGGGCGTAGCGGATGCGGGCGTCCAGCACAAAAAAGACCACGCCCAGGGTATAGGAGCAGCCCCCGGCCACCAGCCATTGCGCCCCGGCCGCCGACGCACGCTCCAGGATGGGCACTGCCGCCAGCAGCACCAGCCACCCCATGGCGAGATACGCCCCCGTGGACAGCCAGGGCGACGACAGCCGGCCCATGGCCTTGAGCGCCATGCCTGCAGCAGCCACCAGCCACACCAGGACCAGAATGAAGCGGCCCCCAGGCTCCCCCAGATGCCCCGACGCAAAAGCCGTGTAGCTGCCCGCAATGAACAGGAACACCGCACCGTGGTCCAGCCTCAGGAAAACACGCTTGGCCCGGCCATCCGGCAAGGCGTGGTACACGGTGGACGCCAGGTACAGCCACACCATCGTTGCCACAAAAACGCAGATGCCGGCAAAGCCCTCGGCGCTCAGGCTGCGGCCCCAGGACACCAGCCAATAGCCGGCGCCCAGGGCAGCGATCAACGCCACGGCGTGGCTGGCCGCATTGGCGGTTTCCTCGCCTCGGCTTTGCGCACGCCCGGCGCTGCCCGTGAGGAGAGACCGGCCCATCGCCGCGCACCTAGTGCGGCAGCGCGGTCTGCTGGCGATCGCGCCAGGCGTGGTAGCGCGCCCGCTGCAGGGCAAAAAGCTCCACCACGCCCCACGCCATGCCGCAGCCCACCAGGCCGCACAGCATCAGCCAGCGCAAGGCGTCAATCCTGCGCGGGCGATGGGGTGGTGAATTCTTCATAAGAGAAGCAGTCGTTGCCCGGCAAATCCAGCCAACGCCAGCGTTCGTCGAACAGGTCGTCGAAGAGTCTCTGCAATCCGAGCAGTTTCCACAGCATGCGAGGCCTTTGAAAGAGGTGGTTGGCTGCTGCAAGTTACCTGCGCTGTGTGACAGTTTGGCGTCCGTCGGCACATTTGCCACACCCACCCTCTGGATTCACACGGCAGGCAAAGCGAGCGGTATGCTGCGGCGTCTTCCCCCTGCCACACCGCCCTCCACCACCGTGCCCGAAAACGTTCTGCCCGAACTGCTGGCCCTGGAAAAGATCATCGAGCAGGGCGGCCCCGACCTGCAGGTGCGCGTGGTGCGCGAGGTCAGCCTGGCATCGGGCCAGCGCTTTCCCATCTATTCGATCGGCATTGGCAACACCAGCCCGCACGTCCCTGCCGTGGGATTTTTTGGGGGAGTGCATGGCCTGGAGCGCATCGGCGCCGAGGTGGTGCTGGCCTACCTGCAGAACATCGCCATGCGGCTGCGCTGGGACACCACGCTGCACCAGCAGCTCGAACAGGTGCGCCTGGTGTTCATGCCCATCGTCAACCCCGGCGGCATGTGGGCCGCCACCCGCGCCAACCCGAACGGGGTGGACCTGATGCGCAATGCGCCGGTGCAGGCCCTGGACCGCGTGCCTTTTCTGATGGGTGGGCAGCGGCTGAGCGCCGGCCTGCCCTGGTACCGGGGCCACCCGGGCGCACCCATGGAAGTCGAAAGCCAGGCCTTGTGCGAGGTGGTGGGCGCCGAGCTGCTGCACCGCCCCTTCAGCCTTGCGCTGGACTGCCATTCGGGCTTCGGTGTGCGCGACCGCCTGTGGTTTCCGTTTGCCCACACCCGCAAGCCCATTGCGCACCTGAACGAGCTGCATGCACTGAAGGACATCTTCCTGCAGGCCCACAGCAACCACCAGTACATCATCGAACCCCAAAGCACGCAGTACCTGGCCCATGGCGACCTGTGGGACTACCTGTACCTGCAGTCCTGCGAGCAAGCGGGGCGCATCTTCCTGCCGCTGACGCTGGAGATGGGCTCGTGGATCTGGATCAAGAAGAACCCTCGCCAGCTGTTCTCGCGCCTGGGCATCTTCAATCCGCTGATCGACCACCGCCAGCAGCGGGTGCTGCGCCGGCATCTGGCATTGCTCGATTTTCTGTCGCGCGCAGCCTGCAGCCACCAGCGGTGGGTGCCCGGCGCCGAACATTACGCGCAACGCCGCGCCAACGCGCTGGCCGAGTGGTATTGAACATGGACACCTGGGTTCTGCTGCGCGGCCTGACCCGCGAAACCGCCCACTGGGGCCGCTTTGCTGAGGATTTCCAGAGTGCATGGCCCGGGGCCCGTGTGGTGTCGATCGACCTGCCGGGCAACGGCCGGTTCCATGCACGGCAAAGCCCGGCCACCGTGCAGGGCATGGTGGCGGCCTGCCGCGCCGAACTGGCAAGGCAAGGGGTGCAGCCACCGTTTCATCTGTTGGCCATGTCGCTGGGCGCCATGGTGGCCACCGAATGGGCCCGCACAGCACCCCAAGAAATCAGCGGCTGCGTGCTGGTGAACACCAGCTTTCGCCCGTTCAGCCCCTTTTTTCACCGGCTGCGCCCCCGCAACTATGCGGCCTTGCTGGGCCTGGCGCTGCTTCCCCGATCGGCCGACGCCATCGAACGCACGGTGTGGCGGCTGACGAGCAACGCGCCCGACCCGCGCAGCGCCGTCATCCGCGACTGGGTGGCCGCCCGCACCCTGCGCCCGGTGTCGGCCGCCAACGCCTTGCGCCAGCTGGCGGCGGCGGCCCGCTACCGCGCGCCCGCCTTGGCCCCCACCCCCCGCATCCTGCTGCTGGCCAGCCAGAACGACCAGCTGGTGGACAGCCGCTGTTCGAAAGCCATTGCCCGTGGCTGGCACTGCGCCCTGGCCCTGCATGCCGATGCGGGGCACGATCTGCCGCTGGATGCGCCCCAGTGGGTGATAGAACAGGTGCAGCAATGGCGCACGGCCACGGCCCCATAACCCGGGCAGGTCGAACGGGAATCGATACAAAAAGCACAGAAAACGCTCATCTATAAAGCGCTAATTGCTATCCAAACAGCGCAAACATCAGAAGTACCAGGCCGCAGCCCAGGCACCCTGTCGCCGCCGTTCAGGCCACGGCTGCGGCCACAGCGGCAGGCGCGGTGTCCTCGTCCGAGCAGCTCGCGCCACCACAGCCATGGAGCAAACCATCTGGCAGCGCATCGGGCGCATGCACCACCCCCGTGGTCGCATCAAAGCCCACCCGGCGCAGATGCAGGGCCAGGGCGGCGTCCATGCTCTGCGCATGCTGGGGAAACCACAGCGCCAGCTCGGCCGCCATGGCACGCACCACATGCAGCTCGCCCTTGTCCACCGCACGCGCGGCACCGTCGCGCATGACCTGCAACACCACCTTGTGCTGCATGGCATGGCAGTTGCCCGAGGCAAAGCCGGTGGAAGCCATCCAGGCATCCTCCTGGCCGAAATGCTGCTCGGTGTGCTCCACCAGTGCCTGCCACCTGGCTACCAGGGTGGCGTTGTCGGCGGCTTCCACCGCCGCTAGCAGATCGACAAACTCGCGGTGGGTGTCATCCATGAGCGGCAGGTCCAGCGCCAGCGCCTCCGACCATTGCAGTGCAGCCATCTTTGCTTCCTTGCGTTCAAAAAAGGCGCCAGCTTAGGGGGCGGGTTGACCAAAGTATTGACGCAAGTCATGTGCGCGGCGCATGGTCACCCGCATGCAAAAGCCCCGCGCAGGGCGGGGCCCATGGGGCATCGGCAGCAGGGACATCCGCCAGGATGTTCCCTGCTGCAGTTCATTGGCCGTACATGCGTTTGGCGTCGTCCACGCATTTGGACTTCACATCGCCTTGCAGGGTGTCGCAGCGCTCTTTGGCGGCCTTGTAGTTGGCCTCGTTCTTCTCGGCGGCGGCGTCCTTGCGCGCCTCGGCCACGGCGGCCCCCTTGGCGGCGGGCGTGTCGGCGGGCTGGGCCTGCGCTTCGCTCACCTTGGCGTTTTCCTTGGCGGTCACATGGACGGCCTTGGCATCCTTCAAGCAGACGTCCTTGGCGTTGCCGCTGAGGTCGTCGCATTTTTCCTTGGCGACGGCGTAGTCGGCGTCGGCACGGGCCACGCGGGCCTTGTAGTCCGCCTTGGCGCTGGGCTTGTACCTGGCATCCAGTTCGGCCTTGGCAACGTCTTCATGGCCCTTGGCTTCCTTGGCGCAAATGTCCTTGGCATTGCCCGCCAGGGCATTGCACTTGTCTTTGCTGGCCTTGTAGTCGGCCGAGATGGTGTCCTTCGCCGCCTTGTACTCTGGCTGGGTCATTGCGAAAGCGCTCGTGGCCAGCAGGCCGGCGGTGATGGTGGCAATCAGGGTGCGTGCGATGTTCATGGCTGGGTCCTCGGGAGTGGTCTGCTGCGCAGTTGCCGCAGCACCTGTGCGCAGACAAAAGTGGGGCAACGGTTCTTGGGGGCTGGCGCGCAAGAAGCGTCAGTCCCTGAAGCGGAATTCAGGATGGCGTCCCTGCCATTCCTTGAGCTGCTTTTCCGCCACATCGCGGGCGATGCCATGGCGTTCCTGCAGCTTGCCCAGCAACTGATCGCGACGGCCGGCGATCACATCGAAATCGTCATCGGTGAGCTTGCCCCACTGTTCGACCAGCTTGCCTTTGAACTGTTTCCAGTTGCCTTGAAGGGTGTCTTCGTTCATGGTGCGCTTCCTCGAAAATTTCGCCTCTGCCATCCACCCGGAATGCGTGGAACATCTGCGTGATGCGATGGAGTCCACTGTAAAAACGATGCCCGTCGCACCGCGTAGGCCTTGCCGCGAAACACGCGTCAGCGCAGGCCTACGGACATGACAGACAAGGACGCGGCTTGCAGCTTTGCGCGGCCGGCGCCACACCCACACAGCGCCGTGTTCTCCCCGGGCGTACACCCGGTTCAGGGACCGATCAGCGCCCCAGCTGCTCCAGCCACTGCACCAGTTCCTGGGCCAGCTGGTCGGTGGCTTCTACCAGGGCCCGCGTACCACCGGCGGCGTCCGCGCTGGCGGCCGGTCGCTGCACGATGAACACGCGCTG
The DNA here is from genome assembly GCF_900107605.1 of Acidovorax soli. Classification (GTDB taxonomy): domain Bacteria; phylum Pseudomonadota; class Gammaproteobacteria; order Burkholderiales; family Burkholderiaceae_C; genus Acidovorax; species Acidovorax soli. The sequence continues at coordinate 22,570 of NZ_FNQJ01000031.1, read as the reverse complement.
ACCCAGCAGCGTTTCACCCGTCGCAGCGGGCTCTGCCAGCGTGGCACGCAGGCGCACCAGACCAGCGCTTTCGGTGGCGCTGGTGAAGACCTGGCTGAACTCCTCCAGCTCCACCCGCAACACGGTGGGCAGCTTGCCAGCGGCGCGCGCCTGGGCCGCACCGCTATCGGCCGTGAGCACGGCGCGGCGCTGGCCCAGCCGGTCGCGCAGGCGCTGCTGCACCAGTTGCGCGGGCGGCTGGCTCCAGCGGGCCTGGCTGTAGGGGCGCAATTGCCGGGCGTCGGCGTAGGCCAGGCGGTAGACCACGGCAGTGCTGCCTTCGACCAGGCCCGGGGCCTCCAGATCGGCCAGCGCCAGGGGCGGCAGGGGCGCGCGCCGGTCGGCGGGCCCGGATGCCATGGCACCCGGGCCAAAGTCGTAGTGCACGGGACGTGACGGCGGTGAAGGCAAGGCCGAGCATCCCGCCAGAAAAGCAGCAGCAAATACGGCTATCGCGCTTGTTTTACAAGCGCCAGCAGCTATTGTTTTGATAGTTTTCATGGCGAATTGCATCAGGGTTGGACCACGGGTGCCTCGAAACCGGGCTCGCCCGGACCGGCGCCGGAACGGCCGGGGCCGTAAATGAAAACCTGCGGGTTTTCGTTGACGCCCCCAGCCGTGCGCCCCAGCTGGCGCGCGGCACGCGAGGTGTCGTCTGCAGCGCGGTTGATGCGCGGCAGGGTGCTGTTGCCAAACTGGTCGGCCACCCGCGCCAGGGCCTGGGTGCCCTGGGTGAGCTGGTCCAGGGCGCCACCGTCGGCGCTCAGGCGCCGGGTGGTCTGACCGATGTCGGCGGCCAGCGTGGACACCTGGGTGCCGGCCTGCTGCAAGGCCTGCAGGGTCTGGCGTGCGTCGCCCGCCAGCGGCGGCAAGGCCGCCAGGGTGGGGTCCAGGCGTTCTTTCACGGTGGTGTCCAGCCGCTGGCTCAGGGCCGCCACGCTGCTGGCCGCCTGCCCCATGCTGTCGAGCACCGTGCTGAACCGCTTCTGGTTATCGTCCCCCAGCAGCTGGTTGATGCGCTGCGTGGCCTCTTGCACCTGGCCCAGGATGGCGGGGCCTTGCTCCGCCAGGCGCGACAGGGGCGAGCTGCGCAGCGGCAGCCGGGGCAGGCCGCTCGGCCCGGGGGGCTCGACCGGCTGCGCCACCTCGTCATCATCGAGCTGCACATGGGCCAGGCCGGTGACACCCTGGTAGCCCAGCACCGCGAAGGTGCTGGGGGTAATGGGTGCCTGGTCGTTGACCGCGATGCGGATCAGCACATTGCCCGGCAGCTGCGGGTCGAAGCCGATGCGCGTGACCTTGCCCACCGCCACGCCCTTGTAGCGCACGGCGGCCTGGGGCTGCAGGCCGGTGACGCCGTCCTTGCTGGTCAGTTCGAATTGCTGGTAGCTGGTGTTGTCGCGGGTGAGCCAGGTGGCCAGGCCCGCCAGCATGGCGGCCACCACCAGCACGAACACTCCGGCAGCGAGGGCGTGGGATTTGTTTTCCATCAGGATTCCTTGGCGGTGACGGCGGTGGGCACTGGCGCCATGGCGCGCTGGCCGCGTTCACCCAGAAAAAAGTGTTCGATGAACGGATGAGGGTAGCGTGTCACTTCGCGGGGCGCGCCGGTGACGACGACTTTTTTGTCCGCCAGCACGGCCACGCGGGTGCTCAGGGCAAACAGCGTATCGAGGTCGTGCGTGACCATCACCACGGTGAGGCCCAGCGCCGCATGCAGCTCGCGCAGCAGGTCCACGAAATCATCCGACGCGCTGGGGTCCAGCCCCGCCGTCGGCTCATCGAGCAGCAGCAGCGGAGGGTCCATGATGAGCGCCCGCGCCAACGCCACGCGCTTGATCATGCCACCCGACAGATCGGCGGGCATGCGGCTGGCGTGCTCGGGCTTGAGGCCCACCATCTGCAGCTTGACCAGGGCTGCATCGCGCACCACGTCCGGCGGCAAGGTGCCCTGCTCGCGCAGCGCGAAGGCCACGTTGTCGAGCACGTTGAACGCCGAAAACAGCGCGCCGTGCTGAAACAGCATGCCCACCCGGCTGGCGGCGCCTTCGCGGCCCATTTCCGAGGCCGGCTGGCCCAGCACCGTGACGCGCCCGCGCGTGGGCAGTGCCAGGCCCAGCATCTGGCGCAGCAGCACGGTCTTGCCCGTGCCCGAGCCTCCCACCAGGGCCAGGATCTCGCCGCGCTGCACCGACAGCTGCAGGTCCTGGTGCACGGTGAAGGCCGCGTCACCCTTGCCGAAGACGGTACACAGCCCGGAGATATCCACCACCGGTTCGGCAAAATTTGGCTGGGTGGATGGGGCAGTCATGGGTCAGATACCGAGGTTCTTGAACGCCACGGCAAACAACGCGTCCACGATGATGACCATGGTGATGGAGGTGACCACCGAGGCCGTGGTGCCCTCGCCCAGGCTCTGCGTGTTGGGCTTGACGCGCAGGCCCCAGTGGCAACCGATCAGGGCAATCAGGGCGCCAAAAACCACCGACTTGGCCATCGCCAGCCCGAGGTTGCCGATCTTTACCGCCGCAGGCAGCGCCTGGGCAAAGTAGGCCGGCGAAATGCCCATGGCGACATCGGCCGCCAGCATGCCGCCGGCCAGCGCCGCCAGCGTGGTCCACACACTGATCAAGGGCATGGCCAGCGCCAGCGCCAGCGTGCGCGGCAACACCAGGCGAAAGCCGTGGGGAATGCCCATCACGCGCATGGCATCGAGTTCTTCGGTCACGCGCATCACACCGATCTGCGCCGTGATGGCAGAACCCGACCGGCCCGCCACCAGAATGGCCGCCAGCATGGGGCCGAGCTCGCGGATCAGCGAAATGCCCAGAATGTTGACGATGAAGGCCTCGGCGCCGAACTGGCGCAGCTGCAGGCTCATCAGGTAGGCCAGCACCACGCCAATCAGAAAACCCACCAGCGCCGTGATGGGCAGCGCCGTGGCGCCCATGCGGTACACATGGCCCGACATGTCGCGCCAGGGCCCGCGGTGCGGCGCGCGCGCCAGCCGCACCAGGTCGAGCGACAGCTGGCCCACCAGTTGCACCAGGTGCCTGGCGTGGTCCACGCCGTGCAGCACCAGCACACCGAGGTGGTCGACCTGCTCGGACAGGCGCCAGGGCTCTGGCGGCGGCGGCGCCACCGTCAGGCCGGCCACGCGTTCGAGCATGGCGCGCTGGGGGTCGCTCAGCAGCACGCGCTCGGGCCACTGCTGGCCCCAGTGGTTCCAGAGCAATTGCGCGCCCACATGGTCCAGCCACTGCAGGCTGAGCAGATCCCAGCCCCCCGCGGGCGCGGCATGCTCGCGCAACTGCACCGCCAGCGCCCGCCAGCTGGCGCGCTGGCCCAGCTCGGCCGCACCCCAGCGCCCCAGCAGCTGCGCCTGGGGTCCCTGGGGTGATTCGACACGGACGATATGGGGCGAAAGGTCGCTCATGGAGGGAGCGGCACGGGCCGCCATGGTTGGACAAAATCAGGGGCGCGGCGCCGGCGGAGCGCGCCAGGACCGGACCGCACACGCAAGCACAGCCGCCGGCCCCGTGCATGCAATTATTATCAAATTGACTTCCGGCGCAATATCAACAAGCGCCATTAGCTACAAATAGCGTAGCAATCCGCATTTCCCCCCTCGACAGCGGGCCGCCCCACCGCACAATGGCACCCAGCCTCTCAGCCCCTTTTTTCTTCCGCGCGACGCTGCAGCCAGCTTTCATCCCATGAGCGACACCACGTTTGACTACATCATCATCGGCGGCGGAACGGCCGGCGCCCTCCTCTGTAACCGCCTGAGCGCGGACGGCCGCAACCGCGTGCTGCTCATCGAGGCCGGTCGCAAGGACGACTACCACTGGATCCACATCCCCGTGGGCTACCTGTACTGCATCGGCAACCCGCGCACCGACTGGCTTTACCACACCGAGCCCGATGCCGGCCTGAACGGCCGCACCCTGCGCTACCCGCGCGGCAAGACGCTGGGCGGCTGCAGCAGCATCAACGGCATGATCTACATGCGCGGCCAGGCCCGTGACTACGACCACTGGGCCGAACTGACGGGCGACGCGAGCTGGCGCTGGGACAACGCACTGCCCTACTTTCGCCGCCACGAGGACCACTGGCGCCTGGACCAGCCGGACGGCGTGAACGAAAATTTCAAACGCCTGCATGGCAACAAGGCCACGGGCAGCCAGGGCGAGTGGCGCGTGGAAAAGCAGCGCCTGCGCTGGGACGTGCTCGATGCCTTCGCCCAGGCGGCGCAGCAGGCAGGCATTCCGGCCACCGATGATTTCAATGGCGGCAGCAACGAAGGCGTGGGCTATTTCGAGGTCAACCAGAAGAATGGCTGGCGCTGGAACACCGCCAAGGCCTTTTTGCGCCCCACCTGCTATGGCCGCCCCAACTTCGAGATGTGGACCGCCGCGCAGGCTTCCAAGCTCCTCATCGAGACACAGCCCGACGGCAGCCAGCGCTGCACCGGCGTGCAGGTGTGGGACGGCCACGAAATGGTCACGGCCCGCGCCACACAAGAGGTCATCCTGAGCGCCGGCGCGGTGAATTCGCCCCAGCTGCTGCAGCTGTCGGGCATCGGCCCGGCCGCGCTGCTGCGCCAGCATGGCATTGATGTGGTGCACGACCTGCCCGGCGTGGGCGCCAACCTGCAGGACCACCTGCAGATCCGTGCAGTGTTCAAGGTGCAGGGGGTGCAGACGCTCAACACCATGGCCACCTCGCTGCTGGGCAAGGCCAAGATCGGGCTCGAATATGCGCTCAAGCGCAGCGGCCCCATGAGCATGGCGCCCTCGCAGCTCGGCGCCTTCACGCGCAGCAGTGCCGACCAACCCTGGCCCAACATCGAGTACCACGTGCAGCCGCTGTCGCTCGACGCGTTTGGCGAGCCGCTGCACAGCTTTCCGGCCTTCACGGCCAGCGTGTGCAACCTCAACCCCACCAGCCGGGGGACGGTGAACATCAAGAGCGCCGACTTCAAGGCCGCCCCGGCCATCGCGCCCAACTACCTGAGCACCGCCGAGGACCGCCAGGTGGCCGCCGACAGCCTGCGCGTCACGCGCCGCATCGTGGCCCAGCCCGCGCTGGCCCCATACAAGCCGGAAGAGTGGAAACCGGGCGTGCAGTTTGAAAGCGACGAAGACCTGGCCCGCCTGGCCGGAGACATCGCCACCACCATCTTCCACCCCGTGGGCACCACCAAGATGGGGCGCGGCGATGACCCGATGGCCGTGCTGGATTCCCAGCTGCGCGTGCGCGGCATTGCGGGCCTGCGGGTGGTGGATGCGGGCGCCATGCCCACCATCACCAGCGGCAACACCAACTCGCCCACGCTGATGCTGGCCGAGAAGGCGGCCGAGTGGATCCTGCAGGCGCGCAAAACGGCGTAACGGGGGTGGGAAATCCCCAATGCATCACCGATAGACAGCCGTTAAAGTCACGCCACTCGAAAGCGCGCTTCGGTGTGCCAAGCGAGGGGCCCGAGGAGACATTTCTACCAATAATCCAATTCCAAGCATCCAACGAGGTGCATTCTTTTTCAGGCGCTGGTGATCCCAGCGCCTTTTTCTTGCCCGCTTTTCGCGCAAGACATCCCGACGATTGCGCCAACTCTTACCAAATTGATAGCAAACAAGGTGTGAAAATCCTGTGATGGAATGGATTTTTATCACCCTGGCCTCACTGCTTGCAGGCTTTGTGGATGCGATTGTGGGCGGTGGAGGACTGGTGATGGTGCCGGCGCTGTTTGCGGCCTTTCCCGGCGCGCCACCGGCCACGCTGCTGGGCACCAACAAGGCGGCATCGGTATGGGGAACCGCCATGGCTACCTGGCAGTACAGCCGGCGTGTGCAGATCCGCTGGTCGGCCATGCTGCCCGCTGCAGCCACCGGATTCATGGGGGCGTTCGCCGGCGCCTGGGCGGTCACGGTGATGTCCGCAGACTTCCTGCGCAAGTTGCTGCCACTCGTGCTGCTGGGCGTGCTGGCCTACACACTGGCCAAGAAGGAGCTGGGCCAGCACCACCTACCCCGCCATGAGGGGCGGACCGAAGCACTGGTGGCCTGCCTGATCGGCGGTCTCATCGGTTTCTACGACGGATTCTTCGGCCCCGGCACCGGCAGTTTTTTCGTCTTCCTGTTCGTGCGCCTGCTGGGCTACGATTTCCTCAACGCCTCGGCATCGGCCAAGCTGCTCAATTGCGCCACCAACATGGCTGCCATTGCACTGTTTGCCGCCAAGGGCCATGTGTGGTGGCACTTTGCCGTGACGCTGGCCGTAGCCAACGTCGTGGGCAGCCTGCTGGGAACGCACCTGGCGCTCAAGCACGGCACCGGCTTTGTGCGCGGCATTTTCATCGTGGTGGTGGGCACGCTGATCCTCAAGACCGGCTACGACGCCTTCCTGCGCTGAACCCATCCACCGCCAGCCCCCCACGCTACCCAGCCAGCGATCCAGGGGCTGGCGGAAACAGGCGGTGCCGCATGGACTGCCCTCTATAATCGATTGCGTCAGTTTTATGACGCCTATTACCTTTGGGCGCTATCATTTTCCAGGCTCCGGCTGCGTGACCCGCAAGCCGGTTTTTTTGTATCTGTACCACCCCGACAGGATTCTCCATGAAGCTTTTCAAGTTCATCGCCTCCACCCTGGCACTGTGCGCTGTCTTTTCCGTACAGGCCCGCTCCCTCGATGAGATCAAGAAGGGTGGCAAGATCATTGTGGCCACCGAAGGGCAGTTTGCGCCCTTCAATTACTTCAAGGGCACCACGCTGACGGGCTTTGAGGTGGAGGTGGCAGAACTCGCAGCCAAGAAGATGGGCCTGAAGATCGAATGGAAAACCATCGGTTTTGACGCCCTGCTGACCGGCCTGAAGCAGGACCGCTGGGATCTGGTGATCGCATCGCATGGCGTGACCGAAGAGCGCGCCAAGGCCGTCACCTTCACCGCGCCGCACTACTGCTCTGGCGGCATGGTGATCGCCATGGACCCCGCGATCCGCAACGCCAAGGACCTGGGGGGCAAGATCGTCGCCGTGCAGACCGGCACCAGCTACCTGGAAAATGTCCAGAAGGTCACGACCATCAAGGAAATGAAGAACTTTCCCACCGATGTGGACGCGCGCAGCGCACTCACCTCGCGCCGGGTGGACGCCTGGGTGACCGACCGTTTCGTGGCCAAGGAAGTGGTGGCCAAGAACCCCAAGGCAGGCCTGCAACTGGGCGAAATGGTCTTCATCGAGCGCATCGCCTCGGCGGTTGCCAAGGGCAACCAGCCCCTGGCGGATGCCTGGTCGAAGGCACTGGCCGAAACCATGGCCGATGGCAGCTACGCCGCCCTGTCGAAAAAGTACTTCAACGAAGACGTACGCTGCAACTGAAAAAGGGGGCTCCGGCCCTCTCTGATCCATGCTCATAGCCCTTTGGCCGCGCCACTGGAGCCGCCCGCAGCGTAGCAACGCCACGCTGGTTGCGGCTCTGGTCCTCATGGTGTTCATGCTGGCCCTGCTGGGCCAGATCCTTTCCTTTTTCCCCGAGCCCATCGGCTCCAACGCCCAGGCGTTTTCCGATGGTGCGCGCACCACGCTGTGGCTGACGCTGGTCAGCGGCGCCGTGGGCCTGGTGCTGGGCACGGCCGCGGCACTGGCACGCACGGCCCGCTGGATCGGTTTGCGCTGGCTGGCCGGTTTTTACATCTGGGCCATCCGCGGAACGCCGCTGCTGGTGCAGATCCTGTTTGTCTACTTCGCGCTGCCGGTGCTGGTGCCGGGGCTGAATCTGCCCGACTTTGCCGCCGCCGTGGTGGCGCTTGGGCTGAACGTGGGCGCCTACAACGCCGAAGCGATCCGCGCGGGTCTGCTGGCCGTGCCCCGGGGCCAGACGGAAGCCGCACGCGCACTGGGCCTCGGGCGTGGCCATGTATTTTTCGATGTGGTGTTTCCGCAGGCCTTCAAGATCTCGCTGCCGCCCCTGGTGAGCAATTTCGTGGCGCTGCTCAAGGACTCCTCGCTGGCGTACGCGATCGGCGTGGTGGAGCTGACCAATGTGGGCAACCGCATCCAGTCGGCGACGTTCCAGCCCATTGCCACCTTGACCACCGTGGCCCTGACCTACCTGCTGCTGACCACGCTGGTGACCCAGCTCTCCAACGCCATCGAACACCGCTTTGATGTGGAAGGGCGCATCCAATGAATGCCCCGACGCCCTACATCGTGGCGGAAAACGTCTGCAAGTCTTTTGGCACGAACCAGGTGCTCAAGGACGTATCCACGCATTTCAACACCGGCGAAGTGACCGTCATCATCGGAGCCTCCGGCTCGGGCAAGAGCACTTTGCTGCGCGCCATCAACCGGCTGGAGCCCCACGACAGCGGCACCATCCGCATCGGTGGCGTACCGGTCACGGACGATCCCCGCACCCTGCAGCAGCAGCGTTGCGAAGTGGGCATGGTGTTTCAGCAGTTCAACCTGTTTGGCCACATGAATGCGCTCGACAACGTGGCATTGGCCCCACGGCGCCTGCGCCATCTTGCAAGGGCCCAGGCCAACGAGCAGGCGATGACCCTGCTGCGCCGCGTTGGCATGCAGGACCATGCCCAAAAGTACCCATGGCAGCTGTCCGGCGGACAGCAGCAGCGCGTGGCCATCGCCCGCGCACTGGCCATGGCGCCGAAGGTCATGCTCTTTGACGAGCCCACCTCGGCGCTGGACCCCGAGATGGTTCAGGAAGTGCTCGACGTCATGCGCGAACTGGCGCGCGGCGGCATGACCATGATCGTGGTGACCCACGAGATGGGCTTTGCACGCGAGGTGGCGGACCGTGTGCTGTTCTTCGACAAGGGGCGCATTGCGCACGATGCGCCCCCCGCGGAGTTCTTCAACAATCCGGGCAACGACCGTATCCGCGCCTTCATCGGCCGGATGGGCACCTGAATCGCCGACGCCCCGTCGCGGCCGACCGCAAAGCACCAGGTCCCCGTCCCGTGGCTGCCGCGCAGCCTCGGACCGGCCTCCCCCTTGGCCCCCCAGTGCCGCGGTGCGGCAAGCGACCGCGCTGAATACCCGTTTCTTTTTTTATGCGCTCCGAACGTTTTGGACTATTGGCCCTGCTGGTGGTCACCACCGTGTGGGGAACCACGTTCCCCGCCATGAAGCTGCTGTCGGAGCACCTCGATGCCCTGCAGATCATCTGGTTGCGCTTTGCCCTGGCGCTGCTGGTGCTGGCACCGCTGTGGGTGGGTATGCGGCCCAAGGAGCGCCTGTGGGGTTGCGCGCTGGGGCTGTTGTTGTTTCTGGCCTTCTGGCTGCAGATCGAAGGCCTGGCGCGCACCAGCAGCAATCGCAACGCTTTCGTCACCGGGCTCAACGTGCTGGTGGTACCCTTGATCGCCATGGTGGCTCTCGGCCGTCGCTATGGCTGGCGCCTTTGGGCCGCGTGCGCCATGGCGTTCGCAGGCATGGTCTTGATGTTCCATGAGAACGGCCCCTGGAATCTGGGCGACTCGCTCACGCTGGCCAGTACGGTGTTCTACGCGGTCTATATCCTGGCGCTGGAAGAGTGCTCGCGCCGCACCGTGGCGCACCCGCTGCGCGCCACGCGCATGGCCGCGGCACAGGCGACCGTGATGTGCGCCTGCGCCACCGCGCTGCTGCTGGCCCGCGATGGCAGCATGGACTGGCTGCCATCGCTGGGCAAGCTGCAGACATCGAGCTGGCTGGCGCTCGTGTACCTGGGCTTTGTGGCCAGCGTGGTGGTGGTGACGCTGCAGGCCTGGGGCCAGCAGCGCGTGGATGCCATGCGCAGCGCCATCGTGTTCGGACTGGAGCCGGTTTTCGCCGCTCTGACCGCCTGGGTGCTGCTGGGTGAACGGCTGGGGTGGTCCGGACTGGGCGGTGCTGCCCTGATTGTGGCGGCTCTGGTTTTCAGCCAGATGGGGCCACCCCAGCGGATCACGGCACCCCCGGCCGCGTGAAGCCAGCGCGCCACGTTCCATTGGCGAAATCAGGCTCAGCGCTTCTGCAGAAATCGCCAGCAGCCATGATTTTTGGAAACCCTAAGGCGCTGACAGCGGAATATCGGCCACGGCACGCGGCTTGCCGATAGGTGCCGAGGCCTGTCCCTTCTGCACGGCGGCGATGTCTGCCTCGCTCGGGTACTCCCCCAGCAGCCAGTAGTCGAACACCCGGCGTGCAATGGGCGCAGCGTGCGCCGCGCCAAATCCGGCGTTTTCAACGATCAGGGCCAATGCAATCCTCGGATCTTTGGCGGGTGCGAACGCCGTGAACAGGGAATGGTCACGCTGGTGCTCCTCCAGCGCCTTGGCGTTGTAGCGCACGTTCTGCCCCAGGCTCACGGCCTGGGCCGTTCCGGTCTTGCCGCCCGAGGTATAGGGAGCCCCCGCAAACACGCGCGTTCCGGTCCCCCCCGTGTTCACGGCCACCATCGCGTTGCGCACGATGTCCACGTTCCGGGGCTGGTAGCCCAGGTTTTCGCCCGGTGGCTGCACGATCTCCGTCACCGCCCCCGTGACTGCATTCTTCACGGCCTTGGCCATGTGCGGGCGGTAGCGGGTTCCGCCGTTGACCATGGTGGCTTGCGCCTGCGCCAGCTGCAGCATGGTGAAGTTGTTGTAGCCCTGGCCGATGCCCAGCGAGACGGTTTCGCCCGGGAACCAGCGCTTCATCTCGGGGCGCTTGTAGGTGTTGCGCTTCCACTCGGTGCTGGGCAGGGTGCCGCGCACTTCGCCATTGAGGTCGATGCCGGTGGACTGGCCAAAGGTCAGGGGTTTCATGAAGTCGTGGATGGTGTCCACGCCCATCTCCACGGCCAGCGAATAGAAGTAGGTGTTGCTGGAGAACTGGATGGCGCGGTGCATGTCCAGCGCGCCCAGACCCCCTTCGTGGCTGCGGAAGGTGCGGCCACCGAACGTGTAGAAGCCCGGGTCGTTCACGATCATGCTGGCCGAGCGCTTGTTCAGCTCCAGCGCCGCCAGTGCCATGAAGGGCTTGTAGGTCGAACCCGGCGGGTACAGCCCGCGCAGGGCGCGGTTGAGCAGCGGCTTGTCGATGGATTCATTGAGCGCGGTCCAGTTTTCGACATCGATGCCTTCCACGAACAGATTGGGATCGAACGTGGGCTTGCTCACCAGCGCCAGGATCTCGCCGTTGCGCGGGTCGATGGCCACCAGCGCGCCGCGGCGGGAGCCGTACAACTCTTCCACCAGTTTCTGCAGCTTGACATCGATCGACAGCATCACGCTGTCGCCAGGCGTGGCCGCACGGCTCGACAGCTTGCGCACGGCACGGCCGCCCGCGGAAGTCTCCATCTGTTCCACGCCCGTGGCGCCATGCAATGCCGTTTCGTAACTCTGCTCGATGCCCAGCTTGCCGATGTACTCGGTGCCGCGGTAGTTGGCCTCTTCATCGGAGTCCTGTATCCGGGCTTTCTCCGCCTGGTTGATGCGCCCGATGTAGCCAATCGCATGGCTTGCCACCTCGCCCAGGGGATAGTTGCGAAAGAGCCGCGCCTTGATGTCCACTCCGGGAAACCGGTAGCGTTGCGCCGCAAAGCGTGCGACTTCCTCGTCCGTCAGACGGGTGCGGATGGGCAGCGATTCAAAATTGCGCGACTCCTCCATCAAACGCTTGAAGCGGCGGCGATCCCGGGCTTGAATCTCCACCACCTTCGACAATCCATCAATGGTGTCGTCCAGCGACCCCGCCCGCGAGGGCGTTATTTCGAGGGTATAGGCCGCATAGTTGGTTGCCAGCACCACACCGTTGCGATCCAGGATCAGGCCCCGGTTGGGGACAATCGGAACGATCGCGGTGCGGTTGCTCTCTGCCTGCGCCGCAAGGTCTTCGTGTCGCACCACCTGCAGAAAGAGCAGACGGGTCACGATCAGGCAGAACGCCAGAAAAACCACCGCACCGATCACCACGACCCGCGTACGAAACCGCGATGCGTCGGCCTCGACATTGCGCAGCTCCGTCATGTCCGCCATCCCTGGGGCACCTGCGAATGGCGCTCGCGCCAGGTGGCACGCAACGCCTCAGCAGGTGAATGGACACATTTCGTCATGCGCAACAAGACCTCACAGCGGCCGGTTCTCATCGCGATCCGGTGGACGGCGCTGCGGTGCCAGCAGCACCCAGCTGGCCGGAAGCCAGAGCAAAGCTTCCAGCACGGGCGCGAGCAGCCCCCAGAAGCCTGGAAAGACGCCTCCGCCCGCCATGCGCAGCAACAGCTCCACCGCGTGGGCCAGCACAAACAGCGGCAAGACCTGCAGCGCCTGGGACGGCACACTGAACCACAGCAACCGGCGATGCATCGCCATGGCGCCAAACGCCATCACGGTATAGGCCAGGGCATGCTGCCCCAGCCAGGATGACTGGTGCACATCCATGCACAGGCCCAGCACGAACGCCACGCCCATGCCGATGCGCTGGGGCTGGTGCACCACCCAGAACGCCAGCAGCAGCATCAGGATATCGGGCGTCCAGACCACGCGCCCGAGCGGTACAAAATTGATCGCCAGGCCCGCCACCAGGCTGGCGGCAATGAAGGCCGGATTGACTGGCAGCAGCAAGGGCTGCCCGCGCGGCATGATCATGGCGCGCGCCCCAGCGACGGAACATTCCTGCAGCACATCACTTGCGATCTCCCTTCTTGCCGGGAGACACCGCAACAGGTTCGTGCCGCTCTGGCATGGGTTCTGCCACCGGCTTGAGCAGCATCACATGGCGGGCTCCCTGCACCCCGGCGATGGGGGCGCAATAAATGCGGGCGAATGCCGAGTCGGCCCGCCGCTCCACGCGCACCACCTTGGCGACGGGCAGCCCCGGTGGATACACGCCATCGACCCCGCTGGTCGTGAGCAGGTCCCCCTCGAGGACGTCGGCGTTCGCCGGCATGAAGCGCAATTCCATGCCACCGGCATGGCCCGCCACCGGGTCCCCGTAGGCAACGCCGCGGGTACCGGTGCGTATATTCAGTACCGCAATGGCCTGATCACGGTCGATCAGCAATGTGACCTCGCTCACGAACGGATGCACCCGCGTGACCTGGCCCAGCACGCCCTTCTCATCGAGCACCGGAGCACCCAGCTCCACGCCTGCCGTCCGGCCCTGGTCCACCACCACCCGCCGGGTGTAGGGATCTGCCGTGTCGTAGAGCACCTGTGCCGCCTGGGCAGGGGTTTCCAGCCGGGTCCGAAGGTCCAGCAATTGCCGCAGATGCAAGTTTTCCTGCATCAACTGCTCCGACTGGAGTGCGCGCTGCGATATCAGGACCATCTGCTTGCGGGCCGCATCGGCGTCTTCCTGGGCCGTTTTCAGGGACCGGAAATAGCCACTGCCCTGCGCAATGAACTCGACCGGCTGCAGCATCAGCCATTGCACCGGGTAGATGACGGTGGCCACCGCCTGGCGCAATGCGCCCGTGAGGTGAAAGCGCGCATCCGCCACCATCAAAAACAGCGCCAATGCGCTGTAGAGGGCCAGCTTGGAAAGGGACGATGGCCCTTGCTTGAAAAACGGCGGCGCACTGCGCTCAAGGGTTCCGAGCGACATGGCACATGATCGTAGTCAGGCGGGACGGCACGAGCACGGCCACCGGGCCGCGGATGCGTGTCCACAAGGCATGGAGGCGAACGCAGTCAGTCATGCAATGGAGAACAGGGCGCGACCTGCGCAGGCACAGGCAGCCCCCCGCTTTACTCGCTGGTAAAAATGCTGCCCAGTCGGTCCATGCGCTCCAGCGCAATGCCGCAGCCCCGCACCACGCAGGTCAGCGGGTCTTCGGCCACCAGCACGGGCAGGCCGGTTTCCTCGGCCAGCAGGCGATCGAGGTCGCGCAGCAGCGCGCCGCCGCCGGTGAGCATCATGCCGCGGTCGGCAATGTCGGCGCCCAGCTCGGGCGGGGTCTGTTCCAGCGCGTTCTTGACGGCCGAGACGATCTGGTTGAGCGGGTCGGTCAGCGCTTCCAGCACTTCGTTGCTGGAGATGGTGAAGCTGCGCGGCACACCTTCGCTGAGGTTCCGGCCTTTGACCTCCATCTCGCGCACTTCGGAGCCCGGAAAGGCCGAGCCGATGTTCTTCTTGATGGCTTCAGCGGTTGGCTCGCCGATCAGCATGCCGTAGTTGCGGCGGATGTAGCTGATGATGGCTTCGTCGAACTTGTCGCCACCCACACGCACGCTGCCCTTGTAGACCATGCCGCCCAGCGAGATCACGCCCACCTCGGTGGTGCCGCCGCCGATGTCCACGACCATGGAGCCCGATGCCTCCGACACTGGCAGGCCTGCGCCGATACCGGCGGCCATGGGTTCTTCGATCAGATAGACGGCGGTGGCACCGGCGGCCTCGGCCGCGTCCTTGATGGCGCGGCGCTCGACCTGGGTGGAGCCACAGGGCACGCAGATGATGATGCGCGGGCTGGGGGTGAACAGCGTGCGCGGGTGCACCATCTTGATGAACTGCTTGATCATCTGCTCGGTGATCACGAAGTCGGCGATCACGCCGTCCTTCATGGGACGGATGGCCTCGATATTGCCGGGCACCTTGCCCAGCATGGCCTTGGCCTCACGGCCGACAGCCTGGATCACTTTCTTGCCATGGGGTCCACCTTCGTGGCGAATGGCGACGACAGAAGGTTCATCCAGCACAATGCCTTTGTCGCGTGCAAAGATGAGGGTGTTGGCTGTGCCAAGGTCAATGGCAAGATCGGTGGAGAAATACCGACGGAAAGCTCCGAACATTCAAAAATCCTCTCAAGCACGGCATGCACTTCGGCTTGCCGTCGCGGGGTGTGTCAGGGAGTGGGTGGGGGGTCAGATTTTGCTTTTTCCGCACAATGACCGTCAGGCAGGGGGTATTGCGGCAAAGCCGGGATAATACCCCATCCCCTGTGAATAACTTCGTCCGGTTTGACCGACGTCACAGCTTTACATCTGGTTTCCCTCCTTTTTCCCGTTATGGCACTGACACCCCAGGACATCGCTCGCATCGCCAATCTGGCGCGGCTGGAATTGACCCCTTCTGAGAGTGAGCGCATGCTGACTCAACTGAATGGTTTCTTTGGCATCGTGGAGAAGATGCGGGCGGTGGACACCTCGGGACTCACCCCCCTGGCGCATCCCGTCGCTGCCATCCAGGACGTGACCCTGCGGCTGCGCGAGGACGTGGCCAGCGAGCCGAACCAGCGCGAAGCCAACCAGCAAAGCGCCCCCGCTGTCGAACGAGGCCTGTTCCTCGTGCCCAAAGTGATCGAGTAAGAACCCCGCCGCATGACTTCCACCGCATTGCATGACCTGGGCGTGGCCCAGCTGGCCACCGAGCTGCGCGAGCGCCGCGTTTCCGCAGTCGAAGCCGCCCAGCATTTCCTGGCCCGCGCCAAGGCGCACCAGAACCTGGGCGCATTTGTGGCCCTGAACGAAGGCGCCACCCTGGCACAAGCCCAGGCCGCTGACGCCCGCATTGCCGCGGGCACGGCAGGCACCCTGGAAGGCGTGCCGATTGCGCACAAGGACATCTTTGTCACCAAGGGCTTCCCCAGCACCGCGGGCTCCAAGATGCTCGCGGGCTACCAGTCGCCCTTTGACGCCACCGTGGTCACCCGCCTGGCCGACGCGGGCGCCGTCACCCTGGGCAAGCTCAACTGCGACGAGTTCGCCATGGGCTCGGCCAACGAGAACTCGGCCGTGGCCCCCGTGGGCTTCGACTCCCCCGCGCCGGTGCGCAACCCCTGGGACAGCCATCGCATTCCCGGCGGCTCCTCGGGCGGCAGTGCCGTGGCCGTGGCCGCGCGCCTGGCCCCCGCCGTGACCGGCACCGATACCGGCGGCTCCATCCGCCAGCCCGCATCGTTTTGCGGCATCACCGGCATCAAGCCGACCTATGGCCGCGCCAGCCGCTACGGCATGATCGCCTTCGCTTCCAGCCTGGACCAGGCCGGCCCCATGGCCCGCTCGGCCGAAGACTGCGCCCTGCTGCTGTCGGCCATGTGCGGCCCGGACCCGGACCGCGACTCCACCAGCCTGGACGTCCCTGCCGAGAACTTCAGCGCCAAGCTCAACGACAGCATCGAGGGCCTGCGCATCGGCATCCCCGCCGAGTTCTTTGGCGAAGGCCTGGCGCCCGACGTGCGCGCCGCTGTCGATGCCGCCCTGAAGGAATACGAGAAGCTCGGCGCCCAGCTCGTGCCCATCAGCCTGCCGCGCACCGAGCTGTCCATTCCGGTGTACTACATCATCGCCCCGGCCGAAGCCTCGTCCAACCTCTCCCGCTTTGACGGCGTGAAGTTCGGCCACCGCGCCAAGAATTACACCGATCTGGTCGACATGTACAAGAAGACCCGCGCGGAAGGCTTTGGCGATGAGGTCAAGCGCCGCATCATGATCGGCACCTATGTGCTCTCGCACGGTTACTACGACGCCTACTACCTGCAGGCGCAAAAGATCCGCCGCATGATCGCCGACGACTTCCAGAACGCATTCAAGCACTGCGACCTGATCGCCGGCCCCGTGGCGCCCACCGTGGCCTGGAAGCTCGGCGAACATGGCAACGACCCGCTGGCCGACTACCTGGCCGACATCTTCACCCTGCCCGCATCGCTGGCGGGCCTGCCCGGCATGAGCGTGCCTGCGGGTTTTGGCGAGAGCGGCATGCCCGTGGGGCTGCAGCTCATCGGCAACTACTTCCACGAAGCCCGCCTTCTGAACGCTGCGCACCGCCTGCAGCAAGCCACTGACTTCCACCTCCGGCAACCCGGAGGTCTGTGATATGACCAGCAAATTGATCCACGGCTATGAAGTCGTCATCGGCTTCGAGACCCACACCCAGCTCGCCACGCAGAGCAAGATCTTCAGCCGCGCCCCCACCGCCTTTGGCGCCGAGCCCAACACCCAGGCCTGCGCGGTGGACCTGGCCCTGCCCGGCACGCTGCCGGTAATGAACCGCGAAGCGGTGGCATGCGCTATCAAACTGGGACTGGCCCTGGGCTCCCACATTGCGCCCGTGAGCATTTTTGCGCGCAAGAACTACTTCTACCCCGACCTGCCCAAGGGCTACCAGATCAGCCAGTTCGAGATCCCGGTCGTGCAAGGCGGCGAGGTGTCGTTCTTCCTGGAAACAGGAAAGGGCGCCGACGCGGCGCGGGAGAAGAAGACCGTGCGCCTGGTGCGCGCCCACCTCGAAGAAGACGCAGGCAAATCGCTGCACGAGGACTTCATCGGCCAGTCGGGCATCGACCTGAACCGTGCCGGCACGCCGCTGCTGGAGATCGTGACCGAGCCCGACATGCGCTCATCCGAGGAGGCCGTGGCCTATGCCAAGGAACTGCACAAGATCGTGACCTGGATCGGCATCTGCGACGGCAACATGCAGGAAGGATCGTTCCGCTGCGACGCCAACGTGTCCGTGCGCAAGCCCGGCGCCGCTTTAGGCACGCGCCGCGAGATCAAGAACCTGAACTCGTTCAAGTTCATGCAGCAGGCCATCGACTACGAAATCCGCTGGCAGATCGAGCAGATCGAGGACGGCCACGCCATCCAGCAGGCCACCGTGCTGTTCGACCCCGACACCGGCGAAACCCGCGCCATGCGCACCAAGGAAGACGCGGCGGACTACCGCTACTTTCCCGACCCGGACCTGCCGCCGCTCCACATTTCAGCGCAATGGGTGCAGGAACAGCGTGCACTGATGGCCGAGTTGCCCCGCGCCATGGCTGCGCGCTTCGTGGCGGACCATGGCCTGCCCGAATACGACGCCACCACGCTCACGCAAAGCAAGGCCATGGCAGCCTACTTCGAAGCTGCGGCCACGGCCTGCGGGCAGCCGAAGCTGGCCAGCAACTGGATCATGGGCGAGATGTCGCGCCGCCTGAACGCGGGCGAGATCGGCATCGAGCAGGCACCGGTGTCGTCTGCGCAGCTGGCTGCACTGATCGCGCGCATCGCGGATGGCACGATTTCCAACAACGCGGCCAGGCAGGTATTTGATGCGCTGTGGAACGGTGAATCGGCCGACGTGGACGCAGTCATCGAATCCAAGGGCCTCAAGCAGATGAATGACAGCGGCGCACTGGAGAAGATCATCGACGAGGTGATCGCTGCCAACGCCGACAACGTGGCGCAGTTCCGCGCAGGCAAGGACAAGGCCTTCAATGCGCTGGTGGGTCAGATCATGAAGGCCAGCAAGGGCAAGGCCAATCCGACGCAGGTCAACGAGTTGCTGCGCGCACGGCTCGCAGCCTGATTTCACGGGGCACGGCGCACTGGCCTGCCGGTGCTGCCTTCAGCGCGTGGAGGCTGGCAGCAACACATCGGAGGCTGCGGCTGCGGGCGCCATTTGCGCGGCCCACAGCCTGCGCAGCTGTGCCAGCTCTGCGTCGTAGCGCTGGTGGATGCGGCGTTTTTCCTGCTCCTGGTTGAGCACGAAGCGCCGCTGCTCCGCCATGCCTGCATCGTTTTCGGCAATCTTGCGGCGCAGCGCCATGGGGGCCTTGGCGGGATCCCGCTGGTAAAACTCCATTTCGGTTTCCAGGGCCTTGCGCTGCTGCTGCAGTTCCAGCACGCGCTTCTCGGCGACGGTGGTGACATCCTCCAGCAGCTGAATGGCTGAGGCGCGCTCCTTATCATGGGCCGCCTTGTCCGGATAACGGGCAGTGAGAACCCGCTCGCGGCGGCGCTCTTCCTGCTGGCGGGCCCGCTCCTCAGCCTCCTTGCGGCGCTGCACTTCCAGGGCGGCCCGCTCCTTCTCGGTGAGGGAAGGCCCAATCTGGCGCCGGACGGTGCCCGTGGGACCCAGTTCACGCTGCTCGCGGTCCAGGCATTCGGCAATGGGACGGTCCGCCGTCAGGCGGCGCCCCTGGCGATCGACACAGGTGTAGATGCTGCCGGCATTGGTCTGTTGCGCCCACGCGCACTGCACTGCCACGCTGGCCATCACACCGGCTCCCATGATCCACGCCCATTTGCTCAACTGCATGACCCTTGGTTGACTCCATACCGCTGGCGATAGGCCAGCACCCGCGCGTGGTGCGCGCTCATCTCCCCTCCCCCTTTTTCGGAAAGATAGAGCAATAAGTCTGCCAGGGTTGCAATGGCGCACACCTGCATGCCCAGCTGATGGCGCACATACTGCACGGCGCTGTGCGCTACGTCCTGGCCATTCTCGGTGGCTTTTTCCTGGCGATCCAATGCAATGGCGACCGCGTGGGGCACAGCGCCAGCGGCGCGGATGATGGCGATGGACTCGCGTGCGGCGGTGCCTGCCGACATCACGTCGTCAATGATCAGCACCCGCCCCTGGAGGGGTGCGCCCACCAGGGTGCCGCCTTCTCCATGGTCCTTGGCTTCCTTGCGGTTGTAGGCGAAGGGCACGTTGCGCCCCCGCCGCGCCAGCTCCACGGCCACGGTCGCAGCCAGGGGAATGCCCTTGTAGGCTGGACCGAACACCATGTCGAACTCGATTCCGCTGGCCAGCAGGGCTTTTGCATAAAATTCCGCAAGGCGGCCCAGCTTGTCCCCGTCGTCGAACAGGCCGGCGTTGAAGAAGTAGGGACTCAGGCGCCCCGCCTTGGTCTTGAACTCCCCGAACCGCAGCACCCCTGCCTCAACGGCAAAACGGACAAAATCCTGCGCCAGACGACCCTGCTCAGGGTTTGGTGCGCCAACATTCACCATGGAAATTCCTTGTTCAAGTTAACCAG
The DNA here is from genome assembly GCF_900107605.1 of Acidovorax soli. Taxonomy (GTDB): domain Bacteria; phylum Pseudomonadota; class Gammaproteobacteria; order Burkholderiales; family Burkholderiaceae_C; genus Acidovorax; species Acidovorax soli. The sequence continues at coordinate 2,821 of NZ_FNQJ01000031.1, read as the reverse complement.
CCTCAATCTCAACGGCATCCGTTCCGCCACCAGCAAGGGCGTGGAACCCTGGATCGCAAGCATGCGGCCGGATTGTATTTGCGTGCAGGAAGTGAAGGCCCAGGCCGCCGATATCGCCACGCGTTTCGAACAGCTTGCCGGGATGAACGGCCACTTCCACTTTGCCCAGAAAAAGGGCTACTCGGGCGTCGGCATCTACACGCGCCATGAGCCCAGCGAGGTCATCGCCGGCTATGGCTCGCCCGAGTTCGATGCCGAGGGCCGCTATATCGAACTGCGCTTTGACACGCCCGCGCGCAAGCTGTCCATCATCAGCGCGTATTTTCCCAGCGGCTCGTCGGGCGAAGAGCGTCAGCTGGCCAAATTCCGCTTCCTGGAAGAGTTCCATCCGCATCTGATGGCCGCCAAGGGCCAGCGGGAGTTCATCCTGTGTGGCGACATCAACATCGCCCACCAGCAGATCGATCTGAAAAACTGGCGCAGCAACCAGAAAAACAGCGGCTTCCTGCCCGAAGAACGCGCCTGGATGACAAAACTGTTGCACACAACTGATGCCGGCGGCGGCCTGGTGGACGTTTACCGTCAGTTACAACCAACGGCCACCGACACCGCCTACACCTGGTGGAGCAACCGGGGGCAGGCCTATGCCAACAACGTGGGGTGGCGTCTGGATTACATACTACGACAAAAAACCCACGATAATTGGGTATGTCCCAACCTCGTGTTTACTCCTACCGCCGCTTCTCGTCGGAGCGTCAAGCCCAAGGGCATAGCCTCGAACGTCAGACGGCCGCAGCGCGTGTTTGGTGTCAGGAGAATGGGCATGTCTTGGATGAAGACTTGGCACTGTCGGACCTTGGGATCTCCGCTTTCAAGGGCAAGAACGCAACCGAAGGGGCACTGGCTGCCTTCTTAATTGCAGCCAAGGAGGGGAGGATTCCCCGTGGCTCCATCCTACTCGTCGAGAGCCTGGATCGACTCTCACGAAACACAATTACGGATGCGGTAGCCCTCCTCACCTCGATAGTGCGCGCAGGGATTCGCGTTGTTTCGCTAATCGACGGCAAAGAGTGGAACGAAAACACGATCAACGACACGGTCAACTTCATGATGTCCGTGCTCCTGTTTGCGCGGGCTCATGAGGAGAGCGCAACAAAGGCTAGGCGCGTTCGCGCAGCTTTTGCCAAAAAGCGTGAGGCGAAATTGCCTGTCGTCTCTCATGGTCATGGTCCGGGTTGGGCATATCCCAGGGAAGATCGCCAAGGATGGTTGCTGGACGAGGCCAAGGCTGCGTCTGTGGTCAAAGTGTTTGAGCATGTGGCCAACGGCCATGGCGGGGTGAGCGTTGCTCGAATCGCTAACACAGAGGAATGGCCGCTTCCATGGCGAGTACGGGCTAACACCAACACACGATGGGAACACACCCAGGTTAGCCGCTTGGTTCGTGACCGTCGAGTCCTGGGAGAATGGCAACCAAAGCAGATGGTGGGTACTGAATTGGTTCCTTTGGGCGATCCGGTCACCGACTACTTTCCACGAGTTATCACTGACGATCTCTGGGGGAGAGTCCATGCTGCGTTGGATGGGCGGCAATCTATACCCAGACTCCGTGGCATCAAAGGGGATCTGCTGGCTGGGCTCCTGTACTGCAACTGTGGGGAACGCATGCAAAAGAAGCCCGCATGGAAGCGTGGCAGTGCGAGGTACTACTGTCTGGGTCGAGTCGCAGGTGCTAGCACCTGTGCGCCCATCAGTGAGGCTGCAATCATCGATTTCGGGTTCTCGTTCTTGGCCACCGCTGAGGCCGGGCAGTTTCAGGAAACCGAGGCACTTCGATTGACGCGCATTGCAATTGACGAAGCCAATGCAAAACTTGCCGATCTCGATTCCAAGTCTGAGCGCTACTTGGCTGCGATTGAAGAAGGCGGAGAAATGAGGTTGGTAACGCAACGGCTCCGCGAGATCGAACAGCAGCAGGACTCGCTTCGGGAAGTTGTCCGGCAAAAACGGAATGAGCTAGCCGCAGCACCAAAAGGCGGGAATGACTTTGGAAGCCTGTTTGCAGAGGATGTCAAAGCAGCGCTGAACGACAAGAGCGCAGTCAAGGAGAGGCACAGGATCTCAACGGCGCTTAATCGGCTACTTACCAAAGTGGTTTGGAGCGGCGATGGTTGGCTCATGTTCCACACCAGAGATGGCAACATGATCGCTCGGACAGTACCTAGGAGTGCGCTGGAACGAGCGCCCCGGAAGGACAAAAAGTCTGCTGCATAACAGCCGCAGATTCTTGCTTCGATCAAGCATCGACGTTGAAGTCGAGGCTCGCCGCAGAGCTGTCCAAGGGAGGACAGTAAGGTGTAGAAATGAAAACCGGCACACACTCAACGGTAGTCGCACAGGTTTGCAACCAACCCGATGCCCCGTTGAAGTCCTGATCCATCAGTTGAACAGAAAGCGACAGTTCCCACGTGTCGCCGTCCAGGTCACTCGTTGCCGACAGCAGAGGCGGCATAGAAATGATGTGAGTGAAGTAGACGAAGACTGATGTGATGCCTTCGTGCGGGTAATAGTCCCAGGTGCCACTCAACGTTGAGTGCGTTTGATGAAACCAAGTCTTTGAGGGTCGACTAGGAGCGCCGTCAAGACGGAACTGGACACCGAAAAGCTCACGTTTGAGAGTGTTTACAGGAGTATCGACCTCGCTTCTGACTTTGTCGAGCCACTGCCTAAGGCAATGCTGATTAAGGTCCACCGGTGTTGCCTCTCAAACGTTATCCGCCCATGAAGCAGCAGACCCTGGCCATGGCCGCAGATCAAGACA
>NZ_FNQJ01000040.1 GCF_900107605.1 Acidovorax soli | reverse complement strand
TGCAGCAGGATCGACAAAATAAAAAGGGAACGTGAAACACGTTCCCTTTTTACTGCCAATCAGATCAAGCCAAGCTTAACTGACTGGCATTGGCCCGAGGGTCGGCTTTTTTCATGCGCGCAGTGCCTGGCTATTGGACGGAATCAAACATCGCCCGCGCCTGGGCGTGGCAGAACGGCGGCTCGTAGGTACCGTGGTAGTTGCCGTAATACGTGGCAAACGCCGCCGAGGCCGGATCGGTGGGCGCCTTGCCACCGGGCCCGTACGTGGCTTGCACCAGCGCGTCGACATCCACCGATGTCACGTTGGTCAGCCCCCGGCTGTCAAAGTCGGCCTTCATGGCCTGCTGGTGGATGGCCGGCGGCACCGTGGGGTCGCCCGCACCACCGCACAGCAGCAAGCGCGCCTTGGGGCTCCAGCCCAGGAGGTCGTTCTTTTTGGCCGCCAGAAACAACGGGTTGCTGCCGCCGGCCTGGGCCGCGGCCAGGAACTCGGGCTGGAACACGAGGTCACGGGCCTGGTTGGGTGTGACACCTGGGCCACCGGGCAATGCGCCCGAGGACACCAGCGTGGTGTAGTCGAGCGTGGGGCTGGGCAACAGGTTCTCGATGTAGCCCGAATAAGGCAGCTTGAAAGCCGCCTTGACGTCGGCATAGACATTGCCGTACACCTTTTGCCACGAGGTCACAAGGTAAGGCACGAAGAACTGCACCCCGGCCATCGCATCGGTCACGCGCAGCTGGCCCGACAGATTGTAGGGCCCCGCCAGGTGGGCACCTGCCACCACGTTGAACTCGCCGGCATGGTCGCGCTCCGCCGCCCGGTGGGCGGCCATGGACGCATGACCGCCCTGCGAATAGCCGGTGAACATCACCTTGCCCGAGAGGTTGGCGCCCACGCTGGCCGCCGCCGCCCGCGCGGCACGGACGGAGTCGAGCACCACCGTGGCTTCGGAATCCGCATGCAGATACGGGTGGTAGGCATAGGCCGATTTGGCAAAACCCAGGTAATCGGTGGCCACCACGGCGTAGCCCTGGGCGGCATACATCGCCGCCAGAAAGAAGGTCTCACCGTCTTGCGGGTTGGCCAGCGTGCGGGGCTTCTGCACATCCGTGCCCTTGGCGTAGGCCACCAGGGGCGCGGGCGCGGTGCAGGCAGGGCCGCCCGGCACCAGCATCACGCCCGATGCGTTGGTGCTCTCACCGTCCCGCACGCCCACCGTGGTGTAGTTGAGCGCCACCACCCGGACATCGCACCGGGCCTTGCCGCTGACCGCCTGCAGGCCGATGGCCGCCGTCGTGGCATCGATCTGTGCGGCGGTCAGCATGGCCAGCGTCGCAGCCGGCTCCACCAGCGCCCCCCGCTGCGGCCCCTCGGAGCCACCGCAGGCGGCCAGCAACGCCGCGGCTGCGGCAACACAGGAAAGGCGGAAATATGGCATGAAGCGACCCCTTGGAGCGGTGAAGAGCGTCGCATCGTGCGCGCACCCGCACTGCAGCATCCATAGGGAATTACGCGGACCGCACCCGCGCCCAGACGCCTGGGCGACACCCCCGGGCTTCAGCCCTTGCGGCGCGCGCCGTAGCGCAGCTTCATGACCAGGATGGCGCCCGACAGTGCCAGCGTGACGGCATTGGCCGCCACGATGGGCCAGGCGGCCAGTGCCACGCCATAGGCCAGCCACAGCGCCACACCCAGCGTGAAGGTGCCGTACATGACCAGCGAGATGCCACTGACATCGCGGGTGCGGAACGTATGCAGCGCCTGGGGCAGAAAGCTGCAGGTGGTCAGGGTCGCGGCCAGGTAGCCGATGAGGTCGTGCAGGGGCATGGTGTGAATTGCTTTGGTGGCTATTGATCGCGTGCGGTCCAGTCCACCAGGGCGTCGAGCACCGGCCGCGCGGCGCCCGCCTGCGGGTGGTTGACGATGGCCACCAGCACATAGCGGCGGCCGCTGGCGGCATGCACATAGCCGGCAACGGCCATCACGTCGCGCAGGCTGCCGGTCTTGAGGTGGGCAGCGCCCGCACGGCTCTGGCTGCGGCGCAGCGTGCCGTCCACGCCGGCAATCGGCAGGGACGACACCAGCTCGGGCATCACCGGCGACTGCCAGGCGACCTGCAGCATGCGCGCCAGGGACTGGGCGCTGATGCGGGCCTCGCGGCTCAGGCCAGCGCCGTTGTCGGGCAGGGGCGGCTCGGCATCGCCGATGCGCCCCTGCCACCACTGGCGCAGCGTGTCGCGCGCGCCGTCGAACGTGGCCACGCCATTCCTGCGCAAGGCAAGCGTGAGGAACAGCTGCTGCGCCATCACGTTGTTGCTGTATTTGTTCACGTCGCGCACCACCTCGGCCAGAGCGGGCGATGTGGCCACGAACACCGGCATGAGCCCCGCAGGCACCTTGCCATCCCGCACGCTGCCCGTGAGCTTGCCTCCCAGTTCGCGCCACATGCCCTCCACCGCGCGCGCGGCAAAGCCTTTCGGGTCGGGGAACGCCGCCGCCCACACGCGCTCGCCACAGCGGGCCGGATACGCACCCTGGAACGCGGCGCGTGCCGGGTCGGTCAGTTCGGCCCGCAAGGCGGCACGCCAGTCGCCGCACTCCGCGCCGGGAGCCGCCAGCGGCACCGTGGCCTGGCGCTGCACGCCGGCCAGTGGCGGGTCGTACTGGATGCGCGCCAGCCCGGCAGCCACATCGGGCACGAACGCCATGGCCACCGCGTTGTAGTTCAGCAGCAAGGCATCGGGCGCCGCGTTGTAGGGGCGCAGCGGCTCGCCGTCGAAGCGGGCGGCATCATGGTCGGGCACGTCAAAAGCGGTGCGGTCCAGCACGATGTCGCCCACGATGACCTGGATGCCCTGGCCCTGCAGGCGGCGCAGCAGCAGCCACAGGCGTTCCATCACCAGCTTGGGATCGCCCTGCCCCTGGATGTACACATTGCCCTTGAGGCTGCCGCCGTGCACCGTGCCGTCCACATACACGGGCGTGCTCCAGGTGTAGGTGGGGCCCAGCAGGTCGAGCGCCGCGTAGGTGGTCACCAGCTTCATGACCGAGGCGGGGTTCGTGGCGACCTGCGCGCGGTGCGCCAGCCGCGGTGCCTGGCGGCCGGCCTGTGCATCCGCCACCAGCACGGACAGGGCCTCGCGGGGCAGGCGGGCACGCGCCAGTGCCGCCTCGACCTCGGCAGGAAGCGATGCCGGCGCCTGGGCATGGGCCGCACCACCCACGGACAGAAGGCACAAAAACCACCAGCGCACCATGGCCGCGCGGCAACCTACAGGAACAGACATCATCGGCCAAGTCTATCGCCGGGGTGCATTGCGCAGACCGGCCAATCCTGCAGCGCGCTGGTGCGCCCCTGATAATTGCACTCCGAACCCAGACCCACCCGGCCCCATGAACCTGCTTGCCTTCGACACCAGCACCGACACCCTCTCCATCGCCGTGCAGGCCGGAGATGCCTGGTGGCAGCACACCGGGCCGGGGGGCGCGCAGACCTCGGCCACGCTGGTTCCGGCCATTCGCACGCTGCTGGAGCAAGCCGGGCTGTCGTTTGCCACGCTCGACGCCATCGTGTTCGGCCGTGGGCCGGGATCGTTCACCGGCCTGCGCACGGCCTGCGCGGTGGCGCAGGGGCTGGCTTTTGGTGCGCGCGGCGGCGCGGGCGTGCCGGTGCTGCCGGTGGACACCCTGCTCGCGGTGGCCGAGGAGGCCCGCCACCAGCATGGCTGCACCCAGGTGGTGGCCGCGCTGGACGCGCGCATGGACGAGGTGTACGTGGCGCATTGCGAATGGCAGCCCGCCCGGGGCGGCATGCCCGGCGTGGTCGGCCACTGGCGCACCGATGGCGACTTCGGCCTGTGCGCCCCCGAGGCCGTGCAGGTGCCCGCAGGCTGGACACTGGCGGGCAACGCCGGGGCCGCCTACGCCGGGCGCCTGGCCCCCGGCGCCCTGCACGCCAGCGCGCTGCCCACTGCCACGGCCCTGCTGCGGCTGGCCCCCGCCTTGCTCGCAGCGGGCGGCGCCGTGCCGGCCCGCGAAGCCCTGCCCCGCTACATTCGCGATAAAGTGGCATACACCGCTGCCGAGCGGGCTGCCCTGCGTGCAACCCCGCCCGCACAGACAACACCATGAGCGCCATCCTCTCTCCCCCCGCCAATGCCCCCGAGGTCCGCTTTGAGCCGCTCACGCTGTTCCGGCTGGACGACGTGCTGGACGTGGAATGCAGCGCCTACTCCCATCCCTGGACACGGGGCAATTTCACCGACGCGATGGCCTCGGGCTACCAGGCCCAGCTGCTGATGGCGGGCGACCAGCTGCTGGGTTACTTCGTGGCCATGATGGGGGTGGACGAGGTGCATCTGCTCAACATCACCGTGGCCCCGGCCTTCCAAAAGCAGGGCTGGGCCCGCGTGCTGCTCGACGCCCTGGCGCTGTGGGCGCGCGGGCGGGGTGCCCAATGGCTGTGGCTGGAAGTGCGCGTGAGCAACGAGCGCGCCCTGCATGTCTACCAGGCCCACGGTTTTCGCCGCGTGGGCGAGCGCAAGCGTTACTACCCGGCCCCTGCGGGCCAGCGCGAGGACGCCGTGGTCATGAGCCTGCCGTTATGAGTCCGCTGCCATGAGCCTTCACCTCGATGCGCGCCAGCGCGCCATGCTGCAGGAGATGGGTGTCACCGTCTGGGCACCCGCGGAAACGCCGGCGCCTGCGCCCCCCCCCGTGGCCGATGCCGTGCGCGCCCAGCAGACTGCGACCGCACCCGCCGCGCACCCGCCTGCAATGGCTGCGGCCGATGCCGGCTCCCAGCCGGCACCGCGTACCGCACGGGAACGTGCAATCCCCCCGGGCGTCGCCCCGGGCGTCCAGCCGCCCGTGCCGCAGGGCGGCAGCGCGCCTGCGCTGGTCCTGCATGCGCCGCAGGCGCTCTACCCCGCGGCCGACCCCGCGCAGACGCCGGCCGGGCTGGGTGCCGGCTGGCTGGTGGTAGCCGAAAGCCTCTCGCCCACGGAACCCCTGGCGGGCGAAGCGGGCCGCCTGCTGGACAACATGCTGCGGGCCATGCGGCTGCACCTGCACCCCCGCGTTTTTCTGGCGATCCTGGAGCGCCCCCCGGCCAGCGCCGCTGCAGGTGCCGCCGATGTATCCGTGGCACTGGAGGAGGCGGTGGCCACGCTGCGCCCCGCCATGGTGCTGGTACTGGGCCATGTGGCAGCCCGGGCGGCCCTGGCGCGCACCGAACCCCTGGGCCGCCTGCGCGCCGAGCTGCACCAGCTGGCGGGATGCCCCGCCATCGTCACCTACGACCCCGCCTTTTTGCTGCGCGCCCAAGGCAACAAGGCGGCAGCCTGGGCGGACCTGTGCCGTGCGCTGGCGCTGGTGCAGGCCACCCCCGCCAGCCCCTGAGAATCCGAGTGCCCGCGTCACACGTACGCCACGGGCCGGTGCCATAATCCGCGGCTTGCACATTGACGGAGAAAACCCCGTGGAAACCTACCCGAGTTGGTAGCTTTCAGCTCCCCGGCCTGCCCGTGGGGATGAAAGCACCCCCAAACCCCACTGCAGATGCCACCAACCAGGGAGTGAGCCATGCTCAATATCTTTTCGCTTGCCAACGGCCGTTTGTTCCAGGAAGAAATCGAATCCCTGGAAGAACTCACCCGCTTTCAGCCCATCTGGGTCGATCTGGAAAACCCCACGATCGAGGAAAAACGCTGGATCAAGCAGCACTACGGCCTGTCCATCCCCGAAGACGCGATGGACGAGGACATCGAGGAATCCGCCCGCTTCTACGAAGAAGACAACGGTGACCTGCACATCCGCAGCGACTTTCTCATTGACGACAACGATCAGCCGCGTTCGGTGCGCGTGGCCTTCATCCTGAACCTGACCAACCCCACGCTGAAAAGCAAGGGCGTGCTGTTCTCGATCCACGACGAGGACGTGCCCGTGTTCCGCCTGCTGCGCATGCGCGCACGCCGGGCACCGGGCCTGATCGAGGATGCCAAGGAGGTGCTGCTCGCACTGTTCGACGCCGACGCCGAGTATTCGGCCGACACGCTGGAGAACATCTACGACGAGCTGGAGAAGGTCAGCAAGCAGGTGCTGGCCGGCGACGTGACCGATGCCCGCGCCGGCGAGGTGCTGGCCGCCATCGCCCGCCAGGAGGACTTGAACGGACGCATCCGCCGCAACGTGATGGACACGCGCCGCGCCGTGAGCTTCATGATGCGCAGCAAGATGCTCAGCTCCGACCAGTTCGAGGAGGCCCGCCAGATCCTGCGCGACATCGAGTCGCTGGACAACCACACGGCCTTCCTGTTCGACAAGATCAACTTCCTGATGGACGCCACGGTCGGTTTCATCAACATCAACCAGAACAAGATCATCAAGATCTTCTCGGTGGCCAGCGTGGCGCTGCTGCCGCCCACGCTGATTGCCAGCGTGTACGGCATGAATTTCAAGTTCATGCCCGAGCTGGACTGGTCGCTGGGCTACCCGTATGCGCTGGGCCTGATGCTGGCCAGCGCGCTGGGGCCGATGTGGTACTTCCGCAAGCGCGGCTGGCTTAAATAGACTCCCCCTGTGGCGCTGCGCGCCTTCCCCCCTGAGGGGGACGCCTCCAGCGGTCCGGCGGAGCCGGTTCCGCGGTGGCGCTGGCTTTGGGGCGCGCCCGTTGCAAACAATGATCGAATTGGCCGCTCGCGCTTACCTATCAAGTGCTGAAAGCTATTAATTTCGCAGTTTTTGTAGAAACGTTTGCACCATGTGGTCGGCATAGCGGCTGGCCACGGTCTGCACGAACAGCGCGAAGTCGCCATGCGCGGCATCGTCGGCGCGGTCGGAGATGGTGCGCACGGCGGCAAACGGCACACCGTAGTCCAGGCACACCTGGGCCACGGCGGCACCTTCCATTTCCACGGCCAGCACCTCGTGGCCCGCTTCGCGCAGCAGGGTGCGCAGCCGGTCGGACTCGTGCGCGGCCGATACAAAGCGGTCGCCGCTGGCCATCAGGCCGTGGTGCACCTGCAGGGCGGGGTTGGCGGTTTCTAGGTCAAGTTGCCCTTGAGCGCTGGCCACACAAGCGCGGGCGGCGTCCAAAAGCAGAGCCGACAAAGCCGCATCGCAGGCCAGGCGTGCCCGCGCATAGCCGGGCAGCTCCCAGCGCGGGAACAGGGGCGAGGCATCCATGTCGTGCTGCACATAGTCCTGGGCCACCACCACGTCGCCCACCCGCACGCCATCACCCACGCCCCCGGCCACGCCCGTGAACACGATGCGGGCCACGCCGAAGCGCTCGATCAGCGCCGTGGCCGTGGTGGCCGCCGCCACCTTGCCGATGCCCGAAAGCGCCAGCACCACGCTGTGGCCGTGCAGCGACCCGGTCCAGAAGGTACGCCCCGCGTGCACCCTGCGCTGGGGCTGCTGCAAGCTGGCGACAAGGCCGGATTGTTCTTCGGGAAGTGCGCTGAGGATGGCCGTGGTCATGAAATCGCCTCTGAAAAAAAGAAGGCGACCGAAGCCGCCAGCAAGGGTGAAGCAGGGCCCTGCGGCCTCACTTCTTGTCGCGCAGTTCGCGGCGCAGGATTTTCCCGACGGGTGTCTTGGGCAGCTCGGTGCGGAACTCGATCACCTTGGGCTGCTTGTAGCCCGTGAGCTCATGGCGGCAGAACTCGCGCACATCGGCCTCGGTGAGGTCGGGCGACTTCTTCACGATCACCAGCTTGACGGCCTCGCCCGATTTTTCGTCGGGCACGCCCACCACGGCGCATTCCAGGACGCCCGGGCAGTTGGCGACGACCTCCTCGACCTCGTTCGGGTACACGTTGAAGCCGCTGACCAGCACCATGTCCTTCTTGCGGTCCACGATCTTGAAAAAGCCGCGCTCGTCCACGACACCGATATCGCCGGACTTGAAATAGCCGTCCTCGGTCATGACCTTGGCGGTCTCATCGGGGCGCTGCCAGTAACCGGCCATCACCTGCGGTCCCTTGATCACGATTTCGCCGGGCTGGCCCACGGCGGTGACCTCATGGCCATCATCGTCGAGCAGCTTCATGTACGTACTGGGCAAGGGCACGCCAATGGTGCCGGTGAATTCCTTGGCGGTCACCGGGTTGCAGCTGGCCGAGGGGCTGGTTTCCGACAGGCCATAGCCTTCGCAGATGGGGCAGCCGGTCTTTTCGAGCCACAGCTTGGCCACCGCGCCCTGCACCGCCATGCCGCCGCCCACCGATACCTTGAGGTTCTTCCAGTTGACGGTGTTGAAGTCGGGGTGATTGGCCAGGCCGTTGAACAAGGTGTTGACGGCCGGAAAACTGTGGAAGGTGTGCTTGGACAGCTCCTTGAGCACGGCCGGCAGGTCGCGCGGATTGGGGATCAGGATGGTCTTGCCGCCCGTGCGCATGGACAGCATCATGTTCACCGTGAACGCGAAGATGTGGTACAGCGGCAGCGCGCAGATGCTGGTGGGCTGCTCGCCGGCGGGCACCTTCTTCATGACCGGATCGTTCCAGGCCTCGGACTGCAGCACATTGGCGATCACGTTGCGGTGCAGCAGGATGGCCCCCTTGCTCACACCCGTGGTGCCGCCGGTGTATTGCAGCAGGGCGATGTCGTCGGGCTTGATGTCGGGCTTCTTGAACGTGCCGCGGGTGCCCTGGGCCACCGCATCATTGAAACGCACGGCGCCCGGCAGGTTGTAGGCGGGCACCATCTTCTTGACGTTGCGCACCACGTAGTTGACCAACAGCCCCTTGAGCATGCCCAGCTGGTCGCCCATGGCGCACAGCACCACATGCTTGATGGGCGTGTGCGCAATGCAATGCTCCAGCGTGGAGGCGAAGTTCTCGATGATCACGATGGCCTTGGCACCCGAGTCCTTGAGCTGGTGCTCCAGCTCGCGCGGGGTGTACAGCGGGTTCACATTGACCACGACAAAGCCTGCCCGCAGGATGGCTGCCACCGCGACGGGGTATTGCGGCACGTTGGGCATCATGATGGCCACACGGTCCCCCTTGACCAGGCCCAGGCTCTGCAGGTAAGCCGCAAAAGCACTGCTCAGGGCATCGGTCTGTGCAAACGTGACCTCCTTGCCCATGAAGCTGTAGGCAATGCGGTCGGCGTATTGGGTGAATGCCTCGTCCATCAGGGCGACGAGGGAGGGGTAGTGCGACGGGTCGATGTCGGCGGGCACGCCTTGCGGGTAGGCAGCCAGCCACGGGCGGTCGGTCATTTGCGCGGTCTCCAGGTAGGTTTTATTGCGGCCATGAAAACACGCCGGCGTTTTTCAGCACGGTCGTGCTTTTTCTGCAAGGGCATTATGCCCGTCAGCCTTTGAGCACGGCGAGTACTTCATCGAGCATCTTTTTGGCGTCGCCGAACAGCATGCGGTTGTTGTCCTTGTAGAACAGCGGGTTGTCCACGCCGGCGTAGCCCGAGGCCATGGAGCGCTTCATCACGATCGAGGTTTTGGCCTTCCACACTTCGAGCACCGGCATCCCCGCGATGGGGCTGGTGGGATCGTCCAGGGCGCTGGGGTTCACGATGTCGTTGGCGCCGATGACCATGGCCACGTCGGTCTCGGGGAAGTCCTCGTTGATCTCGTCCATCTCCATCACGATGTCGTAGGGCACCTTGGCCTCGGCCAGCAGCACGTTCATGTGGCCGGGCATGCGGCCCGCCACCGGGTGGATGCCAAAACGCACGTTGACGCCCTTTGCACGCAGCGTCTGGGTGATCTCGTTCACCGTGTGCTGGGCCTGGGCCACGGCCATGCCGTAGCCGGGCACGATGATGACGCTCTTGGCCTCGCGCAGCAGCTCGGCGGTCTCGGCGGCGCTGACGGGCACCGCCTCGCCCTGCGGCTCAGCTGCATCACCCTTCTTGGCGGGCGTGCCGGCGCCCGAGCCGAAGCCGCCCGCGATCACGCTGATGAAGTTGCGGTTCATCGCATTGCACATGATGTACGACAGGATGGCGCCCGAAGAGCCCACCAGCGCGCCGGTGACGATGAGCAGGTCGTTCGAGAGCATGAAGCCCGTGGCCGCCGCCGCCCAGCCCGAATAGCTGTTGAGCATGGACACCACCACCGGCATGTCGGCACCGCCAATGGCCATGACCATGTGGATGCCGAACAGCAGCGCGATCACCGTCATCACCATCAACGGCACCATGCCCTGTTCTATCGTCTCGGCGCGCAAAAATTCGCGGCCGAACCAGACCACCACCAGCAGGCCGGCCAGGTTGAGCCAGTGGCGCCCGGGCAGCAGCAGCGGCTTGCCGCCGATCCTGCCGTTGAGCTTGCCGAAGGCGATCAGCGAGCCGCTGAACGTGATCGCGCCAATCAGGATGCCGACATAGATCTCCACCTCGTGGATGATCTTTTCTGCGCCCTGCAGCTGGATCGAGGTATCGACGTAGCTGGCAAAGCCCACCAGGCAGGCCGCCAGGCCCACCAGGCTGTGCATGAGCGCGACCAGCTCGGGCATCTGGGTCATCTTGACAACCTTGGCGGCATACAGGCCGATGCCGCCGCCGACCACCAGCGCGCCCACAATCCAGGCAATACCCGAAGGGCTGACGCGCGGGCCGAACACCGTGGCCAGCACGGCCAGCGCCATGCCGACCATGCCCAGCAGGTTGCCACGGCGCGAGGTTTCCGGGTTGGACAGGCCACCCAGGCTCAGGATGAACAAAATGGCCGCCCCCAGGTAGGCAACGGTAGCGAGACTTTGGGACATGTTCGTCTTTCCTTGGCTTTGTCGTTGTTATTTGCGGAACATGGCGAGCATGCGGCGCGTGACCGCGAAGCCACCGAACATGTTGACGGCCGTGAGCACCAGTGCGGCAAAGGCCAGCCAGAGAATCAACCCATCAGGGCGCCCGTTGATGCCTGCATCGGGTGGCGCAATCTGCACCAGCGCGCCGATGGCGATGATGCTGGAGATGGCGTTGGTCACGCTCATCAGCGGCGTGTGCAGCGCGGGCGTGACGTTCCACACCACCATGTAGCCGATGAAACAGGCCAGCACGAACACCGTGAAATGCCCCAGGAAGGCCACCGGCGCATAGGCGCCGATGGCCCAGAACAGCAAGGCCAGCACGGCAAAGACGATGGTCAGCGTCTTGGCGGACATGGGTTCACCCGGGCCATGGCTGGATTTCTTCACGGCCACGGGAGCCGCCGCTGGCTTGGGTGCCGGCGCAGGCGCCTGCTTGAGCGGCGGGGCGGGCCAGGTGATCGCGCCGTCCTTGACCACGGTGAGGCCCCGGATCGCGTCGTCCTCCATGTTGACCACGGCCACGCCGTCCTTGGCCTTGCACAGTTCTTCAGTGAGGCGCAGCAGGTTGGTGGCGTACAGCGTGGACGACTGCTTGGCCAAGCGGGAGGCCAAGTCGGTGTAGCCGACGATGGTCACCCCATGGCGCACCACGGCCTGGCCGGGCACGGTCAGCTCGCAGTTGCCGCCCTGCTCGGCGGCCATGTCCACGATCACGCTGCCGGGCTTCATGCTCTGCACCATCTCGGCCGTGATGAGCTTGGGCGCGGGCTTGCCCGGAATCAACGCGGTGGTGATGATGATGTCGGCGTCCTTGGCCTGCTCCGCATACATCTTGCGCTGCGCGGCCTGGAAACCCTCGCTCATGACCTTGGCGTAGCCGCCGCCGCCCGAGCCCTCCTCTTCATAATCCACCTTGACGAATTCACCGCCCAGCGATTTGACCTGGTCGGCCACCTCGGCGCGTGTGTCGTTGGCGCGCACGATGGCGCCCAGATTGGCCGCCGTGCCGATGGCGGCGAGGCCCGCCACGCCAGCGCCTGCAATGAACACCTTGGCGGGCGGTACCTTGCCCGCGGCCGTGATCTGGCCATTGAAAAACCGGCCGAAGGCGTTGGCCGCCTCGATGACGGCGCGGTAGCCCGAGACACCGGCCGTGGAGGTCAGCGCGTCCATCTTCTGCGCGCGCGAGAGCGTGCGCGGCAGGCAGTCGATGGCCAGCACCGTGGCCTTCCTGGCCGCCAGCTGCTGCATCAGCTCGGGGTTCTGTGCAGGCCAGATGAAATCGATGAGTGTCGTGCCCTCGCGCATCAGCGCCACTTCGTCGCTGCTGGGCGGGCGCACCTTGAAGACGATGTCCGAAGCGGCCCACAGTGCGGCAGCGTCGCCGGCGATCTGGGCCCCGGCGGCGCGGTAGGCGTCATCGCTGAAATTGGCGGCATCCCCGGCACCCGACTCCACGGCAACCCGGAAGCCCAGCTTGAGCAGCTTTTCCACCACATCGGGCACGGTGGCCACGCGCTTTTCGCCGGGGAAGGTTTCCCTGGGTATGCCGATGCATTGCACCGGTGGAATGGGGTTTGCCTGCATGAATGGTCTCCTCCAAGTTGAGTGATCGTTGCGCGAGCCCCGCTGTGGCTTGCTGCGCTATCGAACCGGGCCGCGATGCTCCGTACACGCACCCGCGCGCGCTAACTGACCACGAGCTTACATGAAGAAAAAGCAAGGCCCGCCGTCTCCGGGACACTCTCGCCTGATCAGCCCCCCAAAACGCCAACCGGCAGCACAAGGGCTGCCGGTTGGCGCTGAAGGGGTGAGCAAAAAACGTCAGTTGACCACTTGGGCCAATGCACCTGCAGTGTATTTTTGGGCCATCACGGTCAGCGATGCGCCCTTGATCTTGCCCCCCTGGCCTTCGCAGCCGAACTCGATGTAACGCTGCTTGCAAATCGCCTTGGCAGCTTCGCGCGCGGGTTTGAGCCATTCGCGGGCATCGAACTTTTCGGGGTTTTCGGCCAGGAACTTGCGCACCGCGCCAGTCATGGCCAGGCGGATGTCGGTGTCGATGTTGATCTTGCGCACGCCGTGCTTGATGGCTTCCTGGATTTCGGCCACGGGCACGCCATAGGTTTCCTTCATCTTGCCGCCGTACTGGTTGATGATGGCCAGCAGATCCTGGGGAACCGAAGACGAGCCGTGCATCACCAGGTGGGTGTTGGGGATGCGGGCATGGATTTCCTTGACGCGGCTGATGGCCAGGATGTCACCCGTGGGCGGACGGCTGAACTTGTAGGCGCCATGGCTGGTGCCAATGGCAATGGCCAGGGCATCCAGCTGGGTGGCCTTGACAAACTGGGCCGCCTCTTCGGGGTCGGTCAGCATCTGGCTGTGGTCCAGCTTGCCTTCGGCACCAATGCCGTCTTCTTCCCCGGCATCACCCGTCTCCAGGTTGCCCAGGCAGCCCAGCTCGCCCTCCACCGTGACGCCGTACTTGTGCGCCAGCTCCACCACTTTGCGCGTGACTTCGACGTTGTAGTCGAACGACGAAGGGGTCTTGCCGTCCTCCATCAGCGAGCCGTCCATCATCACCGAGCCAAAGCCCAGGTCGATCGCGCCCTGGCACACCTTGGGCGAAGTGCCATGGTCCTGGTGCATGACCAGCGGAATGTGGGGATACATCTCGGCCGCCGCCTGGATCAGGTGCTTGATGAAGGGTTCGCCTGCGTATTTGCGCGCGCCGGCGCTGGCCTGCAGGATGACGGGCGCACCCACCTCGTCGGCGGCAGCCATCACGGCCTGCACCTGCTCCAGGTTGTTGACGTTGAAGGCAGGAATGCCATAGCCGTTGGTGGCAGCATGGTCGAGCAGTTCGCGCATCGAGACGAGGGGCATGGTGGTGAAGTCCGTTCAGGGTTGAGGGAGGCGCTGACAGGCAGCCGGCGCGGTGGTAACCGCTTGGTAACCCGGATTTTACCCGGCCGCCACAGCGCTGGGTGGTGGGAAATCCAGACGGTAGCAAGTGGTGAATGGCGCCGGCGCAGCCGCCACGCCAAAGGTGCCGTTATGCATCTGCGCCACACGCAGCACAATTTCATGCCCCAGCTGCAGGCTGTCCGCCGGGCGCGCCATGCTGGCGTTGCCCGCAGCCGCCTGGACACGCCCGCCGTCGTCACACACCTGCAGCCAGACCGCCCCGGTGTCGGACTGCCCTATCTGCACGGAAATCCGGGTGCCATGCGGAGTGTGCCTGAGGGCGTTTTCGACCAGATTGCGCACCGCCAGGTCCAGCAGCACCCCATGGCCCGCCATGGGCAGAGCCTCGGGCGCCACCACGGCGATCTCGCCCCCCCGCTGCCATGCGGCCTGGGCATAGTCGACACACACAGCGCGCGCCGTGGCGGCCAGGTCCACCGGCGCCGTGGCTTCGTGCAGCTCGGCACGGCTGGCCCGGGCCAGCGCCAGCAACTGGTTCAGCACATGGCCCGCACGCAAGGCATCCTGCTGTATCCGCGCCAAGGCCTGTGCCTGCGCGTTCGGGTCCAGCCCACCGCCCAGCGCACTGGCCTGCAGCGCGATCGAGGACAAGGGTGTGCGCAGCTCGTGTGCCACCTCGTTGGCCAGACGGCGCTCGCGCACCAGCGCGGCCTGCTGCCGCTCCAGCAGCGTATTGATGGAGGCCACCACCGATTCGAATTCGCTCCATGCATGGCGCGACGCCAGCCGCTGCGCGATGGCAGGGTCGAGTGCGGCCACATCCGCAGACAGTGCATACAAGGGCCGCAATCCCCGGTGCAAGGCCAGCCCCAGGGCCAGGGCCACCACCGGCAGCAGCCACAACCCCGGCTCGACCATCTGGTCGGCGATGTCCTGCGCCAGCTCGTCGCGCTCGCGCAACTCCAGCAGCACCATGACCTTGCGGGTTCTGGATACATCCCAATGCGAAAAACTGCGCCAGGCCACGGCCTGCGGTCCCAGGCTCAGATCGGCGAACCCCTCGGCCTCATTGAAGGCAGGCAATGGTGCGCTGCCGCTGTGCGCCAGCACATGCCCTGCAGCATTCCATTGCACCACGCTGATGGACTGCTGGTAGTCATGCGCCTTGAGCCAGGGCATGGCGGGGCGCTGCGTAGTGACGGCCTGGTCCACGGCTTCAAAAGCGCGCAGATTGATGAGCAGCGCAACCACACTGGCCAGATGGCCGTCGGTCAGCTCATCCGCCTCATTCACACCGGCGCGGTACCCCACGAACACGAAGCTGCACCACACAAGCACCAGCGCCCCCAGAGACCACAGCAGCAGATGCCGGGTCAGCGAGTGGCGGACCGGGCCCCGGGAGGGGTGGGCAGCGGAACCCGGCGCTGCCATCACAAGGCCTCCTGCGGCATGAAGTAACCCACGCCCCGCATGGTCTGGATGCACCCGCTGCCCAGCTTGCGGCGCAAATGGTGGATGTGCACTTCGACCGCGTTGCTTTCAATGGCCGATTGCCAGCTGTACAGGCGCTCCTCGATCTGCTGGCGGGACAGCACCCGGCCCCGGGCCTGCAGCAGCACGAGCAGCACGGAAAACTCGCGCGGCGACATATCGACCGGTTTGCCGGCCTGCAGCACCGTGCGCGCGGCCGGATCCACTTCGATATCGCGGTAGCGTATGGTCGGAGAGGCCCGGCCTGCCGCCCGGCGCAGCAGTGCACGCAGGCGAGCATCGAGTTCATCGACATCAAAGGGTTTGACCAGGTAGTCGTCGGCCCCCTGGTCCAGGCCGGCGATGCGCTGGCTGACCAGATCGCGGGCCGTCACGATGAGCACCGGGGTCGCAGGATCGGGCAGCGCTGGCACGCCAGCGGCCGGCGGACTGGCGCGCAGCCGGTGCAACAGCTCCCCGCCTTCACCGTCGGCCAGTCCCAGGTCCAGCAAGACGGCGTCAAAGCGCTCGGCACGCAGTGCGCCCCAGGCCGACGCAATGCCATCGCACACATCCACGGCATAGCCGCGCTGCTGCAGGTTGGTGCGCAGCCCGTTGGCAATGCCCGCATCGTCTTCGACCACTAGGATTCGCATGGCCCGATTGTCACCGCGACGGCCCCCAGAAAAAGGTTAAGACCCCGTTAAGCGCACACGCCTATCGTGCCGAACATGTCGCAGTCAAGCCTTGCTTCCACCTCGCCACCCCACTCCCTGCGCGGAACCCTGGCCTGGACCCTTGGCACATTGGCATGCCTGCTGGCCTGGGACGCCCTGGGGCAGGATCTGGCACTGGCCCATGTTTTTGGCTCGGGCACCGGTTTCCCGATGCGCGAGCAGTGGTTCTTCACGCAGGTACTGCACGAAGATGCCCACCACCTGGGCTGGCTTGTGGTGGTGCTGCTGACCCTGGGCGTATGGTGGCCGGTGGGCTTGCTGCGGCGCATCGACCTGGGGGAGCGGCTGCAGCTGGCCGCCAGCGCGCTGGCGGCGCTGTTTGTAGTGAGCAGCCTCAAGAGCCTGAGCGCCACCAGTTGCCCCTGGGATCTGGCCGAGTTCGGTGGCGTGGCCCGCTACGCATCGCACTGGGCCCTGGGCATCGTGGATGGTGGAGGGGGGCGCTGTTTTCCTGCGGGCCATGCCTCGGCGGGGTTTGCCTTTATGGGCGGCTACTTTGCGCTGCGGCGGCGCCAGCCGCGCGCCGCGCGCCTGTGGCTGGCGGCATCGCTGGTGGCAGGCCTGATCCTGGGCGGCGCCCAGCAGGTGCGTGGCGCCCACTTCATGAGCCACACCCTGTGGACGGGCTGGCTGTGCTGGACCACCGGCTGGCTGTGCGACCTCGCGGCTGCCGCGCTGCGCCGGCGCCTGGCGCTTGCCGACAGCCCCCAAGCCGACGAGCCGCCACCTGCAGCCAGGTGACCTGGCCGTGGTTCACGCCGTGAACGGGGTCAGCTTGCGCGGCAGATTTTCAGCATGTTGGTGCCACCCGGTGCGCCCATGGGTTCGCCGCAGGTGATGGCATACACGTCGCCGCTTTGCACAATGCCGCGGCTCTTGAGGTGGCCTTCGGCCTGCGCGAGCGCCGTGTCGCGGTCGGCGCTGGTGTCCATGAGCAAGGGGCGCACATTGCGGTACATGGCCATCTTGCGCTGCGTGGCCACCTTGGGCGTGAGCGCGTAGATCGGGATATGGCTGCGGTGGCGGCTCATCCACAGGGCAGTGGAGCCGCTGTCGGTCATGGCCACGATGGCCTTGGCCTCCAGGTGGTGGGCCGTGAAAAGCGCCCCCATGGCAATGGACTGGTCGATGCGGCCAAAGGTGCGGCCTGTGAAGTCGGCATCCAGCCGATGGTCCTCGGCCGCCTCGGCGGCGGCGCAGATCTTGGCCATCTCTTCCACGGTTTCCAGGGGGTATTTTCCGGCCGCCGTCTCGGCGCTGAGCATCACCGCATCGGTGCCGTCGAGCACGGCGTTGGCCACGTCGCTCACCTCGGCCCGGGTGGGCACGGGGTTGGTGATCATGCTCTCCATCATCTGCGTGGCGGTGATGACCACCTTGTCGAGATCCCGCGCCATGCGGATCATCTTTTTCTGCAATGCCGGCACGGCCGCGTTGCCCACCTCCACCGCCAGGTCGCCGCGCGCCACCATGATGCCGTCGCTCACGCGCAGGATGGACTCCAGGTGCGGAATGGCCTCGGCGCGCTCAATCTTGGCGATCAGCCCCGGCTTGTGGCGGTATTCCGCCGCCGCCACGTTGCACAACTGGCGCGCCATCTCCATGTCGGTGGCATTCTTGGGGAAACTCACGGCCACATAGTCGGCCTGGAAACCCATGGCCGTGCGGATGTCTTCCATGTCCTTGGCGGTGAGCGCCGGCGCCGTGAGGCCGCCACCCTGCTTGTTGATGCCCTTGTTGTTGGACAGCTCGCCGCCAATCTTCACCGTGGTGTGCACGGCCTCGCCGCGCACGGCGTTCACCGTGAGAACGATCAGGCCGTCGTTGAGCAGCAGCACATCGCCGGGCTTCACGTCACGCGGCAGTTCCTTGTAATCGAGCCCCACGCCGGCCAGATCGCCCGGCTCGGTGCGGGAAGCATCCAGCACGAACGGCGCGCCCTGCTCCAGCAGCACCCGGCCTTCGGCAAACTTGCCGACCCGAATCTTGGGGCCCTGCAGGTCCGCCATGATCGCCACCTCGCGCCCGGCCCGCTGCGCGGCGGCGCGCACTGCCGTGGCGCGGTCGATGTGGTCCTGCGCCTTGCCGTGGCTGAAGTTCAGGCGCACCACGTTGACGCCGGCGCGGATCATGCGCTCGAGCAATTGCGGGTCGCTGGAAGCGGGGCCCAGGGTGGCAACAATCTTGGTGGCGCGGCGGGTGGACATGGAGGTGTCTCTTTCTCACTGAACGTGTAATTGAGTTTCCATTTTTACACGGAAGCGGTTACGAGCGCGGAACGATCGGTCGCCGCACCGCCTGGCCAAGGCACTGCAGGCGCCCGCTTCAGGCGCGCATCAGGGCCTCGATCTCGTCGGCCTGCACCGGCACGCCGCGCGTGATCAGTTCGCAGCCCGCCTCGGTGACGATGGCGTCGTCCTCGATGCGGATGCCGATGTGGTGAAACGCCTCGGGCACGCCCGCGGCGGGCCGCACGTAGAGGCCCGGCTCGACGGTGAGCACCATGCCCGGACGCAGCACGCGGCTGGGGCGATTGGTGATCAGCTCGCCCGAGAGCGGGTCCTTGCGCTGGCCCACCTGGCCCACCTCGCCGGGCTCCACGTAGCTGCCGCAGTCGTGCACGTCCATGCCCAGCCAGTGGCCGGTGCGGTGCATGTAGAACTGGAAGTACGCCCGCTGGTCGATCACGTCCTGCGCTGTGCCCACCTTGTTCCTGTCGAGCAGGCCCAGGTCCAGCATGCCCTGTGCCAGCACGGCCACGGTGGCGTCGTGCGGGTCGGTGAAACGTGCGCCCGCCCGGGTGGCGGCCACGGCGGCTTCCTGGCTGGCGAGCACCAGATCGTAGAGCGCACGCTGTGGCCCGGTGAAACGGCCATTGGCCGGAAAAGTGCGCGTGATGTCGCTGGCATAGCCGTCGAGTTCGCAGCCGGCGTCGATCAGCACCAGCTCACCGTCGCGCACGGGCGCGGTGTCGGCGCGGTAATGCAGCACGCAGGCATTGGCCCCCGCCGCGACGATGGAGCTGTAGGCGGGGTATTGCGAGCCCTGCTGGCGAAATTCGTGCAGCAACTCGGCATCGAGGTGGTATTCGCGCACCTCTTCGCCCGCACGCAGCATGCGGGCCGAGCGCTGCATGGCGCGGATGTGGGCGCCGGCGCTGATGGCGCTGGCGCGGCGCATGATGGCCTGCTCGTGTTCATCCTTGACCAGGCGCATCTCGTCGAGCAAGGTGCACAGGTCGTTTTGCACTGCGGGGCACAGCGCACCGTAGCGCACGCGGGCGCGCACGGCATTCAGCCAGCCCTCCACCCGGGCGGCCAGACCGTTGTGGGTGGCAAACGGATACCAGACGCAGGCCCGGTTCTCCAGCAGGCGCGGCAGCTGTGTGTCCAGATCGCTGCTGGCATGGGCGGCCTCCACACCCAGCGCGGCAGGCGCCGCCGCGGGGCCCAGCCGGTAGCCGTCCCAGATCTCGCGCTCCAGATCCTTGGGCTGGCAAAACAGCGTGCTGCGGCCTTCCTGCGTGAGCACCAGGCAGGCGCCCGGCTCGGTGAAGCCCGTGAGGTAATAGAAATAGCTGTCGTGGCGAAACAGAAAGTCGCTGTCCCGGTTGCGCTGGCGCTCGGGCGCCGTGGGGATGATGGCGATGCCGCCTTCGCCGAGCATCGAGGCAAGGCGGGCGCGACGCTGGGCATAGATGGATGTCGGTAGACTCATCCACGCATTTTGAGCCCTCCGGGCGAAGTACGGTCTGCCAGACGGCGAATTTCCTTTCACTTTCCGGCTTATCGGTGCCGCACGGGCACCCTCTTCCCTTTCTCCATCGCATGTCTGATTTGTTCACTTCCCTCTGGCAGTTCATCCTGGCCACCTTGGTCCCGTTGCTGGGGCTCGTGCTGATCGTCGCACTGCCCGTCTATGGTGTGTATGTGCGCTGGATCGACGTCCCCCGCAAATGGCTGCTGGCCCGGCGCACGGTGCAGGTGCTGCTGGCCGTGGCGCTTTTGTGCAATGCCTGGCTGGGCGTTCGGCTCTACCTGTCGCACAGTGCGCAACAGGCCCGGCAAGACGGCGCTTCCGTCCGCGCAAGCCGTGAGCGGTTTGTGCTGCCGCAGGACTTTGTGTATGGCGAACTGACCATCCCTGCGGGCAGCCTGATCAACCGCCGGGACCCTTTCGACAAGGGCGAACCGGGCCGCCCGCTGGCGTTGCATGGCCTGGAGGCCGTGCGCTTCGCGCAGCCAGTGCAGGTGGCTGGCGTGTGGGCCAGCGCGCTGCAAACCGTTCCCATGCGCGTGGAGCTGGCGCAGGACCAGAGCATCGGCCCGCTGCACCGCTTCGACAGCGCCAGCCTGAGCTGGGTGCCCAACACCGTCGTGTCGGCACTGAACTGCAAGAAGGGCCAGATCGCCCTGTTCCACGTGCCGCACATTGCCTACGACATCCAGGCGGAGCTGGACAAACCCGCACCCGACGGGCCGCAGGCGAGGTTTCTACCCAGCCAATGGCTGTTTCGCAACTGCGAGGCGGGCCCGGCCATCGCCGTGGAACCCGTGCCGCCATCGTCTTAGCGGTTGAGCTCTGCCAGCCGCTCGGGTGTGCCGACATCGGTCCAGCGGCCGGTGTAGAGCGAGGCCGATACCCGGCCGGCGTCCATCGCACGGCGCAGCAGCGGTGCCAGCGGGGCCTGGGTGCCACCGGGGTTGCCCGCCGGGATATCGCACCAGGGCGCCGCAAAAAGTTCAGCGCGCAACAGGGCGATGGTGCTGTAGGTGTAGCGCGGTGTGGGGTCGTTGGCAGGCAGGTTCAGCGCCAGGCCGCCGGCCGACAGGCCAAAGTCGCCACGCGGGTTGTGCGCCGGGTTGGGCACCAGCCACAGGTGGGCCAGATGGTCACTGGCGGCAAAGGCCTGCACGGCGGCACGGTCGAACATGAAGTCGGGCGCAAACACATCGCCCGCCGCCAGCCAGAAAACCGGCCCCAGCTGTGGCAGGGCGCGGGCGATGCCACCCGCCGTTTCCAGCGCGCCGCCAAAATCCACGCCCTCGTGGGAGTATGAAATCGATAGCTGCTCGCGCTTATTTGACATGCGCCACAAGCCATTCTGATTTGAAAAGTAGGCCGGAATCTGCTCACCCAGCCAGGCGGTGTTGATCACCACGCACGACACGCCGGCGTCGGCCAGCGCCTGCAGATGCCATTGCAGCAGGGGCTGGCCCTGCACCTGCAGCAGCGGCTTCGGGGTGGTGTCGGTGAGGGGCCGCATGCGTTCGCCGCGGCCTGCCGCCAGCACCAGGGCTGGCACCTGCACAGCAGTGGACTGCGTCATCGCACCGCCCCGGTGGCGGGCCCCACGGCGCCGCGCTGCAGGGCATGGCGCTGCACCTCGGCAGGGTCGAAAAGGGCCAGCAGCGCATCCATCAGGGCCTGGGCCCTGGCCGAATGGTCGGCGCCAAAGTTGCAGACATACACATCCAGCGTGACGGCGCTCTGCTCGGGCCAGGTGTGCACGCACAGGTGCGACTCGGCCAGCAACACCGTGGCGGTCACCCCGCCAGGGCCTTGCGCCGTGGCCGGGAAGGTGTGGAACAGCTGGCCTACCGCCTGCAGCCCCGCAGCGCGCACGGCATCCGTGCAGGCCAGGGCCAGGGCGGCGGCATCCAGCAGGCGCTGGGAAACGCAGCGGCAGCCACGCAGATCGGCGGTGAGATGCAGTCCTTGCATGGCGTGCACTGTAGTGCATTGCCGCCGCTGCCCCAGGCCTGCCACGGGCCAATTCAGGCGAACGAAAGCCGCCCCGGTAAAATGCGGGGTTTCCCCTGAACCTCCCACCCCTGAACCCTCCCCCATGGCCAACACCCAGCAATCCCACCAGATGGCCAACGCAATCCGCGCGTTGGCCATGGACGCAGTTCAACAAGCCAACTCCGGCCACCCCGGCGCGCCCATGGGCATGGCCGACATGGCCGTGGCGCTGTGGAGCCGCCACCTCAAGCACAACCCTGCCAACCCCCAGTGGTTTGACCGCGACCGTTTCGTGCTGAGCAATGGCCACGGCTCGATGCTGCTGTATGCGCTGCTGCACCTCACGGGCTACGACCTGCCGATAGGCGAACTGAAGAACTTCCGCCAGCTGCACAGCAAGACCGCTGGGCACCCCGAAGTGGGCCACACCCCCGGCGTCGAAACCACCACCGGCCCGCTGGGCCAGGGCATCACCAACGCCGTGGGCTTTGCGCTGGCCGAAAAGCTGCTGGCCAGCGAATTCAACCGCGAAGGCCACACCGTGGTGGACCACCACACCTACACCTTCCTGGGCGATGGCTGCCTGATGGAAGGCATCAGCCACGAAGCCGTTTCGCTGGCCGGCGCCTGGAAACTCAACAAGCTGATTGCCCTGTACGACGACAACGGCATCTCCATCGACGGCCAGGTCGCCCCCTGGTTTGCCGACAACACTCCGCAGCGCTTTGCGGCCAGCGGCTGGAACGTGATCGGCCCCATCGACGGCCATGATGCCGACACGGTGGACGCCGCCATCGAAGAGGCCAAGCAGCAGACCGAGCGCCCCACCCTCATCGTATGCAAGACGCACATCGGCAAGGGCAGCCCCAACCGCGCCAACACGGCCAAGGCCCACGGCGAGCCGCTGGGCGCCGACGAAATCGCACTCACGCGCGAAGCCCTGGGCTGGACCAGCGAGCCCTTCGTGATTCCGCAAGACGTGTATGCCGACTGGGATGCCAAGGCCAATGGCCAGGGTTTTGAATCCGTCTGGAACGAGCGTTTTGATGCCTACAGCAAGGCCTTCCCCGAACTGGCCGCCGAGTTCAAGCGCCGCATGGAAGGCAACCTGCCCGCCCGTTTTGCGCAAGTGGCCGTGGACACCGTGGTCGCCGCCCACACCAAGGGCGAAACCGTGGCCAGCCGCAAGGCCAGCCAGCTGGCGCTGGAAGCCTTCACCGCAGCCCTGCCCGAACTGCTGGGCGGCAGCGCCGACCTGACCGGCTCCAATCTCACCAACACCAAGAGCACGCCCAGCCTGCGCTTTGACCAGCAAGGCGCCGTGGTGCAGACCGAGGTCGAAGGCGGCAAGAAAATCGGTGGCCGCCACATCAACTACGGCGTGCGCGAGTTCGGCATGGCCGCCATCATGAACGGCATTGCGCTGCATGGTGGCTTCATCCCCTACGGCGGCACCTTCCTGACCTTCAGCGACTACAGCCGCAACGCCATCCGCATGGCCGCGCTGATGAAGCAGCGCGTGATCCACGTCTTCACGCACGACTCCATCGGCCTGGGTGAAGACGGCCCCACGCACCAGTCGGTGGAACACGCCGCCAGCCTGCGCCTGATCCCCAACCTCGACGTCTGGCGCCCCGCCGACACGGCCGAAACCGCCGTGGCCTGGAGCGTGGCCCTGAGCAACCGCGACAAGCCCACCGCCCTGCTGCTTTCGCGCCAGAACCTGCCCTACGCCCCCAAGCGCGACCTGGGCGACATCTCGCGCGGCGCCTATGTGCTGTCCGAGCCTGCGGACGTAGGCCTGAAGAAGAAGGCCCAGGCCGTGATCATTGCCACCGGTTCCGAAGTGCAGCTGGCCCTGAAGGCCCAGCGCCTGCTGGCCGACAAGAAGATCGCCGTGCGCGTGGTCTCCATGCCCAGCACCACCACCTTCGACCGCGAAGATGCCAAGTACAAGAGCAGCGTGCTGCCTGCCGGCGTGCCCCGCGTGGCCGTGGAAATGGGCGTGACCGACGGCTGGTGGAAATACGGCTGCGCGGCCGTGGTGGGCATCGACACCTACGGCGAATCGGCCCCGGCGCCTGTGCTGTTCAAGCATTTCGGCTTTACCGAAGAGAACGTGGCAGCCACCGTGCTGGCCGTGCTCCAGCGCAAGTGATCTGGCAAGGGGCCCCGCAGTGATGCGAGGCCCCTTTGAGTTTTGGATTTTCGGAAATCAACTTTGGAGAGACTATGACGATCAAGATTGGTATCAACGGCTTCGGCCGCATCGGCCGCAACGTGCTGCGCTCGGCCATCCAGAACTTCAGCGACATCGAAGTCGTTGGCATCAACGACCTGCTGGAGCCCGACTACCTGGCCTACATGCTGCAGTACGACTCGGTGCACGGCCGCTTCAAGGGCGAAGTCTCGGTGGAAGGCAACACCCTGGTCGTCAACGGCAAGAAGATCCGACTGACGCAAGAGCGCGATCCGGCCAACCTGAAGTGGAACGAAGTCGGCGCCGACGTGGTGATCGAATCCACCGGCCTGTTCCTGGACAAGGCCTCGGCCCAGAAGCACATTGATGCGGGCGCCAAGAAGGTGCTGCTGTCGGCCCCCTCGAAGGACGACACCCCCATGTTCGTGTTCGGCGTGAACCACGACACCTACGCCGGCCAGGCCATCGTGTCCAACGCCTCGTGCACCACCAACTGCCTGGCCCCCGTGGCCATGGTGCTGAACAACAAATGGGGCATCAAGCGCGGCCTGATGACCACCGTGCACGCCGCCACCGCCACGCAAAAGACCGTGGACGGCCCGAGCAACAAGGACTGGCGCGGCGGCCGCGGCATCCTGGAAAACATCATCCCCTCCAGCACCGGCGCTGCCAAGGCCGTGGGCGTGGTGATCCCTGCCCTCAACAAGAAGCTGACCGGCATGTCGTTTCGCGTGCCCACCTCCGACGTGTCGGTGGTGGACCTGACGGTGGAGCTGGAAAAGGCTGCCACCTACGACGAAATCAAGGCCGAGATGAAGGCCCAGTCCGAAGGCGCCCTGAAGGGCGTGCTGGGCTACACCGAAGACAAGGTGGTGGCCACCGACTTCCGTGGCGACACCCGCACCTCCATCTTTGATGCCGACGCCGGCATTGCGCTCGATGGCACCTTCGTGAAGATCGTGTCCTGGTACGACAACGAGTGGGGTTACTCGAACAAGTGCCTGGAAATGGTGCGCGTGGTGTCCGCCAAGTAAACGCTGCGGCCCCATGAAAAACGCGCCTTTCGGCCAATGCCAGTCAGTTAAGCTTGGCTTGATCTGATTGGCAGTAAAAAGGGAACGTGTTTCACGTTCCCTTTTTATTTTGTCGATCCTGCTGCA
>NZ_FNQJ01000026.1 GCF_900107605.1 Acidovorax soli | reverse complement strand
TCTTTCAGGCGCACCGCCTCTTCAACGGCGATTTCGTCAAACGGGTTCATGCTCATCTTCACGTTGGCAATGTCCACTCCGCTGCCGTCCGATTTGACGCGGACTTTCACGTTGTAGTCCACCACGCGTTTGACTGGGACCAGGACCTTCATTGCTGCGACTCCTCAATAGAGTTGGTTGAATTGACGTTTACGTTAAACGAAACATTCTATGCCGCACTGCAGCGAAATCGCTGCGACGGGCGATGCAAAGACATAAAAACGAACGATCGTGCTTTTTGTGGATTATAGGCCAGTGTGTCCACCCTTTGTCCAGCCCCTGTGTCACCTGCGGGTCGGGATTCAGGCGACCGGGGTTGGGCGGGCCTCCGGCGGTGCAGGCCGGTCCTGTGGACTCAGGTGCACGACACGCTGCGGGAAAGGAATGTCGATCCGGTGCGCACGCAGTGCCGCAAGAATGGCGCGGTTGATGTCCGAGCGCAGCCCCAGCGAGCCGTTTTCCGGGTCGGTGATCCAGAACCCCACGGTGAACTCCAGCCCATCGACGCCAAAAGCCGAAAGCGCCACCGCAGGCCCCGGGTCGTGCAGCACGCGCGGGTTGACCAGGGCCGCCTCGCCCAGCAGGCGGGTGACCAGATCGACATCGCTGTCGTAGCCCACGCTGACCACCGTGGACATCCACACGCGCGGGTCGGCCAGCGAGAGGTTTTCCACCCGCTGCGTGATCAGCATCTCATTGGGGACGATGGATTCGCGCCCCACGCCCGAACGGATCACCGTGTAGCGCCCCGTGATGTCGGTGATGCGGCCCTCGAAGCCATCGACGCGCACGTTGTCGCCAATGCGCAAGCTGCGCTCGGCCAGGATCACAAAGCCGCTCACATAGTTGGCCGCCAGCTTCTGCAAGCCAAAGCCGATGCCCACGCCCACGGCACCGCCCAGCACCGACAGGGCGGTGAGATCGATGCCCACGGCAGACAGCGCCAGGATCAGGCCCAGAAACATCAGCAGGGCACGCGCGGCATTGCTGAACGCCTTGCGCACCGACAGCTCGCTGCCCGTGACCGAGCGCAGCAGGCGCGACTCGATCGCCGACGAGATCCACAGCGCCACGATCAGCACGGCGCAGGCCGTGACAAAGCCTTCGATCATGGTGCGAACCGACAGCGTGGTGGCTCCCACCTTCCAGGTGATCTCGTCGAGTTGCTGCAGCACCAGCGGCAGCAGGCCCGTCACCCACAGCACCATGACCAGCCAGGCCAGCCAGGAAATGGTGCGCTCGATCGGGCGCACCCAGGTGGCCTGCGGAAAGGCCGCCTGCAGCACCTTGACCCCCACGCGGATCACCACCAGCGAGATCAGCACCGGAATGATCACCTTGAACGCCGCCAATGGCACCCACTGTGCCAGCACCGCCCGCGCGGCATAACCCAGGCCCAGCAAGGTCAGCGGAAACAGAACGCCATCCACCACCTTGCGCCCAAACAGGATGGAGCCCTGCTCATTGCGGTGCAGCGCGCGGCGCACGGCAGACACCATGAGCCAGGCCAGCGCCACGCAAACGGCCAGCGTACCCAGCTCAATCAGAACGGTGGGCTGCGCGAATGCCCGAAACCACTGCTGCACATCGTCGAAGATCGGCACGTCAGACTGCATGGGCATCAGGACTTCCAGGCGGGAGCACGTTTCTCGGCAAATGCCCGCGCACCCTCTTGCGCCGCCGCATCCATCATGTTGGCAGCCATGGCCTGGCCCGCCAGCTGGTAGGCCGCGTCCAGGCCCAGCTCGCGCTGCTGGTAGACCAGCGCCTTGCCCATGGCCACGGCAGTGCGTGGTTTTTGCACAATGGATTGCACCAGTTTTTCCACCTCATCATCCAGCGCCTCGGGCTCCACGACCCGGTTCACCAGTCCCTGCGCCAGCGCCGTGGGGGCGTCGATGAAGTCGCCGGTGAGCAGCATTTCCATGGCGCGCTTGGCCGGCACATTGCGCACCAGCGGCACACTGGGCGTGGCACAAAACAGGCCGTAATGGATGCCACTGGTGGCAAAGCTGGCATTGCTGGCCGCCACCGCCAGATCGCACTGCGCCACCAGCTGGCAACCGGCCGCGGTGGCCATGCCCTGCACCCGCGCAACCACGGGCACCGGCAGCTTGTGGATGCTCAGCATCATGCGGCTGCATTGCGCAAAGAGCTGCTGGTACCAGGCGAGATCGGGATGGGCCGCCATGTCCTTGAGATTGTGGCCGGCGCAAAACGCCTTGCCCGCGGCCGCCAGCACCACCACGCGGACGCTGTCATCCCGGGCCACGGCGTCCAGCGCCTGCTGCAGCGCGGCCAGCATCTCCGCGCCCAGCGCGTTGAAGCGGGCGGGATCGTTCAGGGTCAGGGTCACCACACCGCGCGCGTCGCGGGTGGTCTGCAGCAATTCATCAGAATTCGAAATCGTCATGTCTTTACTCCTATGTGTCGCAAGAGCTGGGCCGCCCGCAACCCACGCGGACCCCAAGCCAGTGCCACCGTGGAACTGGCTTTGCCAGGCCACGGATGGCGTCCCCCTCAGGGGGAAGACGCCGCAGGCGGCTCAGGGGGAATTCAAAGATCAGCCAGCACACGCACATGGGCTTCCACGCTGCGCGCCAGGGGGCCCATCACGTAGCCGCCTTCCAGGCACGAGACGATGCGGCCCTTGGCATAGCGCCGGGCGATGTCCATGATCCGGTGGGTGATCCAGGTGTAGTCGGCCTCGACCAGGCCCAGCTGCCCCATGTCATCCTCGCGGTGGCCGTCAAAACCTGCGCTGATGAAGATCATCTCGGGCTTGAAGGCTTCCAGGCGCGGGATCCACATCATCTCGATGATTTCGCGGATATCCATGCCGCGCGTGTAGGCCGGCACCGGCACATTCACCATGTTGGGCGCAGGATTCTGGTCGCCGCTGTAGGGATAGAACGGGTGCTGGAAGATGCCCACCATGAGTGCGCGCGGTTCGTTGGCCAGGATGTCTTCCGTGCCGTTGCCGTGGTGCACATCGAAGTCCACCACCGCCACGCGCTGCAGTTTGTAGCGCTGCAGCGCGTATTTGGCCGCCACCGCCACGTTGTTGAAAAAGCAGAAGCCCATGGCCTTGTCGCGGCAGGCGTGGTGGCCCGGCGGGCGCACCGCGCAAAACGCATTGCTGATTTCACCGGCCATCACCGCATCGGTGGCGGCCAGGGCCGCACCGGCGGCGCGCAACGCGGCCTTCCAGGTGTGCGCATTGATCGAGGTGTCGGTATCGAGCTGCGAGTAGGCGGGGCCACCTGCCATCAGATCTTCGTTGAGCAGGTCCGACAGGCCGCGCATGGCCGCCACATGGAGCCGGTTGTGCGCCAGCTCGATATCGGCCAGCGAAGCCTCGGGCGCTTCGTAGCGCTCCAGGGCATCGGCCACGCCGGTGATCAGCAGGCGGTCTTCGATGGCGTCCAGCCGCTCGGGGCATTCGGGATGCCCCGGCCCCATTTCGTGCTTTCGGCAATCGGGATGGGTGAAATAGCCTGTCTTGCTCACAGTGAAATCCCCGTGTCGCTTTTTTCAGATAACGTGGCGCCATGCATGCACAGCTCAAAATCAAGTCTCTTCTGGACCAGCTTAACACGGTGATTGTGGGCAAAAGCGCCCAGGTACAGGACTGCGTGGCCTGCCTGCTGGCGGGCGGACATCTGCTCATCGAAGACGTGCCGGGCGTGGGCAAGACCACGCTGGCCCACGCGCTGGCGCGCACGTTTGGCCTGCAGTTCGCGCGCGTGCAATTCACGGCCGACCTCATGCCCAGCGACCTCACTGGCGTGTCGGTGTACGAGCGCGGCAAGGAGGCCTTTGTTTTCCACCCCGGTCCGGTGTTCGCCCAGGTGCTGCTGGCCGACGAAATCAACCGTGCCAGCCCCAAGACGCAGAGCGCCCTGCTCGAAGCCATGGAAGAAAAACAGGTGTCGGTGGAGGGGGAAACGCGTGCCCTGCCGCACCCCTTCTTCGTGATCGCCACCCAGAACCCGCACGACCAGCTGGGCACCTTTGCGCTGCCCGAGTCGCAGCTCGACCGCTTCTTGATGCGCATCTCCATCGGCTACCCCGACCGCGCCGCCGAGCGCCTGCTGCTGGCCGGCAGCGACCGGCGCGACCTGGTGGACAGCCTGCTGCCCCTGCTGTCGCAGGACGAGCTGGCGCAACTGCAGCGCCAGGTGCTGGCCGTGCACACCGCCGAGCCGCTGCTCAACTATGTGCAGGACCTGATTGCCGCCACCCGCACGGGCCGCTGGTTTCTGCAGGGGCTGTCGCCGCGCGCGGGCATAGCGCTGGTGCGCGCCGCCAAGGCCCAGGCGCTTATCGAAGGGCGCGACTATGTGGCACCCGACGACGTGCAAGCGGTGCTGCCCCAGACCATTGCGCACCGCCTGGTGCCCGTGGGCGATGCGCGGCGCGGCGCGGTGGAGCAAGTGCGCGCGATGGTCGAGTCGGTGCCCCTGCCTTGAGCCTGCACGCCATGCCGCCCGCCTCTGCCGCCGATGCCGCAGCACCCACGCTCGCCGTGCCCTCCCCGCCCGCGCGCCTGTCCGGCCTGAACCCGCTGAGCCTGGCGCGGGCGCGCTTTCAGCGCTGGTGGGAAGCGCGCCTGCCGCTGTCCGACACCCTGGCCCTCACGCAGCGCAATGTGTACATCCTGCCCACCGGCGCGGGCTGGATGCTGGCCTGCACGCTGCTGGTGCTGCTGGTGGCGTCCATCAATTTCCAGCTCAACCTGGGTTACCTGCTGACCTTCTTGCTGGCCGGCAGCGCGGTGGTGGGCATGCACCTGAGCCACGCCACGCTGCGCGGCATCACGCTGCACCTGAAGGCGCCCGATGCACACTTCCTGGGCGGCAGCACGGCGTTTGAAGTGCAGCTGTTCAGTGACCGGCGCACCGCACGCCACGCCATTGCGCTGTCGGTACACGGCGATGGCCAGCGCACGCACGACTGGGCGCTGACGGACGTGCCCGCGCAAGGCAGCGCCAGCGTGCAGGTGGCGTTTCGCCCCGAGCGCCGGGGCCTGCACCGCGTGCCCACCCTGGTGGCCGAAACCCGCTTTCCACTGGGCACCTTCCGCGTCTGGAGCTATTGGCGCCCGGCCGCCCAGGTGCTGGTGTACCCCGCCCCCGAGGTGCCCGCGCCACCGCTGCCGCCCGGCGAGCCGCGTGCCAGCGGCACGGGCAGCGCCAGCACCCAGGGCATTGGCGAATTCGACGGTGTGCGCGCCTACCGGCGCGGCGACCCCCTCAAGCTGGTGGTCTGGAAGAAGGCCGCCAAATCGCTGGCCACGGGCACGGACGACCTCGTCAGCCGCGACGCCCAGCAGGCCCAGCGCCACGAGCTGTGGCTGGACCTGGCCCACGCAGCCCTGCCCGGCCACGAAGCGCGCGTCTCGCGCCTGACGGCCTGGGTGCTGCAGGCCGACCGGCTGGGCATCGACTACGGCCTGCGCCTGCCTGGCATGGAACTGGCCCCGGACACCGGCGCGGCCCACCGCCAGCGCTGCCTGGAGGCCCTGGCGCTGTGCTGAGCCTCGCCCCGACAATTGGTTGCAAAAAGGCCTGCAGCGCCCATCCCGAAAGCGCTGCAGGCTCTGCTTTTCACAGCGATTGCCTGCCGCTTGCGCAGGCGCCACGCCACACCCCATGACCCTGCGCCAGACCCTTGCCACCCTGCCACGCGACACGCGGGACACGCTGTTTCTGCTGCTGGTGATTGCCTGGGTCGTGGCCCCGCAAGTCGCCCACCTGCCGGTGTGGGCCAGCCTGATGGCGGGCGCCGTGCTGCTGTGGCGCGGCTGGCTGGCCTGGAACGGCCGGCAACTGCCGGGGCGCTGGGCCGTGGCCGGCTTGCTGGCGGTGGCGGTGGCCGGCACGCTGTTCACCCACCAAACCATCCTGGGGCGCGATGCGGGCGTGACGCTCATCGTTATGCTGCTGGCGCTCAAGACGCTGGAGCTGCGTGCGCGGCGCGATGCCATGGTGGTCTTCTTCCTGGGCTTCTTCACGATGCTCAGCAACTTCTTCTTCTCGCAATCGCTGCCCACGGCCGTGGCCATGCTGGTGGCGCTGCTGGGGCTGCTCACGGCCCTGGTCAACGCCCACATGCCGGTAGGGCGCCCGCCGCTGGCGCACGCGTTTCGCCTGGCCGGCACCATGGCGCTGCTGGGCGCGCCCATCATGGCGGCGCTGTTCCTGCTGTTTCCGCGCATGGCGCCGCTGTGGGGCATGCCCAGCGACGCCCTGGCCGGGCGCAGCGGGCTGTCGGGCGTGATGAAGGTGGGCAACATCGCCGAGCTGGCGCTCGACGACAGCGTGGCGCTGCGTGTGCGCTTCGACACCCCCGGCGGTGCCGCGCCGCCGCAGAGCGATCTGTATTTTCGCGGGCCAGTGTTTTCCACCTTTGACGGCAGCGAGTGGCACCCCCTGTCGTACCGCGTGGGCACGCGATCGATGGAGCGCCCTGCCACCCCGGCCCAGCTGCAGGTGCAGGGCGCCGCGCTGCGCTACGAGGTGACGCTGGAGCCCCACAAGCGCCCCTGGCTGCTGGTGCTGGATGCCGCGCGCGCCAAGCCCGCCGTGGCCGGCATGGGCGCCTTCATGACGGACGACCTGCAATGGCTCACCAGCCGCCCGATCACCGACGTGACGCGTTACCGCGCCGAAAGCCACCCGCAGTTTCGCCACGGGCCCGACGCCGCCACCCCCGCGCTGCGCGCCTACACCGAGCTGCCCCCGGGCTTCAACCCGCGCACGCTGGCACTGGCCCAGGAACTGCGCCGCAACCCGCGCATCGCCCCCGACCCGGCCCGCGACGCCACGCCCGCGCTGATCGACGCCGCGCTCACCCGCCTGCGCACCGGCGGCTACCGCTACACGCTGGAGCCCGGCGTGTACGGCCAGCACACGGCCGACGAGTTCTGGTTCGACCGCAAGGAAGGCTTTTGCGAACACATCGCCTCGGCCTTCGTGGTGCTGATGCGCGCCATGGACATTCCGGCGCGCATCGTCACCGGCTACCAGGGTGGCGAACGCAACGCCGTGGACGGCTACTGGACCGTGCGCCAGAGCGACGCCCACGCCTGGGCCGAAGTGTGGATGGCCGGGCGCGGCTGGGTGCGCGTGGACCCCACCAGCGCCGTCGCCCCCGGGCGCACCGGCGCCTTCGAGCGCCTGCAGGCCCCGCGCGGTGCGCTGGCCACAGCCATGGGCACCGTGATGAGCCCCGGCGTGGCGCAGAACCTGCGCGCCCTATGGGAGGCCGTGAACAACGGCTGGAACCAGTGGGTGCTCAACTACACGCAAAGCCGCCAGCTCAACCTGCTCAAGGCACTGGGGTTTGAATCGCCCAGCTGGCAAGACCTCGCCACCGTGCTGGGCGCGCTGGTGGGGCTGGCCGCGCTGGGTGGCGCCGGCTGGACGCTGTGGGAGCGCAGCCAGCACGACCCCTGGCTGCGCCTGCTGGCCCGGGCCCGCCAGCGCCTGGCCAGCAGTGGCTTGACCCTGCACGACACCCTGCCTCCCCGGGCCATGGCCGAACGGGTGCAGGCACAATTTGGCGATGCCGCGCAGGGCGTGGCCGGCTGGCTGCTGCGGCTGGAGCAATGGCGCTATGCCGCCCAGCCCGCTGCCGCTGCCAGCCAGCTCCGCGCCCTGCACCGCGAATTCCGAACCCTTTCCTGGCCCGCCCCCAGCGCGCGCCGATGAATCCACCGACATGCTGAAAATCGTTTCAACCGCCATTTTGTTGATAGCAATTTGCGCAATACCCATAAGCGCCACAGCCCAAAAACACCATCAATCCGAAAAAACCCGCAGCGCAGCCATCGCCCGCAGCGCTGCGGCAAACGGCAGCGTGGCCTACGCCACCCGCGCCGAGGCGCTGCAGTTTGCCGACGACCTGGCCGAGCGCCGCGACCTCGACCACGAATGGGTGCGCCAGGCCATCGGGCAGGCCCGCTTTCTGCCCCAGGTGCCCAGGCTCATGCTGCCGCCCGCCAAAGGCACGGCCAAGAACTGGCGCGTGTACCGCAGCCGTTTCATCGACCCGGTGCGCATCCGCGCGGGCCTGCGCTTCTGGCAGGACAACGCCGAAACGCTGGCACGGGCGGAGCGCGAATTCGGCGTGCCCGCCGAGATCATCGTGGGCATCATCGGCGTGGAAACCATCTACGGCCAGCAGATGGGCAACTTCCGGGTGATGGATGCGCTGGCCACGCTGGCCTTCGACTTCCCCGCCGCGCACCCGCGCGCCGCCGAGCGCACCGAGTTCTTCCGGCGTGAGCTGGAGCAGTTCCTGAGCCTCACGCACCGCACCAACGTGGACCCGTTCGAGCCGCGCGGCAGCTATGCCGGCGCCATGGGCCTGGGGCAGTTCATGCCGTCGAGCTGGGTGCGCTACGCGATTGATTTCGACGGCGATGGCCGCGTGGACCTGTTCAACAGCCCCGCCGACGCCATCGGCTCGGTGGCCAATTACTTCATCGCCCACGGCTGGAAGCCAGGCATGCCCACGCACTACAGCGTGCAGTTCGACCCCGACCCCGCCCGGGTGCAGCTCGACGAGCTGCTGGCCCCCGACATCCTCCCGAGCTTCAGCGCCGCCAGCATGCAGGCCAAGGGCGCCGTGCTAGATGCCGCCGGCGCACAGCACGCCGGGCCGCTGGCCCTGGTGGAACTGCAAAACGGCGACGAGGCCCCCAGCTACGTGGCGGGCACCGAAAATTTCTATGCCATCACCCGCTACAACTGGTCGAGCTACTACGCCATGGCCGTGATCGAGCTGGGGCGCGAGGTGGCGGCAGCGCGGGCACGCTAAGCTGCCCCACCTCTTTCACTCACCTACCGCATGTCTGCCAACCTCCCTTCGACCCCTTTTGCAGACGCCATCGTGCGCGTGCGCGGCCTCGGCAAAACCTACGCGGGTGGCTTCCAGGCGCTGAAGAACGTCAACCTGGATATTCGCCGTGGCGAAATTTTTGCCCTGCTCGGCCCGAACGGCGCTGGCAAGACCACGCTGATCAGCATCATCTGCGGCATGACCAATGCCTCCGAGGGCAGCGTGACGGCCGACGGCTTTGATACCGTGCGCGACTACCGTGCCGCCCGCTCCGCCATCGGCCTGGTGCCGCAGGAGCTGCACACCGATTCGTTTGAAACCGTCTGGGCCACAGTGAGCTTCAGCCGCGGGCTGTTTGGCAAGGCCCCCAACCCGGCGCTGATCGAAAAGATCCTGAAAGACCTGTCGCTGTGGGACAAGCGGGACACCAAGATCCTGGCGCTCTCGGGTGGCATGAAACGCCGCGTGCTGATCGCCAAGGCGCTGTCGCACGAGCCGAAAATCCTGTTCCTCGACGAACCCAGCGCCGGCGTGGACGTGGAGCTGCGCCACGACATGTGGCGCCTGGTGCGCGCGCTGCAGGGCGCCGGCACCACCATCATCCTGACCACGCACTACATCGAGGAAGCCGAAGACATGGCCGACCGCATTGGCGTGATCCGCCAGGGCGAACTGATCGTGGTGGAAGACAAAGACGTGCTGATGCGCAAGCTCGGCAAAAAGCAGCTGACCCTCACGCTGCAGCACCCCATGGAACGCGTGCCCGATACGCTGGCGCGCTGGCCCCTGGCCCTGTCGGCCGACGGCCATGCACTGACCTACAGCTTTGACACCCAGCAGGAAGACACCGGCATCGCTGCGCTGCTGCGCGCGCTGGGCGAGCACGGCATCGACTTCAAGGACCTGCATTCCTCCGAGAGCTCGCTCGAAGACATCTTCGTCAGCCTCGTCCACGAACGGAAAGCCAGCCAATGATGGGCCTGAACCTGCACGGCGTGCGCGCCATTTACCGCTTCGAGATGCACCGCGCCTTTCGCACCTGGGCGCAGAGCCTGATTGCGCCCGTGCTCTCGACCTCGCTGTATTTCATCGTCTTCGGCTCGGCCATCGGCTCGCGCATGGGCGACATTGGCGGCGTGGACTATGGCGCCTTCATCATCCCGGGCCTGCTGATGCTGTCGCTGCTCTCCGAGAGCATTTCCAATTCGGCCTTTGGCATTTACATGCCCAAGTGGTCGGGCACCATCTACGAACTGCTGAGCGCACCGGTCAACTGGGTCGAGGTGCTGCTGGGCTATGTGGGCGCCGCGGCCACCAAATCGCTGATGGTCGGTGCGCTGATTCTGGCCACGGCGCGGCTGTTCGTGCCCTACGAAATCGCCCACCCGGTGTGGATGCTGGGCTTTCTGGTGCTCACGGCCATCACCTTTTGCCTGTTCGGTTTTCTCATCGGGCTGTGGGCCGACAGCTTCCAGAAGCTGCAGATCATTCCGCTGCTGGTCATCACGCCGCTGACGTTCCTGGGCGGTGCGTTCTACAGCATCAGCATGCTGCCGCCGTTCTGGCAGACGGTCTCGCTGTTCAACCCGGTGGTCTATCTCATCAGCGGCCTGCGCTGGGCCTTCTATGGCGCGGCCGACGTGCACATGGGCGTGAGCGTGGGCATGACGCTGGTGTTCATGGCGGCGTGCCTGGGCCTGGTGTGGTGGGTCTTCAAGACAGGCTACAGGATTCGCCGCTGAGGTGGGTACAGCGCCCTGCGCAGGGAGCGCCCCGCCCACCGCGCAGACCCGCTCAATACCGCTGCATGCTGCAGCTGTGCGGCTGCTGCGCCCGGGCGGCGGGGATCTGCCGCACCACGCGAAAGCCGTAGCCTGAGCCTTCCACATCGAACTTCACACCGGGCGCGCCCTTTTTGTCCATCACGCCCACGGCCAGGGCCTGCTGGAACTGGTGGTCGGACGCGCGCATGCTGCCGCCCTGGCCTGCCAGCTGCACGCTGGCTTTTTCCATCTGCCGGGCCACGGCCACCACGTCGGTGCTGCCCGCGCGCTCGATGGACTGGGCCAGCGCCTCGACCATGAGCTGCATGCGCATGTGCACATAGTCGTCCTGCGGTTTGGGAAAGCGCGTGCGAAAGGACTGGTAGAACGCCTCGCTCTGCGCCCCCGGCACGTTGGGCAGCCAGTCGGCCACGGCCACCACCTTGCCCACACCGGCATCGCCCAGGGCGGCCGGCGCGCCCAGCGCGTTGCCATAGAAGGTGTAGAAGCTGCCGTCAAAGCCCACCTCGCGCGCGGCCTTGACCAGCAGCGTGAGATCGTTGCCCCAGTTGCCCGTGACCACGGCCTGCGCGCCGCTGGCCTTGATCTTGACGGCATAGGGCGCGAAGTCCTTGACCCGGCCGATGGGGTGCAGCTCATCGCCCACCACGGCCACGTCGGGGCGCTGCGCGGCCAGCTGCCGCTTGGCCTCGCGCAGCACGGCCTGGCCAAAGCTGTAGTCCTGCCCGATGAGGTACACGCTTTTGAGCGCCTTGTCCTCGCGCACCACCTCCATCAGGGCGGCCATGCGCATGTCGGCATGGGCGTCAAAGCGGAAATGCCAGAAGCTGCATTTTTCGTTGGTGAGGATGGGATCGACCGCCGAGTAGTTGAGGAACAGCACGCGCTTGCCCGGCTCGCGCTCGTTGTGCTTGTTGATGGCATCGATCAGCACCGCCGCCGTGGCCGACGAATTGCCCTGCAGGATGACCTGCGCGCCATCATCGATGGCCGCACGCAGGGCCGACAGGGCCTCTTCGTTCTGGCCCTTGCTGTCGTAGCGCTCCAGCGCCAGCGGGCGGGCACCACCGGCCGCTGCGGGCAGTTGCACGCCGCCGCGCGCATTCACGCGCTCGACCGCCCAGTAGATGTTGCGAAAAACCGCCTCGCCGGTATTGGCGAACGGGCCCGAGAGGCTTTCGATCAGGGCCATCTTGACGGGCCTGGCCTGCGCTACTGCCGCCGTAGGTGCCGGGGCCTGCGCCCAGCCGGCAGACACCGGGGCCAGCACGCCTGCCAAGGCGGCAAGCACGGCCCAAACGGATGGACGTAATGCCGCTGCGCCTGATTTCAAGCCCGGGGAGCGCAATTTATTCATGCCATTTTCTCCTTGAAATGCGGCGGGGCCGCACACACCTCTTTGGCATGCGGCGACCACGTCGAGAGCCGCGCAGTGTATAGGAGCCACCCCATGATTTTCGCCCCCATGATCCGCCGCGCCGCCTACGCCAGTGCACCCCGTTCTTCTGACCTGGCGCTGCAACGCTTCCTGATGGGCACTCTCGCAACACCGGCCCGCGCCAGCACCGCCGGCGTCACCGTGGCCCGCGATGACAAGGCCACCACGCTGCAACTGGACGTGCCCGGCCTGGCGCGCGAGCAATTGCAGATCAGCATCGACGGCAATGTGGTCCAGCTGCAAAGCGTGGAAGGCGCACCCCGCCAGTTGCAGCGCGCCTGGGAGCTGGCCAATGCCATTGACGCCGCCGCCAGCACGGCCAAGCTGGAGAACGGCGTGCTCACGCTCACGCTGGTGCGGCAGGTACCCGCCGACAAGTCAGTGCAGCTGGTCGTGCACTGAGCGGCGGCAAGGGGCAGCCTCCGGCTGCTCCCCATTCGACAAAAAAACGGTACGAATTAGCATCAAGCGGCGCGATCCATCACCGCGCCTGCGTCACTCGTGCCGCAGCGCATCAATCGGGTCCATGCGCGCCGCGCGGCGGGCCGGGAAGTAGCCGAACACCACCCCGATCCCCGCCGAGAACACGAACGACAGCAGGTTGACGCCGGGGTTGAAGAGGTAGGGCACATCCATCAGGGCCGACAGGCCCACCGAGGCGCCCGTGGCCAGCACGATGCCGATCAGCCCGCCCAGGGCTGCCAGCACCACGGCCTCGATCAGGAACTGCAGCAGCACCTCGCGTTCCAGGGCGCCAATGGCCAGGCGCAGGCCGATCTCGCGGGTGCGCTCGGTCA
Organism: Acidovorax soli; assembly: GCF_900107605.1. Classification (GTDB taxonomy): domain Bacteria; phylum Pseudomonadota; class Gammaproteobacteria; order Burkholderiales; family Burkholderiaceae_C; genus Acidovorax; species Acidovorax soli. The sequence continues at coordinate 35,754 of NZ_FNQJ01000026.1, read as the reverse complement.
CGCTCACCAGCATGATGTTCATGATGCCGATGCCGCCCACCAGCAGGCTCACCGCAGCCACGGCGCCCAGCAGCATGGTCAGCACCTTGGTGGTGCCCGAGAGCGTGTCGGCCAGCTGCTTGGTGTCGAGCACGTTGAAGTTGTCCTCGTCGGTATCCGACAGCTTGCGCAGCTCGCGCAACAGTTGCGTGAGGCTGGCCTTCACGCGCTCGGGGTCACTGCCGTCCTGCATGGACACCAGCAGCGTGTTGACGCGCGTGTTGCCGGTCACGCGGCGCTGCAGCGTGCGCAGCGGCACCAGCACGGTGTCGTCCTGGTCATTGCCGAAGGCGCCCTGCCCCTTGGAGGCCAGCACGCCCACCACCTCGCATGAAAACGCCTTCACCCGCAGCTGCTCGCCCACGGCATCGCGTGTGCCATACAGCTCGCGGCGCACGGTCTCGCCAATCAGGCACACGGCGGCACCGGCGCGCAGCTCGGCGTCCGTGAACACACGTCCGGTGCGCACGGCCCAGTTGCCGGTTTCGAGCCAGCCATTGGTGCTGCCGATGATGCTGGTGGTCCAGTTGCGCCCGCCGGCCACCACGGTGGCGCTGGTGCGCGCCTCGGGTGCCACGGCCAGGATGCCGCCAATCTGCTGGGCAATCACATCGGCATCGGTGTCCTTGAATGCGGGTGCCCCGGAACCACCGCCTGGGCCCATGCGCTGGCCAGGGCGGACCTGCAGCAGGTTGGTGCCCAGGCCCGAGATCTGGTTTTGCACCGCCATGGTGGCGCCATTGCCCAGCGTGACCATGGTGATGACGGCGCTGACGCCGATCACGATGCCCAGGATGGTGAGGAACGAGCGCATCAGGTTGCGCCGGATCGAGCGCAGGGCGAGCAAAAGGGTGTTGAGCAGCATCAGGAAACCTCGGGTGCAGGAACGACAGGCTCGACCGCTGCATGGGCGCGCAAGCCCACGGGGTGCGGGTTGGGCGCATCGCTGTCCACCCGGCCATCGACGAAGCGCACGATGCGCCGGGCATAGGCGGCCATGTCGGGCTCGTGGGTGACCATCAGCACGGTGATGCCCTGCTCGGCGTTGAGCCGCCAGAGCAGCTCCATGATTTCCTGGCTGCGCTGGGTGTCGAGGTTGCCGGTGGGCTCATCGGCCAACAGCACGGCCGGCTCGGTGACGATGGCGCGCGCAATGGCCACGCGTTGCTGCTGCCCGCCCGACAGCTCGGACGGCGTGTGGTGCTCCCAGCCCTTGAGGCCCACGGCATCCAGCGCGCGGGCCGCAGCGGCGTGGCGGGCCGTGGCCGATTCGCCCCGGTACAGCAGGGGCAGCTCGACGTTTTCCTGTGCCGAGGTGCGCGCCAGCAGGTTGAAGCCCTGGAACACAAAGCCGAAATACTGCCGGCGCAGGCGCGCGCGCTCGTCGCGCGAGAGCGATTCCACATGCACGCCCTTGAACAGGTATTCGCCGGCGGTGGGCCGGTCCAGGCAGCCCAGGGTGTTCATGGCGGTGGATTTGCCGGAGCCGCTGGGGCCCATGATGGCCACGAAATCGCCCTGGGTGATGTCGAGGTCCACCCCTTTCAGCGCCTGGAAGGCCAGCGCGCCCTCGCCATACACCTTGGTCACGCCGCGCAGGCGGATCAGCGGCGGCGCATTGCCGGGCAGCCGGCCGCCCTCACCCGGGGCGTTTGCGGCCTCGCTCATTTCGCGGCCCCGGTGGCGCGCTGGTCGGTGATGACGGCCATGCCCTCGGCCAGGCCTTCGCCGCTGACCTCGGTGCGGCGGCCATCGCTGATGCCCATCTGCACCGTCACGGCATGCGCGGCGCCATCCTGGAGCACCCACACCTGGCGGGTACGGCCCGCGCCGTCGGCCGCATCGCCGCCAGCGCCGCCAGCGCCGGATCGGCGTGTGCCCGAGCGCGGCATGCGCGGCATCAGCTGCGACATGATGCCGCCACTCGACGACGCAGGCTGCGCCGCCGCCCCTGCCGCAACGGCGGGCGTGAAGCGCAGCGCCGTGTTGGGCACCAGCAGCACATCGTTGCGCTCGGTGGAGGTGATGGTGGCTGCGGCCGTCATGCCGGGGCGCAGGCTCAGGTCGGCGTTGTCCACCTCCAGCCAGGTGATGTAGGTGACCACGTTGTCGGTCTTGGTGGAGCCGAACGACACCCGCGTGACCTTGGCCGGATAACGGCGCGACGGGTAGGCGCTGACCGTGAAGCTGGCTTTCTGGTCGAGCTTCACCGAGCCCACATCGGCCTCGTCCACGCTGACATCGAGCCGCAGCCGCGTGAGGTCTTCGGCCAGCGTGAACAGCGTGACGGCCTGCAGCGAGGCGGCCACGGCGTTGCCGGGCTCGACCGAACGGGTCAGCACCACGCCGTCGATGGGCGAGCGGATCGAGGCCTTGGACAGGTTGGTGGTGTCGGTGGACAGCGCCGCCCGGGCGTCGTCCACCGAGGCGCGGGCACTGGCCTCATCGGCGCGGGCCCGTTCGAGCGTGGCCCGGCCGGTATCCAGCTCGGCGGCCGAGGGCACCTTGCCGCCCGACAGGCGCGCCACCTCCTCCAGCCGCGCAAAACCGGCCTGCGCCTCTTTGGTGGTGGCCTGCGCCTGCGCCAGCCGCGCCTGCGCCGCCGCCAGCGAGGCGCGCGAGCGCAGCACCTGCGCATCGAGCTTGGCGGTGTCGAGTTCGACCAGCACCTGACCCTTTCTGACCTGGTCGTTCACGTCCACCAGCACGTTTCTGACGGTGCCCGACAGCTCGCTGCCAATGGTCACCGCCCGCGTCGGCTGCAAGGTGCCGTTGGCCGACACGTTGAGCGTGAGATTGCCCCGGACCACCTCTTCGGTCACATACACCGGGGCTGCGCTGGCGCGCTGGTGGCTCTGCCAGTAATAAAGGCCGCCCCCCGCGGCCACCAGCACTGCCACCCCCAGCCACAGGGAGGAGCGTTGCCACCAGCGGCGCGGCTTGCCTCCGCCGAGCAGCGCCTGCAGATCGGCGGCAGTGGAAGGGCTGGCGGGGGATGCGTTCTTTTCAGGAGAGTTCATGGCCATCGAATTCGGTGTCTGTTGGAGGTATCTGGTGGCGGTCCAACCGCTGTTTGCGGGCGTGAGGGGACGGCGCTACTGCCAGCCACCGCCCAGCGCCTTGTACAGCCGCACATGGTCGGCCGACACACTGGCCACGGTGGCGGCCACGCTGTCCTGGGTGGACAGCAGCGTGCGCTGGGTTTCCAGCACCGACTGGAAGTCGATCAGGCCGCTGCTGTAGCGCTGGCGGGCCAGCAAGTCCGCATTGCCCGCGGCGTCGGCGGCCGCCTGCAGCCGCACCAGGCGTTCGCGGTTCCCTTGCAGGGCTGCCAGGGCGTCTTCCACATCCTTGAGCGCCGTGAGCACCGAGGCTTCATAGGCCACGCGGGCCTGCGCCAGCGCCGCCTCCTGCACACGCACCTGCGCCCGCGCCGCGCCACCATCGAACACGGGCACCGACACACTGGCCAGCAAGGCGCTGACCACGGAGCTGCCATTGCCGAGGGCGCCCAGCGTGAGGGCGCGCAGGCCCAGATTGCCCGAAATGCTGAAGTCGGGGTAGCGCGCGGCATCGGCTTGCGACACCCGGGCCAGAGCGGCGGCAATGCGCTGCTCGGCAGCGCGCACATCGGGCCGCTGGCGCAGGGTTTCTGCAGGAATGGCCAGCGCCAGGTCTTGCGCGGGCTGGGGCACGGCGGCGGGCTCTGCCAGCAGCGCATCGAGCGCCAGCGGGGCCTGTCCGGTCAGCACGGCCAGGCTGTGGCGCGACTGTGCCAGGCTCGATGCGAGCGCGGGAATCTGCGCTGCCGTCTGCTCGGCCGCCGCACGGGCCTGCTCGGCCACCAGCGAGGTGGTCAGCCCGGCCTGCAGGCGCCACTGGGTGATCTGCAGCGTCTCCTGCTGGCTCGCCAGGTTGCTGCGCGCAATGGCCAGCCGCTGCTGCAGGCCCCGCAGCTCGACGTAGTTCACGGCGGTTTCGGCGGCCAGCGACACCTGCACGTCGGCCAGGCTGGCCTCGGCGGCCCGGGCATCGGCCTGGCTGGCGTTCACGCCGCTGCGCAGGCGACCAAACACATCGGGCTCCCAGCTGGCGTCAAACCCCGCCTGAAAGCTGTTGCCCGTGCTGTTCGAGGCCCGGCTGCGCTGCGCCGAAGCCGAAGCCCCCACGCTGGGCAGCAGGCCGGCAGCCTGCACATCCACCTGGGCGCGCGCCTGCTGCAAGGCGGCTTGCGCGCTGCGCACGCTGGTGTTGGCCTGCAGGGCCTGCGTGACCAGCTGCGTGAGCTGCAGGTCGTTGAACCGCTGCCACCATTGCGCCAGGGAGGTGGCGGGCATGTCCGCAGCAGTTGGCGCGGACCATGCGGGTGGCACCGGTGTCTGCGGTAGCCGGCTGTCGGGTGGCGCCAGGCTGGCACAGCCGGCCAGCAGGGCCACTGCCGAGGTCAAGCACCAGGGTAAAACCGCGCCCATCCGGCGACAAAGGATGCGCTGCGCAGGGCGCGCCGCGGTGGCAAAGGAACGTTCATTCATGGCAAAGAGGCAGCGTGCAAGGCATGCCCCATTGTGCGGTTCAGTCATGTCCTGCCCGCTACAGCCAAGTGAAGCCCGGGTAAAGCTGCCGCACATTGCACCCGAACGATCCCTGCGTAGCGGCGCCGGTCAACACCCCCGCAATTCAGCCCCCCAGGGCGTCCAGCGGCCAGCGGGGTTTGACGTCGAACGCATAGGTGCGGTTGGCCATCTGCTGGCCCGCCTGCAGCCGCATGGCGGCCGCCATGGCGATCATGGCGCCGTTGTCGGTGCACAGGTGCAGCTCGGGGTAGTGCACGCGCACCTTGCCCTGCGCGCAAGCCGCATTGAGCTGGGCGCGCAAATGCCGGTTGGCGCCCACGCCACCCGCCACCACCACGCGCTTCAAGCCCGTCTGCTTCAGGGCCGTGAGCGTTTTTTTCACCAGCACTTCCACAATCGCCGCCTCGGTACTCGCGGCCAGGTCGGGCTTGCGTGCTTCCAGTGTGTCACCCAGTTTTTTGGCCTGCGTCAGCACAGCGGTTTTCAAGCCCGCAAAAGAGAAATCAAGATTGCCGCTGTGCAGCAAGGGGCGCGGCAGCTTGAAGGCCGCCGGGTCGCCCTGCTCGGCCAGGCGCGACAGCGCGGGCCCGCCAGGGTAGCCCAGGCCCATGAGCTTGGCCGACTTGTCAAACGCCTCGCCGGCCGCATCGTCGATGGTTTCGCCCAGCAGTTCGTAGCGGCCCACGCCGTCCACCCGCATGAGCTGCGTGTGGCCGCCCGACACCAGCAAGGCCACGAAGGGAAATTCCGGCGGGTCGGCACTCAAAAAGGGCGACAGCAAATGCCCTTCGAGGTGGTGCACGCCCAGCACGGGCTTGTCGAGTGCGGCGCCCAGCGCGCAGGCCACGCCAGCGCCCACCAGCAGTGCGCCGGCCAGGCCCGGCCCGCGGGTGTAGGCCACCACATCGACATCGGCCAGGCGCTGGCCCGCCTCGGCCATGACGGCCTCGGTCAGCGGCAGCACGCGGCGGATATGGTCGCGGCTGGCCAGCTCGGGCACCACGCCGCCATAGGCCTGGTGCATTTCGATCTGGCTGTGCAAGGCATGCGCCAGCAAGCTGGGCACGGCCACCCCGCCGGTGGAGCGGACCAGCGCCACGCCGGTTTCATCGCACGAAGATTCAATACCCAGGATCAGCAAGCTCATGCCCCGAGTGTAAAACCCGGCGCCTGCCCAGTCGGGTCCACCGCCAACTCACAGCCAACACCCACAGCGTGCACCATCCCGGCGCACCAACATGTGGCGTAAATCTTGCTTGTTGCTGCGGCATGACCGACGCCCTGCGCATTGTGGTGGTGGCCCCCGACCTGGCCATTGCCGACCCCGACGACGAACACGCCGCCGCCCAGGCCGAACGCTCACGGGCGCTGCGCATCGGCCTGCTGGAAAACAACTTCAACCTCATTGCCACGCTGCCGGCCGATGTGTTTCTGGGCGAGCGGCTGGCCCAGCTGCAGCCCGACCTGATCATCGTGGACGCAGAAAGCGAGGCCCGCGACGCCCTCGAACATGTGGTGATGGCCACCCGCGACGCACGCCGCCCCATCGTCATGTTCACCAATGACGAGGACACCACGCATGTGAAAGACGCCGTGGCCGCCGGCGTGTCGGCCTACATCGTGGCCGGGCTGGCGCCCCAGCGCATCCGCCCCATCCTGGATGTGGCCATGGCGCGCTTTGCGCACGAGCAGGCACTGCGCACCGAACTGGCCGACGCCAGAACCGAGCTGCAGGACCGTAAAACCATCGACCGCGCCAAGGGCGTGCTGATGCAGCGCCAGGGCCTCACCGAACAGGCGGCCTACGAAAAACTGCGCAAAACCGCCATGGACAAGGGCCTGAAGCTGGGCGAAGTGGCCAGGCGGATGCTCGACATGGTCGATTTGCTGGGCTGAGGCACCACCCCGTCCAGGCAAAAAAAACGCTGCCCGAAGGCAGCGCTTTGCAGGTTGCGCAGAGATCGTGCAGGCGCGCTCAGAACGCTGGAACCACGGCACCCTTGTATTTTTCCTGCATGAATTTCTTCACCTCGGCGCTGTGCAGGGCCTTGATCAGCTTGGCAATGCTGGCGTCGTTGGCACGGTCGGCACGGGCAGCCACGATGTTGGTGTAGGGCGAGTCGGCACCTTCGATGAACAAGGCGTCCTTGGTGGGGTTGAGCTTGGCTTCGATCGCATAGTTGGTGTTGATCAGGGCCAGGTCCACGTCGGCCAGCGCACGGGGCAGCAGCGGCGCTTCGAGTTCCTTGAACTTCAGCTTCTTGGGGTTCTTGACCACATCCAGCGGCGTGGGCGTGAGGCTCTTGGGGTCCTTGAGCTCGATCAAGCCCTGCTTGGCCAGCAGGATCAGGGCGCGGCCGCCGTTGGACGGGTCGTTGGGGATGGCCACCGTGGCGCCGTCCTTGAGGTCCTTCAGGTTCTTGAGCTTGCTGGAATAGGCGCCGAAGGGCTCCACATGCACCTTGCCGCCCGGCACTTGCACCAGGCTGGTCTTGCGGTCCTTGTTGAAGCTGTCCAGGTAGGGCTGGTGCTGGAAGAAGTTGGCATCGAGCTGCTTGTCCTCCACGGCCATGTTGGGCTGCACGTAGTCACTGAACTCCTTGACCTGCAGGTCCACGCCCTGGGCCTTGAGCTGGGGTTTCACGAAATTCAGGATCTCGGCGTGCGGCACGGCCGTGGCGGCCACCTTCAATACATCGGCGGCATGGGCGCTGATGGCCAGTGCGGCGAGGGCCAGTGCGGACAGGGTCTTCTTCAACATGAGGGGGCTCTTTCAATGGATGAATACACGGCAGGGCTCCAAAAATACGGGATAACCCTGAGCTGGACAGCAAGTGTAAACAGCCATGCCGCCGGAAGGCGGCTCTTTAGCTATTTCTTGATATAAAAATTAGGTTTTATATACGACTCAATCCGCGCGTATCTCGTTTGCACCGGAGATGCCTCACGCGATGCCGAGGCATCCAATCGCCCGATTTCGCCCCAGCACTGAGGGCAAGTGCCTTGCGCGGCCATGAAAAGATCGTGAACACGTTCCGAGGCCAGCAAGCCAACAGGTCATGCCAGCTGCCACTCGACCGATGAAGGCGCGGGCCAGGCGGGTGGCATAGAGGTGATGCGAGGCCCCAGCCTGCGCGAAGACAGGCCTGCCGCCGCCGTCATCGGGGGCGAACTGGCGGCCTGACGCTTCTCAAGCTGGCTCATCTCCCTCTGCCGCGCCCTGCGCGGCATCGATGCGCTGCATGTTGTCCAGCAGCTTCAGCAGATAGTGCAGCGCATGCACCTGGTCGCTGACCGAGAAACCCTCCAGGGCCTGCGCGTAGTAGGCCTCGATCTTGACCTGGGCTGCATGCTCCCAAGTGTGGCGCCCTGCCTGCGTCATCGCAACCAGGCGTGAACGCCGGTCACGCCCGTCAGGGGCGCTACTCACATGGCCCTCGCGCTCCATGCGGCTGATCAGGCCGGCCAGGTTCTGCCGGCTCATCATCAGATAGCGCGCCAGCGCCCCGATGCTCATGCCCGCGGGCTCGCGCGACAACGCACCCAGCACGGCCCACTGCTGCGTGGTCAATCCCTCGGATTCGACCGCACGAGAGCCAGTTTTATGCAACATATTTGCACATTGATAGAGCCTGAAGAAAAGTCTATTGGCCAGCTCAGATTTCGCATGATCTCTCTTGAATTTAGGGTTTTCCATTATTTTCCTCTTGATTTCCAGTCTTGTTTTCAGGAATTTTTAGGCCTAATATAGGCAACATATTTACTTAAATGCTTGTCGCAACCTCTAACATGGCAAGCATAGCAACCCCTGACCAGGAGAGAAAGCACATGCAAGGACTCAAGAATCAGACCGTCATCGTGACCGGCGGCGGCGGTGGCATCGGTAGCGCCACCTGCCGGCGTTTCGCAGCGGAAGGTGCCAAGGTGGCCGTGTTTGACATGAACCTCGCCGCCGCTGAAAAAGTGGCTGCCGACATCCGCACGGCAGGCGGCCAGGCGGCCGCCTTTGCCTGCGACATCACCCAGCGCGACCAGGTGGACGCCGCCGTGGCCGCCACCGAGTCCCAACTCGGCCCCGTCAACGTGCTGGTCAACAACGCCGGCTGGGACGTATTCAAGCCCTTCGTCAAGACCGTGTCGGCCGAGTGGGACAAGCTGATCGCCATCAACCTAACCGGCGCGCTGCACATGCTGCACGCCGTGCTGCCCGGCATGAGCGAGCGCAAGTCGGGCCACATTGTCAACGTGGCCTCGGACGCGGCGCGCGGCGGCTCGTCGGGCGAGGCCGTGTATTCCGCCTGCAAGGGCGGGCTGGTGGCGCTGTCCAAGACCCTGGCGCGCGAGCATGCCCGCCACGGCATCAACGTGAACGTAGTCTGCCCCGGCCCCACCGACACGGCCCTGCTGGCCGGTGTAGCCGAGGGTGCACGCGACCCCGCCAAACTGATCGACGCCTTCAAGAGCGCCATCCCCATGGGTCGCCTGGGCCAGCCCGAAGACCTGGCTAACGCCATTGTGTTCTTTGGCAGCGCAGACGCGGCCTTCATCACTGGCCAGGTCATCAGCGTCTCCGGCGGTCTGACCATGCACGGCTGACCCCGCGCCGTTCCCATCCATTTTTCCAAGGAGCACATCATGCAATTCGAAGACATCCTGTACGAAGTGAAGAACGGCGTGGCCTGGATCACGATCAACCGGCCCGAGAAGATGAACGCCTTCCGCGGCACCACTTGCGACGAGATCATCAAGGGCTTGAACAAGGCCGGCTATGACAAGAGTGTGGGAGCCATCGTGCTGGCCGGCGCCGGCGACCGGGCGTTTTGCACCGGTGGCGACCAGTCGGCGCACGACGGCAACTACGACGGGCGCGGCACCATCGGCCTGCCCATGGAGGAGCTGCACACCGCCATCCGCGACGTGCCCAAGCCCGTGATCGCGCGCGTGCAGGGTTTTGCCATCGGCGGCGGCAACGTGCTGTGCACCATCTGCGACCTGACCATCTGCTCCGACAAGGCCGTCTTCGGCCAGGTGGGTCCCAAGATGGGCTCGGTGGATCCGGGCTACGGCACGGCCTTCCTGGCCCGCGTGGTGGGAGAGAAGAAGGCGCGCGAGATCTGGTACCTGAACAAGCGCTACTCGGGTCAGGAGGCCGTGGCCATGGGTCTGGCCAATATCTGCGTGCCGCACGAGCAGCTCGACGCCACCGTGCAGGAATGGGCCGAGACCATCTGTGAGCGCAGCCCCACGGCCATCGCCATCGCCAAGCGCAGCTTCAACATGGACACGGCACACCAGGCTGGCATTGCCGGCATGGGAATGTACGCGCTCAAGCTGTTCTACGACACCGAGGAATCGCGCGAGGGTGTGAACGCGCTCAAGGACAAGCGCAAGCCCGAGTTCCGCAAGTACGCCAAGTAAGCCCGACCGGAAAGCGCGCCATGCCAACCGATGCCCTCCCTTCGTCCGGCGCTGTGTGGTGGCCCGACCGCCACACGGTGGACAACGCCAACCTCACGCGCTTCATGCGGGCGCTCGGGGTCGACAGTTTCGAAGCGCTCAACGAGCGCGCCAGCGCCGACCCGGCGTGGTTCCATGACGCGCTGATCCGCTTCCTCGACTACCGGTTTGAACAGCCCTACGAACAGGTGCTGGACTTGGGCGAGGGGCTGCCCTTCGCCCGCTGGTGCGTGGGCGGCACCACCAACGTGGTGCTCAACTGCATCGACCGGCGCCGGGGCTCGCCGCGTTACGACCAGGAGGCGCTGGTCTGGGAGGGCGAAGACGGCACGGTGTCCGCCTGGACCTTCGCCGACCTCGACCGCGAAACCTGCCGTCTGGCCTGGGGCCTGCGCCAGCTGGGCCTGGGGCCGGGCGATGTGGTGGGCATGTACCTGCCCAACCTGCCGCAGGCGGCCGCCGCGATGCTGGCCGTGGCCAAGATCGGCGGCATCGTGCTGCCCATGTTCTCGGGCTTTGGCGCCGATGCCATTGCCCAACGATTGGCGGATGGCCAGGCCGCTGCGCTGATCACGGTGGATGGTTCGCTGCGGCGGGGCAAGCCGGTGGGCGCCAAGGCCGTCGCCGACGAGGCGTTGCAGCAGTGCCCGGGTGTGCGCCATGTGGTCGTACTGGGACACTTGGCCACCGAACACGGCTGGCAATCGGGGCGCGACCACTGGTGGCACGCGCTGGTGGCCGGCGCCCCAGCCGACTGCGCGGCCGTGCCCACCGAGGCCATGCCTGCCGACGCCCCCTTCCTGCTGATGTTCACCTCGGGCACCACGGGCAAGCCCAAGGGCGTGGTGCACTCGCACTGCGGCTTCCCGGTCAAGACGGCGCTGGACCTGTCGATCTGCATGGACCTCAAGCCCGAGGACCGATTTTTGTGGATGTCGGACATGGGCTGGCTCGTGGGCCCGATTCTGGTGTTCGGCGGCCTGCTGATGGGCTCCACGGTGGTGCTGGCCGAAGGTGCGCCCAACTACCCGCAGCCCGACCGGCTGTGGCGCCTCATCGAGCGCCACCGCGTCAGCTACCTGGGCCTGGCGCCCACGGTGGCGCGGTTGTCGATGTCGCTCGATGGCGCGGCGCTCGATGCCCTGGACCTCAGTTCGCTGCGCGTCATCGTTTCCACCGGTGAACCCTGGACGCCCGAGGCCTGGCAGTGGACCTTCGAGTGCGTGGGCCAGAAAAAAGTCCCGCTGCTCAACTATTCCGGCGGCACCGAGGTGGGCGGCATCCTCACCGGCACGGTGATCCACCCGCTCAAGCCCTGCGCCTTCGCCGGCCCGGTGCCGGGCACGGGCGCCGACGTGGTCGATGCGGAAGGCGCCAGCGTCGGCCCCGGCGTGACGGGCGAGCTGGTGATGCGCAGCCCCAGCATCGGCCTGACGCGCGGGTTGTGGCACGACCGCGAGCGCTACCTGGAGAGCTACTGGTCGCGCCTGCCCGGGCTGTGGGTGCATGGCGACTTTGCCAGCCGCGACGCCGACGGCATGTGGTACGTGCACGGCCGCTCCGACGACACGCTCAAGATCGCCGGCAAGCGGACTGGTCCCTCGGAAATCGAGGCGCTGCTGATGGCCACCGGCCTGGTCCAGGATGCCGCCGCCATCGGTGTGCCCGATGCGGTCAAGGGCACGGCGGTGGTCTGCATCTGCGTGCCGCGCCCCGGCATCGACCCGGCGGGCGCGCTCAAGACCCTGTCGGCTGCCGTCGTGGCCGGTCTCGGCGGCGCCTTCCGTCCGGCCCAGGTGGTCCTGGTGGACGACCTGCCGCGCACCCGCAACATGAAGATGATGCGCCGCGTCGTGCGCGCCGCCTGGCTGGGCGACGACCCGGGCGACCTCAGCACCCTGGTCAACCCTGAATCGGTCCAGGCCATCCGCGCGGCGTTGGCCGCCCAGGGAGGCGCGTGATGCGCCGTGACCACACACCGGCCTGGGTGCCGGCCAGCCATGACAACACAGGAGACACCATGACCCCCCTCGCATCCCACCGCAGCCTGCGCTGCCTCGCACGCCGCACCCTGGCCCTCGGTGCCGCCGCATTTCTCGCCACGGCCGCGCTGCCTGCCGCCAGCCAGTCCGCTGCGTGGCCGGCCAAGCCCGTGCGCCTGGTGGTGGGCTTCGCACCCGGTGGCGGCACCGACGTGATGGCCCGCGCCCTGGCGCAGTCGCTGTCTGAAGCCATGGGGCAGACCTTCATCGTGGACAACAAGCCCGGCGTCAGCGGCACGCTGAGCGCCAGCGAGGTGTCGCGCGCCGCGCCCGACGGCTACACCTTCCTCGTGGCGCCGACCTCGGTGGAAACCGTCAACCCGCTGCTGTTCAAGTCCAACCTCGTGCCCACGCGCGACCTGGCGCCCGTGATGGGCATCGGGCGCATGCAGATGTACCTGGTGGCGCGCCCGACGTTGGATGCCAAGGACGTCAAGCAGCTCCTCGCCCTGGCGAAATCCCAGCCGGGCAAGCTCAACTACGCGTCCTCGGGGCCCGGCACGCCGCCCCACCTGGCCGGCGAGCTGTTCAAGCAAAGTACCGGCACCTTCATCACGCACGTACCCTACCGAGGCTCCGCGCCGGCCCTGCAGGATGTGATGGCCAGCCAGGCCGATTTCGTCTTCGACCCCGGCATCGCCTTCCCCCACATCAAGGCCGGCAAGGTCAAGCTGCTGGCCGTGGCCAGCGACCGCAAGTCCCCGTTCTTCCCGGACGCGCCCACCTACGCCGACCTGGGCATCAAGAATGCCAGCCTGGACATCTGGTTCGGCGTCTGGGCGCCGAACAAGGTACCCGCCGAAATCACCGAGCGCCTGTCGCGCGAGATCACGAAGGCCCTGGCAGCGCCCGCGCTCAAGGAGCGCTTCAACAGCCTGGGCGCCGAGCCCGTAGCGCTGGAGACGGCCCCATTCCGCAAGCTGCTGGCCGACGAGGGCGGCACGCTGTCGGCGCTGATCAAGGACCGCAAGATCGTCGCCGACTGAGCACCCACGCCCTTGCCATCGACGGCGCCCCCGCCGAGCCACCACACCCGTGGGGTGGCGCCATTTCTGGAGACCCTGATGAACCCGAACCCCTATATCAACGAAGACCTGCAGGCGCTGGCCGAATCGGTGCGCCGCTTTGCCCAGGAGAAGGTCGCGCCTGGCTTCCAGGAGCGCGACCGTACCCGGGTGCTGGACCGTGCCCTGCTGCGCGAGATGGGCGAGCTCGGCTTCATCGTGCCCGAGTTGCCCGAGCAGTTCGGTGGCCTGGGGCTGGGCTGCCTGGCGGCCGGCGTGATCCACGAGGAAATGGCACGTGCCGACCTGAGCTTCTCGTACCTGAACCTGCTGGCCTCGCTGAACGCGCAGATCCTGTCCAAGTACGGCCAGCCCGAGGTGGTCAAGCCCTGGCTGCAAAAGCTCATCCAGGGCCAGGCCATCTGCGCCATCGCGCTGACCGAGCCGCGCGGCGGCTCCGACGCGGCCAACCTGCGCCTGCGCATCGAGCGCGTGGGCGATGCATACGTCATCAACGGTGAGAAGACCTCCATCTCGGCGGCCGACCAGGCCGACATCGCCGTGGTCTTCGGCCGCACCGGCACGCCCGAATCCGGCGCACATGGCGTCACGGCCCTGCTGGTGCCGATGGACACGCCTGGCGTCACCACCAACCGCTTCGACTGCCACGGCCAGCGCGCCATCGGGCGCGGCTCCATCTTCTTCGAGAACGTGCGCGTGCCCGTCAGCCACCGCCTGGGCGACGAGGACAAGGGCTTCGTGCAGGTGATGCACGGCTTTGATTTTTCGCGCTCGCTCATCGGCCTGCAATGCCTGGCCGTGGCGCGCGTGGCGCTGGACGAGACCTGGCAGTACATCACCGAGCGCCAGGCCTTCGGCCAGCCGCTCTCGGCCTTCCAGGGCGTGACGCACCCGCTGGCACAGTACGACACCGAAGTGGAAGGCGCGCGCCTGTTGTGCCTGCAGGGCCTGTGGCTCAAGGACCAGGGCCTGCCCCACACCGCCGAGGCCGGCATGGCCAAGTGGTGGGGGCCGAAGCTGGCCTACGACGTGATCCACCAGTGCCTGCTGTGCTTCGGCCACGGCGGCTACGACCGCGGCCTGATGGAACAGCGCCTGCGCGATGTGCTGGGTTTCCAGATCGGCGACGGCACGGCCCAGATCATGAAAACCATCATCGCCCGGACGCGGGCGGGACGCAAGAACGTACCCGCCTGAAGCTGCACACACAAAATCAAGGAGACAAACCATGCAATTCGACGCCGTACTGCTGCCCCCGCGCCGTGAGCGCATGATCACCCGGGGCCTCTGGCACGACCGCACCATCAACGATGACCTGGACGCTTGCGCCGCCACCTGCCCCGACAAGCTTGCGCTGACGGCATTGCGCGTGGAAACGGGAGAATTCCGGCGCTTCACCTACGGCGAGCTGGCACGCATGACCGACCGCATCGCCGTAGGCCTCACGCGGCTGGGCGTGGGCAAGAACGACATCGTGGCCTGCCAGCTGCCCAACTGGTGGCAGTTCACGCTGACCTACCTGGCCTGCTCGCGCATCGGCGCGGTGATGAACCCGCTGATGCACATCTTCCGCGAGCGCGAGCTGTCGTTCATGCTCAAACACGGCGAAGCCAAGGTCATGATCGCACCCAAGACCTTCCGCGGCTTCGATTTCGAAAAGATGGTCACCGACCTGCAGCCCAGCCTGCCGCACCTGCAGCACCTGGTGGTGGTGGACGGCACCGGCGCCAACAGCTTCGAGGCGCTGCTGAGCGGCCCGGAATGGGAGCAGGCGCCTGACGCGCGGAACATCCTCACGCGCAACCGCCCGGGCCCGGACGACATCACGCAGCTCATCTACACCTCGGGCACCACTGGCGAGCCCAAAGGCGTGATGCACTCGGCCAACACGGTGATGGCCAACATCGTCCCCTACGCCCAGCGCCTGCACCTGGACGCCGAGGACATCATCCTCATGGCCTCGCCCATGGCGCACCAGACCGGCTTCATGTACGGGCTGATCATGCCCGTCATGCTCAAGGCCAGCGTGGTGCTGCAGGACATCTGGGAGCCCAAGAAGGCGATCGGACTGATCCAGAAGGAAGGCGTGACCTTCACCATGGCCTCCACACCGTTCCTCACCGACCTGGCCAAGACCGTCACCGAGACGGGCCAGGGCGTGCCCGCGCTGCGCACCTTCCTGTGCGCCGGCGCGCCCATCCCCGGTCCGCTGGTGGAGCAGGCCCGCGTCGCGCTGGGAGCCAAGATCGTGTCCGCCTGGGGCATGACGGAGAACGGCGCCGTCACGTTGACCCAGCTCGACGACGAGGACGAGCGCTCCTTCTCCACCGACGGCTGCCCGCTGCCCGGCGTGGAGGTCAAGGTGGTCGATGTGGATGGCAATGACCTGCCCGTGGGCGAGACCGGCCGGCTGATGCTGCGCTCGTGCTCCAACTTCGGCGGCTACCTGCACCGCGCGCACCTCAACGGGACCGACGCCGAAGACTGGTTCGACACCGGCGACCTGGCACGCATAGACGCGCGAGGCTACATCCGCATCACCGGCCGCAGCAAGGACGTGATCATCCGCGGCGGCGAGAACATCCCGGTGGTGGAGATCGAGTCGCTGCTCTACCGCCACCCCGCCGTGGCCATGGCCGCCATCGTGGCCTACCCCGACGAGCGCCTGGGCGAGCGCGCCTGCGCCGTAGTGGTGCCCAAGCCGGGCCAGACCTTCGACCTGCCCACCATGGTGGAGTACCTCAAGGACCAGAAGGTGGCCCTGCAGTACATCCCCGAGCGGCTGGAAGTCACCGACACCATGCCGGCCACGCCGTCCGGAAAAATCCAGAAGTTCAAGCTGCGCGAGCTGATGCGCACCCCCGGCTGACCACGCCGCCACACCGGAGACAGCGCATGACGGACGATAGCCCGATCCGCGTGGAAACGCACGGCCGCGTGGGCCTGATCACCCTGCACCGGCCCCAGCAGCTCAACGCCCTGAACGACGCACTGATGGACGAACTGGGCGCGGCCCTCCTGGCCTTCGATGCCGACCCCGGCATCGGTGCCATCGTCATCACGGGCAGCGACAAGGCCTTTGCCGCCGGGGCAGACATCGAGGCCATGGCCGACTGGACGTTCATGGACGTCACCCAGGACAACTTCATCACGCGCAACTGGGAAACCATCCGCGCCGTCCGAAAACCCGTGATCGCCGCCGTGGCGGGCTACGCCATGGGCGGCGGCTGCGAGCTGGCGCTGGCCTGCGACATCGTCGTGGCGGCCGAGTCGGCGCGCTTTGCCCTGCCCGAGATCAAGCTCGCCATGCTGCCCGGCGCCGGCGGCACGCAGCGCCTGCCGCGCGCCATCGGCAAGGCCAAGGCCATGGACATGTGCCTGTCGGCGCGCATGCTCGACGCCCAGGAGGCCGACCGCTACGGCCTGGTTTCACGCGTGGTGCCCGACGCCGAACTACTGGAGCGCAGCCTGGCGCTGGCGGCGCAGATCGCGTCGTTCTCGCTGCCCGCGCTGGCGGCCATCAAGGAGTCGGTGAACCGTGCCTGGGAAAGCCCGCTGACCGAGGGCATCCTATTCGAGCGCCGCGCGCTGTACGGCCGCTTCGCGAGCAGCGATGCGCACGAGGGCATGCACGCCTTCCTGGACAAGCGCAGGCCGGACTTCCAGCACCGCTGAGGCGCCCCGGTAGTTTGCCAGGCGATTCCTCGCTCCAGGCTAATGAATATAAGAACTTCAAGCTATTAACAACATAGCAATAGACGGGTAGCCGGTGGCCACAACGTGGATCCGAGCCCCCGCACAGGAGACAAGAACATGTTGACGATCAATCTTTTCAACGGATTGGTGTACGGCGCCCTGCTCATCGTGATGAGCTCGGGACTGGCGCTGATCTACGGCCTGCGCCGCGTGGTGAACTTTGCCCACGGCGCGCTCTACATGCTGGGCGCCTACCTTGGCTACTCGGTGGCCCAGCACGGCAACTTCTGGGTGGCGTTGCTGGTGGCGCCCGCCATCATGGCGGTGGTGGGCGTGCTGCTCGACCGCTATGGCTTTCGCCTGCTGCAGGACCGCGAGCCGCTCAACGTGATGCTGGTGACCTTCGGCCTGCTGCTCATCCTGGAGGACCTGGTGGTCCTCATCTGGGGCAAGGCCAACCTGTCCCTGTTCACACCCGATCTGCTCAACTTCTCGGTCAACCTGCTGGGCAACGAGGTGCCGGCCTACCGGCTCGGTGTGATCGCGGTGGGCGCGGCAGTGGCCCTGGGGCTGACGCTATGGCTGCGCTTTTCCCGCGTGGGCCTGTTCGTGCGCGCGGCCAGCACCGACCCAGTGACCACCTCCATGCAGGGCGTCAACACCGATGCGCTGAGCGCCGCCGTGGTGGGCCTGGGCAGCGCGCTGGCCGGCCTGGCCGGCGTGGTGGCGGGGCCCTTCCTGTCGCTGTCGCCGCACATGAGTTCGGACGTGCTGATCGACTCCTTCGTGGTCGTGGTCATCGGTGGCCTGGGCTCGCTGGCCGGCGCCTTCATCGCGGCGCTGCTGCTTGGAATGATGCAGGCCGTGGGGGCGGTGTACCTGCCGGAAGTGTCGGTGCTGCTGCCCTTCATCTTCATGATCGCCATCCTGGTCTGGAAGCCCTCCGGGCTGGCCGGCACCGTGCGCACAGCCGACAACCAGATGCTCATCCCCAACTACGTCGCCCGCGTGAAGATGGCCGACGGCGCGCTGCGCCCGGTGATCGAGCAGAGCTATCCCGCTTCGATCGCGCCCGCCGCCTCTGCGCTCTGCAAGATGTAAGCAAATCGCCCACCCCACAAATACAACCAAGGAGATCCCATGCAACGCACCCCCCTGTTACTCGCCAGCGCCCTGGCCCTGTGCTGCACCCTGGCTGCCCCCGCGCACGCCCAGAGCGACGTCACCCTCTACGGGCTGATCGACGCGGGCGTCGAGCGCCTCAACCACACCAGCGCCGGCGGCGGCATCACGCGCATGCCCAGCATCGCCGGCTCCGCCGCCTCGCGCTGGGGCCTGCGTGGCAGCGAAGACCTGGGCGGCGGCCTGAAGACCGTGTTCACGCTGGAATCGGGTTTCGCCCCGGACAACGGCAGCTTGCAGCAAGGTGGACGCGCCTTCGGTCGCCAGGCCTTCGTCGGCCTGTCCGGCGGCTGGGGCACGGTGTCGCTGGGGCGCCAATACTCCATGCTGCTCCCCGGCGCGGCCAACACCGACATCTTCCTGGCGCAGATCTACGGGGCGGGCGCGTTCGACACCTACCTGGCCGGCCCGCGCCTGGATAACTCCATCGCCTACCTCGGCAAGTTCAGCAGCGTCACGCTGGGCGCGCTCTACAGCCTGGGCAAGGATGCGCAGACCTGCCCGGGCGAGCGCGGCCGGGGTAGCGAGTGCCGCGCCTGGTCCGCCGTGCTGAAGTACGACGCGCCCACCTGGGGCGTGGGCACCTGGATCGACGAGCAGCGGGGCCTGGACGGCAGCCGCGAAACGCCCGCCACCGCCGACCTGAGCGGCAAGAAGGACCAGCGCCTGGCCCTGAGCGGCTACACCCTGCTCGGCCAGACCAAGCTGACAGCCAACTACATGCAGCGCAAGAACGACGCGGCGTTGAATGCGTACCGCAAGAGCAACCTGTGGTCGCTGGGCGTGGCCCACCCGGTCACACAGGCCATCACGCTGGAGGCTCAGTACTACCACTTCGACTACAAGGACAGCGCCGACGGCGGCAAGATGCTGGCGCTGCGCGGCACCTATGCCTTCTCCAAGCGCACGACCGCCTACGCCACGGTGGGCGCCCTGCGCAACGACGGCAACGCGCGCTTCTCGCCCTCGGTGGGCGTGAGCAACACCGCGCTGGCGCCCGTCGCGGGCCAGAACCAGACCGGCCTGATGGTCGGTCTGCGCCACGCCTTCTAAGCCCGTGCCCCGGGGCGGCGCTGCGCAGACACGTGCTCCGCCTCGTTCCCCAAGGAAGTGACGGCACTCCCCCACCCACCTACCCACGAAGGAGACAAGTATGCCCCTGCATTCCCGCCATCTCGCCATCGCGCTCGGCCTGGTTGGCCTGATGAGCCTGCCCACCCAGGCACAGGACAAGATTCGCATCGGCTTTCTGACCGACATGTCCAGCGCCTACGCCGATCTGGACGGCAAGAACGGCGCCATGGCCATCCAGATGGCCATCGACGACTTCGGCGGCAAGGTCAACGGCCTGCCCATCGAACTCCTCAGCGCCGACCACCAGAACAAGGCCGACATCGCCGCCTCCAAGGCGCGTGAGTGGATGGACACCCAGAACATCAGCATGCTCGTGGGTGGCACCAACTCGGCCGCCGCCCTGGCCATGGCCAAGCTCGCGCAGGAAAAGAAGCGCGTGTTCATCGCCAACGGCCCCGGAACCTCGGCGCTGACCAACGAGCAATGCTCGCCCTACACCATCCACTACGCCTGGGACACCACGGCCTTGGCCAAGGGCACGGCGGGCGCACTGCTCAAGCAGGGCTACAAGAACTGGTTCTTTCTTACCGCCGACTACGCCTTCGGCGAGGCCCTGCAGCGCGACGCGACGAGCGTGATCAAGGCCAACAACGGCCAGGTCATAGGTGGCGTCAAGCACCCGCTGGGCGCTGCGGATTTCTCGTCCTTCCTGGTGCAGGCGCAGAACTCCAAGGCGCAGATCCTGGGCATCGCCAACGGTGGCAGCGACATGATCAACGCGCTCAAGGCATCGCGCGAGTTCAGCATCGGCAAGAGCATGAAGGTCGCCAGCCTGATGCTGTTCCTGGTGGACGTGCACAGCATGGGCCTGAAGAACGCCGAGGGCCTGCTGTTCACCACCAGCTGGGACTGGAGCCTGGATGATGAGAGCCGCCAGTTCGGCCGCCGCTTCTTCGAGAAGGCCAGGCGCATGCCCACCGACATCCAGGCGGCCAACTACTCGGCCACCATGCAATGGCTCAAGGCAGTGCAGGCCCTCAAGACCACGGATGCCGACAAGGTCATGGATTGGTTCAAGAAGACCCCGCTCAAGGACTTCTACGCCCAGGGCCATGTGCGCCCCGATGGCCGCTATGTGCACAACATGTACCTCATGCAGGTCAAGGCGCCCGCCGAATCGACCATGCCCTGGGACTATGTGAAGCGGATCGCCACCATGCCGGGCGAAGAGGTCTTCACCACCAAGGCGGAATCGCGCTGCACTCTGTGGAAGTAATCCGCAAGCCTGCCAGTACTGCCGCAACACCACACCAACAGCATGAGTCTCAGCAACAAAACAGCCCTCGTGACAGGCTCCACCAGCGGCATCGGCCTGGGTATCGCCAAGGCCCTGGCCCAACAGGGCGCCAACCTGGTCATGAACGGCTTTGGCGACGTGCAGGCCGCCATGCAGGAGGTGGCGGCACTGGGCGGCCGGGTTGAACACCATCCGGCCGATCTGACCAGGCCTTCGGATATCGCCGATCTGATGCGCTACGCCAGCGACCGGTTCGGGGGCGTGGACGTCCTGGTGAACAATGCGGGCATCCAGCATGTCGCTCCCCTGGAGGCTTTCCGCGCCGAACACTGGGACGCCATTCTGGCGGTCAACCTGAGCGCGACCTTCCACACCACTCGGCTCGCCTTGCCCGCCATGCGGGCCGCGAACTGGGGCCGCATCATCAACATCGCCTCGGTGCATGCCCTGGTGGCTTCGGTGAACAAGGCGGCCTATGTCGCGGCGAAGCACGGCATCGTTGGGCTGACCAAGGCCACTGCGCTGGAGACCGCGACCTCGGGCATCACCTGCAATGCGATCTGCCCAGGCTGGGTGCGCACGCCGCTGGCGCTCAAGCAGGTGCAGGACAGGGCCCAGGCGCTGGGCATTGACGAGCAGGAGGCCACCCGCCTGTGCCTGGGTGAAAAAGAGCCTTCCATGCAGTTCACGACGACGCAGGACATCGGGCAACTGGCTCTGTTCTTCTGCTCTCCCGCTGCGTCCAATGTGCGTGGCGTGGCCTGGGCCATGGACGGCGGCTGGACCGCGCAGTAAGGGGCGCCATGCTGGACATCTCGCTCAAGGGCACAGACCTCACGCCATTCAGCGCCGGGGTGGAATGTGACCGTCTGCGCTTGTTCGCCCAGGTGACCGGTGAGGAAAACCCGTTGTTCTGTGACGAGGCCGTGGCTCAGGCCCGTGGCTACCCTTCGCTGCCGCTGCCGCCCACCTTCCTGTTCTGCCTGGAAATGGCAGGCCCCCGGCCGATGGAGGTGTACGAGCGCCTGCAGGTCAACTATGCGCATGTGTTGCACGGGGAGCAGCACTTCGTCTACCACCGCCTGGCTTTTGCGGGGGAAACGCTGCACTTCAAGCCGCGCATTGCCGATCTCTATGAAAAAAAGGACGGCACCCTGGGCTTCATCGTCTGGGAGACCCGTGTCGAGGCCAGCGATGGCGCTCCCGTGGCCGATCTGCGCAGCGTGATGATCATCCGTCCTCCGCAGCCCCAAAGCGGGCACCCCACCCCGCGCGCCACCACTCCCGCTGCGAAAAGCGGCCTGCCCGGCCTGGCGGCAGGCCCCATCACCCGGCACCAGCTGGGTCTGTATGCCGGTGCATCGGGGGACTACAACCCGCTGCACATCGACATGGACTATGCACGCCAGGCCGGCATGCCCGATGTCTTCGCGCACGGCATGCTGTCGGCCGCATACCTGGCGCGTGTGCTCACCCGCAGGGTGGAACCTGCGGCGCTGCGGCGCCTTAGTGTGCGTTTTGAAGCCATCACCCATATCGGTGACGAAGTGCATTGCCAGGCCTGGGTGACGGGCCACTGCATCGAACAGGGTGATCCCTGCCTGACCCTGGCATTGACTGCACGCAACCAGGCGGGCGAGACCAAGCTCACCGGCACCGCGGTGGTCGCCGCCGCAGCGCTGAGCGCCCCCTGATTTTCAGCTTGCTATGCCCAGCACCACGACCCCCTCTACCTCCGACGTCCTCTGGACTCCCGGCCCCGAGCAACTGCAGTCCAGCCGCCTGGTGCAATACCAGGGCTGGCTGGCGCAGGAAAAAGGCGTTACCACCCACGATTACGCCGGGCTGTGGCGCTGGTCGGTCGAGCACCTGGATGAATTTTGGCAGTCGATCTGGAGCTATTTCGACATCCAGGCCGATGGCGAGCGCGAGCCCGCGCTGGGCCAGCGCAGCATGCCGGGCGCCGAATGGTTTCCCAAGGCTCGGGTGAATTTTGCCGAGCATGTGTTCCGCCATGCCACGTCCCAGCAACCGGCCGTGATCGCACGCAGCGAGGATGTGCCGCTGCAGCACATTGCCTGGAACGAGCTGGAGCGCGCCACCGCAGCACTGGCGGCCACGCTGCGCGGCTGGGGCGTGGGGCCGGGCGACCACGTGGCGAGCTACATGCCCAACCGCCCCGAAACGGTGATCGCATTTCTGGCCTGCGCCAGCATCGGCGCCGTATGGTCCAGCTGCGCGCCCGACATGGGGGCGCCTGTCGTGCTGGACCGCCTGCGCCAGATCGAGCCCAAGGTACTGTTCGCCGTGGACAGCTACCGCTACAACGGCAAGCCGTACGACCGTACCCGGGAAGTCGCGCAATTGCTGGCCGAGTTGCCCAGTGTCGAGCATGTCGTGCAGGTGGATGGGCCGCTGGCGCAGGAGCGCGCGGTCGATTGGCGCCAGCGCACGGGCTGGCAGGCGACCGTGGCCCGGGATGCCTCACCCCGTTACGAGCGCCTGCCTTTCAGCCACCCGCTGTGGATCCTCTATTCCTCGGGCACCACGGGGCTGCCCAAGGCGATGGTGCACGGCCATGGCGGCATCCTGCTCACGCACTTGAAGGAAATGGCGCTGCATAACGACCTGCGGCCCGGCGACCGTCTGCTGTTCCTGGGCAGCACTGGCTGGGTCGTGTGGAACCTGCTGGTGGGCGCCCTGGTCACAGGCGCCTCCATCGTGCTGTACGACGGCCATCCCTCCTGGCCCTGTAGCGATACCCTCTGGCAGTTCATCGACGAGCAGGAAGTCGCCGTTTTCGGCACGGGAGCGGCCGTCCTGATCGCGCACAAGAAGGATGGGCTGCGACCCCGGGATCACGCGCCGCTGAGGAAGCTGCGCACCATCCTCTCCACGGGATCGCCCCTGCCCGTGGATGCATTTGAATGGGTGTACCGCGACGTCAAGCCCGACATCTGGCTGGCGTCGGTCAGCGGCGGTACGGACATCGCCGACTGCTTTGTCGCCTGCGCACCCACCCTGCCGGTACATGCCGGAGAGATCCAGTGCGCGGAGCTGGGGGTGGCCGCCTACGCCTTCAACGAACAGGGTCAGGCGGTGATCGACGAGGTGGGCGAACTGGTGATCACCCAGCCGATGCCGTCTATGCCGCTGTATTTCTGGAACGACCCCGACGGAAGGCGCTACCGCGAGAGCTACTTCGAGGTATACCCTGGGGTATGGCGCCACGGCGACTGGATTCGTTTCACGCCCTATGGCAGCTCGGTGATCTATGGCCGCTCCGACAGCACCATCAACCGCTACGGCATCCGCATCGGCACGGCAGAAATCTACCGCGTGGTGGAGGAACTCCCCGAGGTGCTTGACAGCCTGGTCGTGGACCTGGAGTACCTGGGGCGCCCCACCTTCATGCCCTTGTTCGTCGTGTTGCAGCCGGGCGTGGCCTTGGACACATCCCTGACCGAGCGCATCCGGCAGCAGATCCGCACCAAGGCATCGGGCCGCCATGTACCCGATGCGGTGGTCCAGGTGAGCGAGATTCCGCGCACGCTGAGCGGCAAGAAGATGGAAGTGCCGGTGCGCAAACTGCTGCTGGGTGCCAGCCTGTCCCAGGTGGCCAGCCCGGACGCCATGCAAAACCCCCACAGCCTGGATTTCTTCGCCACGTACGCCAAGGCGCTGAACCTCGGCGGCCCGGGCGGGACGGCGCTTTGATTTTGAACGGTACTTCACGAGGACAGACCATGAAAGCAGCATTCATCACCGGTCACGGCGGCAACGAAGTCGTCGAGGTGCGCGAGCACCGCCTGCCCGAGCGCGCGCCCGGCGAGGTGCTCGTGCGCGTGCAGGCCGCCACCCTCAACCAGGTAGATCTGTACATGCGCAACAGTGGCGCCGGCATCACGCACCGCCTGCCGCAGATCCTGGGCCTCGACGCGGCCGGTGTGGTGGACGCCTGCGACGCCAGCGATCCGCTGCTGCACCCGGGCCAGGAGGTGGTCATTCACCCCGGCGTGGGCTGTGGCCGTTGCGAGTTCTGCCAGCACGGCGACAGCGCACTGTGCACGCGCATCCAGTTCCTGGGCGAGCACCGCGATGGCACGTTCGCCCAATGGATTCAGGTGCCGGCGACACAGGTCTTCCCCAAGCCCGCCCACCTGACTTTTGCCGAGGCGGCCGCCCTCGGTGTCAACCACCTCACAGCCTGGCGCATGCTGTTTTCCAAGGCGCGCCTGCAGCCCTGGGAAACGGTGCTGGTCTTCGGTATCGGCGGCGGCGTCTCGTTGGCCGCCCTGCAGTTGGCCAAGGCCATCGGCGCGCGCGTGATCGTGACCTCGCGCGACGACGCCAAACTCGAACGCGCCCTTGCGATCGGGGCCGATCACGGAATCAACAGCCAGACCCAGGATGTGGCGAAACAGGCCATGGCCCTTACTGGCGGTCGGGGAGTGGACGTGGTGTTCGAGAACACGGGTGCTGCCACCTGGCCATCGGCAATGAAGTCGCTGGTGCGCGGCGGCCGACTCGTCATCTGCGGCGCCACCACAGGGGACCAACCCGGTGCCGACCTGCGCCGTCTCTTCGTGCGCCAGTTACAGATCTTCGGCTCCAGCCTGGGAAGCTATGGGGAGTTCCACGACATGCTCGGCTTCGTGGATCGCACCAGCCTGCGCCCGCTGATCGACAGCACTTATGCTCTGGGCGATATCCACGCTGCACTCAACCAGCTGGAGTCTGGTGCGCAATTCGGCAAAGTGGCCCTGCGCATCGAAGGCCATGATGCACATCACGAGTAAGAACGCATGGACGCGGGCGGCGGCCTTGCCAGCCTTGCGGCGATGTTTGAGCATTTCGTTGCCGCGCCAGCGCGCAGGCGTGCGGCCAGCAAAACCTTTGCCATACTGGCGTCTCTGGGCGACTTCCCCTTGCCGGGTATTCCCGGGTACCCGAGGGCGCATCTTTCAAGAGAGAGAGCAGCATTGGAAATGCGCTCCCCTCCGAGGTTGAGCCCAGGCTGCCCTGCCCTTAGCCCCTCGTATTTGCAGTGACTGGTTTGGAATGAGTAAAAGAGAAACTGCTCATAACACTAGCCTCCACTCGCCGCACGAGGTTTGGCGCCGTATGGCATCACTCGACTGTGGTTGACGTCCACCTCCAGTGGTCGACCAATGAACGGAAATGCGCGCTGCTGACACTGCTCGCGCTCGCATACCTTACAGCCCATGCCGATGGGCGTTGCGGCATCAGGATCGCTCAGGTCTAAACCCTTGCTGTAAACCAAGCGGGTGGCGTGATGCACGTCACACCCCAGTCCAATCGAGAAGGTCTGTCGAGGCGTGCCATAACCTACTCCACCGCGCGAGACTGTGCGGGCTATCCACAGGTAACTACGCCCATCGGGCATGCGTGCGATTTGCGGAAGGATTCGCTCGGGCTGCGCAAAGGCCTCGTATACATTCCAGAGCGGACAGGTGCCGCCTGTGCGACTGAAGTGGAAATTCGTGGCTGACTGGCGCTTGGAAATATTGCCGGCCCGGTCAATGCGCACGAAAAAAAATGGAATGCCAGGAGCCTCGGCACGCTGAAGTGTGCTGAGGCGATGGCAGACGGTCTCAAAACCTACGCCAAACTTTTGGCCCAGCAATTCGATGTCGTAGCGTAAGGTCTCCGCTGCGTGCAGAAAGCGGCCATACGGCAACACCAGCGCGCCTGCAAAGTAATTGGCCAACCCAATCTGCGCGAGCTGGCGTGCCGCAGGATCGCCCTCCAGAGTGGCGTCTGTCGTGAGTTTTTCGAAAAGCGGCCCATGCTCTAAAAGCGCCAACTGGGTGGCCATCTGAAATGCTTGCTGACTTCGCTCGAGTACGCTCGCGAGGCGGAGTATTCGCATTTCGCTGTCGTATCGACGCTTGCTAGTCGCATCGTCGTCTACAGTCAGTACACGTACACCGTGTGTATGTACCAGTCGCTGAATGAGCCAGTCAATAAGTGCCATGCCACTTTGCTGCATCTGGGTCGCCAGTGTCTCAGCCGCGCGGTCTACGGGATCGAAATAGTTCTTGTGTGCAAAGAAGAAGTCGCGTACTGCCTCGAATGGCATCGTACGTCGTGGCACATTGCCTGAGCGATCATCGCCAAACGTTGCAGCCATAGCGTCAAGCTGCTCCGAGGCTTCCACCCCCCTTCTGTAGAGCGCCAACAAAGCCCTTCCCAACTTGGGCATCTGCGCCGCGACCTCGCGGACTTCGGTCAACGCCACAGGCTCTGGGGCATCAGCCAACGCCTCTTGCATGCCTGCCACGAGCCGCGACTCCTCGTCCTCAGAGAACTGTTGAACGTCGACTCCAAGCGTGCGATGGATCTTCAACAGTACAGATACCGTGAGTGGTCGCTGGTTCTGCTCAAGTTGGTTGAGGTAGCTCGGTGACAGCCCAAGAGCGTGGGCCATAGCGATCTGCGATAGGCCGCGTTCAGCGCGCATCGAACGCAGGCGGACTCCCATGAAGGTTTTTTTCATAGCGTATTTTCAATTAACAAATTCGCAAAATTCGCAATTATTAAATTTTTCATTGGCATGAATTCGCCCTTTTAGGACTGGAGCGGGATCCATATTTTGCGTAAATTGCGAATTATGACAAGCCTCAACGGAAGCGCCGAGATGCATGCAATGGTTCTGCCATCCCATGCCAACCACCATCACACTTTGTTTGCGGGTCAGGCATTGCGTTGGTTGGCCCAGGCGGCTTTCCTCGCCGCCCGCAACCGAGCACAACGTGAAGTGGTGGTGGCTGCAGTGAGCGGTGTCGACTTCCGCGTGCCGGTGCCTGTGGGTCACAGCCTCATGCTGCGCGCCCATGTGAGTCGTGTAGGCCGCACTTCTATGACCGTGTACGTCCGTGGTCTGAGTCAAGCGCCTGGTGCGCCGACTGACGAAACCCTGCAGGCCGTGTTTGAAATGGTCGCCGTTGACGCTGCCGGTCACCCCCACCCCATTGATCCACTTTCGCATCATCAGGAGACACCATGAGCACCACCGAAACTACGGGTTTCAAACCAAAGAAGTCTGTTGCGCTGTCGGGCGTTACTGCAGGCAACACTGCACTGTGCACGGTCGGCCGTACCGGCAATGACTTGCACTATCGGGGCTACGACATTCTCGACATCGCCGAGGTTTGCGAGTTCGAAGAGGTCGCGCACCTTTTAGTTCACGGGAAGCTGCCCACACGAGCAGAGCTCAAGGCTTACAAGGCGCGTCTCAAAGCCCTTCGCGGCCTACCGGCCAGTGTGAAGGACGCACTCGAGAAACTGCCGGCCGGTGCTCACCCCATGGACGTGATGCGTACTGGTGTGTCGACCCTGGGCTGTGTGCTGCCCGAGAAAGATGATCACAATCTTCCCGGCGCGCGTGATATTGCTGACCGGCTCATGGCTTCTCTGGGTTCAATGCTGCTTTACTGGTATCACTTCAGTACGCAAGGTAAACGTATCGACGTAGAAACCGATGACGAATCAATTGGCGGTCACTTTCTACATCTGCTGCATGGCGAGACGCCTCCGGAGAGCTGGGTGCGTGCAATGCATACTTCACTGAACCTTTACGCTGAGCATGAATTCAACGCGTCTACTTTCACGGCGCGCGTCATCGCTGGAACGGGTAGTGACATGTACTCGTGCATCGCGGGTGCTATCGGCGCCCTGCGCGGCCCTAAGCATGGCGGCGCTAACGAAGTTGCGTTCGAAATCCAGAAGCGCTATGACAACCCGGACGAAGCCGAAGCTGATATTCGTGCCCGCGTTGAGCGCAAAGAAGTCGTCATCGGGTTCGGCCATCCGGTTTACACCGTGAGCGATCCACGCAACGTGGTTATCAAGCGTGTGGCGAAACGACTGTCAGATGGAGCTGGCTCCACCAAGATGTATGACATTGCGGAGCGGTTGGAGTCGGTGATGTTGGAAGTCAAGAAGATGTTCCCTAATCTCGACTGGTTCAGTGCCGTGAGCTATCACATGATGGGAGTTCCGACCGCTATGTTCACGCCGCTGTTCGTGATCGCACGCACCAGTGGCTGGGCCGCTCACGTTGTGGAGCAGCGAGTTGACAACAAGATCATCAGACCCAGTGCGAACTACACCGGCCCAGAGGATCTCGACTTCGTTCCTATCGAGAGCCGCAAGTAATCACTGGAAGAGTCATCAACACCCAATCTCATGAATACTAAATACCGCAAAAAGCTGCCGGGAACGCAATGGGACTACATGGATGCGCGCGAGGCGGTTGAGACATTACGAACTGGTGCCTGGGCAGGGCTGCCCTATACCGCACGCGTACATGCCGAAAACCTTGTGCGGCGGGCAGATCCGGCACGACTGGACAACTATCTTCTGCAACTGATTGAACGCAAGCGTGAGATCGACTTCCCATGGTATCCCGTGCGTGTGGTCTGTCACGACATTCTTGGGCAGACGGCGCTGGTGGACCTAGCTGGCCTGCGCGATGCTATCGCCAACGAAGGCGGCGACCCAGCTCAGGTGAACCCTGTGGTACCTGTTCAATTGATCGTGGATCACTCCCTGGCCATGGAGTGCGGCGGCTTCGACCCCAATGCTTTCGCTAAAAACCGCGCTATCGAGGATCGCCGTAATGAGGACCGCTTCCACTTCATTGAATGGACGAAGAAGGCCTTCGCCAACGTGGACGTGATCCCCGCAGGCAACGGCATCATGCACCAGATCAACCTGGAGAAGATGTCACCCGTGGTCTACGTGCAAGATGGCGTGGCATTTCCCGACACCTGCGTGGGGACCGACAGCCACACCCCACACGTAGATGCGCTGGGCGTGATCGCCATCGGCGTGGGTGGCCTGGAGGCCGAAAACGTGATGCTAGGCCGCGCCTCCTGGATGCGCCTGCCCAGCATCGTAGGCGTAGAGCTCAAGGGCCGCCGGCAGCCTGGCATCACCGCGACCGACATCGTGCTAGCCCTGACCGAATTCCTGCGCAAGGAAAAGGTAGTGGGCGCGTATGTCGAGTTCTATGGCGAGGGAGCCGAGAGCCTGTCCATTGGCGACCGGGCCACCATTTCGAACATGTGCCCTGAATACGGTGCCACCGCTGCACTGTTCTCTATCGACGAACAGACTTTGGAATACCTGCGTCTGACAGGCCGCAAGGAGAAACAGGTGCAGTTAGTGGAAACCTATGCCAAGACAGCCGGCTTCTGGGTCGACAGCCTGCGCAATGTGCAGTACGAGCGCGTACTGAAGTTCGACCTCTCGACCGTCGTGCGCAACATGGCTGGGCCATCGAATCCGCACCGTCGCCTGCCGCTCTCGGCGTTGGTGGATCGAGGCATTGCCGGTGCCATCAAGCTCGAAATGGCCCGCGCCGATGAGGCCGAGGGCCGGATGCCCGATGGCGCCGTGATCATCGCCGCCATCACCAGCTGCACCAACACCAGCAATCCGCGCAACGTAATCGCCGCCGCGCTGCTGGCGCGCAATGCGAACCGGCTGGGCCTCACGCGCAAGCCCTGGGTCAAGACATCGCTTGCGCCCGGCTCCAAGGCGGTGGAACTGTACTTGAAGGAAGCAGGGCTTTTAGGCGATCTGGAGGCATTGGGATTTGGCATCGTCGCCTTCGCTTGCACCACCTGCAACGGAATGAGCGGCGCGCTCGATTCCAAGATTCAGCAGGAAATCATCGACCGTGATCTATACACCACCGCCGTGCTCTCGGGCAACCGTAACTTCGACGGGCGCATCCACCCCTATGCCAAGCAGGCATTTCTGGCCTCGCCGCCGCTGGTGGTGGCCTATGCCATCGCTGGCACAGTGCGCTTCGACATCGAGAACGATGTCCTGACGATTGTGGACGGCAAGGAAATCCGCCTGAAAGACATCTGGCCCAGCGATGAAGAGATCGACACCGTGGTCCAGGCCGCAGTCAAACCCGCGCAATACCGCTCCGTGTATGAGCCGATGTTCTCCCTGCGGGTGGACGATGGTGAACGTGTGGCTCCCCAATACGACTGGCGTCCGATGTCCACCTACATCCGCCGTCCTCCGTACTGGGATACGGAAGGCGTCGGCGCCCTGGCTGCCTTTCCCCGCACGCTCAAAGGTATGCGCCCTCTGGCAATCCTGCCCGACAACATCACCACGGACCACCTTTCCCCCTCCAACGCTATTCTTATGGACAGCGCGGCTGGTGAGTACCTGCACAAAATGGGTCTGCCCGAGGAGGACTTCAACTCCTACGCCACGCACCGTGGTGACCACCTGACGGCCATGCGTGCCACCTTCGCCAACCCGCAGCTCATCAACGAGATGGCCGTGGTCGATGGCAAGGTGCAGAAAGGCTCCCTTGCCCGTGTGGAGCCCGATGGACAGGTGGTACGTATGTGGGAAGCCATTGAGACCTACCTGAACCGCCGTCAGCCGTTGATCATCATTGCCGGCGCTGACTATGGTCAAGGCTCTAGCCGAGACTGGGCGGCCAAAGGTGTTCGCCTGGCGGGCGTCGAGGTGGTGGTTGCCGAGAGCTTCGAGCGCATCCACCGCACCAACCTGTTCGGCATGGGGGTGCTGCCGCTGGAGTTTCAATCCGGCACCACCCGGATGACGCTTGGACTTAACGGTACGGAAACCTTTGACGTCAAAGGGACGCGCACACCGCATTCGGAACTAACGCTGGTAATTCATCGCAAGAGCGGCGAGACGCTGCAGGTGCCAGTGAACTGCCGGCTCGATACTGCCGAAGAGGTCTCTGTCTACGAGGCTGGGGGTGTTTTGCAACGTTTCGCGCAGGACTTCCTTGCGCAGAAAAGGGCTGCATGATGGTCGCTTCACCACAAATCAGAATTCCAGCCACCTACATGCGTGGAGGGACCAGCAAGGGTGTATTTTTTCGTCTTGAGGACCTGCCACCCGCAACGCAACAAGCGGGCTCAGCACGAGACCGCTTGTTCCAGCGCGTCATCGGCAGTCCGGACCCCTATGCTGCACAAATCGACGGCATGGGCAGCGCCACGTCTAGCACCAGTAAGTGTGTGATTCTTTCGAAAAGCAGACGCCCTGGGCACGACGTGGACTACCTCTATGGTCAAGTTGCCATTGATAAAAACATTGTTGATTGGAGCGGCAACTGCGGCAACCTGTCGACAGCGGCCGGCGCGTTCGCAATCCATGCAGGCTATGTCGAAGCGATGCCGCGCGATGGCATCTGCACTGTGCGTATCTGGCAGGCCAACATCGGCAAAACCATAGTTGCTCATGTTCCGGTTCTCAACGGGCAAGTCCAGGAGACAGGGGACTTTGAACTCGACGGCGTGACCTTCCCAGCAGCAGAGATCGTGCTCGAGTTCATGGAACCAGCAGACGATGCCGATGGTGACGGTGGCATGTTCCCAACGGGGCAGGTAGTGGACGCATTGGAGGTGCCGGGCATCGAAATGCTCCAGGCTACGTTGATCAACTCGGGCATTCCCACAATCTTCGTCAATGCCGCTGACATTGGCTACACCGGTACCGAGCTGCGCGAGTCCATCAACGGCGATACCACTGCGTTGGCGCGCCTCGAGTCCATCCGCGTGGCAGGCGCATTGCGCATGGGTCTTATCCACACGGCCGAGGAGGCCACGACTCGGCAGCACACACCCAAAATCGCCTTCGTGGCTCCTCCGGCCGGCTATACCGCGTCGAGTGGCAAGCGTGTGCGAGCTGAGGATGTGGACATTCTGGTTCGCGCACTCTCCATGGGTAAGTTGCACCACGCCATGATGGGCACGGTATCGGTCGCCATTGCCACTGCGGCCGCTGTGCCGGGCACGCTGGTGAATCTTGCGGCTGGCGGTGGCGCGCGCCACAGCGTGCGCTTTGGCCACCCTTCGGGCCAGCTGCGCGTCGGCGCCGAGGCGAACCTGGTTGACGGTCAATGGACCGTTACCAAAGCCGTCATGAGCCGCAGTGCGCGCATCCTCATGGAAGGCTGGGTGCGCGTGCCCAATGACAGTTTCTGAATTTAGATTGTGATAACTTGATGTCCACCCGTAAGCAACTCAAATCCCTTGTCGAGGCGCGCCGCGGCGTACTGGTACCCGGCGCGTTCAACGCACTGTCTGCGAAGGTCGTGGAAGACCTGGGCTTCGAGGCCCTCTACGTTACCGGTGCCGGAGTTACCAACATGTGGTTCGGTATGCCCGATCAGGGCTTCATGGGTCTTTCAGAGATCGCCAACCACACAGCCCGCATACGTGATGCGGTGAGCCTGCCACTCATAGTAGATGCCGACACTGGCTTCGGGAACGCGCTCAACGTGTACCACACCGTACGCACGCTGGAAAGAGCCGGTGCCGACTGCATTCAGTTGGAAGACCAGGTTTCACCCAAGCGCTGCGGTCATTTCTCGGGCAAGGAAGTTATCTCGACGGAAGAGGCGGTGAGCAAGATCAAGGCCGCTGTGGATGCACGACGCGATCCGGATTTCCTCGTAATGGCGCGTACCGACGCGGCAGCTACGCACGGCTTTGAGGCTGCCGTAGAGCGAGCGCAAAAATTTGCAGAGGCAGGCGCGGATATCCTTTTTGTAGAGGCCGTAACCAAGGCCGAGGAGGTACGTGCACTGCCCCAGCGCTTGGCCAAGCCGCAGCTGATGAACATGGTCATAGGCGGCAAGACCCCTATGTTCGGCGCCGAGGAGCTTGGCCGACTGGGCTACGGTATCGTGCTTTACGCCAACGCTGCGTTACAGGGCGCAGTGCATGGCATGCATAAGACGCTCACCACCCTAAGAGACGACAAGCAAGTACTTGAAAGCAGCGGCTTGGTCACATCGTTCACTGAGCGTCAACGCCTAGTCGGTAAGCCAGACTGGGACGAGCTAGAGAAACGCTACACCTGAGAATGAGATAGCGTTCTTGCCAGGAGCACGAAGGCTTGTACGTAATCGGTGTTCATGTCCAACTCGCGTACGCCAAGGTAGATCTGCTTGGCAATCCCTTGTGGTCCTAGACGCACAGGCTTCACGGGCATCTTGCACGCGTACTCTTCGACAAGCCAGCGTGGAAGCGCGGCGACGCCGCGCCCGCTGGCTACCATCTGCAACATGATGTCGGTGGTCTCGATGGTCTTATGCCGGCGTGGACTCACACCAGCAGGCGATAGAAACTGGGTGTAAACATCCAGCCGATCCGGCGAGACCGGGTAGGTAATTAAAACCTCACTTAGCAGATCACGGGGGGTGATATGCGGTGCGCTGGCCAAAGCATGGTCGCAGGCCACCACAAGCACTTGTTCGTAGTCGAACACGGGCTCGAAGTGCAATCCGGGCTTGAACAAGGGGTCAGGCGTGACCAGCATGTCAATCTCATAGCCGTAAAGCGCCCCCAGGCCGCCAAACTGAAACTTCTGCTTCACGTCCACGTCGACGTCGGGCCAGGCCGCCAAGTACGGCGACACCACTTTGAGCAGCCACTCGTAGCAAGGGTGGCATTCCATACCGATACGCAGCGTGCCGCGCTCGCCTTGCGCAAACTGGCGCAGGCGCTCTTCGGCCAAGTTCAACTGCGGCAGCACCCGGTTCGCCACCGCAAGCAGGTACTGGCCAGCCTGGGTTAAACGCAGGCTACGGCCTTCACGCAGCCAGATGTCAGTGCCCAGCTGCTGCTCAAGCTTTTTCATGCTGTGGCTCAGCGCCGACTGCGTGAGGCACAACACGTTAGCCGCCGCAGTCAAGGAGCCCTGTTTCTCGACCTCGGCCACGATGGCTAAATGTGCGCGCTCCAACATATATGAGAAATATTCATGAAATCGTGAGATAAAACCATTTTACTTCATGATCACTGATGTCTAGCATTCGCTTCCATTGTTCGTTGGCAGTTCAAAGGAAGCCCATGGCCGTCAAACAACTCACCGCATTCAGCGGACCGAACTTGCAGGCGCAGCACGATGGCAAAGCGACTTGACCTTGCGCACTCCATCAAGCCTCTAGGCACCAGAAATCAGTCGATACGAAAGACAGAATGAAACACACCACGCGCATAGTCGCCGTCTCCGGAGGGCTTCAACGTCCCTCTAAGGCAGCAACCTTGGCAGAACACCTGCTGGAGTTGATCGCACATGAAATGCCGTGTGAAAAGCACCTTATCGAGATGAGTCTGATCGCTCCCCAACTAGCCGGCGCGGTCCTGCGCTCCCAACTGCCTTGTACGGCAGAGCGTGCGCTTGTAGAAGTCGAGCAAGCAGACGTGGTCGTCGTAGTCACCCCGGTCTACCGCGGCGCCTACTCGGGATTGTTCAAGCACTTCTTCGACTTCATCGATCAGGATGCATTGATCGACAAACCAGTGCTACTAGCAGCCACCGGTGGTAGTGAGCGCCATGCCCTGGTGATCGACCATCAATTGCGCCCGTTGTTCAGCTTTTTCCAGACGCGCACGATGCCGCTAGGTGTTTACGCAACCGACAAGGACTTTGCGGAAGGCCGCCTACGCAACGGGGCCTTGCTCGAACGGGCCAGGCTCGCGGTCGAGCGGGCAATGCCGTTGGTGACATTGGCGCGCCACGCCTTGCCCCGCCTGACCATTGAAGCGCACGTGGCCTGATTCACGACTTGGCCAACCTAACAACTTCCAGACGCAATCGCCATGAACGAAGAACTCCGCTTTGAACTCAAGAGCATCCTTTTCGATGAAAACTACATCCCATCAGACAGCACGCGCATCACCACCAACTTTGCCAACCTGGCACGGGGAAAGAGTCGCCAGCAGAATTTGCGCAACACGCTGAGGATGATCAACAACCGTTTTAATGAGCTAGCGCATTGGGACAATGCGACAGGAGATCGCTACTCTGTCGAACTGGAGATCATCTCCGTAGAGATGAGCATGGCTTCCAGCATTAGCAATGCTTCATTTCCGTTGATTGAAGTGCTGAAAACCAGCATTCTCGACAAGAAGACGGGAAAACGCATCGATGGGATCGTTGGGAACAACTTTTCTTCCTACGTCCGCGATTACGACTTCAGCATCCTGCTTCCCGGCTACAACGCTGATCGGGCGCAATTCGGTGTTCCTGAAGGTTTTGGTGAATTGCATGGAAAGCTGTTCAAACAGTTTGTCAGTTCGGTCACTTACAAAGCGCACTTAGGCAAGCCACCTGTCATCTGCATCAGTGTATCGACCAGCAAACGTTACCAGCGGAATGGAAATCAGCACCCGGTACTGGGCGTTGAGTATCAACAGAGCGAACTTTCAGCGACCGACCGGTACTTTGGGGCCTGTCCGAATTTCTGTGTGTGAGGCTCATTGAACCTTCACCGATTTCGTGAAGCTGGTTGACTATCTTACGTGCTCGATTTCGTGAACCGA
>NZ_FNQJ01000008.1 GCF_900107605.1 Acidovorax soli | reverse complement strand
CATCGCCATCACACCCGAGTCGTCATAATCTGGTCGTCCTGCCTGGGGGAATTTGGGGTGGCCAAGGGTGGGGGAATTTGACCTGGCCATCGGGGAAGCGTTCGGCTGGCCATTTGAACGGGTACGTGAAGTTTGTCGGCACCTGTTCACCCGAAATCAAGTTCTTTCTTGGGAGGCCAGCTTCGGCATTGTCTTTGGCTGGGCGCAACTCGGGTTGCAATTCGTAGCCTTTTGGCTACAATTCATTTATGTACAGCGTCATCGAAACTGAACAGTTCGCGCAGTGGATGACGGGCGTCAAGGACAAACCGACTCGGATTCGTCTAGCGCGCCGGGGCCTGTTGGGCGATGTCGCGCCGGTTGGAGAAGGCGTAAGCGAGATGCGCGAGTTCTTCGGCCCCGGTTGGCGCATGTACTACGTGATGCAGGGAACGACCCTCATCCTGATGCCTGGGGGCGGCGCAAAATTCACCCAGGAGCGCGACATTGAACGAACCAAAACACTGGCTTTGGAGTTGCAAAATGAGCAAGATCAAGACCCGCCCGTTTGACATGACCAATTACATCGAGAGCGATGACGATGCCGTCGAATACCTGCGCCAGGTACTGGAAGACAACGATCCAGCAGAACTGGCTGCAGCCCTGGGGACCATCGCCAGGGCACGCGGCATGACACAGCTTGCGCGCGACACGGGCCTTTCCCGCGAAAGCCTCTACAAGAGCCTTTCGGGGGAGCGGGCGCCAAGCTCGGATACGCTATTCAAGGTCATCCATGCCATGGGGTTCAAGCTCTCCTTGGCGCCCCTTGAAGTGCAAGCCTGATCCAGAAAAATTGGTGCCAGAATCTGACCAAGGCCAAATTTCAGCCTCCACCGCTGATGTCATAAGCGCTGAGAGCTATCAAAACAGAAGTCCCGCGCCATCATTTAAATAGGCTCAAGTAATGATGGATGCGCCTTGTCCCGAGACGCAAGCTTGGCATTCGGCATCAATGGGGAGTGCTATCTGAGCCTTGATACAAGTCGCCCAGCGGGCAGTGTGGTGCCGTCAGCACCAAGCCTGGCGCTGGTCGCGCAGGTAGGGTCGGTCGATCTGCGCGGCCAGCGATTCAATGTCGGCGGGGCGCACGCCCGCGCTGGCAAAGTGCTGTTGCCAGCCATTCACCACCGCCACCACCTGGCGCACGGCTTGTTCAGCCTGCGGGCGCGCCAGGCCGAACCGGGACGATTCGGACAGGGCATTGTCCAGGCTGGAGTCGGCCATGGCGCTGCCCACGCGCATTTGCTGGTAGCCCAGGGCCTGGCCTGACGGCAGCACGTCGAAGGCGGGGGAGAGTTCGTAGCCTCCCGCGTCAGTCACCAGGAGCACATGGTTCTTTTCGTGGTCGTCTGTGTTGTCGATCAGGATGTTGAACACCATGCGTTTGAACAGCTCCTGCATGTGCAGCAGGTTGCATTGGGCTTGCGTGGTGCCGCGGCGGCGCAGCAGTTGGGCCAGCTCGGGGTAGCCCAGGTTTTCGCCCGCCGCCTTCAGTGCCACCCGGGCCGACAGCGCATGTTTGCGTGTGCCTGCCTCGCGGTCGAAGCGCTTCACCGCCACGGCGTGCCCGGCGTGCAGCCGGATGGGCTGTGTGGCGGCCACACGGATTCCGGCCAGGCGGGCCAGCGTCATGGTGGCGTGTTCGACCAGCGGCGTATCCACCGGCTCGCCGGGCTCGGCAAACTTCAGCACCCACTGCGCGCCCTGCATGCTGACCAGCGCCTTGGGCCTGGCGCCCCCCATGGTGGCGCCGGGTGCGATCAACCGGCGCTGCTCGGGCGGCACGGGGGATCCATCCAGCACACGCCGGACCAGTGCCTCGATGGCAGGGACATCGGCAAATCCGGGCAGCGGACCCAGCCGCCGTGGCACATAGGCGCTGGCCGACAGGGAGACGCCGAGCGCGCCAAAGCGTTCATCGCCCGCGTAGAAGAGGTATTCCATCAGGGACAGGCGAGGCGGCTTGTCCAGCATGCGAATGACGCGCTCGCCCCAGCGGTCGGGCCGGGCGTCGTCCACGGCGCCTGCGGCAGTTTCTTTTTCGGTGGGCAGGAATTCCTGGTCGATCAGGGGCAGGTCTTCGCTGAGTGCAAAGCCGCGTGCGAGCCAGTGTGCCGTGTAGCGCAGCGAAACGCCTTTGAGTGCCCGCACCGTGCACAGCGTGCCCACCGGCACGGGTGCGGCGGGGTGGCTCAGCCACCACAGGTGCAGTGTGTCGGTGGGCTGGTAGTCCACCGGTGTGAGTGCCTGCTCCGGCATCAGGGTTTGCCTGCCTGGCTGGGGGTGCGCAATCGTTCTTCGATGGAGGGGGGTTTGCGCACCGAGCGGGTTTGGGCTGCCCGGACGGCGGATTCAAGCGCACCCAGGTCCAGCGCCGGCGCCGCCAGTTCGGCTACGGCCTGCACGCGCCCCATGAGCCATAGCGCCGTAACGTAGGCCCCCATGGAGACGCTGGGGTCGCCGCGCTCCATGCGGACCAGCGTTGGCTCCGACACCCCGATGCGCTGCGCCCAGGCCCTGAGGGATTCGCGCCGGCGCTTGCGCGCCACCGCC
This sequence comes from Acidovorax soli, assembly GCF_900107605.1. Classification (GTDB taxonomy): domain Bacteria; phylum Pseudomonadota; class Gammaproteobacteria; order Burkholderiales; family Burkholderiaceae_C; genus Acidovorax; species Acidovorax soli. The sequence goes on along the minus strand of NZ_FNQJ01000008.1, from coordinate 127,167 downwards.
AGGTCAGCGCCCAGCTGGCGCATGCCGGCCTGCGCGGCGGGGGGCATCGACTCAAGGGCCATCGAACGCTTTGACATACATATATGTTAGCAAACAATGCCGAATGCATAAATATACTTGTGTTGATGTCAGGCAGTGATTGGCTCGCGCTGTGCTGGCGTCCGCCGAAGGGCTGTTCGGTGCGTGCAAGGCTTCGACAAACCTGTCCTGGGTCCATCGAAGGGCTCAGCCCGGACGGGTGGGGGAACGATGCATCCGAGGAAGGTCGCCAATCAGGCGGAATATGTCGGTAGCGCCCGGCTGGCATGCGCGAGCAGCTTCGAATTCACAACGCGGATCAATGCCAGCGGCTGTGTGGCTCAGCGCTATCGAGTCGCTGGTTTCCTGGCGGCGGGGCCGGCGTTCAGGCCGTCGGCCCGGGCACCTCCACGGCGCCCACGCGCGCATCCTCATACAAGCGCTCCATCGGAACGCTCAGCCCCACACTGGCAAACTCCACCGCGTCTCCCGCTTCGGACGGATACAGCACCCAGTGGCCGCCCTCGTCGCGCCGGAACAGATCGATGCTCAGGCGCTCAGTGTCCACCAGCGCGTATTCGCGTAGGCTGGGCAGTTTGCGGTAGGCGGCAAACTTGGCACCGCGGTCGTAGGCGGATGTGGTTGGCGAGAGCACTTCCACCACCAGACTGGGCGCTGCCTTGTAGTGGCTGTGGGCGCGGTCGGTTTCGGCACAGGTGACGAAAACGTCGGGGCAGAAGAAGGCGTTGTCGGCCTCTACGCGCAGTTTCATGTCAGAGATGAAAACGCTGCACGGGCCGCCGCGCAGGTGGTTGCGCAGTGCCATGAACACATTTCCAGCCAGGGTGACATGCGCCTCAGAGGCGCCCGCCATGGCGAAGACTTCGCCGTCCAGGTATTCGTGCTTTTCAGGCTGCTCGGCCTCCCAGTCGAGGTAAGCGGAGGTGTCAAACCGGCGGTTGGCGACGGGGACGGTCATGGTGGCATCTCCAGGCAAACGGTGTCGCCCATTGTCGTTGAGCAAGAGCGCAGGCGGGCGTCATTTCACACCACGAAACTCCCCGACTTCCCCCCATGCTTTTCCACCACGCGCACATCGTGGATGGACATGCCCCGGTCCACGGCCTTGCACATGTCATAGATGGTGAGCAGGGCCACCTGCACGGCGGTGAGGGCTTCCATCTCTACGCCGGTGGGGCCTACGGTTTCCACGGTGGCTGAGCAAAATATGCCCGTAGCGCCTGGTTGGTATGCGCTGGCAGCTTCGAATTCAATAGCAACGCGGGTGAGCGCGAGCGGGTGGCACAGCGGGATGAGGTCGCTGGTTTTCTTGGCGGCCATGATGCCGGCGATGCGGGCGATACCGAGCACGTCGCCCTTTTTGGCGTTGCCGGCCTCGATGAGGGCCAGGGTGGCGGGCAGCATTTCGATGCGGCCGATGGCGATGGCGATGCGGTGCGTGGCGGCCTTGGCGGCCACGTCCACCATGTGGGCCTGGCCCTGGGCGTCGAAGTGGGTGAGTGCGGACATGGCGGGGTAACCGAATGAAGTAGGTGGGAAACTTTGCGAGGACGGGGCATCATACGTTCATGTGGAATCGCAAGCGCACCCCCTCGCCCCCCATGACGGCCATGGCCTCCGCTCGGTCGAGAAAATGGTCAAAACTGCTTCAAGCGCTTGCCAAAAATACGCTAACAGCTTCTTTATTGGTAGCATTTGCTGCCTTGGCGCCATTGTCTGCAAAGGCCCAGCCCAGCCTGCCCACGCTGGGCGACGGCAGCGCGCTCACGACGGGCGAGGAGCGCCGCCTGGGCGACCGCATCATCCGCGAGCTGTACCGCGACCCCGACTACATCGATGACCCGGTGCTGGTGGAATATGTGCAGGGGCTGTGGCAGGCGCTGCTGGCGGCGGCGCGCGCGCGCGGCGAGCTCTCGCCCGAGCTCGATGAGCGCTTTGCCTGGGAGGTGCTGCTGGGGCGCGACCGCACGGTGAACGCCTTTGCGCTGCCCGGCGGCTACCTGGGCGTGCACCTGGGGCTGATTGGCGTGGTGGCCACGCGCGACGAGCTGGCCTCGGTGCTGGCGCACGAGTTGAGCCATGTCACGCAACGGCATATCTCGCGCCTGATGGCACAGCAAAGCAAGCAGACGCCCTTGCTGCTGGGGGCGATGGTGCTGGCCGCGCTGGCCGCCAGCAAGAACCCGGGGGCTGCCCAGGCCATGATGGTGGGCGGCCAGGCGGTGGCCATGCAGAACCAGCTCAATTTCTCGCGCGACATGGAGCGCGAGGCCGACCGCATCGGCTACGGGCTGATGGAGCCTTCGGGCTTTGCGCCCCAGGGTTTCGTGAGCATGTTCGACAAGCTGCAGCAAGCCAACCGCCTCAACGACAACGGCTCGTGGCCTTATCTGCGCAGCCACCCGCTGACCACCCAGCGCATGGCCGACATGCACTCGCGCCTGCCGCCCGGCGGCGCGGCGCCGCCACCGCAGCCTGGCCTGGAGCACGCCCTGGTGGCGGCCCGGGCCCGCGTGCTGTCGAACCCCGGCGTGGATGCGCTGCGGCTGTGGATCACCGAGCCGCAAAACAGCGGCTTTGCCAGCCAGCCCGCGCCGCGCCGTGCCGCAGCGCTGTACACCGCTGCGCTGGCCAGCAACCAGTTGCGCGATTTTGCGGCCGCGCGCACGGCCCAGGCGCGGCTGGACGAGGTGGTGCGTGGCGATGCCGCCGCCCAGCGGCAATCGCAGCGGCTGGCAGCCGAGATCGCGTTGGCGGCGGGCCTGCCCGAAGCGGCGCTGCAGCGGTTGCCGGCAGAAACGGGCCGGCCGGAGCTGGTGCTGCGCACCCAGGCCCTGCTGCGCCTGGGACGCCCCGCCGAGGTAACAGGCGCCCTGCAGACCTGGGTGACCAACCACCCGCACGATGCCACGGTGTGGCAGTTGCTGGCGAGCGCCTGGCAGGCGCAGGGGCAGCCGCTGCGCGCCGTGCGTGCCGAGGCCGAATCGCACGCGGCCCGCTACGACTATGCCGCCGCGGTGGACCGCTTCAAGGCCGGGCAGGACCTGGCGCGCAAGAGCCACAGCGCCGCCGACTACATCGAGGCGTCCATCATCGACACGCGCCTGCGTGCGATGGAGTCACTTCTGAAGGAACAGGCTGCCGAGCGCTGATTCGATCAGCAGCCCCAGCGCCGAATAGATCAGCGAGCCCAGCAAGGCGGCGCCAAAGCCGTTGACGTGAAAGCCGTCCAGCACGCCCGCGGCAGCCCAGAACATGAGGGCGTTGATCACGAACAGAAACAGGCCCACGGTGACCAGGGTCACCGGCAGCGTCAGCACCACCAGCACGGGGCGCAGCACGGCATTGAACAGGCCGATGACGAAGGCGGCAATCAGCGCCGACGCAAAGCTTTGCACCTGCACGCCGCTGTAGAGGTAGGCCACCAGCAGCAGCGCTGCAGCGCTGAGCAGCCATTTGAGGAGGAGTTTCATGCGCGCAGGATAGCACCGTGCCTGCCTTGGCAGACGGCCCTGTGCGCGCAGGATTACGCCAGGTCCAGCGCCAGCAGGGCGCCCAATCCGGTCAGCAGGCTGGGCACGGTGCCCGGGAACGACAGGCGCGCCGGCGCAGGAGCCGGTTCAGTGGCGGCATCGTGCCTGGGCCGGCGGGCATCCACCACGCGGGCGGCGCCCAGTTCGGCCTGCAGTTGGGCGACCAGCTCCGGCAAGGGGCCTTTGGCCAGCACCGTGGTCACGCTGCCGCCGCCCGAAGGCAGCAAAGGCAGCAGTTGCGCAAACAGCTTCTCGGCCCATTTGTCGCGCCAGTTCTCGCGGGTGCGATGGCTCACCCATTTGCTGATGCGGTGCGTCATGCGCGGTGCGCAGGCCACCAGCACCCAATGCGTGGCAACAGCGGCCTCAGTTGCCAGCAAGGGCGCCAGGATCTGCTGCGCCTGGGCGGCGTCGTCCACGTACACAATGACTTTGTCCATACCACCTCCGAAAAAAGGGGCCCATGACAAAGGGGGCATGCAGCCCCCTTTGCGTCAGCCGGTTGCCAGCGCGCACGCTGGCACGTGCAGATGCGCCATCAACCCTCGGCAGGCGCAGCAGCGGCGCGGCGCGCCAGGATCACCTTGCCAGCCGCCAGCACCAGCAGTGCGCCGGCCACGCTGGCTGCATAGCGGATGGTGTCGGTTTGCGCGATCTTCAGCATCCACTGCCATTTGTCGGGGTTGGCGAAGACCGGGTCGGTCACCAGCATGCCGCCCGCGATCCAGCCCAGCAGCATGCCGCCGAGCGTGATGATGAAGGGGAAACGCTCCATGAGCTTGATGACCAGCTGGCTGCCCCAGACGATGATCGGGATCGAGATCAGCAAGCCCAGCACCACCAGCAGGAACTGGTGCTCACCCGCGTTCTGCGCGGCGCCGGCAATGGCGATCACGTTGTCCACGCTCATCACCAGGTCGGCCACGATGATGGTCTTGATGGCGGCCAGCAGCTTGTCGCTGGTCTGGATGTCGCCATGGCCGTCTTCATCGGGGGCCAGCAGCTTGACGCCAATCCACACCAGCAGCAGCGCACCCACGAACTTGAGGAACGGCAGCGCCAGCAGCGTCATGGCAAACGCAATCAGGACCACGCGCAGCACGATGGCACCCGCCGTGCCCCAGATGATGCCCTTGGTGCGCTGGGCGGGTGGCAGTTTGCGGCAGGCCAGCGCAATGACCACCGCGTTGTCGCCACCCAGCAGGATGTCGATGATGATGATCTGGCCGAGTGCGAGCCAGAATTCGGGCGATGCCAGAAAGTCCATAAATTCCTCGATATCAAGAGACACAAAGGACGACCTGGCAGCCACTGTAGCGCCGAGCCGTTCCCGGGGATAGAGGGCCTGCAATGGGCGGATCAGGGCATGCTGCGCAGGGCAGATGTTGCGAAGGGATGGCCTTGATCAGCCCACAGCGGGCCCATCAAAGGTCTTGCTCGGTTCAGCACTCTGGCGTGCGCTGAACCCGGACCGCCGGAAGCGATGCTTCGTATTGACGACGGTTCCGATGCCATGCGTCCGGTGGCCAACAGGTGGCGCGGCCGAAGCGCATGTCGGGAGCTACTCCCCTTCGAAGCGGCGATTGGAACACAGCCCGCACCGGGCGTGCAAGATTCCGCTGCAGCGCCAAGGGCATTAATCCAAGAGAAAAAGGCCTGTGGATCATTGCAGATAAGCGTTCAAAGCTATGAAAACAGGAGCTCACCGCCGAACCAGCCACCGCGCGGCTATGATCCACGCCCTGTTGCCCTCCCGTCCCTGCTGCAACACAACCGCCACCATGGCCGCCATCCACATCACCGACATCGAAGCCGCCATCAACCACTGGCGCGAGCGCGCCCCCGCGGGCGCCGGCGCGGCGCTGGCGCCCGAGATCAGCGCGCTCGGCGAGGTGTATGCGCGCATGGTGTTCCGCCACGAGAACGAAGCCGACGAGCAGAGCCTGCCGGCCGCAGCGCGGGCCGCCTGGCTGGCCTGGTACGACACCACGCCCGACACGCCGTGCATTGCCATCTGCTCCACCAGCCAGGGCGACGACTGGTGCAAGGGCTGCGGGCGCAGCTTTGACGAAGTGCAGTTCTGGCCGGCCATGGGCCCCGCCGAAAAACGCGCCGTGTGGCGCCGCATCACGCTGGAGCACACCGCATGGCGCTTCAACCGCTACGCCGAACGCGCGGCCGAGGGGGCCGGCGGCACCGCGCCACCCTGACCGCGCCCCTGTACGCCCCGGCCGCAAAGCGCTATGGTGGTTGCCATGCTGCGTCTCACCCAGGCCCCGAACATCGCCATTGCCACGCTGTGGGCCGACCTGCTGTGCGAGGCGGGCATGACGGCATCGGTGCAGCGGCAATACCTGGGGGCCGCAGCCGGGCACCTGCCACCCGACCAGTGCCTGCCCGAGATCTGGCTCGACTACGAAGAACACGCCACCCGCGCCCGGGCCTTGCTGCAGGAACTGCAGGACTTGCCCCAGCGCCAGTGGCGCTGCCGCTGTGGCGAGACGGTGGAAGGCGGTTTCGAGCAGTGCTGGCAGTGCGGCGCGCTGATGCCGCGGGGATAAGAGACACCCCCCTGAGCCGCTGCGCGGCTTCCCCCCGCTCTCGCAGCGCTGCGCGTTGCGGGCAGGAGGACGCAGCCCTCGCTGCGGGGCGGCCCTTGCTTGGCTGCCCTGGCCTGGGCCGCGCCAGTTTCGCGGATGGATGGCTGCGCTAAGGACCGTGCTGCGGAGTCATTTCCAGCGCACCGGCTCCACATGCACGCTGCCCTGCGTGCTGCTCAGGGTGATGGCCCCCTCCTGCACCGTGGCCTGCAGCTGCATGCTGCGTTCGGCCAGCTGCGCCAGCGCCTGCGAGGCCTCGGTAGGGATGCGCCACACCTGCAGTTTTTCGAGGCGCGAGAGCTTGGACTCGATGCCCTTCCACCAGATCTCGGCGGCGTGGTTGAAGCAGTACACGATCACTGAATCGGCCTTGCTGCAGGCCTTGGTGAGCGGCTTGTCCTCGGGCTGCCCCACCTCGATCCACACACGCTTGCGGCCGGTGAAGTCGGTCAGCGAGGCATCGGGGTCGTCCGGATCGGACAGGCCCGCGCCAAAGGCCAGGGTGGCGTCACCGTTGCACAGGTCATTGAGTTGGTGCGCCTGAATGGCCAGCGCCGCCAGCCGCACCATCATGCGCTCGTCGGTTTCGCTGGGGTGCCGGGCCAGCGTGAGCGCGTGGTCGGCGTAGTAGCCGTGGTCGATGTCGGCGATCGCAAGATTCGCCTTGAAGATGGTGGATTTGATGGCCATGCAGCCTCACTATGAAATAGATAGCTGCTGGCGCTTGACACACAAACGCCAGAGGCCAAAACGGCTAAAAACCAGTGATCAGACGCGCCGCGCGAGTTCGGAGGCCTTGCCGGTGTAGCTGCCGGGCGTCATGGCCAGCAGGCGGTCCTTGTCGGCCTGCGGAATCTCCAGCCCGTTGATCAGCGCGTGCAGCGCCTCGGCCGTCACGGTCTTGCCGCGGGTCACTTCCTTGAGCTTTTCGTAGGCGCCCTGCACGCCATAGCGGCGCATCACGGTCTGGATGGGCTCGGCCAGCACTTCCCAGGCGGCGTCCAGGTCCTCGGCCAGGGCCTCTTCGTTCAGCTCCAGCTTGTTCAGGCCAGTCAGCAGCGAGGCATAGGCCAGCGCGGCATAGCCCAGGGCCACGCCCATGTTGCGCAGCACGGTGCTGTCGGTCAGGTCGCGCTGCCAGCGGCTGATGGGCAGTTTTTCGGACAGGTGGCGCAGCAGCGCGTTGGCCAGGCCCAGGTTGCCTTCGGCGTTCTCGAAGTCGATGGGGTTGACCTTGTGCGGCATGGTGCTGGAGCCAATCTCACCGGCCTTGAGGCGCTGCTTGAAGTAGCCCAGGCTCACATAGCCCCAGATGTCGCGCGAGAGGTCCACCAAAATGGTGTTGGCACGCGCCACGGCGTCGAACAGCTCGGCCATGTAGTCGTGCGGCTCGATCTGGATGGAATAGGGCTGGAAGGTGAGGCCCAGGCCCAGCGGCTCGGGTGTCTCGATGACGTTCTTGCTGAAGGCTTCCCAGTCGAAATCGGGCCAGGCCGACAGGTGGGCGTTGTAGTTGCCCACGGCGCCGTTCATCTTGCCCAGGATCTTGATGGCCGCAATGCGTTCGCTGGCGGCCTGCAGGCGCATGAGCACGTTGGCCATTTCCTTGCCCACCGTGGTGGGGCTGGCTGTCTGGCCGTGGGTGCGGCTGAGCATGGGCACGTCGGCAAAGGCGTGGGCCATCTCGCGCAGCTTGAGGATGATGCGGTCCAGGCCCGGCAGCACCACCTGGTCGCGGCCCGCGCGCAGTTGCAGCGCGTGGCTGGTGTTGTTGATGTCTTCGCTGGTGCAGGCGAAATGCACGAATTCCGAGGCTTTTTCCAGCTCGGGACGGGCTTCGAACTTGGATTTGATCCAGTATTCGACGGCCTTCACGTCGTGGTTGGTGGTTTTCTCGATCTCCTTGATGGCGGCCGAATCGGCCTCGGAGAAATTCTTGACCAGGCCCAGCAGATAGGCGCGGGCGCCGGTGGTCAGCGGCTTGAATTCGGCAAATCCGGCATCGGACAACGCGATGAACCAGGCCACTTCCACCTGAACACGGCGTTGCATGTAGCCGTGTTCACTCATGATGGGCCGCAGGGCGGCAAGTTTGCTGGCATAACGGCCGTCAAGCGGCGACAGGGCGGTAATGGTGGACAGGCTCATGGCGCGAGATTGTAGGCGTGCGCACCCGGTCGGCGCCCCGCGGGCCGCTGCCGATAGAATCGCCAGCGTATGGAACAGACAACCCCGCGCAACGGAAGAAACATGAAACTGATCGGTGCCAACGCCAGTCCTTACGTCCGCAAGGTACGCATCGTGATGGCAGAAAAAAAGCTCGACTACCAGTTCGTGCAGGAAAACGTCTGGGCCGATGACACCGCCATTGCCAAATCCAACCCGCTGGGCAAGGTGCCCTGCCTGGTGATGGAGGGCGGCGAGGCGGTGTTCGACTCGCGCGTGATCGTGGAATATCTCGACACGCTCTCGCCCGTGGGCAAGCTCATCCCCGTGCAGGGACGCGAACGCGCCGAGGTCAAGACCTGGGAAGCGCTGGCCGATGGCCTGGTGGACGCAGCCATCCTCGCCCGGCTGGAAGCCACCTGGGCGGGCCGCCAGGACGGTGAACGCAGCCAGGCCTGGATCGACCGCCAGCTGCACAAGGTGAACGACTGCCTCAAGTCCATGAGCCAGGGCCTGGGCGACAAGCCGTTTTGCAGCGGCATCCACCTGAGCCTGTCGGACATCGCCGTGGGCTGCGCCCTGGGCTGGCTGGAGTTTCGCTTCCCCCAGATCGACTGGCGCAGCGAGTACCCCAACCTGGGCAAGCTGCTCGACAAGCTGATGCTGCGCCCGAGCTTTGCGGACACCAGGCCGCTCTGACCGCCAGCGCGGGCCTGGGCGCCACACAGCACATGCCGGCGCCAGCCGCCTGTGCACTGGCGGCCAGACGCAAAGCGCTACCGGGCGGCGCGCCGCCGCAGCCAGCGCATCAGCGCGCCCACCATGGGCAGTTTTTCGTACAGTTCTTCGGCGGCATCCCAGTAGTCACGGTGCAGCGCCACCAGGCCCTGGTCGTTCAGCACCAGGTGCGAGGCGCCGCGCACGGTCTGGGGCACGCCCCGGTGGAAGTTCTTGAATGCGAACCAGAAATCCCAGGTCAGAAAACACTGCTGCCCCTGCACCACGCGGCCCGTGACCACGAAACGGGGCTGCTCCAGCGCCTCGAACATATGGGCAAAGATGGCTCGAATGGCGGGCACGCCCTGCACCTCGTTGAACGGGTCCTTGAAGCGCGCATCGGGCGCATACAGCTGGCCGATGGCGGCGATATCGGCCAGTGAAAGCTGCTCGAAAAACGCCGCCACGCGGGTGACGGCCTGCTCGGTGGTCGCGGTGATTTCTGGTGGCTGCATGAAAATTCAAAGGCCTGTGAACTTGCGGACTGTCGGAAAGTACCACCGGTATGGCAGCACGCGCAGCAGTTTCATCACCCGCGTGAAGCGCTTGGGAAAGTGGATGTCGAAATGCCCACGCTCCCAGCCCCGCACGATGGCCGCCGCCGCCACCTCGGGCGAGATCAGCGCGGGCATGGTGAAGTCGTTGCGCACCGTGAGCTGCGTGGCCACGAAGCCGGGATTGATCACGCTCACGCCCAGGCCCAGGTCATGCAGATCCAGGTACAGCGCCTCGGCCAGGTGGATGAGCGCGGCCTTGGTGGGCCCATAAGCCAGGCTCTTGGGCAGGCCCCGGAACCCCGCCACGCTGCTGATGAGGCTCACATGGCCCGGGCGCCCGGCCTGGGCGGCGCTGAGCATGGCGGGCAGCACGGCGGCCAGCACATGCAGGGCGCCGTTGTAGTTGATCTGCTCGTGGCGCAGCATCACGGCCAGGTCGAAATCGGTGGCGCGCATGTCGCGGTAGTAGCCCGCGCAGTAGCACACCAGGTCGGGCGCCCCCCCCGCCAGCACCTGCGCGGCAGCGGCTTGCACCTGTGCCGGTTCGGCCGTGTCAAAAGCCAGCGCCATGCTGCCGGGGTGCTGCACGACAAAGGCATCCAGCATGTCGCCGCTGCGGGCCGAGACGATGACCTGTGCGCCGCGCGCATGCAGCGCCGCCGCCGTGGCCCGGCCAATGCCGCTACTGGCGCCGATGAGCCAGGCCCTGCGGCCCTGCCAGTCGCGCAAGGGCGGGTTGAGGCTCATGGCAGCCGCTTGGTGAAGGACAGCGTGAGCTCGCCCAGGCGCACGCCGAACTTGCTCATGGTGGCGCGGTTGAGCATCACGCGGTCGTCGATGAGGTACATCCAGTCGTCCAGATCGACGTGGTAGACCTTGCCATCCACGGGCAGGGCCAGCGTGTAGTTCCAGCGGAAGGCGTTGCCGCGCGTCTGGCCGTTGGCCGTGCCCACCACATCGTCGGCGGTGCCGGTATAGCGGCCGTCGGCGTGCTGGGTCAGGCGCCAGATGCGGCGCTGCGTGGTGCCGTCGGAATAGGTGAAGGCCTCGTCGAGCACGCCCTCGTTGCCCGTCCAGGCGCAGTCCATCACCACGGCGAAGCGCTTCACGATCTGGCCGCTGCGGTCCTGGAAGATGCCGTGGGCGTCGATCTTGCCGTTGAAATACCGGGCCAGGTCGAGCACCGGTTTTTCGCTGGCGTAGCCGTCAATGCGCTGGCTGGCGCAGCCGGACAGCACCACGGGCGCAGCCACTGCGGCGGAGAGAAGGAGGCGTCGTTGCATCATGGAATTCACCTGGAGTCGGATCAGGTTCGGGATGGCCGCAGGACCAGGGCAAGCAGCGCACCCGCAGCCAACAGCTTGAGCACACTGGGCAGCACGGCGTAGGCCATGCCCAGAGTCTGCAATCCCTCGTCGCTGCGTGTGCCCGGGGTGTAGCCCCACCAGCCCAGCAGCGGCAGCGCCAGGCCGGCGGCCAGCGCCAGGTTGAGCTTGGTGGCAAAGTTCCACCAGCCAAAGTACGCACCCTCGTGCTGGCCGCTGTCGCCCTCGGCCGCGATCACACCGGCCAGCAGGGCGCTGGGCAGGGCCAGGTCGGTGCCCAGGGCCACGCCCGAGAGCGCACAGACCGCCAGGAACGGCAGCACATCGCCTGCGCCCAGGAACGCAGTCCACCCAAACACGGCAATCGCCAGCAGCATGCCCGCCAGCCAGGTGCGCGCCAGGCCCCAGCGCGCCACGGCGCGCAGCCACAGCGGGATCGACAGCGCGGCACAGACGAAATACGCGGCCAGGAACATCGGCTCCTGCGCGGGCGTGGCCTGCAGGCGGTCCTGGATGAAGAACAGCACCAGTGTGGCCGGGATGGCGCTGGCTATGCCGTTGAGCATGAACACGGCCAGCAGGCGGCGGAACGCAGGGCGCCCCCAGGGCCGCCACAGGCTGGCGCGCTGCGGCGGGCGATAGACGCCGACATCCATCGCCATCAACGGGCGCGGCGCCCGCGTCCAGGCCCACCAGCCCAGCAACAGGCTGATGGCAAACACACTCAGCATGACCGGCAGCCCCAGCAGCGCGGGCAGCACCGAGGCCAGCACCACGCCCACCAGCGCGGCACCTTCACGCCAGGCCACGATGCGGCCGCGCTGCAGCTCGTCGCCACCCAGGCGTGCGCCCCAGGACTGGTGCGCGATGCCCAGCTGGCTGTAGGCGGTGTAGGTGATGAGCAGCGCCACCAGCACCCAGACCATCAGCGCATCGGCCCCGGCTACCTGCGGAAAAAACAGGCTGATCAGCCCCAGCGCCAGCACCATGGCCGACACCGCGCCCACTGCCAGCACGGCGCGCACCGAGCGGCCGAACAGGTGGTCGGACAGGCGGCCCAGCAACGGGTCGGACACCGCATCGAACAGCCGCGCCGCCAGCAGCACCGCCCCCAGCGTGGCCAGCGGCATGCCGAACTCGCGCGCGTAGTGGTTGGGCAGCAGCACATACAGCGGCAGCGCCACGAAGGCCAGCGGCAGGCCCAGCAGCCCATAGGCCAGGCCCTGGCCGGCGCGAATGGGCGTGGTGGTGGTCATTGCGGGCCTTGGCTTGGGGTGCGGGTGGCCGCGATCAGCTCCTGCCGCAGTCCGGGCTCGGAGGTCTGGGGCGACAGCCAGATACCGAAGAACAGGCGCGAAAACTCGGCGTCAGCCACTTCGCCCACCACACGCCCGCCCATCTTGAACACGGCGCCTGCGCCGGGCTGGTACAGGCCCAGCAGCCGGTCGCCGGCCTTCACATCCGGCAAGGCGGCGGCCAGTGCCTGCTGCCAGCGCGTGGCCTGCTGGGGCGTGAAGCGGCCCACGCGGCGCATCTCTTCGATGGAGCGCTTTGCGATGGCGTCGGCCGGAAAATCGCGGTGGTAAGTCAGCTCCAGCGCCACGGGGTGGGCGGCGTAGTGGTCGGCATCAAAGCCGGGCTGCACCCACAGCCGCGCGCGGTAGATCTCGAATCCCAGAAAGCGCAGCACGCCCTGCCCCGCCAGCCGCGCACCCGACAGCGGGGCTGCAGGGGCAACGCTGGCCTCGGCCACTTGCGCCTGCGCGGTGTGAGGGCCCAAACCCATCAATGCGCCAGTGAATATTGCGGTGATAGCTATATTTTTCATGGCGTCCCTCAGTCCTTGGCCAGCGTGTACTGCACCAGGTCGATGTTGCCCATCGCAAACGCCGCCTCGCAGTACGCCAGGTAGAACTCCCAGATGTGCAGGAAGCGCTCATCGAACCCCAGCTGCAGGATCTGTGCGCGCTGCGCCAGAAAGCGCTCGCGCCAGCGCTTGAGGGTTTCGGCGTAGTCCTGGCCAAAGGCAAACTCGTCCACCACGCGCAGGCCCGCGGCCTCGGCCTCGCGGCGGAACTCGCGTGGGCAGGGCAGGCAGCCGCCGGGGAAGATGTACTGCTGGATGAAGTCCGTGGAGCTGATGTAGCGTGCAAACAGGCTGTCGTCGATGACGATGCTCTGGATGCAGGCCTTGCCGCCGGGCTTGAGCAGGCGGTTTACCGACTCGAAATAGGTGGGCCAGTATTCGCGGCCCACGGCCTCGACCATCTCGATGGAGCAGATGGCGTCGTACGGGCCGTCCTGGATGTCGCGGTAGTCCTGCAGGCGCAGGTCGGCCTTGTCTGCGACATCATGCTGCGCCATGCGCTGCTGCGCAAACGCGAGTTGTTCGGTGGACAGCGTCACGCCGGTGAGGGACGCGCCGAATTCGGTGGTCGCCATCTCGGCCAGCGCGCCCCAGCCGCAGCCGATTTCCAGCACACGGTCACCCGCCTGCACGCCCGCCATGCGCAGCGCGCGGCGCACCTTGGCGTGCTGGGCGGTGCGCAGGTCGCCGCCCGCGTCACCCTCGAACCAGGCGGACGAATAGTTCATGGTGTCGTCCAGCCACAGTTCGTAGAACGCATTGCCCAGGTCGTAATGGGCGTGGATGTTCTTCTGGCTGTTGGCGCGCGTGTTGCGATGGAGCAGGTGCTTGATGCGGTACAGCAGGCGGCCCGCCCAGGTGCCGTAGATCACGCCTTCGACCTGCTGGCGGTTGGCGATGAAGAGCTTGAGCAGGTCGGTGAGGTGCGGCGTGGTCCAGTCGCCCGCGATGTAGCTCTCGGCAAAGCCGATGTCGCCCGACTTGAGCGCGGCGCTGCACACCTTCCAGTTCTTGAACGTGATGGCGGCCGACGGACCGTTGCCATGCCCGAAGTGCTGCAGCGTGCCGTCTGGCAGCTGGACCGTGAGGTGGCCATGCTGCAGCCGCTGCAGGAGCCTGAGCGCCGTGCGCGCGGCAGCGGGCGTGCCGGCAGGCAGCGTCTGTGCGGATCGTGGGGCGGTGCGGGGCGCGGTGGTGGAGTTCATGGCGGCAGTCTCGTTGTGCAGGGAGGTCAACGGGTCACGGCGGCGGCAGGCGCCTCGGGCTTGCGATGGAAGCGCACGCGCTTGAGCCACAGCCGCAGCGCGTGCCAGTGGATGCGGACAATGATGGCCAGCGTCATGGCGGGGTAGCCCCAGAGCGCGCGGCGCAATGTCTGTGCGGTGATGGCGTGCAAGGTGCCGCTCACGCTGGTCTGGATCAGCGGGCCGGTGTCGTCGTCGTGGTCGATGCGCACCACGGTTCGGCCCGCGTCCTGTGCGCTGGCCTCGGTGCGCATGAAGCGAAAGCGGTAGCTGCCGCTCACCTCGCAGAACGGCGACACGTGGAACACCTTGCGCGCCTGCTGCTCCACGCCATATTGCGGCGCATCCAGCAGGTAGCAGTGGCGCTCGCCAAAGGTGTTATTCACCTCGACCACGATGGCGCGCAGGCGGCCGTCCGCACGGTGGCAGTACCAGAAGCTCACGGGCTTGAAGGTGTAGCCCAGCACGCGCGGGTAGCAGTGCAGCCAGGCCTCGCCCGTAGCGTCGGTGATGCCTTCGGTGCGCAGCAGCTCGTCCAGCCAGGCGAGCGCACCGCCCTGCGCGGCGCCGCGGCCGTCGCCATGGTCCACGTCATGAAAGCTGATGGCGCCCGCCCGGTTCACGGCCAGTGCGCCCCGCACTTTGGTCAGGCTGCGCATGGGCAGCATCAGGAAAAACGTGGGGTAGGCAAACGCATGCCACGTCGGCCGCAGCCGTGTGTGGCGCACCTGGCCGAAGCCGATCAGGGGCGCTGCGGGTGGGGCCGGGGCGTGGCTCACGCGGCCTCCGCCAGAGGTGTGGGCAGGGCCGTCCGCAATTGCTCGGCCACGGCCAGGCCGGACTTGAGGCCATCCTCGTGGAAGCCATAGCCCGTCCAGGCGCCGCAGAACCAGGTGTGCTGCTGCCCCTGCAGTTGGCCCACCTGCTGCTGCGCGCGGATGGCGGCCAGGTCGAACACCGGGTGGGCGTACTCGTAGCTACCGATCACGTGTTCGGGCGCAATGTCGCGCACCGGGTTCAGCGACACCACCACGGGCTGGGCAAACGGCACGGGCTGCAGCTGGTTGATGAGGTAGTGCAGGCACACGCGGGCCGACTCGCGGCTGCGCTGCCGGGCACGCTCGTAGTTCCACGCAGCCCAGGCGGCACGGCGCGCGGGCAGCACCGAGGTGTCGGTGTGCAGCACGGCGCGGTTGGCCTGGTAGCGGATGGCACCGAGCACCGCACGCTCTTGCAGGGTGGGCTGGGCCAGCAGCGCGAGCGACTGGTCGGAGTGCGTGGCCAGCACCAACTTGTCAAAGTGTTCTGTGTGGCCTGCCGTCACCACGCGCACACCGGCCGCGTCGCGCTCGATGCGGCGCACGGGGGTGTTCAGGCGCTTGTCGGCAATGCCTGCCACGATCTTGTCAACGTAGTGGCGCGCGCCACCGGACACCGTCCACCATTGCGGGCGGTGGCTCACCTGGATCAGGCCATGGTTGTGGCAGAACCGGATCATGGTGGCCACGGGGAACTTCAGCATCTGGTCGGTAGGGCAGCTCCAGATGCAACCCAGCATGGGCAGGAAGTACCAGTCGCGAAACGCCTCACCAAAGCGGTGCTCCTGGAGGAAATCACCCAGCGGCTGCATCAGCGCTGCCTCGGCCTGCTGCTCGGCAATGCGCGTGCACAGTTGGTTGAAGCGCAGCAGGTCGCGCAGCATGCCCAGAAAGCGCGGGTTGACCAGGTTGGAACGCTGGGCAAACACGGTGCTCAGGCTGGTGCCGCTCCACTCCAGCGTGCGCCCACGGCGCAGGGCGCCCGGCACCTGCACAGAAAACGACATGTCGGACTTTGCCGTCTCGACACCCAGCTCGGTCAGCAGACGGATGAGATGGGGGTAGGTGCGCTCGTTGAAAACCAGAAAACCGGTGTCCACGCCATGCGTGACGGATCGACCCGACGCATCGGGCAGCATGACGTCCACCGTGTGGGTGTGGCCACCAAAGTAGTCACCCGCCTCATACAGGGTGATGGCCGCCTGGCCGCGCAATTCGTGCGCTACGGACAGTCCGGAGATGCCGGAGCCGATGATGGCGACTTTCATGGCCGGCCCCCTCTGGCCGGCGCCTGGAATAAAAAAGTTGCGAAGCGTCCCGAAACGAATAAGAGAGGGAGGGAGGAGAAGCGCTCCAGGAGGTCAGTCGGAACCCGGGGGCCCGAAAGGCTTCGCAACGTCAAACTGGTAAGGCGCCCAATGCGCTCTTGCAATCTACTGAGTGGAGTTATACCGCCAAAGTTCCAGCCCGTGGCGTAAAAAAAAACAGCCGTGCGTAACGAAGTCATGGAAATCACCGGAGTTCGGGCGTGGCCAGTTGCTGTTCGATGGCGCGCACCAGACCCTTGCTGCCGGGTGCCGTCAGGCTGGAGTAGCTGTCCACCAGCTGCCCGTTGCGCCCGAGCAGGTATTTGTGAAAGTTCCAGCGGGGTGCACCGCCCGAGAGCTGCGCCAGCTGGCGAAACAAGGGCGATGCCTCCGGGCCCTTGACGCTGCTCTTGGCGAACATCGGAAACTTCACACCGAAGGTGTTTTCGCAGAATTCGGCAATCTGCTGGTTGCTGCCGCTTTCCTGGGAGAAATCGTTGGACGGGAAACCGAGCACCACCAGCCCCTGGTCCTTGTAGCGGGCATAGAGTTCTTCGAGCCCCTTGTATTGCCCCGTGAACCCGCAATAGCTGGCGGTGTTGACGATCAGCACCACCTTGCCGCTGTACTGGCACAGCGACTGCGGCTTTTCATCCTGCAGCCGGTCAAAGGTGTGCTGCAGGGTTGGCGGGCAGGCCTGCGCCTCGCCAGAGTGCGCCGCCGCGCCCGACAGCATCGCTGCCCCGGCCAGGCCCACTGTGCAAAGGATTCTCGTGCAGCGAGACAAGGGTTTTTCGGTGCATTTCATGGAGACTCTCCTGGAATTTGACCATCTCATCATATTTTACACCACTTGGTATTTATTTATACCAAATAGTATTTTTCACAGATACCACTGCGTGCATTGGCCGACACCACCGGTTCTGGCGCAGGGTATGGGACACCTTTCACCACGGTGAAAGCGCAAGGCCACCCCAAGGGCGGCGCAATGGCCGGAGATCGGCCTTGCAGGCTGAGCGCCGTGGAACGCCGCCGCCGATGGCAGGGACCTTGCGTTCAGGGCAGTTTCAGCGAGGCAAGGGAAAAGAAGCGGCCTTTGGACCCACTGCGCAACCCGCGCGGCTTGCACTACACCAGGGCCAGCAAACGGGCCAGGGGCCATTGCGCCCTGACGTCCCGGCAGGCCACCA
The DNA here is from genome assembly GCF_900107605.1 of Acidovorax soli. Lineage (GTDB taxonomy): Bacteria > Pseudomonadota > Gammaproteobacteria > Burkholderiales > Burkholderiaceae_C > Acidovorax > Acidovorax soli. The sequence goes on along the minus strand of NZ_FNQJ01000008.1, from coordinate 109,804 downwards.
CGCCGGCAATCTTCCAGGCGGCGTGGGAGGTATCACGCGGAATCATCTCGCCCGCGGGCATGCCTTCGCGGTCCATCACCACGGCCACACGGGGCGTCGTGGCCGTTGCGCCGCGCTGCAGCACCACCGCCACTTCCTGGTTGGCCAGCCGGACAAAAGCCCCGGGCGGGTACACGCCCAGTGTCTTTACCAGCGCCGCGCCGGCCTCGTCCACCTGGTGCGCTTCGTCGTAGTAACTGGCCTGCAGGGCGGCAGTGACCGGCATGGGAGAGCGCGCCACGCGGGGGGCCAGCCGGGCGCCAAAGATGTCGGCGCGCTGCAGCAGGCGCGCCATCTGCCGGGCCTCGGATCTTTTGGCCAGCGGGCCTGGCGTGCGCTGGTGATGGCAGAGCACCGCTTCCAGCCACGCAGGGTCTGCAACACCCAGCCTGCGCAGCAACTGCTCGGAGCGGCTGGAGTGGTCTTGCACCGCCTCGATCTGCTGCGAGGTGAGCGGCTGGGACTGCTGGGCCAGCTGATCCTGCAGCTCAGTCATGGCGATATTCATGGTGAGCGCAGCGCTGCCCAGCTGTCGCACCCGCTCGTCGGGCCAGTGCAGCATTTCGCGCGCCACCACCATGCACACGCAGCACACCAGCATGGCGTGGGTGGCGCTGTACATGCGGGTTTCCTGCGCCGAAAGATAGATCAGCGCCAACAGCGTGGCATCGGGCGTTTGCTCGCAGTGACGGGCCAGTTCACTGTGCAAGGACTGAAAGCGCCCATCGAAATCACCCGCCAGCGGCGCGCGCAGCAGCTGGGTGGCGCGCAACTGCCATTCCGGCCAATCGGGCACATATTTGCCGCCGCGTTCGCCGCCGGACTGCGCACCTGCCTGGATCTTCAGCGCGGCAATCTGCCCCAGGGAGGTTTCGGACAGCCGCATTTTTTGCAGCGGGGCGAGGTACGCACGGTGGCTGTCGTCCGATTCGTCCGTGTCCACGCAGAGCCTCAGGCCGCGCGCCACCAGCGCATCGAGTTCGGCGCGGGTGCGAATGGCATCGCCTTTTTGCGCCAGCAAAGCGCCATCCGCGCCACGCAGCTCAAAAGGCAGGGGCTGACCCAACGGGATGGACTCGATGTTCAGGGCAACAAGGCGCATGGTCCTCGTTACATTATCTAACAATCATCCCGTTGGCAAGGACTATGAACGCGCAACGCCGCACGCCGCTCCAAGGTCCCATCTGCGGGGGAAGCCGGTTTTCTGCCCCACCCCGGACTGGATGCCGTCACCGGCGAGGCGGCTCGTGGACGCTCTGCGCAATGGATGCGCCAGTGCACCGGGGTTTCCCCAACGATGAGGCGCTGGCCTTTCACACGGCCGGAAGAATCGGAGCCTCGCCAAAAACCGCATGCCAGAGCGCCAGCACCGCGCTCTGTTCAGCCTGCAGCGCTGGGGGCGTGACCTCGGTGGGCACCTCGTCCAGCCGCGCGCGGTGCTGGACACGCCGCAGTTCGCGGTAAGCGTCGGCGGCGGCGTGCCCCACCCCGGCGGGCAGCAGCCCCACCTGCTCGGCGCGCTGCAGCAACGCGATGTTGCCCACGTTGCCCACCAGTTCAGGGTGCCTGGCGGAATGTGCCAGCACCAGGTACTGCACCGCAAACTCGGCGTCCACCATGCCGCCCGGGCTGTGCTTCACATCGAACTGCCCGTCGCGCGTGCGATGGGCCGAACGCACACGCTCGCGCATGGTCACGATCTCTGCCTTCAACGCAACCGGGTCACGCGGGGAGGTGACCACGGCTTCGCGCACGGCATCAAACCGGGCCTGCAAGGCCGCACTGCCCAGCACAAAGCGCGCCCGCGTCATGGCCTGGTGTTCCCAGGTCCATGCCGTGTTGCTGCCGCGTTGCTGCTGGTAGGCCGCGTAGGCATTGAAACTGGTGACCAACAGGCCGGAGTTGCCATTGGGGCGCAGTGCCGTGTCGATTTCGTACAGATCGCCCTCGCCGGTCTTCACGGTAAGCCAGTTGATGAGCTTGCGCACAAAGGCCGCATAGATCTCGGGGGCACGTTCGTCGTCGTCATCGAATACGAAAACGATGTCGAGATCGCTCCCGTAGCCCAGCTCCTTGCCCCCGAGCTTGCCGTAGCCAATGATCGCGAATTGCGGGGTTTCGCGGTGCCGGTTCTTGAGGCGGCTCCAGCACCACTGCGCGGAAATGCGCAGCACGCTGTCGGCCAGGGCGCTGAGGTCATCGGCCACCTGCTCGACCGTGATCCGGTGCTCCACATCGCGGGCCAGCGTGCGGAAGGTTTCCGCATGCTGCGCGCGGCGCAGCAGATTCAGCAGGGTTTCGTCGTCGTCCTCACCGGTGGACCGCAGCGATGCCAGCCGCAGGGCAAGCTCGCGCTCAAAATCGGCCACGACAAAACGTTCGGCCAGCAGCGTGTCGCCCACCAGCTCATCGATGACACCGGGGTGCTGCACCAGGTAGCGTGCGGGCCATCGGGCAGCGCCCAGCAGGTGCAGCAACTGCTCATGCACCGAGGGGCGCTCCAGCAGCAGGGCCAGATAGCTTTCGCGGCGCAGCAGGGGCTCCAGCCAGTTAACAAGCCGCACGGCGGCTTCCCCGGTGACGCGCCCTTCACCCAGCCACTGGGCCGTGCGCTGGATCAGCCGGAACAGCCGGGCGCGCGCTTCGTCGCGCAGCGCAGTCACGCGGGGATGGGTGCGCCATTCGGCCACGCGTTCCCGAAAACCGGCGGGCAGCTGCTCAAGCAGCCCTTCCAGTTCGGGTGGTGGTGCAGCAACCGCACGCGGCCCGCCGCATCCGCCGCCATTGCACTCCCTCTTGCCATTGCCGCCGAGCAGGGTGTCGAACTCCTGTGCCACCAGTTCACGGTGGGCGTCGAGTTCATGCAGAAAGCCGCAGCAATCGCCGTGGCCCATGGTGCGGGCAATCCAGGCCAGGTCGTCGTCGCGCGTGGGCAGGACATGGGTCTGCTGGTCATCCAGGTACTGGATGCGGTGCTCCACGCGGCGCAGGAACACATAGGCCCGCGCCAGCGCATCGGCCGTTCCCTGGGGCATGAGCCCGGCCTGGGCGAGGCGTTGCAGCGCATCCAGCGTGGGCCGACGGCGCAATTCGGGAAACTGCCCGCCGCGCACCACCTGCAGCAGCTGCACGGTGAATTCGATTTCGCGGATGCCGCCGCGGGACAGTTTCACATCGTTGGCGCGCTCGGGGTGCCCGGCGCTGCGCCGGGAAGCATGTTCGCGGATCTGCCGGTGCAAGGTGCGCAGCGCGTCAAACACGCTGTAGTCCAGGTAACGGCGGAACACGAACGGCAGCACCACGCTGCGCAGCGCCAGCACTTCGGCACTGCCGATGCAGCTGTATGGCGCCACCACCCGGCTCTTGAGCCAGGCAAAACGCTCCCACTCGCGTCCCTGCACCTGCAGGTAGTCCTCCAGTGCCGCCAGCGACACGGCGGCGGGGCCGGAGTTGCCATGGGGACGCAGGGCAAGGTCCACCCGGAAGACGAAACCGTGCTCGGTGGTATCGCCCACCAGGCTGTAGATGATCTTCACCGCATGGGCGAAATATTCATGGTTGGAGATGCGGCCACGCCCCTCGGCGTTGCCGGCCGTTTCGCCGTCCTGCGCGTACACATAGATCAGGTCGATGTCGCTGGATACATTGAGCTCCCGCGCGCCGAGCTTGCCCATGCCGATCACCCACAGGGGCACGGGCTGGCCGTCGGGCCCCTGTGGTGCACCATGGCGGTTGTCGAGTTCGCGGCGGGCCTGGAGGCAGGACTGATCCAGCGCGAATTCGGCCAGCTCGGTGACGGCGCGGGTGATGTCTGCCAGCGGCGCCTGGGCGTCGCAATCGAGCCGGATCAACCGCTCCATGACCAGTTGGCGCAGCACACGCAGGGCGGTGGCGGTGTCGCACCCCCTGGCCTGCAGTGCAGCAAAGGCCTGCGCCATGGTGCCTTTGTGCGGTGCTCCTGCCGGTAGCAAGGCCAGGTCTTGTGCATAGCGCCGGTGCAGGCGCTGGAAGAAGCGGGAGTATTCGGCCAGGTCGGCAGGGGCAGCCGTGCTGCCGTCAGAAAACTCAGAGGAAGAAGTTGACATGGTGGGTCACGCGGGGGGCCGCTGCATACATAAGAACCTGTTCAAAGGACACCGGTTTTCACTGAACCCACCCTGCGGTCGCGGGTCATAATTCCTGCCACATTCAACCCCACCAATGATCGATCCATCCAATCGCCCCACACGCCTGCTGCGATTCGTCGCCGGGTTCGCGCGATGGTCGCTGGGCTGCCTGCTGACCTTGTGGCTGCTGCTGGCCGTGGCGTGGGGTGCACTGCATGGCTGGATTGTGCCGCGTATTGGTGAGTTTCGCCCGCAACTTGAGGCGCAGGCCGCGCGGGCGCTAGGGGTACCGGTGCGCATCGGGTCGATCGCGGCGCGCTCGGAAGGTTGGCTCCCTTCGATAGAGCTGCTGGATGTGGCGCTGCTGGATGCCCAGGGGCGGGCCGCGCTGCAACTGCCGCGCGTGGTGGTGGCCCTGTCTCCGCGCTCGCTGCTGAACCGGGGTTTCGAGCAGCTCTACATTGAGCAGCCCGATCTCGACATCCGCAGGCAGCCAGACGGCCGCATTGTGGTGGCGGGCCTGCGCTTCTCCGAGACCCCGGGCGAGAGCAGCGAGGCGGCAGACTGGCTGTTTTCCCAGGGGGAAGTCATCATCCGGGGTGGCACCCTGCGCTGGACCGATGAGCAGCGCGGCGCGCCCGAGCTGGCGCTGGAAAATGTCGATGTGCTGCTGCGCAACAGCAACTGGCAGCACCACATGCGCATTGCCGCCACGCCGCCGGCCGCCTGGGGCGACCGGTTCACGCTGACCGGGCGGTTTCGCGCGCCGCTGCTGCGCGTACGCGACGGCAACTGGCAGCACTGGAGCGGCCAGCTCTTTGCCGATTTTTCGCGCGTGGATGTGTCCCGCCTGCGCCACCACGCCGACCTGGGCGTCGAGGTGGCACAAGGCCGGGGCGCCGTTCGCGCATGGGCCGACGTACAGCGCGGCCAGATCGTGGGTGGCACGGCCGACCTGGCGCTGACCGACGTCCATGCCACGCTGGGGCCGCAGCTCAAGGCGCTGGCGCTGCCATCCATCGCAGGCCGACTGGGAGCCCGACGGCTGGAAGGGGGTTTGGAGCTCCATACGCAGGGGTTGCAGTTCGAGACCGATGATGGCCTGGTGTGGCCCGGCGGAAACCTGCACCTGCAATACACAGAGGCCGCAGGCAAGGCGCCCGCCCAGGGCGAGCTGCGTGCAGACCGCCTGGACCTTGCCGCCCTGGCCCAGATTGGCAGCCGGCTGCCCATCGGTGCCACCGCCCACACTGCGCTGCAAACCTACGCTCCCCGGGGACTGGTCGACGAAGTGCAAGCCACCTGGCGCGGTCCGTTGGAGGCCTTGCAGCAATACCAGGTGCGCGGCAAGGTCACCGGACTGGCCCTGGCGGCTGGCGAGCGCGAGGCGGGCAACACCATTCCCGGCCTGCGCGGCGCCAGCATGGACATCGACATGAACCACACGGGCGGCAAGGCCAGCCTGACCATCGCGTCGGGCGCCCTGGTCCTGCCCGGGGCGTTTGAAGAACCGGTCCTGCCGCTGGACCAGTTGAGCGCAGAGCTGCGCTGGCAGGTGGAGGGGCAGCGCCTGGCGGTGCAGGCGAGCAATGTACGGTTTGCCAACGCGGACGCGCAGGGTGAGTTGCGCGCCAGCTGGCATACCAGCGATGCCAGCCAGGGCCCCCACTTTTCGCGCTTTCCCGGCGTGATGGACCTTACGGGAACGCTGGTGCGCGCCGACGGCACCCGCGTGCACCGCTATCTGCCCCTGTCCATCCCGGCCGAATCACGCCACTATGTGCGCGATGCCATCCAGGCCGGCAGTGCCAGCAACGTGCAGTTCCGCATCAAGGGCGACCTGAACCATCTTCCCTTCAACGATCCCCGCCAGGGAGATTTCCGCATTGCAGCCCGCGTCAAGGATGTGACCTATGCCTATGTTCCACCCCGGCTGCAACCCCGCGATGCACTGCCCTGGCCAGCACTGACGCAACTGTCGGGCGAACTGGTTTTCGAGCGTTCGTCCATGCAGGTGCGGGGCGCCACCGGGGGTTTTGCCGGCACACCGGGCGTGCGGCTGGCCAAGGTGGAAGCGCAGATTCCCGATCTGTCCCACACCGTGGTCGCCGTCAACGCCGATGCCCGCGGGCCGCTGGCCGAACTGCTGACCATCCTGCGCACCTCTCCGCTGGCGCGCATGACGGGCCACGCCCTCGACCAGGCCAGCGGCACGGGTCAGGCCGATTTGCAGCTGCGGTTGAGCCTGCCGATCTCCGACATCGACCAATCGAAGGTGCAAGGCAGCGTGGTGCTCGCGGGCAATGACGTGCATATCACCCCCGAAACACCGCCGCTGTCGCGCGCACGCGGCACCGTGCAATTTACCGATACCGGCTTTTCCGTGAACGGAGTACAAGCGCACGCACTGGGCGGCGACCTGCGCCTGGAAGGCGGCATGCGTGCGCTGCCTGCCAGTGCCGCCCCGACGGAGTCCGCCATACAGCTGCGGGCGCAAGGCACCGCCACCGCCGAGGGGCTGCAGCAGGCACGGCAGCTGGGCATGCTTTCGCAACTGGCCCGCAGCGCCACCGGCAGCACGCCCTACACGCTGGCGCTGGCATTTCGCAGGGGCATCCCCGAGATTCTGGTCACCACCAGCTTGCAGGGACTGGGGCTGGCGCTGCCCGCGCCGCTGGCCAAGACCGCCGATGCCACGCTGCCGGTGCGCTTTGAGACCCAGGTCGCCCGGGAATCCCTGGGCGCGGTTCCCACAGGCACGGCCATGCCGCCAGTGCGTGACCAGCTCACATTGGACCTCGGCCCGCTGGGATCGGCCAGCTACCTGCGCGAGCACCAGGGCAACCAGACGCGCGTGGTGCGTGGCGCCATCGGCATCGGTCTGGCGGCGGGCGAAACCGCGCCCATGCCGGCGGACGGTGTGGCGGCCAACATCCATTCAGCACTGTTGGATGTGGACGCCTGGGACAAAGTGCTGACCCAGGCGACCACCACCGACGCCGCCACCCCGGCAGCCGGCAGCGCCGGCAGCGCGGCACCGGACTATCTGCCCACCACCTTCGCCGTGCGTGCGCAGACGCTCACCGCGCAAGGGCGCACGCTGCACAACCTGGTGGTGGGCGGCTCGCGGGAGAACTCCACCTGGCGTGCCAACCTCGACGCCGATGAGCTCAATGGCTATGTCGAATACCGGCCTGCGGGCGCCCGGGACAACCCGGCGGGCCGCATCTTTGCCCGCCTGGCGCGCATGAAGCTGCCGCAGAGCGCCGCCACGCAGTTCGAGGCGCTGCTGGATGAGCAACCCGGCACGATACCCGCGCTGGATATCGTGGTGGACGATTTTGATCTGCGGGGCCGCAAACTCGGCCGCGTGGAGATCGAAGCGCAGAACCGGGGGGAAGCGGCCCAGCGCGAGTGGCGGCTGAACAAGTTCAACATCTCGACGCCCGAAGCCAGCTTCACCGGCAGCGGCAACTGGGCGGTGCAGGCCGGTGGCGAGCGCGCGCTGCGCCGCCGCACAGTGATGGATTTCCAGCTCGACATCCGCGACTCCGGCGATCTGCTCGCCCGTTTCGGCATGGAAAACGTGGTGCGCCACGGCAAGGGCCGCATGCAGGGGCAGGTGGCCTGGATCGGTGCACCCATGAGCCCGGACTACCGCTCCATGACCGGGCAGATCAACCTGAACGTGGAGTCTGGCCAGTTTCTCAAGGCAGATCCGGGGCTGGCCAAGCTGCTCGGTGTGCTGAGCCTGCAGGCCCTGCCGCGCCGCCTGACGCTGGATTTTCGCGACGTGTTCAGCGAGGGTTTCGCGTTCGATTTCGTGCGGGGCGACGTACGCATCGAGCAAGGCGTCGCCATCACCAACAACCTGCAGATGAAGGGCGTCAACGCGGCGGTACTCATGGAGGGCAAAGCCGACATCGGCCACGAAACGCAGGACCTGCATGTGGTGGTGGTGCCTGAAATCAATGCCATGACCGCCTCGCTGGTCGCCACGGCCATCAACCCGGTCATTGGACTGGGCAGTTTTCTCGCCCAGGTGTTTCTGCGCGGCCCCCTGATCGAGGCGGCCACCCAGGAATTCCGGATCGATGGCACCTGGACCGACCCGAACATCGTGCGCATTGCCCGGCGTGGCCGGGAGTCTGGCAGCGCCGCCGTGCCTCCGGGTACCGCACAAGGACCCAAGGCGCCTGCCGCGCCTGCAGGAGAGCCCTCATGAAAGTCGCAGCACTGCAGATGGTCTCCGGCACGCAGCGCAGCGACAACCTGGCCATGGCCCGCCGCCTGCTGGAGCACGCCGCAGCCGCAGGGGCCGAACTGGCCGTGCTGCCCGAGTATTTTTGTGCCATGGGGTTGCGCGACATCGACAAGCTGGCGTTGCGCGAAACCCCGGGCGAAGGGGTGGTGCAGGCGTTTCTTGCCCGCGCTGCACAGGAGTTGCAGATGTGGGTGGTGGGCGGCACCCTGCCCATGCAGACCGGTGATCCGGCGCGCGTGCGCAACACCACGCTGGCGTATGCCCCGTCGGGCCAATGCGCTGCGCGCTACGACAAGATCCACCTTTTTCGGTTTGACAACGGGCGTGAGCATTTTGACGAGAGCCGGGTGATCGAGGCGGGGGCTGCACCGGTGCACTTTGACCTGACAGCACGCACGGGCCACACCTGGCGCGTTGGCCTGAGCGTTTGCTACGACCTGCGCTTTCCCGAGCTGTACCGCCTATACGCCCATGCCGGGGCCGACCTGCTGCTGGTACCCAGCGCCTTCACCCACACCACGGGACAGGCCCACTGGGAACTGCTGCTGCGGGCGCGGGCGGTGGAAAACCTGGCCTACGTGCTGGCCCCCGCGCAGGGCGGAGTGCACGAAAACGGCCGCCAGACCTGGGGGCACAGCATGCTGGTGGACCCCTGGGGCCAGATCGTCAACACACTGGCGCAAGGCCCGGGCGTGGTGCTGGGCGACCTGGATGCCGGGCGCGTGCGCCAGGTGCGCACGCAGTTGCCAGCGCTGGAGCACCGCGCCCTGTGACGCTGCCGCCACGCACCCGTACACCCTGGCAGCGCTGGCGCAGCGCCTGGCGCCGGTGGTCGCTCTGGACCCTGCTGGTGGTCCTGGTGGCGTCCATGCTGATCACGCTGGTGTGGCTGGCCGGGCGTTACGAGGCCAGCCAGGTGCAGTCCCGGCTGGAGCGGGATGCAGCAGACGCGGGTTCCGACATCCGCACGGCGCTTTCACGCAACGTGCAGAGCCTGCAGGCGCTCCAGGCGGGCGACCCCGGCCTGCTGGCCTGGGAGGTCAATGCGACCGAACTGCTGCGCCTGCGCCGCGAACTGGTGCGCATCGAGTGGCGGGACAACAACCTGCGCCTGCGCGCGCATGCCCAGACGCCCTACCGCCCCTTGTCGTGGGATGCCGCGAGCCGCGAGGACGCGCATACCGATGCGGCACTTGCCTGCACCAATGCCCGCCGGTTGGGCGCGCCGGCGTATTCGGGCAGCTATTTCCAGCCCCATGGCGATGGCATGGGGTCGGAGATGATGGAGCTGTGCCTGCCACTCAACAGCGCCGGGCGTCCGTCCGGCTTCCTGGTGGCCACCTATTCACTGCAAGAAATGCTGGTGGACCTGGTGGGGCACAACCTGACCCGCAGCCAGGAGGCCTCGTTCACCGAGGCCGATGGCACCCGGCTGGCCGTACTGGGCGCGGCCAGACGCGGCACGCGCATGTTCACGGCCCAGCAGCTGCTCGATCTGCCGGGGACCACGCTGGTGCTGCGCATGGACCGCTGGCACGGTGCACCCAATCTCTTTCCCAACGTGCTGACCGCGCTGGTCACCGCCATGTCGATTGCGCTGGTGACCGTGATGGTGGTGCTGGTGCGGGACAACCGGCGCAGGCTGCGTGCAGAGCGGGACCTGGCGGATGCGCTCGCCTTTCGCAAGGCCATGGAAGACTCCCTGGTGACGGGCCTGCGCGCGCGTGACCTGCAGGGGCACATCACGTACGTCAACCCCGCGTTCTGCGCCATGGTGGGGTTCAGCCCGCAGGAGCTGCTCGGGCAAAGCACGTCCGCCCCTTACTGGCCGCCCGAATATGCCGATGAATACCGGCAGCGCCAGGCCACGCGCTTTGCCGGTGGCATGCCGCCGCGCGAGGGCTTCGAATCGGTCTTCATGCGCAAGGATGGCACGCGTTTTCCGGTGCTCATCATCGAGGCCCCGCTGATCAATGCCCAGGGGCTGCACACGGGCTGGATGAGCGCATTTCTGGACATCAGCGAACAGCGCCGCATCGAAGAACTCTCCCGCGCCTCGCAGGAACGCCTGCAGGCCACGGCGCGGCTGGCCACCGTGGGCGAGATGGCGTCGCTGCTGAGCCACGAACTCAACCAGCCCCTGGCGGCCATTTCCAGCTATGCCACCGGGTCGCTGAACCTGCTCGATTCCAGCGCCCCCGGCAACCTGGAGGATGTGCGCATGGCGATGCAGCACATTGCCCGCCAGGCCGAGCGTGCCGGACGCGTGATCAAGAGCGTGCACGATTTCGTCCGCCGCCGCGACCAGACCCGCGAGGCCGTTCCGCCCCAGGAGCTGCTCGATGCCATCCTGCCCCTCATCAGCCTGCAGGCCCGCAAGCTGGGCGTGCGCGTGCACACCACGGTGGAACCCCATCTGCCACGCACGCTGTGCGACCGCACCATGGTCGAGCAGGTGTTGCTGAACCTGGCGCGCAATGCCATGCAGGCCATGGACGACCCGGCCATCCACCCGCGCATTCTGGACATCCGGGTGCGGCGGGGGGCCTCCAATGCCTACAGCGGGTGGCTGGAGTTCTCGGTCACCGACGGTGGTGTCGGCATCGCACCCGAGGTGGCGCAGCAGCTGTTCACGCCATTTTTCACCACGCGCACCGAAGGCATGGGCCTGGGCCTGAGCCTGTGCCGCACCGTGGTCGAGCAACATGGCGGCTTCCTCGCGTACGAGCCCCATGCGCCGCGTGGTACGGTATTCACCTTCACCCTGCCCGTCTGCCAACCGACCCCGACCTGATGGAACCTGTATCCGACGCTATTGTGTACATCGTGGACGACGATGCGGGCGTGCGCGAAGCGCTGGCCTGGCTGCTGCGCTCTCGCCGCCTGCTCAGCGAATCGTTCGACAGCGCAGAGGCTTTTGATGCGATGCGGCTGGCACATCCCGCGCTGCGCCAGCCCTGCTGCCTGCTGCTGGATGTGCGCATGCCGGGCATGAGCGGCCTGGCCCTGTTCGATGTGCTGCTGGCGCGGGGCGAGCTGCCCGCCATGCCGGTCATCTTCCTGACCGGCCATGCCGACGTTCCCACGGCGGTTGATGCCGTCAAGCGCGGCGCCTTCGATTTCTATGAAAAGCCTTTTTCCGACAACGCACTGGTGGATCGCATCGAGCAGGCGCTGGCGCAGTCGGCAGCCCAGCTGGAACAGGTGCGCCAGCGCAGCAGCCTGCAGGCACGACTGCACGATCTGACCGAGCGCGAGCGCGATGTGATGGACCTCGTGGTCGCCGGCCTGCCCAACAAGCTGATCGCCGACCAGCTGGAGATCAGCGTGCGCACGGTCGAGGTGCACCGTGCGCGGGTATTCGACAAGATGCAGGTGAAGTCGGCGGTGGAGCTGGCCAACCTGCTGCGCACCGGGCCCTGACGGACCACCGGTGCGCCGCTGCGTACCGCTTTAGCCGCGGGGACGCTCACCCACGTAAATTTCAACCCGGCGGTTGCGGCTGCGGCCCTGTGCCGTGTCGTTGGTGGCAATGGGCTGGCGCGCGCCCATGCCTTCGATGGAGATGCGGCGCCCATCAACGCCCCGGCCCGTGAGGTAGTTGCGCGTGCTGGCCGCACGGTCCAGCGACAGCGGGTTGTTCACGGCGTCGCTGCCGGTACTGTCGGTGTGGCCGATGATGCGCACGTCCGTATTGGGATTGTTGCGCAAGCCGTCAGCGAAGCGGTCGAGCACCGGGGCAAAGTTGGACTGGATGTCCGAGCGGCCCACGGCAAAGGAGATATCGCTCGGGATATCCAGCTTGAGCTGGTTGTCCTGCGTCTGGGTCACGGCGATGCCCGTGCCCTGGGTGGCCTGCTCCATCTCGCGCTTTTGGCGCTCCATGTTCTGCGACCAGATGTAGGTGCCCAGGGCTCCCACGCCGGCACCCACCACGGCACCCGTGCCCGCGCGACCGCCCGTGGCCGAACTGAGCACGGCGCCCGCCAGCGCGCCCACGCCCGCGCCCGTGGCGGTGCGGCGCTGGGTATCACTCATCTCGGCGCAACCGGTGGCCAGGATGACAACGGCGGCGACGCCGGAAAGAAGGTATTTGCGCATGGCTAGGCTCCTTGTGAATGATGGGACGGCGTACATATCCGATATTGACTCGGAATTGTGACTCTACGCCTACGCAAGCATATCGGCCAGCCTGCGCGCCTTTTGTAGGACGAAAGCTTGCGAATACCAGCCCTGCATTCATTGCGCGGGCGGGTCGGTGCCATCGTCCGGCGGCGCTTTCAGCTCGCCCCGCTGGCGGCCGGAAAACATCGTCCACCAGACAATCAGCACAAGCACCGCCAACGCCAGCAACGCTTCAAGCAAAATCAGCCCCATGAAATTGACACTCCTGCGCCTTGTGATGACGGCGCTGATTGTAGGAACGCTGGCGGCCTGCTCCACCGCGCCCACGCCAAGCCCCGCGCGGCCCGGGGCCATCCCGGCGCCACCGCCCACCGCAGGCGTGGCCCTGCCGGGCGACACCGCACCGCTGCCTCCGGCCATGGTGCAGCCCAGGAGCCGCTGGGTGCCCGTGCGCTGGGCCGAACTGCCCGGCTTTGCCGACGACGCCCTGCACGAAGCCTGGAACGCCTGGATCAAGGGCTGCGAGCGCCCGGCGCCCGCCTTCGCCCCCCTGTGCGGCGAAGTGCGCCAGCTCAGCATTGCCAGCGCCGAAGAGCAGCGCGCCTGGATGGTGCAGCGCCTGCAGCCCTACCGCGTCGAGACCGCCGATGGCAATGCCGAAGGCCTGCTCACCAGCTACTACGAGCCCATGATCGACGCCGCACGGCAGCCCGGCAACGGCTACACCGTGCCGGTGTACGGCCTGCCCGCCGGCCACGGCGCCCGCAAGCCCTGGTACACGCGCCAGCAGATCGACACCCTGCCCGAGGCCCAGGCCGCGTTGCAGGGCCGGGCGATTGCCTGGCTGCGCGACCCGGTCGAATCCATGGTGCTGCACATCCAGGGTTCGGGCCGGCTGCAGATCACCGAGGCCGACGGCCGCATCACCACCGTGCGCGTGGCCTACGCCGGCACCAACGACCAGCCCTACCAGAGCGTGGGCCGCTGGCTGCTGGACCAGGGTGCGACGCGCGATGCCACCTGGCCGGGCATCCGCGCCTGGCTGGCGCAGAATCCGCAGCGCACCAACGAGCTGCTGTGGAGCAACCCGCGCTATGTGTTCTTTCGCGAAGAGTCCTTGAGCCCGCTGGACGCCCGGTTCGGCCCGCGCGGCGCGCAGGGCGTGCCCCTCACGCCCGGCCGCTCGATCGCCGTGGACCGCCAGAGCATTCCCTATGGCACGCCGGTATGGCTGGCCTCCCGGGGCCCGCAGATCTCGATGCAGCGCCTGGTGATGGCGCAGGACACCGGCAGCGCCATCGTAGGCGCGGTGCGGGCCGACTATTTTGCCGGCTGGGGCGCCGAGGCGGGCGAGCTGGCGGGGCGGCTCAAGCAGGGCCTGCGCCTGTGGGCACTGTGGCCGCGCTGAGCGGGCCACGTCGAAGCGAATCCCCTTGCAGCATCAGCGCTCCATGAGGTAGCGCACCACCTCGGGGGGCGATTCGCCCCGATGGAACGCCAGCTTGCGCTCGCGCAGCGCCACATCCGACGCGGTCACCCGGTCAAAGCGGCGCAGGTGCTCGGTCCAGGACTCGTCCACGATCTGCTCCACATAGCGCGCCGGATCGGCCAGGTCGTGCAGCAAATCGCACGACAGCGCCCCCTGGCGCAGGCGGCTGCGGCGGCTTTCCTGCATGAGGGTGCGAAATTCCGTGGCGCGCGCCGGGTCGATGATGTAGGTGATGGTGACCACCACGCGCCCGGCCTCGGGCGGCGTGGCCGCCACGGGCGCCTTGAAGGCCTGCGAAGGACTCAGGTCCTCTTCCATGTGGCGGTCGGTCACCAGGCGCTGCACCAGGGCCATGGCGACCACGCCCGTCAGCGCGGCCAGCGCCAAGCTGAGGTGCACCGACGCCACCGTGGCCACCTGCCCCCACAAGGCGGCGCCCAGCGCGGTGGCGCCCATGATGGCCATCTGGAAGATCGACATGCCGCGCGCGCGCACCCAGTTGGGCAGGGCCAGCTGGGCCGACACGCTGAGCGAATTGGCCGTGGTGATCCACGCCATGCCCGCCAGCACCATGGCGGGCACGGCCACATAGACATTGGATGCCATGGCCATCACCGCCATGGCGGCTGCCTGCAGCAGCGTGCCCCGGCGCACTAGCACATCGCGCGCCATGGCCTGGCGCAGGCGCGGCAAAAACATGGCCGCCACGATGGCGCCCGCCCCCATGGAGGCCAGCAGCAGCGTGAACGTTCCCGCGCCACCGCCATTCAGCCCCTTGGCCACCAGCGGCAGCAGGGCCATCAGCGCCGTGGCGTTGAGGAAAAACACGGCGATGCGCCATAGCACGGCCCGCATGCGCGGCGACTGGTGCACGAACTGCAGGCCCACGCGCATGGCACTGGGCAGCTTTTCGCGGCCCAGCGGGCTGGGCACATGGGCGCGCTTCCAGCGCATGATCACCAGGCCCGACACCACCGAGAGTACGGCGTTGAGCACAAACACCCAGGCACTGCCGGCGCTGGCGATGATGGCGCCGGCCAGCAGCGGGCCGATGATGCGCGAGGCGTTCATGGCCACGCCGTTGAGGGCCAGCGCCGCGGGCAGCTGCGGACGGCTGACCAGCTCGGGCACGATGGCCGAGAACACCGGCCAGCGCATGGCCAGGCCGATGCCGTTGGCAAAGGTCAGCGCCAGCAGCAGCGGCGCCGTCATGCCGCCGGCCAGCACGGCCACGCACAGCACCAGCGCCACCACCGCCACCCAGAACTGCGTGGCGATGAAGTAGCGCCGCCGGTCCAGGATATCGGCCAGCGCCCCGCTGGGCAGGCCCAGCAAAAAGACCGGCAGCGTGGACGCCGACTGCACCAGCGCCACCAGGATGGGCGACGAGGTGAGTGTGGTCATGAGCCAGGCGGCCGCCACGTCGTTCATCCACATGCAGGTGTTGGCCGCCACCCAGGTGAGCCAGAGCATGCGAAACACCGGCACCGACAGCGGCGCCAGCGGCGAAAGAGAGGCCCGCTGGGCCGCGCTTTCGTCCAGCCTGGCGGTGGCGGCCTCTTCGGCACCCAGGGCGGCCGCCGCCACATCGGCCGGCGACGGGGCGGAATCAGGGGATGGGGTAGGAAAAACGCCGTGGGCGCTGTCGTGGGGCGGCTGTGGAGGCATGGCCCGCCATTGTGCTGCGTAAGGGCGCGGAGCGCAGCGCCCGCCTGCGCGACCCGGAGTGGACCAGGGTCTGGTTTTCGCTGCAATTGGAGCAAAACAGCCTACAGCGCCTTACCAGAAAGCACCTTATGCTATCGAATAAATAGCATTCAGGAGCGCCCGCGCGCCAGGTGCGTGAGCGGCAAGGCGCTGCTGTCCTTCACCTCGCCCAGCGAAAAACTGGTGTGCATGTCTTTCACATTGGGCAGATTGAGCAGCACATCGCGGGCAAACAGCGAGAAGCTGTCCAGGTCGCGTGCCACCACCTGCAGCTCGAAGGTGCCGGTGCCGCTGATGTAGTGGCAGGACACCACTTCGGGGATCTGCCGGATGGCCACTTCCATCGCGCGGGTCAGGTTGCCCGTGCTGCGGTCGGCGTCCAGCCGCACGAAGGCCAGCACCCCCAGGCCGATCTTGTGCCGGTCGATCTCGGCGTGGTAGCCCTTGATGAAGCCTTCTTCCTCCAGCGCCCGCACACGCCGCCAGCAGGGCGCGGCCGACAGGCCCACGCGCTGGGCCAGCTCGGCGTTCGTTAAGCGGGCGTCAGCCTGCAGCTCGTTGAGGATGGCGAGATCGAATTTGTCGAGAGTGTTCACAAAATGGCGACAGAAAGAAAGATCCTTTCTCAGAATAGCCTAAACACGGCACACAACGCAAAGACATATCTGCCACGCAGACATACACTCACCTTCACACTGGAGCCGCTGCCCTAAACGGGCGGATGGCCCCTGCCCCACCGGCCCACAAGGCCCGGCCCTACAAAGAAGCCATTGGAGACATAGCCATGAATGCCCCCCTGCCCGAATCCATCCGCAAGGCACTGGAAACCGTCACGCTCGACGACAAATACTCCCTGGACCACGGCCGGGCCTTCATGAGCGGCGTGCAGGCCCTGGTGCGCCTGCCCATGCTGCAGCGCCAGCGCGACGCCGCAGCGGGCCTGAACACCGCCGGCTTCATCAGCGGCTATCGGGGCTCGCCGCTGGGCACGTATGACCAGTCGCTGTGGGCCGCCAAGAAGCACCTGGCCGCCAACAACATCGTCTTCCAGCCCGGCGTGAACGAGGAACTGGCCGCCACGGCGGTGTGGGGCACGCAGCAGCTTGACCTGTACCCGCAAAGCAAGAAGTTCGACGGCGTCTTCGGCATCTGGTACGGCAAGGGACCGGGCGTGGACCGCTGCTCGGACGTGTTCAAGCACGCCAACATGGCCGGCACGGCCCAGCATGGCGGCGTGATTGCGATCGCGGGCGACGACCACATCAGCAAGAGCAGCACGGCCGCGCACCAGAGCGACCACATCTTCAAGGCCTGCGGCACGCCGGTGTTCTTCCCCAGCAGCGTGCAGGAAATCCTGGACATGGGCCTGCACGCCTTTGCCATGAGCCGCTTTTCGGGCGTGTGGTCGGGCATGAAGACCATCCAGGAGGTGGTGGAGTCGTCCAGCAGCATCAGCGTGGACCCGGACCGCGTGCAGATCATCCTGCCCGAAGACTTTGCCATGCCACCGGGCGGCCTGCACATCCGCTGGCCCGATGCGCCGCTGGAGCAGGAGGCGCGCCTGATGGACTACAAGTGGTATGCGGCCCTGGCCTATGTGCGCGCCAACAAGCTCAACTACAACGTGATCCAGGGCCCCAACGACCGCTTCGGCATCATCGCCAGCGGCAAGGCCTACAACGACACGCGCCAGGCGCTGGTGGACCTGGGCCTGGATGACGACACCTGCCGCCAGCTCGGCATCCGCGTGCACAAGGTCAACGTGGTGTGGCCGCTCGAAGCCACCATCACGCGCGACTTCGCGCAGGGCCTGCAGGAGATTCTGGTGGTGGAGGAAAAGCGCCAGGTCATCGAGTACCAGCTCAAGGAAGAGCTCTACAACTGGCGCGCCGATGTGCGCCCCAACGTGCTGGGCAAATTCGACGAACCCGAGGGCGATGCCACGGGCGGCGAATGGAGCATGCCCAACCCCAGCCAGAACTGGCTGCTGCGCGCCAAGGCCGACCTCACGCCCGCCATCATCGCCAAGGCGATTGCCAAGCGCCTGAAGAAGCTGGGCGTGCCCGGCGACACCATCGCCCGCATGGATGCGCGCCTGGCCGTCATCGAGGCCAGCGAACGCGCCATGACGGAGCTGAAGATGGACACCGGCGAGCGTGCGCCGTGGTTCTGCAGCGGCTGCCCGCACAACACCAGCACCCGCGTGCCCGAGGGTTCGCGTGCCGTGGCCGGCATTGGCTGCCACTACATGACGGTGTGGATGGACCGCAGCACCAGTACTTTCACGCAGATGGGCGGCGAGGGTGTGAGCTGGGTCGGCCAGGCGCCATTCACCAAGGACGCGCATGTGTTTGCCAACCTGGGCGACGGCACCTACTTTCACAGCGGCCTGCTGGCGATTCGCCAGAGCATCGCGGCGGGCGTGAACATCACCTACAAGGTTCTGTACAACGATGCCGTGGCCATGACCGGCGGCCAGCAGGTGGGCGAGCGGCCCGAGGGACATTCGGTGGCGCAGATTGCGCACAGCCTGCGCGCCGAGGGGGTGGTGAAACTGGTCGTGGTCACCGACGAGCCCGAGAAATACCACGGCCGCACGCACCGGCTGGACAGCAGCGCCGTGCGCGCCGGCCACCCCGAACTGATCAACGACCTGCCGCCCGGCGTCGAGGTGTTTCACCGCGACGAGCTCGACCGCATCCAGCGCGAATTACGGGAAATCAAAGGCTGCACGGCGATCATCTACGACCAGACCTGCGCTACCGAAAAGCGCCGCCGCCGCAAACGCGGCTCCCTGGTCGACCCGGCCAAGCGCGTGGTGATCAACGAACTGGTCTGCGAAGGCTGCGGCGATTGCTCGGTGCAGTCCAACTGCCTGTCGGTCGAGCCCGTGGAAACCGAATTCGGCCGCAAACGCCGCATCAACCAGAGCACCTGCAACAAGGACTATTCCTGCCTCAAGGGCTTCTGCCCGAGCTTTGTGACCGTGGAAGGCGGCCAGCTCAAGAAGCCCAGGAAGGAGAAGAAGGGCGACCTCTCGGCGCTGCCCGCCATCCCCGAGCCCGTGCTGCCGGTGGCCGAAAGCGCCTGGGGCATCGTGGTGGGCGGCGTGGGCGGCACGGGGGTGATCACCATCGGCTCGCTGCTGGGCATGGCGGCGCACCTCGAAGGCAAGGGCGTGGTCACGCAGGACGCCGGTGGCCTGGCGCAAAAGGGCGGTGCCACCTGGAGCCACATCCAGATCGCCAACCGGCCCGACGCCATCTACACCACCAAGGTCGATACCGCCAAGGCCGACCTGGTGATCGGCTGTGATTCCATCGTGGCCGCCCACAAGTACACGCTGGCCGTGATGCAGCCGGGCCGCACCTTCGTGGCCCTCAACACGCATGGCACGCCCACGGCGGCGTTCGTGACCAACCCGAACTGGCAGTTCCCGGGCGCCAACTGCGACAGCGCCATTGCGGCGGCTGTGGGCGCAGGCGGCGTGGGCAGCTTCGACGCGGAACAGGTGGCCACGCAGCTGCTGGGTGACAGCATCTACACCAACCCGCTGATGCTGGGCTACGCCTGGCAAAAGGGCCGCGTGCCCCTGACCCTGGCCTCGCTGATGCGTGCCATGGAACTCAATGGCGTGCAGGTGGAGAACAACCAGGCAGCGTTTGAATGGGGCCGCCGCTGCGCCCATGACCTGGCCTCGGTGCAGGCGCTGTTTGCCGCGGCGCAGGTGATCCAGTTCGTCAAGAAGCCATCGCTGGCCGAAATGGTGGGCAAGCGGGTGGAGTTCCTCACCGGCTACCAGAACGCCGCCTACGCAGCCGACTACCAGGCCTTTGTCGACAAAGTGAAGACGGCCGAAGCGAAGCTGGGCACCACCACCCGCCTGTCCGAGACCGTGGCCCGCTATCTTTTCAAGCTCATGGCCTACAAGGATGAATACGAAGTGGCGCGCCTGCACACCGACAAGGCCTTCACGGACAAGATCGCCGCCATGTTCGAGGGCGACTACAAGCTGGTGCACCATCTCGCGCCGCCCCTCGCGGCGAAGAAAAATGACAAGGGCGAGTTGGTCAAGCAGCCCTATGGCCCCTGGATGCGCAGCGCCTTTGGCCTGCTGGCCAAGCTGAAAGGCTTGCGCGGCACCGCCCTGGACATCTTCGGCAAGACCGGCGAGCGCCGCATGGAGCGCGCCCTGATCGGGGAATACCGCGCCTGCATCGACGAGCTGCTGGCCGGCCTCACCCCCGAGAAGCTGCCACTGGCCGTGGAGATTGCCAGCATCCCCGAAGGCATCCGCGGCTATGGCCATGTGAAGGAGCGCCACCTGAAGACGGCACGCCCGAAATGGGACGGCCTGATGGCGCAATGGCGCGGCGGCCAGACGACCGCGCCCCGGCGCCAGGCGGCCTGAACCCGCGCCATGGCCCGCGGCGCCCGGGGGCGGCGCGGGTTGCAACTATCAAAAAGAGAGCATTTGGCGCTTGCCCATCCAGCGCCAAAGGCTCTTTTCTTCAGCAATTGCGACGCTCCCTCGGCAGATCCACCGTGAGCGGCTAACACCCGGCACCGGCTTGGGTCTTAGCCCTTGGGTGCCGGGCGGGGGGCCGCATACAATGGTCTGTTTCGCCCCGGCAGGTGCGTGTCAAGCGTGTCTGCGGCGGGTTCTGTGTGTTTCGACCATCCATTGTGGAGTCCTGTCCGTGTTTATTTCTTCTGCTTTTGCCCAGACCGCTCCTGCTGCCGCCACGGGTGGCGGTGACATCATGTCCTCGCTCACGGGCATGCTGCCCCTGGTGCTGATGTTCGTGGTGCTGTATTTCGTCATGATCCGCCCCCAGATGAAGCGCCAGAAGGAGCACCGCGCCATGATCGACGCCATTGCCAAGGGCGACGAAGTGGCCACGGCCGGCGGCATCATCGGCAAGGTCACGCGCCTGTCCGAAGGTTTCCTGCACATCGAGATCGCCAGCGGCGTGGAAGTGCAGATCCAGCGCAGCGCCGTGGCACAGGTGCTGCCCAAGGGCACGGTCAAGTAAAGATGCACATTCCCCTGAGCGGCTGCGCCGCTTCCCCCTTCTCGCGCGCAATGCGCGCGAAGGGGGACGATGCCGATGGCCTGGCCAAGCCAGTCCCACGGCATCCCTGGCAGGGGTTGGCGCCATGCGCCATGGACAACTGAGTAGAGCGCGATCATGAACCGTTACCCGGTCTGGAAGTACGCGATCCTGGTGATCGTGCTGCTGGTAGGTGCCTTGTACACCCTGCCCAATTTCTTCGGCGAAGCACCTGCTGTGCAGGTTTCGTCCGCCAAGGCCACCGTCAAGGTGGATGCGGCCGTGCAGCAGCGCGTGGAGGAGGTGCTCAAGGAGGCGGGCGTCACCCCCGACCTCGTGACGCTCGAAGGCGGCTCGGTGCGCGCACGCGTGGACACCCCCGACACCCAGCTCAAGGCCCGGGACGCGATCCAGAAGGCCCTGGTGCCCGACCCCGCCAATCCCTCGTACATCGTGGCGCTGAACCTGGTGTCGCGCTCACCGGCCTGGCTCACGGCCCTGCATGCGCGCCCCATGTACCTGGGGCTGGACCTGCGCGGTGGCGTGCACTTCATGCTGCAGGTGGACATGCAGGCCGCGCTGACCAAGAAGGCCGAGTCCTATGCGGGCGACATCCGCACCGCGCTGCGTGACAAGAACATCCGCCACGGCGGCATCAGCCGCGACAGCCAGACCATCGACATCAAGGTGCGCGACGAAGCCACGCAGACGGCAACCCGCAACCTGATCTCCGACCAGTTCCCCGACCTGCAGACCGTCAGCACGCCCGAGGGCAGCGAATTCAGGCTGCGCGCCACCATCAAGCCCGAGGCCACGCGCCGTGTGCAGGAACAGGCGCTCAAGCAGAACATCGTCACCCTGCACAACCGGATCAACGAACTCGGCGTGGCCGAACCCGTGATCCAGCAGCAGGGCCTGGACCGCATCGTGGTGCAGCTGCCCGGCGTGCAGGACACGGCCAAGGCCAAGGACATCCTGGGACGCACCGCCACGCTGGAGGTGCGCCTGGTGGACGAAGGCACCGAAGCGCGCGCTGCAGAAGCCGGCCGGGGCCCGGTGCCGTTTGGCTCCGAGCGCTACCTGGAACGCAACGGCCAGCCTGTCATCGTGAAAAAGCAGGTCATCCTGACCGGCGAGAACCTGACCGACGCCCAGCCCGGCTTCGATGGGCAGACCCAGGAACCCACCGTGAACCTCACGCTCGATGCCAAGGGCTCGCGCATCTTCCGCGACATCACGCGCGAAAACATCGGCAAGCGCATGGCCATCGTGCTGTTTGAAAAGGGCAAGGGCGAGGTGGTCACGGCCCCCGTGATCCGCTCCGAAATCGGCGGCGGCCGCGTGCAGATCTCCGGCCGCATGACCACGGCCGAGGCCAACGACACCGCGCTGCTGCTGCGCGCCGGCTCGCTGGCCGCGCCCATGGAGATCATCGAGGAATTCACCATCGGCCCGAGCCTGGGCGCCGACAACATCGAGCGCGGCATCCACAGCGTGGTCTGGGGCATGGTGGCCGTGGCCGCCTTCATGTGCGTGTATTACCGGTTGTTTGGCGTGTTTTCCACGCTGGCGCTCTCGGTGAACGTGCTGCTGCTGCTGGCCATCCTGTCGATGCTGCAAGCCACGCTGACGCTGCCCGGCATTGCCGCCATGGCGCTGGCGCTGGGTGTGGCGATCGACTCGAACGTACTGATCAACGAGCGCATCCGCGAGGAGCTGCGCGACGGCATGTCGCCCCAGGCGGCCATCCACGCGGGTTACGAACGCGCCTGGGCGACCATTCTGGACTCCAACGTGACCACGCTGGTCGTCGGTCTGGCGTTGCTGGCGTTTGGCTCGGGACCCGTGCGCGGTTTTGCCGTGGTGCACACCATCGGCATCCTGACCAGCATGTTCTCGGCCGTTTTCTTCTCGCGCGGCGTGGTGAACCTCTGGTATGGCCGCCAGAAAAAGCTCAAGAGCGTGTCGATCGGACAGGTCTGGAAAGCAGACGCCGACTCCGCCGTGGCCAAGACCAACTAAAGGAGGAAGACCATGGAATTCTTCGTTCCAGCATCACATGCGCTGCGCGCCTATGAGCTTCCTCTGAAAACTCCAACCAAGGAATAAAAATCATGGAGTTTTTCCGCATCAGAAAAGACATCCCCTTCATGAAGCACGCGTTGGTTTTCAACGCGATCTCCTTCATCACCTTTGCGCTGGCCGTGTTCTTCCTGATCACGCGCGGCCTGCACCTGTCGGTGGAGTTCACCGGCGGCACGGTGATGGAGGTGGCATACAGCCAGCCGGCAGAACTGGCCAAGGTGCGCGAGACGGTCTCCGGCCTGGGCTACCCCGACGTGCAGGTGCAGAACTTCGGCACCGCGCGCGACGTGATGATCCGCCTGCCCGTGCAAAAGGGGGTGACCTCTGCCCAGCAGAGCGAGCAGGTCATTGCGGCGCTGAAGACGGCTGATCCGGCCGTCACGCTGCGGCGCACCGAGTTTGTCGGCCCGCAGGTGGGCGAAGAGCTGGTGCACGGTGGCCTCATGGCGCTGGCCATGGTGGTGGTGGGCATCGTGGTTTACCTCGCTTTTCGCTTCGAGTGGAAGTTCGGCGTGGCCGCCATCATTGCCAACCTGCACGATGTGGTGATCATCCTGGGTTTCTTCGCATTCTTCCAATGGGAGTTTTCGCTATCGGTGCTGGCGGCCGTGCTGGCGGTGCTGGGCTACTCGGTCAACGAGTCGGTGGTGATCTTCGACCGGATCCGCGAGGCCTTCCGCAAATACCGCAAGATGAACACGCACGAGGTGATCGACCACGCGATCACCAGCACCATG
Organism: Acidovorax soli; assembly: GCF_900107605.1. Taxonomy (GTDB): domain Bacteria; phylum Pseudomonadota; class Gammaproteobacteria; order Burkholderiales; family Burkholderiaceae_C; genus Acidovorax; species Acidovorax soli. The sequence goes on along the minus strand of NZ_FNQJ01000008.1, from coordinate 86,198 downwards.
AGCCGCACCATCATCACCCACGCATCGACGGAAGCGATGGTGCTGTCGATGTTCTTCTTTGGTGGACCCAGCCTGCACAACTTTGCGCTGGCGCTCACCATCGGCATCCTGTTCGGCATTTACTCGTCGGTGTTCGTGGCCGCCGCCATTGCCATGTGGCTGGGCGTGAAGCGGGAAGACCTGGTCAAGACAGCCAGGAAAGAGAACGAGGATCCGAACGATCCCAACGCCGGGGCCACGGTCTGACACGCTAGCATTGACGCATGGCTGCCCCCCCCCCTTCTCCTCCGCAGCGTCGACTGGCCCGCCAGGCGCGCCAGAAGTTTGTGGAAGGAGTCTGCGCCGGGTTGCCTGATGTGGACCAGGCGGTTCTGGATTTCCTGACCCAGCTGATGTCCCAGACCGGCACGCAGCGCGAGATGCAGTCGCGGCGCGATGCCTGGCTGCTGTACCAGCAGCACCACGGCGACTGGCTGGCGCGCATGGTCAAGGCCCTGCGCGATGCACTGGTTCCCCCTGTCAGCGCGACGCGCGACAGCCGGACCACTGGCGCGCAGTTCGAGTTGCTCAGCGACGATGTGGTGGAGAACAAGATCGCTGCCTCGCGCATGGCGCTCACGATCACCGAACAGGTCAGCCAGCAGTTCGACACGGTACGCCAGCGAACCCAGTCGCTGGAAGGCCAGGACCTCGACAGCAATGACATCCTGCGCCCCGAGGCCGTATGCCTGATCGTCGTCGAGCAATGGTGCGATGCGGGCCTGCAGCGCACGGATCTGCTGACCGTGGTGGACCCTCTGCAGCGCGACCTGGCCAACCTGCTGCAAAAGCAGTACCAGGCTGTGAACGTGTTCTATGTGGAGCAGGGCATCACCCCGCAAAACAACCTGCGGGCGCGCGTGCGTCGGACCGACGGCGGTGCAATGGCCGGCAGCGATGGCGGAGCGGGTGGACTGGCATCGCAGGCACTGGCGCAAACGCGGGGGGCCATGGCCGCAGCGCACGCAGCGCCACCGAGGCAGTCCCAGCCCCAGGGCATGGGAACGGCCTTCGCCACGGGCATGACGCCACTGTCGCGTGCACGCCTGCGGGCACAGGGCATCATGGGCCAGCTGCGGCGGCTGCTCACGCAGCCCGCCACCGGCATTGACCTGGTCCATGCGCCGCCCGCATCGGCGGCGCTGGCGCATGCCCTCACGGCCCACCGCGTCCAGGCGGACACCTATTACAACGGTGTCGCCACGCGCATCGAAGACTACAGCCCCGCCGCGGTGGTCCAGCTGGCGGGCGCAGTCCGGGAGCGATCCACCGAGTTGAAGAAAAAAGCCTCGACGGCAGGAGAGAAGGCCATCATCGAGGTGGTGGCGCTGATGTTCCAGAGCATTCTGGCCGAGGACCGCATTCCCCCCGCCGTGCGCGTGTGGTTCGCGCGCCTGCAGGTTCCGGTGCTGCGCGTGGCGCTGGCCGAACCGGAATTCTTCAGCAACAGCGCTCATCCTGCACGCCAGCTCATCGACCGCATGGGCGCGTGCGTCATGGGATTTGATGCCACCACCATCAATGGCAGCGCACTGGAAGCCGAAATTCGCCGCGTGGTGCAGGTGATCGAACAGTATCCCGAGACCGGGCGCCGGGTCTTTCAGCTGGTGTACGACGAATTCGAGAACTTCCTGTCGAAGTTCCTGACCGAAAAGCAGGCCACCTCGCACCTTGTCAGCGTGGCCCAGCAGGTGGAACAGAAGGAAACGCTGGCCATCCAGTACACGATCGAGCTGCGCACCATGCTGCGCGACATGCCGGTGCGCGACGAGATTCGGGAATTCCTCTTCAAGACCTGGGCCGAGGTGCTGGCCCTCTCGGCAGTGCGCGAGGGCCCACAGCACGCCGACACCATCACATTCAAGCGCACGGCCGCCGATCTGGTGTGGGCTGCCAGTGCCAAACCCCATCGCAGCGAACGGGCACAGGTCATCCAGAGCCTTCCGGGCCTGCTGCAGCGCCTGCGCCAGGGCCTGGTATTGATGGGGGTCCAGGGAGCCGCCCAGGATGCCCAGATCAAGGTGCTGACCGATACCCTGGCCGATGCCTTCCTGTCCAAGACCGCGTCCATTCCGCAGGCCCACATCGACGCCATGGCCAAGCGTCTGGCCAACCTGGAAGACTTCATCGGGGATGCCACGCTGGGAGACATGCCGTTCAATGCCGACAGCATCGAAATGATGCTCGGCATCGACGCCTCCTCCATCCACGTGATTGCCGACAACGGCGCCCCGGTGGACGATGCCATGGTGGCGTGGGCCCAGGAACTGCAGCGCGGTGCGTGGTTCACACTGGACCACAACGGGGCTTCGGCCCAGGTGCAGTACGCCTGGCAGAGCCAGCGCAAGCAATTGCACCTCTTCGCTGCCACGGACGGCAGCAGCTACCTCATCCAGCTGCGCCGGCTGGCGGCCTACCTGCAGTCCGGGCTGCTGGTGGCGCAGGACGAGGAAGGCCTGACCTTGCGCGCCACGCGCGACGCGCTGGCCAAGCTGGACGCCAATCCGGAGCGGCTGCTGGGCTGAGGCACCCCGGCCGGCAGCGCAGGGCCGCTCAGGCGCTGCCCATGCGCTGAAACAAACCGCCCGGCAGCCGGGCCACGGCACCGGCCAGCTCCAGCTCCAGCAGCTCGACCTGCATGGCGGCGGTGTCCATGCCCGTGCGCGCCATCAGTGCATCGAGCCCCACCGGATCGAACCCCATCGCCTGCAGCAATGCGCTTTCGGGCGGATGGGCGGGCGCCGTCCCAGGAGAAGCCGGCAGTGGTGGCGCCGATGCAGCGGGAAAGTGGAGTTCTTCCAGCACATCCTGCACCGACTCCACCAACTTGGCGCCCTGCCGAATCAGGGAATGGCATCCGCGCGACTGGGGTGCATGGATGGAGCCCGGAATGGCGAACACTTCACGGCCCTGCTCCACCGCCAGCCGGGCCGTGATCAGCGAACCCGATGCCAGTGCCGCTTCCACGACCAGCGTTCCCTGCGAAAGCCCTGCAATGATGCGGTTGCGCTTGGGAAAATTGGGCGCCAGCGGCGGTGTGCCCAGGGGGTATTCGCTGATCAGCAGGCCGTGTGCGGCGATGCGCCGTGCCAGCCCCAGATTCTGGCGGGGGTACACCCTGTCAAGCCCGGTGCCGACCACCGCAATCGTGGCGGGGAATGTGGCATCTGCCATTGCGCTGTCCAGCGCCCCCTCATGGGCCGCAGCATCCACCCCCAGCGCCAGCCCAGACACGATGGTCAGCCCCGCCGCATGCAGCGCACGCGCAAACTGCCGTGCGTTGTCCGCCCCCTGGGCCGTGGGATTGCGGCTGCCCACGATGGCCAGACAATGCCCGGTGGAAAAAGGCCGGGCGGCCCACAACGCCGCAGGTCCGATGCCATACAGCACCAGCGGAGGGTCTTCTGTGTCGAGCAGGGCCTCTGGGTAACGCGCATCGCCCAGGGTCAGGAACACCCGCTCAGTCCCGTCTGGCGCCGGCCCCTGAAGCCAGGCCCAGGTGGTCTCCAGTTGCGGCGCCAGGCCCTCGGGAACCTGGCTCAGGGCCCGGGCCTGCACGGGCGTGACGCACTGCCCCAGCGCCCCCTCGGATTGCTGAAAAATGGCGGCAGGAAGACCAAAAGCCGCCAGGAGGCGGCGGGCCGTGCTGTTGCCGACGCCCGGTGTCAGCGTCAGGCGCAGCCAGCCGGAGAGTTCATCGATGTCCATGGTCAGGACAGAGGAAACACACGGGACACCGAGGCCGCAGCATGGCCACCGGCGCCCTCCTTATTCGGGATTGACCAGACGGTCACCCACCCGCACGCCGGTGCGGATTTCCAGAATCAACGCATAGGAAACCCGGTCAAAGGTGCGGAACACCATCACATGGCCATTGCGCTCGCTGGGCAGCTTGATCACCGTCTTCGCGGCATCGGTGCTGTCCTTGAGGCGATCACCCTTGGTCATGATGTGAAGCACCTGGCCGGCTTCCATGCCGTCCTTCGTGCCCCGGTTGATGGCAATGACCTGGTTCTGTGCGGCGTAGGTCACCGAGTTGCCGCCATAAATCGAGACCACCCGCGCATCGACCTCCACCTGGGGTGCGCGTGGCGTATAGCTGACGAAAGCGCGCGCAGGCGCTGGCAGCAGCCGGTCTCCCGCACGAACCTCTTCCTTGGTCGCAGACAGCGCCACGGTGGCGGGCACGTAGTCATACGCAATGCCGCCCTTGCCATTGGCCGATTCTTCCACCGACTCGCCACGCACCAGCTCTGCCTTGCCGACATATTGCGCTTCGTAACCCAGGATTTCACCCGTCAAGGGGTCCTTGAGGGCAATGGCATCCCGGAACACCCGGTAGTGGCGGGATGCACCGGCCTCCATCCGCAGCGGGCTGGATTCATCGCCCCGGGCATAGGCACGGTCGCCGTCGGCCATCAGCACGCGCTCGTCCACGGTGGCCACGATGCGCGGCGCACGCTGGAGCACCTCGGCGTCCACCACCAGCGGCTCCACCAGGAAAGGCTCGATGAGGTGCGGCTTGAGTGTGGGCAGGGCGGTATCGGCCAGGCTGTCGCTGCGCGTGCGGGGTGACACCCGCACCGTGTCAGGCGCGCCGCGGGCGCTGGTGCGCAGGCGCGCATAGCCGCCGTTCTTTTCAAGATGGAGCGTCTGGCCCGGAAAGATCAGATGGGGATTGGGCAGGGCCTGGAGGTTCATGCCCCACAGCTCGGGCCAGCGCCATGGGCGCTGGAGGTACATCCCCGAAATACCCCAGAGCGTGTCTCCGCGTTTCACCACATAGGTGTCAGGAGCCCCGGGTGCCAGCTCGGAAAGAGGAACGCCACGTTCGGCCACCTGTTGCGCCGTGGCACGCTGGCCGCTCGAAACAGGATAGTTCTGCGCGTGAACCGGCACGGCAAGCAAAGCGCCGGCAATTACTGTCAACGCACCCAGGGCGGTTCGCCGCACGCTGGTGAATGCCGTCATGTTGTTCCTTTTTTGATGCATTGTGAAACGCCCCCTCACTGGCGCCGCGATCGATTGCCCAATGCAAGCCGCCGGGCAGATACGTTACAAACCGTCTGAGATTTTCTGCTCAAGCCCTTGATTGGGCAACGAATAATGCACCAGGCGGCTGCAGCGCGGGGCAAAAGTGGCGAAAATAGCGACAGCTTTCACCTTCATTCATGGCAATTCTTCCCATTCTCTGTTATCCGGACCCCCGTCTTCACAAGGTCGCTCAGCCGGTCCAGGCAGTGGACGCCCGTGTCCAGGCGCTGGTTGCGGACATGCTCGCCACCATGTACGACGCCCACGGCATCGGCCTGGCAGCCACGCAGATCGACGTGCACGAGCGCATCGTGGTCATCGATGTCTCCGAGGAGCGCAACGAGCCGCTGGTGCTGATCAATCCGGAGATCGTCTGGGCCAGCCCGGAAAAGCATGTGGGCGACGAGGGCTGCCTTTCGGTGCCTGGCATCTACGACGGCGTGGAACGCGCGGCGGCCGTGCATGTGCGGGCGCTGGATGCGCAGGGGCAGTCGCGCACCCTCGAAGCCGAAGGCCTGCTGGCCGTCTGCATGCAGCATGAGATGGACCACCTCATGGGCAAGGTGTTCGTGGAATACCTCTCGCCGCTCAAGCGCAACCGCATCAAGACGAAGATGCTCAAACAGCAAAGAGAAGCACGCGAGTGAGTACCAACGCACTGCGCCGCCTTGGCATCGGCGCCGGTGCGCTGGTTCTGGTGGGACTGCTGTCGGCCTGTGCCTCGCCGGACCGGGAAAAACCCGGGGCCACCCGCGCCGAAGTGCTGTCGCGGCTGGGTCCGCCCTCCAGTGCGACCGCCCTGGAAGGCGGGGCAGAACGCCTGCTTTACTCCACTCTGCCAGCGGGCCGCCAGGTGTTCCACCTGGACTTCGATGCCGCCGGACGCCTTCAGCGCGTCGAGCAGACCCTCACCTTCGCCCGCTTCTCGGGCATTGCACTCAACGCATGGACCGCGGCCGACGTCGAGCGCAGCTTCGGCCCGCCGATGCTGATCGAGCGGGTGGCCCGCTTTGATGGCGATGTCTGGACCTACCGGTTCATGGACGACTACGAACCGCGCATGGCGCACATCCACATCGACCACGCGGGCACGGTACGCCAGCTGCTCTTCACCGACGACCAGCCCGTGGGCGATGACCGGAACCCCTGAGAGCGATCGCCCGACATTCCTTCATGAACATCATCTTTGCCGGAACCCCCGAATTCGCCCGCATTGCCTTGCAACGCCTGCTGGACGCCGGATTCACCGTCCCCCTTGTCCTCACCCAGCCCGACCGTCCCGCGGGCCGGGGCATGAAACTGCAGGCCTCGCCCGTCAAGCAATGCGCACTGGAGCATGGCATTGCGGTGGCCCAGCCCCGCAGCCTGCGCCTGGATGGCAAATTTCCAGAAGACGCCGCTGCTGCACGCGACGCCTTGCAGGCCGCCCAGGCCGATGTAATGGTGGTGGCCGCCTACGGCCTGATCCTGCCGCAGTGGGTGCTGGATGCCATGAGCGCCGCCTGGCCGCCCGAAGGCGCGAAGGCCCCCTCGGGGAGCGTGGGGGCCAGGGGCCTGGGTTGCCTGAACATCCACGCCAGCCTGCTGCCACGCTGGCGCGGCGCCGCCCCCATCCACCGCGCCATTCAAGCGGGCGATGCCGAGACGGGCGTCACCATCATGCAGATGGATGCGGGCCTGGACACGGGCGCCATGCTGCTGACCGAAAAGCTGGCCATCACCCCCCGCGACACCACGGCCTCGCTGCACGACCGGCTGGCCCACATGGGCGGCCGGCTGATCGTGGAGGCCCTGGAGCTGGCGGCCTGCGGCGGCCTGCAGCCGGTGGCGCAGCCGGCGCAGGGCGTGACCTATGCCCACAAGATCGAAAAATCCGAAAGCACGGTGGACTGGTCGCTGCCGGCCGAGGTGATCGGCCGGCAGATCCGGGCCTTCAACCCTTTTCCCGGGGCAAGCACCACACTGGGCACCGAGACCATCAAACTCTGGGACTATGAACTCCATAGCCATCAGAGCACACCGGACAAGCGCTACGGCCAGATCTTGTCCGTAGACAACACCGGCGTGCTGGTGGCCTGCGGCGAAGGCGCCCTGCGCCTGACCAGCCTGCAGCGGTCCGGCGGCAAGCGCTTGCCCGCCTCCGAGTTCCTGCGCGGCTTCCCGCTGCAACCCGGCATGGTGCTGGGGGCCGAGCCTCCCGCGCCAGCGATCGCGTCCACGGGCCCATGAGCATCGCGTCGGTCCGCCAGACCCTGCGCCACCCGGCGTTTCGCCTGGCCATCACCGACATGGCCGGCACCTCGCTGGGCCTGGCCGCCTGGGCCATGGTGACGGGCGTGGCCATGGTCAAAAGCGGCATGTCGGTGTCCATGGCGATTTTCATGTCACTGGTGGTCTATGCCGGCAGCGCCCAGCTGGCCGTGATTCCGCTGCTGGCCACCGGGGCGCCGCTGTGGGTGGTCTGGCTCACGGCGTCGTGCGTGAACCTGCGCTTCGTGATCTTCAGCAGCCTGTGGCGCAGCTACTTTGCGCACCTGCCGCGGCGCTGGCGCGTGACCATTGGCTACTTCAGCGGCGACGTGATCTTCGTGGCCTTCATGAAGCGCTTTCCGGCACCGCAGCCTGCGCCCGACCAGCTGCCCTATTTCTGGGGCGCCGCCGCCACCAACTGGCTGGCCTGGCAGGTGCCGTCGATTGCCGGCATCCTGCTGGCCAACGCCGTGCCGCTGTCCTGGGGCCTCGGATTTGCCGGTGTGCTGGCGCTGCTGGGCGTGTTGCTGTCGCTGCTGTTCGACCGTGCCACCTGGCTGGCCACGGGGGTGGCCGCCACCGCCGCCATTGCCGCGTTTGCGCTGCCGCTCAAGCTCAACATCCTGGTGGCCATTGCCGCAGCAGTCACCGTGGGGCTGCTGATCGAGGCCGTGGACCGGCGCCGCCACAAACCCGAGGTGCTGCTGGTGCCGGCCAACAGCCGGATCACCGCCGATGGGCTCGAACAGGTCGAAGCGGGCGACGCCGTGGCATTGCGCGAGGAGCAGCATCCATGAACTGGGATGGACTGGAAGCCTTTGTCGCGGTGATCGGCCTGGCCTTGCTCACGGTGCTGACGCGCTCGTTCTTCATGATCCCCGAGCGCGAGCTGCCCCTGCCCGACTGGCTCAAGCGCGGGCTCAAATATGCGCCGCTGGCGGCGCTCACGGCCGTCATTGCGCCCGAGATACTCATGTCGCACGGCGCGCTCATCGCCACACTGAAAGACGCGCGCCTGCCCGCCGTGCTGTGCGCCGTGGCCTACTATTTCTGGCGCCGCGGCATCCTGGGCACCATCGTGGTGGGGATGCTGGTGTACCTGCCGCTGCACATCGGCTGGGGCTGGTAGGCCGGCAGGCCCCGCAGCAGGGCAGGACGGGGCGGGGGCCTAAAATGACAGCCCCGTTACACGTGCCCCCTTCGCGAGCTACTTGCCCATGAACATCCTGCGTTTTTCCGACCTGTGCGCCCAGAACCGAGTCCGTGGTCAGCGCGTCTTCATCCGTGCGGACCTGAACGTGCCGCTGGACGCCGCCGGCCACATCACCGAAGACACCCGCATCCGCGCCTCGATCCCGTGCATCCGCATGGCGCTGGACGCAGGTGCCGCCGTGATGGTGACCAGCCACCTGGGCCGCCCCACCGAAGGCGCGTTCCAACCCGAAGACTCGCTGGCGCCCGTGGCCCGGCGCCTGTCCGAGCTGCTGGGCCGCGACGTGCCGCTGCTCGCCCACTGGGTGGACGGCATCACCGTGGCCCCGGGGCAGGTGGTGCTGCTGGAAAACTGCCGCGTCAATGTCGGTGAAAAGAAAAACAAGGAAGAGCTGGCCCGCAAGCTGGCCGCCCTGTGCGACATCTTCGTGAACGACGCCTTTGGCACGGCCCACCGCGCCGAGGGCACCACCTACGGCATCGCCCAGTACGCCCCGGTGGCGTGCGCCGGCCCGCTGCTGTCGGCCGAAATCGACGCCCTGACCAAGGCCCTGGCCCAGCCCCAGCGCCCCCTGGCGGCCATCGTGGCCGGCTCCAAGGTGTCCACCAAGCTCACCATCCTGCAGAGCCTGGCCGACAAGGTGGACCAGCTGATCGTGGGCGGCGGCATTGCCAACACCTTCATGCTGGCCGCCGGCCTGCCCATCGGCAAGAGCCTGGCCGAGCCCGACCTGCTGGACGCCGCCCGGTCGGTGATGGCCGCCATGAAGGCCCGCGGCGCCGAGGTGCCGATTCCTACCGATGTGGTCACCGCCAAGACCTTCGCCGCCGACGCCCCCGCCACCATCAAGGCCGCCACCGAGGTGGCCGACGACGACCTGATCCTGGACATCGGCCCCCAGACCGCCGCGCGGCTGGCCGCCCAGCTCAAATCGGCCGGCACCATCGTCTGGAACGGCCCCGTGGGCGTGTTCGAGTTCGCGGCCTTTGAAAACGGCACGCGCGAGATCGCCCAGGCCATTGCGCAATCGCCCGCGTTCAGCATTGCAGGCGGTGGCGACACCCTGGCGGCCATCGCCAAATATGGCATCGAGCAGCAGGTGGGCTACATCTCCACCGGTGGTGGCGCCTTCCTGGAGGTGCTCGAAGGCAAGACCTTGCCGGCGTTCGAGATCCTGGAAAAACGGGCCGCTGCGCAGTCCTGAGGTGCGCACTGAACCAAGGCCGTTGCGACGGCCTTTTTTCTGGGCGCTTACACCTTGCCTGGCCCGCCTAAAATTGCGCCCATGACCTTTCTCGACATGCTGCGCAATGCCGCCACCCAGAACAACTCGATGCTCTGCGTGGGACTGGACCCTGAACCCACCCGGTTTCCCACCGGCATGCGCGGCGACCCGCACAAGATCTACGATTTTTGTGCCGCGATTGTGGACAGCACGGCGGATGTGGCCTGCGCCTTCAAGCCCCAGATTGCCTACTTTGCGGCCCACGGCGCCGAAGACCAGCTCGAGCGCCTCATGCAGCACATGCGCTGCAACGCGCCCCAGGTGCCGGTGATCCTGGATGCCAAGCGGGGCGACATCGGCTCGACTGCCGAGCAATACGCCAAGGAGGCGTTCGAGCGCTATGGCGCCGACGCCGTCACGCTCTCGCCCTTCATGGGATTCGACTCCATCGAGCCCTACCTGGCCTACCACGGCAAGGGCGCGTTCCTGCTGTGCCGCACCTCCAACCCCGGCGGTGACGACCTGCAAAACCAGCGCCTGGCCAGCATCGAGGGCCAGCCCCTGCTGTACGAACATGTGGCCCGCCTCGCCCAAGGCCCCTGGAACCGCAATGGCCAGCTCGGCCTGGTGGTGGGCGCCACCTACCCCCAGGAAATCGAACGCGTGCGCAGCATTGCGCCCACGCTGCCCCTGCTGATCCCCGGCGTGGGGGCCCAGGGCGGCGATGCCGTGGCCACGGTGCGCGCCGGCCGACGCACCAACGGCCCCATCATCGTGAACTCGTCACGGGCCATTCTGTATGCCTCGGGCGGCGACGATTTCGCCGCCGCCGCGCGCCACGAAGCGCTGCGCACCCGCGCCGTGCTGCAGGCGGCGTGCGGCTAAGAGGCGCTGCGCAACATACCGGATTGCTATTGATTAAATAGCTACAAACGCCTGATGAATAAGCGCTTCAGGCCTTTTTTATGCCCAACCGCGGTCCCAGCACCACACACGCCAGGGCCAGCACCACGCAGGCCACGCCCGCCCATTGCCAGGCCGTGATGGCCTCGCCCAGCACCCCCATGCCTGCGGCAATGCCGACCAGCGGAACACCCAGGCTGAAGGGTGCCACGCGGTTGGCCGGGTAGCGCTTGAGCAAGGTGGTCCACATCCCGTAGCCCAGCACCGTGGCGGCCCAGCCCAGGTACGCCAGCGACAGCCAGGCCACCAGCGGCACGGCGGCCCAGGTGGCCGGATCGAGCCAGCGGCTCGCATCGGGGTCCAGCCAGAGCGACAGCAGGGTGAAGGGCAGCACCGGCACCAGGCTGCTCCAGACCACGAACGAGAAAGGGTCGTAGCCCGGCGAGGCTTGCTGCGCCAGGCGCGAGACGATGTTCGACGCGGCCCACCAGGCCGCAGCGCACAGCGTCAGCAGCAAGCCGGCCAGCGTGGTGCCCGCCGCGGCATCACCCGGCTGCACATAGTTCATCGCAAAGCACAGCAACCCCAGCCCCGCCAGCACGAGGCCCAGCACCAGCGGCCGGCCGGGGCGCTCGTGCAGCACCGCAAAACCGAACAGCGCCGTGAAGAACACCTGCGTCTGCAGCAGCACGCTGGCCAGCGCCGCCGTCATGCCCATCTGCAGTGCCACAAACAAGAAGCCGAACTGCCCCACGCCCTGGAAGCTGCCAAACAGCAACACCCAGCGCCAGTGCATGCGCGGCGCCCGCACCAGCAGCACCAGGGGCACCGCCGCCCACAGGTAGCGCAAGGCGCCCAGCTGGAAGGGCGTGAAGCTGCGCAGGCCCCACTTCATGGCCACGAAGTTCACGCCCCAGAGCACCACCACCGCCAGCGCGGCCAGAAGATCGCGGCCCCGCATCGGGCCAGGTGCAGCAGGCATTTGCCGCCTTACTGCGCAGCGCGCGCCGCTTCGTCGGCCCAGCGCAAGGCGATTCCCCCCAGGATGCGGCCGGATGGCGATGGTGCGCCACAGCTGGCCAGAAAGCGCAAGGTGATGGAATGCATGCTGGGGGATCTCCGCAAAAGGGACGCCAGACATTATTCACCAGCGTCTGCAGCCTGCCGATAGCCCCCAAGCCATCGAGCAGCTGCCGCCATCGCCTGATGGGAGCCAATACCACTTTGCGCGAGCATCCATGCACTGCGCTACGAATGGTGCAGCCCCGCATGGTTTTGCCGTCTGCCCTGGCCGCCGGCACCGTAGCCGAGCAGGGCCGTGAGGTGGTGGGCGCCATCCGCCGCGTGACCGACATCGTGGGCGAAATCCGCGCCAGATGCGCATTTGAGGCGGTTTTGGGCATTATTTCTCGCTGTTCAACAGCGGTGGCGATGCAACACCCCGTTCGCCTTCCCTTGCCAGCTCTGCCAATTCCACTGCGGTGAACACGCGGGAACGGGTGTGGAAGGCCTTGCCCTCCGGCCCCTCCAGCGAGAGGGTGCCACCCGTTCCCTCGATCACATCGATGATGAGCTGCGTGTGTTTCCAGGTCTCGTACTGCGCGCGCCCGATGTAGAACGGGCAGCCGCCGATGTCGCCCAGGTACACGTCGCCCGCGCCCATCGTGATCTCGCCGGGCAGATAGCAGTTGGCCGCACTGTTGTCGCAGCAGCCGCCCGACTGGTGGAACATCAAGTCGGGGCCGTGCTTGGTTTGCAGAAAGGCCACCAGCTCCAGCGCGGCGGGGGTGGCGATGACTTTTTCGACCATGGTTGTCTCCAGCGTGCGATGCAAAAGAAGCAAAAAGCGGCGCGTTGGAACAACGCGCCGCCAGCAGCGTGTCCTGCGGTTCACAGGCCGTTTCTGGCTAGGCGTCTCCGTCGCAGACAGTAGCAACGCTACGGCAAGACGGAGCAACGACGCCAGGGACGGTCTGTGGGCCGCCGCCCCTCAGAAGAAGCCTAGCTTGTTTTCGCTGTAGCTGACGAGCAGGTTCTTCGTTTGCTGGTAGTGGTCCAGCATCATCTTGTGCGTCTCGCGCCCGATGCCCGATTCCTTGTAGCCGCCAAACGCCGCGTGCGCGGGGTAGGCGTGGTAGCAGTTGGTCCACACGCGCCCGGCCTTGATCGCGCGGCCCATGCGGTAGGCGACATTGCCATTGCGGCTCCACACGCCGGCGCCCAGGCCATACAGCGTGTCGTTGGCAATCGCCAGCGCCTCGGCCTCGTCCTTGAAGGTGGTGACGGCCAGCACGGGGCCGAAGATTTCTTCCTGGAAGATGCGCATCTTGTTGTGGCCCTTGAACAGCGTGGGCTGCACGTAGTAGCCGCCCTCCAGGTCGCCGCCCAGGTGGGCCTGGCCGCCGCCGGCCAGCACCTCGGCGCCTTCCTGCTTGCCCAGGTCGAGGTAGCTCAGGATCTTGGTGAGCTGCTCCTTGCTGGCCTGGGCGCCCATCATGCTGTCGGTGTCGAGCGGGTTCTGGTGCTGGATGGCGGCCACGCGTTTCAAGACGCGTTCCATGAATTGGTCATAGATCGATTCCTGGATCAGCGCGCGCGATGGGCAGGTGCAGACCTCGCCCTGGTTGAACGCGAACAGCACCAGGCCTTCGATGGCCTTGTCCAGAAACGCATCGTCCTTGTCCATCACATCGGCAAAGAAGATGTTGGGGCTCTTGCCGCCCAGCTCCAGCGTGGCGGGGATGAGGTTGTTGGCGGCGGCCTGGGCAATCACGCGGCCGGTGCTGGTGGAGCCGGTGAAGGCGATCTTGGCGATGCGCTTGCTCGTGGCCAGCGGCATGCCGGCCTCGCGGCCAAAGCCGTTGACGATGTTGAGCACGCCGGGCGGCAGCAGGTCGGCAATCAGCTCGGCCAGGATGAGGATGGAGATGGGCGTGGACTCTGCCGGCTTGAGCACCACGCAGTTGCCCGCACCAATCGCAGGGGCCAGCTTCCAGGCCGCCATCAGGATGGGGAAGTTCCACGGAATGATCTGGCCCACCACGCCGAGCGGCTCCTGGATGTGGTACGCCACGGTGTTCTCGTCGATGTTGGAGAGGGCACCTTCTTGTGCCCGCACGCAGCCCGCAAAGTAGCGGAAATGGTCCACGGTGAGCGGGATGTCGGCGTTCAGCGTCTCGCGGATGGCCTTGCCGTTGTCCACGGTTTCGGCATAGGCCAGCAGCTCCAGGTTCTGTTCGATGCGGTCAGCAATCTTCAGCAGGATGTTGCCGCGCGTGGCGGCGTCGGTCTTGCCCCAGGCGTCGCTTGCGGCGTGCGCGGCGTCCAGCGCCAGCTCGATGTCTTCGGCGGTGGAGCGGGCGGCCTGGGTGTAGACCTTGCCGTTGACCGGCGAGATCACATCAAAGTATTGGCCCTTGACCGGGGGCACGAACTGGCCGCCGATGAAGTTGTTGTACCGGGGCTGGTAGGCGATCTTGGCGCCAGCGGCGCCGGGGGCTGCGTAAACGGTCATGGTGCATGTCTCCTGCGAGGGTTGTGTGCATCGGGCCGACCCTGCGGGTCCGTCCGATACCCACCCTCTACTCAAGACGCATGCCAGCACGCGCCGGCGCGTGGGGCCTTGATTTCATTGGAGTTTTTCTGCCGGCCAGGGTGTAGACCTGTCGCGACGGACAACACCGCACTGTGCCGGGCCGCGACACCTGTCACGAACTGGAACAGTTGGCGCCCACCTTGCGCCCATGCCTTTACCCCCCGGCGCATTGAGCTTGCAGCAACTGTCCAGCACGGCCATCGACCAGGCCCTGCAAGCCGCACGCGGCAACCTGTCACAGGCAACGCGCCAGCTGGGCATCAGCCGCCAGACGCTGTACCGCAAGCTGGCTTCACGCACGCATGGATCAGCCCTCAATGCAATAGCTCTCGACGCCTGATGGATATGCGCGAGAAGCCATTTTCATCCAGATATCTGTCCCAAATACGGTGCCAGATACCGCCCCGTGTGGCTGGCCGGGTTGGCCGCCAGTTCCTCGGGCGTGCCCACGCCCACCACGGTGCCGCCGCCCGCGCCGCCCTCGGGGCCCATGTCGATGAGCCAGTCGGCGGTTTTGATGACGTCGAGGTTGTGCTCGATGATGACGATGGTGTTGCCCGCATCGCGCAGCTGGTGCAGCACCTTGAGCAGCAGGTCGATGTCGGCAAAGTGCAGACCGGTGGTGGGCTCGTCGAGGATGTAGAGCGTGCGGCCGGTGTCGCGCTTCGATAGCTCCTGCGCCAGCTTCACGCGCTGCGCCTCGCCGCCCGAGAGCGTGGTGGCCGCCTGGCCCAGGCGGATGTACGACAGGCCCACGTCGAGCAGCGTCTGCAGCTTGCGCGCGATGGTGGGCACGTCCTTGAAGTAGGCGGCGGCGTCCTCGACCGTCAGCTCCAGGATCTGCGCGATGTTCTTGCCCTTCCACAGCACTTCGAGCGTCTCGCGGTTGTAGCGCTGGCCGTGGCACACGTCGCAAGGCACGTACACGTCGGGCAGAAAGTGCATCTCCACCTTCACCACGCCGTCGCCCTGGCAGGCCTCGCAGCGGCCACCGGCCACGTTGAAGGAAAAACGCCCGGGGCCGTAGCCGCGCTCCCTGGCGGTGTTGACCTCGGCCATCAGCTCGCGGATGGGCGTGAACAGGCCGGTGTAGGTGGCGGGGTTGCTGCGCGGCGTACGGCCGATGGGCGACTGATCGACGTTGATGACCTTGTCGAAGTATTCGATGCCCACGATCTCTTCGTGCGGCGCAGGCTCGTCGTGCGCGCGGTACAGCTGGCGCGCCACGGCCTTGTAGAGCGTGTCGTTGACCAGCGTGCTCTTGCCCGAGCCCGACACGCCCGTCACGCAGGTGAGCAGCCCCACGGGGAAATCCACCGTCACGTCCTGCAGGTTGTTGCCCGTGGCGCCCGCCACGCGCAGCGCCTGCACGGCGCCCTGGCGGGCATGGTGCTCGGCCATGCGCTCGGCGCGGCGCTTGCTGGCCTCGGTCTGCGGAAAGCGCGACTTGGCCTTGGCCTCGACCACCGGCGCGGCCGGCTCCAGCACCGGCAGCCAGGGCGTGCGGCGCCGGGGCACGGCAATGGTGCGCGCACCCGACAGGTACTGGCCCGTGAGCGACTGCGCATTGGCGCGCACTTCGTCGTACGTGCCCTGCGCCATCACGCGGCCGCCGTGCACGCCGGCGCCGGGGCCCATGTCGATCACCTGGTCGGCGGCGCGCATCATGTCTTCGTCGTGCTCGACCACGATCACGCTGTTGCCGATGTCGCGCAGGTGCTGCAGCGTGGCAATCAGGCGGTCGTTGTCGCGCTGGTGCAGGCCGATGCTGGGCTCGTCCAGCACATACATCACGCCCGTCAGGCCCGAGCCGATCTGTGACGCCAGGCGGATGCGCTGCGCCTCGCCGCCGGAGAGGGTCTCGGCGCTGCGGTCCAGGCTCAAATAGCTCAGGCCCACGTCGTTCAGAAACTGCAGCCGCGTGGCGATCTCGCGCACCACCTTGTCGGCAATCTCGGCCTTGGCGCCGGTGAGCTT
Source organism: Acidovorax soli (assembly GCF_900107605.1). Classification (GTDB taxonomy): domain Bacteria; phylum Pseudomonadota; class Gammaproteobacteria; order Burkholderiales; family Burkholderiaceae_C; genus Acidovorax; species Acidovorax soli. The sequence continues at coordinate 69,962 of NZ_FNQJ01000008.1, read as the reverse complement.
GAGGTCGTTGAACCAGGCATGGGCATCGCTCAGCGTGGCGTGGCTCACCTCATAGATGGCGCGGGCCTGCGCCCCCTCGCCCAGCTTCACATGGCGGGCCTCGCGGCGCAGGCGCTGGCCCTGGCATTCGGGGCAGGGCTGGGTGCCGCGGTAGCGGGCCAGGTCTTCGCGCACCACCACTGAATCAGTCTCGCGCCAGCGGCGCGCCATGTTGGGCAGGATGCCCTCGAACACATGCTTCTTGACGATAGCCTTGCCCTTGGAGGCGCCGCTGTCCATGATGTAGCTGAAGGCGATTTCTTCCTCGCCCGAGCCGTGCAGGATGGCGTGCTGCACGGGCGCGGGCAGTGATTCGAACGGTGCCTCGATGTCAAACGCGTAGTGCCTGGCCAGGCTCTCCAGCATGGCAAAGTAGTAGCCGTTGCGCCGGTCCCAGCCCTTGATGGCGCCGCTGGCCAGGCTCAAGGACGGAAAGGCCACCACGCGCGCCGCATCGAACACCTCGCGCTGGCCAATGCCGTCACAGGCCGGGCAGGCGCCCATGGGCGAGTTGAACGAGAACAGGCGCGGCTCCAGTTCGGCCAGCGCATAGCTGCACACCGGGCAGGCAAATTTGCTGCTGAACAGGTGCTCCTGCCCCGTGTCCATCTCCAGCGCCAGCACGCGGCCGTTGCCTTCGTGCCCGCCCACGCGCAGTGCGGCCTCAATGCTCTCGGCCAGGCGCTGCTGCAGGTCGGCGCGCACCTTCACGCGGTCGATCACCACGTCGATGCTGTGCTTCTCGGTTTTCTTGAGCTGCGGCAGGTTCTCGTGCTCATGGATCTGGCCGTCCACCCGGAAGCGGATGTAGCCCAGCGCCTGCATCTGCGCGAACAGCTCGGTGAACTCGCCCTTCTTCTCGCGCGCCACGGGGGCGAGGACCATGAGCCTGGTGTCCTCGGGCAGGGCCAGCACGGCATCCACCATCTGGCTCACGGTCTGCGCCGCCAGCGGCAGGCCGTGGTCGGGGCAATACGGCGTGCCCGCGCGGGCGTACAGCAGGCGCAGGTAGTCGTGGATCTCGGTCACCGTGCCCACGGTGGAGCGCGGGTTGTGGCTGGTGGCCTTCTGCTCGATGCTGATGGCGGGCGACAGGCCTTCGATCAGATCGACATCGGGCTTGTCCAGCCGCCCCAGAAACTGCCGCGCATAGGCCGACAGGCTCTCCACATAGCGCCGCTGCCCCTCGGCATACAGCGTGTCGAACGCCAGGCTGGACTTGCCCGAACCCGACAGCCCCGTGATCACCACCAGCTGGTTGCGCGGAATGTCCAGGTCGATGTTCTTGAGGTTGTGCGTGCGCGCCCCGCGGATGCTGATGCGCGCCTGCGCCAGGGCATGTCCCAGGTAAAGACCCGGGGGCCCGGAAGGCTGGTCATCGGCAGGACGTTGGGGCAGGGAAGGGTTCACAGTGGGGCGCACGCCAGAAAGCAGAAAAACCCACCATGATAGTGACGCGGGGCATTCCATGCAGGGCGCCGTCCGGGCAGCCTGTGCGCGGATCGCGGACAATCAAACGCTTTATCGCTTCTGCGGCCCAGGCCCACCGGCCCCTTTTGAGCGTGTCTGACATTACCGTGCCCCCCCCAACCTCTTCGCCCACCCCCGCAAACCCCTCCACGGCCATGACGCCGCTGGAACGCCGCTCCAGCATCAGCCTGGCGCTGATCTTTGCGCTGCGCATGCTGGGCCTGTTCCTCGTGCTGCCGGTTTTTGCCCTGGAAGCGCGCAAATACCCCGGCGGCGACGACCCCGCGCTGGTGGGCCTGGCCATGGGCATCTACGGCCTGACCCAGGCCGTGCTGCAGCTGCCGCTGGGCATGGCCTCCGACCGTTTCGGGCGCAAGCGCGTCATCGTGCTGGGCCTGCTGGTGTTTGCGGCGGGCAGCCTGCTGGCCGCGCTGGCCGATTCGCTCACCGGACTGCTGGTGGGCCGGGCGCTGCAGGGCGCCGGGGCCGTGTCGGCCGCCGTCACCGCCCTGCTGGCCGACCAGACGCGCGACGCCGTGCGCACCAAGGCCATGGCGCTGGTGGGCGGCAGCATTGGCCTGATGTTTGCCGTGGCGCTGGTGGCGGCACCCGTGCTCACGGCCCATATCGGCCTGGCGGGCCTTTTTGGCCTGACCTGCGCCCTGGCGCTGGCCGGCGTGGCCGTGGTGCTGTGGTGGGTGCCGGCAGAGTCGGCCGCGCACAAGAACGCGCCGCGCGGCCGCCTGGCCGATGTGTGGCGCCACCCCGATCTGCTGCGCCTGAACCTGGGCGTGTTCGTGCTGCACACCGTGCAGCTGTCGATGTGGGTGGCCGTGCCCGCCATGCTGGTGCAGGCCGGCCTGACCAAAGACCACCACTGGCAGGTGTACCTGCCGGCCGTGGTGCTGTCGTTCGTGGCCATGGGCGGGCTGTTTGCACTGGAGCGGCGCGGCCGACTGCGCGGCGCCCTGCTGGGCGCGATTGCGCTGGTGCTGCTGGTGCAGCTGGGCCTGGGCGCGCTGGCCACCAGCGGCGCCACGCCCACGCTGTGGGTGCTGGGGCCGCTGATGTTTCTGTTCTTTTGCGGCTTCAATGCGCTGGAGGCCAGCCAGCCCAGCCTGGTGTCGCGCATGGCGCCAGCGCCGGTGCGCGGAGCGGCGCTGGGCAGCTACAACACGCTGCAGTCGCTGGGGCTGTTTGCCGGCGGCGCACTGGGCGGCGCGCTGGTGAAATGGGCCGGCGCCCCCGGGCTGTTTGCCGCCACCGCCGCCTTGACCGCCCTGTGGCTGGTGCTGACCTGGCCCCTGCAGCCCGTGGGCCGCAACGCCGGCGGCGGGCACTGAAATATGGCCCTGCCGCAGGCCGTGAGCGCAGCCCCCGGTTGCGGCACAATGCAGCTTTTTGGCGCCTGGAATTCCCTCAAATCCGGCGCTTTCACCCTTTGAAGGCAAAGACACCACCATGGCATCCATCAACAAAGTCATCATCGTCGGCAACCTGGGCCGCGACCCTGAAATGCGCACTTTTCCCAGTGGCGACCAGGTGGCCAACGTGACCATTGCCACCACCGACAAGTGGAAAGACAAGCAAACCGGCGAAATGAAGGAAGCCACCGAGTGGCACCGCGTGGTCTTCAACGGCCGCCTGGCCGAGATCGTGGGCCAGTACCTGCGCAAGGGCTCGCAGGTGTATGTCGAAGGCAGCCTGCGCACCCGCAAGTGGACCGACCAGGCCGGCGTGGAAAAGTACAGCACCGAAATCCGTGCCGATCAGATGCAGATGCTGGGCGGCCGCCAGGGCATGGGTGGCCAGGGTGGCGGCCATGACGACGGCGGCTACGGCGGCGACCAGGGCGGCGGCTACGAAGCCCCCCGCCGTGCACCCGCCCCCATGCAGCAACGCCCCGCAGCACCTGCCCCCCGGCCCGCACCCGCCCCGGTGGCGCAGGCCCCGCGCGCGGCCTCGGGGTTTGACGACATGGACGACGACATTCCATTCTAAAACCTATCAACCACCTATGACAACGGGTGCCTTCTGGCACCCGTTGTCATTTGCATCATCGAGATCAGATTTGGACGGCTCCCACATGACCTGGCTGAATGCCACGACGCGGCTGTCGAGATCTTTGACAGGCGGCCGGCCATGGCGCCGCCACTGCGTAGCAACCCACTGATTTCAAATGATTTTCATGACTCGGCACGAGTTATGCGTGACTTTTCCCGGCGAGGGGTTTCATACCGAAATCTCACATCACCAGGAGAGCTAACATGTTGAAATCAATGTTTGTGGCGGCACTGGCCGCTGGCGTGCTGGCTGCGCCAATCGCAGCAACGGCCACCACCGTGACGCAGCTGATTCACTTCGATGACGCCAGCAACGGCTGGAAGTGGTACAGCGACGTGGATCGAAATTTCCTCTTCGACCCCACCAACCTTCAATCCTCCACGCTCTGCGCCGACTCCACCAACGGCGGCAACGGCAGTTGTGTGATCGAAGGCACGCAAGGCGTGCTGCCATTGATGACGCGTCCAACGACAGGGTCAACGCTCCAAGGCTCATCGAACCAGGCTCCAGATGCCTCAGGGTTCGGGACGTTCACCTTGGATTCGTTCTATTTCCTACTGACGGGCAACGGTACAGGTGCGGAGAATGCCATCACGGTTACAGGCGGCACGGGCACGTTTCCGGGTTCGAATGTGCTGCATAGCTACACCTTTGCCTTGGGCACGAATTGGGATGGCCTTCCGCTACCGGATGTCACGTTCTATGAAGGTGTCAACGCGGGCAACCTGGCCGGCGACTTGTTGAAGAATACCGGCTACATCGCAAGCTTCGGCAACTTGTTCGCGGGCATCACCTGGATGCAGTTCTCGGCGCCGAGCACCGCAGAGGTACGGCTCGACTGCGTCGTCGCCACGTTCGACGGTACCACCACGCAACCCGCATCGGGTTTCAGCAACGGCTGTGGAGGTCCCACCCAAGTTCCAGAACCTGGAACGCTTAGCTTGTTGGCTCTGGCGCTGCTGGGCCTCGGCTTCAAGGGACTGCGCAGGTCCACCTGACTTTCTAGCGAGAGATTCGGGCGCCGGGGTCAATTGCCCCGGCGTCGGTCTATCTGGCGAACCATTGGCAAACGCTGGATAGCGCTTTTGCGGTACGCGCGGACTTGGTGGCTGCGTTCAGTCGGCCGCCCACGCAATCACGCCGCCACCCAGGCAGACCTCGCCATCGTAGAGGACGGCGCTTTGGCCCGGCGTGACGGCCCACTGGTTCTCGGCAAACTGCAGTTGGAACACGCCCCCGTCTTCCGCACCCGAAAGGGTGCACGCTGCGTCCTGCTGGCGGTAGCGCGTCTTGGCGGCATAAACGCCGGGCGCGGGTGCCTGGCCCGCGCACCAGCTCGCGTCCTGGGCATCCAGGCGGTGCGACAGCAGCCAGGGGTGGTCGTGGCCCTGCACCACGCGCAGCACGTTCTTGTCCAGATCCTTGCGCGCCACGAACCAGGGCGCATGCTCACCCACGCCGCGCTGGCCGCGCTCCAGCGCCGCCTTCAGCTCGGCGCCCTTGGCCTTCACGCCGCCAATGCCCAGTCCCTGGCGCTGGCCCAAGGTGTAGAAGCTCAGCCCCACATGCTGGCCCAGCGTGCGCCCCCGGTCATCCTGGATGGGGCCTGGTGCATGGCGGATGTAACGGTTCAAAAACTCGCGGAACGGCCGCTCGCCAATGAAGCAGATGCCGGTCGAATCCTTCTTCCTGGCATTGGGCAGCCCGATTTCTTCGGCAATGCGCCGCACCTCGGTCTTGTGCAGCTCGCCCACGGGGAACAGCGTTTTCGACAGCTGCGCCTGGTTCAGCCGGTGCAAAAAGTAGCTCTGGTCCTTGCTCGGGTCCAGCCCCTTGAGCAGCTCGAACAGGCCGGTGGACTGGTTCTGGCGCACACGCGCATAGTGCCCGGTGGCGATCTTCTCGGCGCCCAGGCGCATGGCGTGGTCGAGAAAGGCCTTGAACTTGATCTCGGCGTTGCACAGCACATCGGGGTTGGGCGTGCGCCCCGCCTGGTATTCGCGCAGAAACTCGGCGAACACGCGGTCCTTGTAGTCGGCGGCGAAGTTGACATGCTCGATCTCGATGCCGATCACATCGGCCACGGCGGCCGCGTCCACGAAGTCGATGTTGGACGAGCAGTATTCGCTGTCGTCGTCATCCTCCCAGTTCTTCATGAAGATGCCGACCACCTCGTGGCCCTGCTGCTTGAGAAGGTAGGCGGTGACGGCGGAGTCCACGCCCCCCGAGAGGCCGACGACAACGCGCTGTTTGGTAGGTGCAGTCATTGGTCTGATTGTATTTTTTATGCACTGGACGGCCTGCGCAAGGTTGGAGAACGCGTACCGGCAAGGTGGGCATGAGCCCCTCGGAACGGAACCATCCCTAAGGCTCAGGCGTTGGGCGTGACGAGGTCTCGGGGGTCTGCCGATGGTGTGGTCGAGCGCGTCGATGTGACGGGCTTCAATGCAGCAGCTTGACCAGGTTGCCCGCAGCCGCCGGGCCGTACTGCTTGACGATGTCCCACGTCTGCGCGACCAGCGGGTGGTCGCGGTGGGCGCTCAGACCCGACAGGGGGTTCAACCGCGTGCCCTTGGCCCAGGCCACCACGGCGGGGTGGACCAAGCGCGCGCGCTCGTGCGCCAGCAGCGCCAGGTAGGCCGTCAGATAGTCGCGGGGCGCATCCCAGTAATGGATCGGCGGGCACATGCGGTTCTTCTCGCCGGTGTCAGCAATGGTGGCCTCGACCACGCCCAGCAGTGCGAAGGGGTAGCAGGCGAAGCTCCAGAACAGCGGCTGGAGAGTCACCCGGTCGGCCTCGAAGATCGGCCGCAGCGGCGGCCGCGCGAGGCCGACGGCGGCGCAATGCACGTGCAGCGTTCCGGGGCCGGTGGGAACCGCACCGTCGTCGAACACGATGCGGTCGCGCTCGATGCGGCGCACATGCCCGCGCCGCACCACGTCGCCGATCTGGCGCAGCAGGGCGAGTTCGGCCTCGCTGACCATGGCGCCATGGCTCATCGTGGGCGCCACGGTGGAGTCCACCCGCAGGAAGAAGCCGTCGGCCTCGAGCCGGGCAAACACATCGTCGGCCGACGTGGCCTGCGCCATGGCTTTCAGTTGCAGGCCAACGCCGGCGAAGAAGGCGGGCAGGCCTTCCGCCGGCTGGTGGAAGCGCCGGTTCAGCCACCACCCTTCGCGTGGCCGGATCCACTGGATGCTGCTGGCCGGCACGCCCTGCGTCAGCAGCCAGACACAGGTGTCCAGCGCCGTCTTGCCAGTGCCGATGATCACGACCCGCTCGGGCGGGTCGGTCACACGCACGACATCGCCTGCGGTCACGCAGCGCACGCCCTCGGCCACCTCGAACGGCGGCGGGCTGGTGGCGGGAATGCGCCCTTCGAGGTAGCCGGTGTCGACCCACTTGCTCCGCACGCGCACCTCCTGCACCGCGCCGGTCAGGCGCGATGTGATGAAGTGGCGTCCGTCGGGCCCGATGGCGTGATCGCTGCAAGGCCGGTGCTGCACGCGTCCGGTCGGCAGGAAGTGCTGGTCCAACACCTGCGTGTAGTACGCGCGCAGTTCGTCGGCGCTCGCCTGCTCGTGGAACCCGGCGTTGACGCCGCTGGGGTTCACCGTGCCACGTCCCAGCGGCACCGACGACACGCCGTAGAACGCGGAGGGCTGGTGCAGGCGCACGAAGGGGTAGGTTTCGATCCAGTGCCCACCTGGCGCGTGGCGGCGGTCCACGAGGGTGACGGTGGCGTCAGAGTGGCTGAGCAAAGCGTCGGTGAAGGCCATGCCGGCCGCTCCAGTGCCGACCACCAGGTAATCCGTCTCGAGAGTTTCACGCATGATCTCTCCTGTGCAGTCCGGTCTGATGCGGAGTCGCACCCCCTGGATCATCGCATTAGATACAGGTCTGCACGCCTTGCCAAGCGGTATGGCAAAGCGCGTCTGCTCAGCGCACTGCCCGTGGCGATGACTCTTCGCTGGTCGCGAGACCTCAGCGTCGGGGCGGCTTCGGTGCGACCAGTTCAAACGAGAGTCGCTGTTGGATGGCCACCCCTCACCCATCTCCGAAATCGCCATCACCCCTGACGCACGGAGGATCGCTCGCATCTCATCCCTCCCAGCGCGGCCGAATCTCCCCCCGTGAAAACGCTCTCCAATTCAATAGACCAAGGCCGCATGGCGTCACTGTGCGACCATCGCTCCCCATGGAACTGCGCCAACTCCGCTATTTCGTCCGCATCGTCGAACTCGGCTCCATGGGCCGGGCGGCGCTGGACCTCGACATGGTGCAGTCCGCCCTGAGCCAGCAGATCAGCCGCCTGGAGGGCGAGCTTTCCACCCGGCTGCTGCAGCGCACGGCCAAGGGCGCTGTGCCCACCGAGGCGGGGCTGGCGTTTTTTCGCGAGGCGCAACTGGCGCTGCGCCATGCCGACCAGGCCGCGCGGGCGGCGCAGCAGGCGCGCCTCACAGGTACGGTGAGCGTGGGCCTGTCGCCCACCACGGCCTCGGTGCTGGGGGTGCCGCTGATGCGCGCCATGCACGAGCGCTACCCCGATGTGCGGCTGCACATGGTGGGCAGCCTGTCGGGCCACCTGTCGAACATGCTCAACGCGCGCCAGCTCGACCTGGCCGTGCTGTTCGACACCCAGCCCGCGCGCCGCTGGAGCGTGCTGCCGCTGCTGGAAGAGCGGCTGTTCCTGATCCGCTCGGCCCAGCGCGGCGTGCGCAAGCCGGCGCTGCGACGCAAGGTGGCCCTGGCACAGCTTGCCGATGAGCCGCTGATCCTGCCCACCGGCCCGCACGGCCTGCGCAGCCGGCTGGATGCGGCCTTTGCCCAGGCGCGCGTGGCGCCGCGCATGGCCATGGAGATCGATTCGCTGGCGCTGCTGATGGACGCGGTGGACATGGGCCTGGGCAGCACCATCCAGCCCTGGGCGGCCGTGGGCCGCTATGCCGATGCGGCAGAGCGCTTTGTGTTGGCCGAAATCGAGGACGGCCCGGCCTACCGCCCCGCCGCGCTGTGCAGCCTGTCGGACGACGAGCTTTCGCCGGCAGCCCTGGCCGCCCGCGTGGTGCTGGGCGACTGCGTGCGCGAGCTGGTGCAGTCGGGTCGGTGGATTGGCGCCACGTTGGCGTAGGCCCGCAGTGCTTCTGGCCTTCTCAAAAAAAGCACCCACCGTTCACGCTGAGCCCGAGCGGTCTGGTGCGAAAGGGCGCGAAACACAGGAGCCATCACGATCCGTGATGGGGCCATGCTGCGCAACCCCTGCGCAAACGGGGGTATTTTTTCTACATTCACAACTCCCATGAATGAAAAGAACTGACCATGACGCCCGATGTGCTCGTGATTGGCGGCGGCAACGCCGCCCTGTGCGCCGCGCTGATGGCCCGCGAGGCCGGTGCCAGCGTGCTATTGCTCGAATCGGCGCCGCGCGCCTGGCGTGGCGGCAACTCGGGCCACACGCGCAACCTGCGCTGCATGCACGATGCGCCGCAGGATGTGCTGGTCGAGGCCTATCCCGAAGAAGAATACTGGCAGGACCTGCTCAAGGTGACGGGCGGCCTGACCAACGAACATCTGGCGCGCCTGGTGATCCGCGCGTCCAGCAACTGCCGCGACTGGATGCGCAGCCACGGCGTGCATTTTCAGCCGCCACTGTCGGGCGCGCTGCATGTGGCGCGCACCAATGCCTTCTTCATGGGCGGCGGCAAGGCGCTGGTGAACGCCTACTACCGCAGCGCCGAAAAACTGGGCGTGCAGATCCGCTACGAAGCGCCGGTGGACCGCATCGAGATCGACAACGGCCGCTTCATCGCGGCGCATTGCACCGTCAACGGCCAGCCCGAGCGCATCACCGCCAGGGCCTGCGTGCTGGCAGCGGGCGGTTTTGAATCGAACCGCGAATGGCTGCGCGAGGCCTGGGGCCAGAACGAGCGCGGCGAGTGGCCGGCAGACAACTTCCTGATCCGGGGCACGGCCTACAACCGGGGCGTGCTGCTCAAGCACCTGCTCGACGACCATGGCGCCGACCGCATTGGCGACCCCACGCAGGCGCACATGGTGGCCATCGACGCGCGCGCGCCGCTGTATGACGGCGGCATCTGCACGCGCATCGACTGCGTTTCGCTGGGCGTGGTGGTCAACCGAGAAGGTGAGCGCTTCTACGACGAGGGCGAGGACTTCTGGCCCAAGCGCTATGCCATCTGGGGCCGCCTGGTGGCGCAGCAGCCAGGGCAGATCGGCTATTCGATCATCGACAGCAAGGCGATTGGCCGCTTCATGCCGCCCGTTTTCCCCGGCGTCAAGGCCGACAGCCTGCCCGAACTGGCGCAAAAGCTGGGCCTGCCGGTGGATACCTTCATGCGAACGCTCGATACTTACAACGCCGCCTGCCGCGTGGGCCAGTTTGACCACACGGCCCTGGACGACTGCCACACCGAAGGCGTCACGCCCGCCAAGACGCACTGGGCGCGGCCCATCGACACCGGCCCGTTCTACGGCTACGCGCTCAAGCCCGGCGTGACCTTCACTTATCTGGGCCTGCACACCGACGACACGGCCGCCGTGCGCTTCCACAACCAGCCGAGCAGCAACCTGTTTGTCGCCGGCGAAATGATGGCCGGCAACGTGCTGGGCAAGGGCTACACGGCCGGCGTGGGCATGAGCATTGGCACGGCCTTTGGCCGCATTGCGGGCACGAACGCGGCGCAGGCGGCTTTGGCATCACAACAGCCTCCAGCGCTTACAGATAAATCACCTGAAGCTATAAAAAATGGAGCGAACCATGCAATCGCTTGAAGCCCTGACGCGCGACGCCCGGGCGCTGGCGAACGGCGAGATCGTGCTGTCGGCCCCCGAAGCCGAAGTGGCGCGGCAGATGCAGATCTGCAATGCCTGCCGCTACTGCGAGGGCTTTTGTGCCGTGTTTCCGGCCATGACGCGGCGGCTCGAATTCGGCAAGGCCGACATCCACTTCCTGGCCAACCTGTGCCACAACTGCGGCGCCTGCCTGCACGCCTGCCAGTACGCACCGCCGCACGAGTTTGCGGTGAATGTGCCCCAGGCCATGGCCCAGGTGCGCGGCCAGACCTATGCCGACTACGCCTGGCCGCCCGCGCTGGGTGCGCTGTACCAGCGCCAGGGGCTCACGCTGTCGCTGGCGCTGGCAGCGGGGCTGGCGCTGTTCCTGGTGCTGGCCGTGGCCTTGAAAGGCACGCTGTGGAGCGCACCCGGCGGCGATTTCTACGGCATCTTCCCGCACAACCTGCTGGTGGGCCTGTTTGCCCCGGTGTTCCTGTTCGTGGTGTTCGCGCTGGGCATGGGCGTGCACCGCTTCTGGCGCAGCATCACGCCCGCCACCAGCGGCGCGCCTTTGAGTGCGCCCGCCGCAGCCGAAGCCACCGACGCCGTGCTGCGCCTCAAATACCTGGACGGCGGCCACGGCGACGGCTGCCACAACGAGGACGACGCCTACACGCTCGCACGCCGGCGCCTGCACCATCTCACGTTCTACGGCTTTCTGCTGTGTTTTGCCGCCACCAGCGTGGCCACGCTCTACCACTACCTGCTGGGCTGGGCGGCGCCCTACGATCTGCCCAGCCTCCCGAAGCTGCTGGGTGCAGCAGGCGGCGTGATGCTGGCGCTGGGCACGGCGGGCCTGTGGCGGCTGAACCTGCGCCGCCACCCGCTGCACGGCGACGCCGCGCAAAAGCCCATGGACCGTGGTTTCATCGCCCTGCTGTTCCTCACCGCCACCAGCGGCCTGGCCCTGTGGCTGGTGCGCGGCACACCGGCCCTGGCGCTGCTGCTGTGCCTGCACCTGGGCGCGGTGATGGCGCTGTTTGCCACCATGCCCTACGGCAAGTTCGGCCATGGCATCTTCCGCACCGCGGCGCTGCTGCGCCACGCGGTCGAAAAGCGCCAGCCCAACCCCATAGGACTGGGCGCGGACTGAACGCCACCTTCATCCCCACCCACCCACGACACCACCACAACCCGAGGAGACCTTCATGAACAAACGCCAATTGCTGCGCGCCACTGCGCTCGCTGCTTCCACTTTGCTGCTGGCCGGCACGGCCAGCGCCCAGGACTTTCCGCCCAAGAAACCCGTCACGCTGGTGGTGGGCTTCGCTGCGGGTGGCGCTGCCGATGCCGCTGCGCGCCTGATCGCCAAGAAACTGGGCGAGAACATCGGCCAGTCGGTGGTGGTGGACAACAAGGGCGGCGCGGGCGGCAACATCGCCCACCAGTTCGTCGCCAATGCGGCGCCCGACGGCACGGTGCTGCTGTTCGGCTCGGTGGGGCCGCTCACCATCGCGCCGCACCTGATGAAGCTGAGCTACGACCCGTTCAAGGACCTGGCGCCCATCTCGGGCGGCGTGAACTTCCCGAACGTGCTGGTGGTGCACAAGGGCGCGGGCGTGAAGACGCTGGCAGAGTTCATCCAGCTCTCGAAGAAGAAGCCCGGCAGCGTGGACTTTGCCTCCACCGGCGCGGGCTCGGCCTCGCACCTGGCGGGCGAGCTGTTCAACCAGCGCGCGGGCGTGGACATGGTGCATGTGCCCTACAAGGGCGGCGCCCCGGCGCTGCAGGACCTGCTGGGTGAGCGCATCACCTCGTACTTTGCCGCGCCGCCCACAGCCATGCCGCATGTGGAAACCGGCAAGCTGATCCCGCTGGCCACCACGGGCCTGACGCGCCCGGCCTACCTGCCCAACATCCCCACGGTGGCCGAGTCGGGCTTTCCTGGCTTCGAGGCGCTGAACTGGTATGCCTTCGTGGCGCCGGGCAAGACACCCGTGCCGCTGCTGGACCGCTGGAACCAGGAGATCGTGAAGGTGCTTCAGGATCCCGGCGTGAAGGAAGCCCTGCTCAAGCACGGGCTCACGCCCCAGCCCACCACGCGCGCCGAGTTCACGGCCTTCATGAAGAAGGAATCGGCCCAGTGGGCCGCCATCATCAAGGAGCGCAAGCTCACGGCAGACTGATTCCGGGAGTGCAACCCGGCGAGGCCCAGGCGGCCTCGTACCCACCCAGCGGCCCCGTCAGAGGGCCGCTACGCCTTGTAAAACGCTCGCGTCGGTATGGATCAGCCCCAGCGGCGCGCGCTGCCCGGCCAGGTAGTCCTGGACGCACTGCAGCACCAGCGGGCTGCGGTGGCGGTCGGCGCTGGCATGCAACTCTTCGAGGGTCATCCACACGGTGCGCACGATGCCTTCGTCGAGCGCGCGCCAGCCATGGTGCGTGCCCAGCGTGCCGGTAAACACAAAGCGCAGGTAGGTGATGTCATCGCCCGTGCGCGTGCGGGTGAAGCGGTTCAGGTACACGCCCACCAGGGCAGCGGGCGCAAAGTCGTGGGCGGTCTCTTCCAGCACCTCGCGCGCGCAGGCGTCGATGGGTGATTCGCCCGGGTCCAGGTGACCAGCCGGGTTGTTGAGCCTGAGGCCGTCGGCCGTGTCTTCTTCGACCAGCAGAAAGCGGCCATCGCGCTCGATGATGGCGGCCACGGTGACGTTGGGTTTCCAGCGGTTTGGCATGGCGCGCATTATGACGACGGGGCATGACAGGCGCCCGATGGGGCCCGCAAAGGCACTTTTCAGACGCAGCAGGATCGCCTGGTGCGCAGTTCAGTGCGATGCAGCGGGCGGCTGCACGAAGTCTTCGAGCGACAGCCCCTTCTCCTGGAGCAGCGCCTCCAGCACGGGTTGCAGGCGGCCCAGGCTTTCATGCACGGCCTCGCGCACGGTGTCCACCATCACCTGCGTGCTGCGCTCGATCTCGATGTTCAGGTGGTCGCCCACTTTCTTGCTTTCAAACACGGTGGCGCGACGCGTCTCGGGAATCATCCAGATCTCGAACCAGCCCTCGGCGCGGTTCACCTCGGCCACCGTGAGGCTGGCGCCGTGGATGGCGATGTAGCCCTTGGCAAAGATGTAGCGGCGAAACGGTTCGGGCACGGCGATGCGCCACACCAGGTTGTTGTCGAACTCGCGGCGCTCGATCAGCGTGCCGGTGAAATCGACATGGCCCGACAGCGGGTGCCCGCCGATCTCGGCGCCGTCCTTGGCCGCGCGCTCCACGTTCACGCGGTCGCCCTGCGCGTAGCTGCCCAGCGTGGTGATGTTCAGGCTCTGCAGCATCACGTCGAAGTTGGCCTGCGTGGGCGAGAGGATCTCGGTGACCGTGAGGCAAACGCCGTCGGTGGCCACGCTGGCGCCCAGGCCTAAGTCCTGGCAGAAGCCCGCGGGAAAATCGAGCGTGAAGGTGCGCAGGCCTGCGCGGTCATGGATGGCGGCGATGCCTGCCGTGGCTTGGACGATGCCTGTGAACATGGTGGCGCGGCTTGTGGAGCGTTGGAAGGAGAGCCAGTAATTTTGCCACCCGCAGCATCCACGGGTGGCGCAAGGGTTGCCCCCCCACACGCGCCCGTCTTTCCGGGGCATCGCACCCGTCTGCAGCGCTCAAAACTGGCGCGACCCAGGCCAGGACAGCCGAGCAAGGGCCGCCCCGCAGCGAGGGCTGCGTCCCCCTGCCCGCGCGGAGCGCGAGAGCGGGGGGAAGACGCGAAGCGTCTCAGGGGGGTGTCACCCTACTTGGCGCGCAGCAACTCACCCACTTCCAGCAGCACCAGCTCGTTGTCGTCTGCCTTGTTGGGCTCGCGGCTGCTGCTGAAAGGCAGGTTGTTGTCGTTGCCCACCACGATGTGCGTGCCGTCCACCACGTCCACATTCTCGATGGTGAAGAACGGGAAGGTCAGCACGCCGTTGTTCAGAGGTTTCTTCGCCAGGCGCTGCGGGTCCTGGATGTTCATGAGGTCGATGTAGCCGATCTTGCGGATCTCGCCACCCACATTGCTGTCGCTCAGTTCGACCTTGTAGATACGCTTGAACTTCGCGAGGTCGTGGAAGCAGTCGCTGCGTTTCTGACCTTCGGGGCAGGCCTTGTCGGCCGTGCCTTCACCGTTGTCACGCTCGATGATGAGGCCCGTGCTGCCATCGATCATGTTGAAGTCACCAATCGCGTGGTGGTTGGCTTCCATCACGTACTTCCAGTGGCGGCCTGTCCATTGCTCGCTCTTTACGTCGAATTCGAGCACGCGCAGGTATTGCTTGCCGCCCAGGTTTTCGTAGGCCTTGGCCTCTTCGTTCCACAACGCACCTTCGAGCAGCGCATAGAGCTTGCTGCCGTCCTTGCTGGCGGCCATGCCTTCATAGCCCTTGGAGCGCTTGACCTCGAACGCCGTGGGCTTGGCATCGGGGGCGCCGGGCACCAGCATTCCGGGCGCATCGGGCGAACGCACCAGCTTGCCGTCCACCTGGGTCTCGAACACGGCCAGCACCTTGCCGTTCAGGTCGGCCTTGATCAGGAAGGGGCCAAACTCCTCACCGATCCACAGCGCGCCGCCGGCGAACTGGAAGCTCTCGGGGTCCAGATCGGCGCCGGTCAGGTAGCGCTGCTTGCTGCCTTCGTGCGTGATGCGAAACGGCAGCTTCTTGTCGGGGTCCTGTAGAAACACGGTTTTCAGGCGGTTGAACTTGCCGCTTTGGAAGTCCACCTTGTAGTGGCTCAGGTGCAGCATGAAATCGGGCGAATTGGCCTTGGAGCCAGCGCCGTTGTCCGTCAAAACCCAGTACGAGCCGTCGGCCATGTGCTTGATGCCCGAATGGCCTTGCAGCGGCTGGCCCTTGAACGGCAGCGCAATGCCGGTGGGGCGACCGACCGACTTGCCTTCCACGCTGGCCAGCTTCTCAACGCGGCTGCCGGTGGTGAACTTGCCGCTGGTCTGCAGGTCGACCGGCGCATCCTTGGGCGCGGAAATCAGCGTCAGGGCGGGCAGCACGGCGTGGCCCGCCAGCGTGGCGGGGTAGGCCTGCTGGGCCAGGGCGGTGGAAGTGGCTGCGCACAGCAGTGCGGCGCAGGCGGCAATCGAAGTGATTCGGAGCATGGTGGCTATCGGCGTTGAAGGTGCTGCAACGATGCCGGGGCCGCATGACCGGCCCGTGAACGCGCCATGACACTGGCGTTACGCGCCGCGAAGGCCGCTGCGCATCAAGCAGCCATGGCCCGCGCCATAGCAGGCCTGCTGCACGGCCACAAGATCGGCCAGGTCGCGGTGCGCGAGGGCACGCAGGCGAACCGGTGGCGGAGGGGAGACAAGAGAAGACATCACGATGGGCTGCGGACAAAGCGCAAGCACCGGATTGTCAAGCCAGGCGCCCCGCGAGCAGGGCGAGCGCCTGGCGTGCGAGAGAGATCAGGCGGCCTGCACGGCGGCAGCAGGCAGGCCCCAGGCGTTGGCGGTCACGGCCAGCACGGCGGCGATGGTCGCGTTCAGGGGCAGAAGGGAGAGGATCGGCATGGCAACGGCATTCAGGCAACAGAACAATGCCGCAACGGTAACCACCGGCTGTGACGCGGGGATGACATGGTGCGGTGCAAACGCTGACAAGCAGCACACCCCGTGCAGGTGATGCGGGGGTATTGCTGGCACGTCACACGGCCGTCATGCAAGGGCAAAACACTGCGCCTTCGTTGTTTCAATTCGTCACACCACGGAAGGCCCACCATGCACCTGCACATCCCGTTTGTATCGCCCCGCCGTCCGCTGGCCCTGGCCCTGATGGGCGCGCTCTCCCTGGGCCTGGCGGCCTGCGGCGGCAGTGACGATGCGCCCAGCTTCAAGGCCATCGAGCTGAACATTGCCCACATCAACGACCACCACTCGCAGCTTGACGCATTTGCCGCCACCGAACTCACCCTCGACGGCGTGGCCACGCAGGTGGAGCTGGGTGGCTTTGCGCGCCAGACGGCGCTGTTCAAGTCGCTGGCCGGCACGCCCAACCTGCTCAAGCTGCACGCCGGCGATGCCATCACGGGCTCGCTGTACTACACCTTCTTCAAGGGCAAGGCCGATGCGCAGATGATGAACAGCATCTGCTTTGACGCCTTCATTCCGGGCAACCACGAGTTTGACGACGGCGATGGCGTCTTCAAGGGGTTTCTGGATGCCCTGGCAGACCCGGCCAACGGCGGCAGTTGCAAGACGCCCACGCTGTCGGCCAACATCGTGCCGCAGACCGGCACGCCCCTGGCTCCGGCGGGCGCCGCTGCCTACCTGCAGCCCTACACCATCAAGAAGATCGATGGCGTGGACGTGGGCATCGTGGGCCTGACCATTGCCGGCAAAACAACCACTTCGTCGCGCCCGCTGGCCACCACCCAGTTCCTGGATGAAGCCGCCTCTGCGCAAAAGGCGATCGACGAACTCAAGGCGAAGGGCGTGCGCCACATCGTACTGGTGTCGCACCTGGGCTACGACAACGACAAGCAGATCGCCGCCAAACTGACCGACGTGGACGTGGTCATCGGGGGCGATTCGCACACCCTGCTGGGCGACTTCAAGGCCGTAGGGGTTGCATCCGCCACCGGCACCTACCCGACGGTGGTGACCAACAAATCGGGCGAGACGGTGTGTATCGGCCAGGCCTGGGAATACGCCAAGGCCTACGGCCTCATGAACGTGAAATTCAACGACAAGGGCAGCGTCGCCAGCTGCGGCGGCAAGACCCAGCTGGTGATTGGCGACAGCTTCAAGCGCAAGGATGGCGCCGGCACCTGGCAGCCGCTGGCCGATGCCGATCGCGCCGCACTGGTCAGCAAGCTGGCGTCCAGCGCCAACGTGAAGGTCGTGGCACCCGACGCCACAGCGACGCAGACGCTGTCCGTCTACACATCCCAGGTCACGGCACAAAAGGCCATCACCATCGGCACGGCCAGCGAAGCCCTGTGCCTGATGCGCGTGCCCGGCGGCTCCAACAGCCGCAACACGGGCGTGGCGGGCTGCGAAACCGCCAACACCCTGGCCCGTGGCAGCGATGTCGCCCAGGTGGTGTCAGAGGCCTTCCTGCGCGCCAGCAAGCGCGCTGACTTTGCGCTGCAAAACGCCGGTGGTGTGCGCACCCCGATTGCCGCCGGCACGCTGAGCATGAACACGGCCTTCACGCTGCTGCCGTTCACCAACGTGCTGGTCGAGATGGACCTCAAGGGCTCCGAAGTGATTGCCGCCCTGGAAGACGGCGTGGCCGCCCATCTGGACGCCGCCGTGCCCTCGGACGGCGCGCACCCCTACGCCGCCGGCCTGCGCTGGGACCTGGACATGAGCAAGACCAAGGGCCAACGCTTCAGCAACGTGCAGGTGCGCAGCAAGACCACGGGTGCCTGGACCGCCATCGACCCGGCCCAGACCTATGTGCTGGTGACCAACGACTTCGTGGCCGCAGGCGGTGACGGCTACGCCACGCTCAAGCCGATCTACGCCGCAGGCCGCTATGTCAATACCTACCTGCTCTACACGCAGAGCTTTGTGGACTATGTGATCGCCCGGGGCACCATCGCCCGCCCCCAGGCAGGCGATTACTCGCACCAGAAGGTCATCACCAAGGCGGGCGTGGCGCTGCCTTGAGGCCGCCCGGTGTGGCATGCGCGCCTGTGGCCCGCCGCGCATGCCAGGCACCGAACCGGGGGAAAGCCACCCTACCGCGCCACCGCCAGCCCCGCGCCATGCCCGCGCGTGAAGGCCTCTTCGAACACCGAATACCCCGACCAGTCGCTGTGCGCAAACGCCAGCCGCGCCGTGGTGGGCGTGGGCAGCCAGGCAGTTCGCTCACCGTGGGATCGCTGATTGCGCGTGCTGGACGGGCGCTGCAGGCCTATCTGGCTTAAAAAACCCAGCACACCCGGCGTGGGGATGGCCATGGCATGGCCGTAGCGGGTGATGTCGATGCGCGTGGCGCGGCGCGGCAGGTCGGGGTGGGGGCCGCTCAAAGCGGCCAGCGCAGCCTGGGCCCAGTGCGTCCAGGGCTTGTTGGCCAGTTGCGCGCGGCCCTGCGGCACATCGCCCAGGGCCTGGTAGTAGCTGAGCACGGTGGGCCCGGCGAGCACGGCGCGGGGGTCCAGGCGCTGGTGGCCGGCGTCCACATAGCCCAGGCCGCCGGGGTTGGTGTCGCCGTAGAGCACGTTGTCCCACGCGGGCGCGGCGCCCGGGCGGTCGGCCAGCGGTGCGTCGATGTGGATATTGGCCACCAGCCAGGGCGCCCACTGCAGGCGCCGCGCGGCCTCGCGCAGGAAAGCCGGGGGCTGTTGCACCACGCGCGCTGCGACCATCACCGGCAGCGCCACGATGCAGCGCTGCGCCTGCCAGCGCTCCACGCTGTCGGTGGCGTGGTTGTAGGCGTCCACCTCCACGCCGTGGCGGCCCTCGGCGATGCGCAACACGCTGCAGGCGGTGCGCAGCTGCCCGCCGTCCTGCAGGGGCGCGGCCAGGCGCCGGGTGAGCCAGCCATTGCCCTCGGGCCAGGTGAGCACGCCCTCGCGCTCCTCGGGCGCGGCATCGCCCGGCGCATGGAAGCCGTGGCGGCTGGCGAAATAGTGGATGCCGGCCCAGGCCGACACACGCGCCGTGCCGGCGCCGTAGTCATCGCGGCAGCAGTAGTCGAGGTACCAGCGCAGGTGCGGGTCGTCCAGGTTTTCGCGCGCCAGCCATTCATCAAAAGTGAGCGCATCCAGCGCTTTGTGGACGGTCGCAATAGACCCTTTTGGATCAAAGCTCTTGAGCATGGGCATGGTGAAGCGCGCGGCCTGGCCCAGCGCCTGGACCCGCTCGGCAAAACGCCGGTACTGCGCCAGCGTGGCCGCGCCCACGCCCTGCACGGGCAGCAGGCCCTCTTGCCACTCGCCCTCGAAGAACAGGCGCTCCTGCGGGCTGTGGCACAGGTGCCGCTCGTCGTATTGCCAGCGCCCGGCGACGCGCTGGCGCAGGCCCAGCTCTTCCAGCAGGTTCTGCACCTCGCGCGCGTCGTCGCCGGGCACGGGCAGGTAGTGCGCGCCCAGCGGGCAGGCAATGCCGTTCACCTGGCCGCCGCGGCTGTTGCCGCCGGCCTCGTCTTCCAGCTCCAGCAGGGCAAAGTCGTCCACCCCCGCCAGCCGCAGCGAGCGCGCCGCCGCCAGCCCGGCCACGCCACCGCCCGCGATGACGACCTGCGTGCGGCGCACCAAGGCAGGCGCGGGCAACACGCCGGTGGCCAGCCGGTCGCGCAGCGCATGGCCGCGCGCCATGTCGATGCCGGTGAAGCCGCCTTCGAGCGTGCGCGGCACCTTGTCACACCCCGCCGATAGCACGGCAGCAGCCGCCGAGGTGGCGGCCGTGGCTAGGAAATGGCGGCGTTGCATGGGACTTGATTCTGCGCCAGTAATGCAGCGCAGCGCGCGCAACAGGCACGCTCCAGACCTGTGCCGCCGTGGAACCGGCTTTGCCGGGCCAGTGGTGGCATCCCCCCGAGGAGGAAGAAGCGAAGCGGCTCAGGGGGCATCTAGTGTTTTCCCCACTCGCGTTCGTAGGTGTGCACCAGCGCCTGGTTCGACAACCGGTTCACCTCGGTGGGCAACCGCGCCATGTCGAGCGGAAAGTCAAACAGCAACGGCAGCGTGCCCGCGCTCAAAAACTGCAGCCCTGCGGGCAGCGCCTCGGGCAGGCGCCAGGGGCGCCGGCTGGCGATGACGAAACCCCACTCGCCAAAGCTGGGCACATGGGCATGGTAGGGCGCCGGGCGCAGGCCCACCGACTCGATGGTCTGCACCACGGTCCAGAAACTCTGGCGCGCCACCAGGGGCGAAGTGGTCTGCACCACGGCGTAGCCGCTGGCCGCCAGGCGCTTGTCGAGCAGCGCGTAGAAACTGTTGGTGTAGAGCTTGCCGATGGAAAAATTGGTGGGATCGGGGAAGTCCACCACGATCACGTCAAAAGTGTCCGTCCCCTCCTGCAGCCAGCCAAAGGCATCGGTGTTGACGATCTTCACCTTGGGGTTTTGCAAGGCGTGGCCATTGAGCTTGGCCAGCATGGGGTTGTCGCTGAAGATGCGTGTCATGGCCGGGTCCAGCTCGACCAGCGTGACCGATTCCACCGAGGGGTATTTCAGGATCTCGCGCACCGCCATGCCGTCGCCGCCGCCCAGCACCGCCACCCGTTGGGGTGCACCGTGCGCCGCCATGGCCGGGTGCACCAGGGCCTCGTGGTAGCGGTATTCGTCGCGCTCGGCAAACTGCAGGTTGCCGTTGAGGAACAGCCGGTGCCCGGTACGCCCCTGCGTGACCACGATGCGCTGGTAGGGCGATGCGGTGCTGAACACGATGCGGTCCTGGTAGAACTTGTCTTCGGCAAAGCTGGTGATGTGCTCGGCCCCCGCCAGGGCCGCCAGCAGGATGCCCAGCACCATCGCGCAGGCCGCCACATGCGCCTTCAGGCGCCGCAGCTCGTGCCGGAACAGCCACACGGCCCACAGCGCCACCAGTGCATTCATCAAGCCAAACAGCAGCCCCGTGCGGATCAGCCCCAGCTGCGGCACCAGCAGCAGCGGGAACGCCAGCGACACGGCCAGCGCGCCCAGGTAGTCGAAGGTCAGCACCTGCGAGACCAGGTCTTTCAGCGCCACGTTGCGCTTCAAGATGCGCATGACCAGCGGAATCTCCAGCCCCACCAGCGTGCCCACCATGAACACCATGCCGTACAGCAGGAAGCGAAAGGCGCCCGGCGTGTAGGCGTTGGCCAGGAACAGCGTGGCCGGCAGCGCCCCGCCCATCAGCGCCACCAGCAGCTCGATGCGCAGGAAATGCGCGGGCAGCTGCCGCTCGAAATACCGCGACAGCCAGGAGCCCACGCCCATGGCGAACAGATAGGTGCCGATGATGGTGCTGAACTGCAGCACCGAGTCGCCCAGCAGGTACGACGCCAGCGCGCCCGCCGCCAGCTCGTACAGCAGGCCGCAGGCGGCCACCACGAACACGCTGGCGAGCAGGGCGATGTCGATGGGGCGAGGGGCGCCGGGTGCCGTGGCAGGCGCTGCGGCAGGCGTCATGCCAGCACCATGTCCAGCTGCTGCGCCAGGCTCTTGCCGTCTTGCTGCTTGGTCAGCCAACCAAACACGGCTTTGCCCGCGCTGGCCTGTGCCCACAGCGCACCCACCTGGCTCTTTTCAATTTCGTAGGGGTCGCTCAGCAAATGCGCCCCTTTGTATTCGAGCAAGGCCACACGGCCATCGACCAGCTCGGCCACAAAGTCGGCAAAAAACCGGCCGCGCGACGTAGGCAGGGCAAAGCCGCAGGGCGCGGTATCGAGGTTGCGCACCCATTGCCGGACCTGGGGGTGGCGGTCGATCAACTGCGCGCACTGAAACTCTGCGCCGCCATCCTTCAGGTCGGCCAGCACGGCAAAGTAGTGCCGCGTGAACTGGTAGCGCCCGCTGTAGCGCGATGCCACCGGCGCCGGGTAGCGTCCAGGCTCAAACACATGGGGGTGCAGCCAGTCGCTCTCCAGCAACCAGGCGCCCGCCTGGCCTTGTTGCAACACGAGCTGGCGAAACTGCCGCTTGGCCGCCTGGTCGCGCAGATCGCCCACATGCAATGCAATGCACCGGGCCAGCTGAAAACGCGCCTGCGCCAGCAGCACCAGCGGCAGGCCGCAGGCATGCAGCTGGTGGTTCACCACGGCCGCCAAAAAAGCGCGGCGCTGCGACTGCGTGATGCCCGCCAGGGGCGCGTGCAGCGCCTTGTGCAGCGACTGGTCCAGCCAGCGCACCAGCGTGTCGGCGGTGATGCTGCTGGCGCCGTAGTCCATGGCCATTTGCTGCACATCGGTGGGGCGCAGCGTCACGCGTGCGTCCTGCACGTCGATCTCGATCACATTCGACTCTTGCACCACATGAAAACCGGGCAGCTGCACGGCCTGGGGGCTGAGCAGATCAAGCTCCACCGTCCCCAGCACCGCGCCCTGCTCCAGCGGCCACAGCGGCGCTTGTGCGTCGGTGCGATAGGCCAGCGTGGGCACGGGCGCAAAACGCACGCCGCGCGATGCGGGGGCCACGCTGGCCGCCACCAGCGCGTTGTGCTGGGCCACCTGCTCGCGCAGCTGCTCCTGCTTTTTGGCCCCGCGCACCTGGGCCAGCATCAGCGCCTCGGTGCTGGCCTCGATGTGGCCCGCAACCACCAGCTGCGCCGCACCGGCAATGGTCTGCTGCTGCACACCGGGCACTGCCAGCAGCTCGGGTGTGGCTGAAATTACATCAAAATTGGTAGCTATCAGCGCTTGAGGGGCGGGCGCTGCATGTGGATTTTCGTTAAATTCTTCGCCAAACAGCGGGTAGCTCGATGGCGGCGCCAGCATCGAAGCCACATCCAGCGCCTCGAACCCCATGTGCTGGATCAACCGGTCGGCCAGTGCATGCGCTGCAGCAGAAAACTCCGCCGCGCACACATGGGCATAAGCGCGGTTGAGCGCCTCGCGCCCACGCCGGCGGGCCTGCGGCATGCGCAGCACACGGCCCAGCAACTGCTCCACCGCCGTGGCGCTGGTCAGCTTTTGCAGGCTGCACAGCACATAGGCAAACGGGCAATCCCAGCCCTCGCGCAGCGCCTGCACCGTAATCACATAACGCACCGGGCAATTGCGCGCCGCCAGGTTGATGTCGTCCAGCCCGCGCTGGGTGCCTGTGGCCACCACGATCTGGTTGTCTGGCAGATTGAGCTCTTCCACCAGATAGCGGCGCAGTGCCTCCGGCGGCATCTCGTCGCCCAGGTTTTGCGCCTGAAAGAGCACGATGGGCCGCACATAGCCATGCCCCTCGGCCTCGTCCTTCAGCGCCTCGGCCTCCAGCTTGCGCTGCGTCTGCACTGCGCCAAACACGGCAGCAGGCCAGCCCTCGGGGTGCTCGGCCAGCACGATGGGCAGCTTGATCATGTCCTCGGCCGCCAGCTCCTGGGCGCTGACGTGGTAGAGCACATTGGTCTTGGTCGCAATCGGCGTGGCCGTCAGCTCCAGAATGAACGCGGGGTTCAGCCGCTGCAATGCCGTGAAACTCTTGTCCGTCTTGGTGTTGTGCGCCTCGTCCACGATGACCAGGGGGCGCTGCAGCGCCAGCCAGTTGGCCAGGCTCCAGCGCGGCTGGCCCACAAAGCCCGTCAGCACGCCGGTTTCGTCCTGCGCGGCGTCTTGAGCGGTCACCACAGCGTCGGGCAAGCCCTGCAGGCAGGCCATGCAGCCCTCAGGCGCGCTCTTGAAATGCGGCTCAAAGCCCTCCGAGAAGCTGTACACATTGCGCTGGCCTGCGTCCTCCACCCGAAAACTCTGGATGGTTGCCACCACCACCACGGCGTGCCGCCCCCAGTCGGGCGGGGCGATTTGCGCCACGTCGTCGAGCGTGCACACCTGCAAGCCCTCGCCATAGGCATCGGTCAGGGCGGCGCGGTAGGCATGGCCGGGCGTCTGCAAGGCCTTGAGCGTTTGCTGGCGAATGGCATCGCTGGGCACCAGCCACACGGCCACCGGCGCATCGCTGCCCTGCCACTCGCGCGCCAGCAGGGGCAGCGCGTGCGCCGCCAGCACCGTCTTGCCGCCGCCCGTGGGAATGCGCAGGCACACACAGGGCACCTGCGCGCCAAAGGCGTCAAGGTTGTAGGGGCGGCCCGCCAGCTCACCAAAGGCCAGCGCCGGGCCCTTGGTGCGGGCTGCGCGGGCGTACGCGCCCAGCGCATCGAGGGCGGTTTGCTGGTAGGTCTTGAGGGTGATGGGGGTCATGGGGATGGGTTTGAATTGGCGCAAATTTTGGCAATCTTTAGCCAATGCGCCAATGCAAGTGGTTGATTTACAAAAACTTTTTATTTCCCATTGGAAAAATATTGGCTAAACACGGGATCTCATTGGCGCAACCAGCGCCCAAACAGCGCCACGGGTCGGCTTGCCAATATTCCGGATCGAGCCCTGCCGTGCCATATCGGCCAGCAGTTCCTTGATGTACTTCTTGCGCTCCGACGCCCCTGGAATCCACAGCATCAGCTTGTCCATCAACAGGGCATCGATCTCGACACGGGGTTGGGGCGCCATGGCGAGCAAATCGCACACCGCCTTTTTGCAGTCCTCAACGGACGGGCCTTTTTGATTGAGATAGGCCACCTCTTGCCCCATTGCAACCGCCAACTGCGCGGAGATGCGCAACCTGGGGCTGCGCCCCTCCACCAAACCCTTGGCGCGCAGACGTCGCAATTCGCCTGCGGGTGGCTTGCGGCCTTTTTGAATCTGGTCGAGCAGCACGGCATCTTCCAGGCTGAGATCGCTGTTCGTCATCAAGGCATCGACATACCCCTTGTCCAGAACGCGGCCATACAGCATGACGCTGACGGATGCAGGTTGCGCCGCGATGTCGTAATCGGGCAGCGGGAAGAAGCGCTCCTTTTGCTTGCGGAACATTCCTTTCACGCCACGGTTGAGCGTCTCCATCAAGTCCAGCTCCACCATCGCATCGGCCAGACAGGCATTGCGGTAGCGCTGCTCGGGCTGCTGCGCATGTAGAACCTTGTCCAGTGACCCAGGCAGAAACTCTCCGTAGTTGAAAAAGCGCAGCGTATCCGGCCCCTCCGTCACCAGAATGCGTCCGCCCTGTGTGTAATCCTGGTGTGCCACGCAGTTGTGCAGGGCTTCGCGCAGCACCCAATCGTCGTAGTTGGGCAGATTCAGTGGCGCCACTTCACGCGGCGGCAAGATATTGATCTCGATGATGCGGATGCGGGCAATCAAGGCGTCGATGGACGACAGCAGCGGCAGTCCGAAATGCTGGTGCGTCACAGGTTCGTTTCGGTGGTCCAGCAGCTGCCAGCTGATGCGTGGCGTTGGCCCGCCTAACTGGCTGGCAGCCGTTGGCAGGCCCAAAAGCACCAGCGCCGCCCGCGTCAGGCCACCATGGACGGCCAAGCGCAGCGAATGCAGAAACTGCGCATCCGTCTGCCCCAGCATCTCTTTGACGATATCGGGCTTGCTGGCATAGCGACGCGCATACAGCTCCCGCGCCCTGGCAATGGCTGGGGCCGACAGCAGCGCCCAATCCTGCGTGACAACAGCCGCTGACCAGTCGTGCAAAGCCGATTGCGCACGCAAGGTATCGAGCTTGTGCAAGGGTAGCCCACACAGCTTCTCACCATTACGCCCCCAGTAGTGGCCCTTGCAAGAGACCGGCACCCCTCGGGGCGCAGCCGGAATACGCCACAGCAGCACCCGCGCTGGCGCTCCGTCTGGCCGGTCCACCTCCAGCTCGTGGGGTGGATGCAAAACGACGGGCGGTGCAGTTTGCGCAGCCACCGACTCTCTGATCCGGTTGAGTTCAGGCAATGCGCGCGCAAATTCTGTTCCGATCGCCGGGCGCATGCCGGTGGTCGGGTCCAGCCTGTCATCAATACCCATGACCAGCCAGCCCTCTTCGCGGCGGTGCAAATTGGCTTCGTTGGCCAGCGCAGAGACGTACTGCGCCATCTGGTCAAAGCTGAACGTCTGCCCGGCACGCTTGAACTCCAGCCATTCCGTCTCCGTGGACATGCGCCGAAGTTCATTCAGAAACTCGCCCGTAACGTCGTTCATTGCCCTCACCTCGCCTTCACGTCATACGGAATGTGCTTGAACGTGACGCGCGCCAGCGCCAGGCGCGCATCGCCCAGGCGGCAGGCCTCGCCATACACCACCAGGGGCGCATCGGGGTGGGGGGTGGCGGCGTGCAACTCCAGCAGCGCATCGAGCACGGCCGAAGTGAGCACGTTGCCGCTGGCCGGGCGCTTGTCGCCCAGGATGCCGTTGAACAGCAGGTAGTAGGCGGTGCGGCTGCGCGGTATCGGCTCGGGTTCCGGCGTGGCTTCCGGCAGGGTTTCAGATGAAATCGGCTCTGTGCGCTCTTCTGGCAAGCGCAAGTAGCTATCAAAAACAGAGTTCGTTCCCAGGTGCGGCGTGCCCGGCGTGGCGTGCGCGGGGTCAAACGCTGTGCCGGTTTCCTGTTGCCAGACAAAGGCGGCCAGCGTGGCAAAGCGCACCTCGGGGTGGATGCAGCCATCGGCATCGAAGATCGGCGCGCCCAACCTCTGGAAGCGAAAGCCGCCGCCGCCCTGCCAGCCCACCGCCTGGCTGATGCCGCCCGGCTCGCCGTCGATCACCTTTTGCAGGCGCGGCAGGCAGTGTGTGGCGGCGTGCTCGCCCATTTCGATGCCGATCCAGCGCCGGCCCATCTTGTGGGCGACAGCGGCGGTGGTGCCGGAGCCGAGGAAGCTGTCGAGGACGAGGTCGCCAGGGTTGGTAGCGATGTGCAGGATGCGTTGAAGGAGCGCCTCAGGTTTCGGCGTTTCAAAGCTTGCTTTCTCTCCAAACAACTTCTCGATTTCTGAGCTTGCGTGTTGATTCAAACCAGCGTCAGACCAGATGCTGGGCGACGACATGCCAGCCTTGGCCTCTGTCTTGAACAATTTGCGCATCGGTGTTGTAGCCGTGCCCTTGACGCCCCAATACAAACGCTTGTCTTCCTGTAGTCGCAACATCTCCAGCTTGTTGTGCCTCCAACAAGTGCCTTGCCTCGGGAAAACTTCTTCTCCCGTGTACGGATTGATGAGGCCGAAGTAAAGGCTTTCAACAAAGCGGCCACCTTTACCGTTGGCCGTAGTGTCGATCTTCCGAAACGCGCCACGCGGATCAGGACCATCAGGCTCGTCGAATACTTTGTATTGCGCATCCGCCTTCTCGGTGCGCTCCATCAGGTTGAAGGCTTCCTCTGCCCGTGTTTTCTTGGAGGTGCTGTCTTTGGCTTTCGCCCATACCAAGACGTGGTCATGAATAAGCCCAATTTTTCGATCATTTGGCGGGCCATCCCGCTTTTGCCAAGACAGATCGATTACGAAGTTCTGACGGCCGAAAACTTCGTCTCCCAGAACCTTCATGTAATGCGCTTCGTTGTCATCCAACGAAACCCAAATAGAGCCGTCATCCGCCAATAAATCTCGCATGAGCTGCAGGCGCGGCAGCATCATGCTGAGCCACTGGCTGTGCTCCAGGTTGTCGTCGTAGTGCTCGAACGCGCTTTGGGTGTTGTAGGGCGGGTCGATGAAGATGCATTTGACCTGCCCGCGGTAAAACGGCAGCAGGGCCTTGAGCGCTTCGAGGTTGTCGCCCTGGATGAGCAGGTTGTTTTGTGCGCTTGCGGCGTCGCCGTGGGTGGAGACGCTCTCCAGCAGGCGGTAGGGCACCTGGGCGGCGGTGGTGAAGGCGTGGGCGCGGTTGAGCCAGTCGAGGGTGGGCATGGGGTGGTGATGTCAGGCCGGTGGGCCGGTGAAAGCAGGCGGTATTGTGTGGCCTGCGCCATGGCGCGGCTTGCCCGCCAGCGGTGGCGGCGCGGCCGGTGCTTTCGCAGTCAGTGGATGGCCGCCGCCACGATGATGCTGATCCCCAGGCACATCGCGGCCACCACCAGGGCCAGGGCCTTGTTCTGCTTTTCGACGATTTCGCGCCACAGGTCATAGGGCGTGATCTTGTCGATGAGGATGAAGGCCAGCCAGAAGATGACGATGCCCATGAGGGCATACAGCAGCGTGCCGACGATGGACAGGGGGTGAAGCCATTCGAATTTGGTCATGCTGTTCTCCGATGAAATTCGGGTTGTTTCAATGTCATTTGTGGCTGCCGCCGGAGGAATACCCCCCGAACGAGCCGCCCGAACTGCGGTAGCTGCTGCCCGACGAGCCCGAGCAGTTGCTCATGATGATGAGCACGATGAGCAGCACCACCACGATGAGGATGACCGTGCCGCAGCCCGCTCCCTTGGCGGCCACGAAGGGGCCGGGGTCGTCGCGCTGCAGCACGTCTTTTTTGTCGCCCAGGCCGAAGGCCTGCACCACGGTGTCGCTGGCCAGCCTGTCGCCGGCGGACCAGGTGATCTCGCTGGCGCTTTGCTCCATCGACAGCAGGCCGCGGGCAGCGGCAAAGTCGCGGTTGAAGGTTTTCTGGCCGCGCTCCACTGGCCAATAGAACTCGCCGAGCACATAGGTGGTTTCGGCGTTGTAGCTGTATTTGAGCTGGTAGGTGGTGCCCAGGTAGGTGGCCGTTCGCCCGGTGGCGGCCATCTGCGGCGCGCCGGTGGTGGGGCGCACCATGCTCCAGCCTTCTTCCGAATCGACCAGGAAGGCGAAGCCGCGCTTCTGGTTGTAGAGCAGGTATTCGCTCCAGCCAAAGTGTTCATCGTCGCCGGGCGCCACGCCCATGCGGTGCTGAAAGCCCACCACCTGCCAGTGCACGCCCTGCAGCGGGCCCTTGGCGCCCAGCGGGATGATGGGGCGCACGGGCTCGTCCTGCATGGCCGAGCGCAGCTCGCCGCCCACGCCGCTGCCCAGGTCGATGATGCTGGAGCAGGATCCACAGGTGATGCTTTTGGTGGAGGCCAGCTGCACCTGCACCGGCGCGCCGCAGTGCGGGCAGTTGAACTGGCGGCCTTTTTCGTCCTTGGCGGATTCGTCCTTGAGGCCCTGGAGCTGCAGGTCTTCAAGCAGCACGGCGCGGCCGCGCTCGACGCGGGGCGGGGTGTGGCCGTAGTCGATGCTGAGCACTTCGCCATCGCTACTGCGCAACTCGACCATGCCGAAGGGCTGGCCCAGCGGCGGCAGCTTGGGCAGCTCGCCCTGCGCCGAGACCAGCTGCGCCTGGCCGGCGTAGGCCACGCTGTAGGGTTTGCCGTTGATGGCCGTGGTGGTGCCGATGGACCAGCGCGCGGCCTCGGGCAGCTCGCGACCCGGGTCGATGGGCCGGGAGAACACGTAGGCGCCGTTGTCCTCGCCCAGCGTGGCCAGGGTGCCGTCTTCGAGGAAGGCGGTCCATTCGGTCCAGACCCCGGCATCGCCCTTGTACTGCAGGCGGCCGACGAGGGTGAAGGGCACCTCCTTGCCATCGAGCGTGATGCGCCCGCTGGCCATGGTCTGCAGCGGGCTGTGGTCGTCGAACAGCTCGGCCATCTTGCCCAGGCGCGTGAGCACATCGCCGCTGCGCACCACGGTGCTCTGGCAGTAGCCGCAGACGGCGTGCGTGGACTGCGCGCTGCGGAATTCGACCGGCGCACCGCAACCGGGGCAGGGCGCGCGGTAGTGGCGTTGTGTGGCGCTTTCGGCCATTTTTTAAGGTGTTTTTGGCCTCTTGCGCTTACCCATCAAGCGCAGACAGCTATCCAGACAATAGCAATCAGACCAATTTCTTGAGCAGCTCGGCCTTCTTGGCGTCGAACTCTTCCGGCGTGAGGATGCCCTTGGCCTTGAGCTCGCCCAGCTTTTCGAGTGTGGCCATCACGTCTTCGGGCTTGACGCCCACCGGTGCGGCCGCAGCAGGCGCCTGCGCCGCCGCCCCGCCGCCTTGCAGACCGGCCTGCAGGTTTTGCGCCAGCACCTGGCCCAGCGCCACGCCAGCGCCCAGGCCCATGGCGTCGCCGGCAATGCCGCCACCGCCATTGCCGGCGCCTTCGGCAAATTTCGGGATGGCCTGCGCGGTCTGGTACTGCATGAACTTGCCCATGTCGTTGCCGACCATGCCCATGCCGATTTTTTGGTCCAGGATCTTCTGCAGCTCTTCGGGCAGCGAGACGTTCTGCACCGTCAGGCTCTCGATGACCAGGCCGATCTTGGCAAAAACGGGTGCCAGCTCCTTGGCCAGCGCATCGGCAAACATCACCTGGTTGGCCGCCAGGTCGAGAAACGGCAGGCCGCTGCCCGCGATGGCGTTGCTGATGTTCTGCAGCACCAGGCCGCGCAGCTGGCCTTCGAGGTCGGCCACAGGGTAGCTGTCGCGGGTGCCCGAGATCTCGGTGTGGAACAGCTTGGGATCGGCGATGCGGTAGGCGTAGTTGCCGAACGCGCGCAGGCGCACCGCGCCAAAGTCCTTGTCGCGGATGGTGATGGGCTGGGGCGTTCCCCATTTCTGATCGATCTGCTGGCGCGTGCTGAAGAAGTACACATCGCTCTTGAAGGGCGACTGGAACAGCTTGTCCCAGTTCTTCAGGTAGGTGAGCACCGGCAGGGTCTGCGTGGTCAGCTTGTAGGTGCCGGGGCCGAACACGTCGGCCAACTGGCCCTCGTTGACGAAGACGGCCATCTGCGACTCGCGCACCACCAGCGTGCCGCCGTTCTGGATTTCCATCCCCGCCATCGGGTAGCGCCAGGCAAGCTGGCCATCGCCCTCTTCGGTCCACTCCAGGATGTCGATGAACTGTTTCTTGATGAAGTCCATGAGGGCCATGCGGTGCTCCCGGTTGCGATGAGGGGTTGGGGGGAAAGACGGCCATCATAGCAACGGGGGGTGACGCGAAAGGCGGCTTTGCCGGCCCCGGCTGCGGGCGGCTATCCACGGCTTAGGCACGATCAATTGGCCACCGATGTTGAGAATGACTACCATTTGACTGCGCCTGTTTTTCACCGCAGGCCCCGTTGAAGCCAAGGAGTCCGCCATGTCCCTCATCCGCCGCGCCGCCCGCCAGAACAAGACCATGCTGATGAAGACGGGCAGCTACTACCTCATCCACATCTGCGTGGCCGCGCTGGTGGCCTATGCCGTCACCGGCAACCTGTGGGCCTCGCTCACGCTGAGCCTGCTGGAACCCACGGTGCAGGCCGTGGCCTTCTTTTTCCACGAAAAAGCCTGGGAGCGCGCCGCGCACCGCCAGGCGGGCAACAGCCCGGCATTGCACAACGCCTGAACCACCCACCACTTCAAGGAGCCCACCATGTACCGCATTCCCTTGCACAGCCGAAGCAGAGCGGGCCTTGCCTTCCAGCGCTGGCTGGTCCAGCGCCTGGCCGGACTGGCTTCGGCGGGTTGATGGACGTTGGAAGGCGAATCCGTATCAGGCCTTCACGTCGAGCAGCGCGTCCTCCCGCAGGCCCTGCGCCCTGAGGGTTTGCAGGCTGGCTCTCCATGGATGCCATGAAACGCCTGCAGGGCCGGCGCAATGCCGTGGGACTATCCACCATGCGCGGCCAGCAGGCATTGCGCAAACGCCTGGGCCGCGCGCGGTGGCTGGGGCGACTTGCGCAGCACGCTGACAAACTGGCAGCGGTAGAGAAACTGCGCGGGCTGCACGGCCTGCATCTGGCCCTGGCGCACGAAGGCTTCGGCGTAGTGGTCGGGCAGAAAGCCCAGGTAGCGGCCCGAGAGGATCAGCGTGGCGATCGACTCCTGGTCAAACCCCGTGGCCTTGCGCGGCAGATGCGCGCTGTGGCTCAGCTCCATGTTGGGCGAGTGGTAGCCCAGGCCGGCAAACTGGTGGGCACGCAAGGCCTCCCAGGTCAGGGCCGTGTGGTCGGCACCGAACAGCGGGTGGCGCACACCGCAGTACAGCAGCATGGTCTCGGTGAACAGGCTGGCATACACCAGGCTCTGCGAGGCGCGGTGCGCCGGGATGATGCCGATATGCAGGCTGCCGTCGATCAGCCCGCGCTCGATGGCGTTGATCGAGGCCACATGCATCTGCAGGCTCACGTCCGGTGCCTGGGCCGTGAACAGCGCAATCGCGTCGCCAATGTGCGCCGCCGGGTTGCTGGCGGTCTTGTCGAACACCGCCACCTCCAGGCGCCCGCCCATGCGGCGGTGGATGTCGTCGATGCTGCTGCGAAACGCGTCCACGGCGCTCAGCAGCCGCAGGGTTTCGTCGTACACGCGCTGGCCCTCGGGCGTGAGGGCAAAGCCCGCGCGCCCGCGCCGGCACAGCGTGAGGCCCAGGCGCGTCTCCAGGTCTTTCATGTGGCGGCTGACGGTGCTGGTGCCGATGTTCAGCTCCAGCTCGGCCGCCGACATGCCGCCGCACTCGGCCACGCTCTTGAACACCTGCAGCAGGCGCAGGTCCATGTCGCTGAGCTGGCCCAGCACGGCACGTTCACGGGGGGAAGGGGCGGGCATTGCGGTGATACGGGCAAGGGAAAAACACCCCCCAAGGCTACCAGCCCGATAGCCGGTGCCGGCGCGAACGCAATAGCCTGAAAAGGCTACAGGCTTGGCCGGAACAGGCGCTTGCGGTGGCCCCGGGCACCCATCTACGATGGTCGCGTCCCACAAGAAAGGCATAAGACCATGACTCCCTCTCTTCAGAAACTGCTGGCCGCCCCTGCACTGGCCCTGCTTTGCACTGCCGCCCTGGCCGCCACCGATGCGCCCGCGCCCGTCAACCTGGTGGGCCGCGCCGTGCCCGAAATCGACAAGCTGCCGCCCGGCCAGTACCGCGAGCTGGTGCAGTACGGCCACGAGCTGACCACGCGCACCTTTGCCCACATCGGCCCCGAGGTGCAGGACGTACGCCGCCGCCTGGCGGGCAACAACCTGGCCTGCGCTTCCTGCCACCAGAGCAACGCCACCAAGCCCTTTGCCATGCCCTGGAGCGGCGTGTCGGCCACCTTCCCGCAGTACCGTGGACGCGAGGACGATATCAGCACCGTCGAGGAGCGCGTCAACGGCTGCATGGAGCGCAGCATGAGCGGAAAGCCCCTGCCGCTGAACTCGCGCGAGATGAAGGCTTTTGTGACCTACATCTCCTTCCTGTCGCAAGGCATCCCGGTGGGCGCCACGGTGCAGGGCGCTGGCATGGTGCAAAGCAAGATGCCCAACCGGCGCGCCGACACGGTGGCGGGAGGCAAGGTGTACGCAGCCAAGTGCGCGGTATGCCACGGCCCCGACGGCCAGGGCGTGCGCGCCGGCCAGGTGGGCGATGCGCAGGGCTACACCTTCCCGCCGCTGTGGGGCAACGACACCTTCAACAACGGCGCAGGCATGAACCGCCTGATCATGGCCACGCGCTTCATCAAGCACAACATGCCGCTGGGCGCATCGCACGACGCGCCGCAACTGAGCGATGACGAGGCCTACGACGTGGCCGCGTTCGTGCTCTCCAAGCCGCGCCCCACCAAGGCCAACCTGGAGGTGGACTTCCCGGCACGCTGGAACAAGCCGGTGGACTCGGCCTTCCCGCCCTACCTGCTGGGCGCCGATGCAGACCAGCACCGCTTCGGACCCTTCCCGCCGCTGGTGGCCAAGCAAAAGGAAATGATGGAGCAGCTCAAGGCCGGTGCCGCCGCCGAGCGCGCCAAGGCAGCGCCCCAGCCTGCCCGCTAAAGGCCTGAAAGTTCAGACAATTATGGTTGTAGCGCTTGGCGGCCTCAAATCCGAAGTGCAACAGCTCTTGATTTGATAGCTTAAACAGGGTGCGGCGGCGGTACGGAGGTGCCGCCGTCGTCCAGCGCCCGGGGGTCGGCGCGCAAGATCAGGCGGGCCAGATCGGCGGCATGGCCGCTGCCGGTCTTCTCGGTGATGCGCTGGCGGTGGACATGCACGGTGTGGTCGCTGATGCTCAGTTGCCGCGCCACTTCCTTGTTGCTCAGGCCCAATGCCACCAGGCGCGCCACATCGCGCTCGCGCGGCGACAGGCGCCCGAGCTGCTCCTGCGCGGCGGCGCGCAGCCCCTGCTGGTGCTGCGCTGCCAGGTTCACACCCACGGCGTAGTTCAGCGCATCGAGCAGCGCCTGCTCGCGAAAAGGCTTTTGCAGAAAGTCGATGGCGCCCGCGCGCATGGCCTGCACGGCCTGGTCGATGTCGCCGTGCCCAGTCATGAACACGATGGGATAGTCGCGCCCCAGGTCGGCCAGGCGCCGCTGCAGCTCCAGCCCGCTCATGCGCGGCATGCGGATGTCCAGCAGCAGGCAGCAGCCCTGGGGCGCGGGCGCTGGATGGGCATCCAGAAAATCCTGCGCCTGCGCGTAACCCACGGGCGCAAAACCCAGTCCTTCGACCATGAACAGGGTCGAGCGCAGGAAGGCGGGGTCGTCGTCCACCACATGGATGACGGGAGGAGGTGCGGTCATGGTGTTGCGTCCTGGTGGGGCGTGGGCAGGGCCAGCGGCAGCAGCAATTCGAACACCATGCCGGGCTCGCCCGCCGCGCCGGCCGGGCGGGCCTGCAGCGCACCGCCATGCGTTTCGGCAATGCTGCGGCAGATGGCCAGGCCCAGGCCCAGGCCGTCGGGGCGGGTGGTGTAGAAGGGCTCGAACAGCCGCGCACGCTCAGCATCGCTCAGGGGCGCGCCCTGGTCCTGCACGGCAATGGCCAGGCGGTCGCCCTGGCGTTCGATATGGATAGTGATGGGGGCGTTTGCCCGGCCGGCGGCGCGGTGGGCGTCCAGCGCATTTTTCAGCAGGTTCAGCAGCACCTGCTGGATCTGCTGCGGGTCGCCCGGCACGCGCAGGCCCCGGCTGCCGGGCGCGCATTCGACGCGAATCGGCGGTGCCTGGCCCAGCAGGCCGCCAAACAGTGCCACGGCCTCGTTGGCCAGCGCCACCGGGTCGCTGAGCACGCGCACCGGCACGCGCCGGCGTGCCAGCGCCCGGATGCTGGCGATCACGCGCGTGGCACGCTCGGTTTCCTGGGCCATGTCCTGCAGCGCCTGCGCCAGCGCGTCGGGCGTGAGCTTGCCGCTCGCGGCACGGCGCTGCACGCTGGCGGCGTAGTTGGCAATGGTGGCCAGCGGATGGCTGAGTTCGTGCGCCAGCGTGGCCGACAGCTCGCCCAGGATGGACAGGCGCGAGAGGTGGTCCATGGTCTCCTGCCCCTGCGCCAGTTGCTGCGCCAGGCGCTCGCGCTCGCGCAGGCTGCGCGTGAGCTCGGCGGTGCGGCGCTTGACCAGCAGTTCCACATGCAGCATGTAGGCCGCACCCAGCAGCAGCACGGCCAGCGTGCCGGCCAGCAGGTACCAGTAGCGGCCCAGCAGCGCCTGCGGGCGTGTCTCGCGCAAAAAGGCGTAGGGCTCGGCCTGCAGCGCGCGCAGCACCTCGTGCACGCGCTGGTAGTCGGCAGGCACCGACCAGCGGCCGCCCTGGGCATCGACGGGCAAGGTCAATAACGCCAGCAGCACGGTGCGGCCCAGCTCGGGCGGCGTGCTGGCCAGCGCGGCAAACGCCCAGCCGGGGTACAGCGGCGTGGACGACTGGCAGGCCGCCGGCGCATCGGGCCGCGCGCCCACCACCACCAGCGCGCCCGGGGCCACGCGCCCCGCGCGTTCAAGCTGCTCCAGCACGCAGGTGCGCAGGATGCCCGCGTCGGCCCGGCCCGCCAGCACCGCGTCGGCCACGCGCTGCATCGGAAAACCGGTGAACACCCGCTGCACCGCGCCCGCCTCGGCGTCCAGACCGCTCTGCAACCATTCATGCGCCACCAGCTGGTAGCCGCCAAAGGCGTCTTCGGCCACGGCCGCCACCCGCTGCCCGCGCAAGGCCTCCAGCGTGGCGGGCACGGGCGTGCCAGCGCGCACCACCACGGCCGAGCCCACGGTGTGGGCGGGGTCATCGCTTTCGGCGGTGGTCTGGGTGGCGATGCGCGTGGCGCCGTGGCGTGCCTCCAGCCGCACATAGTGCCCCGGGTTGGTCACCACGAAGTCCAGGGCCTGCCGCGCCAGCGCCGATTCCAGCGCATCCGGGTCGAGCACCTGCAGCCGCACGCTGTGCCCCGGCAGGGCGCGCGCCAGCCCGTCGACCAGCGGCTGCCACAGGCGACGGGAGTCCTCGCCGTCCAGTACGGCCAGCACGCCGATGCGGATGGGCGCGGTGGCCACCGCGGCCGTCTGCCCGGCCCCCGCCAGCGGCGCAGCCAGCAGGCAGGCTGCCGCCAGCCAGCGCCCTACCGCGCCAGCGCATCGGAAGAAGGTGGGCTTGCGCATGGGCGAATTGTAAGCAAAGGTCGATTCAGTCTTTGAACAAAAAGGCCGAAACTCTTTCCTGTTCAGGATAAATAGCTATTTATTTAATAGCAAATCAAACACCATCACCGCACAGCAAAAACGACCAATGCTTGCATAGATCAGCAAGTGAACATTGATATTGCGTTCTTTGAGCAATTGGCAACCGGAACAACAATGGCTACTCCGTGCCCCAACCGGGGCGCCCATCTCTATCTGTATGCACCGGAGACCCCCATGAGCTTTGCCCCCATCGACACCCCCGCCGCTGGCGCCGCACCCCGCATGGACGCCGAATGGCTGGACGCGCACTGGATGCCCTACACGGCCAACCGCCAGTTCAAGCAAAACCCGCGCATGATCGTGGAGGGCAGCGGCGCGTATTACACCGACAGCGAGGGTCGCAAGATTTTTGACGGCCTCTCGGGCCTGTGGTGCTCGGGCCTGGGCCATGGCCGCCGCGAGATCGCCGAAGCCATCGGCAAGCAAGCGATGAAGCTCGACTACGCGCCCGCCTTCCAGTTCGGCCACCCGCTGTCGTTCGAGCTGGCCAACCGCATCAAGGCCATCACGCCCACCGGGCTCGACTATGTGTTCTTCACCGGCTCGGGCTCCGAGTCTGCCGACACCTCACTCAAGATGGCCCGCGCCTACTGGCGCGCCAAGGGCCAGGGCACCAAGACGCGCCTGATCGGCCGCGAAAAGGGCTACCACGGCGTGAACTTCGGCGGCATCTCGGTCGGCGGCATCGTGGCCAACCGCAAGCTGTTCGGCCAGGGTGTGGAGGCCGACCACCTGCCCCATACCCAGCCGCCGGCGGGCTCGTTCCACAAGGGCCTGCCGCCCACCGGCAAGGAACTGGCCGACCGGCTGCTCGACGTGATTGCGCTGCACGACGCAAGCAATATCGCCGCCGTCATCGTCGAGCCCTTCTCGGGCTCGGCGGGCGTCGTCATCCCGCCCGTGGGCTACCTGCAGCGCCTGCGCGAAATCTGCACGCAGAACAACATTTTGCTGATTTTTGACGAAGTGATCAGCGGTTTTGGCCGCAGCGGTGCCTGGACCGGCGCCGAGGCCTTTGGCGTGACGCCCGACATCCTGAACTTTGCCAAGCAGGTCACCAACGGGGCGCAGCCGCTGGGCGGCGTGGTGGCCAGCAAGGAGATCTACGACACCTTCATGGCAGCGGGCGGCCCGGACTACATGCTGGAGTTCCCGCATGGCTACACCTACTCGGCCCACCCCGTGGCCTGCGCAGCGGGCATTGCGACGCTCGACATCCTGCAAAAGGAAGACATGATCGGCCGCGTCAACGCCCTGGCGCCGTATTTTGAAGAAGCCGTGCACAGCCTGAAGGGCGCCAAGCATGTGCTGGACATCCGCAACTTCGGTCTGGCTGCGGGCCTGACGATTGCGCCACTGCCCGGCGAGCCTGCCAAGCGCCCGTACGAGATCGCGATGAACTGCTGGAAGAAGGGCTTTTACGTGCGCTACGGTGGCGACACCATCCAGCTGGCACCGCCGTTCATCAGCGAACGCGCCGAGATCGACCGCCTGGTCAATGCGCTGGGCGATGCGCTGGCGGAGACGGCGTAAAACGCGCCAGATGCCTACACACGCCAATGGCTGCAAAATTCATAGCATCTGGCGCTTTATGGACAACGCCAGATGCGTTTTATTGCACATTCCGGCTCCGCCCGCCAGACACTCGCTGGCCACGGAACCGATGCTTCCGATCTTGCAGCTTTGATCCTTTCCTGAACAAGTGTTGCAATCAGATAAGCACGTTGGCGGGCCAGGGCTTTCACGGGACCCAGCCTACAATGCACCTCCCCTTACAAAGCTGACGGTCCGCCCCGAGCAGATCCACCGCGGACCCCGGCACTTTCTGAAAGCTGGAGACGCTTGATGCCCGAGAACACCACGGCCGACAACCATCCTCTTCCCGACAAGCGTGCGCTCCTGCGCAAGGCCGCTCTCGAATACCACGAGTTTCCCAAGCCCGGCAAGATTGCGATTGCGGCCACCAAGCAGATGGTCAACCAGCATGACCTGGCGCTGGCCTACTCGCCCGGTGTCGCCGCCCCCTGCGAAGAAATCGTCAAGGACCCTAACGCCGCCTTCAAATACACCAGCCGCGGCAACCTGGTGGGTGTGGTGACCAACGGCACGGCCGTGCTGGGCCTGGGCGACATCGGCCCGCTGGCCGGCAAGCCGGTGATGGAAGGCAAGGGCGTGCTGTTCAAGAAGTTCTCGGGCATCGATGTGTTCGACATCGAGATCAACGAGAAAGACCCCGAAAAGCTGGTCGAGATCATCGCTGCGCTGGAGCCCACCTTTGGCGGCATCAACCTGGAAGACATCAAGGCCCCCGACTGTTTCTACATCGAACGCAAGCTGCGCGAGCGCATGAAGATCCCGGTCTTCCATGACGACCAGCACGGCACGGCGATCACGGTGGGCGCCGCCATCCTCAACGGCCTGAAGGTGGCGGGCAAGGACCTGCAGAGCATCAAGCTCGTGACCTCGGGCGCGGGCGCCGCGGCACTGGCCTGCCTGGGCCTGCTGGTCAAGCTGGGCATTCCGCGCGAGAACATCTGGGTGACCGACATCGCCGGCGTGGTCTATGAAGGCCGCACCGAGCTGATGGACGAGGACAAGCGCTTTTTCGCGCAAAAGACCGATGCGCGCACGCTCGGCGAGATCATCACGGGCGCCGATGTGTTCCTGGGCCTGTCGGCTGGCGGCGTGCTCAAGAAGGATATGGTGGCCCGCATGGCACCGCGCCCCCTGATCTTCGCCCTGGCCAACCCCAACCCCGAGATCCAGCCCGAGGACGTGAAGGCCGTGCGCGACGACGCCATCATGGCCACCGGCCGCTCGGACTATCCGAACCAGGTCAACAACGTCCTGTGCTTCCCCTACATCTTCCGCGGTGCGCTCGATTGCGGCGCCACCACCATCACGATGGAGATGGAAATCGCCGCCGTGTACGCCATCGCCGAGCTGGCCCAGGCCGAGCAGAGCGAAGTGGTGGCCGCGGCCTATGTGGGCGAGCCGCTGGCCTTCGGCCCGGAATACCTGATTCCCAAGCCGTTCGATCCGCGCCTGATGATGATGATCGCACCGGCCGTGGCCCAGGCCGCCGTGGACAGCGGCGTGGCCCTGCGCCCCATCGCGGACATGGACGCCTACCGCGACCATCTGCAGACCTTCGTGTATGCCTCGGGCACCACCATGAAGCCCATCTTCACCGCCGCCAAGGCCGCCACCAAGAAGCGCGTGGCCTACGCCGAGGGCGAGGAAGAGCGCGTGCTGCGCGCCGCACAAATCGTGGTGGACGAAAAGATCGCCCGCCCCACCCTGATCGGCCGCCCGGCCATCATTGCGCAGCGCATCGAGAAGTTCGGCCTGCGCCTCAAGGAGGGACAGGACTATGACGTGGTCAACGTCGAGCAGGACCACCGCTACCGCGACTTCTGGCAGACCTACCACCGCATGACCGAGCGCAAGGGCATCACCGCACCGATCGCCAAGATCGAGATGCGCCGCCGCTTAACGTTGATCGGCGCCATGCTGCTGCACAAGGGCGAGGTCGACGGGCTGATCACCGGCACCTGGGGCCAAACGGCACACCACCTGCAGTACATCGACCAGGTGATCGGCAAGCGCGCGGGGGTCAACACCTACGCGTGCATGAACGGCCTGCTGCTGCCCGACCGCCAGGTGTTCCTCATCGATACGCATGTGAACTACGACCCCACGGCCGAGCAGCTGGCCGAGATCACCATCATGGCGGCCGAGGAAATGATGCGCTTTGGCATCAAGCCCAAGGCCGCGCTGCTGTCGCATTCCAACTTTGGCTCCAGCAACCAGCCCAGTGCCGTGAAGATGCGCCAGACGCTGGAGCTCTTGCGCGTGCAGGCGCCCTGGCTGGAAGTGGACGGTGAAATGCACGGCGACGTGGCCCTGGACGGCAAGGCGCGCGCCGCGCTCATGCCCCACAGCAGCCTGGCGGGCGATGCCAACCTGCTGGTGCTGCCCAACATCGACGCCGCCAACATTTCCTACAACCTGCTCAAGACGGCAGCGGGTGGCAACATCGCCATCGGCCCGGTGCTGCTGGGGGCCGCACAGCCGGTGCACATCCTCACCCCCAGCACCACCGTACGGCGCCTGGTGAATATGACAGCCATTACCGTAGCCGACGCCAGCGCAGCACGGTAAGCCTTCAACAAACAGCGTGCACTAACTTTGGTGCACCCCCAAAACCCCCGGCGCCTGCCCAATCTTTGTGCAGGCGCTTGCTTTTTGGGGGGCTTTGAGCGACACTAGCCCGTTGAAATTTCGGGTTAACCCGTAGTTTCTGAAAGGTGTCGTTGATGCTCAAGGCTGTAGCCACCCAAGTGCGAAAAGCAGGGGTTTTGTGTGTTGTGGGTGTTGCGTTGGTCCTGGGTCCGGTTGCCGGGCACGCCCGTCAATCCCCGTCCACCGACGGTTCCGTTGCTTCCATCGCCGTGGCAGATCTGCCCCCCCAGGGCCGCTCGACCTATGCACTGATTCACCAGGGCGGTCCTTTTCCTTTCGACAAGGACGGCACGGTTTTTGGCAATCGTGAACGGATATTGCCGGCCCACCAGCGTGGCTATTACCGTGAATACACCGTCAAAACACCGGGCGCCCGCAATCGGGGCGCCCGGCGCATCGTATGTGGCGGCAAGCCCCGGGAACCGGATGCCTGTTATTACACCAGCGACCACTACACCAGTTTTCGCAGGATTGTCGAATGATGCCTGATGGGTTGTCCGCCCACCCTTGCCGGGGTGGTGGGCAGCAGACCCCCTTGTTTTCCCGACCCGAATCCCGCATCCTGCGGTTTTGTGGTCAGCCAGAAGTTTTTGGACCTTATAAAGAAAGAGCAACGGAGATGCAGACGCCCCTTCGTAAAGACCTGGAAACGCCACTGCGTGGCGTGCGCACCAACATCGTGCAATCCATTCGCGCTTTTCGCGTGCAGGATCTGCAAGATGCCGCGGGTTCCCTGGGTCACCATTTTCTGTATGCCAACCTGGCCCACGCCCAGTCCAAACAGGATGTGCTGGACCTGATTGCCGCGCAATTCACTTTTCCGGCGCACTTCGGCAAGAATTTCGATGCGCTCTACGACTGCATGACCGACCCGCTGCACAAGTCGGGACCGCAGCCGGGCTTCATCGTCGTGCTCGAACAGATTCCGGCCACGGGCAAGTTCGACAAGGAAGCACGGGAGCAGCTGCTCGATATCTTCCGCGATGCGGCAGATTTCTGGGGTGACCGCAAGATTCCCTTCCGCTGTTTCTATTCTTTTCTGTAGCCCGTTCTGCAACCACCAGCCAAGCAGAACGGGCGAACGAGGCTCAAGAATCGCCAGCGGTCCAGGGCATCGCCATCGACCCGGAAACCGCCGAAAAGATGCCAACCGACAAACTGGTCGACATCTCGCCCCTGGCACTGCGCATGAGCAGCCCCTTCAACGCGGGCTACTGGCTGACAGCCGCGTAATAGCGGCATCCCCCTGAGGCGCTACCGCGCCTTCCCCCTTCTCTCGGCTGCGCCGGGAAGGGGGACGATGCCCTCGCTGCGGGGTGGCCCTTGCGCGGTGTCCCTGGTACGGGACATGCCAGTCGCCACAGTTTTGATAGAAACTGGCTCTAGCGCTTATCCATCGATCGCTGGCAGCTACTCATTCAAGAGCACGCCTGGGCCAGCGCCACGTATTCGGCCACGGGCACTTCCTCGGCGCGGCGCTGGGTATCGAAAGTGCCGGCAAAGCCCCGGCCTTCGAGCCAGCGGCCCAGGGTGTGGCGCAGCAATTTGCGGCGCTGGCTGAAGGCCACCTGGACCAGCTCGGACAGAAGTGCCGGGCGCACCGCTGCCGGCGCGGCGTGGGGCACCATGCGCACCACTGCGCTGTCCACGCGCGGCGGCGGATCGAAGCTTTCGGGCGGCACGAACAGCACGTTCTCCATGGCATAGCGCCACTGCAGCATCACCGAGAGACGCCCGTAGTCCGACGTGGCGGGCGACGCCACCATGCGGTCTATCACCTCTTTTTGCAGCATGAAATGCTGGTCTTCGATCGCCTGCACATGCTCCAGCAGATGGAACAGGATGGGCGTGGAGATGTTGTAAGGCAGGTTGCCCACCACCCGGATCTTTGGAACGCCCAGCTGCTGCGCCAATTGCGTGAAATCGACTTTCAGCACGTCGGACTCGATGACATCGAGCTGTCCGTGCAGCCGCAGCCGCAAGGCCAGGTCCCGGTCCAGCTCGATCACCGTCAGGCGCCCCAGGCGCTCCACCAGGGGTTGGGTCAGCGCGGCCAGGCCGGGGCCGATTTCCACCATGGGCTGGCCCGGCAGCGGCGCGATGGCGCTGACGATGGCCTCGATGATGCCGCCGTCGGACAGGAAGTGCTGGCCGAAGCGCTTGCGGGGGATATGTTTCATGCAGCGGCCATCTTCATTGCGGCGCTTCGCGGTATTCGACGTAGGCGCGGCCCCGCAACTCCTGCAGCCAGTTGGTGAAGGCCTCCTCGACCTTCTTCTCGCGCACCGTGTCGCGGGCCATGTCGCGCTGTTCGCGCTGGGTAAGCTTGGCCTCGCGGCGCGCCACCAGCTGGATCAGGTGCACGCCAAAACGCGACACCAGGGGCTCACTGACCTCGCCGGGCCTGAGTGTACTCATGGCCTGCTCGAATTCGGGC
The DNA here is from genome assembly GCF_900107605.1 of Acidovorax soli. Lineage (GTDB taxonomy): Bacteria > Pseudomonadota > Gammaproteobacteria > Burkholderiales > Burkholderiaceae_C > Acidovorax > Acidovorax soli. The sequence goes on along the minus strand of NZ_FNQJ01000008.1, from coordinate 27,055 downwards.
ACGTAGCGGCCCGGATTGGCCCAGCCCAGATCGCCGCCCTGCTTGGCACTGCCGTCCTGCGAATGCTCGCGCGCCAGCTCGGCAAAATCTGCCTGGCCCGCCACGATGCGACGCCGGTAATCGGCCAGCCGCGCTGCGGCGGCGCTTTCTGTCAGCTGGGGGCCAGTGCGCAGCAGGATATGGCGCGCATGGCTCTGGGTCACCAGGGTGGAGACACCGCCGGTGGACTTGTCGGCCAACTTGAGCACATGAAAACCCGCCCCGGAACGCACGGGCCCGGCAATGCCTCCCACGGGCAGCTGCGCCGTGGCACTGACAAACAGCTCGGGATACCGGTCGGCCGGGCGCAGGCCCAGCAGCCCGCCCGCCGTCTTGGCTTCGGGGGAGTCCGAGAACTCTCTGGCCACGGCCGCAAAGTCCTCGCCGGCGCGCACCTTGTCGGCGGCACGCTGGGCGCGGGCCTGGCGCTCGGCAACCTGGTCCGGGCTGGCGTTCTCAGGCACCCGCACCAGGATATGGCCCAGGTTGATTTCGACCTTGGAGGCATCCGCACTCGATTGCTGTTCGCGCAGGTACTGGTCCACGTCGAGATCGCTCACGCGCACACGGGACTGCACATCGCGCTCGCGCAGGCGTTGCAGCAGCAGCTGGTTGCGCAGCTCGTCGCGAAAGCGCTCCTTGCTGATGCCGTCGGCTGCCAGCCGGCGGTGCATCTCCGCCACGCTGACGCTGTTTTGCTTGGCCACGCTCTCCTCGGCCTGGCCCACGGCAAAGTCATCCACGCGCATGCCGGCTTCACGGGCCAGCTGCAGCTGGATCTTTTCCACGATCAGGCGCTCCAGCACCTCGCGGGCCAGTGCCTCGCGGGGCGGCAGGTTGCCGCCCTGCTGGGCCACCTGCTGTGCAATGCGCTCCGCCCGGGACCGCACCTCGTTGTTGGTGACGGGCTCCGAATTGACCACCGCCACGATGAAATCGGCCTGCCGCAGCGCGGCGCCCGCACCGGGAGCGGGCAAGGCGAAGGAAGGTGCCGCAGGCGAAATGCGCGAGAGGCCGGGTCCCGCAGCCCCCGAAGAGCGCAAGCCCTGCGCCACAGCGCCATGGGTCACGAAAGATGCCAGGCACGCCAGGCCCAAAGCAATTGCACGGTGGTTCATGGTGTCAGGTTAGTCATAGTTGCTGAAGCGGCTGGGGGTGCTGACCTGATCACGCAGGTATTGGTAGCGCGGCACATTCCGTTTCAGGGTGTCGAGGGGGTTGTTGCCCAAGCTCAGGCGCGAGAAACCCACGAATTCGATCTGGAACAGCAGCCGCGTGTTGGCGGTCGTCACGCTGCTTTGCAGGCGCTCCAGCACCACCCGGCCAATCCAGCAGCAGCTGTCGTATTCGAAGCCCACCACGGTGTCGACCAGTTTGCGGTCGCGCAGGCTGTAGTTGAGGCGGCCCACGGTGTACCAGCGGCCGCCGTCCTGGCCCTTGACGCGCTCCGGGCCGCTGCCCGCAGCTTGCCCGCCCCACAAGGCCGCCAGCGGCCACTGCCAGCCCACGTCGATCTGCTCGCTGGTGCCGCGCTGCAGGCGATAGACCGCGTTGATGGTGCGGAAGTTGCCAGGGCTGTAGCGCGCGCCCACGGTGGAACGGATGGAGCGCCCCGTCTTGGGGTTGTATTGCACGGTGGAGTCAAAGCCCCACTGCGGTGTCCAGTTGATGCCCGCTCCGAGCAGCACATCGGACAGGCGTTCACTGATGGGCGTGTTGTCCAGGGTCACGTTCTGGTCGGAGAAACGCAGGCGCTGGGCAATGCCCAGGCGCAAGGCCTCGGCGCCGGTATTGGGATCCAGGAAGCGCGTCGTCACACCCATGGTCAGCAGGTTGTTGTCTGCCAGGCGGTCATTGCCGCCATAAGAGTTTTCGGTGTAGATGGTGCCGAAGTTGAAGTCGGTGGCCGCCGTGTCGTACAGCGGCAGGTAGCGCTGGTCGCGATAGGGCGTGTAGGTGTAGAACGCGCGCGGCTCCAGCGTCTGCGTGAAGGCGCGGCCCAGCAGGCGCGCATCGCGCTCGAACACCAGCCCGCTGTCCAGGCTGAAGGTGGGCAGGGTGCGGCTGGCCGAACTCTGGCCATTTCTCAGCGGGTTGTCGAACTGGTATTGCGTGGCATGCAGTTGCAGCTTGGGGATGACGAAGCCCCCCGGCGCCAGAAACGGGCGGCTCAGCTGCGCCTGCACAAAGCTGCGCTGGCCATCGGCCGGGTTGGGCAGCACCCGGTCCGCCTCGAAGCGCGTGGTGTCGGCCACCATGCTGAAATCCAGGCCCCGGTCCAGATCCTGGGGTGTGTAGCGCCACAGCAGCTGGGGCATGAGGTTGTAGGGCGGCACGATGGGCGAGGCCACATCCTGCAGGGCCTGCCACTTCAGGGTGCGCACCTGGGCCGACATGTCGGCTGCAGCCCATGACAGGGTGGCATCGCTGGGCAGCAGGCGCTGGCGCAGCGGCAGCGGGCCCCGGCGGAAATCGCGCCAGTAGTTGTCGTCGCTCACCCGGTTGAGGTTGAGATTCAGGCCCACGCCGCCCACGGGGGTGCTGATCTGCCCCTGGTGCTGCGCCGAATAGCCCCAGCGCCTGCGGTCGCGCTGGCTGTCCGTGGGCATCAGATTGACATCCACCAGGCCGCGGTAGTCGCTTTCCAGATACCGGAACTCCCCCCCGACCTCGACGCCGCGCTTGGCCAGGATGGCGCCGCGCAGCGTGGCATCGCGGTTGGGGGCGATGTTCCAGTAGTAGGGCTGCATGTATTCGAGGCCGTTGCGGCTGTCCAGGCCCACCGTGGGCGGCAGCAGCCCCGACTTGCGCTTGTCCGACAGCGGAAAGCTGATGTGCGGAATGGGCAGTATCGGCACGCCCTTGAACTCCAGCACGGCCTCGTCGGCAGTGCCGACCTCTTCCGCCGTGTCCAGGTGGATGCTCTTGGCGCGCAGCACCCAGTCGGGCGCCCAGCTGGCCGAGTCGTCTTTCTGGCAGGTGGTGTAAGTGGCGGTGTGCACCACGCTACGGTCGCGGTCCAGGAAATCCACACGCGCGGAATCACCATGGGCGCCGGTGCTGAGAAAGCGGTAACGCGCATCGCTGAAGAAACCCTGGAACGCGTCCACGCGCAGCTCCAGCACCGAGCCGTCATAGGTGTTGCCGGCCCGGTTGATGTGCACGCTCCCCTGCGCATGGGCCAGGTCGTCGGGCACGGTGTAATCCAGCCGGTCGGCACGGATCACGGTATCTCCGCGGCGCAGCTCGGCATGGCCGTCGATGGTGGCCTTCACATCGGGCTGGCCGGTGATGCGGTCGCCCGACACAAACACCGGCAGTTGGGGCCGCAAGTCGGCCGGCAGGGTCTCCTGCAGCTGGGGGCTGCGGCGCAGCGGCGGGGCATCCCAGGCACTGGGCGCATCGGCCTGCGCCAAGGCGGCCTGCGGCAGGCCGCACCAGGCCAGCGCCACGGCACAGGCCAGAGGGTGCAGCCCCGGCCGACGGGCCCGCGCAGCGGCTTGCCGCACCGGCCGGGAAAGGGGTTGGGGGTTCTGCACTAAGGAGGGCGGGCGGCGGGGCACGTCGGGCAATATGGACAAGGCTTGAAAAACGGCCCGCGCCAGGCAGGGCGGGTTTGTAAAATGGGATTATCCATGAGCCACCCCTCTTCCCCCCCAACGCCCCTTGCCGCGGCATCGCCCGCCATCGCCAACCCGGCCAGCCTCGTCAGCTGGCCCGATGCAGCCCGGCAGGCAGCGTTCGCGCAGTGGCTCGCACCGCTGGTCCCCGCCCACCAGCTGCTGCCCGCCAGCCTGCGCCCGGCATCGGCCGACGCCAGCTTTCGGCGCTACCTGCGCATCGACAGCGCCGCCGGCGCCAGCTGCATCGTGATGGACGCCCCGCCCGACAAGGAAAACTGCCGCCCCTTCGTGCAGGTGCAAGGCCTGATGGCCGCCGCCGGCCTGAACGTGCCGCAGATCCTGGCGTGGGACGAGCCCGGCGGTTTCATGCTGCTCAGCGATCTGGGCAGCACCACGCTGATCGAGCTGCTGCGGCCCGAAAACCCCCAGGCCGCCTACGGCTGGTACCAGCAGGCCACCGACGTGCTGCTCGACTGGCAGAAGGCCTCCAGGCCCGGCGTGCTGCCGGCCTATGACGAAGCGCTGCTGCGCCGCGAGCTGGCGCTGTTTCCCGACTGGTACCTGGCCAAACACCGCGCCGTCACGCTGGACGACAAGCAGCAGGCAACGCTGCAAAGCGCCTTCGATGCCATCGTGGCCCACAACCTGGCCGCCCCGCAGGTCTATGTGCACCGCGACTTCATGACCCGGAATCTGATGGCGCCCATGCAGGAAGGCGGCCCTCTGGGCGTGCTGGATTTCCAGGACGCCGTCCACGGCCCCATCACCTACGACATCGCCAGCCTGCTGCGCGACGCCTTCATCAGCTGGGAAGAAGATTTCGTCATCGACATTACCGTGCGTTACTGGGAGAAGGCGCGCAAGGCCGGCCTGCTGGGCGCCACCAGCGCCAGCGGCTGGGGCGATGACTTCGGCGAGTTCTACCGCGCCGTGGAGTGGATGGGCCTGCAGCGCCACCTCAAGGTGGCTGGCATCTTTGCGCGCCTGACCCTGCGCGACGGCAAGCCCAGGTACCTGGCCGACGCGCCGCGCTTCATGGGCTATATCCGCGCCACGGCCAACCGCTACCGCCAGCTGGGGCCGCTGCTCAAGATGCTGGACCAGATCGAAGGCACCGAACCCGTGACCGGCTTCGCCTACGGCCGGATGTGACGGGCTGCATCTCCCACCTGAAATTTCAAGAAAAATATGGCTTTGGCGCTTATCCAGCAAGCGCCAATAGCTATTAAATAATTAGCATATGCCCCGCTTCCATTGCCCGGCGCCCCTGGCCACCGGTGCCGAAATCGACCTACCCCCCGGCGCCGCGCGCCATGTGCAGGTGCTGCGTCTGCAGCCGGGCGACGGCATCACGCTGTTCCATGGCGGCCAGGGCGCGGGCGACCCCGGCGGCGAGTTCGACGCCAGCGTGCTGCGCATGGGCCGCAGCGATGTGCGCGTGCAGGTGGGCGCCCACCACACCATCGAACGCGAGGCGCCGCGCGCCGTGCACCTGCTGGCCGGCATCACCGCCAACGAGCGCATGGACTGGCTGGTGGAAAAGGCCACCGAACTGGGCGTGGCCAGCATCACGCCGCTGGTGGCCGAGCGCAGCGTGCTCAAGCTCAAGGGCGAGCGCGCCGACAAGAAAATCGCCCACTGGCAGGCCGTGGCCGTGGCCGCCTGCGAGCAGTGCGGGCGCAACCGCGTGCCTGTGGTGCATGGCGCGGTGGACCTGGCCGGCTGGCTGCGCGCCCACCCGCCAGCGCCCGCGCAGGGCGCGCGCCTGCTGCTGTCACTGCGCGCCGGCACCGGGCCGCTGCATGCCGCCGCCGCTGCGGCTGCGGTGGTATTCCTGTCGGGCCCCGAAGGTGGCCTGAGCGCCACCGAAGAAGACCTGGCCCTGGCACAGGGCTTTGCGCCCGTCACCCTGGGGCCACGCGTGCTGCGTGCCGAAACCGCGCCGCTGGCAGCGCTGGCGGCGCTCACGCTGGCCTGAAGCTGATCTGATCGCCCGCCCCGGGCTTCAGGCGCTCAGATGGGGCGGCGCACGCAACTGCTCGGGCGTGGTGAAGTAAGCCGCCGCATCGCCCAGGCCCGCGCGCGCACGGTCCAGCTCGTGCCGCGCCACGCTGCGCAGGTGCACCTCGTCGGGCCCGTCCATCAGGCGCAGGGCGCGGCCCCAGGTCCAGAAGGCCGCCAGCGGCGTGTCGGGCGACAGGCCCATGGCGCCGAAGATCTGCATGGCACGGTCCACCACGCGCTGCTGCAGGCGCGCGGCCACCACCTTGATGGCGGCGACCTGCGCGCGGGTCTGCTGCACGTCCACAGCGCTGCCCTGGTCCAGCAGCCAGGCGGCGTGCAGCACCAGCAGGCGCGCCTGGTCAATCTCGATGCGTGACTCGGCGATCCACTCCTGCACATTGGCCTGATCGGCCAGCGGCTTGCCGAACGCCGTGCGCTCCAGCGCGCGCCCGGCGGCCAATTGCAGGGCGAGCTCGCACTGGCCGATGGTGCGCATGCAGTGGTGCACCCGCCCCGGCCCCAGGCGCGCCTGGGCCATGGCAAAGCCGGCGCCCCAGGCGCCCAGCAAGTGGTGGGCGGGCACACGCACGCCCTGCAGCAGGATCTCGCAATGCCCTTCGGGCGCGTGGTGGTGCAGCACGGGGATGTTGCGCACGATCTGCACACCCGGCGTGTCCACGGGCACCAGCACCATGCTGTGGCGGTGGTGGCTGCTGGCATGGTCGGCATCTGCATTGCGGCACAGCACGATGAGCAGTCGGCAGTGCGGGTGCGCCGCGCCGGTGATGAACCACTTGCGGCCGCTGAGCACCAGGTCGTCCCCCTCGCGCCGCACCGTGGTCTGCAGGTTGGTGGGGTCGGACGAGGCCACGTCGGGCTCGCTCATCGCAAAGGCCGAGCGCATCTGGCCGCCCAGCAGCGGCACCAGCCACGCGGCGCGCTGCGCGGGCGTGGCAAAGCGGTGCAGCAGTTCGATGTTGCCGGTGTCGGGCGCGTGGCAGTTGAAGACCTCGGGCGCCCAGGGCAGGCGGCCCATGGCCTCGGCCAGCGGCGCGTAGTCGAGGTGGCACAGGCGCGTGCCGGGCTCGTCTTCCCGCAACGTGGGCAAGAACAGGTTCCACAGGCCTTCCTCGCGGGCCAGGGCCTTGAGGTCTTCCAGAAAAGGCGGTGGGTAGTCGCCCGCCTGCACGGCCGCGTGCCAGGCCGCGTTGTAGGGCAGCAGGTAGCGGTCCATGAAGGCCAGCAGGCGTTCATGCAGTTGCCGGGCCAGGGGGGAAGGTGCGAAGTCCATGCCGGCATTGTGAAAACACCGCCGGTGCGCGTCAAAACGCAGGCGACACGGGCCTTGATGCACATCAGCCGCAGCAAGCTTGCGGGCCTGAGTGTTACTTAATTCGCTTTTATTTTGATAGCTGCAAGCGCTTATTCAACAGGTGCTAGAGGACTTTTTTGCTTCCAGCCTGCTCAGGGCGCGGGTACCATCGCCCCATGAGCACCCATTACGAAACCCTGCAGCATGCGGACACCTACCGCGAGGCTTTTGCGGTGGAGCCCCCGCATGCCTTGGGCGAACGCCACGTGCGGCCGCGCAAGCCGGGCTTCTTCATCGTGCATGCAGCCACTGCGGCGGCACTGGCGCAAGCACCGGGCGCGGCGCCCGAGACGCCCACCGATGCCAGCGCCGCCACCACCCGCGTGCTGGTACCCGCACAGTGGGGCCTGGTGCCGCACTGGGTCAAGTCGGCGTCGGATGCGAAGCTGCGCGCGCCCAAGCTGGTCAATGCCAAGTCCGACCTGGCCTCCACGGGCACGGCGTTTCGCGATGCCTGGCTGAACGGCCAGCGCTGCATCGTGCCCATGGCCGCGTTCTATGAAGACGATCTGCGCAGCGGCAAGGCCGTGCCCACCCGGGTTGCCCGCGTGGACGGCAAGCCGATGGGCGTGGCGGGCCTGTGGGCACGCTGGCAGGGCACCGATGGCGACGTCATCGTCAGCTACTGCCTGCTCACGGTGAACGCCAACAACCACGCCCTGCTGCGCCGCTACGGCCAGCCCGGCAGCGAAAAGAGCATGCCCGCCATCCTGAACGAAGGCGCCTACGACGCCTGGCTCACGGCCCGGCCCGACAAGGCCAAGGAGTTCATGCGGCAATACGCGGCAGAGCGGCTGCTGGCCAACCCGGTGGAGAACAAGGCCGACAAGCGGCCCAAGGGCTGGCTGGGCTGATTCCGATCTGCGGGCCGCCCCGCCCGACGCAGCAGCCGTTCAGCTGCCGTCGTCGGGCTCCTGCGCGCCCGCCCAGCCCGCGCCCACCGCCTGGTACAGCGTGGCACTGCCCAGCAGGCGCCGCGCCTGGGCCGCCACCAGGTAGGTGCGGATCTGCTGCGCCTGCTGTTGGGCACTGAGCAGCTGCAGATAGCTGGCAGAACCCAGTGCGTACTGCCGCTGCATCGACTGCAGGCTGCCCTGCGCGGCGGCATCGGCAGCGGCCTGCGCGGCCAGCGCCTGGGCATCGTTGTCCAGCGCGTGCAGCGCATCGGCCACGCTGCGCAAGGCCTCCAGCACCACGCCCTGGTAGTTGGCGGCGGCGGCGTCCAGCGCCGCCAGCGCAGCGCGCCTCTCGGCCGGCAGCGCGGGGTTGAACAAGGGCTGCGTGATCTGGCCGATCAGGCTCCACACGGCGGCGCCGCCGCCAAACAGGGCGCCCGTGGTCAGCGCCTGCGAGCCCAGGCTGGCACTGAGGTTGACTTGCGGGTACAGGCGCGCCACGGCCACGCCGTAATCGGCCGTGGCCGCATGCAGCAGCGCCTGCGCACCCTGGATGTCGGGGCGCTGGCGCACCCATCCGGACGGAATGGCCTGCGGCAGATCGGTCGGCAGCGTGAAATCGTCCAGCGTGAACCGGGGCAGCCCCTGCGCCGTGGGCTCGCGCCCGGCCAGCGTGGCCAGCAGGTGGCTGCTTTGCTGGTGCTGCTGGCGCAATAGCGGCACGCTGGCGCGCGTTTGTTCCACCTGCGCCTGCAGCGCCAGCACCTCGCTGTGCGCGGCCTGGCCCAGGCGCAGGCGTTCGCCGGCCAGGTGCAGCTGCTCGTCTTGCAGTTGCACGATGGCCTGCAGCGCCTCGATCTGCGCCGCCAGCCGCGCCTGCGTGATGGCGGTGCCGACGATGCTGGCCGCCAGGTTCAGCCGCGCGCCTTCGAGCTGGTAGCGCCGGTAGTCGGTGCGGGCGCCCAGGGCCTCCAGGGCGCGCCGGTTGCCGCCGGCCAGGTCGAGCGCGTAGCGCACGCCGATGCTGGCGCTGTACTGGCCAAAGCTGCGCCCCTCGCCCGGCAGGCCCTGCGCGCTGGGCGAGATGCGCTGGCGCTGGGCACCCGCGCTGGTATCGACACGGGGCAGTTGCGTGGCGCCGGCCTGCGCCGCCTGCATCTCTTGCGCCTGGCGCAGCGTGGCCTCGGCGGCGGCCAGCGTGGGACTGGCGGCCAGCGCCTGGCCGATCAGCTGGTTCAAGGGGGGCGAGCCCAACTGGTGCCACCACGGCGCGGCCAGGTCGATGGCGGCCTCCGGGTGGGGTGTGGGCCCCTGCGCGGAAATCTGCACACTGTCGGGCCCGGCCGGCGGGTGGAAGTCGGGCCCGGTGGTACAACCGGCCAGCAGCGCCGCACAGGCGGCAGCGGCCAGCGCAAGCCGGGCACGGGCGCTGCGCTGCGTTGTCTTTGCCATGGCGTTTCCTTGTGGGGGGTTATGCAAGACTGCGGCCCTCGCCCGCTTCCTCGTGCGTCACGCCGTCGCGGATGTGGTAAATCCGCCGGAAGGTGGGGATGATTTTTTCGTCGTGCGTGACCACGATGACGGCGGTTTCAAACCGGCGCGCCATGTCGTTGAGAATGCGGATCACGGCCAGGGCGCGCGCGCTGTCCAGGGGCGCGGTGGGCTCGTCGGCCAGGATCACGGGCGGGCGGTTGACCAGGCCGCGCGCAATCGAGATGCGCTGCTGCTCGCCGCCCGAGAGCTGGGCCGGCATGGCGCGCGCGCGGTGCTGCACATCCAGCGCGGTGAGCAATTCGAGCGCCCGGGCACGGGCCTCGGCGTTGGGCACGCCGGCCAGCATGGGCAGCAGGGCGACGTTGTCGGTGGCGTCCAGAAACGGAATCAGGTAGGGCGCCTGGAAGACGAAGCCGATCTTGTCACGCCGCAGCGCGCGCAGGTCGCGCACCTGCCAGCCGTTGTCGTAGATCACCTCGTCGCCCAGCACCATGCGCCCGGCGGTGGGGTCGATGACGGCGCCCAGGCATTTGAGCAGCGTGCTCTTGCCCGAGCCCGACGGCCCCACCAGCCCGACCACCTCGCCGGGGCTGACCTGCAGGTTGACGTCTTTCAGGGCGTGCACGGCGGTGTCGCCCTTGCCAAAGCTTTTGCTCAGGCCTTCCACGCGGATTCCTTTGGCGCTCATGGCATCACCCTCCTATCAGCCTATGGCCTGCGCCGGGTCCACCCGCAGCGCCATGCGGATGGCGACCACGCTGGCGATCACGCAGATGCCCAGCACGGCAAAGAAGCCGGCCACCGAATCCATGGGCATGAGCAGCACGTACTTGGGAAAGAAGGGCGCGGCAAACGTGGCCGAGATCTTGCCCACCACGAAGCCGATCACCCCCAGCGCCAGCGCCTGCTGCAGGATCATGGCGGCGATGGTGCGGTTGCGCGTGCCAATGAGCTTGAGCACGGCGATCTCGCGGATCTTGTCCATCGTGAGCGAATAGATGATGAAGGCCACGATGGCGGCGCTGACCATGGCGAGGATGGCCAGGAACATGCCGATCTGCTTGGCCGACGTGGCGATCAGCTTGCTGACCAGGATTTCTTCCATCTGCGGGCGCGTGTAGGCCGTGAGGCGCTTCCAGCGCTGGATGGCCTGGGCCACCTCGTGCGGGGCGGCGCCGGGCTGCACGGTCACCAGCACGGCGTTGACGAAGGCATTGGTGCTTTGCGAGGCGATCACGGCGTCCAGCAGGCCGGGCACCGCCGGGCGGTTGAAGGCGGGGTTGGCCTCGGTGCGGCGGCGGTTGTGCCAGATGGCGTCGTTGTCCTTGAGGAACTGCGCCTCTTGCGCATCCTTGAGCGGGATGAACACCATCGGGTCGCCGCTGGAGGACACCATGCGCCGCGTCAGCCCGACCACGGTGTAGTGGTTGCGCCGCACCGTCAGGCGCTCACCCAGCTGAAAACCGGCGGCCACGTCGGCCACGGCTTCGTAGTGGCCGCGCGTGACCTGGCGCCCGTCCACCAGGTATGGCGGCCAGCCCGGCGTGACGCCCGCCGGGCCCGGCGCCATGCCCACCACCATGGCGCGCACATCGGTTGTGCCCTTGCGCACCTGCGTGGTGAGGTAGGTGACGTTGGCGGCCTGGGCCACGCCGGGCATCGCCAGGATGCCGCGGTACAGGTCGTCCTGCAGGCTGGACGATTCGGCATAGGGCCCGAGCGTGTCTTTCTGCACCACCCAGATGTCGGCGCGGCTGTTGTCGAGCAGCGCCTTGCCGTCGTCCACCATGCCACGGTACACCCCGGCCATGGTCAACGTCACCCCGATCAGCAGGCCCAGGCCCACGCCGGTGAAGACAAACTTGCCCCAGGCATGCAGGATGTCCCGGCCGGACAGGCTGATCATGGTGCGCCCTTGCTTGCACCCTTGGCCAGACTCTCCACCACCCGGATGCGGCTGCGCGCGCTCAGGGGTTTTTCGCTGTAGACGACCACCTGGTCGCCCTCGTCCAGCCCCTGCAGCACCTGCACATGGCCGTCGAGGTCGGCGCTGCCCAATTGCACCGGCGCGAATTGCAGCTGGCCATCGGTCCAGCGCCACACGCCGGTCTGGCCGCCCACGCGCTGCACGGCGGCATTGGGCAGCACGGGTTGCGCCGCCAGCGCGGGCAGGGCTATGGTCACTTCGGCCAGTTCACCGAGCGGCGGCAGGGGCGAAGGCAAGGCCTCGAACACCACCTTGGCCAGCGCTTCCTCGGTCACGGCGTCGGCCAGCGGCTCGACGCGCAGCACGCGCCCCGCCAGCGCCTGGCCCGCGCGCGAGCGCAGCACCACCTGTGCCGGCAGGCCGGCCTTCAGGCCATGCGCGTTGATCTGGTCCAGACGCACGTTGATCCACAGGCTGGCAGGGTCCACCACCTCCACCACCGCCTGGCCCGCCACCACGGTGGTGCCGGGGTCGGCAAAGCGCAGCGTCACCAGGCCAGCGGCGGGCGCCACCAGGCGCAGATGGCGCTGCTGCGTGCCGATGGCGGCACGCTCGGCACGCACGCGCACCGCTTCGGCCTGCGCGGCAGCCACGGCCGCATCGGCCACCTGCAGCTCCTGCTGCTTGGCGGCGGCCAGCTCTTCGCTGGTCGAGCGCACGGCCAGCAGTTGCGCATAGCGCGTGGCCTGTGCCTGCGCGTGGGCCTGGCGTGCCTGGGCCTCGCGCAGGCTGGCCTGCACGCGCTGCAGCGCGGCCTCCTGGGCCTGCAAGCGGTCTTGCAGATCGACCGCATCCATCTCGCCCAGCACCTGGCCGGCCTGGACAGAGTCGCCCACGTCCACATCCAGCCGCTGGATGCGCCCGGCCACCGTGGGGCCGATTCTGGTGGTGGTGCGGGCGCCGATGGTGCCCACGCCAAACAGCGCCGGAGCGAGGGCCTTGCGCTCGACCTGGGCCAGCGTGACTGCCACCGGGGCCAGCGGACCCGAGCGCAGCACCACATACACGAACAGCGCCAGCAGGGGCACCACCACGGCCAGCAGCGCCAGCGTGCGGCCTTGCAATGGGAATTTTTTCATCGTGTGCTTTCGCTGGCGGGCGCAATGCCGCGCTGGTAGATGGCAAAAACCCGGGGGGCATCGCTGCGCATGCGCTGCATGTCGCCGGTGATCAGCGACTGCATCACCAGGCCCTGGATGGTGCCGATGAACAACGTGGCCGCCGCCGGCACATCCAGCCCCGCGTGCACCTCGCCCTGCGCCTGGCCTTGCGCGATGAGGCCTTGCAGGCGCTTGCCATAGCTGGTGATGAGCGTCTGCACCATCTGCTTGGGGAGCGTATCGCCCGCGCGCTGCAGTTCGCCAAAAATGATGCGCGGCGCGCCCGGGTGCTCGGCCACGAAGGCGACATGCGCCATGAACATGGCCCGCAGCGCCGCCAGGGGCGAAGCCGCGCCGTCGGCCGCGCGGTCGATGCGCGCCAGCAGCTGCGTGGCCACCCAGTCCATCACCGCCTGCAGGATGGCGTCCTTGTTCGGGAAGTGCCGGAACAGCGCACCCTGCGTGAGGTGCATGTGCCGGGCGATGGCCGAGGTGGTGATCTCGCTCGGGTTCTGCGTGGCCGCCAGCGCCACCACGGCCTCGACGGTGACGGCACGGCGTTCGTCGGCAGGCAGGTGTCTGGGCGGAGCGGCCTCGGTGGTGGTTTTTTTCATGATGAAAGTAAGTAATCTATTACTATCTTATCGCTGTTTGTGAACGATGTCATCTGGAAAGAAAACCGGGTCGCCGGTGGTATCGACCCTGGTTGCGCTTACAACCCCAGCGCCTGGTACAGCCCATCCATGCGCGCCTGCACGGCGGCGTCCATGGCCATGGGCTGCCCCCACTCGCGCTGGGTCTCGCCGGGCCACTTGTTCGTGGCGTCCAGGCCCATCTTGCTGCCCAGGCCGCTCACGGGCGAGGCGAAGTCGAGGTAGTCGATGGGGGTGTTCTCCACCATCATGGTGTCGCGCACCGGGTCCATGCGGGTGGTGATGGCCCAGATAACTTCGGGCCATGAGCGCACATCCACATCGTCGTCCACCACCACGATGAACTTGGTGTACATGAACTGGCGCAGGTGGCTCCACACGCCCATCATCACGCGCCGGGCGTGGCCCGCGTAGGCCTTGCGGATGCTCACCACCGCTAGCCGATAGCTGCAGCCTTCGGGCGGCAGGTAGAAGTCCACAATCTCGGGGAACTGCTTTTGCAGGAGCGGAATGAACAGCTCGTTCATCGCCAGGCCCAGCACGGCGGGCTCGTCGGGTGGCTTGCCGGTGTAGGTGCTGTGGTAGATCGCGTCCTTGCGCATCGTGATGCGGTCGATGGTGAGCACGGGGAATTCGGCGCACTCGTTGTAGTAGCCGGTGTGGTCGCCGTACGGACCTTCGAGCGCATGCTGCCAGCCGCTCGCATGGTTGGCATCGGGCTGGATATGGCCTTCGAGCACGATCTCGGCCGTGGCTGGCACCGTGAGCGGCACGCCCAGCGCGGGAGTGACCTCGGTGCGGGCGCCGCGCAGCAGGCCCGCGAACTGGTATTCGCTCAACGAATCGGGCACGGGCGTGACGGCGCCCAGCAGCGTGGCCGGGTCGGCGCCCAGCGCCACGGCCACGGGATAGGGCTGGCCGGGGTGGGTGGCGCAGTGGTCGCGGAAATCCAGCGCCCCGCCCCGGTGGGCCAGCCAGCGCAGGATGAGCTGGTTGCGCGAGATCACCTGCTGGCGGTAGATGCCCAGGTTCTGCCGCGCCTTGCGCGGGCCGCGCGTGATGGTCAGGCCCCAGGTGATGAGCGGCGCCACGTCGCCCGGCCAGCAATGCTGCACGGGCAGGCGGGCCAGGTCGACATCGGGGCCTTCCCACACCTCCTGCTGGCAGGGCGCGCCCCGGCCCACGGTGTGCGGCGCCATGTTCCACAGGGTCTTGAGCAAGTGGCCCATGCCCAGCATGTCCTTGAAGCCCTTGGGCGCCTCGGGCTCCTTGAGCGTGGCCAGCAGCTCACCGAAAGCACGCACGCCGCGCAGGTCGGCCACACCCATGGCCCGGGCCACGCGCTCGGGCGTGCCGAACAGGTTGGTGAGCACGGGCATGCGGTGGCCCGTGGGCTGCGTGAACAGCAGCGCGGGGCCACCGGCGCGCAGCACGCGGTCGCTCAGCGCGGTCATCTCCAGGTATGGAGATACGGGGTCGGCAACACGGCGCAGATCGCCCGTGGCTTCGAGCTGGGCCATGAAGTCGCGCAGGTCGCGGTAGGCCATCTCAGTACCCATATTTGAACCAACAGGCCGCCAGGCGCAGGGAGTGGTGCAGAGGGATTTTATGGAGCATCTGCCGCCAACCCCTCCCAGCGCGGCGCCAGGTCGTGCGCCACGTCGATGAGGTCGAGCGCGCGCGCCACGCTGTAGTCCACCACCTCGCCCACGGTCTGCGGGCGCAGGTAGAAGGCGGGCAGCGGCGGGCAGACGATGGCGCCCATCTCGGTCACCGCCACCATGTTGCGCAGGTGCGTGAGGTGCAGCGGCGATTCGCGCACCATCAGCACAAGGCGGCGGCGTTCCTTGAGCGCCACATCGGCGGCGCGCGTGAGCAGGTTGTCGGCCAGGCCATGGGCAATGGCCGCCAGCGTGCGCATGGAGCAGGGTGCCACCACCATGGCGTGGCACTGGAACGAGCCACTCGCAATCGCCGCGCCCACGTTGGCCACATCGTGCACGCGGTGCGCCAGGGCCTCCACGGTGGGGCGGTCCATGTCGAGCTCGTGCCGCAGGTTGCGCCAGCCGGCATCCGACACGACCAGGTGCGTCTCGATGCCGCTCTGGCCCTGCAGCACCTGCAGCAGGCGCGCGCCATACACGGCGCCGCTGGCGCCCGAGATGGCCACGATGACGCGGCGCGGGCGTCGGGCATCAGCCATGCGAGGGCTCCACGGCGGCGGGCCGCAGCGCCGGGCGTTGCAGGGGCTGCGCCATCTGGTCGGCCTCCACCTGCTCCAGCACCAGCGCGGCCTGCACGGGATCGAAGTCTTCGTGCGTGCGCTTTTTCACGCCGTACTGCTGCAGCTGGTAATGCCGGTCGGCAGCGATGCCATGGCGCGCCAGCGTGCTTTTGACGCAGACCAGCGGGCAACCGTCGAGCGCAATGATGGGCCGGCCCGAACGGACGATCTTCATCAGGTGCGGCACATCGCCGCCCACGCCGGCGATGCACGACATCTCGGCCACGCCGCGCCGGTCGAGCTGCAGCGCCACATGGTTGGCCAGCTGCGCGGCGCTGGAGCAGCCGGAGCAGGAATAGACCAGGGGGTGGTTGGGATCGGCGGCCATGGTCATCGTCCGGCGCTGCGCGCGGAATCCATGCGCTGGCGCAGGCGGCCCAGCACCTGGCGCGGCGTCCACTGGCGCGGGTCGAGCACGGGCAGCTCGATGGCGTCGAGCGCGTTCTTCACCACCAGGCCCAGTTCGGTGTCGCCCTCCATGGACAGGCGGCGGTTGAAGAACAGGGTATCGGGGTCTTGCTGGCGCTGGGCCAGCAGCAGAAAGTCGTGGGCGGTGGCGCTCAGCGTCAGGTCGGCCACGGCGGGGGCCACCAGCGGGGCCTGGGGCGCAAAGCGCTGGCCGGTCCAGGCGAAGTCGAACGTCAGG
The DNA here is from genome assembly GCF_900107605.1 of Acidovorax soli. Taxonomy (GTDB): domain Bacteria; phylum Pseudomonadota; class Gammaproteobacteria; order Burkholderiales; family Burkholderiaceae_C; genus Acidovorax; species Acidovorax soli. Next base: position 10,957 of record NZ_FNQJ01000008.1, on the reverse strand, counting down.
CGCGCATCGCGCACCTGCACGCGCATCTTCTTGTGCAGCATCAACTGGCCCACATCGGCGGGCAGGTGCCGGGCCAGCGCCAGGTTGAGCGCGGTCACCAGCAGCAGCGAGCCGGGGTAGGCGGGCAGGCGCGACAGCAAGGCCCCCACCGGAGCGGGAACCACCAGAAGATCAGAAGAAGCAGCCATGGCGTGGGAGTGGCACTCGGGCCAGGGTGAAAAGCACGGTGAACATCAGGGGCCAGGCGCATGGCTTGCGGCATGCCCCTGCTCCAGACCGGGACGGCCAAACCAGTAGCCATTGCAGGGCTGGTCGGGCATGAAGGCTTGCATGCGCTCGACATAGTCCACGCTGGCGGGCTGCGCCGGCCCGCGCGCTTCGTCGAACAGCGCGATGATCTGCGCCATGTGCTGCGCCTGCGGGCTCAGCCGCACCAGGTCCACGCCCATGGTGCCCATCGCGGCCAGCTCGTTGGCCAGGTTGTAGACGCGGGCCGATTGCGTCTGCGTGCCATTGAGCACGAGGAAATCCTCGCTCTCGCGCGTGCGCAGCGTCAGGCCGTCGGCATGGTCCATACAGCTGAAGCGGCAGTCGTCCTTGGGCAGGTTGCGATGGCGCGCGGTGAAGCAGCGCGCCGAGTAGGCCAATGGCATGCGCCCGTAGGCGAACACTTCCGTTTCGAGCCCGGCCGGGCGGTTCCCCAGCATGGCGGCCAGCGCATCCTGCGCCATCTCCAGCGGCATCACCCAGCGGCTGGCGCCCAGCTGGGCCATCCATTGCAGCGAGGGCGCGTTGTACAGGTTCAGGTGCGGGCCGGCCACGAAGGGGCGCTGGCCCGACAGGCAGCGCACCGCGCCCATGTCGTTGGCCTCGACGGTGAAGTCGGTATTGGCGGCGATCTTGTGCAGCACGCTCACGTCCGAGCCCGACTCGATCAGCACCTGCGTGGACAGCACGGCCTGCTTGCCTGCGTCCTGCAGCATGCGGGCGATGTCCAGCCAGTCCGCCAGGCGCAACTCATGGCGGCGCGAGCACACGGTTTCGCCCAGATAGACCACGTCGAGCGGCGTGGCGGCCATGGCCTCATAAAAAGCAAAGATGGTTTCGCGCGGCCAGTAGTACAGCAGCGGGCCGAGAGAGAGTTTCATGGGGCGATCTCTAAGGTTTTCATCGTGGTAGCCAGGCGCCAAAGCGGCTCACTGAGTTCGAATCTGGCGCGGCCCAGGCCAGCGACCGCCGCGCAAGGGCCGCCCCGCCGCGCTGGCGGTGTCCCCCTTCCCGCATCGCGCAAGCGAGGCGAGAGAAGGGGGAAGGCGCGAAGCGCCTCAGGGGGTTGTTCCTCATTTCCAGGGGCGGTGGTAGGCGCCCAGCGTGTGCTGCTGGCCCTCGGCCACCTGGTCGAGGCTGGCCATCCAGGTCGTCTTGGGGGCGTAGCGGTGGGGATTGGCCAGGCACTGGTCCATGGCTTCGCGCCAGACCTTGGTGACCTGCGCCACATACGCGGGGCTGCGCTGGCGGCCTTCGATCTTGATGGCGCGCACACCGATTTTCAGCAGCTGGGGCAGCAGCTCCAGCGTGTTGAGGCTGGTGGGCTCTTCGATGGCGTAGTAGTTCTCGTCGTCGCCCACGTCGAAGCGGCCCTTGCACAAGGTGGGGTAGCCGGCGTTCTCGCCGGGTGCGTAGCGGTCGATCAGCACGCCGTTCAGGCGCGACTCGCGGCCCTGCGGCGTCTCCTGCCAGCGCACTGCCTTCGGCGGCGAGCACACGCCATGCGTGTTGGGCGATTCGCCCGTGACGTAGGACGACAGCGCGCAGCGCCCCTCGACCATCACGCACAGGCTGCCAAAACCAAACACCTCGATCTCCACCGGCGTCTTGTCGATGACCTGGCGCACCTGCTCCATCGACAGCACGCGCGGCAGCACGGCGCGCACGATGCCGAACTGCTCGCGGTAGAAGTTGATGGCCTCGTAGTTGGTGGCCGAGCCCTGCACCGACAGGTGCAGGCGCAGCTGCGGATGGCGCTGCGCGGCGTATTGCATGAGCCCGGGATCAGCCAGAATGACGGCGTCCACGCCCAGGTCCACCGCCTTGTCCATGGCGCTGCGCCAGGGTGCGGGGTCGGACGCCTGCGGGTAGGTGTTGAGCGCCATGAACACCTTGCAGCCACGCTCGTGCGCGTAGCGGATGCCATTGGCGATGGCCGCCTCGTCGAAATTGAGGCCGGCAAAGTTGCGGGCGTTGGTGGCGTCGCGCAGGCCCAGATAGACGCAGTTGGCACCGTTGTCCACCGCCGCCTTCAGGGCCGGCAGGCTGCCGGCGGGGCAGACCAGTTCAAGGGCTGGCGCCGCAGGGGGCGCCGCAGTAGGGTTCAGGGATTCCATGGCAAACGATCAATGGCCGGCTCCGGGCATGGAGCCACGGCACTGGCGGCACCTTAGCGGTCCCTGGCCACGGGGTGGCTGATCTTCATCAACTGCAGCCCACAATGCCGGACAACCGATGCCGGGCTTTGATGCAACCCATGTTTCGGCAGCGCCCGCTCACCAGGTAGGCTCTCCTCTTTTCTCCACAACCCACTGCCGTGAACAGAAACCTCTGGCTGCTGGCCCTCTGCCAGGGCCTTTTCCTGACCAACAACGTGGTCTTCATCGCCATCAACGGCCTGGTGGGCCTGCAACTGGCGCCGTTCGGCTGGATGGCCACGCTGCCCGTGATGGGCTATGTGGTGGGCGGCGCCCTGTCCACCCCGCTGGTGGCACGCAGCCAAAGGCGCTGGGGACGGCAGGTGTCGTTCCAGATCGGGCTGGCCGTGGCGGTGGCATCCGCCGCGCTGTGTGCCTGGGCGGCTTTCAGCGCCAACTTCTGGCTGCTGTGCACTGCGACCCTGGTGGCAGGCTACTACAGCGCCAACGGCCAGCTCTACCGCTTTGCGGCCGCCGAACTGTCGCTGCCTGCGTTCCGCGAAAAGGCCGTTTCACTGGTGCTCGCCGGTGGCCTGCTGGGCGCCGTCACGGGCCCCAATCTGGCCAGCGCCACGCGCACGCTGTTCCCCGTGCCTTTTGCGGGGGCTTACATCGCGCTGATGGGCGTGGCGCTCATCGCCATGGCCTGCATGGCCGCCATCCGCTTCGAGGCGCAGCCACCGGTGCTCGACGCGGCAGGCCTGCCCGCCCAAGGCCGGCCCCTGGCCGAACTGATGCGGCAACCGGCTTTCATCGTGGCGGTGCTGGGCGCCGCCCTGGGCTACGGCGTGATGAACCTGCTGATGGCCGCCACACCGCTGGCCATGCAGGTCTGTGGCTTCGCCTTTGACGATGCGGCGACGGTGCTGCAATGGCATGTGATCGGCATGTTTGCGCCGGGCTTCTTCACGGGCCACCTCATCAAGCGCTTTGGCGTGCTGGCTGTCATGGGTGCGGGAGTGCTGCTGAATGCCGCCTGCGTGGTGATTGCGCTGATGGGGCTGGAGCTGCAGCACTTTGGCGTGGCCCTGTTCCTGCTGGGCGTGGGCTGGAACTTTCTGTTCACCGGCGCCACGGCGCTGGCCCTGACGGCCTACCGCCCCGAGGAAAAAGACCGTGCCCAGGCTGCCATCAATTTCTGCGTTTTTGCCACGCTGGCGCTCAGCTCGTTCTCGTCGGGCGTGCTGGTCACCACGCAGGGCTGGACGCTGCTCAACGCCGGCTCACTGGTCCCGATCGCCGTGACGGGGCTGGCGCTGGCATGGCTCGCGCTGCAGCGCAGGCGCGCAGTGCCGGTGCGCTAAGGCCACGCCCTGCAACCGCAGCGTCCACGGGTTCTGGAAAGCCTATATGGCTTGAACTCATCCGGCCACGGCTACCGGGGGTGCCAGCGGGCAATGGCGCACCAGCCACTGGTGCAGCAGGCCATACACCGGCGCGGCCAGCGCAGGGCTTTCGTTGAACAGTTCATGGAACAAGGGCTCAAAGCAATGTGACTGCACCACACCCTGGGGTGCCGCCGCGGCAAAGGCCTGGCTGCCAGCAGGATTGACCAATCGGTCGGCACCCGCCCACATCAGCAAGGTGGGCACACCCCAGTGCCTGGCACGCGCCATGGTGGCCGGCCCCGCGTCGGCCATGAACCGGGCCAGGCGGCCGCTGATGCGGTCATGGCACAGCGGATCGGCCAGGTAGGCGGCCACCACGGCCGGGTCGTGCGAGAGGTATTGCGGATCTAGCCCGTTGCCCACGCGCAGGTTGGGCGCGATGCGCGGCAGCGTGGCCAACAGCAGCTTTTGCATGGCGTTGAGCCCCAGGTCCAGCGCGGGCGATGACAGCACCAGCCCATCCACCGGCCGCAGGTGCAGCGACACGAACCGCGCCGCCACCAGCCCGCCCAGGCTGTGGCCCAGCAGCACCAGCGGCTGGCCCGGCGCCATGCGGGCGCGGGTGGCGTCCACCATGTCGGCCAGATCGTCGAGCAGGCGCATGGCCGTGGTGAGGCCGCCGCGCGGCCCGCCCGACTCGCCGTGGCCATACTGGTCGTAGCCCCGCACGGCAAAGCCCCAGGCATTCAGGCGCCGCGCCAGGGCATCGTACCGCCCCACATGCTCGCCCAGGCCATGCACCAGCAGCACGGTGCCGCGGGGTGAGCCCTCCATCAGGGGCCAGTCCTGCACGGCCAGGTTCTCGCCGTCTGCCGCGGTGAAGGTCGTCAAGGTGCTCAAGGTGGATACAACAGCGTCAGACATGGGCGGGACGACCAAGGTTGGGAGCAAGCGAAGTGCACGGGTGGCATGCGTTGCGGTGGAGGTTCCAGCAGATTGCCGGGGTGGTTGGCGCGCGCGCCCTGCCGGTGCTCAGGCCGTAGCGGCCTCCGAGGCGGCCTGCCGGGCCATGGCGCCGATCACCTGCGCCACCGAGGCGGTGAGGCGTTTGGCATAGGGCACATGCAAAAACTCGTTGGGACCATGCGCATTGCTCTTGGGGCCGAGCACGCCGCACACCATCATCTGGGCTTTCGGAAAACCCTCGCTGAGCATGTTCATCAGCGGGATGGTGCCACCCTGGCCGATGTAGCCGCAGGGCGCGCCAAAGTGCGCCTGCGACGCATCATTGAGCGCCTGTTCGAACCAGGGCGTAGTGGCCGGGGCGTTCCAGCCCGTGGCGCCGCCACTCCCGTCGAACGTGACCCGGGCTTGGTAGGGCGCGTTGTCTTCGAGCAGGGCTTTCAAGTCCTGCACGGCCTGGGCAGCGTCCACCAGCGGGGGCAGGCGCAGGCTGAGCTTGAAGGCGGTGTAGGGGCGCAGCACGTTGCCCGCGTCCTGCAGCGCAGGAAAGCCCTCGGCGCCGGTCACGCTGAGCGTGGGCTCCCAGGTACGCTTGAGCAGGGCCTGCAGCGGGTCGGTGGTGGTGGGCAGCGCAAAGGTGGTGGAGCCGCCGCAGTCGTAGTGCGCCCACGGAAAGCGCTTGTAGACCTCGTCGCCCAGGATGGCGGCCGTGGCACGGGCCTGGGCCAGGCGGTCGGCAGGCACCTGGCAATGGAAGCTGGCGGGCAGCAGGCGGCCGGTGGCACTGTCTTCCAGGCGGTCGAGCACCTGGCGCATGATGCGGAAGCTGGACGGCACCAGGCCCGAGGCGTCGCCCGAGTGGATGCCTTCGGTGAGGATCTCGACCTTGAGCGTGCCGCTGGCCATGCCGCGCAGGCTGGTGGTGAGCCAGAGCTGGTCGTAGTTGCCGGCGCCGCTGTCCAGGCAGATCACCAGACCCACATCGCCCAGGCGCGCGCGCAGGGCATCGATGTAGGGCAGCAGGTCGTGCGAGCCGCTTTCCTCGCAGGTTTCGATGAGGCCCACGATGCGCGGGTGCGGCACGTTCTGGCGCTGGAGTTCCTGCACGGCGGCGATGCTGGCGTACACGGCATAACCATCGTCGGCGCCGCCGCGCCCGTAGAGCTTGCCGTCTTCGTACTTGGGCGTCCAGGGGCCGAGGTCGCTGCGCCAGCCGGAAAACTCGGGCTGCTTGTCCAGGTGGCCATACATCAGCACGGTCTGGGTGGCGGCGGCCTCGGTGGCCTCGATCTCGAAGAACAGCACCGGGGTGCGGCCGGGCAGACGCACGATTTCCAGGTGCAGGCCCGCCACCTTCTGCGCCTCGACCCAGGTGGCAGCATTGCGCACCACGGTGTCGAGCAGGCCCTGCTGCGCCCAGTCGGGGGCAAAGGTGGGCGACTTGGCCGGAATGGCGATGTATTCGGTGAGCTGGCGCAGGATGTCGCTGTCCCATGTCTGGCCGATCCGCTCCAGCGCCAGCGCGGGTTCAAGGATTTGGGAGGGGACACGGGCGTTCATGGGCGGGCTCCTGCGGCGTTGCGAAAACCGCATTCGACCACAACGTGCACGCAGGCGCCAAGTTCTCAGTGGCCAGGCGAGGAGCGCGTATCAGGAGGGGCCTGCTTCGGCCCCGGGGTGGAGGTGCGGCGCAGCGCGGTCCAGCGCACGGATCAGCGTGCGGCGGTTCTCCGCGCCGGCGAGAGCATCCACCGCCGCCATGGTGCGGTTGCTTTCACCGGCACGGTGCATGGCATGCTGACAAAGCCGATCGAATCGAGCAGCACCACCAGGCCAATGGCCATCCATGACCTGGCGCGCCACGGAGCGGTTGTGGGCAAAGGAGGCGGCCATGAGGGGGTCATCAGGCGTGCTCGAAATGGAACACGGCCGTGCCCGCCCGCGCGTTCGGGCACCAGCGAACCGTGCGCCCGGCCTGCAGGCCGAACGCATCGATCACGCGCAGGTGGTTCTTGAGCGCCAGCACCTCGAAATCCTTGTAGGTGCCCACGCGGATGTTGGGCGTGTCGTACCACTGGTAGGGCAGGCGCCGCGTGACCGGCATGCGCCCGCGCAGCACCGACAGGCGGTTGGGCCAGTGCGCGAAGTTGGGGAAGGCCACCACGCCGGTGCGACCCACGCGGGCGGTTTCTCGCAGCATGACCTCGGCGTTGCGCAGGTGCTGCAGGGTGTCGATCTGCAGCACCACGTCGAAAGAGTTGTCGCCAAACATGGCCAGGCCCTCGTCGAGGTTGAGCTGGATCACGTCCACCCCGCGCTGCACGCAGGCCAGCACGTTGGCGTCGGCTATCTCGATGCCGTAGCCGCTGCAGCCTCGTTCGCGTTGCAGGTAGGACAGCATGGCGCCGTCGCCACAACCCAGGTCGAGCACGCGCGAGCCGGGTGGAACCATGCGGGCAATGGCTTGCATCGTGGTTTTCTCGGTCATGCCAGCTCCTTTGCAATGCTATCGAAGTAAGAGCGCATGACGTTCATGTAGCGGGCGTCATCGAGCAAGAAGGCATCATGCCCGTGGGGGGCATCGATTTCGGCGTAGCTCACACTGCGTCGGTTGTCGAGCAGGGCTTTCACGATTTCGCGGCTGCGCCGGGAAGAAAACCGCCAGTCGGTGGTGAAACTGACCAGCAAAAATTTGGCCGTGGCGCGTGCCAGCGCCTGGGTGAGGTCACCGCCATGGCCGCGCGCCGGATCGAAGTAATCGAGCGCGCGCGTGATCAGCAGGTAGGTGTTGGCGTCGAAATACTCGCTGAACTTGTCGCCCTGGTAGCGCAGGTAGCTTTCGATCTGAAACTCGATGTCCTGGGTGCTGTACAAATAATCGCGGAGGTCCGGCGCTGGGCCGCCCCGAGCCGGACCAGTCCCCTCGAGGGGCAGCGAACCACGCGAAGCGGGGAGCGTGGGGGCACGCAGACTGCGGCCGAACTTCTCGTTCATCACATCGTCGCTCAAATACGTGATGTGGCCGATCATGCGCGCGATGCGCAGGCCGCGCTTCGGGATCACGCCGTGGCGGTAAAAATGGCCGCCGTGGAAGTCGGGGTCGGTGACGATGGCGCGGCGCGCCACTTCGTTGAAGGCGATGTTCTCGGCCGTGAGGTTGGGCGCGCTGGCCACCACCACGGCATGGCGCACCCGTTCGGGGTACTGCAGCGTCCAGCTCAAGGCCTGCATGCCGCCCAGGCTGCCGCCCAGCACGGCGGCCAGCTGCGTGATGCCCAGCCGCTCCAGCAGCCGAGCCTGGGCATTGACCCAGTCCTCCACCGTGACCACGGGAAAATCGGCACCGTAGACCTCGCCGGTATCCGGGTGCAGGTGCATGGGTCCGGTGGAGCCGAAGCACGAGCCCAGGTTGTTCACGCCGATCACGAAGAGCCGGTTGGTATCCACCGGCTTGCCGGGGCCGATCATGTTGTCCCACCAGCCCTCGCTCTTGTCCTGGCCCTCGTACACGCCGGCTACATGGTGCGAGGCGTTGAGGGCGTGGCACACCAGCACGGCGTTGGACGCATCGGCATTGAGGGTGCCGTAGGTTTCGTAAGCCAGGTGGTAATCACGGAGCGATGCACCGCTTTGCAGCGGCAGCACCTCCGGAAAATGCATGGTCTGGGGTGTGGCAATGAACGACATAAAAAAACCCGGCGTCGCTAAAAACGAGGCCGGGATGTGTCGGACGGGTCTTTAGCAGAATTTATTAAGCGCCCGCAAGCTGTGGCAAATCGGCGCGTGCGGCAAATATACCAAAAGGGCCGCCCGGCGGCGACGCTGGCCCATCAGGCCGGCGCAAAAATCGCCACCAGTCCGAGGACCACGAAAATGGCTGCCGACACAAGGTGCACGATGCGGATGGGCACCAGGCGCGTGATGCGGTCGCCCAGCCAGACCACGGGCGCATTGGCCAGCATCATGCCCAGCGTGGTTCCGGCCACCACCCACAGGTAGGCGTTGTACTGCGCCGCCAGCATGACGGTGGCGATCTGCGTCTTGTCGCCCATCTCGGCCAGGAAAAAAGCCACCAGCGTGGTGCCGAACACTCCCCAGCGCGGCGAACCGTCGGCATCGCCTTCATCGAGCTTGTCGGGGATCAGCATCCACACCGCCATGGCAATGAAGGAGGCACCCAGAATCCAGCGCAACATCTGTGGTCCCACCAACGTGGTTACCCAGGCGCCAACAGCCCCCGCCAACCCGTGGTTGGCCAGCGTGGCGACCAGGATGCCCAGCACAATGGGCCAGGGTTTTCGGAAACGCGCGGCCAGCACCAGCGCCAGCAACTGGGTCTTGTCGCCCATCTCGGCGAGGGCGACGATGGCGGTAGAAACAAAAAAGGCTTCCATGGGGAGGGGGGTCCGATCCGGCCGGATGGGTGGTGAACGCATTGACCGCACACCGACTCCGGCCAATGGATCGGCATGCAGTCAATGGTCTCGCCCAGCTCATCACAAGCCGCGTGCGCCATAGGTTGTGGGAACCCAAGTGTGTTGACGCAAGCCCCCGGCGCCTTGTGCGGCCGGGCGGGCTACTCCCCAAAGACGGCGCTATTTTAGTGCAACGCGTTCCCCGGATCCCTTTACAACGTTTTCTACCCGAAAAATTTCTCCTTAGAAATAAATATCCGCGCAGCGCATAAAAGTGACTGATAATGGCTTGGCTTTTTCTGCCTAGCAGGAAAGCAGTTAAGTTAGCGGTGATTGGTCAGTTTCGCGTCTTTGAAGTCGTCACAGGTTTGTTGATTGCGTAGGACTCCCATCGCGTTTTCATGTTTTTTCAGGAGTCCTTCATGGGCAACAAACTTTACGTGGGCAACCTGCCCTACTCTTTCCGCGACGAAGACCTGCAGCAGACCTTCAGCCAGTACGGCTCGGTCGGCAGCGCCAAGGTCATGATGGAGCGCGACACCGGCCGCTCCAAGGGTTTCGGCTTTGTCGAAATGGGCAGCGATGCCGAAGCTCAAGCCGCCATCCAGGGCGTGCATGGCCAGAATTTCGGTGGCCGTGACCTCGTGGTCAACGAAGCCCGCCCCATGGAGCCACGCGCTCCCCGTAGCGGTGGCTTCGGTGGCGGCAATGGCGGCGGCGGTTACGGCGGTGGCCGTAGCGGCGGTGGCTACGGCGGTGGTGGTGGTGGCGGTTACGGCGGTGGCCGTAACAGCTACTAAGACCGTTCAGCAGGTGCTTGCACCTGCCACCGGAAAACAAGGAGCCTCAGGGCTCCTTTTTTCATGGCTGCAGCATTGCTGCCACAGCGGGCAAAAGCACTTGCGTTTTCCCAAAAACTGTGAGACATATTCAGTTTGCGGGGTTTTTCTCGCCTAAAAGTTTGCGGTGATCCGTCGGTTTCGCGCTCAAGGCTTCGTTGAGATCAACTGGCTGCGTTTTCGGGACTCCATCGCTTTATCCATGTGTTTTTGAGGAGTCCCGTGATGGGCAACAAACTGTATGTCGGCAACCTGCCTTATTCGGTGCGCGACAGCGATCTGGAACAGGCCTTTGGTCAATTTGGTGCCGTAACAAGCGCCAAGGTCATGATGGAACGCGATACGGGTCGCTCCAAGGGCTTTGGCTTCGTCGAGATGGGCAGCGATGCTGAAGCGCAGGCGGCCATTCAGGGCATGAACGGCCAGTCCCTGGGAGGCCGTGGCATCGTTGTCAATGAAGCCCGCCCGATGGAGCCACGTCCGCCCCGCAGTGGTGGAGGTTTTGGCGGTGGCGGTGGCTACGGTGGCGGCCGCAGCGGTGGTGGCGGCGGATACGGCGGTGGCGGTGGTGGTGGCTACGGTGGTGGCCGTGAAGGCGGCGGCGGTGGCTATGGAGGTGGTGGCCGAGGTGATGGTGGCGGCTACGGCGGTGGTGGACGCAGCGAGGGCGGTTTCCGCAGCCCCTACGGCACGGGCTCACGCAATGGCGGCCGCAGCGGTGGCGGCTATGGTGGCGGCGACAGTTACTGAGCCGCTCGCCCGCAGTTTGTCTTGAGCGGAAGGCCCCTTCGGGGCAATGCCAGTCAGTTAAGCCCTGACTGGCATTTTTTTGGTGGGTACTTGCTGCGTGTCGATCGCTTGACCTCGCGCGGGAAGCTTCGATCAGGTCGTCGAGGCGGGAGCACGAAGTAGTGAGCCTGATCCAGAAGGCGCTGCAAATGCTGGGG
>NZ_FNQJ01000090.1 GCF_900107605.1 Acidovorax soli | reverse complement strand
TGTCCCAGCAGTTGCCTTTCCTGCTCATCGATGAGCGCATCTTCCAGTCTTTCAAAGCGTTCTGGAACTCGCCGCTGCAATACTGGCTGCCGCGGTCGCTGTGGAATATCAGACCAGGCGGCGGGCGCCGCCGCCACCACGCCATGGCCAGCGCGTCCTTGACCAGGCTCGCCTGCATGTGCGGCTGCAAGCTCCAGCCCACCACCTGGCGACTGAACAGGTCGATGACCCCAGCTAGGTACAGCCAGCCCTCGTCGGTCGCGATATAGGTGATGTCTCCACTCCACAGCTGGTTGGGGGCCTCGGGGTTGAAGCGCCGCTGCACCAGGTCTGGTGCCTCCGGCAGACTGTGCTTGCTGTCGGTGGTGACCACAAACTTGCGCTTGGTTCTGGCACGGATACCGTGCTGCTGCATCAACTTGCGCACCCTGTCCTTGCCCACCCTGATGCCACGGGCCAGCAGTTCCTTGTGCATCCGGGGCCAGCCGTATTCGCCCTTGACCTCGGTATGGATGACGCGGATGTGGGCCAGCACAGCTTCATCGCTGTGGCGCCCGCCAGGACGGCCAGCCATGTCCTGTGGGCGGCGCAGCCAGTTGAAGTAGCCGCTGGCGCTGACCTCCAGCACGCCACACGAGACGCTCACCGGGTACTGCTGCCTCATTTGGTGAATCCAGGCGTACCTCGCAGCGTGTCCTGCGCGAAGTACGCCGCGGCTTTTTTTGCGATGTCACGCTCCATCCGAAGCCGGGCAACCTCAGCGCGCAGACGCGCTATCTCCATCTGCTCGGGCGAGACCTTCACTGCCTTGTCCTCGCCCCCGGCGCCGCTCAATGCCCCTTTGCCTGCCTGGCGAACCCAGTTGCCCAGGCTGGCCTTGGGTATCCCCAAGACCTTGGCCACCACTGCGATGGCCTGACCGGTGCTCACCTGGCGCACCGCCTCCAACTTGAATTCCTGCGTGTACTGCGCACGCACCTGCTTGGCTTTCATTCCTTGACTCCTTGTCGGTATTTTCAACAAGGACTAAGAAC
>NZ_FNQJ01000029.1 GCF_900107605.1 Acidovorax soli | reverse complement strand
GGACAGTGAAACGACTTTGCGCCGATGATAGTGCGGGTTCCCGTGTGAAAGTAGGTCATCGTCAGGCTCTTACAGCCCAGTAACGCCCCGCTCAAATTTTGAGTGGGGCGTTTCTGCTTGCGGGCAGCAAACATATGCGTGTCTTATGGAGGCGGGAAACTGTCCGCACACGGTAATGCAACTTCAAGATATTTTGTATTCACAAGGGTTTGGTACCCGTCGTGTTTGTGCGGGCCTGGTTCAGCATGGCTGGGTGGAGACGGCACGCCTGGATCAAGGCGCTTCTTTTAGCCCCTGTACGGATGCGTCGCTGGATTTCGATACCGCTGATCTGCGTTTGCGGATTCAAGGTGTGGAGTGGCAGTACCACGCCAAAGCGTATGTGATGCTGCACAAGCCTGCAGGCACCGAATGCTCGCAGAAACCGTCCACTTACCCCAGTATCTACACCTTGCTACCAGCGCCACTGCGGCAGAGACCTTGCAAGAGTGCTATCCAAGGTGTGCAGGCAGTCGGTCGTCTTGACCAAGACACGACGGGTCTGCTGTTGCTCAGTGACGATGGGCAATTCATTCATCGCATGAGTTCGCCAAAAAAGCATGTCCCGAAGGTATACCGGGTAACGGCCAAGCATCCGGTGGACGAATTGCAAATTGCAAAATTGCTGGAAGGCGTGGTGCTCGACGATGATCCCAAACCCGTGCGGGCCGCTGCGTGCACCGTCGTGGACAGCCATAGCCTTGATCTCACCCTGACGGAAGGCAAGTACCACCAGGTCAAGCGCATGCTGGCTGCTGTGGGCAATCGGGTGGAGCAATTGCATCGCTCGCGCATTGGAGCGCTGGATCTTCCCTCTGATCTTGCACCCGGTCAGTGGAAATGGTTGTCGGATGAGGATTTGTTGAGGCTGACCTCCTTGCCTTGAACTCGTGTCTGCAGGACAACGTCAGGTGAGACGGTCATTTCGTTTGCTGGTTTTCTGCCGAGGTTGCCCAATTCATGCGTGGCCAGTACGCGCATTTTTTACGCCTTGGGTTGAATACATGGGGTTGCGCAGCGCTAAACTTCCTCGCAGCTTTGAAAGTGGGTTCCTGTGAAGATTTTTTCTTATGTGTGCGGTTGCGCCACGTTGGCATGGTTCACCTTGTCTTTCGCCCATGCTGCAACGCCTGCCCCTCCCCCTGTTTTTGTCCTGAATTCGCTGGAGGCCAATGTCAGCGTGATCGATCCTGTGACCTGGACTGAAACCGTGCGGATTCCCACAGGAAAGGAGCCGCACCATCTGTACCTGACCCCGGACGAAAAATCGCTGATTGTTGCCAATGCCCTGGGCGACACCCTGACCTTTGTGGATCCGAGAACGGCGCAGGTGCAGCGCACGGTCCGGGGCATCGTCGATCCCTACCATCTGCGCTTCACGCCCGACATGAAGTGGCTCATCACGGCGGCCAACCGGCTCAATCATGTGGACTTTTACCGTTGGGACGGAAGCGAGCCTGTGCTGGTGAAACGCGTGGCCACGTCTCGCACACCCAGCCATATGTGGATAGACAGCCGCAGCGCCACGGTTTATGTGTCGATGCAGGACAGCGATGAGCTCGTAGCGATGGACATCGCAACGCAAACGATCAAATGGCGTACGAAAACGGGTGCCATGCCCGCAGATGTGTATGGCAGCGGTGACGATCGGCGTCTTTTTGTCGGGCTGACGGGCAGCGACGGCGTCGAGGTGTTCGATATTTCCGGGCGCGAGCCGCGCAGCATCAAAAAAATCACCACCGGCAATGGCGCCCATGCGTTCCGTGCTGCGGGAGATGGCCGCCACCTCTATGTCAGCAACCGCGTGGCCAATTCCATCAGCAAGATCGACATGGGCACGCAAGAAGTGGTAGCAACCTATCCCGTGCCAGGAGGGCCCGACTGCATGGATGTGTCGGCCGACGGCCGCTGGATTTATGTGAGCTCGCGCTGGGCGCGCAAGCTTTCGGTGGTGGATACCCAGGCCGGCAAGGTGGTGCGGCAAGTGGCCGTGGGGAAATCGCCCCATGGCGTATGGACCTTGCAGCACGCACCGCGGTGACGTGATGTGCGGCGTGGTCATGCGGTGGTTGGGAAGGGCGTTGAATGCCTCTATTTTGATAGCTTTTAGCGCTTTACCTATAAACGCCAACGCTCAAAATGACTGCAAAAAACCGCTCTATCTCACCTTCGACACGGGCCACATGGAGGTGGCTCCATTGATTGCGGATGTGCTGCAACGCCAGCAGGTAAAGGTGACCTTTTTTGCCGCGCAGGAACCCACCAAGCAGGGCGATGGCAGTCTCGGATCGCACTGGGCTGCATGGTGGCGCGCCCGGGGGGGCGAAGGCCACGCCTTTGCCTCCCACACCTGGAACCACGTTTACTGGCGTGCCGACCTGGGCGATGCGGCCGCGCCTGCGTTTCGCGTGCGACCCTCGGCCGGTCCGCGCCAGGGACAGGAGTTCACCATGGGGGCGCCAGAGTATTGCGAAGAGCTGGCCCGTGCCGCGGATCGGCTGCAGGCCCTCACGGGCCAGAAGCCATTGCCCCTGTTTCGGGCACCGGGTGGCAAGACATCGCCCCAGCTGCTCGCCAGTGCCAAGGCGTGCGGCTACACCCATGTGGGCTGGGCGCCGGCGGGGTTTCTGGGGGATGAGTTGCCCAGCGAAAAATTCAGCAATGACGCACTGCTGCGCAAGGCCCTGCAAGGCATACGCAGTGGAGACATCCTGATGGCGCATCTGGGCATCTGGTCACGCAAGGACGCTTGGGCCCCTGCTGTGCTGGAGCCCTTGATCGTGGGCCTGAAGGCGAAGGGTTTTTGTTTTCGCACCTTGCGGGAGCACCCGGATTACGCGCTCGGGCAGGTGCGCTGACCTGGGCGCTGTCGCAGCATTTGCTCAGAACCATGCGCAGAACAACTACTGAGGGGTGAAATGATGGAGTGGTGGGCCGATGCCTTCGATGGGGTGCAGCAGGGCTTGTTCGAGTCCACGCTGCAGCCTTTGCTCTTTGCGTTGGGACTGGGCAATCTGCTGGAAAACGGGTACGAGGCCACGGGCTGGCTGCTGGTGGGCCTGCTTCAGCTCGTGGTCATTGTGGCGGTATTCGGTCCCTTGCAGCGCTGGCGTCCCGTGGAGCCCATCACCGACCGGGCGACCATTCGTACCGACATGCTCTACACCTTGCTGCACCGGCTGGGGCTGTTTCGGGTGCTTCTGTTCTTTGCCATTGCCCCATTGATGGACATGCTGTTTGGCGCGCTCCGGGTGGTCGGTATCAGCACGCTGCAGCTCGATGGCCTGTGGCCCGGGGTGACGGACATGCCATGGGTCAGCCTGCTGCTTTATCTGGTGGTTTTCGACTTCGTGGACTACTGGTTGCACCGGGGTCAGCACCATTTCGAGTGGTGGTGGCGGCTGCACTCCCTGCACCATGCGCAGCGCCAGATGACCATGTGGAGCGACAACCGCAACCACCTGCTCGACGACGTGCTCCGAGACACGCTTCTCGTGATCGTTGCACAGGCCATCGGTGTCGCACCGGGGCAATTCATTGCCATCGTGGCGATCACGCAGCTCAGCGAGAGTTTCCAGCACGCCAACCTGCGCATCTGGTTTGGCCGCTGGGGTGAACGGCTGTGGATCAGTCCCCGGTTTCATCGTCGGCACCACGCCATTGGTTTTGGTCACGAAACCATGCCTGCGTTGCCGCCATCCACCCCGCGGGCCGACACGGCCCAAGGTCAGCTGCCGCCCGCGGTGCGCAAGGAGGTGTTGGGCGGGCATAACTTCGGCGTGCTGTTGCCGTGGTGGGACATGTTGTTTGGCACCGCTGATTTCGATCTCCGATACGATCCCACGGGTGTCAGGGACCAGGTGGAGCCCGATCCGCAGGGCCGCCTGCGCGACTACGGCAGGGGTTTCTGGTCACAGCAATGGCTCGGCCTGCTGCGGCTGGTCGGAAAGGCCTGAATCCGCGTTCAGACCACCGGTTGAACCGATTTTTGGGCAGTCAAGGTATGCTTGCCAACATGGGACTCCTGGTCGATTCTTTCTGGCGCGCGGCGGTGTATTGCCTGCGCCCCCGTGTGATCCTGCTGTCGATGGTGCCATTGCTGCTGATCGGGGTTTTGGGTGGCGCCTTGGGCTATTTCTATTGGGATGGCGCTGTACGGGGCATGCGTACATTGCTGGAGTCTTCGGCGCTGCTGGCAACCCTCTGGGGCTGGCTGCATGCCTGGGGCATCGGCGACGCGACTGCGGTGATGGCGCCGCTCCTGGTGATTCTGGCCGCCACGCCGGTGCTGGTCATGATCTCTCTGCTGGCGGTCGCCCTGCTGACGACGCCCGCCCTGGTCACCCTGGTCGCACAGCGTCGGTTTCCCCATCTTGAGCGCAAGCAGGGCGGCTCTTTCTGGGCCAGCGCCATGTGGTCATTGGGCTCCACCTTGTTGGCGCTGATTGCCCTGGTGGTGTCGGTGCCGCTGTGGCTGGTGCCACCCTTGGTGCTCGTGCTGCCGCCGCTGATCTGGGGTTGGCTGAGCTACCGCGTCATGGCGTTCGATGCCTTGGCCGAGCATGCCAGCAAGGAAGAGCGGCGGGAGATTCTGCGCAGCCACCGAGCCCGCCTGCTGGGAATCGGTGTGTTGACCGGCTATCTGGGCGCAGCGCCCAGCCTCGTATGGGCGTCCGGAGTGGTTTTTGCTGCTGCATTTTTCATACTGGTGCCGCTGGCGATCTGGATCTACACACTCGTTTTTGCCTTCTCGTCCCTGTGGTTTGCCCACTATTGCCTTGCCGCTTTGGAGCGCCTGCGATCCGAGGGCCGTGCGCCGTCGCCTCCGGCGGCGTCTGGCGGAGGTCAGGCTGCCCTGGCCATTGCCGCCACGCCGGATGCGCCCCCCGGCACCTTCATTTCGGAGCACAAATTGCCATGAGTTCGCATATCGGTCTGATCATCGTGGGTGACGAAATTCTTTCCGGCAAGCGTGCCGACAAGCACATGCCCAAGGTGATCGAGTTGCTGTCTGCGCGCGGGCTGGCCTTGTCCTATGCCGACTATGTGGGCGACAGCCCCGAGCGCATCACCAGCACCTTGCGGCGTGCATTCTCTACGGCCGATATCGTTTTCTCGTGCGGCGGCATCGGCGCCACGCCCGATGACCACACGCGCCAGTGCGCGGCGCGGGCGCTGGGTGTTGGGCTGATGCTGCACCCGCAGGCCGAGATCCTGATCCGGGAACGCATGCAAGACACCGCACGCGAGCAGGGCGTGCCCTACGAGGCAGACCGGCCAGACAACGTTCAGCGGCTCAACATGGGCGTGTTTCCAGAAGGTGCGCGCATCGTGCCCAACCCCTACAACAAGATCCCAGGCTTCAGCTGCCATGGAACCGGCGGCGGGGCCGTGCATTTTGTGCCAGGCTTTCCGGTGATGGCGTGGCCCATGATCGAATGGGTCCTGGACCACGAATACCCGCATCTTTTCAATCGGTCCCCCCAGACAGAGCAGTCCGTCATTGTCTTTGGCGCCATGGAGGCGGCGTTGACGCCGCTGATGGAGCGCATCGAGCTGAAGCACCCCGGAATCCGGGTCTTCAGCCTGCCCAGCGTCGATCATCCACAATATGGGCGCCACATAGAATTGGGCGTGAAGGGGCCTGTTGCAGCGGTTCCCGCCGCTTGGGCGGACTTGCAAGCAGAATTGCACAATGTTGGTGCAAATTGTGGCCCCGAATTGGTGCGAAATTTGCGTTGAGCGTATTGCGAATGCTGATGCGCACATTTTTGGTGATGCTGCGTGCCGAGGATTCTTGGGTTTTGCCCTGAATGCTCCGTCCGAGTGCAGGCATTGCACTTGCCTGGCACGCAAACTGCTTTTCGTTTGGCAGATTTTTTAACAAGCGCTTTACCCAGGAGAACCTGATGGCCAAGACCGTTGCAGACGTGATGAAGCTGGTGAAGGAAAACGAAGTCAAATTCGTGGATTTCCGCTTTACCGATACCCGTGGCAAGCAGCACCACACCACGGTGCCCGTCTCGCATTTTGACGAAGACAAGTTCGTTTCGGGCCATGCCTTTGATGGCTCTTCGATTGCCGGATGGAAGGGCATCGAAGCCTCCGACATGCAGCTGATTCCTGATCCGAATTCGGCCAATATCGATCCGTTTTTCGAAGAAACGACGCTGATCCTGACCTGCGACGTGATCGAGCCCAGCGATGGCAAGTCGTATGACCGCGACCCCCGTTCGGTTGCCAAGCGCGCCGAAGCCTATCTCAAGGCCTCTGGCCTGGGCGATACCGCATTCTTTGGTCCCGAGCCCGAATTCTTCATTTTCGATGGCGTGCGTTGGAGCACCGAACCCAACCATACCTTCTACGAAATCGAAGAGTACGAAGCACCCTGGAACACCGGCTCCAAGCTCGAAGGCGGCAACCGCGGCCACCGTCCCACCCTCAAGGGCGGCTACTTCCCCGTGCCGCCCGTCGACAGCACGCAGGACATGCGCGCCGAGATGTCGCTGATTCTCGAATCCCTGGGCATTCCGGTCGAAGTGTTCCACCACGAAGTGGCGGGTGCCGGCCAGAACGAAATCGGCACGCGTTTCAGCACCCTGGTCGAGCGCGCCGACTGGACCATGCTGCAAAAGTATGTGATCCACAACGTGGCCAACGCCTACGGCAAGACCGCCACCTTCATGCCCAAGCCCTACCATGGTGACAACGGTTCCGGCATGCACGTTCACCAGTCGGTCTGGAAGGATGGCAAGAACCTGTTTGCGGGCGACGGCTACGCCGGTCTGTCGGACTTCGCGCTGTACTACATCGGCGGCATCATCAAGCACGCCCGTGCACTGAACGCCATCACCAACCCCGGCACCAACAGCTACAAGCGCCTGGTGCCGCACTTCGAAGCGCCGGTGAAGCTGGCCTACTCGGCCAAGAACCGTTCCGCCTCGATCCGCATTCCTTACGTGGCCAACCCCAAGGGCCGCCGCGTGGAAGCCCGCTTCCCCGATCCACTGATGAACCCCTACCTGGGCTTTGCTGCCCTGCTGATGGCGGGTCTGGACGGCGTGGAAAACAAGATCCATCCCGGCGAAGCTGCCACCAAGGATCTGTACCATCTGCCTCCCGAAGAGGACAAGCTGGTGCCCACCGTGTGCCACAGCCTCGACCAGGCGCTGGAAGCGCTGGACAAGGATCGCGGCTTCCTGACCAAGGGCGGCGTGTTTTCTGACAGCATGATCGACGCCTACATTGACCTGAAGATGGGTGAAGTCACGCGTTTTCGCATGGCGGTTCATCCGGTCGAGTACGACATGTACTACTCGCTGTAATCGCCTGCCCGCAGGCCATTGCATCCCAAGGCGGCGCGAGCCGCCTTTTTTCTTGGAGCGGGTGATGCCAGAGGGCATGAGCGGGAGCTCCGCCTTCATCGGTGGCATCCTTCCGCAATAGCCCGTGGGTCAGCGGGTGGTGAATTGGCGATGTATTGTGATTAGGGGATACTCAACAGCACACCCCTGCATTGCATGTGCGAGAGACCTCATGAATAAATCGCTCACTATCCTCCTGGTTTTTACCGTCATGGCGCCCGCGGCCTGGGCTCAAGACCGCATCTACCGTTGCGGCAATGAATACACCAATAACGCCGCCCAGGCCAAGGAGCGCGGCTGCAAGCTGGTCGAAGGCGGCAATGTGACGGTGGTGCAGGGCAGCCGCCCCAAGACTTCGGGCGCTGTCACGCCGACCACCACCACGGCCTCACCGGCCGGAGCACCACGCGTGGACAACAACGATCAGCGCGCCCGCGATGCCGATGCCCGTGCCATTCTGGAGTCCGAGCTGCGCAAGGCCGAGGCACGCCACGCCGAGCTGCTGAAGGAATACAACGACGGCGCGCCCGTGCGCAGTGCGCTGGAGCTGCGCAATCCCCAGGTTTACATGGAGCGCACGGCCGAACTCAAGGCGAGTGTTGCGCGCAGCGAGAGCGACCTGGCCGGAATTCGGCGCGAACTGGCCCGCCTCGCCCCCGCCACCAGTGCGAAGTAAACAGGGTGGAGCGCTCGGTGCATGATTCACGGGTGGCAGAAACGGAGCGCTTTCACTCGCTGGACCTCATGTCCACCCTGGTGGCGGTGCTGCGCTCGGACGGTGCCGTGCAGTTTGCCAATGCGGCCCTGGAAAACACGCTGGGCCTGTCGCGGCGCACGCTGGAAGGCGTGGATTTTTCAACCTTTTTTACCGACCCCACCTTGCTGCAGATGGCATTGTCCGGTGCGCGTGGCAAGGATTTTGCCGCGCTGCGTTACGAGGCCAGCTTGAAGCGCCTGCACCAGGACCCTGTGCCCGTGCATGTCAATGTGGCCGATGCCGAACAGGTGGGTGAAATCCTGGTGGAGCTGTGGCCGCTGGAGCAACATGCCCGCCAGGACCGTGAAGAGCGATTGCTGGACCAGGCCCAGGCCAACAAGGAGCTGATCCGCAATCTGGCCCACGAGATCAAGAATCCCCTGGGTGGTATTCGGGGCGCTGCGCAATTGCTGGAGATGGAGCTCGAAAGCCGCGAGCTCCACGAATACACCCAGGTCATCATCCATGAGGCCGATCGCCTGCAAAGCCTGGTGGACCGGCTGCTGGCGCCGCACCGGCACCCGCATCTGGTGGGTGACGTGAACATCCACGAGGTGTGCGAGCGCGTGCGTTCGCTGGTGCTGGTGGAGCATCCGCAGGGCCTGAAGGTGCTGCGCGATTACGACACCTCGATCCCCGAGTTTCGCGGCGACCGTGCCCAGCTCATCCAGGCCTTGCTGAACATCGTGCAGAACGCCGCGCAGGCACTGGCAGAACGCATTGCGGCGGGCGATGCTGTGATCACGCTGCGCACCCGCGTGGCCCGCCAGGTCACGTTTGGCCGCCAGCGCTATCGGCTGGCATTGGAATTGCATGTCATCGACAACGGACCGGGCGTACCCGATGCCATCAAAGAGCGGATTTTTTACCCGCTGGTGTCGGGACGGGACGGGGGATCAGGGCTGGGGCTCACGCTGGCGCAAACCTTCGTGCAGCGACACCACGGGTTGATCGAATGCGACAGCGTACCGGGTCGCACCGACTTCCGCATCCTGATTCCCTTGCCCTGAGGTCCCCTGACACGCAACCACAGTGAAGGTGTAAAAACACATGAAGCCGATCTGGATAGTAGATGACGACCCCTCGATCCGCTTCGTCCTGGAAAAGGCGTTGGCCCGCGAGAACCTGCCCACGCGCAGTTTCACGCACCCCCGCGAGGTGCTGGATGCCCTGGCAGATGTCACCGTTGGTGACTCCGCGCGCCAGAGCCCCCAGGTCCTGGTGAGCGACATCCGCATGCCCGGGGGGTCGGGCCTGCAACTGCTGGAAAAAGTGCGCGAACTGCAGCCCGGCCTGCCCGTCATCATCATGACGGCGTACTCCGACCTGGACAGCGCCGTGTCGGCCTTCCAGCGTGGAGCGTTCGAATACCTGCCCAAGCCGTTCGATCTGCCCAAGGCGGTAGAGCTGATCCGTCGCGCGGTCGACGAGAGCCAGCGTGAGGAAGTGACGGAAGAGCGCCAGGCCGAAACACCCGAAATGCTGGGCCAGGCACCCGCGATGCAGGATGTGTTCCGTGCCATCGGCCGGCTCAGCCAGAGCCAGGTCACGGTCCTGATCACGGGCGAATCCGGCTCGGGCAAGGAACTGGTGGCGCGTGCGCTGCACAAGCACTCGCCGGTCGCAGACGGCCCCTTTGTCGCCATCAACACAGCCGCCATCCCCAAGGACCTGCTCGAATCCGAACTCTTCGGCCACGAACGCGGCGCCTTCACCGGCGCACAGACGCAGCGGCGCGGCCGCTTCGAGCAGGCCGAAGGTGGCACGCTGTTTCTCGACGAAATCGGCGACATGCCGTTTGATCTGCAGACGCGCCTGCTGCGCGTGCTGTCGGATGGTCAGTTCTACCGCGTGGGCGGCCATGCGGCCGTGAAGGCCCATGTGCGTGTGATTGCCGCCACCCACCAGAACCTGGAGCAGCGCGTCAAGGAAGGCGGCTTCCGCGAAGACCTGTTCCACCGCCTCAACGTGATTCGCCTGCGCCTGCCCGCGCTGCGCGAGCGGCACGAAGACGTTCCCATGCTCACGCGCCACTTCCTGCAGCAAAGTGCGCGCCAGTTGGGCGTGGAGCCCAAGCGCATTGCCGATTCGGCGCTGGCGCGGCTGGAGCAGTTTGCGTTTCCGGGCAATGTGCGGCAACTGGAGAACATCTGCCATTGGCTCACGGTGATGGCACCTGCCCAGGTGATCTCGCTGCAGGACCTGCCGCCCGAAGTGCTGGAAGCGCCGGTCTACCAGCCGCCCGTGCGGGCCGGTGGGGGCGAACTGTCTGTGGGGAAGATGGCAGCGCCGCTTGCCCCCCTGGTTTCCATGCCGTCATCCGAGATGGTGGAGGGCATGCACCCGGCGGTTGCCGTGCCTGCCGTCGCGCTGGTCCCGGGGGCTTACATGGCGGCAGGTGCAGCGATGTCTGCCCCCGCAGTGTCTTCCTGGCCGGCGGCCGATGCCGATGTCGACGCAACCGCTGCCGCGGACGCCGTGGGTGTCCGCGGCTGGGAGCAGGCACTGGAAGCCGAGGTGCAAACGCTGCTGGCTGGTGGCCAGCCAGACGTGTGGGATGTACTGACGCGGCGTTTCGAGTCGCGCCTGATCCGCACCGCCCTCCTGGCCACCCATGGCCGCCGCATGGAGGCCGCGCAGCGCCTGGGCATTGGGCGTAACACCATTACCCGCAAGATCCAGGAGCTGGGTCTGGAGTGAATCGGGCGCTAACGCCCTTCCACTCTGCACGGGATGCTATTAAAAGTGAATCAACCCGACGATCGCGACGCGCGCGCGGCCATCGGGTTGTTGCATGGGGTGAGGGATTCTTTACAAATCTTCATAAATATTTACAAACAGGCAAAATACCGGGTCGTTCCACAGCTTGCAGGACTCCCGGTGTCTTCTTCCACGCTTGTTTCGTCGCCCTCCACCGTACCTGTACCGGCTGCCCAAGTTTGGGCGCTGCGCTTTCCTGTGCTCGATGGGGCCGGGGTGGCCCTGTTGATGGCGGTATATGGTGCAGTCTGGGTGACCGCCTACTGGATGGCGACGCTGTCGCCGCCGGTGGACAACGTGGAGCAACTGGTCTGGCTGCGTTCGCTGGAGTGGGGCTACTTCAAGCATCCGCCGTTGCCCACATGGGTGCTGGGCGCCACAGCGGCAATTTTCGGCGCCACGGTGGAGCTCACCTACGTGATGGGCGCGCTGTTCACCCTCGGGGCGCTGGCGTTGTTCTGGCGCCAACTGCGCGCCATGCGTGGTGGTCGTTACGCGACGCTCGCCCTGCTGGCGGCGTTGTGCATTACCTTCTACTGCGGCCGCGTCTACTACTACAACCACAACGTGGTGATGATGCTGTGGGTATCGCTAGCGGCGGGCCTGAGCTGGCGGCTCACCTGGCGGCCCTCGCTGCTGGGCTGGGTGGCGATGGGCGTGGTCGCGGGGCTGGGCATGCTGGCCAAGTATCAATTCATCGTCGCGTTGGCCGTTGTGGGCATCTGGTGGCTGCGCCTGCGCGGCTGGCGCCACCTCGTCCATCGGGTGGGCGCGCCGTTGGCGGCGGCGGTGGCCTTGCTGGTTTGCGCGCCCCACCTGCACTGGCTGGCAACGCACGACTGGATGCCTCTCGGCTATGCCAACGCCAGCTCCCTGGGCCATGACCTGAGCCTGCCCCATCGCTTGCTCCATACGGCGCAGTTCTCGGCCGACTGGTTGCTCAACCGCGCCCTGCCGGCCTGGCTGGTGCTGGGCTGTGCCGTGTGGTGGGCACGGCGCCAGGGAGAGGCGCCCCAGCGGGGCGAGGAGGCGGCGCCTGGCGCCGGCTACGCCCAGCTGTCACGCCAGTTCCTGCTGCTGTGGGGCTTTTTGCCGCTCGCCCTGATGGCGCTGATGGGGGTAGTCGGCGGCGCCAAGCTGCATCTCCATTGGGGCACGGCGTTCATGCTGTGGAGCGTGCCGGCGGTGATGGAGTGGTTGGCCGCGCGCGCGGCCTGGACCTCCCTGCGCACCGTGCGGGCGGCGTGGGCGGGGTTCGCAGTGGTGCAGGCGCTGCTCATGGCGCAGTCGTGGATGGCCTTGCCCCGGGGGCCGCGCGGCTACAAATCCGACCACACCGACTACTTCCCCTCCGAGCGCGTGGCCGACATCATTGCTCGGCAGGCGCATGCGGTGCTGGGCGGTCCCATCGACATCGTCAGTGGCCAGCAGGCGCTGGCGGGCGCGGTTGCCGTGCGATTGGCCGAACGGCCGCGCGTTCTGATCCTGGGTGAGCTCAAGTACAGCCCGTGGATTCAGCCCGAAGAGCTGGAAACCGCACGCGTGATCGAAGTATTTTCCGCCCCCGGCAAGCTGCCGCTAGGCGCTTACCGCGCCGTGGGCCAACTGGCATGGCGGCCCGGAGTGTCGGCGCTGTCCATGCGCGACCAGGGTGACTGGCTGCGCGCGTCGCAGGAAGAGGCAGTGGACGAGCCCGAGGGGCTGGACGCGTCCGACCGCCGCTGAGCGGCCGAAGACGAAGCGGCGCCGCTCAGAGCGTGCTTACGCTCTTACAGTGTCACGACCACCGGTGCGTGGTCGCTGGGCTGCGGGTTCTTGCGCGGGGCACGGTCCACCACGCAGGCGGTCACGGTGGGCTTGAGGGCATCGCTGACCAGAATGTGGTCGATGCGCAGGCCCCGGTTCTTCTGGAAGCCCAGCATGCGGTAATCCCACCATGAGTAGCTTTTTTCGGGCTGCTCGAACAGGCGAAACGCGTCGGTCAGGCCCAGGGCCAGCAGGGCCTGGAAGTGGTTGCGCTCTTCGGAGGTGTGGTGAATGGTCTCGCGCAGGCCCACGGGGTCGTAGGAGTCGCGGTCTTCCGGCGCCACGTTGAAGTCGCCCACCAGCATCAGGCGGGGGTGGGCCGCCATCTCGGCACGCACCATGTCCTGCAGGGCCTGCAGCCAGCGCATCTTGTAGGCGAATTTTTCCGAACCTGGCTCCTGGCCGTTCACGAAATAGCCGTTGAGCAGGCGCAGGGGGCCCGTCGGTGTATCCAGCGTGGCCGCGATCACGCGGGCCTGCTCATCCCCGAACCCGGGGATGTTGCGCACCACATCGCGCAGCGGGTGGCGGCTCAGGATCGCAACGCCGTTGTAGGTCTTTTGCCCGAATGCCACGGTTTCATAGCCAGCCTCTTTCAGCGCATCGTGCGGAAACTTGTCGTCGGTGAGCTTGAGTTCCTGCAGGCATAGCGCATCGACCGGATGGGCGGCCAGCCAGGCCAGCACCTGGGGCAGGCGCACGCTGAGGGAGTTGATGTTCCAGGTGGCGATCTGCATCGTTGATTCTCTATGGGAAGCAGTGAAGGTGCGCCATTGTCGTCTGGCCGCACTCAGCTTGGGCAGTGCCGTGCCAGCTGGGATGGTTGCGGATTTCTCCGATTGCCCGCACTCTGCGCGGTGGCGGCTCGGTGGGGGCCATCGTCACCCACGGCAGTTGCATGGAGCTGGGGCTGGCCGTGGGCGGCACGGCTACGGCGATCTTCAAGGCGTCCAGCGTGATCGTCGGTGCTCCGGCGTAGGCGTTCAGCCCCGGCGCTCGTAGCGCACAAAGGCGAACGGCAGGCCGCTGGCGCTGGTGTGTTCTTTGCGCGTGGTTTCCAGCCATTCGGGGCCGAGTTCGGGGGCGTAGGCGTCGCCGTCGAAGCGCTGCGCGATTGCGGTCACTTCCACGCGGTGGGCCAGGGGCAGGGCCTGGGCGTAGATCTGCGCGCCGCCGATCACCCACACGGTGGTGGGATTGGATTGCTCTGCTATTTGCAGCGCCTCGTGCAGGTCGGACGCACGCTGAGCGCCGACTTCACTCCAGTCCGGTTGGCGCGTGACGACGATGTTGCTGCGCCCCGGCAGTGGGCGGAACCGCGGCGGGAGCGAGTCCCAGGTCTTTCGCCCCATGATGACGGGGCTGCCCTGCGTGAGCTGCTTGAAATGCGCCAGGTCTTCGGGCAGGTGCCAGGGCATGGTGCCGTCCTTGCCGATGACACCGTTGTTGGCGCAGGCGTAGATGAGGGCGATTTCCATCACACCGCCACCGGTGCCTTGATGGCGGGGTGGCACTGGTAGTCCAGCACTTCAAAATCTTCGTACTGGTAGTCGAAGATGCTGTCGGGCCGGCGTTGGATGCGCAGCGTGGGGTAGGGGTAGGGCGCGCGCGCCAGTTGCGTCTGCACCTGCTCGGTGTGGTTGCTGTAGATGTGGCAGTCGCCGCCGGTCCAGATGAAGTCGCCCACCTCCAGATCGCATTGCTGCGCCACCATGTGCGTGAGCAGGGCGTATGACGCAATGTTGAAAGGCACGCCGAGGAAGATGTCGGCGCTGCGCTGGTAGAGCTGGCAGCTCAAGGTGCCTTTGCCGCCGGGCGTGGTGGCCGGTGCCACGTAGAACTGGAAGAAGGCATGGCAGGGCATGAGGGCCATCTTGGAAAGCTCGGCCACGTTCCAGCTGCTCACGATGATGCGGCGCGAATCGGGGTTGGTCCTGAGGGTGTCTATCACCTGGCTGATCTGGTCGATGTGGCCGCCATCGGGGGTGGGCCAGCTGCGCCACTGCACGCCATACACCGGGCCGAGGTCGCCATCGGCGCGCGCCCATTCGTCCCAGATCGTGACACCGCGCTCTTTCAGCCACAGGTTGCTGCTGGAGCCGGTGAGAAACCACAGCAGTTCCACGATGATGGATTTGAGGTGCACCTTCTTGGTGGTGACCAGCGGAAAACCCTCGCGCAGGTCAAAGCGCATCTGGTGGCCAAACACGCTCTTGGTGCCCGTGCCCGTGCGGTCGCCTTTGTCCACGCCGTGCGTGAACACATGGCGCATGAAATCTTCGTATTGCGAACGGACGGGGCGCAGGTGAGGGGTAGAAGTCATGGAGTAAAAACTGGCATTTGACAAGCGGCGGCCCGCAGTGGCGCCGAGCCCGGTAGTGTGCCACCGATGGCCGGGCGGCCCCTGGGTCTAGGCGTCAAACCCTGTGGTGCCCACCTCTGTGCCATCTTCGAACAGCAGCGTGCGCTCGGGCCAGCGCAGTGCGGCCAGCCGGTATTGCGGGTCGTGGGGCGTGCCGGCCTGGCGGGCACGCCAGCGTCCGCCGACCGAGTAGTCCACGCAAAACACGTTGTGGCGCTGGCCGTGCCAGGCAAAGGGCGGGATATGGCCGAACAGGCCGGCTTCTTCGGGCGTCAAGCTGCCCAGGGTTTCGGGCGCGGCCACGACGGGGCGCCGCCAGTAGTGGCCCACCACCACGGGGGTGGCGTCGGTGTAGCTGTCCCACCAGGCCATGCGTTCGACAAAGCGCCATTTGCCGCCGGCAACAAAGGGATCGGTGCCCTGGCGCTCGACCCCCGAGGTCAGCACCTTCAGGGGGTTGAGCATGGCCTTGAGCAGCTCGTTGTCGGCATGGGCCTGCAGAAAGGGCGGCTTGTGCTGCGGGTCTTCGAGATCGTGCGGCCATTGCTGGCGTTCGGCCGCCATGCGCCGGGCGAGCGTGCCGTCCTGGGCCTGGCGGCGTACCTCGGCTTCCCAGTGGTCGTATTCGCTGCGGACGCTGCCGGGCGGCAACTGGCGTGCGGCGGCGATCTGGCCTGGCAGCCATGCGGCGTGCACGATGCGCAGGTCTGGCCGTTCCAGCGCCACTGGCAGGGGGCTTAAAAAGGCGACGATGGCCGCGCGCTCGCCGGCCGTGGGGCGCGCAAAGGGCGCGTATTTGTCGTGGTCGGAGGCCAGGCGCGCATCAAAGTACCAGCCGGCGCCGTCCTTGGCGTCGTTGCGCAGCAGGTTGATCTCGTGGTTGCCGATCACGGCCACCGCGCGGCCGCTGGCCATCAGCTGCGCCACACGCATCAGCACGGCGGGGCTGTCGGGGCCCCGGTCGCAGAAGTCGCCCACAAAGACCAGTGTGCGGCCACCCGGGTGCCGGCCCTGGGCGTCGTAGCCCAGGTGGGACAGCAACTGTTCCAGCGCATCGATTTCGCCGTGGATGTCGCCGACGATGTCGAGTGCCCCCGAGGGCAGTGCCTGGATGAGACTCATGCGGCGCCCAGTACACGCCCCGGGTTCATGATGCCCTGCGGATCCAGCGCCGCCTTGATGGCGCGCATCATCGCCAGCGCCGTGGGCGACTGGTATTTCTCCAGCTTCTCCACCTTGAGCGCGCCAATGCCGTGTTCGGCCGAGAACGAGCCACCGAACTGCGCCACGGCTTCGTAGACGAGGTGGTTCACCCGGTCTTCCTGCTCGCGCAGGAAAGCCTTGGCGTCGCCGCCCTCGGGGGCCTGTACGTTGTAGTGCAGGTTGCCGTCACCGAGGTGGCCGAAGTTGACCAGGCGCACGCCCGGGATCTCGCGCACCATCAGCGCGTCGGCGTATTCGACAAATGCCGGAATGCGCGAAATGGGCACCGAAATGTCGTGCTTGATGTTCAGCCCCTCTTCGGCTTGCGCCAGCGGAATGCTTTCGCGGATATGCCACAGGTTGTGCGCCTGCGCGAGGTTTTCGGCCACCACGGCGTCGGTCACACAGCCGGCCTCGAAAGCCGTTTCGAGCAGCGCCTCGAAGCGCGCGCGGGCGTGGTCCTCGGATTCGCTGTCCGAGTTTTCCAGCAGCACGCCGTAGGGCACGTCTTCCTGGTCGATGAAGGGCACGCGCAGCTGCGGCATGTGCTTGTCCACCAGGCCCAGGGCGAAGCGCCCCATCACCTCGAAGCCCGTGAGCCCTGCACCGAGGTACTGGTGCGCCAGGCCCAGCAGCGCCACGGCATGTTCCATCGAGGGCACGGCGGCCCAGGCGGTGAGCTGCGCTGCGGGCTTGGGATACAGCTTGAGCGTCGCGGCGGTGATGACGCCCAGCGTGCCTTCGCTGCCAACAAACAGGTTGCGCAGGTCGTAGCCCGTGTTGTCCTTGCGCAAGCCCTTGAGGCCGTTCCACACCTCGCCCTGGGGTGTGACCACTTCCAGGCCCAGGCACAGGTCGCGGGCGTTGCCGTAGCGCACCACCTGCGTGCCGCCGGCATTGGTGCCCAGGTTGCCGCCAATGGTGCAACTGCCCTCGGCCGCCAGCGACAGGGGGAATAAAAGTCCCGCCTTGTCGGCCGCGTCCTGCACGTTCTGCAGGATGCAGCCGGCCTCCACCGTGAGGGTTAGATTGTCCTTGTCGAGGTCGCGCACGGCGTTCATGCGGGTGAGGCTCAGCACCACCTGGGTGCCCGACAGATCAGGCGTCGAGCCCACGGCCAGGCCGGTGTTGCCGCCCTGCGGCACGATGGCGGTGCCCGCGGCGGCGCAGGCGCGCACCACGGCCGCCACCTCATCGGTGCTGCCCGGGCGCACCACGGCCAGCGCCTTGCCGCGCTCGCGGCGGCGCCAGTCTTGTTCCCAGGCGCTCAGGTCGCCGTCGGTCAGAACATGGGCGGCACCCACAATGCGCCGCAAGGTGTCGAGCAGGGTGGACATGGAGATGGCTCTTTCAATGGAACAGTGAGGGGTGCAGTGAGGGAGTTATCAAGGCGCGAGGGCTGCCGGGTCGGCGTTGGCCTGGGCCCGGGCGTTGCGCTGGCGCAGCCGTATATGCAGCGTGCAGGCCGTGAACAGCACCACGCACAGCACGATCTCGCCCATCGCCAGCCAGGAGCCGGGGCGGGCGTCGCCCCAGGCGCGTACCACGCCTTCGATGAAATACAGCCAGATCACCAGGCTGACCCAGCGGTAGGTGTACATGCGGTTCTTGAGGATGCCGGCCAGCGGAATGCACAGCGGCAGCGCCTTGAGCGCCAGCCACGAGCCGCCGGGACGCAGCGGGGCCAGTACCAGCTCCCAGGCCAGGCACAGGGCGATCAGCGCCAGCAGGCTGCCCGCGGCGAGCCAGCGGGTGGCGGCAACGGCGTTGTCAGGAGAGGGGCGGGATGAATTCATGGAATAGGTGGTCGGGATGGGGCGGCGCGGATTGCGCTCAAGCCAGACGGTTGGGGCCACAATGCACGCTCGATCCCAGCACAAATCGGCAGCGTCCATGCAGCGTTTTCTCATCCACCTGGCGGCCCCAGGATCATATCGGCCATGTCCTTGACCCCACAGACCGTGGTCCAGCGCCTGCAGGCGCTGCTGACCGAGCTGTCGCACTTTCCCTGGAAAACCACCGCCCAGACGCTGCGCGAGCGCTTTCGTGAAGACCGCCTGGGCCTGACCGCCAGCAGCCTTACGTTCACCACCGTGCTGGCCCTGGTGCCGTTTGTGACGGTGGCGCTGGCCGTGTTCACGGCGTTTCCCATCTTCGGCAAGCTGCAGGAGGTGCTGCAGCGCTGGCTGGTGGACAGCCTGGTGCCCGACAGCATCTCGCGCCAGGTGCTGGGCTACCTCACGCAGTTCGCGGCCCAGGCCAGCCGGCTGGGGGTGGCGGGCTTCAGCATTTTGCTGGTGACGGCGCTGGCGTTGATCCTGACCATCGACCGCACCCTCAACAACATCTGGCGCGTGCGGCGCCTGCGGCCGCTGGGCCAGCGGGTGTTGATCTATTGGGCCGCGATCACGCTGGGGCCGGTGGCGCTGGGCGCCAGCCTGGCGCTCACCTCGTATGTGATGTCGGCCTCGGGCGGGCTGGTGCGGGCCGTACCCGACGGCGTGCGCCTGCTGTTCGACTCCATAGAGTTCTTCGTGCTGGCAGCCGGCATGGCGGCGCTTTACCACTATGTTCCCAACACGCCCGTGAAGTGGCGCCACGCCTGGGCTGGCGGCCTGTTCGTGGCCGTGTGCATCGAGCTGGCCAAGAAGGTACTGGCCATCTACCTGGGCAAGGTTCCGACCTATTCGGTGGTGTATGGCACTTTTGCCACGCTGCCCATTTTGCTGGTCTGGATCTATGTGGCCTGGGTCATCGTGCTGCTGGGGGCGGTGGTGGTGGCCTATCTGCCCAGCCTGCTGGCCGGTGTGGCGCGGCGCGGCAAGGTGCCGGGCTGGACCTTTCAGCTGGCGGTGGAGGTGCTGCAGGAGCTGCAGCGCGCGCGCCGCCACATCGGCAAAGGCCTGCGTGCCAGCCAGCTGGCGCAACTGCTGCGCGTGGATGTGCTGCAGCTTGCGCCGGTGCTCGACGCCCTGACGGCGCTCGACTGGGTGGGGCGCACCAGCGACCCGGCGCAAAGCGCTGCCGACGACCCCGAGCCGCGCTATGTGCTGCTGGCCGACCCCGGCACCACCCTGCTGGAGCCCCTGCTGCAACGCCTGCTGCTCGACCGCACCGACCGCCTGGAGCCACTGTGGGGCAGCGCCGGGCTGGCGCAGTTGCATCTGTCGGATGTGCTTCCAAAAGAATAGCTGCTAGCGTTTATGGAAAAAGCGCCGGATGGCGATGGAGCCGTGTATTCCGCTGCGAAGTGCGCGGCTGTCCGGTAAAGGTGTTCTGCGTCGTTGCGCCGGCCTGGCCAGCCCATCGTGGCACTGCCGGGTGCATCCAGCTGCCGTTTCACGGGTTTCTGCAGGCCTTGCTGGCGGCGCTTGAACAATGGGTGCTGGCTCGCAGATTGCATTTTTGAAAAATGACCAATGAACCTGTTGAGCAGGAACTGGTAAATCAAGTAAGTCTTTATTCCAGATGGCGGATTGCCTTGCAAGGACTGCGGCGTAGTGCTAAACCGCACCAGCGGTAAATTTCTCACGCAACTGATCAGGAGCGACCGGTCGGTCTTTCTCCATCCTTTGTGCAAGGGGCGAATTCAGCCGCAGCGAAGGAGAAGGTCATGAAAAATTTGCAAACCCAGCAGGTGCGGGCGTTGAAAGAGGGGCTTCAGGGTCCGGTGATTCTTCCGGATGACTATGCCTACGAAGCCGCGCGCAAGGTCTGGAACGCGATGATCGACAAGCACCCTGCAGCCATCGTCTGCTGCACGACCACCGCGGATGTGGTGCATGCGGTGAATTTTGCGCGCGACCAGGGCTTGCCGCTGGCCGTGCGCGGCGGTGGTCACAACATTGCCGGTAGC
This sequence comes from Acidovorax soli, assembly GCF_900107605.1. Classification (GTDB taxonomy): domain Bacteria; phylum Pseudomonadota; class Gammaproteobacteria; order Burkholderiales; family Burkholderiaceae_C; genus Acidovorax; species Acidovorax soli. The sequence goes on along the minus strand of NZ_FNQJ01000029.1, from coordinate 19,697 downwards.
GCGCTGTGCAACGACGGCATCGTCATCGATCTGTCGGAGATGCGGGCGGCGCAGGTGGATGCCGACGCGCGCCGCATCACCATCGAAGGCGGTGCCACACTGGCGGATTTTGATGCCGCCACACAGGTCCACGGTCTGGCGACGCCGCTGGGCATCAACTCCACTACCGGCGTCGCCGGCCTCACGTTGGGCGGCGGCTTCGGCTGGCTCAGCCGCAAATACGGCATGACCATCGACAACCTGGAATCGGCCGAAGTGGTGACGGCGGCGGGCGAGGTGCTGCACGCCAGCGCCGCCGAGCATCCAGACCTGTTCTGGGCGCTGCGCGGCGGCAGCGGCAATTTCGGTGTGGTGACGCGCTTCGAGTTCCGCTTGCATCCCGTCGGCCCGGATCTCTTGGCTGGGCTGATCGTGTTTCCGATTGCCGAGGCAAAACGGGTGCTGCAGCAGTACCGCGAATTCATGGACAAGGCACCTGACGAATTGTCGGTCTGGGTTGTTCTGCGCAAGGCGCCGCCGCTGCCGTTCCTGCCCGAAAGCGTCCACGGCAAAGAGGTGGTCGTGCTGGCTCTGCTGTACGCCGGCGACCCGGTGCAGGGAAAAGCGCTGGTCGAGCCGCTGTACCGCTTTGGCACACCGGCTGGCTCCCATGTCGACGTGATGCCCTATGCGGCCTGGCAAAAAGCCTTTGATCCGCTGCTCACGCCCGGTGCACGCAACTACTGGAAGTCACACAATTTCTCGGAACTCAAGGACGGATTGTTCGATGCCGTCATCGACTACATCGCCAGCTTGCCGTCCTCCCAGTGCGAGATATTTTTCGGTGCCATTGGCGGCGCCACCACCGAGCCTGCGCCCGATGCCACCGCCTATGCCCACCGGGATGCCCGCTTCGTCATGAATGTTCACGGCCGCTGGGACGACTCGGCCGATGACGCGCGCGGCATGGGCTGGGCGCGCGACTTCTTCAAGGCCTCGGCGCCCTATGCCAGCGGCGGTGTTTATGTCAATTTTCTGACCGACGATGAGAGCGACCGGGTGAAGGCGGCCTATGGCCAGAACTACGAGCGGCTGGCGCAGATCAAGCGCCAGTACGACCCCGCCAACCTGTTCAGCACCAACCAGAATATCCGACCCGCCTGAACGCGATCCCCGCTGGGGCAGGGCGGAAAAAACTGTTCTGGAATCAAACAGGCGGCATGCTCATGCGTTCAAAAAATCCCGGATGGCCGTCAGCGTGCCGTCGGGGGCCTCCGTCATCTGGTTGTGCCCCACGGGCAGGCTGACCACCTGCACGGTCTTGCCGGCGGTGCGGGCCATGGCGATCAGGCCTTGTGCGGCTTTGGGAGCGGTCATCTGGTCTTGCGCACCCAGTGCAAACAGCACCGGGCACTGCACTTGCGCCATGGCCTGCTCGCCGTGGGCATAGCTGTCGCAGGCCACGAAGCCCCGGTGGAACAGGTTGACCTCGCGGTTGCTGCGCAGCACCTTGCGGCCCAGCGCCATGCCGGCGCCAAACACCCAGAAGCCCGCACCAGAGGGCGGTGCCAGCGTGCTGCGCGAGAACACATTGACCATGCGCAGCGCCTTCTCGGGCGCATTCAACGCCGATTCGATGAGCGCGGGTGACACCTTCATGGGGTAGGCCGTGCCCACCAGCACCAGGTGGCTCACGCGCGGGCCCAGTTGGGCCGCCGCTTCCAGCGCGATCAGCGAGCCCCAGCTGTGGCCCACCAGCGCGGCGCGTTCAATGCCCAGGGCGTCGAGCAGCGCCGCCACAAAGGCAGCGCCTTGCTCCACGCTGGCCGGGGCATCGCCACCGCTGCGGCAATGGCCGGGCAGGTCCACGGCCAGCACGTTCCAGCCGTGATGGGCCATGTAGCGGCTTTGCAGGGCCCACACGCTGTGGTCGTTGAGCACGCCGTGGATGAAGACCACCGTGGGCTTGGCCGCATCGAAGGCTTTGCCGCCGGTGTAGCAATAAATCGGGGCGCCGTTGATTGGGATATGCATGGTCAGGCCCCCGCTTTCTCGGCGGCCTTGAGGGCGCGCTTGAGATCGTCAATCAGGTCGTCGGCGTCTTCCAGGCCAATCGACAGGCGGATGGTGCCCTGGCTGATGCCTGCATTGGACAGGGCCTCGTCGCTCATGCGGAAATGCGTGGTGCTGGCCGGGTGGATCACCAGGCTGCGGCAGTCGCCCACATTGGCCAGGTGGCTGAAGACCTTGAGGGTTTCGATGAACTTCTTGCCCTGCTCGCGGTTGCCCTGGAGGTCGAAGCTGAACACCGAGCCGGCGCCGCGCGGGAGCAGCTTTTGCGCCAGCGCGTGGCTGGGGTGCGACTCCAGCATGGGGTGGCCCACACGGGCCACAAAGGGCTGTGCCGCCAGAAATTCCACCACCTTTTCGGTGTTGCGCATGTGGCGCTCCATGCGCAGCGGCAGCGTCTCGATGCCCTGCAGGATGAGCCAGGCCGTGTGCGGGCTCATGCAGGCGCCAAAGTCGCGCAGGCCTTCGCGCCGCGCGCGCAGCAAGAAGGCGCCCACGGTGCTTTCCTCGGTGAACACCATGTTGTGAAAGCCGTCGTAGGGCTGGGTCAGTTCGGCAAACTTGCCCTGCGACCTGGGGCCGTCCCAGTCAAAGCTGCCGCCGTCCACCACGATGCCGCCGATGACGGTGCCGTGGCCCGAGAGGAACTTGGTGGCCGAGTGGTAGACCAGATCGGCGCCATGCTCGAATGGCTGGATGAGCCAGGGCGAGGTGAGAGTAGAGTCCACCAGCAGCGGCACGCCGGCCTCGTGGGCTATTGAAGACACGGTGGGGATGTCCAGCACTTCCAGGCCCGGGTTGCCCACGGTCTCGCCAAAAAACAACTTGGTATTGGGCCGCACGGCGGCGCGCCAGGCGTCGATGTCGCCAGGCTTCACAAAGGTGGTCTCGATGCCGAAGCGCGCCAGCGTGTAGTGCAGCAGGTTCTGCGAGCCGCCATACAGCGCGGTGCTGGCCACGATGTGGCTGCCCGCGCCCATCAGCGTGGCAACGGCCAGGTGCAGCGCGGCCTGGCCGCTGGCCACGGCGATCGAGCCCACGCCGCCTTCCAGCGCCGCCACGCGCTGCTCCAGCACGGCGTTGGTGGGGTTGCTGATGCGGCTGTACACATGGCCCGGGCGTTCGAGGTTGAACAGCGAGGCGGCCTGGTCGCTCGATTCAAAGACAAACGAGGTGGTCAGGTGGATAGGCACGGCACGCGCGCCGGTGGCGGGGTCGGGTGCTGCGCCTGCATGCAGCGCCAGCGTGTCAAAGCCGGGGTCGGAGTAACCGGGCATCTTGTGTCTCCAGGGTTGTCGGGTCAGCCGGGCATTGTGGGCTATATTTGCCGAGAACCAGCCTGTTGCGCCCAGCGCGCCCTCGGAGAGCACACCATGAAAGTCAGCGACATCCTTCGCGTCAAGGGAAACACCCTCTACACCGTGACACCGGACGAAACCATTGCCGTCGCCTTGAGCGTGATGGCGGAAAAAGACATAGGTTCGCTGGTGGTGATGGAGCTGGGCGACCTGGTGGGCATGCTCACCTTTCGCGAAGTGATCCAGGCCATGGTGCGCAACGGCGGCAGCATCGGCAGCATGCTGGTGCGTTCGGCCATGGACGACCACCCCCTGACCTGCACGCTCGAAACCGACATGGATGAGGTGCGCCGCATGATGCTCGACCGCCACGCGCGCTACATGCCGGTGATGGACCGCAGGATGCTCATGGGCGTGATCAGTTTTTATGACGTGGCCAAGGCCGTGGTGGACGCCCAGAACTTCGAGAACAAAATGCTCAAGGCCTACATCCGCGACTGGCCGGATGAAGACACGCGTCCGGCGGCCTGAGTCATTTCTTTGGTCGAAAAGGGCTGCAGCGCTTGATGGTAAAGCGGCTGCAGCTTTTTTTTGGGATCGATGGTTTTGCCGCCTGCATTGCGGGGCAAGTGCCGGGCTCTGGGATAATCCAGCGCCATGAGCGGCAACACCTTCGGCACCCTATTCGCAGTCACCAATTTTGGTGAATCCCACGGCCCGGCCATTGGCTGCGTGATCGACGGCTGCCCGCCCGGCATGTCGCTCTCCGAAGCCGACATCCAGGCCGATCTGGACCGGCGCCGCCCCGGCACCAGCCGCCACGTCACGCAGCGCAACGAGCCCGATGCGGTCGAAATCCTCTCGGGCGTGTACGAGGGCAAGACCACCGGCACGCCCATTGCTCTGCTGATCCGCAACACCGACCAGCGCAGCAAGGACTACAGCAACATCGCCGAGAGCTTTCGCCCCGGCCATGCCGACTACACCTACTGGCACAAATACGGCATCCGTGATCCGCGTGGTGGTGGCCGCTCGTCAGCCCGCCTCACGGCGCCCACGGTGGCGGCCGGCGCGGTGGCCAAGAAGTGGCTGGCCCAGCAATATGGTGTGCAGTTTCGCGCCTGCATGACGCAGCTCGGTGAGCTGCCCATCCCGTTCGAAAGCTGGGACCATGTGCCTGGCAACCCCTTCTTTGCACCGGTGGCCGAGGTGGCGCAGCTGGAGGACTACATGGACGCCTTGCGCAAGGCGGGCGATTCCTGCGGTGCCCGCATCCGCGTGCAGGCCACGGGCGTGCCGGTGGGCCTGGGCGAGCCCCTGTTCGACAAGCTCGACGCTGACATCGCCTACGCCATGATGGGGCTCAACGCAGTCAAGGGCGTGGAGATCGGTGCCGGCTTTGCCAGCGTGGCCCAGCGCGGCACCACGCATGGCGATTCCATGAGTCCAGAGGGCTTTCGCAGCAACAACGCCGGCGGCGTGCTCGGGGGCATCAGCACCGGGCAGGACCTGGAAGTGAGCATCGCCATCAAGCCCACCAGCTCCATCATCAGCCCGCGTGAGTCGATCGACATCCACGGCCACAGCGCCGAAGTCATCACCAAGGGCCGCCACGACCCCTGCGTGGGCATCCGCGCCGCGCCCATTGCCGAGGCGCTGCTGGCCCTGGTGGTGATGGACCACGCCCTGCGCCATCGCGCCCAGTGCGCCGATGTGGTGGCCAGCGTGCCGCCCATCCGGGCGGCGTTGCTCTAAACCCGCATGCCCGCGATGCGGCGATGGCTACACCGCTTCCGCGCGGTGATGGCCATGGCGGCGGGCCTGCTGGCGGGCTGTGCCGCACTGGCGCCGGTTTTGCCTATACCTATGATCTCTCGCAGCCGGCCGGTGCGCGCATCAGCCGCATGTTGCTGCATGGCCAGCCCCTGGCCGATGCGGCCACCGTGCGCGTCGCCCTCAGCAACTATCTGGCCGGTGGCGGTGACAATTTCACGGTGTTCGCGCAGGCGCCAGCCCTGTGGAGTGGTGGCCAGGATCTGGGCGCGCTGGAGGCCTATTTTCGCACCCATGGCCCCGTGGTGGTGCCATCGATCCACGGCTTGCTATTTAAGTGATGGCTGGTGGCGCCTGGTACAGAAGCGCTTTGGGCCCAAACGCTCTCAATCTGGCGCAATTTACTTGCGCACCTCATCGACCATCGCGCGGAAGTCGTCGATGTCCTCGAAGCTGCGGTACACGCTGGCAAAACGGATGTAGGCCACCTTGTCGAGTTTCTTCAATTCGCGCATGACCAGTTCGCCGATGCGGCTGGAAAGCACTTCGCGCTGCCCCAGGTTGAGCAGCTTTTCCTCGATGCGCTCGATGGCGCTGTCGATTTGGGTGGTGCTCACGGGCCGCTTGCGCAGGGCCAGGTTGAACGAGGCGAGCAGCTTGCCGCGCTCGTACTCGATGCGGCGGCCATCCTTCTTGACGATGGCCGGGAAGTTCACTTCCGGCCGCTCGTAGGTGGTGAAGCGCTTGTCACAGGCGCCGCACTGGCGCCTGCGGCGAATGAAGTCCCCGTCTTCCGACACCCGGGTCTCGACGACCTGGGTTTCCTGGTGGCTGCAGAAGGGGCACTTCATCGGAGCAGCGCGCCGGACTTAACCGTAGACCGGGAAGCGGGCCGTCAGCGCGTTGACCTTGGCGCGCACGGCGGCGATGTTGGCTTCGTCGCGCGGGTTGTCCAGCACGTCGGCAATCAGGTTGGCTGTGATGCGGGCTTCTTCTTCCTTGAAACCGCGCGTGGTCATGGCGGGGGTGCCAATGCGCACGCCGCTGGTCACCATCGGCTTTTCAGGGTCGTTGGGGATGGCGTTCTTGTTGATGGTCATGTGGGCGGCGCCCAGCACGGCCTCGGCTTCCTTGCCGGTGATGCCTTTGGCGCGCAGGTCCACCAGCATCACATGGCTCTGCGTGCCGCCGGAGACGATGCGCAGGCCGCGTGCGGTCAGCGTCTCGGCTACCACCTTGGCGTTCTTGGCGACCTGTTCCTGGTAGGCCTTGAATTCGGGCTGCAGTGCTTCCTTGAAAGCCACGGCCTTGGCCGCGATCACATGCATCAGCGGGCCGCCTTGCAGGCCAGGGAAGATGGCGCTGTTGATGGCCTTCTCGTGCTGGGCCTTCATCAGGATGATGCCGCCACGCGGGCCGCGCAGGCTCTTGTGCGTAGTGGAGGTGACCACGTCGGCGTGCGGCACGGGGTTGGGGTACACGCCGGCGGCGATCAGGCCGGCATAGTGGGCCATGTCCACCATGAAGATCGCGCCCACGTCCTTGGCCACCTTGGCAAAGCGCGCGAAGTCGATGTGCAGGCTGTAGGCCGAGGCACCGGCGATGATGAGCTTGGGCTTGGTTTCGTGGGCCTTCTTCTCCATCGCGTCGTAGTCGATGGCTTCGTTGGCATCCAGGCCGTAGGAGACCACGTTGAACCACTTGCCCGACATGTTCAGCGGCATGCCGTGCGTCAGGTGGCCGCCTTCGGCCAGGCTCATGCCCATGATGGTGTCGCCGGGCTTGAGGAAGGCCAGGAACACGGCTTCGTTGGCCGAGGCGCCGCAGTGCGGCTGCACGTTGGCGGCCTCGGCGCCGAAGATCTGCTTGACGCGGTCAATGGCCAATTGCTCGGCCACGTCCACATGCTCGCAGCCACCGTAGTAGCGCTTGCCGGGGTAGCCTTCGGCGTATTTATTGGTCAGCTGCGTGCCCTGTGCCCACATGACGGCGGGTGAGGCATAGTTTTCACTGGCGATCAGCTCGATGTGCTCTTCCTGGCGCTTGTTTTCGGCCTGGATGGCGGCAAAGAGTTCGGGATCGGTTTGCTCGACAAGAGTTTTGCGGTCGTACATGGTATTGGCAGTCCTATGAACTTGTGTCCCTTGAAACAGGGGCTGCCCAGGCGAACGGCGGAACGCAGAAGGTTCTGAGCCTTTGCGGCACGCTCCCTAGTGGTTCGCAAGGGGCATGTCCTTGCCGGTTTCCACGTCAGCGGCGGCCTCCTGTGGGAAGCCGCGCCTATCGCCAGTCGCGTACGTCGCTAGTGTAGCCGACCAGCACCTGGCGCCTGCTCTGGTCGCCCGGGGTTCCAGGGCCTTACAGCAGTGCGAGCTTGTCGCCGGCGGTTTCGGGCGCAGCGGCGGGCGCAGTGACGGGAACGGTACGGGTCGGGGCCTGGGTTGACAGGGTGGCGGGTGGATTCATGGGGGCAGAACGTCCACCAGCGACCTGGCGCAAGCGGAAATGCTCGGCCAGCACCTTGGCGGCGTAGCCACCGTCATCCGGCAGATTGGCCGCGCCCACGTAGTAGCGCAGTCCGCCTTCCACCGATCCGGCCCGCGCTATGCATTCCTGCAGCACCTTCACACCCACGCGCAGGTTGGTGACCGGATCGAACGCCGCGAAATGGCCACCGAAGTTCTCGTACTTGTCGGTGTGGACCCGCGTCATGACCTGCATCAGGCCCTGGGCGCCCACAGCGCTCTGGGCAAACGGGTTGAAGCTCGACTCGATGGCCATGATGGCCAGGATCAGGGTCGGATCGATCTTGGTGCGGGCGCCGGTTTCATAGGCTTCGGCCACCAGCGCGCTCAGGGGTTCTGGCGCGACGCGGTACTTCTTGCTCAGCCAGTAAGCCACCGCGGCCTGCTCTTTGGGCAGATCCTTGGGATTGGTGGCGGTGGCGCGCTCGCTGGCATCCAGCTCGACCGGCATGTCCAGCAGGGCCACCTGACGGGACTGCAGCCAGTCTCTCAGCTGCTCCTCGCCTGCCTGGCGCAAGTCCGGGCGGGCGGTAAGGGTAAGGACGACAAAGGCAACGGCCAGCCCGATGAGGGCAAAACTGTTGTGGGTGATCTCAAGGAAACCTTCGGTCACATCGGTCACGAAGGTTCGCACACCGGAGACAATTTTTCCTGACGCTGTCATAGCTCTTCCTTTCTGAGGCGAGCTCTGCAGACGATGCCGCAGTCAACGACAGCATCGGTTCAGTCACTCACCTGGATTGGTACGCCATCAATTTCGTGCTTCGTTCATAAGGCGAAGCGAGGAACTGACTTAGCCGGGTTCGGCAGCGGGTTGGGGTTTTTACCAGCCTTTTTGGGGGCTGGCGGATTCTAGAAGTTCACTAAATGCCAAGTCAATACTAACAAATTTGTTTTAAATACTAATTTGTTATAAAAAAACTGTAAAAAATCACAGTAATAGGTTGATTTTTGCCCATTTCAAGGAAATGTTGAAACGCATTCTGTGACGACCGTGTGTCAGATTCAATCGTGTTCGCACGACCCATTGAGAATGCGATTTGAGTCGGTCCCGCGAATTTGGTAAGGTGGCGCTGCCTGTGGATTTCAGGCATCGCCAGACAAGGCAAAGTCTCCCGCCGAAGGCATGCAGTGCCCAGGTGCAGCAGATGCTGCTTTTATGGCAAACCTTGGAGGCAATCCCTTGCCTCCTCGCAATGTGGATCTTCATCTCCAGATTGCGAAACGATGGCAAAGACCGTTGCGTCAGCCGTCAAGCCCGGTGGGCAGGCCATGCGGCCTGTTTTCCGGGCTTTCTTGTTGGTGCATCGTTCAGCGTGCGGCCCTGAAGGCCGCGGGCGGCTGACGGGGCACGCTGGCCTGTTCGTTGGTTGCACATATATATAGATAATGGGGCAGTTTTCCTGGGTGCATTCCGTTGTACCGGGAGATGAAGTCCATCAACCGACCTGTCTGCGTCCGCTGGCCTGACCGGCTTGCGTCAGATCATTGCTTGATGCGTGGCCCAGGACCGTGGTGTGGTCTTTTGCTGGAACCCGGTGAAAATAGTCTTCTCACCTGCAGGCACGCATTGCACAGGGCCCCAGCGGCCAGCTTTCCACCGCAGCCTGTCCGGTTTTCGTTATCCATTGGATCCATGTTTCCTTTTTTTTCTCGCAGCAAAATGTCCGACGCACCTGAAGTGAACCCGGCCCCGGCCAAAACCCAAGAGTCGCATCCACTGGATGCACTGACTGGCGGCGCTTTTTCGGCCGCCACGTCCAGTGAGCGGGCTTCCCGCATCCGTGACTGGCTCGCTTCCCAGCCGGCGCCCGAGCAACTGCAGGAGGTCTTCAAGGAGCTGAGCGGGCGTGACAAGGGCGCCGCCCGCGCGGTGCGTGAACGGCTGGATGAAATCCGCCGCGCCAAGGGCCAGGAGGTCATTGCGGCTGAATGGGCCGAGAAGGCCCAGGCATTGCTGGCCGCTCCCAAGCTCAATATTGCCGACGCCCTGGCGTGGCAGCGCGATGCGGCCAAGGCCGGTGCACCTTTGTCGCGCGAACCTCTGTCGCTGCTCAAGGTGCAGGTGGCCGAGCGGGTGAAAGTGATCGAAGACCTGCAGCACCGCGTGCAGGTGCAGCGGGAAGCCGCCGTGTTGCTCGCCCAGCGCATCGAAGTGTTATCCACCAAATCCTGGAAAGATGCCCAGGCTGCGCTCGAATTGCTGCGTGCCGACGTTGCGCGCTGGCAGGAGCAGGCCCAGGAACTGACCGGAGACGCCAGCTGGGTCAGCGTGGAGGCGCGCTTTCCGCCCCTGCTGGAGGCCTCGCGCACGCAGCTGCTGGTCGTGTGGGATGCCTTCCAGCCGGCCGTGGCGCAAGCCGCTGCGGCTGCTGCAGACGCAGCTGCCCCGTTGCCTCCCGTTCCCGTGTGGGCCGACGAGTTGCGTGCTGCCCGTGGCTTGCCCGTGGAGGCGGCCGCTGCCGCAGCGGCCAAGCCGGCCCGCGCGGCGCGCCCCAAGGTGGACCCGCAGGTGCAGGAGCAGGCCATGCAGGCGGTGCGCGAAGCGCTGGCCACCCTGGAGAAGGAAACCGCCGAAGGACATGGCAAAGCCAGTGCGGGCGCCGCTGCTGCGCTGCGTGCGGTGCTGAAAGTGCATGGCAAGCACATCGACACCCCGTTGGAGCACCAGGTGCATGCCGCGCTGGTGGCTGCCGGTGAGCTCGAAGGCTGGCAGCGATGGAGCGCAGACCAGGTGCGCGAAGAGCTGGTGGCCAAGGCGCAGGCGCTGCTCCAGCGTCCCGAGGGCCAGGCCTTGGGTGGCCGCAAGATGCAGGAAACATTGCGCCAGTTGCGCGAGCAGTGGAAGCAGTCGGACCAGGGCGGAGCGCCCAACCACGGCCTGTGGAAGAAGTTTGACGAGGCGTGCAATGCCGCGCACAAGGTGGTCGAGGCATGGCTGGACAAGATTCGCACCGAGGCGGCCGAACACAAGGCCCAGCGCCTGGCTCTCATCGAAGAGGTCAAGGCGTGGGCGCAGGAGCATGCCGCCTCCGGTGACTGGAAGGCCATCAACCGCGCGCTGCACCAGTTTGGCGACCGTTGGCGCGAGGGCGGGCATGTGGGTGAAAAGCTGTTTGCCGAACTGCAGCCGCTGTGGAAGCAGGCCATCAGTGCGGCTGCCGCGCCGCTGGAAAACGCGCAAAAAGACAGCCTGGCCCGGCGCCACGCGATGATTGATGAAGCGGTGGCGCTGGGCGCTGCGCCCACGCTGCGCATTGATGCCGTGAAGGCCTTGCAGCAGCGCTGGCAGGCCGAGGCCCAGGCCGTGCCGCTGGACCGCAAGCATGAGCAAAAGCTGTGGGATGCCTTCCGAAAGCCCATTGATGAAGCCTTCAACCGCAAGTCGGCAGACCGGGAGAAGGCGGTCACCGAACTGAGCGCCCGCGACCGGGTGGTGCTGGAGGCCTCCAAGGCGCTGGAAACCGCCAATGCCACGGGCGATGCGCAGCAGATTCGCACCGCCATGCAGGCGCTGGAGGCCGCGCTGCACGGACAGGCCCAGGCGGCACAGGTGGTGGCTTCGGCGCAGAAAGATGCACAGAACCAGCTTGAAGCATCCCCCCCATCTGCGCAAGCAGCGACTGAAAATGCAGCCGCAGAGGGCGCGGCAGAAGGTGCTGAAGAAGTGCCTGCGCCTGCGGCTGCCCCTGTCGTTCCCAAGCCGGCCGCACGCCCGGTGGTGGCGGTGCGTGGCGATGACCGTCCTGGCATGAAGAAGGATGCGCCCGCAGCGCCAGGCCGGGGCGGGCGTCCGGGTGATCGCCGTGAGGGCCGCGCTGATCGCGATGGCGGCCGCGGTCCGCGTGCCGACAGCCATTTTGGCGATCGCAATGACCGTGGCGGCCGCTTTGGTGATCGTCCTGCATATGAAGAGCGTGGGCCGCGCCTGGGTGACACGGCTTTCCGCGCCCAGCGTGAAGCGATGGAGCACGCCCAGCTGGCACTCAAGAAGCTGGCTGCACAGGCCCATGGTGAAGCGCTGACGCAGCTGCTGACGGCCTGGGAAAAGCGCGATGCGGCGCTGTTGCCGAGCACGCAGGATTTGGGTGGCCGGGTCACGGCCGGCGTGCGTGCTGCCTGGTCGCAGGCGTTGTCCGCCCCTGCGGCCGGCGATGCTGCCGAGGCCTTGCTCCGGCTGGAGATGGCGGCCGAGGCGCCAACGCCGGCGGAACATATCGGTGCGCGCCGGATGCTGCAATTGCAGCTGCTCACGCGCCGCAACGATCCGGCGCCGGCCCAGACCTGGGGGCAAGATGCTGCGCGTGTCCTGGCCAGCGCCAACAATGCTGCCAGTGCGCGTCGCCTGCAGAACGTGCTGAAAATCCTGCTGCGCAAGTGACCCCGTGACCACTGCCTTCCAGATACGTCCTTTTGAAATGGAGGACGAAGCGGCAGCGGTGGCGCTCTGGCACGACTGCGGTTTGCTGCGCCCCTGGAATGATCCCCACAAGGACATTGCGCGCAAGCAGACCGTGCAGCCCGGGCTTTTTCTGGTGGCCATGGCACGGGGGCTGGATGGTGAGAATGTGCTCGTCGGAACCGCCATGGCGGGGTATGACGGCCATCGCGGTTCGGTGTATTACCTGGCGGTGGCGCCGGGGCGCCAGCGGCTGGCCATTGGCCGCAGCCTCATGGAGCGGGTCGAGCAGCAATTGCTGGCCATGGGTTGCCCCAAGGTCCATGTGCTGGTGCGTACCGCCAATGTGCAGGTCATGGCGTTCTATGAAAAGCTGGGCTATGCCCGGGATGATGCCCTCAGCCTGGGCAAGCGGCTGATTCCCGACCTTTAGGTTCCAGTGCGGATGGAATGCACCACCGGGTTTTCATTCGGGCACAGGACCGGAAAACAAAAAGGCCGTTGCAGTTGCAACGGCCTTTGAATGTATTGGTGCCCAGGAGAGGACTCGAACCTCCACGATGTTACTCGCTAGTACCTGAAACTAGTGCGTCTACCAATTCCGCCACCTGGGCTTTCAGATCAGCTTTGAATTATAGAACAAGTTTTTCGGGCTTTCGGCGAATCGCTGGCAAATTTTGTGGAGAGCGCGCAATCACGCGCCAACAGGAAGTGATGGGGAAGCTCTTGGCAAATAAAAAAGCCGCTGTAGATACAGCGGCTTCAATATTCTGAAAACCGTAACCGGTTCTCGTTAAACTTGGTGCCCAGGAGAGGACTCGAACCTCCACGATGTTACTCGCTAGTACCTGAAACTAGTGCGTCTACCAATTCCGCCACCTGGGCATTTCAGGAAAGTCTAAGATTGTATATCAAAAAAATCACCCCCGACGCATCCGCTGCACATCTGTCGGACGAGATTGAAGGCAGCGTGCAGGGGCACCGTGATGGCCATGGTTTCGTTATTCGCGATGATGGCGAAGGCGACATCTACATCCCCCCCAATGAAATGCGCGCCGTCCTGCACAAGGACCGGGTGCGCGTGCGCATCGTGCGCCAGGACCGCCGGGGCCGCCCCGAGGGGCGCGTGGTGGAGATCATCGAGCGTCCGCCGCAGCCCCTGATCGGCCGCTTGCTCCAGGAAAGCGGTGTCTGGCTGGTGGCCCCGGAAGACAAGCGCTACGGGCAGGATGTGCTGATTCCCAAGGGGGCCACCGGCGCGGCCAAGCCGGGGCAGGTGGTGGTGGTCGAGTTGACCGAACCCCCGGCGCTGTTTGGCCAGCCCGTGGGGCGCATCACCGAAGTGCTGGGCGAGGTGGACGACCCGGGCATGGAGATTGAAATCGCGGTGCGCAAATATGGCGTGCCGCACGAGTTCTCGGCCGAATGCCTGGCGCAGGCCAAAGAGCTGCCCGACAAGGTGCGTGCGCAGGACAAGAAGCAGCGGGTCGATCTGACCGATGTGCCCCTGGTCACCATCGACGGCGAAGATGCGCGCGACTTCGACGATGCCGTCTATTGCGAGCCCGCCAAGGTGGGGCGCGGCAAGGGCTGGCGCCTGCTGGTGGCCATTGCCGACGTGAGCCACTATGTGGAGACCGGCAGCGCCATCGACATCGACGCCTACGACCGCGCCACCAGCGTGTACTTTCCGCGCCGCGTGATCCCCATGCTGCCCGAAAAACTCAGCAATGGCCTGTGCTCGCTCAACCCCGAGGTCGAGCGCCTGTGCATGGTGTGCGACATGCTGGTCACCGCCAAGGGCGAGGTGCATGCCTACCAGTTCTACCCGGCCGTGATGTACAGCCACGCGCGCTTCACCTACACCGAAGTCGCTGCCATTCTGGCGAACACCCGCGGACCCGAAGCGGGCAAGCGCAAGGACCGGGTGAAAGACCTGCTCAACCTGCACGACGTGTACCGGGCCTTGCTCATCGCACGCCAGCAGCGCGGCGCGGTGGACTTTGAAACCACCGAAACGCAGATCATCTGCGACGAGAACGGCCGCATCGAAAAGATCGTGCCGCGCACCCGCAACGACGCCCACAAGCTGATCGAAGAAGCCATGCTGGCCGCCAATGTGTGCAGTGCCGACTTCATTGCGCAGGGCGGCCAGCCCGGCCTGTTCCGGGTGCACGAAGGGCCTACGCCCGAGAAGCAGGAAATCCTGCGGGGCTACCTCAAGGCGATGGCGGTGGGCATGACGATCGGTGACAACCCCCATCCGTCGGAGTTCCAGGCGATTGCCGAGGCCACCAAAGACCGGCCCGACGCGCAGCAGATCCACACCATGCTGCTGCGGTCGATGCAGCAGGCCATCTACACCCCCATCAACAGCGGGCACTTCGGTCTGGCCTTCGAGGCCTACACGCACTTCACCAGCCCCATTCGGCGCTACCCCGACCTGCTGGTGCACCGTGTCATCAAGGCCATTCTGGGCAAGAGCAAATACAAGCTACCCGCGCTGCCCACACCCGGCGAGGCGCACGCCAAGCTGGCCAAGCGCCTGGCGGCCCGCGTGGCAGCGCCCGGTACCAAGCCGCGTAAAGAGCTGGCGCCCCCCAGCCGTGAAACGCAGGCCTGGGAGGCCGCCGGCCTGCATTGCAGCGCCAACGAGCGCCGCGCCGACGAGGCCAGCCGCGATGTCGAGGCCTGGCTCAAGTGCAAATACATGCGCGAGCACCTGGGCGAGGAATACAGCGGTGTGGTCAGTGCGGCCACGAGCTTCGGCATCTTCGTGACGCTGGATGCGATGTATGTGGAAGGCCTGGTGCACATCACCGAACTGGGGGGCGAGTATTTCAAGTTCGACGAAGCGCGCCAGGAACTGCGCGGTGAACGAACGGGCATCCGCTATTCCATTGGCACGCGGGTGCGGGTGCAGGTCAGCCGTGTGGACCTCGATGGGCGCAAGATCGACTTCCGCCTGATCCGCGAGGGCGAGGAACTGATCGGCCGTGCGCTCAAGGACAAGGGCGTGGCCCCAGAATCCGCGGCCCGCAAGGTGGGGCGTTCGGGCGGGCGCAAGCGCGTCCAGGCGCCGGACCCCTCGGCCACCGAGCGCGCCGGTCTGACGCGTGAGCAGGCGGCGCGCTCGCCTGCCGGTGCAGCCAAGGCATCGGCCAAGAAGGCGGCCGCGAATGGCAAGGCGGGCAAAAGCAAGAGCCGCAAGCCGCGCCGCAGTTGAGCCGCCTGCGGCGCGCTTGCAGGGAATGATTTGCTCTTGTATTGATAGCTGCTTGCGCTTGTGGATCAGGCGCAAGCAGCTATTTTGTTAATAATTTCCGATGTGACGCGCCAGTGCGCCGGCCGTCAATGTGCCTTCGGCAGGCCAGCGGTCGGCGGCAAGGCCGTGCAGGTACACAGCCTCCGTGGCGGCACGCAGGGCATCGGCCCCCGTGGCCCTGCCGCCTGCCAGACCAGCGCCCACCATGCCCGCCAGCACATCGCCGGTGCCAGCGGTGGCAAGCCGGGCGTTGCCAGTGGGGTTGATGGCTGGGGCTTGCCCCGGTGCTGCGATCACCGTGCCGGACCCCTTGAGGATCACGATGCAGTGCAACTGCTGTGCCAGTTGCTGGGCTGCGCGCAGCCGGTCGGCCTGCACCTCAGCAGCAGACAGGCCCAGCAGGCGTGCCGCTTCGAGGGGGTGGGGCGTGAGCACTGTGGGCAGCCCGCGCACGCTGCGGTTGACCACCAGGGAGCGCAGCGCGGCATCAGCGGCCAGGGCGTTGAGCGCGTCGGCGTCCAGCACCAGCCGGGCGGCCTGCGCCAGCACGGTGGGCAGTACCGTGCGCACGGCCTCGCCGCCGCCGCAACCACATACCACCATGAGCTCTTCCAGTGCCAATGCGTCAAAGCGGCGAAACATCAGTTCGGGCTGCACCCCATCCAGCGCCATCCGGCCATCGTCGAGCAGGGCCACCAGCACCCGGCCCGCGCCGGCATGCAATGCGGCCGATGCTGCCAGCAGCGCCGCGCCCGTCATGCCCAGGCCGCGCGCCGCCAGGCCCTCGCCGCCCACCACGGCCACATCGCCGTAGCTGCCCTTGTGGCTGGCGTGGCTGCGCGGCGCGGGCAGGACGGGGCCGGCCAACCATGCGCTGGGGGCCTCTTGGGCTGCGGGCAGCCCCAGATCATCCAGCCACACCTTGCCGGCAGCATCTCGCCCCGAGGCCGTGAACAGACCGGGCTTGAGCGTCAGCAGGCTGAGCGTGTGGCGTGCCTGTCGGTGCGAACGGGTGTCTGACGCCGGGGCACTGAAACCCGCAGCAAACTGGCCGGTGTCGGCATCGAGGCCCGAGGGCAGATCGACGGCGAGCACGGGCGCCGGGCTGTAGTGCAGGGCGGTCAGCGTGGCCAGCATCCTGCTGTTGGGCTCGCGCGGGGCAGCGGAGGGGATCGATGTGACGCCAATCCCCAGCAGGGCATCGATGCACAGGTCCGAAGCCGTCATGTCGGTGGGTGCTTCGTCGGCCCATGCAACGCCTGCCGCCTGCGCACGCTGCCACGACTGGCGGGCATCGGCGGGCGCGTGTTCCGGGCTGCCCAGCCAGGTCACCACCACCCGCCGCCCATCGCGCTGCAAATGCATGGCCGCTTCCAGCCCGTCGCCGCCGTTGTTGCCGGGGCCGCAGGCAATCCACACCGTGCGGGTATGGGGTGCCAGCGCGCGTGCCAGCCGTGCCACGGCCAGGCCGGCGCGCTGCATGAGGGCGTGGGGCGGCAAGGCTGCGGCGGCCTGCCGTTCCATGCGCCGGGTGGCTGCGGTGTTGAACAGGGGGTGCGGTTGCAGGGGTGTGACGGGGTGCATGGCTGCGTTTCTCCGGGGTGGATTCGATCGGCGCAAAGCGTGTCAAACCATTATTGCGTCAGGCCCCAAAGCCCGGCGCAAAGGCCTCGCGCAGCCATTCCACGAAAACCGACACCGCGCGCGGCACATGGGCCGAATAGGGGCGGATGGCATGGATCGTCTCGCTGAAGGTGCCCACGGGGCGCCAATCCGGCAACACCTCGACGAGCTTGCCCGCCTGCAGCGCGGCCTGGGCGCTGAAGTCGGGCACCAGCGCGATGCCCAGCCCTGCCAGCGCGGCATCGCGCAAGGCCTCGCTGTTGCTGGCGGCCAGTGGGCCGGTCACGGGCACGGTCACGCGCGGCGAAGCTCCAGGCACCTGGGGCTCGAAGGTCCATGCCGGGGCTTCCTGGGTGCGGGGATAGTGCAGACAGTCGTGCTGGCGCAGGTCGTCGGGCGCACAGGGCGTGCCAGCGCGGCGCAGGTAGGCGCGGTTGGCCACCAGCACCGACCGCGTGGTGCACAGCAGCCAAGCCACGTGGGTGTCGGGGGCCACGGCGGTGTGGCGGATGGCCAGATCCAGCCCTTCGAGGGTCAGCGAGCGCAGGTTGTCCGACAAGTCCAGCTCCAGCCGCACCTCGGGGTAGGCGCGCAGGAACGTGGGTAGCCGCGGCACCAGTTGCTGACGCGCCAGCGCCACCGGGGCGGTCACGCGCAGGCGGCCCTGGGGCACTCCGGCGCGGTCGCGCACGCCGGCAAAACTCTCGGCGATGCGCTCGAAGGCGCCGCGCGTGTCGTCCACCAGTTGCCGCCCCGCCTCGGTCAGGCCCACGCTGCGGGTGGTGCGCCGCACGAGCGGCACGCCCGCGGCGCGCTCCAGCTCGGCGATGTGCTGGCTCATGGCGGCCTTGCTCACGCCCAGCCGCGCTGCCGCGCCGGTGTAGCTGCCTTGTTCGCCCAATACCACCAGCCAGTGCAGGTGGGACCAGAGGGCTTCGGGCTTGGTGTGGTCTGTCGATTTCATGCCGCTATTGTTCACCAATGTGAACAATCATTTCACGACTGCGGTCTTGGCAGGGCAGGGGGCGGCTTCTAGACTGCAGGCCACGTTCCACTGTTTTTGAAAGAGGTTTGCATGACCACCGCCGCCCAGCCCATCCACATCGGCCATTACATCCAGGGCGCGCGCGTCGCCGGCGCCAGCACCCGCAGCCAGGACGTGACCAATCCCGCCACGGGTGCAGTGACCGGCCGCGTGGCGCTGGCCCACCGCGCGGACGTGGAGGCGGCCGTGGCTGCCGCGCAGGCGGCCTTTCCGGCCTGGGCCGACACACCGCCCATCCGCCGTGCGCGCGTGCTGTTCAAGTTTCTGGAGCTGGTCAACCAGAACAAGGATGCGCTGGCCCGTGCCATCACGGCCGAGCATGGCAAGGTGTTCACCGACGCACAGGGCGAGGTGGCGCGCGGCATCGATATCATCGAGTTTGCCTGCGGCATCCCGCAGCTGCTCAAGGGCGATTTCACCGACCAGGTGAGCACGGGCATCGACAACTGGACGCTGCGCCAGCCCCTGGGGGTGGTGGCGGGCATCACGCCATTCAACTTCCCGGTGATGGTGCCCATGTGGATGTTCCCGGTGGCCATTGCGGCGGGCAATACCTTCGTGCTCAAGCCCAGCCCGACCGATCCCACGGCCTCGCTGATGATGGCCGACCTGTTCCAGCAGGCGGGGCTGCCCGATGGCGTGTTCAACGTGGTGCAGGGCGACAAGGAGGCGGTGGACGCGCTGATCGAACACCCCGATGTCAAGGCAATCAGCTTCGTCGGCTCGACCCCCATCGCCAACTATATCTACGAAACCGGCGCCCGCCACGGCAAGCGCGTGCAGGCACTGGGTGGTGCCAAGAACCACATGGTCGTGATGCCCGACGCCGACATCGACCAGGCCGTGGACGCCCTCATCGGCGCGGGCTACGGATCGGCCGGCGAGCGTTGCATGGCCATCAGCGTGGCCGTGCTGGTGGGGGACGCCGCCGACAAGCTGGTGCCCAAGCTCATCGAGCGCACCAAGGCGCTCAAGGTGCTCAACGGCACCAATCTGGCGGCCGAGATGGGGCCCATCGTCACCCGTGCCGCCCACGAACGCATCTCGGGTTATATCGACCTGGGCGTGAAGGAAGGCGCGCAATTGCTGGTGGATGGCCGCGGTTTCGACGGCAAGCAGGCGGGCGCAGGCTGCGAAGGCGGCTTCTGGCTGGGCGGCACGCTGTTCGACCACGTCACGCCCGAGATGCGCATCTACAAGGAAGAAATCTTCGGCCCCGTGCTGGCGGTGGTGCGCGCCAAGGATTTTGGCGAGGCAGTGCAGCTGGTCAACGACCATGAATTCGGCAATGGCGTGGCCTGCTTCACGCGCGACGGCAACGTGGCCCGCGAGTTCGGTCGCCGCATCCAGGCCGGCATGGTCGGTATCAACGTGCCCATCCCGGTGCCCATGGCCTGGCACGGCTTTGGCGGCTGGAAGCGCAGCCTGTTTGGCGACATGCACGCCTATGGCGAAGAAGGCGTGCGCTTCTACACCAAGCAAAAGAGCATCATGCAGCGCTGGCCCGAGAGCACACCCAAGGGCGCCGAGTTTGTGATGCCGACGGCGAAGTAAGGCGGATACCTTGCTGCTGACAACAAAGGGGCCATCGGCCCAATGCCAGTCAGTTAAGCCCTGACTGGCATTTTTTTTGGTGGGTACTTGCTGCGTGTCGATCGCTTGACCTCGCGCGGGAAGCTTCGATCAGGTCGTCGAGGCGGGAGCACGAAGTAGTGAGCCT
>NZ_FNQJ01000025.1 GCF_900107605.1 Acidovorax soli | reverse complement strand
CTTCCAGCGATTCATGGCTGCTATCGCCGAGAAAAGCTCCGCTACCATTCATTGAATATCAACCAGCGGTGTTGCACTTCAGATTTGAGACCGCCCCTAGATTGGTGTTTTCTGAGGTCAGGTGGTCTGCCCTCCTGGCAGTCTTTTCAAAGTGTGGTTTGAAGACGAGCTGTCAGTTGTGAACCGGTGGCCTGCGTAAGTCCCGTTCGCCCATCGACCAAAAACAACGACTTGCAGAACGGCCGATAGAGCCACGATCGATCATCCACCGCCACCCATCTGCGATGTGGCACATCGTTGGCCCAAAGCCAGGCCTGACACTCCGCCTCCCGCTCGTAGGCAGTCAGATAATTTGTAGCGATAGCTACAGCCATGACTGCTCATAGTAGAGACAATGTGAGACATGAAACTTGTCACCAAATTCCACCCCAAATGGAGCACCTGCCGCAAGGCCCAGGCAGCGACGGGTGAGGGTGTGAGCCAGACTGCGACGTGAATCATGGCGGGCGTGCATGAACTACCTTGCCTGATGGCCGCGTGGCATGCTCACGAGCGGCAATTGCGCGGCTGGTTGATCCAACACGTTGAAGATCACGCGACAGCGCAAGATCTGCTGCAAGACGTCTTCATGAAAGCTCTTCGCCAGGGAAAGGGCTTTTGTGATATCGATAACGCCCGTGCTTGGCTGTACGAGGTCGCGCGCAATACCGTGACCGACCACATGCGTCGTCGCCGCGAGTGGGTGGAACTGCCTGATGACTTGCCAGCGGTACCAGACGACCCTGTGCCTGCGGTAGACAGTCTCGCCTCTTGCCTGCCGCGTGTCCTTGGCGAGTTGAGTGAAGAAGACCGGGATGCCATCACCGAGTGCGACCTCAACGGCATGAGTCAGGAAGCCTACGCAAAGAAACTGGGCTTGAGTTTGCCTGGCGCCAAATCACGTATCCAGCGAGCCCGCAAGCGACTGAGGTTGCAGTTGACCCAATCCTGCCAAGTGAAGCTCGATGCTTCAGGGCAAGTCTGCTGTTTTGTGCCTCGTATCTGATGAGCATCCATTTGACGCCTGCATCTTTTTGACAGCATGTGCGTCTTCTTGACTGACAGGCTTGACCTGATGACCTAGAAGACCACACTGCTGCCATGAACACCACTGCATCCCCCGTACCCCGGCCTGCGCCCCTGATTCGTTGGCTAGCGGGCTTAGCGTTGGCGGCCCCCGTCTGGTTCTGGGCTTACCAACATCTCACGGATTTCGCCGATGCTGTCCTGAGTTTGACCGGTCTCACGCGCCAGAGCGCCTTGGGCGAGGCGCTGCACTTCTTCTTTTTCGACACACCCAAGGTCTTGCTTCTGCTGACGGGTATTGTGTTCGTCATGGGCATCGTGCAGACCTTCTTTGCACCAGAGCGCACACGCGCCCTGCTGGCGGGTAAACGAACCGGTGTTGGCAACGTACTGGCGGCCCTTCTGGGCATCGTCACACCTTTTTGCTCTTGCTCCGCTGTGCCCTTGTTCATCGGCCTGCTCTCGGCGGGCGTGCCGTTGGGCATTACCTTCTCGTTTTTGATATCAGCTCCCATGGTCAACGAGGTGGCATTGGCGCTCCTGTTTGGCATGTTCGGTTGGAAAGTGGCAGGCCTTTACCTGGGCATGGGGCTGCTGGTGGCCATCGTTTCTGGGCTGGTAATTGGCCGACTGGGTATGGAGAAGCACCTGGAGGACTGGGTGCAGGCCATCGCGCGGGGGGATGCAGCGCCTGTACAGGATGAGGGCCTCAATTGGGTGCAGCGTTTCGAGGCGGGCTGGAGCCACGTGCGTGAGATCGTGGGCAAGGTCTGGCCTTACGTGATCGTTGGCATTGCGCTGGGAGCTGGCATTCATGGCTATGTTCCTGAGGACTTCATGGCATCGATCATGGGACGTGATGCTTGGTGGTCAGTACCCGTGGCGGTCTTGCTGGGCGTGCCCATGTATACAAACGCAGCAGGCGTCATCCCCATCGTGGAAGCACTGATCGGCAAGGGTGCCGCGCTAGGAACAGTGCTGGCTTTCATGATGAGCGTGATCGCCTTGTCCGCCCCGGAAATGATCATCTTGCGCAAGGCGCTGAAACCTCGCTTGATTGCCACCTTTGCTGGCGTCGTTGCCCTGGGCATTTTGCTGGTGGGCTATGTGTTCAATCTGGTTCTGTAAACCTCTCATTCACAAGGGAACAATCATGAAAGACATCAAGGTTCTGGGCTCGGGCTGCGCTAACTGTAAGACCACCATTGCACTCATCGAACAAGTTGCGCAGGACAAGGGCGTCGAAATCAAGGTGGACAAGGTGCAAGACATGCAGGCCATCATCGGCTACGGCGTGATGTCCACTCCGGGCGTGGTCATCGATGGCAAGGTGGTGCATTCCGGTGGAGTGCCCAGCCGAGACAAGATTCAGCAGTGGTTCGCATGAGCGCCCCCGAAGCCGCCAAGCTCACGTTTGACGTGCTGTCTGCGCGACTGAGCGCGCATGCCAGTCAGGCGCAGTGCAAGCAAGCCACGATCACCCTGGACACCGATTTGGCGGGTAACCCACAGGCTTTTAACCCTGCGGAGTTGCTACTGGCAGCATTATCGGCATGCATGATCAAGGGCATTGAACGTGTTTTGCCGATCCTAAAGTTTGAATTGCGGGGCGTTGAGGTTCGTGTGCACGGTGTGCGTCAAGACGTGCCCCCACGCATCGAATCGATCACCTATGAGATCGTGGTCGATACAGACGAACCTGATCGCAGGCTGGCCTTGCTGCACGAAAACGTCAAAAAGTACGGAACGGTATTCAACACTGTGGCTCCAGGCACAGATCTGTCGGGGGTGTTGCGGCGCAAAGACCAGGCCACGACATGAGCTTCGATTGATGAACACTGTTGCGCTGCCCCTGACCACCGCCGAAGCGCTCAACCAGGGCTGCTATTGCCGCACGCTGAGCGCCGAGAAGTTGCAGCGTCAACTGGAGAAAGACGACAGTTTGGCTGGCATGGCGCAAGACATCGCGCGCACACGCCCGCATCTGTTTTCCTCTACGGTGGTTTTTCTGGCTCAGCCCGTTGTCGAGAAGATGCGGTTGGCCGTGCAAGCGCTGGAGCGCGTCATGGCGCTACCGGCTTACCAGACCCAGGCGCTGGCGCGCGCACCGGCCATCGCCCAGCATGAGTTCGGTCCCCTGGGCATGTTCATGGGCTATGACTTCCACCTGGGTGCACAAGGGCCCCGGCTCATCGAGGTCAATACCAATGCCGGTGGCGCCTTGCTCAATGCGGCGCTGGCCCGCGCCCAGCAGTCTTGCTGCGAAGCCATGAATTGGGCGTTCAAGCCTGACCCCACGCCGGCTGGTCTGGAAGACGAACTCTTTGAGATGTTCACCCGAGAATGGCGCCGCCAGCGGGGCGACACACCCATGGGCTCGGTGGCCATCGTGGATGACGATCCCGCCGCTCAGTACCTGGCGCCTGAGTTCGAACTGTGCCGCCACATGCTGAAACAACGTGGCGTAGATGCCCAAATATTGGCGCCCGAAGCCCTTGAATGGAGCGGCGGCCAGTTGTCTTCTGGTGGCGAAGTGATCGACATGGTCTACAACCGACTTACGGACTTCTACCTGACAGACCCTGCCCACAGCGCCCTGAAAAGCGCCTATGAAGCCGGGGTCGTGGTGATGAGCCCGCACCCGCGTGCACACGCCCTGCACGCCGAGAAGCGCAACTTGGTGGCCCTCAGCGATGCCACGCTGCTGTCATCCTGGGGTGTGAGCGAGGCCGATCAAGCGCTGCTGGCTGCGGTGGTGCCCCAAACCGTACAGGTTACGCCTGAGCGAGCTGAGGAACTCTGGGCGCAACGTCGCCAGTGGTTCTTCAAGCCCGAATCCGGCTATGGTGGCAAAGCCGTCTACCGAGGCGACAAGCTGACCCGCCGGGTCTGGCAGGACATCATTGCCGGCGGTTTCGTGGCACAGGCAATGGTGCCACCCGGCGAGCGCCTGATTGAGGTGGACGGCGTGCATACCGACCTCAAATTCGACATCCGAGCCTACACATACGCGGGGCATGTGCAACTGTTGGCCGCACGCATGTACATCGGCCAGACCACCAACTTCCGCACCAACGGTGGTGGGTTTGCACCTGCCGTCATCGTGCCTTAGGAGAAAGCCATGTGTGAACTCCTGGCCATGTCCAGTTCGCGACCGAGCCACCTGACGTTTTCACTTCAGGCCTTGACCGAGCACTCGGTGCATGGCAGTCGGGATGGGTGGGGTGCAGCGTTCTACGCAGGGCGCGATGTGGCGCTTTTTCGAGAGCCTGAAGCTGCCAGTGGCAGTGCCTTGGTGAGTTTTTTACAAAACCAGGGGCCCAGCACGACACTGGCTATCTCGCACATTCGTCACGCGACGATGGGTGAGGTGGCACTGGCCAACACTCAGCCGTTTGTGCGGGAGATGGCAGGGCGAATGCACACATTCGTACACAACGGCAACTTGCCCGGCATTAAAAGTCATCCGCGCTTCGCTGAGGGCCGTTTCCGGTCCATTGGCGATACAGATTCCGAACATGCATTTTGCATTTTGCTGGACCGTATCCAAGAACTATGGGCGACCACAGAAGTGCCCACGCTGGATGCGCGGCTGAGCGTGATTTCGAAATTTTCGAGCGAACTGCGTCAACTGGGACCCGCCAATTTTTTCTATACGGACAGTGATGTTCTGTTTGCCCATGGTGATCGTCGGTTGCAGGCAGCGGACGGGCGCACGCGATCGCCTGGACTTTGGTTACTTGAGCGCCGATGCGGGGATAGCGACAAGGCGTTGCATGCCGAAGGCATATCGGTAAAACCAGGGTTTCAGGACCTCGTGCTCATCGCAAGCGTCGCCTTGAACGCTGAACCTTGGAAAGCTTTCTCTGAAGGTGAACTGGTCGCTGTTTCGATGGGCAAGGTGCTCAAATCGGGCGTGCAACAGCCTGTGCCGACGCCCCCGCTAGAGCTCACAGTGGTTGGTTATGGCGAGGCTGTGCAGCGCATGCATATGAAGAAACGCCAGTTCTGATCCATCAGGGCTCTGTGGTGTTGAACGGTCTACTCCCGACAGAGGAAATTGAGGCCTGGCTCCTTGGTTTCAATCCGAAGGGGTAATTCACTGAGCTTGATTTTCATCAAGAACCATTTGTGATCCCTGTTGCCTGATAGCTGCCGGGTTTCATTCTTTTCTTCACCGAGACACAGGCATGCCCAATCCTCAATTCACCAAGCCCTGGCACGGTGTGCCACGCGACCAGATCCACTGGAACCCCAGCATCATTGAGGACGCATGCATCGGTTGCGGCACATGCGTCACGGGTTGCAGTCGCCTGGTCTACCGCTTTGAATTCGACCGTAAGAAGCCCGTTGTCGTCGATCCCATGAACTGCATGGTGGGCTGCACCACGTGCGCCAACACCTGCCCCGCGCACGCCATCGCTTTCCCATCCATCGACACGGTGCTGGCCTTGGAAGGGCTGGGGCAGGTTCGTCACGCAGTGGAAGACGATTTGCTGGCGCGCCACGACATCTTGATGGCGACCGAATCCCTCCCTCATCCTGATCGCATCATCACCTTGGCCGTCGCGCAGATAGAGCATCTCGGCACAGACGTGCTGCGGGTTCAATTCAAACCGGCGCAGGCGGGCGAATGCTTCTGCGAATTCACGCCGGGGCAGTACATCGAGTTGTGGCAACCTGAGTCCTCACACCTGTCGCGGTCCTATTCAATTGCCAACGCACCTCATGGTGACGGGAGCATCACCTTGCACATACGTCGCGTCGAGGGGGGGCGATTCACCCAGTGGGCGTTCGAAGCGATGAAGGTGGGTGACACGGTACAGGCCAGGGGCCCGCTGGGAGGCTTCACCATGCGCTCCAAGTCAGACACGCCCTTGCTGTTCATGGCTGGGGGAACGGGTCTAGCGCCCGTTCTTGCCTTGCTGGAGCAGCAGTCTCGATTTACCCCGCAGCGTGACATGGTGTTGGTGTGGGGCATGCGAAGCCCTGAGGCGTTTTATGCCCTGGATGATCTGCTCGCCTTGATGGCACGGGCGCCAGCGCTCAAGGTCTACCTGGCAAGCGCAGAGGGCTGGGCGGGACAGGTGGCTGCTGATGGACTCCTTCACCGTGTTGCCGGTACGGCAGTCGATGCGTTGATGCAGAACCCCGACTTACTCGGAGAGCGAGATGTCTATACCGCAGGCCCACCCGTGATGTTGCGAGAGATTGCCCGTGTATTGGAGACTGCGCGCGTCGATAGTGCCCGCATCCACATGGATTCTTTTGGTGTTTGACTACTCAAAGAGTGAACATGAGCCAAGCTGAAGTTGTGATTTGCGATCCCGTCCGAACCGCCATCGGTACCTATGGTGGGGCCCTCAAGGATGCGGCAGCACCAGATTTGGGCGCAGTCGTTATCCGGGAGAGCCTCAAACGCGCTGGCCTGCAGGTCGACAAGATTGAATCGCTCATCATGGGTAATGTCATCCAGGCGGGAGTGAAAATGAACCCCGCTCGACAAGCGGGCATCGGTGCCGGTCTGCCCGTTGAGGTGCCTGCGATGACCGTGAACCGGGTCTGTGGTTCCGGTGCCCAGGCCATTGCCAGTGCGGCACTGGAGATTTGGTCCGGCATGACCCAGGTCGCCATGGCAGGCGGTATGGAAAACATGGACCGTTCCCCCTACCTGCTGCCGCAAGGCCGTTGGGGCGCGCGCATGGGTGACGCCACACTGTTCGACAGCATGTTGTACGACGGCCTGAATGATGCCTTCAGCGGCAAACATTCCGGCTGGCACACTGAAGACCTGGTGGCGCTCAAGAAGATCAGTCGAGAAGACCAAGACCGTTGGGCCTTGCGCTCTCAGCAGCTGTTCTCCGCAGCGCAGGCCGATGGCAAGTTCGACGCCGAGATCGTGACCGTTGAGGTACCTGGCCGAAAGGGCCCTACGCTGTTTGCCCGTGACGAACACAACCGTCCCGAGACCACGGCCGAATCCCTGGCCAAGCTAAAGCCCGCTTTCCGCAAGGAAGGCACCATCACGGCGGGCAATGCGCCGGGCCTCAATACCGGGGCTGCGGCCATGATCGTGACCGAGAGGAACTGGGCCGAACGCCATGGCTTGAAGCCCATGGCGCGCCTGGTGAGTTACGGCGTGGGAGCGGTGGAGCCCGGCATGTTCGGCCTGGGACCCGTGCCTGCCGTACTTCAAGCCCTGAGCCGCGCCAAGTGGTCGGTTGCGGACGTCCAGCGTGTCGAAATCAACGAGGCCTTTGCCGCCATCGCCCTGGCCTGCCTGCGCGAGCTGGGCCTGCCTGAGGACATCGTCAACGTTGAAGGGGGCGCCATCGCTCACGGCCACCCGATTGGTGCCAGCGGTGCGGTGCTTACCACCCGGCTGTTGCATTCGATGAAGCGGGACGGCCTCAAGCGCGGCTTGGTGACCTTGTGCATCGGCGGTGGCCAAGGCATCGCATTGGCGCTTGAAATGCTTTGACGGCGATGCCGCATCTTTTTGATATGGTCTGCGTCTTCTCCTTTGAGACCACACTCAATGGAGCAAGATCATGTGCATGGGATACGCCAAGGACATTGCGGCATGGGCCTGTCAGGCGGAAGCAAGCCGACGCGACGCTGCATTGCAAGCGTGGGGCGAGACCTGGGTTGAACTGGGCATGGAGATGGTGGCTCTGATTGACCCCAGCGTGGGTGGGCCGCAGCCAGACCCGCAACAGGGGCGTTTGCGCCACGTGTCCGATTTGCCGACAGCTCAGCCTTTGTAAGAGGGTTGAGCCTTTACTAGACCCCGGATGACCGAAAAAATCTCTCTGCAGTTGGCCATCGTCCTACCGGGTGTGCCGGACGAACGGGATGCTTGCATCCGGCGACTGATCGACGTGCTGCAGGCTCAAGGGCTGGAGAAGGTGCATGTGACCCAGCAAGATGGCAAATCCCTGCTGTGCCTTCACTACGAACCGACGACCATCAGCCCTCCTCAAGTGCGAGAAATGGCCCAGGCAGCCGGTGCCCAGCTCAGCGCAAGGTACCAACATGAGTTGATGCGCATTGATGGTATGGACTGTGCCACCTGCGCAACCGTGATTGAGCACGCATTGCAGCGTCTTGAAGGCGTGGAAGAGGCTGCTGTGAGCTATGCGGCCGAGAGGATGCGTCTTGAGTACGACTCCCAGCGTGTGTCTCGACAAGCTATCGTGCAGCGTCTTCAAGCACTAGGGTACAGCGTTCGGGAGCCTGAGCACGAAGAAACCTGGTTGGAGCAATACCGGGAACTGATCGTGAGCGCTCTCGCTGGCGCACTGCTGCTGGCCGGATGGCTGGTGAGCATGCGGCAAGGTGCGGGCGCCTCACTCTTGTCAGTTGGGTTGATGGGCGCATCGATGGTGATTGGCGGCTACTACGCCATGCGCGACGCTTGGCAAAGCATCCGAGAGCGGGTCCTGGACATTGACGTGCTGATGATCGTTGCGGCCATGGGGGCTGCGGCGCTGGGTCAATGGGCGGAAGGTGCGCTACTGCTGGTGCTGTTCAGCCTGGGCCATGCCCTTGAACACTTGGCGATGGACCGCGCACGCCATGCCATGGAGGCGCTGGCCAACCTGGCGCCCAAAACGGCCCTGGTTTTGCGTGACGGCGCAGAGCGGGAACTGCCCGTAGAAGACCTGCAGCGCGGCGATCAGGTGCTGGTCAAACCTGGCCAGCGCATCGCGGCAGACGGTAAAGTGCTGGAAGGCATCTCGGCGGTCAACCAGTCGGCCATCACCGGCGAGTCGATGCCAGTGGACAAGATGGTCGATTCCCTGGTGTTTGCCGGGACGGTGAACGGTGAGGGTTTGCTGCGCGTCCAGGTGACCAAGCTGGCCAAGGACAGCTCACTGGCGCGCATGGTGCACATGGTGGCCGAAGCGCAAACCGAGAAGTCTCCGACCCAGCGCTTCGTCTCTCGGTTCGAGAAGGTCTTTGTGCCGTTGGTCCTGCTGGGCGTGGCGGCGCTGATCGTGATTCCACCCTTGCTAGGCATGCCCTTTGCCGAATCGTTCTACCGGGCCATGGCCGTGCTGGTGGCCGCCTCGCCGTGTGCCCTGGCCATCGCCACGCCTTCGGCCGTGCTGGCTGGCGTGGCCCGTGCCGCACGGGGCGGTGTACTCATCAAGGGCGGCATGCACCTTGAAAACCTGCGCACCTTGTCGGTCATGGCGTTTGACAAGACGGGAACGATCACGACGGGCAAACCCAGCGTCACCGATGTGATCGCGCTCCACGGTAGCGAAGCTGATTTGCTGACCTTGGCCGCGAGCGTCGAGAGCCGAAGCGGGCATCCATTGGCTCAGGCTGTGGTTCAGGCTGCACGCTCTCGTCAAGTCGCATGGCCCGAAGCCACCGATGTGCAATCCGTGACCGGAAAAGGCATGCACGCGGTGGTATCGGGTGTGCGTGTGAGCATCGGCAACCTGCGATTGTTTGAAGCCGAAGGGGTGCCCGATTCCGTTCGCCAGCAAGTGCTCGACCTGGAGGAAATTGGCAAGACCACCATGCTGGTGCGACGTGAGGGCACTTTTGTGGGTGTGCTCGCCTTGGCGGACACCACGCGTGCCGGAATGCACGAAGTGTTTGTAAAGTTGGCGTCCTTGGGCATCCGCGAGACTGTCATGTTGACAGGCGACAACGAGCCGGTCGCCAAGGCTGTTGCAGCATCTGTCGGTATCACCGATGTGCGCGCAGGGCTGCTCCCCGAGGACAAACTCAAGGTCATCGATGAGTTGATGCGTGACCACCGCCAAGTGGCCATGGTCGGGGATGGCGTGAACGACGCACCTGCGATGGCCCGCGCCACAGTCGGCATCGCCATGGGCGGCGCAGGCACCGATGTAGCCCTGGAAACGGCAGATGTGGCCCTGATGGGAGATGATCTATCGAGGCTACCGTTTGCCATCTCCCTGAGTCGCGCCTCACACGCCATCATCCAGCAAAATCTCTGGGCTGCATTTGGAGTCGTGGCGCTACTCATCCCTGCCACGCTGCTTGGGCTGGCGAGTATGGGCTTAGCGGTGCTGATTCACGAGGGAGCTACGGTTTTGGTGGTGCTCAACGCCTTGCGCCTCTTGCGTTTCAGAGACACCGATGCATTGAATTGAACACTGCCAATCAAATGCTGCGCTGATTCACCCGCTTTGACAGCGCCTCGGCACTCTCGCGTCGCTCGCTATACCGATCCACCAGATAGTCTGCACTATCGCGGGTCAGCAGCGTGAACTTCACCAGCTCTTCCATCACATCAATCACACGCTCGTAGTAGCTTGATGGCTTCATGCGGCCACTTTCGTCGAACTCCAGAAAGGCTTTTGCGACCGACGACTGGTTGGGGATGGTGATCATGCGCATCCACCGACCCAGTACCCGCATCTGATTGACGGCATTGAACGACTGCGAGCCACCCGAGACTTCCATCACCGCCAGCGTCTTGCCCTGGGTGGGACGCACGGCCCCCACGGACAGAGGTATCCAGTCAATCTGCATCTTCAGGATGCCGGTCATCGCGCCATGGCGCTCCGGTGAGGTCCAGACCATGCCCTCAGCCCATTGGGCCAGCTCTCGCAACTCCACCACCTTCGGATGGCTGTCGGGTTCTGAGTCCGGCAGCGGTAGACCGCGCGGGTCGTAGATGCGGGTTTCAGCACCGAGGGCGCGCAGCAGTCGCGCGGCCTCTTCGGTCAGCAATCGGCTATAGGAGCGCTCTCTCACAGAGCCGTAGAGCAGCAGGATGCGGGGTGCATGGGTAGAACGCTGTGCGGGCACCAGTCGCTGAAGATCGGCCTGCTCGAAGAGCGTGGCATCAACGTTGGGAAGATCCGGATTCATACCAGTCCTTTGAAGAGTTCACGACTTTGACCACCAGCAGCATGACCGGCACCTCGATGAGCACGCCCACCACCGTGGCCAGGGCTGCACCCGAATGAAAACCGAACAGGCTGATGGCTGTCGCCACCGCCAGCTCGAAGAAGTTGGAAGCACCGATCAATGCTGACGGGCAGGCAATCGCATGCTTTTCTCCCGCTGCGCGATTGAGCCAATACGCCAGTGCCGAGTTGAAGAACACCTGGATCAGGATGGGTACGGCCAGCAATGCGATGACCAAGGGTTGCTGCAGGATGGCCTCGCCCTGGAACGCGAACAGCAGCACCAGAGTGAGCAGTAGCGCAGCAATGGACCAGGGACCAATGCGATGCAGCGCAGCGTCGAACACGGCTTGACCTCGGGCCAGCAGTGCCCGGCGCAACCATTGGGCCAGCACAACGGGAATCAGGATGTACAGGACGACAGAGGTGAGCAACGTGTCCCACGGCACCGTGATTGCCGACAGGCCCAGCAGGAAAGCCACGAGCGGCGCGAACGCGACGATCATGATGCTGTCGTTCAGCGCGACCTGGGACAGCGTGAACAGCGGGTCGCCCCCCGTGAGACGGCTCCACACGAACACCATGGCGGTGCACGGAGCGGCGGCTAGCAGGATCAGGCCAGCGATGTAGCTGTCGATCTGGTCAGCTGGCAGGTACGGGGCAAACCACTGACGTATGAACAGCCAGCCCAAAAAAGCCATGGAGAACGGCTTGACCAGCCAGTTCACGAACAAGGTGACCCCGATGCCGCGCATGTGGTTGCCCACTTCGCCCAGGGCGGCAAAATCCACCTTGAGCAGCATCGGAATGATCATCACCCAGATGAGCAGGCCCACCGGAATGTTCACGCGGGCGACTTCCCACGCACCAATCGCGCGTGCTGCGCCAGGAAACACCTGGCCCAACCCGATCCCCACCACGATGCACAGCACCACCCAAACGGTGAGGTAGCGCTCGAACACGCTCATGCTGGATTTCTGCATCGCGTTTCTCAGTTTGTGACCAGTTGGCGAGCGGTGGTCTGAAGCACCGCCTTGGCCAGCTTGTCTTCGGGAAGGCTCACCAGCAGTTCGAGCCGACGCTTCATGGCGTGCAGCGTCTGGCGGAAGGCTTCAAGCTTCTGCTCGTCCGTGCCGTCGCCCTCGCTGGGGTCTGCATAGCCCCAGTGCGCTGTGGCGGGGTGGCCTGGCCAGATGGGGCAGACCTCGCCCGCCGCGTTGTCGCACACCGTGATGATCAGGTCCATCTGGGGCGCGTCGGGCGTGGCAAACTCATCCCAGTTCTTGCTGCGCAGGCCTTCGGTGGAAATGCCTGCTTTTTGCAGCACCTGCAGACCCAGGGGGTTGGGTTGCTGGTTGTCGCGTGGGCTGCTCCCTGCGGAGTAGGCCTTGAACCGACCGCCACCCATGTCATTGAGCAGTGCTTCGGCCAGGATGCTGCGCGCCGAGTTGTGCGTGCAGAGAAAGAGAACGTTCAAGGGTTGTGGGGTTGCGCTCATGGTGAACTCCAGGGTCAATGGTGGTGAGATGGGTGAATCTGGGCTGAGCGCACAGGCGCTTGGGGCATGGATCGCCTATGGCGAACCACTCAGCAGTTGCAGGAGACTGCCTCTTCAGTGAGGCATGGCGCACCCTGGCAACAGTTTTCTGTCAGATATGCCAGCAGATCGTTCATGGTCTGGTACGAGGCGCGGTACACCAAGTTGCGCCCGTGGCGCTCTTGGCTCACCAGGCCAGCATGGGTCAACTCTTTGAGGTGAAACGACAGGGTGTTGGAGGCGACCCCCAACTGCTCGGAGATTGCGCCAGGGGTGAGACCATCCTTGCCTGCAACGACGAGTGCGCGGAAGACACGGAGGCGCACCTCTTGCGCAAGGGCTGCGAGCGAGCGCACTACATCTGATTCATTCATTGCTCAATAATACAATGATTGTTGAAATATTGAAAATAGCTGCCTGATTTCCACAACTCCACATGGCGATCTTCTGGGGTGTCTACGACTGGGGACTTCCGCGCGCGCGCCTGGGCATGACATGCGCCAGCCGAGCGAGAGTGTTCAGCGCAATGTTCCGGTCGCCGGCAGTCCATGGGTGTCCACTGCAATGTGGCGCTGGATGCCAGAAACCTTTTGCCTGCGTTATAGCCATTCAAGGCCGCTGTTTCCGTGTTCTCAACGGTTTGTGCGTCCACGGTCAAGAACCTGCTTCAGGCGTTGCGCCCCGCGCCAACCTGATTCTTTTAAAGCCTGCTCCAGCAGGCTGCAACCCTAACGCGCCTCATGGCGCCGACACTAGCTCTAGTGGGAGTGTGCATGCTCAGCTAGTTTTCGCTCCCCGCCTTCTGGTCTGGCGCCCCTCGTGCCCCTCGGAGCAGGCGCAGGCCGTTGGCCACTACCAGCAAGCTCGCTCCCATGTCAGCGAAGACCGCCATCCACATGGTCGCGGTGCCAACGACCGCCATCACCAGGAAGACGCTCTTGATGCCCAGGGCCAGGGTGATGTTCTGCCAGAGAATGGCGTGGGTGCGCTTGGATAGACGCACTGTCTCGGCGACGCGCTGCAGGTCATCGTTCATGATGACCACATCGGCCGCTTCCATGGCCGTGTCGGTTCCCGCTGCACCCATGGCAAAACCGATGTCGGCCTGCGCCAGCGCCGGCGCATCATTGATGCCATCGCCGGTCATTCCGGTAGCGCCATAGCGCTTTTGCATTTCCTTGATGGCGTCGAGTTTGGCTTCGGGCAGCAGATCGCCACGGGCATCATCAATGCCGGCCTGGGCAGCGATGGCTTTTGCGGTGGCCGTGTTGTCGCCGGTCAGCATCACCGAGGTCACACCCAGTGCCTTGAGATCGACGATGGCCTGTTTCGATGTCTCACGGATGGTGTCCGCTACCGCGAACAGCGCCAGGACGCCCGAATCGTCAGCCAGGAGGGTTACCGTGCGGCCTTGCTTTTCGTGGATGACCAGCTCCGCCTCCAGCTCCGGACCACACAGTCCTTGCTCATGGATCAGACGGTGATTGCCCAGCATCAAGCGCACACCATTGACCATGCCTTCGACACCGCGCCCAGGCAAGGCCTTGAAGCTTTCCGCTTCTGGGCCCTTTACGTCCAAGCCCTGGACGATCGCCTTTGAAACCGGGTGATCGGAGCGAGCCGCCAGGCTGGCAGCCATTTGCTGGACTGCTACCTCGTTACCGGCACCCCACACCTGCCACTTCACCAGCTTGGGTTTGCCTTCGGTGATGGTGCCGGTCTTGTCCAGCGCCACCGCCTTCAGAAGCCGGGCATCTTCCAAATAGGTTCCGCCCTTGATCAAGATCCCACGGCGCGCTCCCGCGGCCAATCCGCTGACCACCGTGACTGGCGTGGAAATGACCAGAGCGCACGGGCAGGCGATAACCAGCAGAACCAGGGCCTTATAGAGTGCCTCCAGCCAGGTAAGGTCCATCAGGAAAGGAGTGAGCACCGCCACCGCCACGGCAATGGCAAAGACTGCCGGGGTGTAGATGGCTGCGAACCGGTCCACAAAGCGCTGCGTCGGAGCGCGCGTTCCTTGCGCTTGTTCGACGGCTTGGATGATTCTGGCCAAGGTGGTATTGCTCGACAAGGCCGTAACCTCGAACTCCAGTTCACCGGTCTCGTTGATCGTACCGGCGAACACTTGGTCGCCAGGTGCCTTGTCCACGGGGATGCTCTCGCCAGTCACGGGGGCCTGGTTGATGGCGCCATTGCCCTTGGTCACCTTGCCGTCCAGCGGCACGCGTTCGCCCGGCTTGATGCGCACGGTCGCTCCAATGGCCACCGAAGCCACTGGTGTAACGACCCATGCGCCGTTGGTGTCCAGCACCAAAGCCTCTTCGGGTGCCAGTTCCAGCAAGCCCTTG
This sequence comes from Acidovorax soli, assembly GCF_900107605.1. Classification (GTDB taxonomy): domain Bacteria; phylum Pseudomonadota; class Gammaproteobacteria; order Burkholderiales; family Burkholderiaceae_C; genus Acidovorax; species Acidovorax soli. Next base: position 37,112 of record NZ_FNQJ01000025.1, on the reverse strand, counting down.
ATAGCGTTACGGGCCCGGTCCACCGCCTTGGCTTCGATGAGTTCGGCAATCGCGTACAGGGCCATCACCATCGCGGCCTCAGGCCATTGCCCAATGAGAAACGCGCCAGTGACGGCCACCGACATCAGAGCATTGATGTTCAACTTGCCGCGCAGCAGTGCCGCAATGCCTTTTTTGTAGGTGTCGATACCGGCCAGCCAGATGGCCAGCGCGGCAATCGCCATGCCGGCCACTTTCCAGGTCATCTGGTCAGGGGCGAAGAACGCGAGAACCTCAGCCCCCGTGGCGAACACGAGTGCGGCAACCAAACGTGAGATGCCGCCTGCAAAACCATGTCCATGGTCGTCGCCTTCGGTGGATCCAACCACGTGTCCCCCCTTGGCTTCGCCCGCGTCTGCCACTGGTTGCGGATCGAAACCCGCATTGCGGATGGCGTCGAGTGCCAATCGGTAGGTGCCTTCATCGGCCTCGATCTTCAGCGTCCGCGCGCCCAGCTGAAAACCCAGAGAACGAATTCCACCCAGAGGTTCCAGAGCACGGCGAATCTCAGCCTCCTCCGCACTGCAATCCATGGTCGCTATGCGAAACAACCGTCCTTGGCTGCCTTGGGATGGTGCTGCGGTAGCGACCGGCCGTGGATCGAAGCCTGCCTTGCGGATTGCATCGAGCGCCAGGGGCAAGGCGTGATCCTCCGCATCGATCTTCAGAGTGCGCGCGCTGAGCTGGAAGCCCAGTGAACGGATACCCTGCACAGGCTCCAAAGCCCGCCGTATCTCAGCCTCTTCGGCACTGCAGTCCATGGTGGCGATCCTGAACAGCTTGGCTTGGTTCGGGTTGCCTGGTGAAGGAACTGAAGTTGGGACATTCGAACAGCCTGAGGAGCAGCAGGGGTCAACAGTGGTGGGAGGAGTGCTGGTTTCTGATTTCATAGACCAATTGGAAACCTTGAAGTGGCTTTAAAGTCAAGCAGCAATAGAAATATCGCTGCTTCGTCCTACGTAAATCGGATTCTTGAACGGGCCGCGCTACGTGGCAGCGTCACAAGCGATCCCAGTCTGTCGAAATCGCCATCAATTCGGGCGAATTTCGATTCCCACATTCGTTACCCCATTTTCTGACGATGCGAATGGCCTGCCCTGATGCATGCGTGCAATACCGCCTACTATGGCCAAACCGAGGCCATGGTTGCTCTGCCCATGGCTGCGAGCAGGATCTGCGCGGAAAAATCGATCAAACAGCTGCGGAAGTATCTCGGGATCGATCGTGCTGCCGTAGTTGGTAACACTGATCAGCACACAACCCTCATCGGTGGTTCTGAGGTTGATCTGGACGACTGAGCCAGAGCTCGCGTATCGAGTTGCGTTGCCGAGCAAGTTCGACAGGGCTCGGCGCAGCAACGGCACGTCGAAGGCGCCATGCGCATCACCAACCACTTTAGCTGTGAGACCTGCCTCGGACAGTGCGGCCTCGTGGTAGTCCAGTACGTCAGCAGCCATTGATGCAAGGCTCGCCACGGGGGCGCGGCGCGCTCCCACACCCCGATCCGCCTGGGACAGGAACAGCATGTCATTGACGATGCCGGTCAGGCGGTGCAACTCCTCCAAGTTGGACGCCAGCACCTCGCGAATATCCGCCTGCTCAGGGCGCAGCAAAGCCAGTTCATTGTTGGCAATGAGCGTGGCCAAAGGCGTGCACAACTCATGCGCCACGTCAGCATTGAAGCCCTCCATTTGTAAATACGCCTTCTCAATGCGCGCCAGAAGCGCGTTGAACTGATCGATCAGAGGCACGAGCTCAAGGGGCTGCTCGCCGCTGTCGAGACGTTGCTGCAGATTGTCAGCCGACACTGCGCGCGTCTGACTGGCCAGTCTTCGGACGGGCGCCAGGCCCAAGTTGACCAGGGAGAATCCGCCTAGCGATACAACGACGGCCCCACCGATGGCTGCGACCAGCAAGGTAAGAGCAAGTCGGTGCAACAACTGGTTGTCGGTTTGGATATCCAGCGACAGCTGAACGCGCAAGTTCTTTGAGGGAGTCTGGTCCGTAGTCTGTGCTACTTCGAACTGCCGTTGGCGCCATACCGTCTTCGCATTCTGGTTGCGGGTGTGGGCGTAGAGAACAATCCCGTCCGCCCGCGCGACTTCGAGCGACAGATCTCCGTGCCCAACAAGGAAGTCATCGAGTTTGTGCGCAAGGTCTTCCGAATCCCCATGCTCCTTGCCATCCACTAGCAAGTGCCGAATGACGTTTTCCTTTTGCGCCAGCGTTTCCTCTTGCCGATCACGAAAATTGAACTCGGTCACCAGATACACCATCAGACAGATCACCCCGAGTCCGGCAAAGCTCTGCAGCGCCAGCCACCACGACAACCGCTGGCGCAATGAGCGATGTTGGGCCAGCTCCTTCATCCGTTGCGGTCCTCCATCACGTATCCCATGCCGCGAATGGTGTGGAGCAGCGCAGTGCCAAACGGAACATCGATCTTGGTACGGAGGCGCCGGATCGCGACTTCCACTACGCTGGTATCGCTGTCGAAATTCATGTCCCACACCTGCTCAGCGATCTCAGTGCGAGAAAGCACTTCGCCTTTTCTTCTCAGAAACAGAGTCAGCAGCAGAAACTCCTTCGCAGTCAACTCCAAGCGCTGGCCACACCGGGACGCTTTGCGCCGTACCAGGTCTAATTCCAGGTCGCCCAACCGCAGTTGCGTGGGCTCTGCGGCATCCCGCGCGCCATGGGTCCGCCGCAGCAGCACCTGGATGCGGGCGCTCAGTTCGGAAAACGCAAAGGGCTTGACCAGATAGTCGTCGGCACCCGTCTTGAGTCCCAATACCCGATCCTCGACGCTGACCCTTGCTGTCAACATCAAGACCGGGGTCTGCTTGGTCTTGCGAAAGGCCGTTAGAAGGCTGAAGCCGTCGATCCCTGGGAGCATCGCGTCCAAGACCAGCAGATCGTGCACGCCTTCCAGAGCCATGTGAAGGCCATCCACCCCGTTGTGTGCAACGTCTACCACGTAGCCGATCTCTCCCAGGCCCTTGCGCAGATACTCGGCCAGCTTGACTTCGTCTTCGATGAGCAGAATTTTCATGCCGCCATTCTCGAAGAATGTGGCGCGTTTGTAGTTTACGAATTTGTAATCTGGCGGTGGGCGCAGTGTCGCGCGCGGATTTTTACAGTCTCCTCGTGTCGAAAGGCATAGTCCCGGCAAATCGCCGAGGGCTGATTCAAATCAAGGGACAACACCATGACCGTTCGCAAACCCCTCACGCTCACTTTGATTGCCTTCGCTATCGCGGCTCCAGGATTGGCATCTGCCTCGTCGCTGTACCATCCCGCCGACGGCGAAGTGGGCATGACCACCCATCCCGACCACATGCAGAGCACAATGTCCCGTGGCGATGTGCTTCAGGCTGTCGAAGTAGCGCGCCGGGATGGCACGCTGGCGACCCTTTCACGCGGGGGTGCGTTGCCCGTCAAAGCAACGGGCGCAACGAAGACCCGTGAGCAAGTTCAACAGGAATTTCTCAACATGTCGGCAGCTGAAAAGAAGGCTCTTCAGGACCTTTACGGCGGCGGTCGCTGATTTCTAAACTTAGCGCTCCTCAGCGGCCATCCACGCCCGAGCGCGCCCTTCATGACGCATGCTAGACTTCAAAAATGCGCCGCTTGATCGCCGTTCTTATGCTTGCATTGCTTCCGTTCCAGTTCAGCTGGTCTGCGGTGGCTGCTTATTGCATGCATGAGAGCTCAACCTCGCAGTCGCAGCATTTGGGGCATCACGAACACCAGCATGAAGCCAAAGGCGGGAATGGTCAGGCCGAAAAGTCCAGCCAGGGAGCCGATGCATTTGATGTTGACTGTTCAGTTTGCCATGGCGCGGGTATCGGGGCCTTGAGCTGGTCAGATGCAAAGCCAGCCTTTTCCCATGACAGCCGTGTGGAGTGTTCCCCAGGCCAGCGCCTGCTGGCTGTAACGCCCACGCCCCCTGACCGCCCTCAGTGGTCCGTCCTCGCCTGATCGGCGGGGGCATCTCACTTTTCTTTTTCAGTCTTGTCCGCCATCGCGGCGGAAGCAGTTGCGTGTGTTGCAGCTGAAGTGACTGACGAGTTGCCAGGCAGCTGCACGGTTGCCAGCCCGCCGATTCCCTCGTGTTTTGAAATCACTGGAGAATCGGATGTTCAAGGGTACTTACCTTCAAGAGATGCCGCACGCATGGCGCGGCGGTAGAAAGATCAAGCTCGCGGCAGGCGCCGCAGCTATATGGCTGAGCGCCTCGGGCGGTGCCTTTTCCCAGGGCCTGCCACCAGGGCCAGCCGTTGGCGAACGAGCACCTCAGTCTGCTGCAGCGGCCGCAGCTGAGCCTTTGTCGCTGGCCAAGGCCATCGAACTGGCCCTGGAGGGAAATCCGGAGGTGGCTGCGGCAAAGCGCCAATGGGAGGCAACCGAAGGACAGGTTCTTCAAGGACGCTCGCGCCCCAATCCAGAGCTCGCGTACTCGCTGGAAGACACACGCTCCAAAACACGTACGCAAAGCTGGCAACTCAATCTTCCCGTAGAACTGGGTGGAAAGCGTGCGGCACGCACTAAGGCGGCCGAAAAAACGCGCGAGCAAGCACAAGCCCAACTCGCCGAGCTGCAAGCCACCGTGCGGGCCAATGTCGCTGCCGCTTACTTTGATGTTCTGACTGCGCAGGAACGATTGGTACTGGCCAGAGACAGCGCAGCGCTGGCCAAATCCTCAACGGATACCGTCTCAAAGCGTGTAGCCGCTGGCAAAGTATCCCCTGTGGAAGAGTCCAAGGCCCGGGTTGCAGAAGCCGGCGTTCGCGTCGAACTCGCCCAGGCCGCGAGCGAACAACGCAATGCTCTGTCCCGCCTGTTCGCGCTGTTGGGACGGATCGATGCGCCTTACACCGTGCTGGAGGGCAAGGCCGAGAACCTGCCCTCGGTCCCGAGCCTCGCCGATCTCCAGCCCTTGATTTCTTCTGCGCCAGGCGTGGTACTTGCGCGAATCGAGGTGGATCGGCGCGAGGCATTGACCGCCCTGGAGCTAAGCAAGCGCGTGCCCGATGTCACCGTCAGCGTCGGCATGCAGCGCAGCAACGAAACGCAGCGCAACGTCCTTCTTTTCGGGGTCTCTGTGCCTCTTCCCATCTTCGACCGCAACCAAGGCAACCTCCTGGAGGCGCTGAAACTTGAGGACAAGGCCCGCGATGAGCTGCAAGCAGCCTCCGTGCGCCTGCACAGCGAAGTGGCGCAGGGACAAGAGCGCCTTTCCACGATCACCGCAGAGGTTCAGTCACTGCAGCAGGACGTTCTGCCCGGTGCGAAGTCGGCCTATGACGCCGCCACCATTGGTTTCGAGAACGGTAAGTTCAATTTCCTGGAAGTGCTCGATGCCCAACGCACTTACTTCACAGCCAAATCCCAGTACCTTAAAGCCCTTGGCGAAGCACACCGTGCAGCGGCTGATATCGACCGCCTGCTCGGGGCCAGCATGGTTCCCGGCCTGATCGCAACGCAACACTGAGCATGACCATGAACACGAACTCCAGCAAATCCACCATCAGTAAAAAACACCTGATCGCCATTGCAGTAGTCCTCGCAATAGGGGTCGGCGCGGGAACCTTCATCTTGCAAGGTGGCGGCAAGCCCAGAGCCGCAGCCACCGAGGACGATGGCCACGGGCACGGCGGCCATACCGAGGCCAAGGGACACGGCGACGGCGAGCACCATGGCAAGGGTAGCGAAAAGGGCCACGACGATGACAAGGGGCATGCCGATGGTGAACACCATGAAAAGAGCGAAGCCAAGGGACCACATGGCGGTACCGTGTTCAAGGAAGGCGACTTCAGCTTGGAAGCATTGTTGTCTGAAGACGGTGGCGAGCCTCGACTGCGAATCTGGCTGTCCGACAAAGATAAACCGCTGCCCCTGAATGCTGCAACGGTCACGGCAACTGTGACCCGCCCGACAGATGAAAAGCAGAAACTGACGTTTGCCGCTGAAAAAGACAGTCTTGTCAGCCGAGAGATCGTTGCTGAACCCCATTCGTTCGACATCGAGATCATTGCGCAGACTGCCACAGAGCCTTTCATGTTCGTGATGAGCAAGGAAGAAGGAAAGATCGAACTGACCGATGCCCAGATTAAGGCTGCATCCATCAGCCTGGACAATGCGGTCAAAGCCAACATCAAGACGGCGTTGCTCCTTCCCGGGGAGATACGCTTGAACGAAGATCGCACGTCTCACGTTGTTCCCCGGCTTGCGGGAGTCGTGGAAAGCGTCAATGCCAGCTTGGGCCAAGTGGTCAAGAAAGGACAAGTTTTGGCGGTGATCGCGAGCCCGACTGCTTCCGAGCAACGCAGCGAGCTGCAGACGGCCCAAAAGCGCTTAACGCTGGCAAAGACCACCTACGAGCGAGAAAAAAAGCTGTGGGAGCAGAAGGTGTCTGCCGAGCAGGACTACCTGCAGGCCAAGCAGGCCTTGAGCGAAGCAGAGGTCGCAGTAGCCAACGCCAATCAGAAACTGAGCGCGATGGGCCTGTCCGCCTCGTCGGTAGCAGGACTGAACCGTATCGAGTTGCGAGCGCCCTTTGATGGCATTGTCATCGAGAAGCACCTCAGTCTCGGCGAAGCCGTGAAGGAAGATACTGCGGTTTTCACCATCTCGGACCTTTCTCAGGTTTGGGCTGAGATCAACGTTCCGGCGAAGGATCTGCCATCGGTGCGCGTGGGCGAAAAGGTCACGATCAAGGCCACAGCCTTTGACGCCTCGGCCACAGGCACTGTCGCTTTTGTAGGAGCGCTCATTGGCGAGCAAACCCGCACGGCAAAAGCCCGCGTGGTTCTTGACAACCCCAAGGGCGCTTGGCGCCCCGGCCTGTTCGTCAATGTTGAGGTGGTGTCCGAAGAAACGGCAGCGCCTGTAACCATCTCGGCCGACGCCGTCCAAAACGTCGGGGAAAAGCCGGTGGTCTTCCTCAAGGTTGATGGAGGCTTTATCGCTCAACCCGTGAAGCTGGGCCGAAGCGATGGCAAGCGGGTCGAAGTCCTCTCGGGTCTCAAAGCCGGTATGCCCTACGCCTCGACCGGCAGCTTCGTCGTGAAGTCTGAACTCGGCAAGGGATCTGCCGAACACACGCACTGATCGCGGAGCGCATACATGTTTGAAAAACTCATTCGATTCTCGATCGAACAGCGATGGTTGGTGCTTCTAGCGGCCCTGGGCATGGCGGCGCTTGGCGTCTTCAGCTACCAAAAGCTGCCTATCGATGCGGTCCCTGACATCACGAACGTCCAGGTTCAGATCAACACCCAGGCCGCAGGCTACTCGCCTTTGGAGACTGAGCAGCGGGTTACATACCCCATCGAGACGGTCATGGCTGGCCTGCCAAACCTGGAGCAGACCAGGTCGCTTTCGCGGTACGGTCTGTCGCAGGTGACCGTCATTTTTAAAGACGGAACCGACATCTATTTTGCTCGGCAGCTCGTCAACGAGCGTATCCAGGAGGCGCGCGACAAGCTGCCTGCCGGCATCACGCCAGCGCTGGGGCCCATCTCGACCGGGCTGGGCGAAATCTATCTCTGGACTGTCGAAACCAAGGACGGGGCGAAGAAGCCCGACGGCTCGCCCTATACCGCGACAGACCTGCGCGAGATTCAGGACTGGATCATCAAGCCACAGCTGCGAAATGTTCCTGGCGTGACCGAGATCAATTCCATTGGCGGCTTTGCCAAGGAATACCAGATCGCGCCCATCCCTGAACGCCTGGCTTCTCTGGGCGTGACACTGCAGGATGTGGTCACTGCGCTGGACCGCAACAACGGCAATGTGGGCGCGGGCTATATCGAAAAGCGTGGCGAGCAGTATCTGATTCGTGCACCTGGTCAGGTGAAGTCGCTGGAAGACATCGGTAACGTGATCCTCAGCAGCGCCAACGGTGTTCCTGTGCGCGTTCGCGACGTGGCAGAAGTTGGCATTGGCCGGGAACTGCGCACAGGTGCTGCAACAGACAACGGGCGCGAAGTGGTCCTCGGCACGGTGTTCATGCTGATCGGCGAGAACAGCCGGACTGTCTCGCAGGCGGTGGACAAGAAGATGTTGGAAGTCAACAAGAGCCTCCCAGAGGGGGTACACGCGGTGACAGTCTACGACCGTACCGTGCTTGTTGACAAAGCCATCAGTACGGTGAAGAAGAACCTGCTGGAAGGCGCGGTTCTGGTGATCGTGATCCTGTTCCTCTTTCTGGGCAACATCCGTGCCGCCATCATCACGGCAATGGTCATCCCCTTGTCGATGCTTTTTACCTTCACGGGTATGGTTCAGTACAAGGTGAGCGCCAACCTGATGAGCCTGGGAGCGTTGGACTTCGGCATCATCATCGACGGAGCGGTGGTGATCGTTGAGAACTGCGTACGGAGACTTGCCCATGCACAAGCGCACCACGGTCGGCCACTGACGCGGGCTGAGCGCTTCCATGAGGTATTTTTGGCATCCCAGGAGTCAAGGCGTCCATTGCTGTTCGGACAGCTCATCATCATGGTGGTGTACCTGCCCATCTTCGCGCTGACAGGCGTTGAAGGGAAGATGTTCCACCCCATGGCATTCACGGTGGTCGCGGCACTGCTGGGCGCCATGATTCTGTCGGTGACATTCGTCCCCGCAGCGGTGGCCCTGTTCATCGGCAATCGGGTCAGCGAGAAGGAAAACTTCCTGCTGGGCCATGCCAAGCGCTTGTATGGTCCACTGCTCGACCGTGTCATGGCCGCCAAGGCGGTCGTACTGACCGCAGCTGCAGTTGCTGTGGTCTTGTGCGGGTTGATCGCCACGCGCATGGGCAGCGAATTTGTGCCCAATCTCAATGAAGGCGACTTTGCGATCCAGGCGCTGCGCATCCCGGGTACCAGCCTTTCCCAGTCAGTCCAAATGCAGCAGCAGATTGAAAGGACCTTGAAAGAGAAGTTCCCCGAGATCGAGCGCATCTTCGCCAGAACCGGTACTGCGGAGATTGCCTCGGACCCCATGCCGCCGAACATTTCGGACGGGTACATCATGCTCAAGCCAATGGCCGAATGGCCCGAACCTCGAAAAACCCGCGACGAACTACTCGCGGCGATTCAGGAAGTCATCGGGAAAATCCCGGGCAACAACTATGAGTTCTCCCAGCCCATTCAGCTGCGCTTTAACGAGCTGATCTCCGGGGTGCGCAGTGACGTAGCCGTGAAGATCTTCGGTGACGACATGGATGTCCTGAACAAGTCCGCAGAAGAAGTCTCCGCAATGCTGCAGAAGATTCAGGGCTCCTCTGAGGTGAAGGTTGAGCAGACGACGGGGCTTCCGATGCTCACCGTGAATATCGACCGCCAGAAGGCTGCTCGCTATGGTCTGAACGTTGCCGACATTCAAGACACCGTGGCCACCGCTATCGGTGGACGCGAGGCCGGCACTATGTTCGAGGGCGACCGCAGATTCGACATCCTGGTTCGTCTGCCTGAATCCCTGCGCAACGATCTCGAAGGGATGAAGCGCCTTCCTATCCCGCTGCCGCGTTCTGCCAATGGGACAGAGGCCAAAACGAACTTCATCCCGCTGGGCGAGGTAGCAACATTCGAGCTTGCTCCTGGCCCCAACCAGGTGAGCCGAGAGAACGGCAAGCGCCGCATCGTCGTGAGCACCAACGTGCGCGGGCGCGATGTGGGCTCTTTCGTCGCAGAGGCTGAGAAAGGCCTGGCCCAGATCAAGATTCCTACCGGCTATTGGACGAGCTGGGGCGGAACCTTCGAGAACTTGCAGTCGGCCACGCAGCGCCTGCAGGTCGTCGTGCCGGTGTCCCTGCTGCTGGTTTTCGTGCTGCTATTCGCTATGTTCGGCAACGTCAAGGATGGTCTGCTGGTCTTCACTGGCATCCCATTCGCTTTGACGGGGGGCATCCTGGCGCTTTGGCTTCGCGACATTCCGATGTCTATCTCTGCGGCTGTCGGCTTCATCGCGCTTTCTGGGGTGGCCGTGCTCAATGGTCTGGTGATGATTTCGTACATCCGCAGCTTGAGGGAAGGCGGCGTTGGTCTTGACGAAGCAATCCGTGACGGCGCGCTCACCCGGCTACGGCCGGTTCTGATGACTGCCCTGGTGGCCTCGCTGGGCTTCATTCCAATGGCCATTGCGACAGGCACCGGCGCTGAAGTCCAGCGTCCCCTGGCCACCGTGGTGATCGGCGGAATTCTCTCGTCCACGCTGCTCACGCTTCTCGTGCTGCCGATTCTTTACCGTCTGGCCCACCGGCCCGATGAGGAAGACGAGGACGTGTCCGCTGAGCCCTCGCATCCCCCAGACGTGTCCGCGTCCGCGTAGTTGAAACGGTCCCGCTCGCTGATCGTGGGACCGTCCCTTTTCTCCAACCCCAAAGGAACTGTCATGAAACTCTCCCAACTCATTCTCGCCCTGTCAGTGTCGATCTCGGGCGCAGCCTTCGCTGCGGACAATCACGGTCACGACCTAAAGCCGATGCACGGTGGTGCTGTTGCAGAAGCCAAGGAGGTCGAGTACGAATTCGTTGCTAGCGCCGACAAACTGCAGCTCTATATGCGCGACCACGGGAAGCCCGTTGCTGTGACGGGGATGACAGCCAAGGTCACTCTGCTGGCTGGCAGCGAGAAGCAGGAAGTTCAGCTCCAGGTCGGCGACGGCAAGCTGGAAGCGTCGGGCAGCTTCAAGGTTCCCGCAGGTACCAAAGCCGTCGTCGCCGTCTCGAAGGCCGGCAAGTCGGTTGCCTCCGTTCGCTTCACGCTGAAGTAGTACACGAAGGCCGGCTGGGGGGGATCGCCTTCGCAACGCCTCCAGAAGTGATCCCACTTTCCGCAGTCCGTTCACGTCAAAGCAGCTGACTACATATCGGCGAGGTCGGACCGCCCATCGGCAACATGCCTGTGCTGGAGGCCAAAAAGGAGCGATCCATGTCAATGCAGGCTGCACAGGTCGCGCTCTTTGCCAAGCTGTTCTGGATTTGGATCGGCTTGTTGATCTCCGTGTTTGTGTTTTGGAGGCTGCGGCGTATCTGGCTCAAACGCCACCCGCCAATGGCGGTGAGAGTCAAGTACAGCCGACGCTTGGCCAAGAGACTGAGGGATCGACAGGCAATGCGTTTGAAACACCGAAAAACACCGAAATCGCGACACCGCCATATGCAATCCAAGGCGGCAGACCGTGGGTGACGGTACCGGAGTCGCTGATGAAGCTTCAGGCAATACGCAACAACCTCCACAGCAAAAGAACAGATCCATGACAAAAATACCTGCATATTCAGGCACCCGCCGCCTCTGCGTGATCCTGACCTCTGTGCTGGCAGCTAGCCTGCTGGCGGGTTGTGCTACCTCTACTGGGGCCGATACCTCCGCCGAAGCGCCATACTGCTACAAGACCAGTAAGGGCAGAGTAGTCGCGTGCACTCGGGTGCCCGCCCCCAGCCTGAATGCCGACGCTCAGGCGAAGCGCTTTACTCCCGATCCGAATGCGCTCACCGTCTACGTCGTACGGCGCAACTGGGGAGATGGCGGGCGCTTTGTGAAGATCAGCGCGGATAACGCAATGGCCGCCGAGACTCTCCCCAACACGATGGTGCGCTTCAAGTTGAAGCCAGGAACGCATACGTTCACCTTGGATTTCGAAGGAGAGCGTCAAGTCGCAACCGTGGATGGTAAAGCTGGTGACCTACGATTTCTTCGGATCGATGGAACGGTTTGGGCATGGAAGAGCACGTTTGTATGGGCGACTGACGGCGAGGATGCAATTCGGGAAAGGGCTTACAAGGCTCGCCTGGTCGCCGACCTGACGGTCAAGTGACCTCGGGGGAGCAGACAAAAAAATACCGGGGGTTCAGTGAACGTGTTGATGGTGCACGTCAGGAGCATGGGGATGGGCGTGGGTCATAGGTTCATGGGTGTGCTTGTGACTGTGGCTGCCCTTTGGCATCACATCGTGCAAATGTGAATGGTGCCCATCGTCGTGCCGGTGGGCATGCTCATGCTCAAGCACTTCGTGTGTGTGCTCGTGACCATGGCTTTCCGCCAAGTGCAGTACCACTCCTGCCAGCATCAATACCCCGCCCAGCAGCATCAACAATCCCGCAGGGCGGTCCCCGAAACCGAAGGCCACGGCAGCACCGATGAAGGGCGCGAAAGCAAACACCGAGCCTGTGCGCGCCGCGCCAAACGCCCGCTGGGCAAGAAGGTAAAAGCGCAGACTCAGGCCGTAGCCAGTGGCTCCCACGGCGAGAAGTCCTAGTGCTGCGGATAACGAAGGCCAAGGCTCCCCAGTCGAAACCGCCAATGCAGCCGTCACTACGGCTCCCAAGGTAGCCTTGGCCATCACCACCTGGCTGGGGTCGCGCTCTGCCAGTCCACGGGACAAAGTGTTGTCCACCCCCCAGGCGACCGTGGCCAGCAACACGGCAAGCAACCCCATCAGCTGAACTCCTCCCTGTAGGCCCTGGTCCAGAACAAGCGCCATTCCTCCTGCGAGCAGCAAGAGCATGGCGGCCCACACGCGGCGGTCCATGGTTTCGCTGTACAGCCACCATGCCAGCGTCGCGGTGAACAACGCCTCCAACGTGAGCATGAGCGATGCGCTGGCCCCGCTCGTGTGCTGCAGGCCCCAGGCCAGGGCCACCGGCCCCAGCGCCGCGCCAAAGCCAGCCATCGCCAGAAGGCTCGGAATGTCGGACCGTTGCACCCGCGCTTCATGCGCAGCAGTCCGCAGCGACAGTAACCCGATCAGGGCCGCTCCTGCATACAGGAGCGCCGCCGTGCTGAAAGCGCCCAATCCAACGCCCAACTTTTGTACCAAAGGCGTGCTGATGCCGAACAGGGCTGCTGCCAGCAGTGCAAACAGGCCGCCGCGCAGGGCTGGAAGGTGCAAAAAGTCGGTCATGGTGCGAGTGATTTCACCATGAAGTACATGGCCTACCATTGGGTAGCGATTCATGGAGGGGCGCAGCTATGGAAACCGAGGTGGGAGCGATAGCCGAGGGGCAGCAGATTCCCAGTGGCAATGACGTGATGGAGGCGCAGTTCAAGTTGCAAGAAGCGACCGAGAACGGCGAGCCCGCTCAGAAGCTGTATTTGAAGACGTTCCAACCCATCGACCGGGACATGCAGATATGGCAAGCAAGACCCGAATCGGAATGGCCCTTGCTGGCTACCATCCTGGCAAACAGGATCATCATGTATCCAATACATGCGAATCCACACACAAAGCGCTACCTAAAGCCAAAGCATGGACGCTTCACGACCGTTATTTACGAAGATGGCGCCCGTAGCGATTTGCCAAGCGACCCGCAGGACGCAGCAGCTCACGTCGCATTGAGACTGGCATCGAGCATTTTTGATCTGCCTGGTGACGGGCTTGGCCTTATCAAAGATCTCGACATGGTTTGGCGGGTCCTGTCGCTGGTACAGCAAGCAGACATTCTTGCCATTGGGAAAAAAACAGAAATGCGCCTGGATGGGCGCACGGTGTTTATCGACCAGAGTGAACTGGACAGCCTGCGCCGCGCCTTCAACCGGACCAAGACCCGTGGGCGAAGCCTGATCCAAAGGATCCAGCAGGGCCTCGTTTATGACGACGTGCTCACGAGAATCAATCCCGAGAAGTTCCAACGGATCGAGCGGGTTGCTCCACCTTTGGTGCGGGTACGACGCGAAAGCGCCGCGCAGACCTCCAGTCGCGAGCGCGCGGAGCGTCGAGCCAATGTTCAGACAGTACGAAAGGAGTGCATTGACTTTCGTCTGCGAATCGAAATGGCGGACAACTTCACAAGCCAAACTTTCTTCGAAGAACAGCAGTGATAGGCGAGCGCTTCGGACGTTCGGAGGCTTCTATCATGCGGCCTACTTGCTCAAAGAGAGGTGTTCGGTGCCAAAGACGCTGAGTCAAATGAAAAAACGCCTAGAAGAGGCAATGAGCCAAGCCAACGACGCGGAGGAGATCATTCCTCTGTTGAAGAAGGTTATTGCTCAATACGATCTGATTCCAGCCGATCTGTTTGATCTGTCCCATCAAGCACCCAAGTTGGCAACTCCAAAGCACCCAAAGACGCCAATTGCACGGCCACAGGTACGTTCTGCGGCGGCAATTTCATCTCGTCGTGTTAGCTCGCGCTGGCGATGGGGATGCGGTGAGTTAGAAAGCTATCAATACCCTGAAGGCCGGTAGTCCGCATTTCAAATCGCAATTCCAGCCTTTCGGCAGCCAAACGCGCCTTTTTCTCCAGCACGGGATCAGGAATCTGAGCGAGATACAGTGCCCGGGTGAAGTTCCCGAAGTAGTCGGGGAGTAATTCTGGATACAGATCCAGGCCCAGATTGCGGATAATGAACTGATCAAAATGACGCACCAGGAAATCAGTCAGATAGAAGGTTCCACCTTCTGCCTCGTGCAATGCTTTGAACTGCTCAACACCAGCGAAGAACGCATAACAGTGGTCGCCTTCAATACGTGCGACCCCTTCCTCCTCAAGAACTTCGTCCAGTTTCCCACCCGTTCCGCAGTCTCCATACAGACATAGGATTTCGTCATAGGAAGATCGGTTCTCTTTGATCTTCTGCCTCATACCTTCCGGTATTTTTTGCGGGGTCATATGCCACGACGCCGGGAGACAGGTGACATCGATATCCGTCAATTGATTCATGCGTGTCACTTCCAGCAGCTCTCGGGCTACGGCTCCGCATGCAATGACAAGCGTCTTCTTCTTGCGTGGTTTGCGGCCTCGCTCTGGAGGATTCGAGGATTCGGCGTGGGCGGTGTTATGTGTGTGCATTCTTGGAGACTCCTGCCACGTTGTCTTCGCGAGCTTTGGCCCCAAGGTATCCCCCGTGATGACGAAGCCCATAGTCGTGGCGAGAGAAGCCTTTTCTCTCCATGAGAATGAGTGCGATCGCATCCCCGATCGCGGACATCACTGCGATGCTTGCGGTCGGTGTGAGGCCCAATAGGCAAGGCTCTTCAATGAGTCCCATATCGATGACGTTATCGCTCAGGCGGCGCATTTCGGACTCGGGATGGGATGTGATGCCAATGATCGGACCACAATCCAGGTGGCGGGCAAGCTCGATCAACTCCAGAACTTCCCGCGTCTTGCCGCTAGTCGAGAAGGCCACGATGCAGTCGTTCGGAGAGATTAGGCCTAGATCGCCATGCGCAGCCTCGCCTGGATGAAGGTAGGTCGCCGGCGTGCCGGTGGAACAAAGCGTAGCGGCAAATTTCTTGGCCACGAACCCGGCTTTCCCCATTCCAGTCGTGACGATCTTTCCCTGACATTCGAACAGGGTGTCAATGGAATTATCGAAAGAAACATTTAGATTGACGGCTGTTATGGCCGCCGCTTCCGCGGCTAGGATGGCCTTCGCCCTGGTTATCCATTGAGACATTGTTTTCCTTAGCTCAGCTTCCGCAGAAGAATGGACGCATTCACGCCACCGAATCCGAAGCCATTAGATATGGCGTACTCGGACGCAATGGGGTGAGCGGAACCACCAATGATGTCGAGCCCTTCGGCTGCGATGTCCCGGTTTTCCAGATTAAGTGTGGGCGGAGCGATCTGATCTCGTAAGGCCAATGCCGTGAAGATCGCTTCCGTCGCGCCGGCTGCTCCGAGAAGATGGCCCGTGGACGATTTCGTTGCGCTGATCGCGGTGCGGTAATGATCGCCAAAGACTGCCTTAATGGCCGAGATCTCGCCCCTATCACCAACCTGAGTTGAAGTCGCATGAGCGTTGAGATGGCGAACTTCGTCTGGCGGTATGTTGGCTTGTTCTAGGGCGATCTCCATCGCTCGTCTCGCCCCACGACCATCCTCAGGCCCGGATGTTATGTGATAGGCATCGGAGGTCGTCCCATAGCCGACGACCTCCGCGATTGGGCGGGCGCCCCGTGCACGCGCGTGATCCAGATCCTCGATCACGAGCATGCCAGCTCCTTCGCTCATGACGAATCCATCCCGTGCGGAGTCAAACGGCCTTGAGGACTTCGACGGTTGATCATAGTTAGCGGTAGATAAAGCTCGCGCGGCCGCGAATCCGCCTAGGCTGACCTCATTGATACAGGCTTCCGCGCCGCCGCAAAGCGCAATGTCGGCCTCGTTGGCGCGGATGAGCCTGGCGGCGTCACCGATAGCCTGGACGCTGGCCGCGCATGCTGTGACCGGGGCCCCTGACGGTCCGGTAAAGCCGTACTTGATTGAGACTTGGCCCGCCGCCAGGTTGATCAGAAACGAGGGAATGGTGAAAGGAGAGAGTTTCCCCGGGCCCCGCTGGCGAACCGTATCCACAGCGCTCGTAATCGCATGAAACCCTCCGATTGCGGAGGCGACGATAGTGGCGGTTCGAGCGCGGTCGCGCTCTGAGGTGGGACGCCACCCGGCTTGGCCAATAGCCTCTTCCGCCGCGGCTAACGCGAACACGATGAAACGGTCCATTCTGCGCAAATCCCGTTCCATAACGAAAAGTACAGGGTCGAACCCAGCCGCCGGGTCGTCATCAACACCCGGTACTTGTCCGGCTACCTTGACTGATAGGTTATTGGACAGAGCTGTAGGCAGCCAACTCAATCCTGACTTTGCCGCGAGGAGGCGAGTCCAGACGGATTCCAATCCAACCCCCAAAGGCGTAACCAAGCCCATCCCTGTGATCACAACTCTACGCATATGAAGTGCTCTCAAGATCGGCGCCATTGACGGCGCCCTATGAATCCACAGCTCATCAGTGAGCATGGCTTCCTGCAAAATTAGATGTTACTCAACATCTTTACACGTGCAATGATGCCATGTAACATCTAAGAGCGCAAACTATTCCATGCGAGAGGCGCTACGCATGCTGTGACGTTCGCGCAGCAGCGGGGCTGTCACAACCCGTCTTCTAGTGCGGGCGAACCTTGCTATGGGCAGGCAGGAGCGGCATGAACGGATTCGATCCTGTTGAACACTGTTTACCTTGAGGGCATTGCTGCACGATGAGAAAGTCGAGAGAAGAAACTGTTGCTACCCGCGCACGGATCGTTGAAGCCGCTTCCAGTGAATTTCGCCGCAATGGCATTGATGGAACCGGACTAGACGATCTGATGGCTGCAGCGGGGTTGACCCGGGGCGGCTTCTATCGGCATTTCGAGTCGAAGAACCAACTCGTCGCCGAAGCGTGTTCGGTCGCTGCGCAGCGGCAAATTGACGGCATCTCGCTGGCACTGCGAGGAAAGCGCCGCTCATCTGGCCTGCGTAGTGTCGCCAACTTCTACCTGGATCAATCTCGCCGAGATGATCCGACCATCAGTTGCCCGCTCGCGATGCTTGGGAGCGAGCTTGCTAGATGTGATAGCGCGACACGCTCTTCTGCAACAGATAGTTTTTCCAAGCTGGTAGATATCATTTTCTCCCAGATCGATTCGGAGGACTCCGAAAAGGCACGCAGTAAAGCTGTCGTCATCGCCACCACACTTATCGGCGCTCTTACGGTCGCTCACTTCATCAACGACTCGTCCCTCTCGGATCAAGTCCTTGAAACAGTCAAGCAAGCCTGTGCCTCCGCGTAATGTCTGCTTTCAGTTGACGCTGACAGTTGGCTTGCCGCCGCCGGGCACAAAGCAGGCGCCGCGTCACGTGTGCTAATGCGCACTGACGCTAGGGCTAAGAGCCTAGCACTGGAGCGCTAGGGTTCACCGGTTGTTGTCATGCCCTCGTTGTCGTCCGATGTCCCAAGACGCTCCTCCGCCGCGGACCGTCGCGGCGAGCTGTTGTCCCAACCGCTGTTCGATCACTGGCTTCCAGGGCACCAGCGAGAACCCCATGCCGTCATCGAGCATCGCATAGCGCCCGCTGGCAAGCATGACGCTACGCCGGTAGATGCCGGGCACGCGCTGGCCATCAGCCACTGGCCGATGCTCCAGCCCGGTTTCGTCGGCAATGTCCTTCGCGGCCTGTGCCAGCTCTCGACCGCGCAGCGTTGCCAGCAGGTTGCGCGCGAGGACGACGCGCTGCCCGCGATGCTCGGCCAACCCCTGTTCGGCCAGAAAATCGGCGCGCTCGCGTAGGGCGTCCTTGACCTCTGCCCCAAAGCCCAGGTCGCCCAGTCCCTTGCCGCCACCGATCAACTGCTGGTCGAGCCAGGTGGCGCCGATCATGCGGGCCTGCCGCTCGATCGGCAGATGCGATTTCAGTTCCACCGCTACGCCACCTCCCAGGCGCTGCGCGTCGTATTGGCGACCACGCTCGGTCAAGTCATCGGGGACGCGCCAGACGCCTTCGGCCTCCCGCTCCACGATGCCGGCGCGGCGCAGGGCTTCGAGCCGGCGCAAGTGTGCAGCGACCACTTCGCGCGGGTCGCGGTCGGGCGTTGCCTGACCTTGGGCGACGGCCAAGTGATGATCGGTGCGATACACGCCATCGACGGCCAACGCGGCGATGTTGCGGTCGGCGGGGCGCATGTCGGCCGAGCCTTTCACTTCCACCACGGCGCCAGTCGGGTACTGCTCCAGCTCCGACCGAGGCGGCAGCGCGACGTAGTGCGCCTTGCCGTCCATGCCGTCGACAATCAGATAGCCCTTGTCGTATAGCTCGTCGGCCAGCCCCTTACCGGCGACGCGGCCGACAATTGCGCGGCCATCCTCGCCGGGTTGGAACACGGCAAGCTCGCGCAGCTTGCCGCTCATGGCCCGCTGCATCGTGCGGATGATGTCGCCGCGCTCGCCCATCGCCCGCAACGTCGGCTCGGCTTCGGCATGGACAGCCCACGCGCCGGGCTGCTGCTCGGTCGTCAACCCCATGCGCTGCAAGCGTTGCAGCCGGCCCATCAGCATTTGCCGCTGCCGTTGCAGCCGGGGTTCGGCGAAGCGTTCGGTGCGCACCAGGCCATCATTGCCGGCCTCGCGCTGCAAGGTGCGATCCAGACCTGTCCATCGCTCCTGATCGACTTCGCGCAGCATGGCGCGCTGCATTTCTAACTCGGTGCGCGGCCCCAGCCATTCGGTCGCCAGTTCCGATGCCCGATGACGCATTCCCTCGGCGATGTAGTCGCGGGAAATGATGAGGTCCTTGCCGGTGTCGTCCTTGCCGCGCAGGACGACGTGCGTATGCGGGTTGTCCGTGTTCCAGTGATCGACTGCTACCCACTCCAGGCGCGTGCCCAGATCGGCCTCAATGCGCGCCATCAGATGCCGGGTGTAGGTGCGCAGGTCTTCAAGCTGTTCGGCATCCTCCGGCGAGACGATGAAACGGAACTGGTGCCGATCCTCTCGCCCGCGTTCCTCGAAGGCGGCGGTATCTGCCGCGTCGGTCGTCGGGCCGTAGGCGTGGCCCGGCCCGCCCTGGCGATCGACGCCTTCGCGCTCAATGTAGCGCAGGTGCGAAGCGGTCGAGCGCGGCCCGGCCTTCGCCAGATTCACCAGCCGAGCTTTGATCGTCACGCGCCGCGCGTTGGCCGTCAGCGAACGCCCAGCAAAGCGGGCCGCGACATGGCCGCGCCCTAAGCGGGAACCGGGCCGTTGACCGACCTTGCCAGCCGCCTTGCCGAGCCTCACCCCGGCCTTGCTGGTTTGGCGCAGCACCTTGTTGATAAAGGCGTCGCCGCGCTGCTTCGGCGCACCAGGGCGGACGCGGAAACGGTCATCGTCGCGACTGCTCATGGGGCGTCCCCATCCAAGACCATCGCAGTCGGGCGTGCGAAGCACGCGCTTTCGCCAATGCCGATGCGGCATTGCGCACCTTCGCGGCACGCTGCCGCTCCTTGGCGCGTGCCGCGCCACCCCCACGTGCAGACAGGGTTTTCAAGCGGCCCAGTGCCGCGACCTTTTATCTTGCCTTCCGCCTTTGCCCTTCGCTTTCGCTCCGGTCCTCGGCGTCCCGGCGGTGCTGCGCTGCCCACAGCCAGCCCGCCGGCGAACGCAGCCACAGCCACAAGCTGGGCACGTTCGAGGCAAAGCGCCTGCACGTGTGAAGGCCGCGCCGGATGTTGCGCGAAGTGCAGCGCGGATGCGCTCGCACTGCACGCGCGACGACACGGTCGCGACCAGCAGAACGACACGCCTGATGGCACGATGAGATGCACGGGAGCGTGCAGCGAATCGGCGGCCATCATGGGCGTGTCTCCAGCCAGACCGGATGCGCAACACCGATCACGGTGGATGCAGCAACCGGCCCGAAATACCGGCTGTCGAACGACGCCGGGTTGGTCACGCTCAACAGGAATAGTTCGCCAGGTTCAAGGCGGCGGCACTGCTGCCAGGATGGCAGCGGGCGGCCCAGCCGGTCGGCCGGCAGCACGGCGGCCGCAGCGACCCCGTCGATGCGAACGACACCGCCAGCGATGCACACCTCCTGCGGTGATACGGCGCCCACTCGCTTGAGCAGCGGAATGCGCGTTGGCAGGTAGCCGCGCTGCGCAGCCAGTGCGGCGGCTTCGGCCGGCAGTGGGACAAGCACGATGCTGCCCACGGACAACGGACGTGGCAGCGAGGCGGCCCGATGGCTGAACGGTTCGATGCGATACCAGCCGACCGCCACACTGTCAGACGGGTTGTAGGTCAGACGCGGCAGCGGCGACACGAACGCGGCCCAGGCCAGCGCAGCGAGGCCGGCAGCGGCAAAGCCCGTCAGCACGATGCGAGCGCGCAGGCGCGAGCGAGGATGCGGTGCAATGCTGGATGTGGAAAGCGTCGTCATGGCAACGCCCTCCCGGCCAGCCAGGCCGCATGTCGCTCGGCGGTGTATTCGGGTAGCGGCAAGCGCGCAGCGAGCCGGTTGCCGAGCGTGCGCCAGTACGCGGGCGACACGTCGGCAGGCGCAATGCCCAGCGCCTCAATGGCGTCGAGCTGCGCAAACACGCCGCGGACGGCGGGTTCGCCTTCGGCGTGCAGCAGCAACCGCGCGCCGGGCAACACGCCGGGGATGCGCTGCGCCGCATCCAGCGACGTGCAAGCCTGCATCACCATGAGTTCCCAACGGATCGTGCCGTAGTCATTGGCCTGCCACCGGATGCGGCAAAACACGGCCCCCGACAAGAACATCGCGACACGGCGCCAGTGGTCAAGCCGGACGATGCGTGACGGTTCGCCGAAGCGCAGATAGAGGTCAATGCGCCGCTCGACGTAGGCGAGCGATACGCGGGTCAACGGCACGGTGCCGGCCCGTCTGGCGAGCACCGCGAGCGAAGGTGCATTCGCGTTGGTTGTAGCAGCCGTGGCCGCAGAAGGTTGTCCATTCATTGGGAGTTCTCCGGAAACTCGCGTTCCAGCAGTGCGCGCAGCAGTTCGGCCACCGTCACGCCACGCGTGAAGGCAGACACCTTGATGCGCGCCCGCATGGTGGGTGTGATGTCGAGGGTCAGGCGCGCGGTATAGAGGTCGCCCTTTTGCAACGCATCGGCGTCGCCCTGGCGAATCCACGCCTCGGCGTGCGGATTCGCGGGCGGACGTGCGCCGATGCCGATGCGTTTGCCGCGCGTATTCGTCATGTCGGCCACCGCAGCAGTTCATCGGTGAGCGCGGCGATCTCGCGCGCGGCGGCGCTGTCAGGCGTCGTCTCGCGGGCGAGCCGGCCGGCGGCCACGCTATCGGCAAAGACGATGCGCTGATGCACTTCCGAGCGCAGCGCCGGCAGCGGCTGTTCGGCCAGCGACTGCCGCGCCTCCCGGCCGATGATGGTGGTGCTGACGCGCCGGTTGATGACGAAGGCCGCGCGTAGCGCAGGCCGGAACACTTGCGCTTCGCGGATCAACGCCACCATCTCGGCACTGGCCCACAGGTCGTAGGGACTGGGCTGCACCGGGATCAGCACACGCTCGGCCGCCAGCAGCGCGGAGCGCGCCAAGGCGGCGATGCGAGGTGGCCCGTCGATGATGACGTGATCGGCGCGCCTGGCGAGCTCTGGGGCCTCCTGGTGCAGCGTTTCGCGTGCCAGACCCACGGCGCTGAACAGCCTGGGCAGACCTTGCTGACTTCTGCGCTGTGTCCAGTCCAGCGATGAACCCTGCGGATCGGCATCCAGCAGGATGACCGATTGCCCGCGCAGCGCCAGTTCGCCCGCGATGTGCGTGGCGAGCGTGGTCTTGCCCACGCCGCCTTTCTGATTGAGCAAGGCAACGATCATGGCGCGGCCCTCCGATCTGGAAAGCCGGCGTGCTTGTGCCCTGAAAACCGGGGTTGTTTTTGCTTCCGGGGTTGCTTTGCTTTTTGCCTTTCGGCAGTTGTCCACCGAAACGGCGCGCTTCTACTAAAAGTTAGAGAATTTAAGTTAGGTAAGTTAAGGGGCGTCGAAACCCGCGCCGTTATTGGCTTTGCGGGCGATTCGTACTCCTGATAGCACGATAGCCTTACTCCCGATAGCACGATACCCGTTACTCCTGATAGCACGAGCCCGTCCACAGGTTCTCCCGCAGTTATCCCCGTGCCGTGAACGGCACGGGTCGGAAGGTCAATAACTCCGTCCGGTCGCCCGGCATCCGTTCGATGCCCAGGACGTAGCCTGGCAGTGATTGCCGCGCCACCAAAACGCGCAGGTCGTAGGCGAAATCCGAAAACCGCGTGCTGCTGCCAGACTTGCGATACAGGTGTCGGAAGTCGAACTGCCAGCCAGCTTCCTGTCGGCCGCCATGCTTGCGCACCAGCCGATACAGCCATCGCTCGATGCCGCCAGTGAGCCGGAAGTACGCACGGTCGATGGTGAGCACCAACGCCGCGTCGAGCACGCCCGCATAGAACCAGTCCGGCAGGATCAGCTCGATGCCCAGCGGCGTGCCGCGGGCGTCGGCCAACTCTTTCCACTCGTTGATCCAAGAAAAGCGGTGCAGCCGCCGCCCAGTCGTTTCGCGAATGGAAGTGGCCACCGTGGTCGACTGCAAGCGATCCAGTGCAGCCTTGAGACGCTGGTAGTCGCGCAGCGACGTTCCACGCCCGATGAAGCGCAGGATCTCGTAGGGCGTTGCTTGCATCAGGCGCGATGGGCGAATGCCCGCATCGCGCGCTTCCACGATTTGCGAAGCGGCCCAGATCAGGATGTCCGCATCCCAGATGGTGGCGATGCCATGCTCCAGTGTCCCTTCCACGCGTATCGTGACGTTGCCGCTGCGAAAGTCGATGGGCGCTGTGCGCTGCGATTTCGCAAGCGAGAAGAACGGAAAGGCCATCAGGTCCTGGCTGTCGCGCGGCGCCATGTCGCCCGGCAAGGCGCGGAACAGATCGAGCTGTTCCCGCTCCCGCGATGGGTTGGACAGGGCAATGGCCACCGGCGAGCCACCGATCAGCGCGCACGGCTATCGGCCGAGTGGTGCTCGGCGTATTCCGGATCGGACGTGGTTTCATAGCTGCGCTGGTCGGCCCAGGCATCAAGGTCGGCCACCGCGTACATGACGCGCCGGCCGAACTTGCGGAATTTCGGCCCGTTGCCGATCACGCGCTGTTTCTCCAGCGTGCGCGGCGAGAGGCGCAGGTAGTCGGCGGCCTCATCATTGGTGAGATAGCGTTGTGGCTGCGCCGGCGTGGGAGCGGCGGCAGGTTGCAAGGGAGCGGGTCGCATGGTGAGAACCTCCATCGGTCAGGAACGCCCGGCCACACAACGCGACCGGATGGAGGCAGTCTCAAGAAAGAGGTGCGGAGCGCAGAGGGTCGTTTTGCAGTGAAGGCAAAGCGACCCTCCCCAGGTCATTCGAGCTGTGCCAGACGGCGATAGCCGCCGCGCATCAGCAATCGGCCGCGCTGCACCAAGCGGCGCACGCGCGAACGCAGGCCACCGTCGGCGTACCAGCCGCCGGCCACGGCTTCAGCGCCGAACAGCCCAGCGGCTGTTTCGCGCAAGGATGCGCCCGCCAGGGTCGCGTCAAGTGCCTGGAGCGTGTGCAACTCCAGCAGCGCGGCAGGCGTGGGCCGGGAGCGGGCCGCTGCCGCAGGCACGGTCTCGGCGACCACGGCCAGCTTGTCAAGTTCGGCCGCCATCGTGTGGTAGCGCCCGCAGGGCGCAGCACACGCGCGGACGGCATACAGATAGGCCATGCCATCGGTCAGGCCCGGTGCCAGTGCGAGCCGCACGCAGCAGCCGGGCCATCGTGCCACCAGCACCAAGCGCTTGCCGTCGTGAATCAGATGCTTGTGGCCCGGGATGCGCCAGAACTCGAAGGCGTCGGCATCGGGTGGCGGGTCGGCGTCCGGGTAGAGCTGGAGCACGGCGTCATGGTCGGGGAACCAGGCTGGATGCGCGTCGCGCGCGTCCAGCGTCGGGTCTTCCAGCAGGCGCAACCCCCAGGGGTGCGCCGCTTCGGGCCGGCGGCGACGGCGCAGCCAGTCGCGCCGGTAGTCGGGATGGCGGCGCAGGTACTCCCAGGCCAGCGCGAGCCCGTCCAGGTGCAGCACGTAGAGATACGCGGCGGTTGGATACCAGAAATCGGCGCTTCGATCAGCCATGACGCGACCTCCTGTTCGACAGGAACGTCGCCACGACCTCGGGCGCGAATAGCTACGGCATCAAGACATCAAAGCGCCATCAGGATGGCGTAATTTAAGCTGTAGAGAGAGTGTCAAGACCGATTAGCTCCGAAACCTTGCTCGGGTCGTCCGAGTGCGACGGCCGCGCATCCCGGAAATGGGGCGCGGCACTGACACCGTGCCGCAGCCCACGCCACACATCATGTCTTTCTGGGTCATGTTGCACCCTCTTGGTGCGAGAGTACCGATTCAGACCCCAGCCGTCTTGAGTCAGATTGAGAAAGACACAATGCGCTGCAACGGCCTGTGTCTGGATGCCCGCCGCCGGGAGCAGGTTGTCCGTCAGTCGGGGATCGAACCATCGCGCTCCGCCAGGCGGGCGTATTCCGATAACGGCCGCGAGGCGCGGAAATACAGGTCACGCAGGACGGGTCGCTGCTGCGGTCCCACGATGCCCGCTAGGTCGGACAACTTGACCGTCCCCAGTGCCGGCAAGCCAATGCCGAGGTCGATCAGCCCCCACGCGGTATCGCCATCGGTTGGGTCGAGCGCCGCCAGCAGCCAGGTCGCATGCGCATCCGGCGTGAACAGTCGCAACACCGGCAGCGGGTCGATGCTCTGGCCGGCGGCGCGCGCCGCGCCGTTCGCGAGCAGCCGTGCGCGTTCGTCGGCGGTGGTGAGCGGCTGGGTCATGGGCGGGAGTCCCACGTATCCGCGAATGCACGAACACGCTTTTCCGGAGAAGCACGGAACCGCCAAGCCGGGTATGTGACTTCGTGCGCAAGCACGAATGCACAAGCTCTCAAATCCGTACGTGCACAGAAACGTAGACGTGGAATTGTGGATGTCAGGAAAAGCACGAATGCGGCTCCCCGGTTCTGGCGAAATCCTCAGATGCGGATTTCCTTAAAGGCACAAATACGGAAAACAAAACACCAATTGAACACTATAGATTGTAGCCCTATAGGGCGCAATGGGTTGTCATCTTGGTTTTATAGGGAAAACCATTGGTGGCGGCTAAAAACTCATTGGCAACGGCAATACGGACGGTCAGAAAAGCGCGTGGCTTGAGCCAGGAAGCGTTTTCTGACGTGTCGAGCCGTACCTATATGAGTTCACTGGAACGCGACCTGAAAAGCCCGACGCTGCACAAACTGACCGAGCTGTGCGAGGTCATGGAAGTGCATCCGCTCACGCTGCTGACGCTGGCCTATGCCGGCGACAGCCCGCACAAGGCCGATCAGCTTCTGGCGCAGGTGCGCCAAGAGCTGGAAGCAATCTTGAAGAAGCGCGACGCGCCGTAGGCGCGCGCGGTGCTGCGATCAGCAGCACTGCGCCCCGCCGCAACGGGCGGGGCGCTAGGGGCGGCCGTCAGGCCGCTTGAGGCTTGCTGCGCGACCAGATCAGGTCGTGCGTGCCGTCCTCACCTTCGATCAAGCGGGCATAGACCGTCGCGGGGAACGAAGGATCGTCCACGGTCACGGACAGGTAATCCCGCCCGGCTTCGCTGGTCTTCTTCCACGCCGCGCCGATGTCGTGGCTTGCCGCCTGCAGGCGGAAGTCGGGGGCGTTCTCGTTGTTGCCCTTGTCGTTGGGAACCAGCTTGACCTTGACGTTGAGCGTCAGGGTGCGGAGTGTGCCGGTGAAACCGTCTTTGTCTGCGGTGAAGGTGCCGATGTTAGCCATGATGATTTTCCTTTCGGGTTGAACAAGATCGCGCCAGTGCGTCCTTGTTGTGATCCGGTCGGCGGGGGATGGGCGGGTCGCACCGCGCAGCGGTCGCAACGCAGTGGAGAACCGGGAAGCGAAAAGAATTTGTCCCGCGAGGAAGCCGCCGAACGTAGTGACAAAGGCGGGGAAATTGTTTGCGCTGGAAGGTTGCGGCCATGAAGCCCAAGGCGCAGCCGTGCCCTCGCCAGGATTCACAACAGACCAAGGACGTACAGGCCGACCGCTCCCGAAAGGAGACATGGCCGACTCGACATCTCCGCGCCACGGCTTCACTGGCTCGTGCCCTGACGCGGGCAAGGCCAACACCCCAACGAAAGGTGAGAACGCCCCTTGCCGCGGCTTGCGGCGACGTGCATGAGGCGCGGCGTGGAAGTTCCATAAGCAAGGCCGGGCGCGTGTCGGTGAACCGTCCATCGTGACGTACAGGCGATGTACCGCCAGCGTCGGGACAGCACGCTTTTGCACAACCTGCCGCAGCAAGCCGGGGCGTAGCCCCACAAGCCCCGCCCATTGCGGCGGGGCGCCATCAAAACCTCACCCGCGCCAGCGGGCACCGACATCAAGCGATTGTGTTCCGGTCGACGTGGCAAGCCCGCGGCTAGTGCGCAGAGAACAGTTCGGCCACGCTCCGGGGCGCGTCGTTGCCGAAGAAACGCCGATGGTTCTGGGCCGTCTGGTCGGCGACGGCGGCGCTGCGCGGAAAAAGCGCCTGTTCATACGCCGCGAGTGCCGCCTCGATGTCACCGGGATGATCACGCAGCGCCAAGCCCAGCTCGGCGCCATCCAGGATAGCCAGGTTCGCTCCTTCGCCCGCGAACGGAGACATCAAGTGGGCGGCATCGCCGACGAGCGTGACACCGGGAACGCGTTCCCAACGCTGGTCGATCGGTAAGGCATAGATGGGTCGCAAGATGGGCGGCGTGTCGCTATCAGTGACCAAGGCGAGAAGCGGCGGTGCCCAACCCTCGAATTCGTCGGCAACGCGGCGCAGTGCGACCGCCGGCTTGCTGAAGTCGATGGCGCCGATCCACGCTTCCGGCTTGTTCAACGCGACATAGGTGCGTAGCGCGCCGCTCGCGTAACGGTGGGCCAGGATGCCTTGGCCCGGCTCGACCGCCATCAGCGTACCGCTGCCGATCGCCTCTGCGCTGGCCTTGTATCGCGTGTCGCCATCAAAGAGATTGGTTTCGATGAAAGTCGTGCCGATGTACGCCGGCTTTGCGGCCGACAGCAGCGGACGAACCTTCGACCAGGCGCCGTCGGTGCCGACCAGCAGATCCGCCGTGATCGTCGAACCGTCGGCGAAAGCCAGTTGGTGCCGCCCGTCGGCAAGGCGACTCGCCTGCACAAGCTTGCGGCCCCACTGGACGGCGTTGGCAGGCAGGGACTCGATCAGCAGCCGGCGCAGCGCGCCGCGATCAACTTCGGGCCTGGCCGTGCTGCCCGAGCCGGGCTTGTCGAGCAGGACGTTGCCGTGTCTGTCGACCACGCGCTTGGCATCCTCGCCCGGGAGTGCGAGAGCAAGAAACTGGTCGTGGAGGCCCGCGGCCTTCAGCCCGAGTTGGCCGTTGTATTCATGGATGTCCAGCAAGCCGCCCTGCGCCCGCGCATCGGGCGAAGCTTCAGCTTCGTAGATCGTCGCGGGAATGCCGTTGACGTGAAGGACACGTGCGAGCGTCAAGCCACCAAGCCCTGCGCCGACGATGGCGATACGAGGATGTGCGGAAGGAAATGAGGAGTCGAGGTGTGTGTTCATGGCGCGTTCCAGTAGCTGCGAGCTTTCGCGTCAATGCGCGACAGTTCGCAGAAGGGCCGACAGATGTCGGGGAAACGCTGGCCAACCTCGCTAAAGCTGCTCGGTGACGTGTATTCGGTTGTCGAATGCCCGTGGCATGCAGACAACCGTTTTTCGCGGTCTTGCAAAGCAAAGTATCGCACGGACTCCCGCCGCTGAGCTAGGCCGGCCACTGTGGCTGGGTTCCATCGAATTTTCGCCGACGCGAGCGGGCACCGATCGCCGTGCCGCGCGCAAAGCCATTGCGCGCCCGCCCCGTCGCCGCCTGGCCGAAGGCGGCGACGGGGCGATTTTTGCTGTGGACGTTGAAACCGGGCGCGGCAGACCTGCCGCGCCCGGTTCTGGATGAAAGGAAACCCCTGCGCAGTGCGCCGGGGCTATGGGACTACCTCACGCGGCCAGCGCGTGGGCCTCCACCTCGTCGTCGGCATATTCCGGCGCATCGGCGTCGTCCGCTTCCTGCACGCCTTCCGGTTCCGTGTGATGCTCGATCTGGAACACGGCGGGCATCCAGCCGCTGCCCTCGGCCAGCCGTTCGGCTTCGCTGGCAATGTCGCCCTTCTTGAGCTTCGACAGACGGGTGACGTGTTCCGGGGCGTACTGGCTGACGGCTTCCAGAATCGCCGCCTTCGGTACGTGCTGGAAATAACCCTCGGCGGTCGGCTTCCACCATGCCGCCATGTCCAGCCCCACGGCCTGCGCCAGTTCCGCGCCGGGCTGGCGCTGTGTGGCGCGGGGCGTCACCACGTCCACGGTGGACGCAGCGCACACGGCCAGCAGCCGCACCAGCTCGTCTTGCGGCTTCGCCAGCAGCACGGCGAACAGTTCGGCGCTGTCCTGTGGCAATGCCTCGCCCGCGATCTGCTGCAACTCGCGCAGCGCCACGGCGGCAGGCGATTCTGGCCAGTCTGGGGCCATGCCTTGCAGTCGGTCTTGCACGGTCAGGCGCACGCCAAGCGGCAGGTCGTGGCCGTAGTGGTTTTCCAGCAAGACGGTCTGCACCATGCCATGCACCAGCGCAGCCAGCGCCACCTGCGGATGCCGGGCCACTTCGATTTGCAGCGCGGCAGTGCGGTGCGCGCTCAACCGTTGCGCCAGTCGGTCGGACAGGCTGGCGGCGGTCGTCACCGGCTCGGCGTCCTCGCCTTCGTTGTCGTCCGCGCCTTCGGTTCCGGCGAAGCCTTGCCGCAACCGTTCCAGCGTGCGCAGTGCCTTCGCCTCTGCCTCACGCAACAGGCCGCGATGCATCACGGCCTCGCCGCTGCGATCGATGGTAACGATGGCACCGGCGACAGCGCGCACGTCCGGGACGTAACCCTGCAAGGCATCCTCCACGGCCTGCAGTTCTCCGGTCACCTGTTCGCGGCGCGATTCCAGCGTTTCCGTCCTGCCGCCGTCCTCGGCGTCGTAGGCATCCTCCAGTTCAGCGTCGATCTTGTCCAGGCGGTTTTGCAGCGAGGCGATGCGGCGGGCTTCGCGGGCAGTCGGCTCTCTGCGCTGGCGCGGGGCATTCTGGAACGCCTGCCGTTCGGCATGGCTCAAGTGCGGCACGGCTTCCACCCACGCCCAGCCTTCGGCGCGGATGCCTTCGGCCAGTTTGTTCAACTTGCCGCGCACCAGCGTTTCCAGCAGCGCGGCGTCGGTCAGATAGGTGCCGCTATCGTCGTCGGCGAACAGGTCGCGGCGGACGCCGCCACCCGCCGCCGTGTAGGCATCCATTCCGATGAAATGCACCAGCGGGTGCGATGCATCGATTTCGCGTTCCGTCAGACGCTCGCGCAGTGCGGATGCGCTGCGCTGCCACTCCGGCGCGGAGTAGAACGCGGTTTGCTGAGCGGCGTGGTCGTCGGTGATGGTCAGGGCCATCAACTGTTCCAGCGTCACGCCACCAGTCCGATAGTCGGCCATCAGGCGCGGCGAGACGTTCGCCAGCTTCAAGCGGCGTTGCACCACCAGCGGAGACACGCCGAAGTCTGCGGCAATGTCCTCAATCGGACGGCCTTCCTTGACCAGCGCGGCGAATGCCTCGAACTGGTCGGCGGGGTGCATCTGCTCGCGCAGCAGGTTTTCGGCAAGGCTCACGGTGCGCGCCGAAGCATCGGGCACCAGCAGGCACGGCACTTCGTAGTCGGCGACGATGCGCTTCTTCTTCGCCAGCAGCTTCAAGGCGGTAAGACGACGATCACCGGCCACCACTTCGTACTGCTCGCCATCGGCGGCGAGGATGACGACGAGGTTTTGCAGCAGGCCAATGCGGGAAATGCTTGCGGCCAGTTCGGGGATGGACAGGCGCGGGGTCGTGCGCGCGTTGCGTTTGGATCGGCGCGACAGCAACTGCGAGAGCGGAACCAGAATCAGGTTCTTGGTCGGATCGGCCACTTCCAGCGGTGCAGCGGTTTCGATGGCGCGGGCTTCGGTATAGGTAACGGCGTTCATGGTGATAACTCCTTGCGATTAGGGATGCAGCAACGAAAGAAGCGGCAAGGGCTGCTGCCTGCCCCTGCCGCGTGGGGATTCAGGCTTTCAACTGGCGCATGCCATCGGCCAGCAGCCAAAGCGCACGGTTGAGGCGGATGTTTTGGTCGATGCCCTGCACCGGACGGGTCTGCTGGCGGCGTCCGTTGGCGCTGCGCCCGCGCAAGCCGCCTTGGGTCAGGTTTTCTTGCGTGCGGTTGAACACGCTCCACAAGTCCGGGCGGCGGTCGTCGAAGCGGCGCGGCATCAGGATTTGCGATTCCGTGATGGGCGCGGGCTTGCCGGGGTCGTCGTACTTAAGGGCCAGCGCGGCACGGGCGAACACCTCGGACTCGCCATCGTTCAAGGTGATAGCGTGCATGGCATCGCGGGATTCCTTCACTCGGTCGAAACCGCTCAACACTTCGTAAGCGCCTTCGATGACGTGTCCGGCCACGTCGCCCTTATGCGGCACACGCACGTCCGCCACCGTGTCGCCGCAGACAAGGCCATTGCTGCAAACGAACCGGAACATCCCGGCCAACATCTGATAGCTCTGGAGTCTCCTGTCGCGAAAGTGCTCCTCAACGAGTTGGCAACACTCGACGAGGAAATGAGCATCGTCGCCGGCCAACGCCCCAAATTGGAAGCGTATCTGGCCGAACAGGATGAAAAAGTCCGGGAGGTCGTGGACGCGATAAAGAGTAAGGAGGCAGAGCTTTCCGCAGCGATCGCCGCGAATGAAGTTATTGCGCAGATGGGGACGCGCAACAATGCGGCGGCGCGAGTTGTTGGTCGCATCAGCTTGTTCCTTGAGAATCTTGTTCCCAATGCGGAGTTGGTCGCGCGCGAGGCAGAGCATCGCCGCCTGAAATTCAAGGTCGAGGAACTGGAGAAGAAAGTCGGTGCTGACGACAGCCACGAACGACTGACTTCGATTCTGAACAACATTTCAGCGCAGGTGTCACGGTACATCCAGACCTTCGAGGCGGAGTTCAGCGCCTTCCCTGCACGACTCGACCTAAACCATCTCACCATCGTTTTCGACCGTCCGGATCGTCCGGTTCCCATGAGCCGAACCGGTGGCGGCGAGAACCATCTGGCCTACCACCTCTCAGCATTGTTGGCACTGCACCTTTTTGCCTCGAAGAACAATTGCCCGATTCCGCAGTTCCTGCTCATCGATCAGCCGACCCAGGTTTATTTCCCTTCGGAGAAGGTTTATCAAGAGGCGGATGGAACTGTTCAGAAGACGGAGGCTGACGCCGACCTGGCGGCCGTTCGTCGATTGTTCGAACTGTTGCTGAATTTCACGAAGAAGGATGTCCCGGGTTTCCAACTCATCGTGACCGAACATGCCAATCTTCGAGAACAATGGTTCCAAGATGCTTTGGTTGAACAGCCATGGACCAAGCCACCAGCACTGGTGCCGGAAGACTGGCCGTTGACGCCCCGGTCATCTTCTTGATCAGAAGAGCGGAAGAACCATGACCAGCAAAATTCCGAACTCCGTCATTGGCGCCGTATCTTCTGTTCTCGCAGAGTATTACTACAGCCATTCAACGCTGAACTCTCTGTTCATGGAAAGTGGGGCTCCGGGCGGCGTGCCCGAAGGAAACTGCGAGACGAAGTGCAGCAGTTGGCTTAGGCGCTGCAACGATGATTCGACCGTCGACCCACTGCAAGTGCTTGGACAGGTTATTCAGAAGTTCATGGATCTGGAGCCCAACGACTGGAACCAGAAGATTGGCCCCGGACAAGAGCGCATCCGAGTAAGCCTGAGCAAGAACCAGTTGACCTATCAGATGAATGGGTTCATCACCATAGCGGGAGCAAGTCCTGCGGCGAAGTCACTCGCAGACTACTTCAAGGCGGGTGACTTTTCGTCTATCGAAGCAGAGTTCGAACGCGCCATATCGCACGTTGATCGCGACCCGCATGCCGCGATCACTGCTGCCAGCGCCATCATTGAAGCCTTATGCAAGACGTACATTGAGATGCATGGACTGGAGATGCCATCCAAGCAGACGATCGGCCCGCTCTGGAAGGTCGTGCAGCAGCATCTTGGCCTCAACGTCGACCCCACGCTGGAGGATGATCAGAAGCGAATATTGGGAGGGCTGGCATCTATTGTGGATGGCATCGGTGCTTTGCGCACACACATTGGATCGGCACATGGTCGCGGCATCGAACCTCCGAAAATCGCTTCGTCAGAGGCTCGTTTGGCCGTTCACGCATCGCACACTATTGTCATTTTCGTGATGGAGCGATGGCTCGGCACGACGCCGCGACCATAGTTAATCGCATGAACATAGGACACCCCAAGTGACGCGAAGCGAACGTTCAATAGCCGGGAACTCCAAAGAGCGTCCAACGGGGCCGGCCTCTCCAAGCGACGTCTTAGGTCAGAACAGGTCTGGTTCAGGCTTCGGAGTCAGTTGCATCTCCAGGAATTCAAGCTTCGCTAGCAGTTCGTCAAAGGTGACAATGTCCACATCCTTACACGCGTTTCGGAACACTTCAAAGCTGCGCAATTTGCTTGAATCAGTGGGCAAGCGGCCTGCGACGACCACGCATTTGACCACGTCGGCCCCGGACAGGCGCAGGGCCAGGTTGTCATTTACATGAGTCATCCAGCGTTGCCGAAGCTCGCTCTGTTGAAACAGCACCTGGGTCACCGCACCAGAGAGTTCCGAGTTTGGACCAAAGACATCCTGCCCGCGGTAGGCCGCACCCTGTAGCAACGCCGTCTCAGGCGTTTTGATTTCAACAATGGCGAGTGCTTGGCCACATTCCTTGAAGAGGAAATCGCCGATCTGAGCACCGGCACCGGTCAACGTAGAACCCTTCGCGTGGAATTGCGTATGAGTCAACTCGACGGGACGCGCAAAAGCCATGCTCAGGACGAATTTGTTCTGCTCAAAGAACGTCTGCCAGTGCGATTCCGTGAGCTTACCGGCAAGTTTCGCCTTGAATGCCCCAATCATATTTGCGAGTGTCACCCGCTCAATCTCGGCATGCAGCTGCATCAGCTCTTGGGGAGCCTCCGTCACTAGCTCACTGAGCTGCTTGCGCACGGCCTGCACACTGGAGCGACGCTCGGTACGCTCGCGCGCTGCAGTCTGCTTCGCCCCCTCACGTCGAACCTCGACCAAGGGCGGATTCACCCGCACGATTCGTCGGAATCGTTCGGGATCAAGCCTTGTGAGCACGTCGTCGTGCACAATGCCATGCTTTGTTTGACGAATGAGCTTACGGCCGTTCGTCGTGACCCGATTGAAGGCGCGGCGCAGCCTATCGACTTCCTGAGTGCTAATCGAAACTACGCCATCTTTAGCGTGCATTTCCGGGTGTTGGCTGATCACGAGGACCTCGGCGTGCTGAATCCGCGATAGGCCTTGCCACACAGGGTCAAGATCCCTGTTGAGGCCGAGGCCATTGCCGGGAGGGTCAAAGAGGCCCCAGGCTAAGCGTAATTCAATGCGCGATGCCGCCGCTTCAGCGTCATCCAGCAACTCTTCGCCGTGGTCATCGACGTAGATGACCGTAGCGAATTGCCCGTTCTTGGGCGTCAGATAGCGCTGGGCGTGTGGATTCACGTGGATCGGCCGCGAGATGATTCTGTTCGGAAGGATGGTTGCCAGCAGCGGCCAGTCTTCCTCGGGCATTGCATGCCAAATCCTCGTCTTAGCATCGGCGAGCCTGTATGTTCGCAGAAAGAGCTTTCGTGCAGGCTCGGTGCCCTCTGTCGCTGCTTCCAAACGGAAATGTGCTTTCAGCACACCCTCATCACTAAATGGCTGCGGCGCGACCGCAACTCCACCCGTTCCATTTTCCATCTGCCAACCCTTCGTCGGATTCATTATCTATGGCTGGCATATACGCCATTGAGCGTGGATGCTAGTTCCGCGCCGACCTCGGCTCTTATGTCGTCACTTGTATATGTTCATCTGAATGGTCAGATCGGTATTGAAACGAATATAGCCCGCAATCACGATGGATTATTATCTGGTAGCGGCCTTTTGGCTTAAAAACTTCTGGCATCCATGTCAGATGAAGTTTGGCCCCGCACGTCATTGCTGTGCACCCTCAAGCGCTTGAGCGAATTCCGGTATGTCATGCCTCAATACATGATCAAGTTTTCCAAAAACTCTACGAAGTTCACGCCGATAGTTCGGCTTGGTCGGCAGATCCAGGCCATAGATCAGCGACTTGATGAAGCTCTGAGTTACGGCGACTACCCGTGTCGTGTCTTTAATTCTTCTGTATCGGCTCAATGAAATCTCCAGCATGTAATGCTTGAAACGATCATCAATCTTCAGCGAACTAATGATGCTCTGGATAATGGTCCCGAGCGCATCGGTTGCTTTCTCGGGTATGTAGTAGACGTTAAAGTCGGGCTTCTCCGTCACATTTTTGTCAATCACGGCGACATCAACTTCGAGGCAATCATCGACCCAGTTCGAGGCGATGCTCACGATTTGATAGAGCAAATAGTGGAAAGATGTTGGGAATTCATGATTTCCGTCGTCAGGAGCCACATCACGTAATTGCTCCAGAATTGCATCGGTGAAGTGGGTGAAGTAGAAGAGCCATAGATGGTCTTGCTGCCCCTGATGTATTCCTTCATGGATCATGATTTCGAAGAGCTTTATTCCTGCATAAACAGGACTGTGATACTTGCCGACTTCGCCAAAGTAACCAAGCGATCGGTTGTACGCCTCCACAAGTTTCGGGTCTTCGTCCAGTCGCCTGAGGACTGATTCGCCAATGGCGCGATACAACCCATGATGAGCGGCAACGGAAACGTCTTTGAAGAAGAAATGGAGAATTCTATTCGTGGGTGGCAACGCAAGACGATGGCGCCCGTTCAAGTTCTCGTTGTTCTTCAGTTCGACGTAGAGCCTACTGCCGCTGTCAGAGAGGAGCGCATCCATGAATAGCTCGACAAAGTCTTCGCGCACCGCCTCCGGTCGTTCGAGTATTCGCAGGCCGAAATCGGGATATGCCGCAGCCAGGTGGCTCACAAGTGACGGTGAATTGGAAAGGCTTCGTAGGAGTTCTTGGGCTTGATCGGCAGAAGAGTCCCATCCAGCGATGGTCGACTCAAGGCGCCTGAGCGTCGATCGAATCCATCGCTTCAGTTGGTTCTCGTGCTTCGACCGTACACCGCTTAAAATCGCCTCGAGGTCAAATGTTGATCTGGGCGTCATCTTTGCAACCGCGCGAGCCAGCACGGGCCGATAGCGACTGATGTTGAGCAGCTTAGAAAATTGCGGCTCAACGAGCGATACCAGTTCGTCGTAGCGCTTGGTCAGCAAAAGGTTATCGACGAGCTTTGCGAAAAGCCCAATATTTCGTCTTGCTAGCTTGGGCGCGCGTGCACGGACTAGGAGAAAAAGACCGAGGCCAAGCAACAGTAGATAGATGGAGCTGCTTTTGTCTAGGCCCCACTTCCATGGGCCAAAGCTGTGATACAGGCCGACGGAGCGGAGCGCAGGCTCGAAGACCAGATAGTGAACAGCTAGAAATACGCCGACGACGATGAGCCAGTCGAACCATGTGACGCTCAGCCTGAATCGAAGGCGAGTCGCGGCCGGAACGATTGCCCATACAGCCGCGATGAGGCCAAGGATAGTTAGCAGGCTGCTGGTGTCGATAGAGGTTCCGTTCGGCATCGGGCTGTCCAGTTTTAGGATTTTGTGGGTCTTGGTTCTCCCCGTCGACTCGCTTGTCGAGGGCTAGGCATTGCGAGGCGCAAACGTGATGTTCTGAACGATAGGAATCTCGCGATTGTTGCCGTAGTCCTGAAGAATCCAGGAGGGCACGTAGGAGTAGTGGCGGAACGTGTCCTTAAAATCATCGTCCTCAAAGAACTCGATCAAATCCCAGTTATCGCGTTCGGAGAACGGTAGCGCATAGACGTACATATAGCAGCCGAGCCGAAATTCGCATACGACATGGGGTAGCCGCGAGACGTCCTTCTTCCGGATATACAAAGTGATCTGAGCCGATGGATCGGGTGAGAGCGGAACAATGGCCGCAGCCACTTTCGGAATGGGCATATCGGCCGAACTGCCGTAGCGCACCCATCCGACAGTCCTCTGCAGAGCAGCGAGTTCAGCTTCCGGGATCACGGAAAGTGCGATCTTGCTGAGCGCCTGATAGAACCTCAGCGGAACGATGCGCTTTTCCTTGCCCAACTGGGCGCTCAGTACACCAGATGCGTCCTTGGAGATTTTGTCCGACACGACGACCATGCGCTCGCCGTCATGGAACATCTTGCCCCCGGTAAATTCGATGCTGGGTCGCGAGCCGCGCGCCTCGATGCCTAGGAAAACACGCTGAATGTTACGTGAACTGCGCGACGAAGTGGCGCGCTGCGCCGACCGCGATCAGCTACTCGTGCGGGCGCGTCAATGGCTGTACAAGAACAAGCTGGTGATCGTGCACGAGCGGGCAATTCGGACACTGATTGCGGCGGCACTTGCCCAGCTTGAAGTTGAAACAGGCACCGCCATCGCCGCCAGCGTTGATCCAGCAACACTTGATCGCTGGCGAGCCTCAGTTTCAGAGCTGCGCCCAGATGGACAAACCCAGCAGAGTTGGCTATGGGCTGCACCGGCGAAACACTCAACCCGCCAAATCAGCGAGGTACTGGAGCGCATCGACCTGC
>NZ_FNQJ01000023.1 GCF_900107605.1 Acidovorax soli | reverse complement strand
GTCTTCAGGCTGGAGCTGGCGGTACTGCGAAGGGGAGGAGTGCATCTGCTGACCTTACAGGTTGGCAGGTGTTGCACTTCACTTTTGAATCCGCCCTGCCTGGCCGGAAGCATTGAGCAATGCAACACTAATTGCTAGAGCCGACGCACCACCCGTACCACCCGTACTCCCCCCACCAGAACCTGTTGTTCCCGGGTTACCACCACCGCCACCGCATGCCACCAATACGGTGATAAATAGTACGGTCAATATTCTGACTAATTTTTTCATTTTACACCAATAGTGAAATTAATTATCGAACTGGACCGCGGTCAGTAATAACCTTGGGCGTAATAAAAACCAACATTTCACGCTTGGACGACTCTCTCGTTCTGCTCTTGAACAAATTTCCGACCACTGGAACATCACCAAGCAATGGAATTTTATTTTCTTGGCTGGTGTCTTCCATCTCGAAAATACCACCAATTACCACGGTACCACCATTTTCGATCAGGATTTGCGTCTTGATGTGCTTGGTATCAATGGCAACGCCCTGGGTTGTGGTTTCACCTCTGCTGTCTTTATTAATATCCAAATCGAGAATGATGCTCCCCTCTGGCGTAATCTGCGGCGTCACTTCCAGTTTCAGCACTGCCTTCTTGAAAGCCAATGTGGTAGCACCGTTGGGTGCCGTAATCGAATATGGATATTCCGTACCCTGCTCAATCAGGGCCTTGGTCTGGTCCGCCGTAATGATCCTAGGACTCGACACAATCTTGCCCTTTCCGTCAGCCTCCATGGCTGAGAGTTCAAGCGTCAAGAATCGATTGGCGGCAGAGTTAAAGATAGAAAGTGCAAAGCTGCCCACACTGCTGACATTCGACAGACTTGCAGGCAAGTTGACGAAGTTTCCATTCGTGTTGGTGGTGCCTCCCGCCCCACTGGAGGCCACCGCATTGCTGTAACTGGTGCCAAATGCAATGCGATTGTCTCCACCAATTCCGTAGCCGCCATCGCCGCCACGGTTGGCGCGCAGGTCCGTACCGCCTAGTCGCACCCCCAGCGAACGACCAAAGGTATCACGAGCCTCCACAATTCGTGCCTCGATCAACACCTGGCGCACTGCCACATCGAGTGTCAACAGCAATTGACGTACTTCTTCCAGTTTGCTGGGCGTGTCGGTTACAAAAAGCTGATTCGTGCGTGGCTCCGAAATGGCACTCCCCCGCTCCGTCAAGAATCGCGTGGAAGTACCACTACCACCACTACTTGAACTGTTTGTCAGCTGGGTAATCATGTCTGCCGCTTTGGCGTAATTCAGCTGGAAAGCCTGCGTCTTCAATGGCTCTAATTTCCGAATAGCCAAAGCGGCTTCGAAATCCTTCTTGGTACGCGCGTCGATCTCATCTTTCGGTGCAATCCACAGCACGGTCCCGGACTTTCGCATGCCCAAACCTTTGGCATCCATGATGATCTGGAGCGCTTGATCCCATGGAACATCTTTCAACCGAAGCGTGAGTGCACCTGTCACGGTGTCGGAGGTCACGATGTTGAAATTGGTGAAATCGGCAATGACCTGCAGCAGGGAGCGGACTTCAATGTTCTGGAAATTCAGCGAGAGTTTTTCACCGCTATAGCCAGGCCCCTGGGTCAACTTGGTCAGATCAACCTTCTTTTGGCGAATCTCCACGACAAATTGATTATTGCTTTGGTAGGCGCTGTGCTCCCATTCGCCAACGG
The DNA here is from genome assembly GCF_900107605.1 of Acidovorax soli. Taxonomy (GTDB): domain Bacteria; phylum Pseudomonadota; class Gammaproteobacteria; order Burkholderiales; family Burkholderiaceae_C; genus Acidovorax; species Acidovorax soli. Next base: position 58,022 of record NZ_FNQJ01000023.1, on the reverse strand, counting down.
GCTCTACGACCATGCGGACGCGGTCACCCTGCTGCGAGGTCGTCACCAACTGAACGGGCGTTCCAAAATCTGTCACGTCAAGGCGCCGGCGCAACCCTTCTGGCAAGGACGAGCGGAGAAAATCGACATTGAGTCCTTTGCCTTGCCGTTGCAGATCTACACCCACCTGGCTATTGGCAAGGCTGACGATGATGCGGCCAGAACCATCTGCGCCCCGGCGAAAATCCACATCCTTCAAAGGAAGCGTGTCGCTGCCGCCGCTTGCCGCAAATATCGTGGTGGTGGACTGCTGCGAAGCTGCCACCGAGGTGTTAACAGGCAACAGAGAAATAAGCAGTGTCTTGCCTTGCAGCTCCGCCTGGTAAGAGGTGGGCTGTTTGAGATTCAGAACCAGCCTAGACCGATCACCAGCCTGTACGACGTTGATGGACTTTAAATTTCCCTGATTCACATCGACAACGGACCGCCCCATTGCATTGGTGGTCCCAGGAAAATCCAGCGCGATACGTGCTGGTGATTGAATTGCAAAGCCAGTCGGTACCGCAGAGAGTGGCTGCGATAGCTCAACACGAACTACCTCGGCACCACCTTGCATCGTGCCAGTGACAGCCTCGATCGCACTTTGCGCCATGGCAGCCGCTGCAGCCAGCGTGGCCACTACCGCAAATATGGCATTTCGGCAGCGGTTCGTTACCCAGATATTTTTCGTTGTCATTTCTTTCCCTCCTGCAGTTCAAGCGAAGCGGCGCGCTCTATCCAATCTCCCGTGGCGTCTTGAACTATCTCGCGCAAGCTAATTGCCGTTTCGGAAATTTTGATGATTTTTCCATAATTCTGGCCAAGGTAATTTCCCACCCGAATCTGGTACAACAAATTATCTACTTTGAGTAGCGCCGTAGGCGTTCCGGTCTTGTTCAGACTGCCAACCATTACCATGGCATCCAGCGGAAAAACCTCTAACGGCTCTTTTCTGCGGGCCATTTCAGGAGCAATCAATGTGGCGTTGGAGGCCACTTGCACCGAATCCCGCCGCAGTGCTTGCATGAGTTTCAACTGATTAAACGGCTCGACACCATTCTCCACCGTATATGCTTGCGGTTCAAACTGCTTGGGCTCGGAAAGGGGGGTAATGCGCGGCTTGGTGTTGGCGCGCTGATCAGCCATCCATTGGCGCAACTCATCCTCTTCCGTCGAACCGCAACCGCACAGAACGGCTGCACAACATAATAAAGCCAGACGGCCGGACCACATCATTTCTTACCTCCGGCATTCTTTTGCGCTTGAATTTCTTCAGGATCGAGGTAACGGAAAGTGCGCGCCGTGGCATCCATGGCCAATATACCGGCTTCTTTACCTGCAGGAACAATGGAAATGTTATTCAAAGTCACGATACGGGACAAATGCGCCACATCCGAAGCGAATGAGCCCATGTCATGGTATTTTCCCGTTACCCGGACGGCAATCGGAAGCTCTGCATAATAATCCCTGACGACGATTTGACCAGGACGAAACAATTCAAATTGCAAGCTCCGCCCCAACCCTGCCTGGTTGATATCGGACAACAAGGCCGCCATTTCCGCCTTGCTGGGCAATTGCTTCTCAAGTTGAATCACATATTGCTGAATCTGCTCCCGCTGCTTCTTGAGTGCTTCAAGGCTAACGGCCTTCACAAGCTTTTTCGTGTAGTCCTCACGAAGTGCAATTTCCTTGCCACGCTCCATCTCCAGCTCTGCCTGATAATCCGTCAATTGCACGAACCAGAGGACAACGGCAACACCGATGGCAATGAATGCACAGAGCAGAATTTTGGGCAAAATGGGCCAAAGAGAGGGGTCTTTGGTATCCAGATTTTTGAACTGTCGCTGAAGATTTCCCTGCAGCGCAGCGAAATCGATCTTTGAAGTTTGTTTTTTCGCCATACGTTACTTTCCAGCCGACGCAGCAACAGCTGAACTAGCAGCATCCATGGCCTTTTGGGCTTCACTGGATCTCACAAGCTGAAACCTCAAATTGAAGGCACCCACACGGCGTTGGTCTCGCGGAGTCAATGCCACATTGCTGGCCACGATCTCCACCAGCTCCGGCTTCGAAAACCAGGGGGTGTTGTTGGCGAGATTTCGCAGCATTTCCGAAACACGCTCGTTGGATTGCGCCATGCCCTGCATGGAAATGGTCTGGCCATCTTGTTTCATGCTGGTGATGTAGACACCATCCGGCAATTGCCTGACAAGTTCGTTCAGCAAATGCACGGGCAAATTGCGGTCAGACTGCAGATCTTCCACGGCCTTTTGCCTTGCACGCAGAGCAGCAATTTCCTCTTCAATGGACGCAATTTCCTTGATTTGTCCTTCAAGGACCTTGATTTCACCTTGAAGAAAACTATTCTTCTCTTGCTGCTCCGTAATCATCACCTGGAACCACCAATAGATAGCCCCAGCGATAGCGAGGCCCAGAAGAAACGATGCAAACATCGTTGCCTGAAAAGCCTCGCGCCTGCGTTTACGTGCAGCCTCCCGATGCGGGAGCAAATTGATCAATATCACTGCAGAAACCTCCGCATAGCCAAACCACATGACGTGAGATACGACGGAGCTTCACGCACCATTTTCTTCAGCCGGACGGAACTTCCAATCTCCATGCCATCAAACGGATTGACAGCACTGCAAGCAAAACCGGTTTGCTGGGTGACCGCTTCCGTCAAGCCAGGCAGCGGCGCCGAGCCACCCGCCAGCATGATGTGATCAACCCGGTTGTGCGGCGTGCTGGTAAAAAAGAATTGCAGCGCTCGGCCGATTTCCTGAGCCATGCTTTCCACGAAGGGACGAAGTACGGCAACTTGATAATCTTCAGGAAGGTCGCCATTGCGTTTTTTACTCTCGGCCTCTTCGACGGAAAAACCGTATTGGCGCACGATGAGCTGTGTCAGTTGCGCCCCACCGAAAGCCTGATCGCGGTCGTACAAGACTTCTTCATTGCGGATGACCTGCATGCTCGTCGTGAGCGCACCCACTTCAAACAATGCCACCAGCGCATCCACGCCCTTGTTGGGCAGTGCTTCGATCAAACGGCCAGCAGCAAGCCTGGAGGCATGCGATTCGATGTCTACGACCACGGGCTTCAGCCCCGCCGCTTCGGCAAGCCCTTGCCGGTCTTGCACCTTCTCACGCCGCGAGGCAGCAATCAGCACATCCACGTCGCCGGGTGCATTTTTGTTGGGCCCGATCACGCAAAAGTCCAGACTGACCTCATCCAGCGAGAAGGGTATGTACTGGTTCGCCTCGGACTCGACCTGGACCTCGAGCTCCTGCTCGGTCATCCCGCCAGGCAGCGTGATCTTCTTGGTGATCACTGCGGATGGCGGCAATGCCAAGGCAACGTTCTTGGTGCGTGTGCCGCTCTTTTTGATGAGCCGGCGCAATGCATCCGCAACCTCATCGAATTTTTCGATGTTACCGTCTGTAATCCATCCACGTTCCAGCGGCTCAATCGCGCAGCGCTCAAGCACCAGGCTACCGGCCTTGTCATGCCCTAGCTCCACCAGCTTGACGCTGGAAGAGCTGATGTCGATCCCCAGCAGCGGAGCGGACTGGCGACTAAAAAAAGACCCCGTAGAGATCAAGATTGGTCTCCTGTAACTTGCCAACACAAAGCAACAAAACTTAACACTTCACATGAATGCTATCAGTAAGGTAGTTGACCAGCAAAGCGTTTTGGCCGCGTGCGTTGTTTTGAACGTTGTCAAAAGCAGACGATTGTTGACCGCCCAGTAGTGTCTCGGGCGCGTTCGCGTGCCACCGTGGTTGGCCGTAAGATCATGCAGCCTCCTGAATGACCGAATCGGAAGCCGCCGTTTTTATAATGCTGGTTTCTTCCGGAGCGATATGACGCCACCGCCCACCCAAAAGCACCCCCAAAAACGCGCTTCAACGAACACCCAAAGCTCTGGCGGGTTGCGCTGGATTTTTCGCGCCTTTCTATGGGTCGGCGGGCTCGGCTTGGCGGGTGCGCTGGCCTTGCTTCTGGTCATCGGTGTGGCACTCGCCATGGCCTACCCCAATCTTCCCGACGTGTCCGACCTTGCCGACTACAGGCCCAAGCTGCCGCTGCGGATCTACTCGTCGGAGGGAGCATTGCTGGGGGAATTTGGCGACGAGCGCCGCAACCTGACTCCCATCGGGGAAATTCCCACCGTTGTGAAGGATGCTGTGCTGGCCATCGAAGACACCCGGTTCTTCCAGCACGGTGGCGTTGATTACAAAGGAATGCTGCGTGCAGTCCTGGCCAATCTGGGTCGCGTCAAAAGCCAGGGTGCATCGACCATCACAATGCAAGTGGCGCGCAATGTTTATCTCTCATCCGAAAAAACATTTACACGGAAAATTTACGAAATATTACTGACATTCAAACTCGAACATTTGCTCACAAAAGACCAGATTCTCGAGATTTATATGAATCAGATTTACCTGGGCAATCGTGCCTATGGATTCGCGGCTGCATCCGAGGCCTATTTCGGCAAACCGCTCAAGTCGGTTTCCATTGCAGAAGCGGCGATGCTGGCAGGCCTGCCCAAGGCGCCTTCTGCGTACAACCCCATCAGCAACCCCAAGCGCGCCCGGGTGCGCCAGCTCTACATCATTGAACGGATGGAAGAGAACGGCTTCATCACGGCCCAGGAAGCTGCGGCCGCAAAGAAGGAAGAACTCAAGATCCGATCAGGGCAGGACAACACGCGTGTCCATGCCGAATATGTCGCCGAGATGGTGCGGCAACTGATCTTCAGCCAGTACGGCAATGAGGCGTACACCCGCGGGCTGAACGTGTACACCACGCTGAATGCAGCCAACCAGGATGCCGCCTACGCGGCCCTGCGGCGTGGCATCATGGACTATGAGCGACGCCAGCAGTACCGCGGCCCAGAACAATTCGTCGATCTCCCCAAGGCCCCGGAGGATGTGGAAGACGCGATTGACGAAGCACTGGCCGGTCATCCGGACAATGGCGATGTCATGTCTGCCGTGGTGCTGGAGTCCACTGCACGCAAGATTGTGGCAGCGCGCGCCAATGGCGACACACTGGAGATCACGGGCGATGGGCTCAAGCCCGCACAGTCCGGTCTGAGCGACAAAGCGCCCCCCAACATCAGGATTCGGCGTGGTGCTGTCATCCGTGTTGTCAAGACGCCCAAGAACGCCTGGGAAATCACCCAATTGCCCGAGGTGGAAGGCGCCCTGGTTGCGCTGGATCCGCGCAGTGGCGCCATCAAGGCGCTGGTGGGGGGGTTTGACTTTGACAAGAACAAGTTCAACCACGCAGCGCAGGCCTGGCGCCAGCCAGGGTCCAGCTTCAAGCCATTCATCTACTCCGCGGCACTGGAGAAGGGCTTTACTCCGGCCACCGTCATCAATGACGCCCCGCTCTTTTTTGATGCAGGCGTCACCGGTGGTCAGCCCTGGGAGCCCAAGAACTACGACGGCAAATACGATGGACCCATGACCATGCGCACGGGCCTCGCAAAATCCAAGAACATGGTTTCCATCCGCATCTTGCAGGCGGTGGGCCCCAAGACGGCACAGGATTGGGTGACCCGGTTCGGATTCGAGGCAGAGAAGCACCCGGCCTACCTGACCATGGCATTGGGTGCAGGCTCCGTCACTCCGTTGCAGATGGCGTCTGCCTATTCGGTATTTGCCAATGGTGGCTACCGCGTCAACCCATGGCTGATCGCGCGCGTGACTGACCAAAAAGGTCGCGTGATTTCCGAAAACCCGGCTCCCGCTGCCAGCGAACTGCCACGCGCCATTGATGCAAGAAATGCCTTCATCATGGACAACCTGCTGCAGGAAGTCGCGCGCTCAGGAACTGCCGCCAAAGCGCAGGCCACCCTGAAACGGCCCGACTTGCATGGCAAGACCGGCACCACCAATGACTCTGTGGACGCCTGGTTCGCGGGTTATCAGCCCACCCTGACCGCAGTGACCTGGATTGGCTACGACAAACCCCGTAACCTGGGCAGCCGCGAAACCGGGGGCGGGCTGAGCTTGCCGGTGTGGATCAACTTCATGGAACAGGCCCTCAAGGGGGTGCCAGTCATGGAATCCACTGTGCCACCCGGCGTGGTGAATGTGGGCGGCGAGTGGTTCTATGAAGAATTCGCGCGCAACGCAGGCGTTGCGAAAGTGGGACAGGAAAGCCAGTCCTCCGCCCCATCGACGCTGGCCCCCCAGGCACCGCCCCCTCCCGAAGAACGCGGTCGCATCCTCGATCTGTTTCGCAACTGATTCGTTGCAGGGGGTGGTCCTGCGGTGCCTGCAAAGCGGGCGCCGCAGGCGCAATGCATGCACTGGGTTGTGCCAACGCAAGGCTGCCTACGCTCGCACCCTTTCAAGCGCCGCGTGGGTCAGGTGTGGAATCGCAAAGAGGTACCAGACTGGCGCTCTGCGTCCTGGCTCAGCTGTTGAAAGAATTCACCGGCACCCTTGGTGTCTTGCCAGGCGACCCCATCAAACCGGTAGTGGTATCCGCCCGATTTTGCCGCCATCCACACTTCATGCAGTGGTTTTTGCAGATTGATGATGATCTGGCTGCGGTTGGAGAATGTCAGGGTCACCATGCCGCCAGTGCGCTGGCTGTCCACATCGGCATCGCTATCGTCATTGATGCGATCGCAACTGCGCTCCACGGCAAGCAGCAGTTTCTCGGCCTGGTCCAGGAATTCAAGGTCGGTCATTACAATTACGCATGGTGAAAGTTTTCCAAATTCTAATCAGGACCTTTGCCCTTGCTGTCAGTGCGGCGGCATTGGCGGGCTGCGGGCAGCGCGGCCCCTTGTATCTCCCCGCCGCACCCGAGGCCACACAACGGGCCACGTTGCCGGAAACGCTCTCCCCTTTAGAGACAGCACCCGCAGCACCAGCGTCCGCACCCCGGTAACTGCACCGCCGGAGGTGGCCGGCGTCTAGATGACAAAGATCAAGAAATCAAAGGCTTGATTTTTATCAAGCACTACAAACATGGGTAATCGTACAGTCGGCGCTTTATCGCACCGCAGTATCGACATGGCCCTGGAACTCTATCGCGACAAGAATCACGCCTGCATCATGTTCACCGACCTCATCGAAGAAGATGGGCAAGCGGTCCAGGCCAACCAATTCCTGATCGTTGACGATGACACGGGCGCCATCATCGACCCGGGTGGCAACCTGGCTTTCAATGAACTGTTCATGGGGATGTCCAAGCATTTCCCCCCCAGCAAACTCTCGTACATCATTGCGTCACACGCCGATCCGGACATCATTGCCTCGCTGGACCGCTGGATGAGCACCACCCAGGCATCCCTGGTGATTTCACGCGTTTGGGAGCGGTTTGCCCCACATTTCACGAAGGTGGGCAAGACCGAAAACCGCGTGATCGGCGTGCCGGACGGGGGCGGCCACCTGCCTTTGGGCCGCCATGAGCTGGTGCTGTTGCCCGCACACTTCATGCACTCCGAGGGCAACTTCCATTTCTACGATCCGGTCAGCCGCATCCTGTTCACCGGCGACCTCGGGGTGTCGATGACGTCCGGAGCCGAGGCGCGCATTCCTGTGACGGATCTGGGACCGCACATCCCCCGCATGGAAGGTTTTCACCGCCGCTACATGGTGTCCAACAAGATCCTGCGGCTGTGGGTGCGCATGGCGCGCCAGCTGGACATTGCCATGCTGGTGCCCCAGCATGGCGCACCCATTATGGGCAAGAAGGCGATCAACGATTTTCTGGACTGGATCGAAAACCTCATGTGCGGCATCGACCTGTTTGACGATCGCGCCTACCAGATTCCGACCACCCACATCGACCCCGTGACCAGGCAACTGCGGCCAGCGCTGCGGGCAGTCAACGCGTAAGCATAAATACTTGGTAAAAAAGCCTCCAGCGCTTACACAACAATCAATTGAAGCTATAAATAATATAGCGATCAAGGTATCGAAGCAGCCTTGCCCTGCCCCGCCGGCCGCGATGCCCCGGTGGCCATGCGCCGCCACAGGCGCCAGCCCAGCAGCACCGCGAGGATGGTGCCATAGAGGGCGACTTCCGCAAAATCGTTCTTGCCGGCGCGCATCCAGAAAAAATGCAGGATCGCCAATCCGGCCACTCCATACACCGCCCGGTGCAAGGCCTGCCAGCGGCGCCCTCCCAGTGCCCGAATGGCCCGGTTGAACGAGGTTGCTGCCAGCAATGTCAGCAGGCAAAACGCCAGGAAACCCACCAGGATGAAGGGGCGTTTGGCAATGTCGCGGGTGATTTCAGCCAGGTCAAAACCCATGTCGAACCAGCTGTAGCTCAACAGGTGCAGCAGCGCATAGAAATACACAAACAGCCCCAGCATGCGCCTAAAGCGGGCCAGTTGTGGGCTGGCGGTCACCACGCGCAGCGGCGTCACGGCCAGTACAAGGCACAGGGCGCGCAAGGTCCAGTCGCCGGTGGCGCGGACCAGGGCCTCGGCGGGGTTGGCACCCAACTGGTCCGTGGCTGCGGCGTACACCAGCCACGACAGGGGCAGCAGGCACAGCACAAACAGCACCGGCTTTGCCGCCGGGTGGAGCAGGAGTTTTTTCATGGCACGACGGACCGAATGCTTCGCCAGGGGGCCGCAACGGCGCTGGATCAGTAAAACTTCTGGAGATCCATGCCGGCGTAGAGCTGTCCCACCTGGGCCTCGTAGCCGTTGAACATCAGTGTCTTGCGTTTCTTGGCGAACAAGCCGTCTTCGCCGATGCGGCGCTCGGTGGCCTGGCTCCAGCGCGGGTGATCCACGTTGGGGTTCACGTTGGAATAGAACCCGTATTCCTGCCGGGCCGCCTTGTTCCAGGCGGTTCCCGGCTCTTTCTCGACAAAGCGGATCTTCACGATGCTCTTGGCACTCTTGAACCCGTATTTCCACGGCACCACCAGGCGCACCGGCGCACCGTTCTGGTTGGGTAACACTTCCCCATACATGCCGAAAGCCAGCAGGGTGAGCGGGTGCATGGCCTCGTCCATGCGCAGGCCTTCCACATAGGGCCAGTCCAGCACGCGCGAGCCCACATAAGGCATCGTGGCCTTGTCGGCCAGCGTCACGAACTCCACATACTTGGCGCTGCCCTGCGGCTCCACCCGCCGGATCAGCTCAGCAAGCGAGTAACCCACCCAGGGGATGACCATGGACCAACCCTCCACGCAACGCAGGCGATAGATGCGTTCTTCCTGCGCGCTGAGCTTGAGCAGGTCTTCGATACCGTACTTGCCGGGCTTCTTGACCAGGCCTTCCACCTCCACGGTCCAGGGCGTGGTCTTCAGGGTATGGGCATTGCGGGCGGGGTCGGCCTTGTCGGTGCCGAATTCGTAGAAGTTGTTGTAGCTGCTCGCGTCCTTGTAGTCGGTCAGCTTCTCCATCGAGACAGCACCCGCCACGGCAGACCTGGAACCCGCCAGCGCTGCCTGCTTGCCAGGGCGTGCCGCCTGGGCCGGTTGTGCCATGGCCTCGCGGCCTGCCCAGGATGCCAAGGCTGCCCCGGCAGCACCGCCCGCCATGAGCTGGAGCATCTGGCGGCGGTCTTGATACACCGAACGCGGGGTGATTTCGGAGGGGTGCGGGTGGTTGAAGCCCGAGTCGCGCGAGGGGATCAGCATGGAAGACTCCGGTCATTCGTGGGTGGACACAGCTGTACGGTAGAGCAAAACAACCGCAAGTTCGTTCCCTGAACCTCTCACAGGTCACACCCAGGACGCGAGGATGGCAGGCCTGCGCCGCAAGCCCGATGCCCTCATCACACTCAGAGCGTGCCGTAGCTGTGCAAGCCGCTCAGGAACATGTTCACCCCCAGAAACGCGAAGGTGGTCACGACCAGCCCGACCAGCGCCCACCAGGCCGACACGGTGCCGCGCAGCCCCTTCATCAGGCGCATGTGCAGCCACGCGGCGTAGTTGAGCCAGACGATCAGCGCCCAGGTTTCCTTGGGGTCCCAGCTCCAGTAGCCACCCCAGGCCTCGGCGGCCCACAGGGCGCCCAGCACGGTGGCAATGGTGAAAAAGGCGAAACCCACCGCAATGGACTTGTACATCACATCGTCCAGGATTTCGAACGACGGCAGCCGTGCCGCAATGCGCTTGCGCCCCAGCAAAATACCCGCCACGGCGAGGGCGGAGATGCCGAAATACACCATCCAGTAGCTGCCGCCGGTCTCGACGGCCCCCTGGCGGAACACGATGGGCTCGAAACACAGCACCACGCCCAGCAGCCACAGCGGCGCCAGCTTGTACCAGCGGGTTTCGCTGGCCTGCTGCTTGATGAGGTAGGCAAAGGCCACCATGGCCGACAGCGCGAAGGTGCCATAGCCGATGAAATTGGCGGGCACATGCAGTTTCATCCACCAGCTCTTGAGAGCGGGTACCAGCGGCTGGATCTCGTGAGCCTCGCGGATCACGGTGTACCAGAGCAGAAAACCCACGGCGGCACTCACCACCAGCATCACGAAGCCACCCAGCGCGCGCGTGTCGTACTGCTGCTCGTAGTACAGATAGAACGCAGCCGTCATCCAGCAGAACATCACGAACACTTCGTAGAGATTGCTGACCGGGATATGGCCGATGTCCGGGCCGATGAGGTAGCTCTCGTACCAGCGCACCAGCGTGCCGATGAGCGCCATGGCCACGGCCACCCAGGCAATGCGCGAGCCCAGCATGCTCATGGTGCGGCCTTCACCGCGCGCGAACATGCCCATCCAGTAAAACGCGGTGCTCATGAAAAAGAGCATGCTCATCCACAAAATTGCAGACTGGCTCGACAGGAAATACTTGAGGCCAAAGACCGTGTCCGCCCGCGCCAGACTGCCAGCGCCGTCTTGCTGGTAGAGGCCGATCGCCATGAGCGCCACCGCCACCACCACGAGCATCAACGCCCGCAGCGGGCGCCAGAACCAGCCCAGCCACACGGTGCAGGGAATGGCGCCCAGCAGGATGCCTTTTTCGTACACATCCATGTAGCTGCCATAGCGCTGCAAGGCATACAGCCCTCCCGCTGCCACGATGGCAGCGAACAGCCAGTCGAACCAGTTGCGACGGGCGAAGAACCCCTCGTTGAGCAGGATAGTGGTAGTGGCGGTATTCATGCGTTGCCTCGGTGGGGATGGGCCCCGATCAGTTTTTCAGCGAGCTGGACGAACTCCCGGTCGCCGTCCATGGTCTTGCGATTGGTGGACAGTGCCATCAGTGCGTGCGACTGGTCCCCCTGCGGAGCGACCCACACCCACACGCGGCGCTCGCGCACGTAGAGCATGGCAAAAACGCCCAGAATCAGCAAGGCGCATCCCAGATAGACAATGTTCTTGCCAGGGGCTCGCGCCACCTGAAAAACGCTGGCCTGCACCTGGGTGAAGTCCTTGAGCTCCAGCGCCAGCGGTGCCGGGTAAATCTGGGCGTCACTCAGCGACAGCACCGCCTGCGTCATGAACGATTGCGTCTGGTCACTCTGGACCAGTGGTTTCAGACCGGCACGCTCGCGCGCAAGCTGGTTCAGTTCGAACAGGGCTCCGTTCAGAATGCGCACCAGCACCTCGCCCGCCCTGGAACGTTCCGCCTCGGGCACGTTGGCCTCCATGAAGTCGGAAATGGCCGGCAAGCCACCGGTCTTCTTGCCATCGGGTCCGCTGCTCCCGGCGAACAGCGCCAGCGCGCGCAACGCAGACTGCGTCAGCTGCTCGGCCAGCTGGGGGCGCGAAGCCTCCACCGCCTGCGACACATAACGCTGCACGGCCTGCTCCCGCGCAGCAGGGTCGCCCAGCGCAGCATGAAGGCGCATGAACCCGTCCATGGAACTCTGGTCATCGGCCGGAACACGCAGGTAGCGGAAAGGGTCGGAAGGGTTCTCGCGCACCCCCAGCAGAAACACCGGCACACCATCACCCGTGTCCACCGGCAGCATGTAGTTGTGGAATTCGCGCGCCTGCCCAGCCGCATCGCGCAGCTTGTAGCTCACGCTGGGGCCCACGTTGCGCAGCTCTTTCTTGGTCACCGTCTTGTTGGCCGCACCGAGACGCGACTCCACCGACTCGCGCAGATCCACCTTGCGCACATCGGCACCCGAACCGGATGCGCCAGCACCATCGGCAAAATTCTCGACATTGATGGTGCGCAGGGCGGTGAATTCAAGCGTGAGTTTCTCGCCGCCCGGAGCCACGCCATTGCCAACCAGTTCGGTGGATCCGCCTACCGTGCCGTCGATGTCAAACGCCTTGGCACCTGCGGTCATGGGAACGGCGCGCAGCTTGAGGTGCGAGCCGCCATCGTCAAAGCTCGACTGGTAAATCTCGATGCCCTTGTAGCTGGCGGGGTGGTTCACCTCGATGCGGGCGGGCGTTTTCTCGCCCGTGGCCTTGTCGTGGATGATGATCTCGCTGGCAAACAGCTTGGGCATGCCGGTGGAGTAGTGCTCCACGATGAACTTCTTGAGCTCGACGGCAAAGGGCAACTCCTGCAGCAGCACGCCGTCGGACTGGCTCAGGATGGCGGTGCCCGACTGCGTGCCCTCGGCCACCACCAGGTTGCCACGGAAGGTGGGATTGCGCTCGGACAGGCGGTGCTCGGGCTTCACCTCGGAAATGAGGCCGCTGCCGGCATAAGGTGTTTTCCCACCCAGCAGCATCTGGGCCCGCACGATCAGGTCGCCGTCAAACAGCCCGCCCAGGCAGATGAGCACGATGGAACTGTGCGCAGCGATGTAACCCAGCTTGTTGGCCGCCCCGGCCTTGGCCGCCACCATCCAGCCTGCACCAGCGCCCTTGGCCGAATCCCGCTGCTGCAGCTTCACCTTCCAGCCGCCACTGGCCAGGGTGCTGCCAATGCGCCGCGCCGCCGCCTCGGCCGATTCAGCCAGTGGCGCTTCGGCCTTGTGGTGAAAGGCCTTGAGGCTTTGCTCGCGGATGTTTTCCTTGTAGACCTTCAGATCCACCAGGATCTTGGGGGTGTTGCGGGCAATGCACAAAGAGGTGCTGACCACCAGGAAAGCCAGAATCAGCAGGAACCACCATGCGCTGTACACCGCATTGAGCTGGAGGGCCGCAAAAAGCTCTGCCCAGAACGGGCCGAACTGGTTCACGTAGTTCACCGCGGGCTCATGCTGCTTGAGCACCGTGCCGATGACCGACGCAATGCAGATCACCGTCAGCAGTGAAATGGCAAAGCGCATGGAAGACAGCAGCTCGATGCCTGCGCGCAGGGCCTGGGAGCCAGACCGGACTTGAACGCCGTGGGTGATGTCAGACATGGGTGGTTGGACGCGAGGCACTAAAACAAAAAGGGCGGGGCCATCTGAATGATGGGCCCGCCCGTCTTGGGGTTTGTTATTGGCGGTTGGTTCCAGGTTTCCCGCCTGGCGGGGCTGGAAAAATCACAAAACCTCAGCGCAGGCCGGCAATGTAGTCGGACACTGCCTTGATTTCCCGGTCGTTGAGCTTGGCAGCCACCTGGGTCATCTGGTGGCTGTTGGCACGCGAGCCGTCGCGGAACATCTTCAGCTGCGATGCCGTGTAGTCGGCATGCTGACCCGACAGGCGGGGGTACTGGGCCGGAATGCCGGCGCCGTTGGGGCTGTGGCAGCCGGCGCAGGCGGCGATCTGGCGGTCTGCAATGCCACCGCGGTAAATGCGCTCACCCAGGGCCACGAGATCCTTGTCAGAAGAAAAACCCGCCTTGGCTGGCTTGGAGGCCGCCCAGTAGGCAATGTTCTTCATGTCTTCGTCGGTCAGCATCGACGCAAAGCCCGCCATGATGGCGTTGTTGCGCTTGCCAGACTTGAATTCCTGCAACTGCTTGACCAGATATTCCGGGTGCTGCTGTGCCAGCTTCGGATTGGCCGCAATGGTGGAATTACCATCCGCAGCGTGGCATGCCACGCACACCGCGGTGAAGCTGGCCTCGCCTTTGACCAGGTCGGGCTTGGCCGCCTTGGTCGGCGCCGCGGGGGCCGCGCCCGCAGAAAAAGCCGGGAGAGCGGGTGCTGCCAGCGCGGCAGCCATCAGCATGGAGGCGAGAAACTTCATATCGAGGGTCTGTATTTAAGTCCGCAAAACCCCGCGATTCTACAATGAGGCTCCAACGCATCCCAACTTTCCATGACGACACCCTCCACCGCGCCAATAGCTGGCTCACTTCCGCCCGCACCCGACGCCAAAATCGCCATGGGCTGGATGCATACCGCCAGGTTCCTGACCACGGCGGCGCAGCTGCACCATCTGCCCCCCATCGACGTGCCCGAGATCGCCTTCGTGGGCCGCTCCAACGCGGGAAAATCCACCTGCATCAACACGCTCACCCAGCAAAAGCAGCTGGCCTTTGCCTCCAAGAAACCCGGGCGCACCCAGCACATCAACCTGTTCTCGCTGGGCAAGCAGGGCGTGACCGATGCCGTGCTGGCCGACCTGCCCGGCTACGGCTATGCCGCCGTGTCGCGCTCGGACAAGGTGCGCTGGCAGCAGGTGATGGTCAATTACCTGGTCAGCCGCCCCGGGCTCACCGGCATCGTGCTGCTGTGCGATCCGCGCCTGGGCCTGACCGAGCTGGACGAAGCATTGCTCGAAGTGGTGCGCCCGCGTGTGGAAGAAGGCCTGAAGTTCCTCATCGTGCTGACCAAGGCCGACAAGCTCACCCGCGCCGAGCAGGCCAAGGTGCTGTCGATTACGCGACTGAATGCGGGCGGCGGAGAGGTCAAGATGTTCTCGGCCCTCAAGAAGCAAGGTGTGGACGAGGTGGCACAACTGCTGTGGCAATGGGCACACCCGGTGTTGCCAGCGCCCGTGGCCGCAGATGATGCCCCCGAGCCCGCCCCCGAAACCCCCGAGGATTCTCACTCAAACTAGGCACTGGCGCTTATGCATCAAGCGGCAGAAGCTACTGAATGCATAGCACCATGATTTCTACCCGGGACATCTCCCTGCCGCATGGCACCACCCTGCAATGCCGCGTGAGCGGCGTGGCGGGCCGCCCGGTGCTGCTGTTTCTGCACGGCTTCCCCGAGGGAGCCTTCATCTGGGACGAACTGCTGCTGCACTTTTCCCGCCCCGAAAATGGCGGCTACCGCTGCGTGGCCCCCTGTCTGCGCGGCTTCGGCGCATCGAGCCGTCCAACGGAAGTGGCCGCCTACCGCGCCAAGCACCTGGTGCAGGACCTGGTGGCGCTGATCGCCGCCGAATGCCCTGGCGCCGTGCTGGAATGCCTGGTGGCCCACGACTGGGGCGGCGCGGTGGCCTGGAACCTCGCCAACCAGCAGCCGCAGCACATGAAGCGGCTGGCCATCCTCAACTCCCCGCACCCAGGCGCCTTTCTGCGTGAGCTGCAGCACAACCCGGCGCAGCAGGCGGCCAGCCAGTACATGCACTTCCTGTGCAGGCCCGATGCCGAGGCGCTGCTGGCCGAAGACGATTTCCGCCGCCTGTTCGCCTTTTTCAACACCCCCGATGGCCGCGCCCCCGCCTGGCTGACCGACACCGTGCGCGCCCAGTACCGCGCCCTGTGGCAACAGGGCCTGACCGGCGCCTGCAACTACTACCGCGCCAGCCCGCTGCGCCCGCCGCGACAGACGGAAGATGGGTGCGACCCGGGCGCCCAGGCCATCACCCTGCCCGATGCCATGCTGGCGGTGACCGTGCCCACGCTGGTCCTGTGGGGCATGGACGACCCCGCCCTGCTGCCAGGCCTGCTCGACGGCCTGCCCGGCTGGGTGCCGCAGCTGCAGCTGCGGCGGGTGGAAAGGGCAACGCACTGGATCGTGCATGAGCACCCCGAGCGCGTCGCCATGGAGCTGCAGCGCTTCTTGCAATCCAAACAATAGCCGCCAGCGCTTTTCACATAAGCGCTGCAAGCCTTTTTGTTCATATTCTCGATCAGGGCGCAGACCCGCCCAATGACGTTGACGGGGCGCCCCCAACCGGCGGCTGGAGCCGCGGGCCATACGCGTCAGTACACCGATGGCTCGCCCGGCGGCCGCGTCTTGAAGCGCTTGTGCACCCAGTAATACTGGCCAGGCATGGTGTCGATGTAGCTTTGCAGGCGCAGATTCATCTGCGCCGTGTCGGCTTCCACATCGTCGGACGGATAGCCCTCCCAGGCGGGGGTGATCTCGGCCACGTAGCCGGTGGGCGTGAGCCGCGTGTACATGCCCACCACCTTGGCCCGCCCCAGGCGTGCAAACCTCGGCAGCGAAGGCACGGTGGCGGCCCGCACGCCATAGAACGGCACAAAGATCGACTCGTTGGGGCCGAAGTCCATGTCGGGCAGCAGGTACAGCAGCCCGCCCTTGCGCAGGTTGGAAATGATGGGTTTGACCCCGTCGGCCCGGTTGAGCATGCGCACATCACCAAAACGCTGGCGCCCCGCCATGAACCAGGCGTCCACGGCCGGGTCGGGGTGGGTCGAAAAGATCGACGTGAACGCGCGCTGGGTGCGCAAGGGCAATGCCAGTCCACCGGCGTCCATGCCCAAGAAATGCGGCGCAAAGATGATGGTGGGCGTGTCGCCGTCGAGCTCGTGCAGCGCGCCCTGCAGCTTCACGCGCTCCAGCACCACCTCGCGCGGCGCGGCCCACAGCCAGCTGCGGTCCAGCCAGGTCTGGCTGAACACGACAAAGACCTCGCGCGCCCAGCGGCGCCGCTGCGCCGCCGGCGCATCCGGAAAACACAGCGCCAGATTGCGCAGCGCCACCTTGCGGCGCGGCACGGCCAGCAGGTACAGCAACTGGCCAAGGCACCAGCCCATAGCGCGCAGCGCAGGCAAGGGCACATGCGCCAGCACCCGCATGAACCACACACCCAGGCGCCCGCTCATGCGACGCCCCCGGCAGCTTCAGCGCGCGGCTGCTTGTAGCGGGCATAGCCCCACAGGTATTGCTCGGGACACTGGCGGATGAGATGTTCCATGGCCTGGTTGATTTGCAAGACGGCATCCTCCAGCCGCTCGTCCAGCGGCGCTGACAAAGGCTCGAAGCGGGTGACGAAACCACGGCCCCAGGGCAGGCGCTCGCAACGCGCCAGCACCACGGCCGCACCGGTCTGCTGGGCCAGGCGCACGGCCAGCGTCATGGTGTAGGCGTCGCGGCCAAAAACGGGCGACCAGACGCCCTGGCCATCGGGTGGCACCTGGTCCGGCAGCAGGCCCACGGCCTCGCCACGGCGCAGCGCCTTGATCATCTGGCGCACGCCCGCCAGCGTGGTGGGCACCGCCAGCATGCCGGGGCGATTGCGCGCAGTCTCCATCACCGTGGCCAGCCAGGGCTGGCGCGCCGGCCGGTAGAGCACCGTGATGGGGCCGCGCACAGCGCTCCAGTGGCGTGCCGCGGCCTGGGCGGACAGCTCAAAACAGCCCTGGTGGGGCGTCAGGAACACAATGCCGCGTCCGGCTGCATAGGCCTGCTCCACACAGGCCTCGCCCACCAGCCGACAAGGAAGGGGAGCACCCAGCCACAGCCGCGGCAACTCTGCCACCATGCGGCCCGCATGGGCCACGGCGGCGCGCACCGCGCCGAATGAATACCCGGCCAGCGCCGAGTTCGCAAGAAAGCGGCGCCGGTAGGAGGGAGACGCGCAAAAAGCCACCCAGCCCATGGCTGCACCCATGACATGCAGCAACCACAGTGGAAATACGGAAAAGAATCGGAAGACGACAGGCATTAAAATAGACAGGTCGCTGAGTTAAATGAGCAACTTGCAGGGCGACGTTAAAAAAATCTGCTAAAGCGTTCGCCAAAGCTCCTTCGGGGTCAGGGCGGCGCCCTAAATGCCGAAGCACTGGAGTTTATTCAAATGGCGAACGACTTTCTTTTTACCTCGGAATCCGTCTCCGAAGGCCACCCCGACAAGGTGGCCGACCAGATCTCGGACGCGATCCTCGATGCGATCTTCCAACAAGACCCCCGCAGCCGCGTCGCCGCTGAAACGCTGACCAACACCGGCCTCGTCGTGCTGGCGGGCGAGATCACCACCAACGCCCATGTGGACTACATCCAGGTGGCGCGCGACACCATCAAGCGCATCGGCTACGACAACACCGACTACGGCATCGATTACAAGGGCTGCGCCGTGCTCGTGGCCTACGACAAGCAATCCAACGACATCGCCCAGGGCGTGGACCATGCCAGCGACGACCACCTGAACACCGGTGCCGGCGACCAGGGCCTGATGTTCGGCTACGCCTGCGACGAGACGCCCGAGCTGATGCCCGCGCCGATCTACTACGCGCACCGCCTGGTGGAGCGCCAGGCCCAGCTGCGCAAGGACGGCCGCCTGCCTTTTTTGCGCCCTGACGCCAAGAGCCAGGTCACGATGCGCTACGTGGACGGCAAGCCCCACAGCATCGACACCGTGGTGCTCTCCACCCAGCACCACCCCGACCAGTCGGAAACCGCCACCAAGATGAAGCAGAGCTTCATCGACGCCGTGATCGAGGAAATCATCAAGCCCGTGCTGCCTGCGGACTGGCTGCAGAACACGCGCTACCTGATCAACCCCACGGGCCGCTTTGTCATCGGCGGCCCGCAAGGCGACTGCGGTCTCACGGGCCGCAAGATCATCGTGGACACCTACGGCGGCGCCTGCCCGCATGGCGGCGGCGCCTTCAGCGGCAAGGACCCGACAAAGGTGGACCGCTCGGCCGCCTATGCCGCGCGCTACGTGGCCAAGAACATCGTGGCGGCCGGACTGGCCAAGCAATGCCAGATCCAGGTGGCCTACGCCATCGGCGTGGCCGAACCCATGAACATCACGGTGTACACCGAAGGCACGGGCGTGATCCCGGACGAGCGCATTGCCGCGCTGGTCAAGGAACACTTCGACCTGCGCCCCAAGGGCATCATCCAGATGCTGGACCTGCTGCGCCCCATCTACGAAAAGACCGCCGCCTACGGCCACTTCGGCCGCGAAGAACCCGAGTTCAGCTGGGAACGTACGGACAAGGCGGCTGCACTGCGCGCAGCTGCGGGCCTGTAAGGCCCTCGCGCACAGCGCGCTTGGCCGGCTTTCGGCACAGGCTCACATCGCGCGGCGATGTGAGCGCAGACCCAAGACCGCCAACCGCGTTTGCCGCTCACCCTTGCCTCACCCGGCAATTGCTATCACATGAAGAGCGCCAGGTGCTTGCAGATGAAGCACCTCGGACACTCCATGGTGGAAAATCTAGCGCAGGGCGCTATTGCTTTTGATGCAGCCCAGTCCGCCTTGCGCCAGAACAGACCGGAGACCCATGTTCGACACCACCATCTACATCGGGCGCTTTGAACCCGTTCACAACGGCCACATGGCCTTGCTGCAGCGTGCGCTCGACAGCGCCCGCAGCGTGATCGTGGTGATGGGTTCGGCCTGGCAGGCACGTTCGCCCAAGAACCCCTTCACCTGCGACGAACGCGCCAACATGATGCTGGCGGCCCTGACCGCAGCCGACCGGGCCCGCGTGCAGGTGCTACCGATGCGCGACTACTACAACGAGGCCCTGTGGGTGCAGGCCGTGCGCAAGGGCGTGGCCCGGATCGCCGCAGCGGATGCCCGCATCGGCCTGGTCGGCCACTTCAAGGATGCGACCAGCAGCTACCTGAGCGCCTTTCCAGGCTGGGAACTGATCCACGTCGAGCGCCAGGGCCGCATCGATGCCACGGCCATCCGCGATGCCTACTTCGGTGCCACGCCCGGCACCGTGCGGGCCGCCTTGAATGACCTGGCCGCCCAGATGCCCGCGAGCACGCTGGACTTTCTGGAGCGCTTTGCACAGACCACCGACTACCCCGCGCTGCAGCAAGAGTGGCGCATGCTGCGCGGCTACCGCGAAGCCTGGGCTGCAGCCCCCTACCCGCCGGTGTTCGTCACGGTGGATGCCGTTCTGCGCTGCCAGAACCAGGTGCTGCTGATCCGCCGCGCCCACGCCCCCGGCAAGGGCCTGCGGGCGGTGCCGGGTGGATTCATCGAGCAGCGCGAGACCGTGTGGCAATCCTGCCTGCGCGAGCTGGCCGAGGAAACCCATTGCGAACTCCCCGAAGCCCGCATGCGCGCGGCGCTGCAGTCGGTGGCGGTGTTCGACCACCCCGACCGCAGCCAGCGCGGACGCACCATCACCCATGCGCACTACTTCGACCTGGGCGATGCGCCGTTTCCAGCCGTGCGGGCCGACGACGATGCCATGCAGGTGGAGTGGGTCGCGGTGGAAAAACTGGCCGCCATGGAAGAAGAGTTCTTTGAGGATCACTTCCACATGCTCGACCATTTTCTGGTGCTGACTACTCCACCGTGACGCTCTTGGCCAGGTTGCGCGGCTTGTCCACATCCGTCCCTCGCGCGCAGGCGGTGTGGTAGGCCAGCAGCTGCAGCGGCACCACATGCAGCAGCGGGCTGAGGTGGCCGTAGTGTTCGGGCATGCGGATGACGTGGACGCCTTCGCTGCTTTCGATGTGGGTGTCGGCATCGGCCAGCACATACAGCACGCCGGCGCGTGCGCGCACTTCCTGCATGTTGCTCTTGAGTTTTTCCAGCAACGCGTCGTTGGGCGCCACGGTCACCACCGGCATGGCGCTGGTGACCAGGGCCAGGGGGCCGTGCTTGAGCTCACCGGCCGGATAGGCCTCGGCGTGGATGTAGCTGATCTCCTTGAGCTTCAGCGCGCCTTCGAGCGCGATGGGGTAATGCAGACCCCGGCCCAAAAAGAGTGCGTTCTCCATGCGGGCAAAGTCTTCGGCCCAGCTGATGAGCTGCGGCTCCAGTGCCAGCACGGCCTGCAGGGCCACGGGCAGGTGGCGCATGGCCTTGAGGTGTGAGGCTTCCTGCTCGTCCGTCAGGCGGCCCTTGGCTTGCGCCAGCGCCAGCGTCAGCAGGAACAGGCCGGCAAGCTGCGTGGTGAAGGCCTTGGTACTGGCCACGCCGATCTCGACCCCCGCGCGGGTGACGTAGGCCAGCTTGCATTCGCGCACCATGGCACTGGTGGCCACGTTGCAGATGGTGAGCGTGTGCTGCATGCCCAAAGACTGCGCGTGGCGCAGGGCCGCCAGGGTGTCGGCCGTTTCTCCGCTCTGGCTGATGGTGACGACCAGGGTGCGCGGGTTGGGCACGCTGGTGCGATAGCGGTATTCGCTGGCCACTTCCACCTGGGTGGGGATGCCGGCGATGTCCTCCAGCCAGTATTTGGCCACGCAGCCGCTGTAGTAGCTGGTGCCGCAGGCCAGGATGAGCACGCTGTCGATCTCCTTGAACACGCGCCAGGCGGCGGCCCCCGGCTCGCCATGCACGCCGGCGCCGTCGAACAGCTCGGGCACGATGCCCGCCACACCTTCGAGCGTGTCGGCAATGGCGCGCGGCTGCTCGAAGATTTCCTTTTGCATGTAGTGGCGGTAGGGGCCCAGCTCGGCCGCGCCGCTGTGCGCCTGCACGGTGCGCACGGGGCGTTGTGCAGGTGTGAGGGCCGCGCCATCCTTGCCCACGATCCAGTAGCGGCCCAGTTGCAGGTCCACCAGGTCGCCTTCTTCGAGGTACACGATCTGGTCCGTCACACCGGCCAGGGCCATGGCGTCGCTGGCCAGGAAGTGTTCCGAGCCCTCCTGGCCCACGCCCAGGATCAGCGGCGAGCCGGCACGCGCGCCCACCACACGGTGGGGCTCGTCCTTGTGCACCACGGCAATGGCGTAGGCGCCATGCAGTTCGGCGATGGTGGCCTTGACCGCGTCAAACAGGTCGCCGCTGTAATGGCTGTCCACCAGGTGGGCAATGACTTCGGTGTCGGTCTGGCTCGCGAACACATAGCCGCGGGCCTGCAGGGCGGCGCGCAGCTCTTCGTGGTTTTCGATGATGCCGTTGTGTACCAGCGCCACGCGGCCCGCGCTGGTGGTGTTGGCGTCGGCGCCGGTGCCGTGGCTGAAATGGGGGTGCGCGTTGTGCACGGCGGGCGCGCCATGCGTGGCCCAGCGGGTGTGGGCAATGCCGGTGGCGCCGGCGATGTGCTCGGTGGCCACCTGCTCCAGCAGTTCGGCCACGCGCGCCGTGCTGCGGGCGCGCTGCAGGCCGCCGGGGACCGAACCCTGGCGCGCGGCCTCCAGGCTGGAGGCGTGCACCGCCACGCCGCAGGAGTCATAACCCCGGTATTCGAGCCGCTGCAGGCCCTGCACGAGGATGGGAACGATGTTGCGCGTGGAAACCGCGCCGACGATGCCGCACATGGTGGTTGCCTTGGGTTGAAAACGATGCTGCGATGGTAGGCAGGCCAAAGAAAAATATTGGATTGATATTTCTTGAAATTTGAAATTTAATTTCACCATTCAATGAAAACGGAATTTCATTCCATAAATAATCAATCCATGGAACAAATAGCAATAGATGCCACCGATCTGCAGTTGCTCCACCTGCTGCAAACCGATGCCGCGCAGAGCAACCAGTCGCTGGCGCAACAGGTGCATGTGTCGCCGCCCACCTGCCTGCGGCGCGTCAGGCGCCTGCACGATGCCGGACTGATCGAGCGCCAGGTGGCCATCCTGCAGCCCGACCGGCTGGCGGCCCTGCAGGGCCACGGGCTGTCGACCATCGTGGAGGTCACGCTGGACCGCCAGGGCGCCGAATGGCTGGACGCGTTCGAGGCCCGCGCCGTGGCGGACGACGGCGTGCAGCAGTGCTGGCGCGTGTCGCCGGGGCCGGATTTCATGCTGGTGGTGCACACGCGCGACATGCCGGCGTACCTGGCACTGTCGCAACGCCTGTTCACGGGCGATGCCAATGTGCGCAACGTCAAGGCCTTCTTTGCCACCCGCCGGGCAAAATTCGAGACAAAAATACCGATAGCGCTTGTCTGACAAGCGCCTGCAGCCAGCTTTTTGGAGGCATTCCACCGGTATGGCACCGGCCGCAAGCGCCCCGCCATTGCCATGGTGCCGGGCTGCGGCCTACAGTAGTAGCCCCCCGCTGCTGCCCCTTGCAGCCCCACCGCGAAGGAAACGCCGCATGGAATTCAAGGACTATTACCAGGTGCTGGGCGTCGGCAAGACGGCCACCGCCGAGGACATCAAGAAGGCCTACCGCAAGCTGGCGCGCAAGTACCACCCCGACGTGAGCAAGGAGGCCGATGCCATGGCCCGCATGGCCGAGATCAACGAAGCCAACGCCGTGCTCTCCGACCCCGAAAAGCGCGAAGCCTACGACGCCCTGGGCCGGCAGGCACCGCACCGCCCGGGGCAGGATTTTCGCCCCCCGCCCAACTGGGACGCGGGCTTCGAGTTCTCCGACGGGGCGGGAGCGGCCGGTGGGCCCGACGGCGAATTCAGCGACTTTTTCGAGCAGCTGTTCGGCCGCCAGGCACGCGCCCAGCGGCCCCACGGCGCGCACCGCCAGGCGCCCCACGATGCCGCATGGGATGGCGCAGCGCCGCCCTCGCGCGGCAACGACCACCACGCCAAGATCGAGCTCGACCTGCTGGACGCCTACCAAGGCGCCGAGCGCAGCCTGGCGCTGCGCGGCGCCCGCCTCGATGCAGCGGGCCGCATGGTGCACGAGGAACGCAGCCTGCAGGTCAAGATTCCCAAGGGCGTGCGCGAAGGCCAGCTCATCCGCCTGACCGGCCAGGGCAGCCCGGGCACGGGCGGCGCGCCCGCAGGCGATCTGTTCCTGGAAGTGCACTTCAAGCCCGATGCACGCTGGCGCGCCATCGACCGGGATGTGTACCAGCCCGTGGCCGTGGCGCCCTGGGAGGCCGAGCTGGGCGCCGTCATCGCGGTGCAGACCCCTGCGGGAGCCCTGGAGGTGACCGTGCCCGCGCGCTGGAAATCCGGGCGCAAGCTGCGCCTGAAAGGCCGGGGCATTCCGGCCGCCACGCCCGGAGACCTGTATCTGGAACTGACCGTCGCCCTGCCACCGGCCCACAGCGACGCTGAGCGCGCCGCCTATGCCGCGCTGGGCGCAGCCTTTCCCCGCTTCAACCCGCGCGCCATTCCCGGAGCATGACCATGCCATCTGCCCACGACACCCCCGCCATCCAGCCGGGCGAACTGCTGGATGAAGCAGCCGAACTCACCCTGGAGGACCTGGCCCGCATCTGCCACATGGCACCGGGCTGGGTCAGCGAACGGCTGGAAGCCGGCCTGCTGCAGACCGACGGCCCGGGCGGCCACTGGCGCTTCGCCAGCGCCACCGTGGTGCGCGCGCGTCGGCTGGCCCAGCTGGAAACCACCTTTGACGCAGACCCCCATCTCGCCGCCCTCACGACCGACCTGATCGAGGAAGTGGCGCGGCTGCGCCAGCGCCTGCAGCACCTGGAAGCCGCCACGGGGAACGCCCCTGCGCGTGGGTAACGCATCCGGTGCCATTTTTTTCTGGCATTGGCGGGGCGCTCCCTGTAGGCTTCTGTAACAATTCCACACCCAGCGCACGCCCTGCCCAGGCGGCGGCCCCTGACGCATCCACCATGCCCAACCCCCAACGCCAACTCCCTCGCCGGGTCTATCCCCTGCGGTTGCTGGGCATGGGGCTCGGCGGTGTGGTGGTGGGCATGGTGCTGTGGGAGCGCAACGCCAGCCTGCCGGCCTGGCTGTGCATGGCGCTCATCTCCTTCGTCTGGCCCCATGTGGCCTACCAGCTGAGCCACCGCAACTCCAACCCCTACCGCGCAGAAATACGCAATCTGCTGGTGGATTCGGCGCTGATCGTGGCCCTGATACCACTGATGCACTTCAACCTGCTGCCCAGCGTATTGATCATCACGCTGACCATGGTGGAAAAGATCACCACCGGCATCCGCGGCCTGTGGGTCCGCTCGCTCCCTGGCATGGCCGGCGCGGCGGTGATCAGCACGGCTTTCACCGGCTTCCATTGGTCACCGCATACATCCATGCCGGTGCTCATTGCGTGCCTGCCCGTGCTCGTCCTGCACACCCTGTCGGTCAGCGTGGTGAGCTACCGCCTGATCCGCAAGGTGTCACGGCAGAACCAGTTGCTCGACGAATTGCGACGCATCGACGCCCTAACTGGCCTGTATGGCCGCGGCCACTGGCAAGAGCAGGCCGAGGCCACGCTGCGCCGCCACCACGCCACCGACGAACCCGCCTGCCTGGTGATGCTGGACATCGACCACTTCAAGCAGATCAATGACCAGCATGGCCACACCGTGGGCGACGAAGTGCTGCGTGCGCTGGCGCGCATCATCCTCGGCAACGTGCGCGCCACCGACTGCGCAGGCCGCTACGGCGGCGATGAATTCGCCATCGTGCTGCGCGGCATGCACCTGGACAACGCCATGGTGGTGGCCCAGCGCATCCGCGAACAAGTACAGGCCCTGCAGCTGCACGACCTGCCCCAGCTGCAGCTCACCAGCAGCCTGGGCGTGGCACCGGCCGACCACCGCCACGGCAGCCTGCGCGCCTGGACCAATGCCGCCGACTCCGAGCTCTACCAGGCCAAGGCAGCGGGGCGCAACCGGGTCTCGGCCGGCGCCATGCCGGCTCTGGCGCCGGTGGTCTAGGCAACGCAGATCAAGTCACCGCGATGGTGCGCGCCCTGGTTGGGAATGGAGTCATTGCGCGCATTGGCAGCGCGGCACGCGGGGGCCTTGTTCTGCGTTGCGTCAGGAGGCTGCCGGCCACTGTCATGCCTTGGGCTGCTTGGCCGGGCGGTGCCAGTTCTCTTTGCTGACCTGCTTGCCGCGCGCCACGCCCAGCGCGCCGGGCGGCACATCCTTGGTGATGGTGCTGCCACCGC
Source organism: Acidovorax soli (assembly GCF_900107605.1). Taxonomy (GTDB): domain Bacteria; phylum Pseudomonadota; class Gammaproteobacteria; order Burkholderiales; family Burkholderiaceae_C; genus Acidovorax; species Acidovorax soli. Next base: position 32,310 of record NZ_FNQJ01000023.1, on the reverse strand, counting down.
CCACCGTGCCGCCTGCACCGATGGTGACGGGCGCCACCAGCACGCAGTTGCTGCCGATGTGCACATCGGCCTCGATCACCGTGCGGTGCTTGTTCGCACCGTCGTAGTTGGCGGTGATGCTGCCCGCACCGTAATTCACGCGCTCGCCCACCGTGGCATCCCCCAGATACGCCAGATGGTTGGCCTTGGCGCCGTCGGCCAGGGTCGAGTTCTTCACTTCCACGAAGTTGCCGATGTGCACCTCGCGGCCCAGCTGCGCGCCAGGGCGCAGGCGGGCAAAGGGGCCGATCAGCGCGCCCGCACCCACGGTGGCGCCCAGCTTTTCGCCGTCGATGTGCGTGAAGGGGTGGATCACCGCACCGGCCGCGATGCGCGCGTTGGCAATGCAGCAGTTCGCGCCGATGTGCACGCCCTCCCCCAGCTCCACGCGGCCGGTGAAGACGCAGTTCACGTCGATCTCCACGTCCTGGCCGCACACCAGCGCGCCCCGCACGCCGGTGCGCGCGTCGTCGCGCAGATCCAGGCGCGCCGGGTCGGCCAGGCGCACGCCCTGCTCCATCAGGCTGCGCGCGGTGCGCAGTTGGTGGGCGCGCTCCAGCTCGGCCAGCTGCAGCGGGCTGTTCACCCCCGCCACCTGCAGCGCGTCGGTGATGCGGTGGGCCACCACGGGCACGGCATCCTGCACGGCCATGGCGACGATGTCGGTGAGGTAGTACTCGCCCTGGGCGTTGTCGTTGGTCAGCCGCGCCAGCCAGCCGCGCAACAGCCGCGCAGGCACGGCCATGATGCCGCTGTAGACCTCGGTGATGGCACGCTGGGCGTCGGTGGCGTCCTTGTGTTCGACGATGCCCTGCACGGCACCCTGCGCATCGCGCACGATGCGGCCGTAGCCCGTGGGGTCGGACAGGTCCACGGTGAGCAGCGCCAGCCGGTCGCCGGCCGAGGCAGCCACCAGCGCGCGCAGCGTGTCGGCCTGGGTCAGCGGCACATCGCCCGACAGCACCACCGCCGTGCCATCGTCGCGCAGGTGCGGCACGGCCTGCTGCACCGCGTGGCCCGTGCCCAGCTGGGGCTCCTGGCGCACAAATTTCAGATCGAAAGTGCCTGCAGCGCTTTCTGCACCTGCGGTAGCAGCTTCTACTTCTGCAGCACCATGGCCCGTGATGACGATGGCGCTGCGCGCGCCCAGGTGCGCGGCCTGGTCCAGCACATGGTGCAGCAGCGGGCGTCCGGCCAGACGCTGCAGCACTTTGGGGATGCGGCTTTTCATGCGCGTGCCCTTGCCGGCCGCCATGATGAGGATGTCGAGTGGGGTCATAAAAAAACGGGGTTGTGCGCGCGGCAACAGCACGCCGCGTGGGCATGGCGTGAATTATCGGGTGCCGCATGCCCTGCGCCAAAAAGCGATTGAAACAATGGCTATCAGCGCTGACCCCTGAAACGCCTGCATCCCTTGCATCGCATCAAGGCAGGGCAGCACAAGGGCCGCGCTGGCGCCGGGGCACGGTCCGGTGCAGGGCAAATCGGGCCAGACCGGCGACACACCGCCCGCCCGCACCGGCCACGTCCGCCATGGCCGCGCCCAGGGCCCGCCCGCCCTGGCCCAGCGCATGCCGCAGATCCCGCAGCGGCTGCACCACGCCACCTTCCCAGTCGCTGGAAGCAGCGCCCACAGCAGGGGCCGCCGTCACACCGCTCCAGCGCAATGCAGCGGCAGCGGTATCGGCGCACGGCCCCCAGGCCTCCACCACGGCATGCTGACCGGCCGCGATGCGCAGGCGCTCTCCCGCCTGGAGCACATGGTCGGCCTCGGTGCCCGGCTGATCGCCCCAAGGCCCTCGCAGGGTGAGCCAGACGCGGCCCTGGGCCACCTCCAGCACCCCAGCGCAACGCGGGCGCAGCGACAGGGCCTGGCCGACGGCCAGCACGGAGGGTTGCAATGGCAGAACATGGGGGGTGGACATGACAGGCTCCTTGGTTCCGGGAAGAAGGGTTTTGCAGACGAAATGGTGCGCCGCCCATGCCCCGCAGTCCAATGAAAACGCGCTACGCTATTCATTCCATCCACGCATGAATCACCCGCCCATGGCCTCCGCTGAATACGCCCCCGCCGTGCTGCGCACCCGCCCCGTGGCCACGGGGCACTGGCGCGCCTTTCTGGCCGTGGCACGGCACCTGAACTTTCGCGCCGCCGCCGATGAGCTGGCGCTCACCCAGTCGGCCGTGAGCCGCCAGATCCAGGCGCTCGAAGACGAAGTGGGTGTGGCGCTGTTCCTGCGCCACACGCGGGCCGTGGAGCTGACCAGCGCAGGCGCCCAGCTGCAGCGCGCGGTGGCACCAGCGCTGGAGCGCATGGACGCCGCCGTGCGCCTGGTGCGCCAGACGGCGGGCCGGCGCAGCGTGGCCATCACCACCTGGGCGAGCTTTGCGTCGATGTGGCTGATCCCGCGCATGGAAGAATTTCAGCGCGACAACCCCGGCGTGGACATCCGCATCGACGCCACCGACACCCTGGTGGACCTGGAGACCGCGGACGTGGATCTGGCGCTGCGCTCCAGCGTGCCGGCCGGCGTGGCGCCCGGCGCGCAGCGGCTGTTTGGCGAACAACTGGCCGTGGTCGCCAGCCCCTGGCTGCTCAAGAGCATGCCGCCGGTGCGCGAGCCGGCGGACGTGGCGCAGTTTGCGCTCATCGAAGCCGGCGACGCCCACCGCCTGCCGTATTTCGAGTGGATCACCTGGCGCCGCTGGTTCGAAGTCCACGCCCAGCGGCAGCTGGAGCCACGGCGCTGGCTGTACTTCAACTACGCCCAGCAGATCGCCCAGGCCGCACTGGCCGGCCAGGGGCTGGCGCTGGCGCGCATGCCACTGATCGCGGATTCGCTGGCGCGGGGCGACTTGGTGGAGGTGCTGCCCGGCCACCGGCTCGACTCACCACTGGTCTACTGGCTGCTGCTGGGCCCGCGCAGCAGCCAGCGGCCGGAGATCAAGGCCTTTTGCGCCTGGCTGCAGTTGCAGGCCCTGGCCACGCGCCAGGCGATTGGCGAGGTGCCCGACCCGGACCTGAACGACCACCTGGACTGAGCACCAAAAAAGCGCTGAGTCCTGGCGGGCTCAGCGCTTTCAAATCGATAGTCATCAATGCACGATCGACAAGCGCTTCAAGCCACTTTCACCCACAGATCAGGCCAGGGTCACGCGCGCGAACTTGCGCTTGCCCACCTGCACCACGTAAGTGCCTGCGCCAAGCCTGAGCCCCTTGTCGCTGACCACGCCGCCGTCGATGCGCACGCCGCCGCCTTCGATCAGGCGGTTGGCCTCGCTGGTCGAGGGCGCCAGGTTGGCCTGCTTGAGCAGGGCGCCAATGCCCAGCGGGGCGCCCGACAGCGCCACCTCGGGAATCTCGTCGGGCACGCCGCCCTTGCTGCGGTGGATGAAGTCCTGCTCGGCCGCATCGGCCGCCGCCGCGCTGTGAAAGCGCGCGGTGATCTCCTTGGCCAGCGCCACCTTGGCGTCCTTGGGGTTGCGGCCATTCGCCACCTCGGCCTTGAGGGCCTCGATCTGTGCAAGCGACTGGAACGACAGCAGCGTGTACCAGCGCCACATCAGCGTGTCGGAAATGCTCAGCACCTTGGCATACATGGTGTTGGCGTCTTCGCTGATGCCGATGTAGTTGTTCTTGGACTTGGACATCTTCTCGATGCCGTCCAGGCCTTCGAGCAGCGGCATGGTCAGAATGCACTGCGGCTCCTGGCCATATTCCTGCTGCAGATGGCGCCCCATGAGCAGGTTGAACTTCTGGTCGGTGCCACCCAGTTCCAGATCGCTCTTGAGCGCCACCGAGTCATAACCCTGCATCAGCGGGTAGAGAAACTCGTGCACCGCAATCGGGTTGCCGGCCTTGAAACGGTCGTGGAAATCGTTGCGCTCCATCATGCGCGCCACGGTGAACCGGGAGGCCAGCTGGATCATGCCGGTGGCGCCCAGGGGCTCGCTCCACTCGCTGTTGTAGCGGATCTCGGTGCGCGCCGGGTCCAGCACCATGCTGGCCTGGCGGTAATAGGTTTCGGCGTTGAACTGGATCTGCTCGGGCGTGAGCGGCGGGCGCGTGCTGTTGCGGCCCGAAGGGTCGCCGATCAGGCTGGTGAAATCGCCGATCAGGAAGATCACCTGGTGGCCCAGGTCCTGCAATTGACGCATCTTGTTGAGCACCACCGTGTGGCCGATGTGAATGTCCGGCGCCGTGGGATCCAGCCCCAGTTTGATGCGCAGCGGCTGGCCCGTGGCTTCGGAGCGTGCCAGCTTCTTGACCCACTCGTCCTGCGGCAACAGTTCTTCCACGCCACGCAAAGAGGTTTCAAGGGCCTGCCTTACACCATCGGATACCGGGATTTTTGTAACAGGAGATTGATTCATAAGGGTTTTCTGGGATGTCCGAACAGCATGCACCGCTATACTTCAGCCCACATTGCAGTGGGCGGATTCTAGTGGTCTCGCCGTTTCGACACCTCGGCAACCCTGTCGAATTCCTGCAACCTGACCGCTTGCACTCCCGGTGTCACCCCGTTTTGCAGCGGGGAATCATGCCGGCAGCACCTTCAACCTTGGGGACAGACCTTTGATCAACGGCTTCACCACCGCCAGCACCGTATTGCTTGCCCGGCTGGTTCACAGTGTCCAGAAACACCCCAAACGCATCACGGCCGCCGTGGCCACCCTGCTGCTGACCGGCGGCGGTGGCGCATTTGCCGTGGCGTCGTTTGCACCCGATCCATCGGATCTTCCCGTGCGCCAGGTCAGCTACGCCGTCGAGTCACTGGCGGCCAACCCGGTGCTGGATGCCCTGGAAGCGCCCGGTTTCTCGCTGTACCGCTCGGAACAGACCCGTAGCAGCGACACCGCGGAGTCCTTGCTGCAGCGCATGGGCGTGGCCGATCCGGCCGCCTCGGCCTTCCTGCGCAGCGACGCCCAGGCTCGCCAGGACCTGCTGGGCCGAGCAGGGCGTTCGGTCTCGGCCGAAACCACCGATGATCACCGCCTTGTGCGCCTGACCGCCCGCTGGGCCCCGGACGACAGCGGCAACTTCCGCCGCCTGGTGGTCGAGCGTTCCGGCGAGCGGTTCACCTCGCGCGTCGAGTCCGCCCCCCTCACCACGGGCAGCCGCCTCGCGGGCGGGGTGATCCAGAGCTCGCTGTTTGCCGCCACCGACGCATCCAGCATCCCCGATGCCGTGGCCGTGCAGCTGGCCGAGGTGTTCGCGGGCAACATCGACTTTCACCGGTCGCTGCGCAAGGGTGATCGTTTCTCGGTGGTCTATGAAACCCTGGAAGCCGACGGCGAACCGCTGCGCAGCGGTCGCGTGCTCAGCGCGGAGTTCCACAACAACGGCAAAACCCATGAGGCGGTGTGGTTCCAGGACCATGGCACCGCCAAAGGCGCCTATTACACACTGGACGGCGCCAGCATGCGCCGCGCCTACCTCACCTCCCCGGTGGAGTTTTCCCGCGTGAGCAGCACCTTCAAGATGCGTTTTCACCCCATCCTGCAGAAGTGGCGCGCTCATCTGGGCACCGACTATGCCGCGCCCACGGGCACGGCCGTGCGCACGGTGGGTGACGGCGTCGTCGAGTTCGCCGGCGTGCAGAACGGTTTCGGCAACGTGGTCTTCGTGAGGCACCGCAACCAGCACGAAACCGTGTACGCCCACCTGAGCCGGATGGACGTGAAAAAGGGCCAGACCGTCGAACAGGGCCAGACCATTGGCGCCGTGGGCGCGACGGGTTGGGCTACCGGCCCGCATCTGCATTTCGAATTCCGCGTGAACGGACAGCAGCAAGATCCACAAGCCATCGCCCAGCAAAGTGAATCCGCCGCCCCGGTGTCGGCCGCTGCGCGTCCCGCCTTCGACCGGCTGGCCGCGAACATGCGCGTGCAACTGTCGGCTGCTGCACTGGTGCAGCAGGCCAGCGCCGAGTAAGCCGCAACCGGCACGCCGCTCTGAGAACCTGTTCAATGTCTTTTGGGAGATCACATTGGAGTGCAATCGGGATGAGTGGATGCTTCGGATGCGCCGCATGGGCTCATGCCCATGCAAGCAGCCGGGGCGTCCAATCGCCCGATTTCACTCCAACCCTTCGGGCAAGTGCCTTGCCGGGCGGTCTGCGGCGTTGCGGCGCTTGCCAATAGCTGAGCTATTGGCTGCGCACAGCGCCTTGCATCCCATCCCGGCAAGACACTTGTGTGGCTCCAAAAAGACATTGAACAGGTTCTGATGTTGCAGGCGATGCCCAGCTTGTACATCGGCCTCATGTCGGGCACCTCGCTCGACGGCGTGGACGGTGTTCTGGTCGATTTTTCACAAGAGAAAATGGTCGTCATCGGCCATGAATCAGCGCCTTTAGCTCCTGATTTAAGAGCAGAACTACTCGCACTCAACACCCCTGGCCCCAACGAACTGCACCGTGCGGCCCTGGCGGGCAATGCGCTGGCACGGGCCTACGCCTCCGTAGTGCAAAGGCTGCTGAAACACAGCGGCGTCCCCGCCGGCGCCGTACGGGCCATCGGCGCGCACGGGCAGACCGTGCGCCACCGCCCCCAGGAATTCGACGGCACGGGCTATACCCTGCAACTGAACAACCCCTCCCTGCTGGCCGAGTGCACCGGCATCCCCGTGGTGGCGGATTTTCGCAGCCGGGATGTGGCTGCAGGCGGACAAGGCGCCCCGCTGGTCCCGGCCTTTCACCGGGGCGTGTTTGGCCGGACAGGCGAGACGGTGCTGGTGCTCAATATCGGCGGCATCTCCAACCTCAGCGTGCTGGGCGCCGACGGCAGCGTGGCGGGCTTCGACTGCGGGCCCGGCAACGCGCTCATGGACCACTGGTGCCAGTTGCACACCGGTCAGGCCTTTGACAAAAATGGAGACTGGGCCGCCCAGGGCCAGGTGCTGCCCGACCTTCTTGCCACATTGCTGCAGGAGCCTTTTTTGCGGCAACCCCCACCCAAAAGCACGGGGCGCGACCTGTTCAACCCGACCTGGCTGTCGGATGCGCTGGCGGCGCATTCCGGCATCCGGCCCGTTGACGTGCAGGCCACCTTGACTGAATTGACCGCCAGCGCTTGTGCAATGAGCGCCATCAGCCATGGAAAAAATAGCAAAACACTGGCAGTGTGCGGTGGCGGCGCCTTGAACACCCAGCTAATGCGGCGCCTGCAGGCCTTGACGCCTGGCATCTCGGTGGCGCCTACCGACACCCTGGGCCTGCCCGCACTGCAAGTAGAGGCTGCTGCCTTTGCCTGGCTGGCCCGCCAGACGGTGCAGGGGCAAACCGGCAACCTCCAAAGTGTCACGGGCGCCCGAGGCGCCCGTGTGCTGGGGGCCGTCTACCCGGCCTGAGAGAAAGAGAAGTCCGCTCGACCCGTCAGGCCGAGAAGCTCGAACCGCAGCCGCAGGTGCTGGCGGCGTTCGGATTCTTGATCACGAACTGGGCGCCCTGCAGGTCTTCCTTGTAGTCGATCTCGGCACCCACCAGATACTGGTAGCTCATGGCATCGATCAGCAGCGAGACACCATTCTTGGTCATGGTGGTGTCGTCTTCGTTGGTGATTTCGTCAAAGGTAAATCCGTACTGGAAGCCCGAGCATCCGCCGCCCTGGACGAACACGCGCAGCTTCAGGTCGGGATTGCCCTCTTCGGCAATCAGATCCGCCACCTTGGCCGCTGCGCTGTCGGTGAACAGGATGGGGGTGGGCATTTCGGTCTGGACGTTTTCGGCAACTGCGCTCATGGGGTACTCCAATTCAGGATCTGACTTGAATGCTACTGCAATCCAGTCGGGAATTCAGGCCACCGGCGTTTGACGCCAATTTCAGTGGGGGCATTGTGGCTGGCAACAAAAAACCGCCCGAAGGCGGCTTCTTGTTGCGACCCACCACCGCAAGGATGGCAGGCAGGCAGTACCAGCGCTTAACGCTTGGAGAACTGCTTGGCGCGGCGTGCAGAGTGCAGACCGACCTTTTTGCGTTCCACTTCGCGGGCGTCGCGCGTCACGAAGCCGGCTTGGCTCAGGACGGGCTTGAGCGTCGCGTCGTAGTCGATCAGGGCGCGGGTGATGCCGTGGCGGGCAGCGCCGGCCTGGCCGGATTCGCCACCACCGTGCACGTTGATCATCACGTCGAAGGTTTCGACATGGTTGGTCAGCGCCAGGGGTTGCTTGGCAATCATGATCGAGGTTTCGCGGCCGAAGTAGGACTGGATGTCCTTGCCGTTCACCGTGATCTTGCCGGAGCCTTTTTTCAGAAACACGCGGGCGACGCTGGATTTGCGACGGCCGGTGCCATTGTTCCATTCACCAATCATCTCAAGGCTCCTTAGATTTCCAGCGCTTTGGGCTGCTGGGCGGTGTGGGGATGCTCGGCACCACCGTACACCTTGAGTTTCTTGATCATCGCGTAGCCAAGGGGACCCTTGGGCAGCATGCCCTTGACAGCCTTTTCCAGCGCGCGGCCGGGGTGCTTGGCTTGCATGTCGCGGAAGTTCGTGGCCGTGATACCGCCGGGATAACCCGAGTGGCGGTAGTACACCTTGTCCAGGGACTTGGTGCCGGTGACCTTGAGCTGGGCGGCATTGATGATGACGATGAAGTCACCGGTGTCGACGTGAGGCGTGTAAATGGCCTTGTGTTTGCCGCGCAAACGGAGAGCAACTTCGCTGGCTACTCGTCCGAGGACCTTGTCGGTCGCGTCAATCACAAACCACTCGTGCACGACCTCAGCGGGCTTGGCGCTGAAAGTAGTAGTCATGAGTTTTCTCTTGGAAAGAGGGTTTGGCGGGTCCTTTTCCACGGTCGGTGCTTCTCTGAAGGAAGCCTCTTAGGTGGGATGAAGTCTTCGCCGCGGGACCACTCAAGCGCTGCGAAGCCCGCCATTATACAAAGCAGCTCCCATTTCATGCAAGGACGGCCGCGAGAACGCGCTGCAGCGTCAGTTTGGCATCTGCCGGCGCTGCTCCTCGGCCTCCTGCCTCCGGTGAACATCCACACACACCGGATGCGTGGCCAGTCCCGGTTTTTTGCATTCATTGAAAATGCACAGGGGGCGGGCCAGCATGCCGGCATCGGCACAAGCTTCCTCAGGCCCCATGGTGCGCACCACCGGAGCCCTGGGCCTGGGTGCCACGACCGGCTCGGGCGCAGATACCTCTTGCACCGCCACCGCGGTGGCGGAAGAAGACCCCGGCAGGGTGCGGCGCTGCGCCGGCAGGCGCACGGCGGGGTGGGCAACGGCGGCCTCCGCGGCGGCGGGCGCTACGGGCACTCCGCCCGGACCACCCGCAACCGCAACAGCACTCTGATCGCCCTCCCCCGCCAGGGGAGTATCGCCAGTGGGATTCGCCGGCACCGCCAGCTGCAATGCGGCGGGTACAGCCAGTGGATCCTTGAGCTCCGTGAGCATGTCGCCGGCCGGCCTCTGGGAGGTGGATTGCCCCTGCGTCCACCACGACGCTCCGGCTGCGGCGCCCAGGGTCAGAAGGATGCCCGCCAGCCACACCGACGGCGACGGCCACCGGGACCGGGGGCCCGCGGCGGCACGCCCCGTCCGTTGCGCTCCGATACCTGGCGCCTTTCGCGTGCGTTTTTGCTTTTGCTCGGAGCGCTCCGCCCGCGAAGGCTGTTCTGCCGGTGCCGTCCCCATGCTGGGTGGATCCCCGAAAACCGAGTCCCCTACATCCATGAAAACCGTGTCAGCCATGCCTGCCGCCACCGTATCCAGTCCCGCAGCAGCAGGGTGGTCCCGCACGCCCAAGCCAGCGGGAGGCAGTTCAGGCCGCTCCGAACGGTAGGTCAAATCCTCCAGATCGGCCATTTTCTTGGACGCAGAGACAGCGCTCACAATGGGCGCGGTCACTCCGGTGCCTGGCCGATCTGCGGATTCGGCCCAGATACCCCCCAGTTCGGCCCGGAAGTCGAAGTGCTCGACGCCCTCGGGCGGTGACGTCATCCCCATGGTTTGCAGGAATGCGTCGATGCTCTGGGGCCTGTCCTCGGGGCGCAGGGCCAGGGCCTGGGCGATGGCGGCCACGAATGGCGCCGAATACTGCACGCCAAACTGGCGCTGGACGGTCTTGGCCACGCGCGAGAACGGCACCATGCGGTCCCGGATCGAGCGCAGCGTGGCGGGCAGCGGGGTGTCGTTGCACAGGCAGCCATGCACCACGGCAGCCAGCGAATACAGGTCGCTCCAGGGGCCCTGGCGCAACTCGTCATCGCCCTCGGAATACTGCTCGATGGGCGCGTAGTTCACCTTGAGCACGGCCGTGTGCTTGTGCCCCTGGTCATTGATGGCATGGCGCGCGGCGCCCAGGTCGAGCAGCACCGGCGGCCCGTTGTCCTGCAGGAAGATGTTGTCGGGCGAGATGTCGCGGTGCAGTGTGTGGCCCTCGTGCAGCACACGCAGCGCCCCCAGCACCGACCACAGCATCTTGCGCAGCCAGGCCTCGGGCGGGGGCGTGCGCATCTGCGCCCGCGCCTGCTTGAGGGTCATGCCGGTGTACAGCGGCATGACCATGTAGGCGGTGTTGTTGGCCTCCCAGAAACGGAAAACCTTGACCAGGGAAGGATGGTCAAACTGCGCCAGCAGGCGGGCCTCGCCCATGAAAGACGCCAGTCCGGCCTGGAACGCCTGCTGCTCGGATGACGACCGCACCCACAGCGATTGCCCCTGTGAACGGCCCGCCAACGCCGAAGGCATGTACTCCTTGATGGCCACGGCGCGGTGCAGCGAATGGTCGAATGCCTTGTAGACCATGCCAAACCCGCCCACCCCGAGCAGTTGCAGTATTTCAAACTCGGCCAGGCGCGTGCCCGGTGTCAGCGCGTCCACATGGTTCACACGGCTGGCAGGGGTGGGGCTGGGGTTTTCGATCATCATGGGTGGGGGTAATGCGGGAACGCGTCCGGGGCGGCAACGGGATGGATTCGCGGCGCCTCGACCGTCACGGCGCCCATCATGCTGCATGCACCGTCGCTTCCGGAAACAAAAGGCATCCTGTCTGCCAAAAACATCACCAATGGCACGAACGCCGCCGATTGTGCCGTTTTTGCCAGTGCGCCAGCAGCGCGCCGGTCCCGCCCAGCCATCACACCTACCGGACGATCAGGGAAATAGATGACATTCCTTGCCAACAGAATGGCAATAGCTATTATTTATATAGCATTCAATACGCAATCCAGGCCCGCACTGTGCATCCGATGCACGCTGCGCAGCAACGCACATCGGCCACCAGGAGCCGAATCGTTACCATTGCGCCATGTTCAGTTATCGCCACGCCTTCCATGCAGGCAACCACGCCGATGTGCTCAAGCACACCGTCCTGATTGCCGCCCTGCAACACCTCACCGAAAAAGACGCGGCCCTCACAGTGCTCGACACCCATGCGGGTGCCGGCCTGTACCGGCTCGATGGCGACTACGCCAGCACCAGCGGCGAGGCGGGGGATGGCATCCTGCGCCTCACCGCACCCGGCGTTGCCGCCCTCACACCCGCGCTGCAGGCTTATGTGGACATGGTGAAAGCCTTCAACCAGGGCGCCACCACCAAGGTGTACCCCGGTTCGCCCTTCATCATCCAGCGGCTGCTGCGCGAGCACGACAAGCTCAAGCTGTTTGAGCTGCACCCCACCGATCTGCGCGCGCTGGCCGGCAACGTGGCCCAGCTGGAGGCCGGTCGGCAGGTGGCCGTGCTGCACGAAGACGGCTTCGAGGGCATCAAGAAATTTTTGCCTCCACCGGCCCGCCGCGCTTTGGTGTTGTGCGATCCCAGCTATGAAATGAAGAGCGACTATGCCAAGGTGCTGGACATGGCGGCCGATTCGCTCAAGCGCTTTGCCACCGGCACCTATGCCGTCTGGTACCCCATCATTCCGCGCCCCGAAGCGCACGACCTGCCGCGCCGCCTGAAAACCCTGGCCACCAAGGCGGGCAAGGGCTGGCTGCATGCCACGCTGACCGTGAAGTCCAGCAAGCTCACCGGGAAGGCGGATGGCGAAATCAAGCGCCCGGGCCTGCCTGCCAGCGGCATGTTCCTGATCAATCCCCCCTTCACCCTGAAGGCCGCCCTGAAGACCGCCCTGCCCCAGATGGTGGAATTGCTGGCCCAGGACCAGCACGCCACCCACACGCTCGAATCGGGCGGCTGAAAGAGGCGGGCATCCTCAGCCCTGGCGGGGCGGCGATGGGCCGCTTCCTGGCTCTGCGGCCAGGCTCAAGGGGCCGATCCCGAAAGCGACGGAGAACAGTCGCTCTCGCCGTCCTCCAGCAGCCACAGTTCCACGGGCTTGATGCCCAACCCCAGCATGCCCAGCTCCTGGGCGGCGGCCTGGCTCACATCGATCACGCGGTTCCCGGAGAAAGGGCCGCGGTCATTGATGCGCACCACCACGACGCGGCCCGTGAGCTGGCTGCGCACACACACCCGGGTGCCGAATGGCAGGGTGCGGTGTGCGGCAGTGAAGTCGCGGCGATTGAAGATCTCGCCACTGGCCGTGCGCCGGCCGTGAAAGCGCGGTCCGTACCAGGATGCCAGGCCCTGCTGGTCGCTTTCGCGCACGGGCTCGTCCGCGCTGCCCTGCGGCCCCGCGCTGTCGGCTCCGCGCCGGGCGGCTTCGTTGCGTACCGGCTCCGGCACTGGCTTCGCCCGTGGCGACGATTCGGCCGGCTTGCCGGCCGCCGGCGCGCAAAACCGTGACCGGGGCGCGCCACGCTGCTGCGCCAGCTCGCAGGCATTGCGGGGCTCGGTCGGTATCCCGGCAGCCGCTTCGGGGAGCCCCGGGTCCGCCACCGGCATGGGCGCACAGGCCACCAGCACCCATGAAAGCGCTGCCAGCCCCAGTGACTGGCACCAGCGCATGCGCTTCACGCTCTTGTCAGTCCGCTGCATCCATCACCACTTCCTGAAAAACGAAAGAACCCACCGCGCGGCAGTCATCACGCCCGGCCCCGCCCCCCCCATTACAAACCGAGGCGCCGGCACAGTTCCAGCGTTGTTGCACTCTGATTCATGGTGTAGAAGTGCAGGCCCGGCACGCCGCGCTGACGCAACTGCTCGCACAGCGAGGCCACCACATCCAGGCCAAACGCCCGGATCGACGCCGTATCGTCACCAAAACCCTGCAGCCGCAGGCGGATCCAGCGCGGAATCTCGGCACCGCAGGCATCCGAAAAGCGCATGAGTTGCGAAGACCCCATGATGGGCATGATGCCGGGCACCACCGGCACATCCAGCCCCAGGCGGCGCACATCGTTCACAAAGCGCTCGTACGCATCGGCATTGAAGAAATACTGGGTGATGGCAGAGTCGGCGCCGGCGTGCACCTTGGCCGCGAAGGCCTGGAGGTCGGCCTCGGGCGACTTGGCCTGCGGATGCACCTCGGGGTAGGCGGCTACCTCGATGTGGAAATCACGCCCGGTCTCGGCCCGGATGAAGGCCACCAGGTCGCTGGCGTAGTGGAACTCGCCGCCCATGCCGTAGCCGCTGGGCAGGTCGCCGCGCAAGGCCACCAGCCGCCGCACACCCATGGACTTGAGCGTGGCGAGCTGCTCGCGCACCGACTGGCGCGTGGCCCCCACGCACGAGAAGTGCGAGGCCGCGCTCACGCCCTCGGCCAGGATCTCCTGCACGGTGCCGAAGGTGCCCTCTTGCGTGGAGCCACCAGCGCCATAGGTCACCGAGCAGAACTCGGGCTTGCTGGCATACAGCTGCTGGCGCACGGTGCGCAGCTTTTCGGCGCCCTCGGGCGTCTTGGGTGGAAAGAATTCGAAGCTCACCGGCAGACCGGTGGCTGGTGCGTTGGCCGCGGTCATGCGCCCCTCCTCGCAAAAACAAAAAACTCATGGTTGCCGTCGCCGCCGCTGATGGGGCTGTCCAGCCACGCCTGCACCACCAGGCCCAGCTCGGCACAGCAGTCACGGATGCGTTGCTCCACCACGGCATACAGCGCTGCATCGCGCACGATGCCGCCCTTGCCCACCTGGCCGGGCTGCAGCTCGAACTGCGGCTTGACCAGCATCAGCAGGCTGCCGCCCGGCGCCAGCAGCGGCACCAGCGCGGGCAGCACCAGCGTGAGCGAGATGAACGACAGATCGCCCGTCACCACATCGAACACCGGCGTGATGTCGGTATCGGCGCATTCGGGCCGGCGGCGGCGCTCCACCGGCAGCGTGCCCTCTTCGCGGGCCTTGGCGCGGGCGGCGCGCTCGGACTTGAAGGCTTCGATGTCCTGGTCCTTGGCATCGTTGCTGTCGTCGTAGGCCTCGTCCACCTGCCCGCCATTGCGCATCCAGCTGTAGGGCGCCTCGGGCTGGGTCTCGTTGTCCTCTTCGGCCTCGATCACTTCCGACAGGGCCAGCTCACAGGCATCCTGCAAGGTCTGCGCCGTCAGCGAGCGCGCATTCAGGCCCTCGACGCAGACCACGCGCAGATCAGCGCGCAGCCGCTCGTGCAGCTGGCCGTGGCCCACGTCCACGCCAATCACCTGGGCCGCGCCCTGCTGCAGCAGGCAGTCGGTAAAGCCGCCCGTGCTCTGCCCCACATCCAGGCAGCGCAGCCCCGCCACCGACAGGCCGGTGGCCCGCAGCGCCCCTTCGAGCTTGAGGCCGCCACGCGAGATGTACTTGGCCTCGGCATCGTCGAGCAGCCGCGCCTCGGCCACGGACGGGATTTCGTCACCGTTCTTGGCCACCTTCTGCCAGGGCGCCAGCGGCGACAGGCGCCACTCCACGCCCGCGGCAATCAGCCGCTGCGCCTGCGAGCGCGTGGCCGCATGGCCACGTTCCACCAAAAACACATCTGCGCGCATCGCGCCCATCCTTTTTGAGTCAAGTCAGCTGGTAGCGTTAGTGAATCAAGCGCCAGCAGCTCATATAAAGATAGCATCATTGATGCCGCGCCACCCGCCAGCGCCACCGCGGAACCGGCTTTGCCGGGCCGCTGGTGGCGTCCCCCTCAGCAGGAAGGCGCACAGCGCCCCAAGGGGAATCAGTACCTGTAGGTGTCGGGCTTGTAGGGGCCCTGCTTGGGCACGCCGATGTAGGCGGCCTGCTCGTCGCTCAGCTCGGTCAGCATGGCGCCCACCTTCTTGAGGTGCAGGCGCGCCACCTTCTCGTCGAGGTGCTTGGGCAGCACATAGACCTTGCCCACGTCGTAGCCCTCGGGGTGGGTGAACAGCTCGATCTGCGCGATGGTCTGGTTGGCGAACGAGTTCGACATCACGAAGCTCGGGTGGCCCGTGCCGCAGCCCAGGTTCACCAGACGGCCCTTGGCCAGCAGGATGATGCGCTTGCCGTCAGCGAAGATCACATGGTCCACCTGGGGCTTGATCTCTTCCCACTGGCAATGCTCTTCGAGCTTGGCGACCTGGATCTCGTTGTCGAAGTGGCCGATGTTGCAGACGATGGCCTGGTCCTT
Source organism: Acidovorax soli (assembly GCF_900107605.1). GTDB lineage: Bacteria > Pseudomonadota > Gammaproteobacteria > Burkholderiales > Burkholderiaceae_C > Acidovorax > Acidovorax soli. The sequence continues at coordinate 16,854 of NZ_FNQJ01000023.1, read as the reverse complement.
CATGGCCTTCATGTGCTCGAAGGTGATCACGTCGCGGTTGCCGGTGGTGGTGACGAAGATGTCGGCCAGTGGCGCGGCCCACTCCATGGTCACGACCTTGAAGCCTTCCATGGCGGCCTGCAGGGCGTTGATGGGGTCGATCTCGGTCACCCACACCTGGGCGCTCAGAGCGCGCAGCGCCTGGGCCGAGCCCTTGCCCACGTCGCCGTAGCCGGCCACCACGGCCACCTTGCCGGCGATCATCACGTCGGTGGCGCGCTTGATGCCGTCCACCAGCGATTCGCGGCAGCCGTAGAGGTTGTCGAACTTCGATTTGGTCACCGAATCGTTCACGTTGATGGCGCGGAACAGCAGCGTGCCCTTGGCCGACATTTCCTTGAGGCGGTGCACGCCGGTGGTGGTTTCTTCGGTCACGCCGAGGATCTGGGCGCTCTTGCGGCTGTACCAGGTGCTGTCCTCGGCCAGCTTGGCCTTGATGGCGGCGTACAGGATGCGCTCTTCCTCGCTACCGGGGTTGGCCAGCACGGAGGCGTCCTTCTCTGCCTTCTTGCCCAGGTGCATCAGCAGCGTGGCGTCGCCGCCATCGTCCAGGATCATGTTGGGGCCTTCGCCCTCCGTGCCCTTGGCACCGAAGTCGAAGATGCGGTGGGTGTAGTCCCAGTAATCCACCAGGGTTTCGCCCTTGATGGCGAACACCGGCGTGCCGGTGGCGGCAATCGCGGCGGCAGCGTGGTCCTGGGTGGAGAAGATGTTGCACGAGGCCCAGCGCACATCGGCGCCCAGGGCTTTCAGGGTTTCGATCAGCACGGCCGTCTGGATGGTCATGTGCAGCGAGCCGGTGATGCGCGCGCCCTTGAGCGGCTGCCTGGCGGCGAATTCCTCGCGGATGGCCATCAGGCCGGGCATTTCGGTCTCGGCGATGCGGATTTCCTTGCGGCCCCAGTCGGCCAGGCCGATGTCGGCAATGGCGCTGTCGGCCAGGGTGGGTGCGTTGACGCGTGCGTTCATGGTTTGCTCCAAAGCATGTTTGAAAAAACCACTCGCCGGGGGAAGGGAAAAAGCTCACCACGCGGAAAGTGGATGAGCGTCGTTGCGAAATTGACTCCGAGCCTCACGCCCCGCCAATGCTGGGGACGCTGCAACGCTCCTCGGATGAGGTCAAGATTATACGGATGCGCGCACCCGGCGCCCCGCCATCCCGGCCACATGGCTCGGCATGCGCGGGGTCAACCGATGCAAGCGCCGGCAGCGCTCCTTCATTTCTCGCCATAAACCACGAGTGCGCTGGCGTCGATCCGGACATTGCCATCCGGGAATTTTTGCTCGATGGCCCGATACACCTCGTCCCGAATCTTCTCTCCCGTGGCTTCATCGGCCTGGCCCAGTGCGGCGACCACCGGTGCGGCCACCTCGGTCATGGCCTGCCAGTACACATCGGCCGTCTGGCAGTCGAGCCGTCCCGCCACCTCCCTGACCGACACATTTTTCAGCCCGGCCTGCGCCAACAGCGCCTCGCCCCAGCCCGGCTGGGCGCAGCGGAACATGCCCGGCGCGCCCGGCGCCGGTGCAGGCAAGGCCATGTTCCGGTGGATCGCGCCCATGATGGCCGTCACCCAGAAATTTTTCTCCGCGACATTCCAGACCGCAGTGGCCAGGCGCCCACCGGGTTTCAGGACACGCGCCATCTCCCGGGCCGCCAAGTCCATGTCGGGGAAAAACATGAAGCCAAAGCGGCAGCTGACGGCATCGAAGCTCTGGTCGGCAAAAGGCAGCGCGCACACATCGCACACGCGGGTCTCCACATTGGTCAGCCCGCGGCGCTGCGCATTCTCCCCGGCGATCTCCAGCATGTTCGCCGCCAGGTCGGTGAGGACCACCCGCCCCTGCGGAATGCGCGCCGCAATCGTCAATCCGGGCTCTCCCGTGCCGCCGGCGACATCGAGCACCACGTCCTGGCCCTTCGGGTCCAGCAAACGGATGATTTCGTCGCCCATCGGGCGCAGGAAGTCCATGAACAGCTCATCCCATTTCTTCCAGCCCGCGGAGAACCGGTTCCAGGACGCTTTCTGCTGTTCGCGAATGCTTTCTAGTTGCGAGTCCATTTGAGGTACCTCCATAGATGGTGTGCAACCCTCCCCGCCCCTGCGGCGCGACCGCGCCGGCAGGAGACCCGGTCATTCCAATGGCCAATCCTTGGTGAATGACTGAAGAATGGGATCAGACGCGGATGATGTGACCCTTGAGTGCGTAGAGGATGCCGATGACCTCGTTCTTCGTGGCATCGTCCAGCTGGTGCTTGCCCATGGCGCCAACAATGTCGTCCATGACCGCCAGATACTCCTGTTCACTGATGTTCATCCCCTTGTGCACCGTGAGCATGTCCCTGCCGGTGTAAGGCTGCGGCCCGCCAGCACCCGCACAGAAGAACTCGGTCGCCATCTTCTTGGTGTGCTCCAGGTCCTCGGCGTTCTCGAAACGGGTTTTGACGAGGGGGTTGCTCAGGTGGGCGGCAATGACATCGTCCACCAGGCGGGCGATGCCCGCCGATTCGCCCAGCCGTTGGTAAAGCGTGGTAGCCATGGTGATCTCCTTTCGGTCAAGCAACTTCTGAATACGTTGCGCGGTCTGCCCGAGCCACGAAGGAAAAGCTTACGCACAACCGCGCCAGATTCCTTGGCGCCTCCATGGGGAAGGCATGGAGATTGCCTGAAGATGGTGGGGCGCCCTATGATTCCGGTTCTGCTTCAGTGAAGGAGTCGCCGGTGCTGCTGACTTTCAGGGACTGTGAGCTCGATACCCGCCTGTTCACCTTGCGCTGCCAGGGGCAGCCACGCCAGGTCGAGCCGCAGGTGTTCGACCTGCTGGCCTACCTGCTGCTGCACCGCCACCGCATCGTGTCCCGGCAGGAACTGCTGGATGCGCTGTGGGCCGGCAAGGTGGTGAGCGAGTCGGCCCTGAGCAGTTGCATCAAGGCGGCACGCCAGGCCATCGGCGACAGTGGCACGGCGCAAGCTTGCATTGCCACCATTCAACGCCGCGGCTACCGCTTCGTGGCAACGGCCACGGAACACGAACCGCCCACCCTCCTGTGCCAGAGCGCGCCCGGCGCAGGCCCGGATCTGCCTCTCGACAAAGCCCGCGACGCACATCCGCACCGCGCGTCCATCGCCGTCATGCCCTTCGCCGACCTTTCGCCCGTGGCCGGTGGGCGCGGGGGCACAGCCGACGCACTGGCCCACGACGTCATCACCCGGCTGGCCCAGCTGCGCAGCCTGTTCGTCATCGCTCAAGGCACCGTGTTCGCACTGCATGAACGCGACATCGGCCCGCAGGAGGCCGCGCGCCTTCTCGATGTCGACTATGTGGTGAGCGGCACCGTGCGCCGCCACGCACAGCGTCTGGTGGTGACGGCCGAACTGGTGGAGGTCCGCACCGCGCACGTCGTCTGGGCCGACATCTTCGACCGCCCCCTGGACGACGCTTTTTCCGTCCTCGACGACATTGGCAGCCAGATCGTCGCCATCGCCGCCAGCGAGATCGAGCTGGCCGAGCGCAACCGCGCCCTGCTGCGCCCGCCCAACACCCTCGATGCCTGGGAGGCCCACCACCGCGGCCTGTGGCATATGTACCGATTCAACCAGGCAGACAACGAGCGCGCCCGCCAATTCTTTGCCATGGCGGTGCACCTCGACCCCACTTTCGCGCGTGCCTACGCCGGGCTGTCGTTCACGCACTTCCAGAATGCCTTCCAGGGCTGGTCCGAGCGCGCAGCCGCTTGCGACCTGGCCATGGCCACTGCCCGCCAAAGCCTGGACGCCGACGACCGCAACCCAGCGGCCCACTGGGCCATGGGCCGGGCGCTGTGGCTGCGCGCCCAGCAGGACTCGGCCGTGGTCGAGCTGGAGCAGGCCATCCACCTGAGTCCCAGCTTCGCGCTGGGTCATTACACGCTGGCGTTTGTCCAATCCCAGGCGGGCGACCCCCAGGCCGCCATCGCAGCGTCCGACCACTCGCGCCTGCTCAGCCCCTTCGACCCGCTGCTTTTCGGCATGCTGGGAGCCCGCGCCATGGCGCTGGTGCGCCTGGGCCGGTTCGACGAGGCGGCGGACTGGGCCGTCAAGGCCGCCGCCCGTCCCAACGCCCACGCGCACATCCGCGCCATCGCGGCCTACAGCCTGGCATTGGCGGGTGCGCTCGACCTGGCACGCACCTATGCGACAGAAATACGCCAGGCCCGACCGAACTACCAGGCCGACGACTTTTTCGCGGCGTTCCGCTTCGACCCCCAGGGCGCAGCCCTGTTTCGCCAGGGGGCCGCCCGCATCGGCATGGCATGACGCCGTCCGCCAAGGGCATGTCCTGGGCGGACAAGGCATTGCACCAGGCCCGGCGCACGGCGACGCCCAGGGCCTTGAGGCAAGTACGGCGTCACACCCCGATGCCAGCGGGGCCACGGAGCAGAAAACCGTCAAGGTGCCCACCATGAAGACCGAGGAAAAGGCCATCGAGGTGCCCAGGGTCGAGATCACCCCGGCCAGCCGGATTGGCAGCAGCGCGGGATAATCGCGGGTTGACCCACCCTTTTGACTTGGCCGCCGCCCCTGGGCGCGGCCCCCGCCTGCATGTCCGCACCCTTTCTTGCCGAAACCCGGCGCCGCCGCACCTTTGCCATCATTTCCCACCCAGACGCCGGTAAAACGACGCTGACGGAAAAGCTGCTGCTGTTCTCCGGCGCGATCCAGATCGCCGGCGCTGTCAAGGGGCGCAAGGCCAGCCGCCATGCCACGTCGGACTGGATGGAGATCGAAAAGCAGCGCGGCATCTCGGTGGCCAGCTCGGTCATGCAGATGCTGTACCGCGACCACGTCATCAACCTGCTCGACACGCCCGGCCACAAGGACTTCTCGGAAGACACCTACCGCGTGCTCACCGCCGTGGACTCGGCCCTGATGGTGATCGACGCCGCCAACGGCGTGGAAGCGCAGACGCGCCGCCTGATCGAGGTCTGCCGCCAGCGCGACACGCCCATCATCACCTTCGTCAACAAGATGGACCGCGAGGTGCGCGACCCGCTGGACATCCTGGACGAGGTCGAGCGCGAGCTGGGCATGCCCTGCAGCCCCATCACCTGGCCGGTGGGCCAGGGCAAGAGTTTTGGCGGCATCATCAATCTGCGCACGCAAAGCATGACGGTGTTCACCCCCGGCAGCGACCGGGGTCCGAAAGACTTTGAAGTGATTCCGCTGGCCGACGCCGACCGGCTGCGCCAGCGCTTCGGCCAGACCTTCGACGATGCCCTGGAGAGCATGGAACTGGCCGTCGGCGCCTCGGCCGCCTGGAACCACGACGAATTTCTGGCCGGCAAGCTCACGCCCGTGTTCTTCGGCTCCGGGGTGAACAACTTCGGTGTGATGGAGGTGCTGGACGCCGTGGTGGACATGTCCCCCCCGCCCGGCCCGCGCACCAGCACGCTGCAGGTCAACAAGCAAGCGGTTGTCAAAGTCATCCAGCCCGAAGACGAAGGCTTTGCCGGCGTGGTTTTCAAGGTGCAGGCCAACATGGATGCCAACCACCGCGACCGCATCGCCTTTGTGCGCGTGGCCTCGGGCAAGTACACCCCGGGCATGAAGCTCAAGGTGCAGCGCACCGCCAAGGAACTGCGCCCGACCAGCGTGGTGACCTTCATGAGCCAGCGCCGCGAAGCGGTGGAAGAGGCCTACGCGGGCGACATCATCGGCTTCACCACGCACGGCGGCGTGCAGCTGGGTGACACCATCACCGACGGCGCCAACCTGCAGTTCACGGGCCTGCCGTTCTTCGCGCCCGAGCTGTTCATGACCGTCATCCTGAAGAACCCGCTGCGCACCAAGCAGCTGCAGCAAGGCCTGGCACAGCTGGGCGAGGAAGGCGCCATCCAGGTCTTCCGGCCCGACGTGGGCGGACCCATGCTGCTGGGCGCCGTGGGCCAGCTGCAGTTCGAAGTGGTGCAGCACCGCCTGAAGGCCGAATACGACGCCGACGTGCGCCTGGAAGGCTGCCAGTACACCGGTGCGCGCTGGATCACCGCCGACAGCCCGGCCGACCTGCGCGCCTTCACCGACGCCTATCCCATGCGCCTGTCGCACGATGCGGCCAACGCACTGGCCTACCTGTGCACCTCGCCGTATGACGTCCGGCTGGCGCAGGAGCGGTTTCCGAAAATCCACTTCCATCCGCTGCGCGAGCACGCAGGCCTGGCGCTGGACAGCAACCACTGACAGCGGCGGCCATGACGGCACGGATGCGCGCCCTGATCGAATGGCCGGTGCCGGCGCCTGGGCGACTGCTGGGCGTGTTCACCGACATCGACGACACCCTGACCACCGACGGCGCGATTACGCCCGATGCGCTGCAGGCCCTGGCGGCGCTCCAGGCCGGCGGCCTGCATGTGATCCCCATCACCGGCCGGCCCGTGGGCTGGAGCGAGCCGTTTGCCGCCACCTGGCCCGTGGACGCCATCGTGGCGGAGAACGGCGCCGTGGCGTTGCGGCGCGTGGCAAACCTTTTGAATCGATGCGTGCCCTCAACCGATCAGGACAGGTGCAAGCAGCTATCAAAAACATACCAGCAGGACCCGGCCACGCGGGTGGCCAACTACGCGCGCATGCAGCAGGTTCTGGCGCGGATCGAGCGCGAGGTGCCCGGTGCCCGCCGCGCCATGGACTCGCCGGGCCGCGAGACCGACATCGCCATCGATCACAGCGAATTCACCCATCTGCCGCCGGACGCCATCGCGCACGCGCTGCGCATCATGCGCAGCGCGGGCATGAACGCCACGGTGAGCAGCATCCACATCAACGGCTGGTTTGGCGCGCACAACAAGCTCGAAGGCGCGCGCTGGATCGTGCGCGAACTGTTCGGGCGCGACCTGGATGCCGAGATCGACCGCTGGGTGTATGTGGGCGACTCCACCAACGACCAGCTCATGTTCGAGCACTTTCCGCACAGCGTGGGCGTGGCCAACATTGCGCGCTTTGTGCCGCAACTGGCGCATCTGCCGCGTTATGTGACACAGCGCGAGCGTGGCGCAGGTTTTGCGGAGGTCGCGCGCGCGGTGCTGGCGGCACGTTGATGCCCATCCGGCAAGGCCAGCGGTGCCCTGGCACACTCAAGCTGCGCTAGAGTTAGGCATGGACTTGATCAACACCCTTCGACACTGGCAGGCCATCGACCGTACCAGGGCACGCCTGCCCAGCGAGAATCTCATGGTCGCCGGCCTTGGGCTGGCCCTGATCGCCGTATCCCTGCGCTCGGAACGCCGCGGCACGGCCGCGCTGCAGGCCGCCGCCGGCGGCGCGCTGATCTTGCGGGCCGCCCGTGGCAGCAACTACCTGACGCGCGATCCGGACCCGCGCATCAGCGGGGCCTGGGATGCCCACCTGGAAGACGCCCGGGAACTGGGCCTGGATTGAGCGGCCGGACAAAGACTGGCTGTCTTGTCAGGCCACTGCACCCGCAGCATCTGCGGAAATAGCTATCAAATAAGCAGCATTACTGCACCTTCGCCAGGCCCAGCTTCTCCACCAGCGCCTTCTCGCGCGCAAAAGTGTCCTGCGCGAACTTCTGGTATGCCGCCGTGCCCATGTAGATGGGCACCATGTCATAGCGCGCCAGCGCCGTGCGGTAGTTCTCTTGCTCCATGGCCTGCTTGAACGCGTCGTGCAGGCGCTTGACCACGGGCGCTGGCGTGCCCTTGGGCGCGCCGATGCCGAAGGGCGAGTTCTGCACGATGTCCAGGCCCAGTTCCTTGAGGGTGGGCGCATCAGGAAACTTGGCCAGACGTTCGGCGCCCCAGGTGTTGAGCACGCGCAGCTTGCCCGCTTCGACCTGCGGGGCAAAGCCCGTGGAGTCGGCCGCCGCCATGATGTTGCCGCCCAGAATGGACTGCATCAGGTCGGCACTGCCCTTGTAGGGCACATGCAGCAGTTCGATACCGAGCTTTTGCGCGATCAGTTCGGTCGTCAGGTGCGGGCTGGTCATGGTGCCGGTCGAGCCATAGCTGAGCTTGCCCGGATTGGCCTTGGCCCAGGCCACGAAGTGCGTCCAGGTCTTCAGCGGTGAATCGGCCGGCACCACGATGCCGAACGCATAGCCGGTGACGTTGAGCACGTAGCTGATGTCCTTGACCGGGTCCCAGTTGATCTTGGTGGTGTAGGGCAGGCGAAACACACCCAGGGGAATCTGGGCGATGGTGTAGCCGTCAGCGGCCACCCCTTGCAAGGCTTGCGCCGGCAGCGTGCCTCCGGCACCGGGCTTGTTTTCCACGATCACGGGCTGGCCCAGGATGCGGCCGGCGTTTTCAGCCAGCACGCGCATGGTGATGTCTGTGGGACCGCCTGCGGGGAAGGCGATCACGAGCTTGATCGGCTTGGCCGGAAAGTTCTGGGCGCTGGCGGTGCCCAGGGAGGCGGCGGCCATGGCGGCTGCGCCCCATTGGATGATGTGTCGGCGTTGCATCTGGCGATCCTCAAGAGACGGAAAACCCCATTGGAGCGCAATTGCCGCGCCGCGGCACTAAGGAAAGCACTGAGCGGCTGTCGCCAAGGCGGCAGCCGCTCAGTACCGCTGGGGCACGTACATCTCGGCGGGCACCGGCAGGCGCAGGTACTCGGGGTTGCGCTCCCGCGCAGGCAGCTCCACCGGGGCGTGCGGCACCTCGTGGTACGGCAGCTGGTCCAGCAGGTGCGCAATGCAGTTCAGGCGCGCCTTTTTCTTGTCCACCGCCTGCACCACCCACCAGGGCGCCTCGGGGATGTGGGTGCGCTCCAGCATGGTTTCCTTGGCCTTGGTGTAGGCCTCCCAGCGCACGCGGCTTTCCAGGTCCATGGGGCTCAGTTTCCACTGCTTGAGCGGGTCGTGGATGCGACCCAGAAAGCGCAGGTGCTGCTCGTCGTCGGTGATGGAGAACCAGTACTTGATGAGCGTGATGCCCGAGCGCACGAGCATCTTCTCGAACTCGGGCACGGTGCGGAAGAACTCTTCGTATTCGTCGTCGGTGCAAAAGCCCATCACGCGCTCGACGCCCGCGCGGTTGTACCAGCTGCGGTCGAACAGCACCATCTCGCCCGCAGCGGGCAGGTGCGCCACATAGCGCTGGAAGTACCACTGCGTGCGTTCACGGTCGTTGGGCGCGGGCAGCGCGGCCACGCGCACCACACGCGGGTTAAGGCGCTGGGTGATGCGTTTGATGACACCGCCCTTGCCGGCGGCATCGCGCCCCTCGAACAGGATCACCACTTTCTTGCGCGTGTGCTGCACCCAGTCCTGGAGCTTGACCAGCTCGCCCTGCAGGCGAAACAGCTCCTTGAAATAGGCCTGGCGCTCCCCCCGGTCGGCGACATGGCGGCCTTCGAGTTCGTCGAGGCTGCGGTCTTCCAGTTCCAGCTCGATCTCTTCGTCGTAGCTGTCCACCAGGTCGCTCGCGATGCGCCGCATCAGGTCGTCGTGGTCGTTCAGTGCACTGGGCAGCGTCATGGGAATGGGGTCCTGGAAAGAACAGGCCATGCTGCCCAAGCCCCATGACATCCCCATGTCAATGGCATCACGCCGTTCGTGGCCACCCCGCGCCACCGCGCCTTTATGGCAAGCCGATCCAGTACGCCAGCACGATCAGCGCCAGCACCAGCGCCAGCCAGCCCGCCACCAGCCAGCGCCACAAGGCGGGCGCATGCCGCAGTTCGAGGAAATCCAGGCACACCAGCAAACCCTTGGCGAACGCCAGGGAAAACATGGCCAGCACAGGCCCCATGGAGCCATGGCCGGTCAGGCCCGCCTCGCCAATCCAGTAGGTGGCGGCGGTGATGGCCAGCAAGATCATCCAGACCCGGGTAAGAGAAAGAGTACGCATCTTCAAGGTCCTCAACGCATCACATAAACCAGCGGAAACAGCACGATCCACAGCAGATCGACCATGTGCCAGAACGCAGCACCCGTTTCCAGGGCGTGGCAATCATGGCTGCCGTAGCGCCCGCGCCGCGTTTTCACCCACAGATAGCCCAGCGCCAGCATGCCCACCACCACATGCAGAAAGTGGAAGCCGGTCAAGAGGAGGTAGAACATGTAGAAAGTATTGGTTGACAGGTCCACACCAGAGGCCAGTTTCTGCGCGTATTCGCCCAGCTTGACCACCATGAAGCCGCCGCCGCAGACCAGAGCCCCCAGCAGCCAGCGCGCGCCCACCGCCGAGGCATCGCGCCGCACTGCGGCCACCGCGCTGGCCACGCACCAGCTGCCCGAGATCAGCAGCACGGTGTTGAGCGCACCGGCGTTCAGGTTCAGCGTGGCTTGCGAGGTATTGAAAAGCGCCACCTCCCGTGTACGGGCAAAGGCAAAGGACACAAAGAGGATGGCAAAGGTCAGCAACTCCAACAGGATGACCAGCCAGACCCCCAGGTCACCACGGAGCCTGGGCGCGGCATCCTGAAAATGCGCACGGGTGCCAGCACCGCCGGCCGCACCCGACACCGGGCGCGCTGCCCGGCCTGCAGGTGGAAAAGTCGAGGAAATAGGGTCATGCATGAAACACATCCTGTCTGATGGTCCGCCGCCGTTCGCGGGGGGAGTTGCACGCAAGCAACTCCAGATTGACATTCTTTTCGCGTAATGCACTCAGAGTGCTACGGTCCAATGTAAGATTCATTTCGAATGAATCTTATTGATTCAAATCAATCATTCGGTCCGCCAAGTCATTACGATGCGGATTCATCACTGCATGAGGTACACCATGAGTCAAGGCTTCACGAGCCAGATGGCGCGCAACATTTTCTACGGGGGCACGGTTTTTTTCGTGCTCGTGTTTGCGAGTCTCATTTTCCACACCGAAACCAAGATCCCCGAGCGCTCCAAATCGGGCGAAATCACGGAGGCCGTTGTCCGCGGCAAGCATCTCTGGGAGACGCGCAACTGCATCGGCTGCCATACGCTGCTGGGCGAAGGGGCATATTTCGCGCCTGAGCTGGGTAACGTCTATGCACGTCGGGGCCCTGATTTCATCAAGGGCTGGATAAAGGCCATGCCCACGCACACGCCGGGGCGCCGGCAGATGCCGCAGTTCAACTTCACCGAAGCACAACTGGACGATCTGGTGGAGTTCCTGCGGTGGACCAATGGCATCGATGCCGAAAAGTGGCCACCGAATATCGAAGGGTAAGCATCTCAGTGCACTGAGATCTCACATTCAAGGACACAAAAATGCAACCCGCAACCCTTAAATACCAATCGCAGTCGGTCGCCAAGCTGTACTTCATCGCGGCGCTGGGACTGTTCACCGGCCAGATCCTGTTCGGTCTGACGCTCGGCCTGCAATACGTGATCGGCGACCTGATGTTCCCGGCCATTCCCTTCAACATCGCCCGCATGGTGCACACCAACCTGCTGATCGTGTGGCTGCTGTTCGGCTTCATGGGCGCCGCCTACTACATGGTGCCCGAAGAGAGTGAAACCGAACTCTGGAGCCCGCTCTTCGCCAAGATTCTGTTCTGGATCTTCCTGGCTGCCGGCGCTGCCACCATCCTGGGCTACCTGCTGGTGCCCTACGCCACGCTGGCACAGATGACCGGCAACGACCTGCTGGCCACCATGGGACGCGAATTCCTGGAGCAACCCCTGCCCACCAAGGTCGGCATCGTGGTCGTGGCGCTGGGCTTTTTGTTCAACATCAGCATGACCGTGCTCAAGGGCCGCAAGACCGCCATCACCCTGGTGCTGCTGCTCGGCCTGTGGGGCCTGGCGCTGATGTTCCTGTTCAGCTTCGTCAACCCCAGCAACCTGGTGCGCGACAAGATGTACTGGTGGTTCGTGGTGCACCTGTGGGTGGAAGGCACCTGGGAGCTGATCATGGCCTCTCTGCTGGCCTTCGTGCTCATCAAGACCACCGGGGTCGACCGTGAAGTGATCGACAAGTGGATGTACATGATCGTCGCCTTCGCGCTGATCTCGGGCATTCTGGGCACGGGCCACCACTTCTACTTCATCGGCCTGCCAGGCTACTGGCACTGGGTGGGTGGCGTGTTCTCCGCACTCGAACCCATTCCGTTCTTCATGATGACGCTGTTTGCCTTCAACATGGTGCAGCGCCGCCGCCGTGAACACCCCAACCAGGCTGCCGTGCTGTGGGCCGTGGGCACCGCCGTCATCGCCTTCCTGGGCGCAGGCGTCTGGGGCTTCATCCACACGCTCAGCTGGGTCAACTACTACACGCACGGCTCGCAAGTCACCGCGGCCCACGGCCACCTGGCTTTCTACGGCGCTTACGTGCTGGTGGTGCTGGCCCTCATCAGCTACTCCATGCCCATCCTGCGCGGCCGCGAAGCCAACCCCAAGCACGCACAGCGCGTTGAAATGTGGAGCTTCTGGATCATGAGCATCGGCATGGCCGTCATGGTGCTGGCCCTCAGCGGCGCAGGTATCCTGCAAGTCTGGCTGCAGCGCATGCCCGCTTCGGGCACGGCGATGTCCTTCATGGCCACGCAAGACCAGTTGGTGTTCTTCTACTGGACGCGTGTAGCAGGCGGCGTCATGTTCCTGATCGGTCTGCTGACCTACCTGTCGAGCTTCTTCATTGGCCCATCGGCTGACGAAGCAAGCAACTTCAGCGCCAGCGGCAGCCGTCTGCAACAGGCCTGAGCCATGCAATCCCACGCCCACGCAGCGGCCTCACAGACCCTTGGCAACAGCAACGCGCTGGGCGCGGCCCCTGTTGCGGGCGATGCACCGTTTTACGCAGCCCAGGGGAGCGAATGTGCACTCTTTGCACATTGCTTTGATCAGCAGCTGCCGCTGCTGATCAAAGGCCCCACGGGCTGCGGCAAGACCCGTTTTGTCGAACACATGGCGGCACGCCTGGCGCGCCCCCTGATCACTGTCTCGTGCCACGACGACCTGAGCGCGGCCGACCTCGTCGGTCGCCATCTGATCGGACAGGGCAACACCGTCTGGGCCGACGGGCCGCTCACCCGCGCCGTGCGCGAAGGCGCCATTTTGTACCTGGACGAAGTGGTGGAGGCCCGCAAGGACACCACCGTCGTGCTGCATCCGCTGGCCGACGACCGGCGCCTGCTGCCCATCGAGCGCACGGGCGAACTGCTCAAGGCGCCGCCCGAGTTCATGCTCGTCATCTCCTACAACCCGGGTTACCAGAATCTGCTCAAGGGCCTCAAGCCCAGCACACGCCAACGCTTCACCGCCCTGGCGCTGGACTACCCGGCCCCGGCGGTCGAGCGCGCCATCCTGGAGCGCGAAGGCCACGCCTCACCGGCACTGGCCGCGCGCCTGGTGCAACTCGCCCAGGCACTGCGCCGCCTCACCGACCACGACCTCGAAGAAACCGCCAGCACCCGCCTGCTGGTCATGGCGGCACGCCTGGTCGCTTCGGGCCTGCCGCTGCGCGAAGCCTGCCGTGCCGCCGTGGTCGAAGCGCTGACCGACGACACCGAGACCCTGCTCGCACTCAACGAAGTGGTGCGCGCCGTGGTGGGCGATGACAACTGACTGTTCCAGCTGTGCCAGTGCCTCCGGTTGCTCCACCGGAGCAGCCAGGGCCGGCAGCACGCAGGACGGCAGTGCATCCGCTGCGCAGCCCGCCACCCAGCAGCTGCAGCGCCGCCGGCGCTTGTTCCAGCTCTCCTTTTTTGCCATTTTCTTGCTGGCCCCCGCGCTGAACCTGCTGCGCTTTGACCTCACCGAGACCCAGTTGTGGGTGCTTGGTTTTCGCTGGTCACTGGGCATTGATGCGTTCCTGCGCGGCGAGGCCAGCGCCATGCAGACGGCATGGTCCATCACCTGGCGCGGCATCATTCCCGTGCTCACCCTGGTGGTCGGTTTTCTGGCCGTGGCCTACCACTTTGGCCGTCTCTATTGCGGCTGGCTGTGTCCGCATTTTTCGCTGGTCGAAACCCTCAACGATCTGCTGCACCGCGCCACCGGCAAGCTCAGCGTATGGGACAAATCCCCCACGCCGCGCCCCGGCCGCACCGCCGACAAGCGCTGGTGGCCGGTGTTCCTGGCGGCCTGCCTGGTCTTTGGCTTTGTCTGGGCCATCACGCTGCTCACCTATCTGCTGCCGCCCGCCATGGTCTGGGGCAACCTGGTGCACGGCACCCTCACCCCCAACCAGGCGCGCTTTCTGGCCGTGGGCACGCTGGTCTTCACCCTGGAGTTCACCCTCGCGCGGCACCTTTTTTGCCGCTATGGCTGTGCCGTGGGTCTGTTCCAGAGCGTCGCCTGGATGGCCAACCCCAAGGCGATGGTGGTGTCGTTCACGCGCAGCCGTGCACGCGAATGCAAGACCTGCGACGCGCCACGCGGCAGCGCCTGCGACAACGCCTGCCCCATGCGCCTGAACCCGCGCAACATCAAGCGCATGATGTTTGCCTGTGTGCAGTGCGGCCAGTGCCTGAGCGCCTGCGATACCACGCAGACCGACCAGGGCCGCACCCCTAGCCTCGAATGGAAGGTGGGCCTGGACGCCGTGCGCGAAACCCTGCGCCAGCGGCGCGAGGAGCAGCGCTGATGGAAGAATGGATTGGCCAGTGGTGGCACCGCGCCGTCACCCGCGCCGCGGAACCTGATCGTACCCATGCGCAGGTCACCCTGGAAGAAATGCGCCGCAGCATCGCGTTGCTCTACCGCGCCGGCGGCGGTGACGCCGCTGTGCGCGTGACCCCGGTGGCCGACAGCCGCCATGGCGGGCCGCGCGGCTGGCTGCAACGCCTGGCCGGCAGCGGCATCCGCGTGCCCCTGCCGGTGCTCGACTGGGAAACCCTGGCCCTGCCCGCCCAGGTGGCGGTGTTCGATCAGCGCGAACTCAACCGCGAACTCTACCTCTGGCTGGCCGCGCTGGCCGCCGTGTTTGAACCCACGGGCGACTGGATTGCCGACAACCGCGCCGCCACGGCACGGGCGCTGCAGCGCTTTGCCGGCCTGCGCAGCTCCCACGCGCGCCTGGCGCAAGCGCACCTCGCCCAGCGCCCCCCCCTGGCCCGCCTGCGCGCCGACGCAGCACCCTTCGAAGCGGCCGTGCAGGCAGCCCTGCGCGGCGATGACCACGGTCCGCTCTTCGTGGAGCCGCAGCAGGTCGCCCCGGTCTGGCTCTGGTTGACGGCCGGCCTGGGCAACGCCGCGGCGGGCACATCCAGCCACACCGGCGACGGCACGGGCGAGCGTCCCGACGGCGCGCCCGATGCCGAAAGCAAGTCGCGTCGCCGCTCGCGCCGCGTAGAACAGAAAGAGGCGCGCAACCCGCTGCTGGTGGCCGCCAAGACCGAGTCCATCACCACCTGGAGCGAGCTGATCCGCCTCGACCGTGGCACCGACGACGAAGTCGATCCCAACGCCACCGCAGCCGCCAACGACATGGACACCTTGTCGCTGGCGCGCGGCGAGCAGACCACGGCCTCGCGCATCAAGTTCGACCTGGACCTGCCCAGCGCCTCGGCCGACGACCTGCCCCTGGGCCCCGGCCGCAAGACCCCCGAATGGGACTGGCGCCGCAGCGTGCTGCAGCCCGAGCACTGCTCGGTGCAATGCTCGGTTGCACGGCCCGGCACGCCTTATGTGCCACCGCAGGCCCTGCGCGCCACGGCGCGGCGCGTGCGCCGGCGCCTGGAAGTGCTGCGCGCCGCACCACGCTGGCAGGGTGGCCAGACCACGGGCGACGAATTCGACATCGATGCCTGGGTGCGCTTTCAGACCGAATCACAAGGTGGCGTGCAGCACAGTGACTCGCCCCCGGTATACATCCGGCGCCAGCGCGCAGAACGCAGCCTGGCCACGCTGCTGCTGGCCGACCTGTCGCTCTCCACCGACGCCTACGCCACCGACCACGCCCGCGTGATCGACGTGATCCGCGACGCGCTGTACGTGTTTGGCGAAGCGCTCTCCGGCACGGGCGATGCCTTTGAAATGCTGGGCTTCAGCTCGGTGCGGCGCCAGCATGTGCGCATCCAGCACATCAAGGGCTTTGGCGAGCGCTGGAACGACACCGTGCGCTCCCGCGTGGGGGCACTCAAGCCCGGTTTCTATACCCGCATGGGCGCTGCGGTGCGCGACGCCACCCGCCGCCTGGGTGCGCGCCCCGAGCGCCAGCGGCTGCTGCTGGTGCTGACCGACGGCAAGCCCAACGATCTCGACATCTATGAAGGCCGCTATGGCCTGGAAGACACCCGCCATGCGGTGCAGGAAGCGCGCGATGCGGGCCTGATCCCGTTTTGCGTCACCATCGACCAGGAAGCCCACGAATACCTGCCCATGCTGTTCGGCAGCCAGGGCTATGCGCTGGTGCGGCGCCCCCAGGATCTGGTGCAGCGCCTCACGCAGGCCTGGGTGACGCTGGCGCGCTGAAGCCCTGCGCAGCGCGCTGGCTCATTTTTCGGCGCTCTGCACCCACACATCGGTATCGCACCCTGCCCCGGCGGCAATCCAGCGGCGGGCCAACGCGGCCATCAAGCGCAACGCCCAGGGATGCCTCCAGCCCATTACCGCCCCCGGATCGGCCACTACGCCGCACAGATAACGCTGTCCAGCGTCGCTCCAGCGCAGCGCGGCACAGGCCCCGGTTCGGCGGTGCGACACCCATATGCCCACCGGGCATGGCTCGGCCAGACAGCACAGGCCGCACCCGTTGCACGGTGCGCCTTCTGCGGGTTTGGGCGGTGCCTCGGGGTGCAACCAGACCACGGGAATAAGGATTTATCCGTAAATTAAGTAAACTCCAGACCTGAGACGACCTTCACTCGGTACAGGAAAGACAGATGGCCAAGGCCCATGCCCATTCGTGGGAGGTGACGGATGAATTCTGGGCCCGGGTAGAGCCCCTGG
>NZ_FNQJ01000043.1 GCF_900107605.1 Acidovorax soli | reverse complement strand
GCCGACGGCGCCGGCGTTTAACCCCTATCCCCGATCAGTTCAGGTGGGGGAGTTTGAGGTGGCCATAGGCGGGGGAATTTGGGTGGCCATCGGGGGCCCAACGGAGTCGGAGAGCTCCTTCTGAAACCGCCGATTGCCCTCCCCGAGGGTCTTGTCGATGTTGTCCCTGAATGATTCGTGCGCGCCCACCAAAGCCGTCGACACGCCCTTGAGGTAGTCCTCGGACTGCTGCTGCGCAGCTCCAAGCTCCTTGGTCGCAGCCTGGATGCGGGCGATCAGCTCAGAAGTCAGCGAAGCATCGCGCTTCGCGTTCTCCACGGTTTGCCTCAACTCCGCGACCATTGTGGCGAACACATCACGAGTGCGGCCGTAGTCGGCAATGATTCCTTTGGCTCCATCCGTGGCGACCACCAGTTGGTTGGACGACAACTTGATGGCCTCTGTGGCCGCCGCCGACATCTTCATTGTCTCCGTCACGCCATTGCCCGCCTTGGCGAAATCGCTGGCTGCCACGTAGAGGGTTTCCGCGCCGGAATTGAGCCCGGAGATTGCCCGATCGGTCGCGCCGGCCAAGGCCGCCACCGAGGTTTGCAGCGACTTGTTTGTCTCCATGGACTGGCTGAGCAATTGCTCAACTTGCCCAGACAGCGAAGAAATGGCCTGGCCGGTCGACTCCTCGAACTTGCGAGAGCGATCACCCTGGGCAATATCCGCCTGCTCGGCCTGCTTCCGAAGCGTCTCGACAACTCCTGCCACTTGCGTTCCCACAGCCGACAAGGCTTCCTGGAGCTTTTGATTCGTCTCGGACTGCGATTGAGAAACGAGATTCCGAATTTGCTCGACGAACTCTCCCATGCGGGAATTCATCGCCGACTGGCGCGAGTCCATCGCATCCAAGGCCTTCGCCAGCTTGTCGCCCATGGCATCGACCGTGTTGGTGCCAGCGGCGTCCATGTTTGAGGCGAGCTGCCCGAACTGGAGGGCGCTCTCCTTCATCGATTCGCTCGCTTGCTTGAGCAGATCAGCCATGCCGCGCATCTGCCCGCCAAACATCTCTTGCATCTGAGCCGAGAAGCTGGCCAGAACGTCCGTCAACAGCTTGTTGATCGCATCGCCTTGGTTGCCGCTGACCTTTTGGACTGCATCGGTGATAGCTGCCATCGGCTGCGCGACAGCATCAGTAATCGCCTTGCCGACATCGACCGACATCTGGCCAGTGTGTTGAGCCTGGGCTGATATTTGCCGCTCGGTCAGCGTCGTCAGAACCTCCTTCAAGTCGACGACGAGCGTGTCCCTGAGATGCTTGATATGCGTTGCAGCATCCTGGGAAGATTGGGCAAGGCCTTGCAGATACTCCTCGCCGGCTCCGCCCTTGAAGAGTCCATCAATGAGCTCACGAAGCTCTTCAACTTGCCCATAGCGGGCAGTCGCCATCGTCTTCTCGATCCATGTGATCAACATCGCCAGGAAGATTGCGGATGCCGAGACATAGAAAGCGTGGCCTACGGAGCGAACCAAGCCTTGCAACTGCTCCTGAGCGGCGCCGGGATCGACACTGACGTTGAAGTTCACCAGGCCCTTGATGAGACCCGCGAACGTTCCAATGATTCCAAGGCCAGTCAAAACGCCTGGAAGATGCTTGAAGAAGTCGGTCTTGAGCCTGTTGTCGACGATGGCCTGCTCAGTGAAAAAGGCATCAGCCAAGGCGGTGGAGCGATAGCGTTTGATCTTCTGCTGCCCCAGCTCGTCTTCGCCCTCCATTTGAGGATGGAGCGTCTTGGCGTATTCGGCCCAAAGATGCGAAAGAGCTTCGGACTTCATCGCCCTGCTTTTGACGGCATTCAGGTCGACAAGCTCGCCGTTCGCTTTTGAGCTGATAGCTTGGAGCTCGCGTATGGCGTCGCTCAGCTCCCCTCTTAGCTTGAACGAGCCCAGGAAAAAACGCGCGAAAAAGTCGACTGTCAGCGCGGCAAGCAAGACTGCCACAAGCCCTATGTGCCAGTATTCCGAAATCAGCGTGCCTATGTTGTTTGGCATCTATTGCTCCCTATTCAATTTCATTTCAACGGCTATTCCCACTAGGAAATCCCGGTGCAAGTGCTGCGCTCTCTACCCCATAAAGCGTCTGAGCATTTCGCAGCCATAAGTGATGCGATGCAGGATCCAGCCGGTGGTCCGGGCTCGCGTCCACATTCCATCGCCTGAGCACATAGCCTGCGAGAGCTGCCCTGGCCTTGATCCGAAGGCAGCCGTCTTGCATCGCATAGTCGGCTTCGATGGCCTGGGGATGCTCGATACTTGGATGCGGGGCGAGCTCCATCTCCACCATCCTGGCCCACTGCTCATCGGCGCCAAGCAGCTCAGATCCTTCCACCGCCTGGTCCAGCTCCTGGACCTTGCTGATTCTTGTGAGCACGAAATCACTGAATCGCTTGCGCTCGCGGTCGTATGCCCTGACGTGCCAGCGAATTCCGTTGTCAGCTAGGGCAACAGGCACGATCTCGCGCCGCTTTGAGCCTGACGACAGCGACAAGTAGTTGATTCGGGCAGGCCGCTTCGCGCACATGCAGCGGGTGATCGCTCCCAGCACCTTCAAATCAGGTTTGGTGAGTTGTCCTGGCCCCTCGCAAGGCGCTGCAGGCTTCAACCCCAGGTCCAGACCATCGCCAAAGCCTTGCAACAGCCAGGCAAGCACCCGGTCAGGGTTGAACTCAAAAACAGGATGGAACAACTCCGATGGCTTGTAGCAGCGGGCTGCCGAGTCGTATTCGAGATTGTCGGGAGCGATCTCCCGGTAGAGGGCGAGGTCTCGGGATGATGCAGCGGGCTTGATACCGAAACGGGACTCGATGTCGGATCGCCTCAGCTCACCCGTGAAGAACGCGCGCAGCTCCAAGAACGCGAGCCGTTCGCGCTGAGCTTGTGAAGCCTCCACCGGATTGACCAAAAGCGCCGCCTTCCTGTTGTTGCACCGCGCGCGTGGACTATTTTTGCCACTACAGGAAAGATACTAACACGGTCATCAAATTGATGATCTCACCGCACTGAACAGGCCGACAGGGGTTTCGCTAGCTTGACGACCAACCTGCCCACAACTTACCCAAGTCTTCGAGCGAAGGAACTGGGTCGAAAGCTGATGGGTGGGCTATCGCGTTAGAGATGTCAATGCGAACATCGGTCAGAAACTTGCGGAAATCTGGATTCTCTTTTGCGAGCTTGTTCGCGCCGTCCCAGTCAATTGCATCTTTGACCTTTGCTGGGAACAGCACCTGGCTCTTTTGCGGATCGGCAAGATCGAGCTCAACGACTCCGATCCCGAAGGAACCAGAAAGTCGAGCTAGCTCATCGCGAAGCTCTTCTGAATCGTCGATATTTGGAGCAGCCAGGTAGCCCTCATGTGCCCAGGACGAATTCGACACCGCTTGAAAGAAGCTTTCACGCAGGTTGCCGAAGGTGATCTCTCTCTTGAGTTCAAATGAAAAGAAGCGAGCGATAGACATGCCATTGCCAGATAAGGCAAGCAGCTCCTTGTTGTAGTCCTCAAATGGGAACCAGAATCCCACCATATCCGGATGAAGCCACTCGGCATAGCTCTTCTTCGACGAGGTTTCGTGGAAGATTGTTTTGCAATAGACGCCTCTCAATGCGTAATGCGCAAACCTTGAAAGGAACGGATGAATTTGGCGTTCCTTGTAGGGAAACTTGCTCACCTTTTCAGGAACAGCGTTCAACTCTGGCTCGTCCGACTCGGTCGGCTGCATGCCATTCATCACTGAATTCACGACTTCAATCGCTGCCTTACTGGCAATAGGATCCTTGACTGAGAACTTCGCAGGTTTGCCCTCGCGAATAAGGCGAGTAGCCTGGTTGTCTCTAACGTCAACAATGAGCCGCGAATGCAGACTGGCCCAAGGTGTTTGCCCCTTGCTTGCAACCTTTTTGTCAAGACCCGCCACCTTGGCAGCATCCCAGATTTCCTGTGGAGTCATTGCCTTTCCTTGCGTGACAAGGACCTCCTCAGCAAGATTCAAGAATGTGTATTTAGCCATGCGTTCCTCCCGATCTTCTTAGGCTGCGGGCCGCGATCCGCTTGAGCCAAGTTTCGCCTTAAATCCCTCATAAACCATTCCCAAAAGCAAGTCTCCCAGCCCTTCTTTGACAGAGTCCTTCTTGAGCACTTGCTCGGACATTGTCTTGTGGCTCTTAAAGGCGTCAACGACAGCCTTCATCATGGCCTTCTCGAAATCGGGGCTTGCCCCGAACTGGTCAATTTCGTTGGCGGCAGCCTGGCTTTCAAGAACCGAGTTTTCCAACATCTTGTCGCGGATGTGCTGGGCGTAGTTGAGAAGGTCCGCGTCGGTGAGCTCGCCCTCGAAGAGCGTGTTCATCGACTGGATGATCTCGGATAGCTTCTCCTTCTGCGGGTCTTTGGAAACCCCGCCACCGATCTCGGTCAGCGGGTTGAGCTTGCCGTCTTCAGAGACATCTTTGGTCAACGGAATGTCCGCCTGGCCGCGTGAGCGCAGGTTGTAGTGGGTCATCAGCACCGAAGACAAGTCAACTTGGGCGCCGTCGCGGTCGAGCCGAAGCATCGGCAACAAATGCTTCAGGAAGATCGAGCGCTTCTCCAAGTCGGTGTCGGCGTAATTGACGATCTGCGATAGGAAGTCGTAGGCCCTGATGAATGAGCCGACATCCTTGCGGAACATCGTCAGCCGGTCGATCTCCTCCCCGTCCTTGGGCTTGGCATCCTTGGCAGCTTTGAGGCGCTTGGCGAACCGGTCGACAGCCGGGGCGATCTTGGCCTGCAGCTGAGCCTGGGTTCCCTTCGGATTCAAGTAGGCGGCCGCGAAAGCATCGACTTCCGAAGCCTCGTAGATGCGCTCGCCATCGAGCTTGGATTGCAGGTCGTGGATAAGGTTGGGATCGGAGACGCCTGAGAGCTCTGCCTTGCGGTAGTAGGGCTTGAAGGCTTCGAGGATTTCGTCGGCCTCGTTGACGAAGTCGAGAACGAATGTGTCGGTTTTGCCTTTGAAGGTCCGGTTGAGCCGCGAGAGCGTTTGGACTGCGGTCACGCCAGAAAGTTTCTTGTCCACATACATCGAGACGAGCTTGGGCTGGTCGAAGCCGACCTGGAACTTGTTGGCCACGATGAGGACTTGGAAGTCGTCTGTGGCGAAAGCCTCGCGGATGTCGCGGGATGCGAGCCCGGCATTGAGCTTCTCGGCGCGTTCGGAGACGCCATCGGGAAAGCCGCTCTCAGAATCGACAACATCGCCTGAGAAGGCGACCAAGGCTGCCATGTCCTTGTAACCCTTCTTCTTGATGTAGGCGTCGATGGCTAGTTTCCAACGAACGGCTTCCTTGCGGCTGGCGACGACCACCATGGCTTTTGCCTTGCCTTCCAGGCGCCATTTGACATTGGCCCGGAAGTGCTCGACGACGACCTCGATCTTTTGGGCGATATTGTAGGGATGCAGGCGGACCCAACGCATCAAGCTCTTCAAGGCCGAAGACTTCTCGACCTCGTCATCCGAATAGTCCTTGCCGTTGTGGGCCAGGCGGAACGCCATCTTGTAGGTGGCGTAGTTCTTGAGCACGTCCAAGATGAAACGCTCTTCGATAGCCTGCTGCATCGAGTAGAGGTGGAACGGCTCTGGCAGGTTGTCGGGGCCTGCGGGCTCCGAAGGCTTGGGCAGCCGCCCGAAGAGCTCCAAGGTCTTGGCCTTGGGCGTCGCTGTGAAAGCGAAATAGGAGAGGCTCTGGGACTTCGAGCGGCCATGCATGGAGATGAGCATCAGCTCTTCGGCCGAAATGTCATCGCCATCCTGGATTTCCTTGATCCGCTCCGGCTCCAGCACAGCCTCCATGTCGGAGGACAGGACTGCCTTGAGCTTGTTGGCCGCCCCGCCCGCTTGGGATGAGTGGGCCTCGTCGGCGATCACAGCGAAATGCTTGCCCTTGGCCGAAGCGTCCTTAGTGATGGCCTCCATCGCAAACGGGAAGGTCTGCAATGTGCAGATGATGATTGGCGTATTGGCTTTGAGCGCTTCGGCGAGCTGTTCGCTCTTGGGCTTCGAACCGGCCTTGTCGTCGATCTTGCGGACGACGCCTTCCTTGTGCTCGAACTGGTAGATGGTGTCCTGGAGCTGGGCGTCGAGGACCGTGCGGTCGGTGACGACGATCACCGAATCGAAAATCTTCTTGTCTTTGGCATCGTGCAGGCTCGAAAGCTGGTGCGAGAGCCAGGCGATCGAGTTGCTCTTGCCTGAACCTGCCGAGTGTTGGATCAGATAGCGATTTCCAGCCCCTTCGTCCTTGGCTGCAGCGATGAGCTGCGTGACCGCCTCCCATTGATGGAAGCGAGGGAAGATCATCGTTTCGTTCGTCTGCTTCTTGCCATGCTCATCGATCTTTTCTTCGATGGACAGGTGCATGAAGCGACCCAGGATGTCGAGCAATGCCGATCGCTCGAAGACCCGTTCCCAAAGGTAGCTAACCCGATATCCATTGGGGTTTGGCGGGTTGCCGGCCCCTTCGTCGTCGCCCAAGTTGAAGGGAAGGAAGTAGGTGGACTTGCCCGCAAGCCGGGTGGTCATGCAGGCTTCCGCCGAGCTCACAGCGAAGTGGACCAACGCCCCTCGTTTGAAGCTCAGCAGCGGCTCGTTCTTTCGGGTCTGAGGGTCTTGCGGCGGTCGGTCGTCGCGATACTGCTTGACCGCATCGTCGATGGATTGAGTGAAGTCGGTCTTGAGCTCCCAGGTTGCCACCGGAATCCCGTTGACGAAGAAGACCAAGTCGATGGAGTTCTCGTTGGCAGCGTTGCAGGAATACTTGACCTGGCGAACGACTCGCAGGATGACCTTGCCATGCTTTTCGAGGATGTCCGGATTCATGCCGTGGCTGGGCTTGAACTGGCACATATCGAAGCGCGCGCCGACATCCTTGAAACCATGCCGCAGCACGGAGAGCGAGCCTTCCTTGCCAAGGCATTCCGCAAGCCTTGAGAGGACCGATGCCTCGGCCTGGCCGTTGCGATCTGCTTTGATCTTGGCCCAAGTCTTCGGCTGGGTCTGCTTGATCCACTCGATCGCATCCTCGGAATAAAGCCCGAACTGGCGGTCGTAGCCGGTCGCCTTGCCCTCCACCCAGCCGCGAGAGCAAAGCTCGACGACAACTTCCTCTTCAAAGGTCTTCTCTTTATGTTTTTCAGCCATAAGAACTCCCTATTGGATTTATTGTGAAACGGTCAAATCGGCCCGCTCAAAAAGCCACGCGAAAAATCGCTTCACTCCATGAACCCTAGTCATTCCACTCAACATTTGCGCTTGTTCCTCAGGAAGCTCGCGAGCAAAGCCCTGCGAACCGCAGTTATGCATTTCTTCCAGAAGCTGAATGGCCGGCCTCATGTTTTCCGGTGACTTTTCTCTCACACTCGCCGCAAGCCGATACGCCTCAGAATGAGCTTCGCGGTCATTGAGGACAAGCTTGGCGAACAGGTCGGGGTGCGCAAGCTTTAGAGCGATTGGCCATGGCGCGTAGACAGCCGAAGAATTGATAGGTTGCCCGAAAGAGAAAAGGATCACAGCCCGCTCTATGTCGCGCAATGAAAGCTTGAACTGAGTGCCAAGCACGCCCATGACCTGGCTGAATTCCTGAGTGCCGTTGTTCCGTGCGAACCCGTATCGAACCAACGTCTCTTCGCAGTGCTTCCGGTTGTCGTCGGGGGAGTGAAACTCGCCAGACGCATGCTTGGGAAGGCTAAGGGACAGATTGATGAATTTCCCTAGATACGCGTCGGCTTCGACTTCTTGTCCATAGAGGCCCTTGACAGCCGCAGTCAGTTGCTTGCGGTTGATCAGCAAGACGAAGATGATCCCCGGAACATCGAAAAAGTGTTTGATCCGCTCGATGGTGCGAACCGCGAAATCTGGACGGCAGCGGTCGAGCTCATCCACGAAGATGACGATCGGCTTGTCCGATTCAGCCGCAAGTTCTCTTAGTGCCTTCTTGAAGCCGTCAACGGTTTTTTTTCCAGCCTCGTAGTCTTCAATGGACTTGGCCACAAGCCTTTCGAGCTTGTCTGCTCCCTTTTCGCCAATAGCCTCAGCCGACTTCGCAATGTCGTCGCCAAGCTCTGCATTGCCGATGAGCCAGTGGCCCGCCGCATTGGCGGCAAATTTGGCAGCAGCAGGCAACAACGAAGCCCCAATCTTTTTCCCCGCCTCCAGCAGCTTGACTTGGGCTTCGGGCTTGCCTTGCTTTGCCAGCGCAATGAATTCGCTGGCCAGCATGGTGAATGGGTCTTCAATGTGGTCGCGAGCAAAACAGTCGATATAGGCCGTTCGGAATTCTTGATCGGAAAGAGTGGCCTGCCAACGCCGGCCAAACCAAGACTTTCCTTCACCCCATGGAGAGTCAATGGACAAAACGGCCCCGTCAGGCATCCTGGCCAGCATCTGCGTCAGCCGATTTGCAAGCTCCTCGCGCGCATAGAGATCGCCCTCGAATCTGCGAGTAGGGATGTCGTCGGTCGTGGGTCGCTTGAATATTGGCAAGGTCGGTTGATTCATGCTGCCTCCCGAACGTCAATCTTGCCCGTCACCGCAGCTGCGATAAGTGCGGATCTCCTCTCCTTAAGCAGGGCGATCGCTTTTTCTGCTTCCTTCGCGAGCAAATCTGCTTTTTCCTGAATTCTTTTGATGTGCAAAAGAATTTCACGCTGCTCATCCTCAGGAGGGAGCAAAACAGGCAGCTCCATGATATTGCTGGAGGAAATTGACGCGAGATTCGTGCTTTGCTTTGAACGCGTCATGAAGTAAAACTGAGCATACGCGGACCCAGTCACAGCATTTAGCCATTCCGATGACACGAGTGTTGGCCTCACGGCAAACACATGGTTTTGATGAATGCAGCCCGCGATTTCTTCTCGCCAAATGTGCCCACGCCCAAGCTTGTCAAAGTCGCCACCTTCATTCATCAACACGTCGCCGTCTCGCAACTGGTAACGTTGAACATCCTCCACTCCGACTTCGATTTCAGCTACATCTTCCAAGTCCAGATAGCCATCTTGAACATTCGCTACGCGAAGATATGGGGCTTTGACAGTGTCTTTGCCCATATAGTCCTTGCCCTTGGCGACACCACATTGAACAGTTGCCAATCGCTTCAGAGCAACAATTTTCCAGTGACTAGGAACATTTCCCAGCCACTCAACCCCTGTTTGTTTGGTTGCAGCCAAAGGGTTTAAGCCCTTTGTGATCGAGTTCGATCCAACCGCATGCCGCTCTTCTGCTAGAAGTTCAACAAGTCGATTCTGTTCGTGAATCAGTGCATCGATTTTGGTCGTCTCGTGATCGAGAAATTTCCCGATTGCCTTCTGCTCCTCTTCTGACGGAAAGGCTGCTCGTTCATTGAAATACGCGGCTTGATCAAGGTTCTGAATGCCAGACGTTTGATTGATGGAACAGGTCGTCAGCCGAATTGAATAGGCAGCGGCATGAACATAACGCCAAAAGGAAGAAACCATTCCATCCGACAACTCCACTCTAGCAACGAAGTTTGAGCAAACTGCCGGTTTTTCATCGTCATACAGGACTACGCATCCAACAGGCTGTCCCTCGCCTCCACCTGATTTCTCCAACAGCAGGTTACCTTTCAAGAGGACCCGCCCAGAACGCTCCTTTTCAGTTACCTTGCGCATGGTTGGATCGTTCAACTTGACGCTCAAAGTTCCACGATCAAAGTCAGCGACGCGCACGCACGGGATGTCCAGCCCTTCGCTATCGGCCTCCTCACCCCAGATTCCGTTTCTAGCGCTTTCCACAGACGCTTTGATTCGGTCAACGTCCCAATGGTCGGGAACTTGACCGAGCCACTCCACACCGCTGTCTTTGTATTTCGAATATGCAGGAAAGTTCATGCGGAAAGCCCTCCCAGCATCTTGATGATGTTGGCCGTTACAGCTTTCAAGTCCTTGTCGATGGCAGCCAGGTCGCGCGGTGGCTTGAAGACATAGAAGTGGCGATTGAATGGCACTTCATAGCCGACCTTTGACTTTGTCTCGTCGATCCATGCGTCGGGAGCGTGAGGCTTCACCTCGCGATCAAAGTAGGCCTGGATGTCTTCGGCCAGCGGCACATTCTCCGTATCACGAAGTTCGGAGTCGGGCTCGATCTTTCCTTTGCCTTTAGTTTGGACTTCGCCATTCGGGTCACGGTGCTCGATGCAGGACCAAAGCGTTTTACCCATCCAGGCGTTGAGCTCCACAGCCTCCGCCTTGCTGGCAGCAACGGCAGCCGCTTCGGCGTCCTTCCGCTTGAACATCGCTCCCTTGGCAGTCAAGGCCTTCAGGAGCTTCTCAACGCCCTCGACATCCTCTTTGGCCGGAGCCTTCTTGCCGCCCGTGGCAGCCTCCTTGAGGCGGGCCTGGCTGACTTCGTTGGACTCGAAGCGAAGCTTCAAGGGACGCTCGACGGTGATGGTCGTGTAGCCGAAGTCTGAGTTCTTAAAAATCTTCGAGATCGGGGCGATTTCGACCTTGCCATCCTTGGGCGCTGCCGGAGCCTGCTGCCCCTCATTCAAGATGGCATGCGAGATTTCCTTGCCTGCCGCGTCGAAGACGGTGGCGAGGCTTGCCGGGGCGAAGTCGCCATAGAGCTTGGTGATGTCGGCGACATCCTGGACGGAAAGCTCCTTGCGCTTGCTGCCCAGACTCTTGCGCATCTTGACCCATAAGGCAGAGCCATCGACGAGCTGAACCTTGCCCTTGCGCTCGGGAGGCTTGTGGTTGCTCAGAATCCAAACGTAGGTGCCGATTCCGGTGTTGTAGAACATGTCGTTGGGCAGGGCGATGATCGCCTCGACCAAGTCGTTTTCGAAGAGGTATTTGCGAATTTCGGATTCTCCCGAGCCCGCCCCGCCCGTGAACAAGGGCGAGCCGTTGAGGACGATGCCAATGCGGCTGCCGCCCTTGGCTGGGTCGCGCATCTTCGAGACAAGGTGCAACAGGAACAGCAAGCTGCCATCGGAGACTCGGGGCAGGCCTGGCCCGAAGCGGCCATTGAAGCCCTTGGTTTCATGCTCCTTGCGGATGGCATCCTCGACCTTCTTCCACTCCACGCCAAAGGGCGGATTGGAGAGCATGTAGTCGAACTTGCGAGCGCTGTGGCCGTCTTGGCTGAGCGTGTTGCCCAGGATGATGTTGCCGACATCCTGGCCCTTGACCAGCATATCCGCCTTGCATATCGCGAACGACTCGGGATTGAGCTCCTGGCCGAACAAGGCGAGCTTGGCGTTAGGGTTCATCGCAACCAAATGCTCTTCGCCGACGGAAAGCATGCCGCCAGTTCCTGCGGTCGGGTCGTAGAGAGTGCGCACAGCCCCGGCATCGGTGAGGCCGCTGCCGTCATTGATGAAAAGCAGGTTCACCATCAAGCGGATCACTTCGCGGGGCGTGAAGTGCTCCCCTGCCGTCTCGTTGGAGAGTTCGGCGAACTTGCGGATGAGCTCCTCGAACATGTGGCCCATGGCCGCATTGCTGACGTTGGACGGATGCAGGTCCACCGAAGCGAACTTCTGGACGACGAGGAAAAGCAGGTTTGCGCTGTCGAGCTTCAGAACTTGCTTGTCGAACTCGAACTTCTCGAAGATATCCCGGACGTTTTCGGAAAATCCTTCGAGATAGGAGATCACATTGGCCCGCAAGTTGGCCGGATCATTGAGCAACTTGCCCATGTCCATCGGCGAGCTATTGAAGAAGCTCATGCCCGACTTGTCCAGGAGGAATTGCTCCATGGGCATGCCGCTGTCCTTCATAGCCTGGTGCTCGGCTACCACGGCGGCCTTGGTAGGTTCCAAGACACAATCGAGACGGCGCAGGACGGTGAATGGCAAGATCACTTTGCCATACTCACTCTGCTTGTAGTCTCCACGGAGCAGCTCCGCGATGGACCAAATGAAAGATGCGATTTCTGATGCGTTCATTGCTTGCGACTCCCTGATCAAGCTTGTTTGGTATTTCGAACTGCGCGCGCGGCCTTGGGCTTGGCGGCGGATTTGGATGCGGCGGCTGGCTGGGCGGCGGGCTTCGCCAGGTCGGCTAGTGGCCAGCCTAGGCCTTCGCGCTCGCAGTGCTTGCGGACGAGCCACTCCATCATGTTGGCCATGCTGCGCCCCTCCCTCTCGGCAATGAACGCCAGGGCTTGCTTGACCTCCGGATCAAACCGGAAGGCTATGGGGGCATTTCGAACTGTGGCCATGTTTGCTCTCCACTATGCAACTGCAATACAGATGACATACCATTATCAAGCCGGATGGTAAATGTCAACACCCCCGGCAACAACTTGGGAGACAACATGCATCTGGGCATCTGCAATAACACCGGATTGGTTTATGAAGGGATGGGCGCGCCCAATGTGCCGTCGATCCCGACGCCTAGCATCGCCCAGGCGAAGCTCATCGAATCGGATGCCGACTGGAAGGACCTCCCCCGAGGTTTGGCTACCGATGCGCTCCGCTGGGTGTTTAGGGAGGACTCGTTCGATCCGGTAGCCCGGACGCGCAGGGGCCGCCTGTATGAGCCCTATGCGGGCCAATCGCAGCCAGGAGCTCAGAGCGTTGCCCCCCACCCCTACGAGGATCCAATGATGCGATCGGTCGGCGCCATGGGCCAGGTGGTCAAAATGCTCTACACCTTCTGGGCGTGCCAAACGCTGCTGAACAAACCCAATCAAGGACAAGGGATGATCCTGGCGTTGGGGAGCGCAATGGCCTCATCTGCATGGCGGATCGTCCAAGCTGAGGCGCAAGCCAACGGGTCGGTGATGCTGACGCTGAAATCGCTGTCGGCCTACGCCATCCTTCCAGCTATCGACTCCCGACAAGTGGCTGAGATTCATCGACCAGCCATCAATCAAGCCATTGAAAAGGTTCTCGATGCGGCCTACCGGGAGAGCCCTGTTTCGGTGGTGGATCAATGCCGGGCTGCTCTGACGGTGCTGATCTCCAGGTGGCTGGTCCAGTCAGGCCATGCGGACGATTCAGCATTCAAGCTCGAACTCGGAAAACTGGCTGAAAAGTTGGAGAAGCTCGGGATGTATTGCGCAGCCAAGTCAGCTCAAATCGTTGCCATCCTTCATTCGAGAGGCAAGCCCAACGTCCAACACGAAAAGGGAACCAAGCCACCTGAGAGCGGTGATGACGAATTCGCCATTGAATCGGTTGGATTGGTCCTTCGGGAATTCGGATGGGCCATCGCATGATTGGATTTGGACTGCCAAAAGCGAAGGCAGACGCCAAGCCCGCCTTTCGCTTGACTCCTCGGCATCTCTATGAGCCCTTGACGAAGACTGGCGTTGCATGCCCAAGCATTGCCCCAACGAAGTTGTATTCAAAAAACTCCTGAGCTCCGCTGGACGACATGCCGTCTCGGTCCTTCAACTTTCGAATGATCAAAGCCTCTGAGTAGACGACCCGCCAAATCCCATCGTCTTCTGCCACCCCAAGGATCGCGTCGTCATGGCCCTCGATGAATGTCAGTGAGACATCATCGCCTGCGATGTCCGCGCACATTGCACGAAGGCCGCCCGTTTGAGAGCGGCCGCCTCCGCTTGCTTTCGACTGCTTCGGCTTCTTCATCTCGCGCTCCCGGCCAGTTCGTATTCCGCAACCCATTCGCGATGCTCCGCCATGGCTTCGCGCTTTTGAACCAGGCCAAGCATGTAGTCGCAAATCAAGTCCGCGTCTTTGGCGGCTGAGAAGATCGCCATCGGATCCTTCTTGATCGCTTTGACCCATGAGCGCAGGTAAGCCGCGTGCTGCTCTCTGTGATTGGCGTATGCGTCGGCCGCTGCGCCAGCCTGGGCATGGCCTCCTGCCACTGCCCCCAACTGCTGAGCGATACCAGTTGAATGAGCCAGAAGGCACGATGAAATCTCCGCACGCAACTCCTCGAGGGCATAGGCCTCATCGCCCCACTTTTTGCTGATCGCATTGGTCCTGTTCAAGCACTTCTCATGCATCGATGCATGACTGCATTCGTGAAATTCGGTGACCCATCTGTCGTATGGTGTCTTGAACGCCTTCGGCGATGGCATGCGGACCTCGTGAAGGCTCGGGATGTAGCAAGCTTTGTCGCCGCCATGGATAACCATGAGCCCGGTCTGTTCCTTCATTGCGTCAACGATCGCCTGGGCTTTTTCGATTGATTCCAGGCCTGAAGATGGCTCCGCCTCAGATTGCGGGATTGGGTAGCCTTCGATCTGCTCGGCATTGAATACGAAGTAGCGTTTGAGAATGAAAGCCTTGCGGTTTTCCTTGCCTTCACCCTGGCTAGCCGTGCCGGGCTCTGGCGCCCCTACTCTCTCGCCGCCATCGCTCTTGGCCCATGGTTCAACTTCGACGACTTTGACGATTGGCGTGCCGCGCTCGCCCTTGCGGACCCGATAGCCCTTGTCGCCTGCCTGTTTGAAAGTCAACCAGACATTCGAAGAGCGGTTTTGCAGGGCAAGCAGGATGCGATTGATTCCGCGATACCCGTTCTGCGTGCTCCCATTGATCGGCATCAAGGCCTGGCTCTTCCAGGGCTTCTGCCAGGGCGTGTTGCCGGCCTCCATGGCATCAATGAGCTGGCGTGCAACCTCGCTTTTCACATCGAGCTTGGCCTGCCGCACGGCCTCTTGTTCTTGTTCATTGATCGCGTTCATTCGCGCCTCCTTTGTGTTGTTGTTCTTCTTTGTTTCGACGTTTCAGGAGTTCCCCGGCAGGGGGATCTCCCATCCCTCAACCAGTCATCGCCGGCACCCTCTGAGGGTCTCGATCGCAAGCTTGGCAAGCTGATGCGAAGCCTCCTCTGCTCGGTCGAGGTGTTTTCGCGCGCGGCCAAGCTCCACGCTTTGGCGCACTTCGAGCGCCACGATCTCCTTGAGCGACGCCAGCGTCCGCTTGAACGAATCCATATCGCCGCCCTCGGCTTCGCCGGATTCGCATAGCTCGACCGGATCCGCTCGATGGCCGAGCTGCTCGCACTCGCCGTCGATATCGATTGGTTCGATGAGCATCGGGATCTGAACGGGTGTGGGAGCCAAGCCCAAGGCTTCGTCGCCAAGGCGCTTCCATTCGCTGTGTGGGGTTGGCGACTCGTCCATCGCCTTCGAGCGCAAACCTCGGCTGGCCAACACTGAGGAAACACCTTTGAAAGGACCAGCCGCCTTGAGCAACAGGCAAACCTTTCGCAGCGCCGCAAGCCGCGACCTTTCCTTGGCTTGGGCTGGGCCGTCCGTGTCGTCGCCTTCGCCGCCCAAATCGCCCGCCTGCTCCATTTCCTCAGGCAAGAGCCAGTCGTCGACGATCACCAGGCTGTCCTCGCCCTCGCCGCCAGCAGCCTGTCCGCCATGGGCTTTCGCAGCAGCGTCGGGCTGCAGGCCTTCCTCGGCGAGATTCAAATTTCCGCTTTCAATTTCTTTGTCCATCACATTCCTCCAGATAGAGGGCCGGCGGGATGCCGGCCCCTGCATGGGAATGCGATCGACGATGGCCTATTGCTTGCGGCTGGGGCGTTGGCTGACCGGCGGCAAGGTCCGTCCGCCGCATCGGCGACTGGGCTTGCTCGACGCGCACTTCCTGCCTAGGGATGGGCGTTATGTCCCGCATCGCATCGGCCGCCTTTCAATTCACCAGCCAGATCGGATCGACGGCCAACCCTTCAATTGAACTTGCCGAGTTAGCGCGATATCTTGTAATGAACGAATGAAAAGGGGGAAAGCATGAGCACTGATTGGTTGAGCAATGCGGCAAACGTAGCGGCAAATGGAATAGACAACACAAACCCCACTGTTGCTGAATCAGCGCTGCCGCCCGACCTCAAGGGAAAGCTCCAAAAGGAAATGGAAGTGGTGGCCCGATCCATGCTCCTTGAAAGAATCGGCTCACGCCTGAATGGAGCTCCTCCGGAAGGCCTTTCGCTCGATGCGCTTGTTGCCCTCGACCATTCATTGACCAAGCTTTCCGAAAACGGAGCGGACTCGCTCAACAAAGTTGAAGCGTCCGCGCTATTCCTCACCAAGCAGTCCGGCGACAAGGCGCTAGCGGAAGGCGTCCCTCAACCACCTGTGGTTATCCATGATCAAGCGCTATGGGAGCAAATGGAAGGTGTCCGGATGGCTCAACTGGCTGCTGCCGTGAATCGCAAAACCAGCGCGATGTATTCTGAGTATTCAGCTTCCACATTTTCAAAGGCGCTCAAGACCGTCCATTCCAATGTTGTTGGCGGAACCACTCTAGAAGAAGCCGCAACCGATCCGAGCGTCGTAAAAAGAAGCGCATTGGCTGACATGATCTTTCCAAAGTTCGTTGCCAACGCATTGCATGGCATGAAGATTAGAAGCACTCAGGACAATGCATCCATGGCATTGGGTTCATCCGATTTTTCCCAGGGAGCCTCAGTTGACGATTCGCTTGGTGTTGTTGTCATGAAGCTGCACCAAGCCCGCTCCGAGCAAGAATCTGCGGATGCCGCTATTGCGCAGAATTCCACCCCGACAGCAAATCCCCTTTCCAACGGGCCTCGGTAAGGCAACCTCATCGTGTTTGTCATCGACCCAAGCTCAGCGATCCAGCTCGCGTTTTGAAGACGAGGCAGGATCGCTGGGCTGCTTCTGCTATTGCTCACGGCTGGGCCGATGGCTGACCGGCGGCAAGCCCGCCCGCGTCGTCGGCGACTGGGCTTGCTCGACGCGCACCTCCTGCCTAGGGATGGGCGTTATGTCCCGCATCGCATCGGCTGCTGCGGCGATCTCGCCCATGGATGCGATCGGGCCGGCTCCGATGGACTCCATGGAGTGCCCAGCCCCAGCTTCCGAAACAGGCAGGCCTTGCTCCAAGCCATGCTCCGAGGTTGCCTGGCCTGGTTCGCCTGAATGCAACATCGCCGGCTCGACCACGATCTGCGCAGGAAGCGTGGGGTAGACCTCGCCGATGTCGATCACCGGCTCGCTCTGGCCTAAATCTCGCGGATCCTTGGATTGCGCTCCTGGCGAAGCGGGCTTCTTCTCAGGCTCTGACGGTGGCAATGGCCGATGGGAATCGACATCGGCATCCTTTTGAACTGTCGTCCACTCAGCAGCCACAAAGCGGGCGCGCATGGGCGGCATCTTTTGGATGGGCCAGTCCATTTCGTAGGCGTTGCCGCCTGTGAAGAGGATCAACCGGGTCGCCAAGCCATCCTGTGTCAGGCCCAAGCGCGACGAGAGCTCGGAAGGCTTGTAGAGCGGCACATCGTCCCGGCTGTAGGAGAGCGTGGTGGACCGATTGGGGCCTGAACCGCCCGGCCCGTAGGACGAGGACGTGTTCGCGCGCTCGACCTCTCTCGCCCCAAACGATTTGCAGAGCTGCTCGGCGGTTTCGCCTTGCATCATCTGGCCGACCAGCAAGGTTCCGCACATGCCGATCATGGCCTTGACGAACGACGCCCCGTGTATCTCTTCAAGCTGAGCGAAGTCTTGGCATGCGATCACGCAACGGACCCCGCGCGATCTGCCAACTTCGAAGAGCGCCCGCATAGGAATCTTCCCGCACTGGGGCAATTCATCGGCGATGAACCAAAGCTTGCGGTTCTGGTCGTCGCCCATCTCGACGCTGTTCACGATGGCGGCGATGACCCCGACGATGCTCTCAACGTAGCTCTTGGTCAGCTCGCCGTAGGCTGCATGCCCCTGCAAGATGATCTGCTTGAACTTGGACTTTCCCCCGATCCAGTCGATGAAGCTCACTCGGCGCGAGGCTGGCAAGTGCCCCCAGGCCTCGGCCAGGTCGACGATTGCGGAGCAAAACGACGACAGGTTGATTAGGATGCCGGCCGATGTGACCGAAGCCTTCTCGACAGCCCTCACGGCCTCAGGGTGCCACTTCTCCATGATCGCGTGGAGCCGGGTCTGCGGAAGCGTGATCAAGTCGCGCAGCTCCTGCCATCCCCAGTCTTCTCCGCGAGTCTTGCGCAGGTAGATCATCAAGCCGACCAGCAACTGCCGCGATGCGTTCGACCACATGGGGTCTTGGCTCTCCCTGATGATGGCCGAGGCGAAGCGTCGCATGTCGGCCTGGTTGCGCATGTCCTTGGCAATGTCCCAAGCGAGTGATCGGCAGTCCCAAGGGGCCAAGATCGCAGGCTCCTTGAAAGCTTCGGTGAAGTCGCCTTTGGGGTCGAATAGAAACATCTGCTCGCCTGCAGCGATCACCTTGGCGATCAGCGGCTTCATGGCGGTCGACTTGCCGGAGCCTGTGCCGCCGACCACCAGGACATGCCGGGTCCACAAGTCCGCCGGATACGGCACGCCAGGAGCGATCTCATGGTCCGGGCGGCGCTCCACCCGACCCTTGAGGCTGGCGACCAAGGCCGCTTTCGCCTCGTTGCCTGTCAGCCGATTCGAGCCTCGCATGTGGATGAGCTGGTCGCGAGGCCTCAGGTAGCTTCCGGCGAACAGCCACCAAGGCAGCAAGAAGAAGGCGAAGCCAAAGCCCAGCCGCAGCCCGAACGCCCACCACTGGCTCTCATTGAAATTGCCCAGAGTTCTCGCATAGAAGGCCGCCTCTTCGCGGAAGAAATGACCCGGCAACAGGTGGCCCAGCGACTTGGCCCAATACATCAGGTGATCGCCCAACGCGCCGGGCGGCGCATCGAACCCCAGGATTGGGCGCCAAACCAGAGAGAGGGCTGCAACGGCAAAAACCAAACCCGCCACCGCGCTCGTCGCCACATACCCGATCGGGTCGATCCGCTTCACCGAAGGAGCCAAGGTTTGCCCCTGGCCCCATTCATACATCGTCTTGTCTTCCATTCCGCCCTCCTCCATTGCGATCCCTCTCAAGGCGATCGAGCGAGGCTGGTTACACGCGGGGGCTGACAGACGGGCAAGTTATCGGGTCGAGCGGCAAGCAATTCAACCGCACGTCGGCACAGGCATAGACAGGCCTGCAAAACAACCTCTTCAAGCGCATAGCGTGGTAGGAGTGAAGCGCATCCATGTGCATCCATAAATCAAAGATCGCAACAAACTCCAAAACAAAGCTTATGCAACAACAAAACATAAAAACATGCGGAGACATCCATGCCAGACAAAGACCACCACACCATCCAAGATGCAATACACGCAACTGCCAACATGACAAGCAAGGAAAGGCTCGCCCTGCTCGTCAAGATTGAACCCATCTCCCGGAACTCCCATTTCTCAAGCCCAGGAGACCTTCTCCATGAGGTGCTCAGCCGCCTTTGCTCAGGAAGCCGGCATTGGCCCAAAGGCCTCGATTACCAGGCCTTCATCCTTGGAGCCGCTCGCAGCATTGCCAACTCCGATCGCAGACGCGCAGAGCGCTCTGCATATTCGATAGAAGAACTGATGGACTGGGAAGCGCAAGGCCGTGAGGGGCCAAGCTCTGTGCTGATGGAAATCTGCAAAGCCTCGTCCACACAATCTGCGGAAGACGATGCGATCGGTCGAGAGCGCATCCGGATCGTGGCTGAGCTCAATGTCAGGGCCTCGGCGACCCTTGCCAAAGACGCTCTTGCCAAGAGAGCTGCGGAAGGCTATTTAGAAGGGCTGACGCCTGCCGAGATCGCCGAAGAACTCGACATCGACCCCAACACCATGAGGGCGGCAGACCAGCGAGCCTGGCGGGCCTTCATGCGAGCTGGAAAGGAAATGGGCCTCGGAACGATCCACGGCTCAAAGCAATAAGGGAGGACAACAATGAAGAACACCACAAACAACCTCACGCAGAACACGACTCGCACCCTCACCGAAGCGGAAGTCGACCTGATGAGCGAAGAGCAACTCCGAGCCCATCTAAGCTCCCTTGGGCACGACCCCGACAAGCAGCTCGCAATCTTCAGTTCAGCGATTGGCTCGATGAAATGCCAGGCCGCGCTCATGAAAGCAGCGGAACTCGAACCCGAAGCGAAAGAGGACGCGCGAAGCGTCGAACTGTTCCCCATGCCGAAATTCGACAAGATGGCCTACGCTCACCACCTGGTGTCCGCAGGCCGGGGCCAGTGGATGCCATCCGACGATTCAGCGAACGCCACAACCGCCGCAGATTTGTTCGGCAAGCAGAAGTGGGAGAAGACCATCTTCTTCCCAGTTCGCGGCGACTCGATGACGCCCAGCGGCATCCACGATGGAGACTCGATCCTGGTGGAGCTCGGATGCGAAGCCAAGGACGGGGACATCGTATTGGTCCACACGGCGGAACATGGAGAAATGGTCAAACTATTGCGAGTCGATAGGAACGGCGCATGGCTTGAATCCAGCAACACGGCCTATCCGCCAATCCGGCTTGGCGGTCCCGAAACTTTTTCAATCCAGGGCATCGTGAGAGGACGGGCAGGACCGCTGCCATAAACCAAACGCAACGAAAAGAGAATTGCCGGAGAGTCGAGCCGCCTCCGGCTTTATTCACCAACTGACAGCCTGCGTTGATTCAACGCATTGAAACATTTGAATCCAAGACCGGCTGACGAGCTCCGTTCAGACAAAAGGCGCTCAATTGCTGATGAAAGAGCGCTCAAGCCAGACAGAAGGCCAGGTCCTGCATTGCGGCAATCTCCCGCCGCTTGTAATTTGAATGCAGGAGCCTGCTCGCATGGTTCCACATAAAGGGGAGACCATGAAAATCAGAAAACCAAAAATCAACGCAGTCGCTGTGGCGGCTTCGTTGTTGCTTTGCTTGGGAGCTCACGCTCAATCCATGCCAAGCCAGCAGCAAATCAACGAGTTTTTCGCATCCAATCCAACGCCGGACCAAATCGCAGCGGCGGCCGCAGCCTACGGGATGAACCAAAGCCAAATTTCCGCAGCCATGGGCTCGGCAAACTATGGAGGATCCCAGGCTCAGAGGGATTCCGCCATCAATTCCTGGGTCGGCACGCAATCCAATGGCTATGCGTGGAACGGCTCCGGCCAATTGGTCAAATCGCAGCCTGCGCCGGCAACGCCGGCTCCTGTTGGCGTCCAGCAAGCCGTCGCCGGCCAAGGCGTTTATTCGCCAACACAAGGCCGCTGGATCAGCGAATCGGAGCTGCGCCAATACGCCGCCAGCAACCCCAGCACCGATCAAATGATGCAACAGGTGTTGAAGTTGGGGCTCAATCCGTATTCAGCCTATTACGCAGCTTACGTCGTCAGCGGAGCCACCCAGCCCAATGATCCTCGCTATGTGAAGCTGCAGGGGCAGCTCCAAGATGCCATGTATAAGGGAACATATGGATATGGGCTCGCCGACGACATGCAATCGAGTTCGGCGCTAGTCAAAGGCAATGGGTCGATGCAATACCAAATGCCCGACGGAAGCTTCCACACCGTCCGCATGCACAACGGCGTGCCCGATCAGAGCTACGAGCAAGTGCTCTCGACATGGAAAGCTGTCAAGGAATCCAATGCAAATGGAACCGCGATGGACACCTCTTGGCAAAACGGATGCTATCCCGTCGCCCATGCAGCGCCTCCTGGAGCCAAGATTTGCGACCCAAGCCAGAAGAGCGCTTACACCAGCGCAGATGGAGTCGTTGACTACGCAAAAATGTATGCGGACTTGGAGCGCAACCGCCAAGCATCTGGCCAAACGGATCTGCCCGTCGTCTACGGAGCGGCAACGGCCGCTGCCGCAGCCAGCGGCTCGCTGCCGTCTATTGGCAGCGGACC
The DNA here is from genome assembly GCF_900107605.1 of Acidovorax soli. Taxonomy (GTDB): domain Bacteria; phylum Pseudomonadota; class Gammaproteobacteria; order Burkholderiales; family Burkholderiaceae_C; genus Acidovorax; species Acidovorax soli. Next base: position 1,963 of record NZ_FNQJ01000043.1, on the reverse strand, counting down.
ATCCACTTGCCAACCTGGGCAGGTGTTGACCAAGACGCGAGCTGGAATTAGCAAATGCGTTGGCACGCCAATCCCAGTCAAACCGACTGACTTGTGGAAGGGAGCGATCGATGCGGCGAAAGGCGTCGGCGTCGGCATCGCTCCGAGCGTCTTGCCAGGTATCGCCAGCAATGCGACAGCGCAAAATTACAAGCCCCAAGCAACTGCTTTGACTGGCGACACATCCGGCTTCTTGCAATCGAATTGCAATATGGAAAACGGCCAGCCGGTCTGCCACGTTGTCGACCCGCTGCCGCCATGCCGCCCCGACCAGAACCCTAGCACTGGTTGCTCAATGCCCCCGGAATGCAAGATGGAAAATGGCCAGATGTCTTGCCATGTGGTGGATGGAATTGGCTTGGGGCAGGGCCCAGTTGTTTGGCAAACAGGAAAGATGCCTGCTGGCTTCATCCGAGCCGAACCGAACTGGCCAGGAGCCATGCTCGTCGAGGGACTGGGATGGATCGCGCCCAATGGGAAAGGTCCTGCTGTTGAACATGCTGGAACGGGCGGTCTGGAAAAGAATCCCAACATTCTTGGACCTGGCGGCACTGGTGGTCCAGACTGTATTCTTGGGAAGGATGGCCAAGTGTCTTGCAATCGGCCCCCATTGCTTGGCACTGAGCAAGGCCCAGTTGTTTGGCAAACAGGAAAGATGCCTGCTGGCTACATCAGAACCGAACCCAACGCGCCAGGCGCTAGGCTTGTAGAAGGCATTGGCTGGATCGCTCCCAATGGGAAAGGTCCTGCTTTGGAAAATGTTGGAACGGGCGGTCTGGAAAGGAACCCGAATTACAACCCCACTGGAACAGGTGGCATGGAACCTAACCCTTTCGCAACCAACGTGTGGACGACTGGCGGCAGCGGCCCAAGAAAGCCAGAAGCTCGCTAATTGTTCAAGCGGTTTCTAATAACAAAGAGCCTTTGCGCAAGCAAAGGCTCTTTTTGCAACGGTTGTGTTTGCCATGAGAATCTGGGGATTGGTTAGCAAGCCAACGCAAATCGGGGCTCAGCTCCTCTGTTTGAAGAGGACGGAGCCCCAGCGCATAAAGTTTAGATTTGAAAGTTAGTGACCGCTGTCGCGAGCAACTTGAACTACACAGCGAAGGTCCAAATAGCTAGCCAGCCAATAGTTCGAAAGCAACCATTACCATCTATTTGTTCCTGTTGACCCCAAACCGCAGTAAGCGTTTGTGTCAACAATAACGCTGGATCCATCTGAACTAACCAAATAAAGCGTGTTTCCGATGCAGTTATACCCCGGCCCCCAACCATCGCCACCTCCTGGGGTCTTGTATCCGCATTTCGTCGAATTCTTCTCGGCAATGTTTGCTGTCCCGTCACTGTATTTGTTCATCAAGGTCGTTCCCGAACAGTAGGTTCCGGTCAAGACGCCGGTGACTTTGATCCCAGTGGCCGCAGCATAGCCCTTGCCATTGAAGGTTACGCCGTGGCTAGGCAACTGCGACTTTGAATAAGTTGGGAGAGCCGTCTTGCCCTCTGGCGCTTTGTCATCTGCTGCTTTTTCCTCAGTTGTCGCCTTTGAATCCTTCTTTTCACCTGCGAGCTTGTCGGTTGGGTAGCAAGAGAGCATGCCGTTCACTCGCGTGCAGTTCTCGGGGGTTGTGGATTGTGTTTGAGCATGTGAGCTGGCGCTGAGGCATGCCAGCAAAGCGGCTGCTGCAGTGGTTGTTATTTGTTGCGCTAGTCTTGTTCTCATTGGCATCCCCTTCTGTGTGTTGCGCGGCTGCGCATTGATTCAGTCTGCCGCTTCGCGAAGACAACACAAGCCAGTGAATATCCACTGGTCAGAAAGTCGCATTTTTCAACCCCGATGGCCACCCAAATTCCCCCGCCTATGGCCACCTCAAACTCCCCCACCTGAACTGATCGGGGATAGGGGTTAAACGCCGGCGCCGTCGGC
>NZ_FNQJ01000054.1 GCF_900107605.1 Acidovorax soli | reverse complement strand
CTGGCCGTATACCGCGAGTTGCTGATCAACAGCCCGCAGCACTCCACCCTCGTTCATTGAAACCCAGGGTGTTGCACTTCACTTTTGAATCCGCCGGTACTAAAACCGTATGGACTCCAGGACATGGCCTGCTTCCCCATGATAAAAACCGAAGAACGCATGACCTCCCTGCATGCGTCACGAAGCGAAAACGAACCTGATTTTCAACAACGTGACCTCACTCTTTTCAAAATTCTCTCGCCACATGTATGCCGCGCACTGGCCATCTCCGAAATGCTGGATATCAGGGCGATCAGATCGGAAATGCTGGAAAACACATTGAATGGGCTTGTTGCTGGTGTTTTTCTTACAGCACGCGACGGTCACGTCGTATATTTGAACCATGCTGCTGAATGCCAGATCAAAATGGGCAATGCGATTCACTTGGTAAACAATCGGATTGTTCCCACGGATTTGGCGGCTCGCAATGCGCTGGCAAAGGCGATGAAAGAAGCAGCGCGTGATGATGCGGTGAGGAACATGGGCGAACATTTCGTGGCGATACCCGCTGGATTCGGCGGCGGATACGTTGCGACCCTTCTTCCGATTGAGAGCACTCAGCGCCACGGCATTTTTGCGTCCTTTGCCGCATCGGTCGCAGTTTTCATGCAGGATCCTGTTCAGGCGACATGCATGCCGGGTGAGGCCTTCGCCAAGCTGCACGGGCTCACCGGAGGCGAACTGCGCGTGCTGCTGGCGCTTTCCCAGGGGCTGAGCGGCACGGAGGCGGCCGATATGCTGGGTATCAGTGAGCCGACTATTCGCACACACCTGCAGCACATATTCTCCAAGACCGGCACGTCCAAGCAACTCGACCTGCTGCAGCTGTTGCATCACTCGACGCCACCGATTCGCACCTTAGAGCCTGCACATTGAATCCGGCGAGCCTGGCACTGGGTCTGGCACGCGCGTTAAGCTCGCGCCCCATGCCCCAGACCCTGGCTGCGCCCGCGCACAGCGACATCACCATCAAGAAAAGCCGCTTCATCGGCTGCGTGCAGCCCATGGCCGACCGCGCCAGCGCCCAGGTCCATGTCGATGCGCTCTGGAAGCAGCACCCCGGCGCAGCCCATATCTGCTGGGCGCTGCTGGCAGGCGGGCAATCGGCAGCAGTGGACGACGGCGAGCCCGGCGGCACCGCCGGGCGCCCCATGCTGGACGTACTGCGCCACCAGGACCTCGACGGCGTGCTGGCCACGGTGGTGCGCTACTTTGGCGGCGTCAAGCTGGGTGCCGGCGGCCTGGTGCGTGCCTATACCGACTGCGTGGCCCAGGCCCTGCTCACGGCGCCCAAGGTGCAGCTGCAACGCATGGCCACGCTGCAATGCCTGGTGCCCTATGCGCTCGAAGGCCTGCTGCGCCGCGAGATCGAGGCCGCAGGCGCCGAGCTGCTGCACGTGCAACATGGCTCGCTCGTCACCCTGCAGCTGCGCCTGCCCGAAACCCAGGCCAGCGCCTTTGTGCAGCGCGTCAACGACCACGGCCAGGGGCGCGTCGGCTGGCCCGGTCCAGCGGACTAGCCGCATGGCCTATAAACATATCATCACAAACACTACACTCTTATACAAATATACTCCGCTGGGCACTCTCGCCACCTCGGGCAAGAAGCAACCCACCCGCCCATGCTGATACACACCAGCCACCAGCCCGCAGCACGCCAGTCCATCCGTGCCGTGGGTGCCCTTTTGCTGGTGCTGGTCATGGCACTGCCCTCCCTGCCCGGCATGCGGGGCGTGGCGCACTACCTGCCGCTGCACATGGCGCTGGAGACGCTGGCGATCGTGGTGGCAGCGCTCACCTTTGGTGTGGTCTGGAGCGCAAAGCATGAGCAGTTGCCACGCAACGCGCTGTTGCTGGGCTGCGCCTTCCTTGGCGTGGGCCTGCTCGACTTCGGCCACATGCTGTCGTACAACGGCATGCCCGACTTCATCACCCCCAACTCCACCGAAAAGGGCATTCATTTTTGGCTGGCCGCACGGCTGCTGAGCGCACTGACCTTTCTCGCCGTGGCATGGCTTCCCTGGAGCACCAGCGCCTCGCGGCCCTGCGCATGGTCGCTGCTGGCCATGGTGCTGTTGCTGGTTGCAGCCTTGTACGGGCTGTTTTTTCTGGCCCCGCACCTGTTGCCCGAAACCTTTGTTCCCGGCCAGGGGCTCACCGCGTTCAAGATCGGCTTCGAATATGCATTGATGGCCCTGTACCTGGCTGCCGCCGCGCTGCTGCTCAGGCACATGCGGCGGCAGCGCAGCTTCAACACCAGCGGCCTGTTTGCGGCGGCGTGCACCATGGCGCTGAGTGAGTTTTTCTTCACGCGCTACACCGGCGTCACCGATACCTACAACACGGTGGGCCACATCTACAAGGCGCTCGCCTACGCCTTTTTGTACCGCGCAATTTTTGTCGAAACCGTGCAGCGGCCCTACACCCTGCTGCGCGCCTCGCAACAGCAGCTGCAGGCCACGCTGGACGCCCTGCCCGACCCGATGCTGGAACTCGATGACGAAGGGCGCTACGTGGATGTGCGCGCAGGCCATGCGGGCAGCCTGGCCGCCCCCGCCAGCCTACTGCTGGGCAAGACCCTGCAGGAAGCGCTGCCCGCCGAAGCAGCCGACATCACCCTGGCCGCCTTGGAAGAAGCACGCCAGCAGGGCTTCTCGCGCGGCCGGGTGCTGCCCTTGAGGGTGCCCGACGGCCAACGCTGGTTCGAGCTCTCGGTGGCGCGCAAGCCTCCCCAGCCGGGCCATGGCCAGCACTTCGTGGTCATCTCGCGCGACATCACCCAGCGCCTGCAGAGCGAAGAGGCCATGCGCAAGCTCTCTCAGGCCGTTGCGCAAAGTCCTCTGCCCATCGTCATCACCGACTTGCAAGGCCGCATCGAATACGTGAACGACGCCTTCACCCGCTCCAGCGAATACACTGCCGCCGAAGTGCTGGGGAAGAACCCGAACGTCCTGCAATCGGGCAAAACGCCCGCTGCCACCTACCAGGGCATGTGGGCCCGGCTCCAGCAAGGAAAATCGTGGCAGGGAGATCTCATCAACCGCAGCAAAAGCGGCCGCGAATACACCGAATCGGTGCTCATCTACCCGGTGCGCAATGCAGAGGGCGAAGTCACCCACTACCTCGCCCACAAAGAAGACGTGACCGAGCGCAAACTGGCCGCCGCGCGCATCCAGCAGCTCTCGCACCACGACCAGCTCACCGGCCTGCCCAACCGCACCATGCTGGGCAAGCACTTTGATTACGCCATCCGCCAAAGTACCGCCCTGGCCGTACTGTGGATCGACCTGGACCGTTTCAAGGACATCAACGACTCGCTGGGTCACAACGTGGGCGACCTGCTGCTGCTGGAAGTCTCCCAGCGCCTGCGCTCCGATCTGCCCGACGACGCCACGCTGTCGCGCCACTCGGGCGATGATTTTGTCGCCCTGCTGCCCCACACCAGCCAGGACGAAGCCGCCAAGCTCTGCACCGGCTTGCTGGACTTGCTGGCACAGCCGGTGCAGGTGGCGGGGCAAGAGATGTTCGTGACCGCATCCATCGGCATCGCCATCTCACCCGATGACGGCCAGCAGCTCGATTCCCTGCTGAAAAACGCCGAAACAGCCATGTACCGCGTCAAGGAAGAAGGGCGCAACAGCTACCGCTTCTTCACGCCCGAGATGCAGGCGCATTCCTCCCGCATGCTGGCCCTGGGCAACGCTTTAAAACAGGCCCTGCCGCGCGGCGAGCTGTACCTCGAGTACCAGCCGCAGGTGTCGCTGCATGACGACTGCATCATCGGTGCCGAAGCCCTGCTGCGCTGGAACCACCCGCAATGGGGTATGGTGTCGCCGGCCGAATTCATCCCGCTGGCCGAGGCCAACGGCCTCATCGTGCCCATTGGCGAGTGGGTGCTGCAGACCGCGCTGCGCCAGCTGCGCGCCTGGCTCGACAGCGGCCTGCCGATGATGACCATGGCGGTCAACCTCTCGGCGGTGCAGTTTGGCCAACCCGGGCTGACCGACATGGTCAGCCAGCTGCTGCAGCAAACTGGCGTTCCCCCCGAAGGCCTCGAACTTGAACTGACCGAAGCCGTGGCCATGAAAACCCCCGAAGTTGCCGCACAGAAGATGCAGGAGCTGAGCCAGCGCGGCATCCGCCTGTCGATCGACGACTTCGGCACCGGCTACTCGTCGCTCAGCTACCTCAAGCGCTTTCACATCAACCAGCTCAAGATCGACCAGTCCTTCGTGCGCGACATCGGCACCGACCCAGACGACCAGGCCATTGCCACCGCCATCGTCCAGATCGCCCACAGCCTGGGCATGACCACCATCGCCGAAGGCGTGGAAACCGCCGAGCAACTGGACTATCTGCGCGCACAGGGCTGCGACCAGGTGCAGGGCTACCACTTCAGCCGCCCACTGCCACCCGATCATTTCGAGGCTTTTGTGCGCACCAACCTGCAGGCACGCCAGCAGGCACCCGCGCACGCGGTGCAGGCCGAGGTTCAGGCCCCGCCAGCTGGAACCGCTGCATAAAACACAGCTGCAAGCGATTTTCCAGCCAGCGGCAAAGCCCCAAAAGCTCCAATCAGGTCAGCGCAAACGCGCAGGCGACAGCCCTTCCACCCCCACGCCCTCGCACACCAGCTCGTCGGCCAGCGGTTCGCCGCGCAACAGCTGCCGCGCCAGCAACGAGGCGCCCGCAGCACTCTGGATGCCATAACCGCCCTGCCCGGCCAGCCAGAAAAAGCCGGGCACATGGTTGTCCCAGCCAATCACCATGTCGCCATCCGGCACAAACGAACGCAGGCCCGCCCAGGTGTGCGACGGGCGGCGGATCTGGAAGCGGGTCATTTCCTCGATGTGATAGATCCCGGTGGCCACGTCCAGCTCCTCGGGCACCACATCGTGCGGATGCGTGGGGTCGGCATTGGCGGGTGAGCCCAGCAGTTGCCCCGCATCGGGCTTGAAGTAAAAGCTCTCGTCGATGCCGATCACGGCGGGCCAGTGGGTGGCGTCCATGCCCTCGGGCACCGGGAATGTAAACGCCGTGCGCCGGCGCGGCTCCAGCCCGATGGGCGGCACGCCCGCCAGGCCCGCTACCACGTCGGCCCAGGCGCCTGCAGCGTTGACGATGGTGGGGGCGGCAAACACCCGCCCATCGGCCAGCGTCACCTGCCACGCATCGCCTTCGCGGCGCACGGCCGTGACCTCGGCGTTCGTCAGCACCTGGCCGCCGCGCTGGCGCAGGCCACGCAGGTAGCCCTGGTGCAGGGCGTTCACGTCGATGTCGGCCGCCTCGGGCTCGCTCATGCCGGCGGCCACGGCCTCGGGCTTCAGGCAGGGCAGCATCGCCAGCAGCTCGGCCTGTTCCACCCAGCGCACATTGGGCGATGCGGCATGCGCTTCGTCGTAGGTCTGCTTCAGCAGGTCCAATTGGTCCGGCCTGGCGACATAGACCACCCCCCGGGGCGAGAGGATGGGCTCGGTGCCAAACTCGGGTGGCGGCGCATCGTAAAAAGCGCGGCTGGCGCGGGTGAGCGCCTGGATGTTGGGCGTGCCATAGGTCGCCATGTAGAGCGCTGCCGAGCGGCCCGTGGTGTGATAACCGGGCTGCGATTCGCGCTCCAGCAGCAGCACGCTGGCGCCCTGCCCTGCGTCGCCGGGCTGCACCAGTTGCCAGGCCACGGAGGCCCCGGCAATGCCTGCGCCGATGACGATGGTGTCTAGGGTTTGCATCTACTCCTCCTGCTCAAACAGCCGACACCTGCGCGGCCGATGCCGCACGGTCATCGCGCGGCAGGCTGCGGGCGTCGCGGGGATCGGGTGCCACGGTCACGATGGAGGTCAAAGCAGGCTCGGCGTGCGTCTGCATCAGCTTGGCGATGTCGGGCCGGGGCCTTGCCAGCCCTGTAATGCCCTTGAACGCCTGCTCCAGCGCATGCCCCACGCCCAGCGTGTGACGGTCGGCGCGGAAGCGCCCCACGATCTGCAGGCCAAACGGCATGCCCGCATCGTCCAGCCCGCAGGGCAGGCTCAGCGCCGGGTGGGTGGTGAGCGTGGTCACGTACGTCAGCGCCAGCCAGCGGTAGTAGTTGGCCTGCGGTTCGCCGTTGATGTGGCTGGCGAACAGCTCGGTCCAGGCAAAGGGCGATACGGGCGTGGTGGGCGCCAGGATGACGTCGTAGTCCTCGTACAGCTTCTGGAACCGCGCCAGGATGCGTGTCTGCTCGGCCTGCGCCCAGGCGCTGTCCAGCAGCGTCATGGTGGCGCCCATTTCGTAGTTGGCGCGGGTGTTGGGGCCCAGGCTGGCGGGGTCGCGCTCGTAAGCCTCGCGCGTGCTGGCCACAAAGGCCTCGGCGCGCAGCACGTCAAAGCAGCGGTGCACATCGCCCAGGTCGATGTCGATGGCATCGCAACGGGTAAACAGGTGCTTCATGGCCTGCACCTTGCGGCGGAACACGGTGCGGATACCGTTGTCCACAGCGCAGGCGCCAAAGTCCTCGGTATAGGCTACGCGCAGACGGCTCAGGTCCACCGTTTCGGGCAGAAGGAAACCCATCGGGTCCAGCGGGTAGCTCAGCGGGTCGCCCGCCGACATGCCCGCCGATGCGGCCAGTTGCAGACAGGCCTCTTCCACCGTGCGGCCCATGGGGCCCACCACCGAAATCGGCGTCCAGCCCAGCAGCTTGCGCGAGCTGGGCACCACGCCGGGCGATGGCCTGAAACCCACCACGCCACAAATAGACGCCGGAATGCGCAGCGACCCACCCGTGTCCGAGCCCGTGCACACCGGCAGCATGTCGCACGCCAGCGCAGCGGCCGAGCCACCCGACGAGCCCCCGGCGTTCAGGTGGGGGTTGAATGGGTTGCCCGTGGCGCCCCACACGGTGTTGCGCGAATTGGCGCCCGCGCCCATCTCGGGGATGTTGGTCTTGCCCGTGACGATGGCACCTGCAGCGCGCAGGCGCGCCACCAGCACGTTGTCCTCGGCAGGAATGTGCTCGCGGTAGATCTGCGAGCCATAGGTGGTCAGCAAGCCCGCCGTGGCCTCCAGGTCCTTCACGCCCATGGGCAGGCCATGCAGCAGGCCCAACGGCTCGCCGCGCAGCACCGCCTGCTCGGCGGCCTGGGCCTCGGTGCGGGCGCGGTCGTAGCAGGTGGCGGTGACGGCATTCACATAGGGGTTCACCGCCTCGATGCGCGCGATGCAGGCGTCGAGCAGTTCCACCGGAGAAATCTCGCGCGTGCCGATGCGATGGCGCAGTTCGTTGGCCGTCAGCTCGACCAGGGCTTGAGGACTTGTTGTGGTCATCTCGGGTTTGTCTCCTTGTTCACACGGCGCTCAGTCTGCGGTGATGCCAGCGCGCTGTGCGATGGCACGCATCAGCGGCAGCTCCTTGTCGATCAGCTCGGCCAGTGCCGTGGACGGCGCATAGGACGGCTCAAACCCCACGGCGACCATCTTGTCACGCGTTTCGGGGTCTGACACCACCTGGGCCAGCGCCTGTTCCAGCCGCGTCTTCACGGCCGGTGGCAGGCCGCGCGGGGCCACCATGGCCAGCCAGGTGTCCATCTCCAGGCCCGGGTAGCCACTTTCCGCCAGTGTAGGCACCTTGGGCAACAGGGCCGAGCGTTTGCCGGAGGTCACCGCAATGGCCTTGATCTTGCCGTCCTTGAGCTGCGGCAGCGCGGCCGATACGGTGTCCACCGTGAACGGAATCTGCCCACCCAGCAGGTCGGTCATCGCGGGCGCACTGCCCTTGTAGGGCACATGCTGAATCTTCAGACCCGCCGCGTGGAAGAACATCTCGCCCGCAAACTGCGAGGTGGTGCCCGCACCGAACGAGCCATACGAATACTTGTCGGGCGCAGCCTTCACCAGGGCCACGAACTGCTTCAGGTCGTTGGCAGGCACATCCTTGTTGGCCAGCAGGATCAAGCCTGTGCGGCCCGTGATGCCAATGGGCTCGAAGCTCTTGACCGGGTCATACGGCAGCTTGGCGCGCACCGCAGGGTTGACGGTGAAGGTGGTGCCCGAGCTCATGAGCAGGGTGTAACCATCGGGTGCAGCCCGCGCCACCGACGTCGCACCAATCACCGTGCCTGCACCCGCACGGTTGTCGATCACCACGCTCTGGCCCAGCTTGTCGCCCAGCTTCTTGCCAATGAGGCGCCCCAGCACATCGGTGGCACCACCGGGCGGGAACGGAATCACCAGCGTGATCGGCTTGGTGGGGAAGGCCCCCTCTTGCGCCATGGCCGGAGCCCACGCAGTGGCCCCCAGGGCGGCACAGGCGGCGGCAGACAAAAGCAGTTGCTTGCGGTTCATGGGGTTTCTCCAAGGGTCACAAAAATTGGGAAAGCAAAAAAGTCAGCCCTGCGCAGCCAGCACGGCCCGCCCGCGCTGCACAAAGCCCTGGTACTGCGCATCGGGCACCAGCAGGCCGCCCGTGGTCCACACCAGGTGCGTGGCCTGGTGCAGCACGGCGTCGATGCCCGTGCTGCGCAGCCAGGCCTGCCCGGCCGTGGTGCCGGTCAACATCGCCGGGCCGCTGAAGCCTGCGGCGGCCGAGGGCTCGATGCGCTCGCCCAGGGCGTCCAGCACCTGCACCAGGTGCGCAAACAAGGTGTCGTCGGCGACAGTGAACACGCCCGACAGCAGCGGCCGCATCAGCTCGGCCGCCAGCAGCGACGCACGCGGCACGGCCAGGCCATCGGCCTCGGTGCGGTTGGTCAGGCCCCAGTCGTACACCGAGGGGTGACCGCCCACGCTCTGCATCGAATCCGCCAGCATCTGCACCAGAAAACACGGCGACTGCACCGGCTCGGCAAAAAAGCAGTGCACATGCGGCCCCAGCACCTGCCGCAGGCCAAAGGTGATGCCCGCAGGCGCGCCGCCCACACCACAAGGCAGATAGACGATGAGCGGGTGCTCGGCATCCACCGCCACGCCCTGCTCGGCCAGCTGTTTTTGCAGGTGCAGCGCCGCCGCGCTATAGCCCAGCAGCAGCGAGAACGATTGCTCATCGTCCACAAAGTGGCACATCGGGTTGCTGGCCGCCTCGGCGCGGCCTGCGGCCACGGCGCGCTCGTAGTCGCCCGCGTGCTCCACCACCTGCACACCGCGCTGGCGCAGGCGGTCCTTTTTCCATTCTTTCGCGTCAGCCGACATGTGCACCGTGGCCTGGAAACCCAGGGCCGAGGCCACCACGCCAATGCTCATGCCCAGATTGCCCGTGGAACCCACCGCCACCTGGTAGCGGCCCAGCACCTCGCGCGCCTGTGGCGTGGCCAGCGCGCGGTAGTCACCGCCGGGCTCGACCAGACCATGCTGCAGCGCCAGTCGCTCGGCAAACTCCAGCACCTCGTGCATGCCGCCGCGCGCCTTGATGGAGCCTGCCACGGGCAGGCTGTGGTCGGCCTTGATGAACAGCCGACCCTGGTTTGCAGCCATGCCCAGTGCGGATTGCAGCGCGGCAGCGGGCAGCAGCGGCGACTCCACCACGCCCCCGGTGGCAGCCAGTTCGGGGAACACCTCCGCCAGCAGCCCGGCAAAACGGACGAGGCGCGCAGCAGCCGCCTTTGTATCATCCAGACTAATGGTTCTCCCTAATGCGGGCAGTGCCGCAGCGGGCTGCGCCTGCCGGGCCGGGTTGGTCCACAGGGCAGGCTGGGCGTTGCGCAGGCGGCTGGCCAGCAGGGCGTTCACAGCAGTTGAGGGGTCGGCAGATGTCATGGCCAATTTATCTCGATCAGTCTTGCCCACATTCTTCTTCCGTCACGCGCCCGTCACAAACCATTTATATTGAGCGTAGCATTAGTTTTAATAATGGATTTTCGACTCACCCCCTCCCTGCTCGCCTGGCTGCGCAGTTTTGATGCAGCCGCCCGCCACGGCAGCTTTACCAAGGCCGCCGCCGAGCTGTGCATCACCCAGGGTGCCGTGAGCCAGCAGGTCAAGCAGCTCGAAGACTGGCTGCGCCGCCCCCTGTTCCTGCGCACGCCGCGCGCCCTGGTGCCCACGCCCGAGGGCAAATGGCTGGCCGTGGTGCTGCGCGAGAGCTTCGAAGCCATCGAAAGCACCCTGGCCCAGATGCGCCAACCGGCAGAGGCCGCCACCGCCACGCTGAGCTGCTCGCCCTCGTTTGCCATGAGCTGGCTCACGCCCCGGCTGGGCGATTTCTTTCGCCAGCACCCCCACACAGGGCTGCGCGTGTTTGGCGAGTTCCACACGCTGGACCGCACCCGCATGGTGCGCGATGGGGTGGAAGCCGCCGTGCGCTTCGACCTGGGCGGCTACCGCGACCTGAACGCCACCGTGTTCCTGGACGAATGGCTCATCCCCGTGGCCAGCCCCGAGTTCCTGGCCCGCCACCCGCCCATCACCCGCCCGCAGAACCTGCGCGGCGACTGGCTGCTGCACGACGGCAGCGCCTGGGACGGTGCGGACACGTATGAGGAATGGCAGCACTGGTTTGCCGAGATGGGCGCCACGCCTCCACCCTGGGCCGGTGGCCAGCAGTTCAACCTGTCGCAGCTGGCCCTGGGCGCTGCGTTGGCCGGCCAGGGCATTGCCATGGGCCGCGCAGCGCTGGTGCTGCAGGACGTGAAGGCCGGGCGCCTGGTGCCGCTGCTGGGGCGCAGCGTGCTGTCGCGCGCGGCGTATTCATTTGTGACCACCACCCACCCCAGCCCATCAATGGAGCTGGTGCGGGAGTGGCTGGTGGAGGAGGCTCGGCGGTTTTGCGGCGAGCGGGCGCAGGTGCTGCCAGCGCCACAGGGATGAAATGCGGTAGAGGGAGAAGATCCCAGGTCTTCGGAATTTCAGTGTTTTTAGCCTCTAGCGCTTGATAGAAAAGCGCTACCAACTATTGTTTTTGAAGTGTAGGGCCTGTCCGAATTTCTGTGTGTGAGGCTCATTGAACCTTCACCGATTTCGTGAAGCTGGTTGACTATCTTACGTGCTCGATTTCGTGAACCGA
>NZ_FNQJ01000022.1 GCF_900107605.1 Acidovorax soli | reverse complement strand
CGGTCACGATGAACCGACAACGGAGTCGGTCACGATGGGCCGAAATCCTCGGTCACGATACCGAAACCAGCGGTCACGTTGGTCCGAAATACCCACTGGTCGAGCTTCAAGCGGATTAGGGTGTCCAAGTCGCGCGCGGGGTTCGGGCTCTGCCAGTGGAACTGGTAGGACCCGGGCAGCTCGTTCAAGCGGCGGGCACAGCGCTCCGTGTCGCTCCAGAAGCGGCGGCTTCGCTCCTTGAGTGCGCTCCACAGGTCTTGGTCGCCGGGCTGGTGGCGCACGAGGTAGGTCTTCGTCACCGCACCGGACTCGCAGTGGCGAATGGTTCTGCCCGTGCCGACATGGGTAAAAAAAACCGACCAAACGCCAGCCCGCGCCAGCGCGTGCGCCACCCGTCCCAAGTAGGCGTCTTCTACTGGAAAGCAGAAGCCGTCGGAGACTTCTTGCGCCACCTGGGTGTAGCCCCGCAGAAGGCCGCGCCACCCATTGGCGCGGTGCAATGGCACCACGCCCACGATGCGCCCACTGTCTTCCATCACTACCACCTCCACCGGGCCCAGGGTCTGGTGGGCCGCGCGGCAGAACTCGGGGTTCATAAACAAGTTGGCCGACAGAGCGTCCACAGGGAACAGCCTCAGCCATGCTGTCAATTCGCGCTCACCCAACTGGTCGAAGCGCTTGCGAGATACCAGCAACCCCATACTAGATCACAGCTCTGGGAAAGAGGTACAGGGCCAAGCGGGCGGGGTCGATGCGCCCATTGCGGGTCGTCCATGCGTTCTCAGGCAAGTGGATGCGGGGCACATCGAAGCGCAGTTGCGGCAGGTTGGCCACCTTGGCCAAGCAGGGTTTGCTGTCGAACACCACCTCAAAACCAGCCTCTTTCAACAACTCGCGAGAAGCGTCGTTCTTCACGCCGTGCGGGTACGACAGCGAGAGGTCTTCCAAGCCCAGGGCGCGCAGGTGGCTCCGGCATTCGGTGATCTCGTTGCGCGGGTTGGCGGCGTACGCAATGGGCGAATGCGAATGGCCGTGGCCACCAAGGTCAAAACCGTTGTCGGTCCACTGGCGAAGGTCGTCGGCGTTCACCATCTGACGCTCGGCGATGGCGTGCAGCACGGTGGGGTCTGCCTGCTGGATCACCTGGCGGCGCTGCGCCTCGGGCATGCCCGCCAGCTGGGCGGCCACCCGCTGGCTGTAACCCGGCTGGGTGGCAGCATCTGCCGGCATGCCCAACGCCTGCAGCAGCTTGGGCGCAGTTTGCGAGTTGGCCAGCGCGGCCACTGCAGCGTCTTGCCACCAGCGCGGCTGCTCCAGTTCCAGCACCTCGGTGGCCAGGAACAGGAGCGCCGGCAAGCCGCGCTTCTTCAACTCGGGCATGGCGAACTCAATGGTGTCGCGCCAGCCATCGTCGAAGGTGATCAGCAGCGGGCAGGTGGGCAGTTGCCCCTGGCCGTCGATGGCCGCCTTCACCTGGGCCAGGCTGACCACGTTGTAGTGGCGGGCCACGAAGTCGAGCGTACGCCCGAAGCCTTCCAGGCTGAAGGCGAATTCACGCTCGGATTGCGCCAAGGCGTGCGAGCCGGCCGGCAGCACCCGGTGAAACATCAACACCGTGAGCGCATGCTGGTTGCGGCGCCTGTGCCATTCGCCCAGCACGCCAGAGCGGTACAGCACGGTGCGAACCGCGTCTTTGATGGTGCTGGATACGCTCATGTGGCCACCTCCGGCACCTGCATCGGCTCTGTCATCAGGTTGCGCACCAGTTGAAAGGTCACATGCCAATCGCGCTCTGCCCAAGGAGTGAAACGGGGAATCTGGTAGGGCGAGGTGCTGGCGTCGGCCACGCCCCAGTGGGTGGTGACGGCATAGCGGTAGCCTGCGCGCTTCACCGCGTCCACATGCAGGCGCGAGAAGTCTGCATAGGGCCGGCCATTGGGATAAGCGAAACCATTCACCGGCCCGCGCACGATGGCCTGAAGGCGCTCGCGGGTGCCCCCAATTTCGCGCTCAACCTCCGCAGGGTTGCAATAGTCAAGGATTGGATGCAACGCAGTGTGTGCGCCAATGCCAAAGCCCTGGTTGTGCAGGTCGCGCAGTTGCACCTCGGTCATCACAGACACCGCGGCGGCCTGTACGCCAGCCGTAGCCTCCAGTTGCTGCAGGATCTGTTCGCGGCGATAGAGCGTAAGGTACTTCAGCTCTTGTTCCAGCCGTTGCACCTGGCGGCGCCGGTCGTCGGTGCTGACCACCGGCTGCGCCGGCAAGAAGGGAATGCCCAGGTCAAGTGTCGGTCCGGGCAGGCGGCGCACCGCCGCCAGGATGCGCTCGTGCCACAGCGGTACGCCATCCAACTGGCCCGAGGTGATGAAGAAGGTGGCGTGCAGGTTGCGCCGCCGCAGGGCCGGGGCAACGCCCGCCAGCCAGTCGGGGTAGCCGTCGTCAAAAGTGATGCAGGCGGCACGGCGCGGCAAGGTGCCCGCCACAAGACGGGCAATGGCTTCTTCCAGCGGCAGGACGTTCAGTTTGGAAAAGGTCTGGTCCAGTAGCTGCTCAAACCGCGCCATGTTTACATCGGCCGGCACCAGCGGGTCGCATTGTTGCGGCACCTTGTGAAACAGGAAGACCGATAGCTTGTCTTTGGACAAGGATTGCAGGACAAGTCGGGAGATCACGCGCTCCCCCTTGAGCCAAGAGTTTTTGACTCGCGCGCAACCGCCGCCAGTGCACGTGCCACGTGCACGCGCAGCAGTTCCATGAGCATCACGACCATGTAGATAACCTCCAGGTAGCCCAGGCTGACAGAGGCTCCGCCCACCATGTAGGCCAACACCGCCAGCATGAGCATATCGGCCATGTCTCGCGCCCATTGGTACGGTGCGCCAAGCTGGATCGTCATCCGTTTGATGACCTGCCGGCTCCAGAACGCACGCAACAAAATGAACAGGAAGAGCCCCAAACCCACCAGGCCGATGTCGCCCATTACCTCAAAGTAGATGCTGTGGGCCGCCTTGGCGGAAAACTCCGGAACGGGCAGGTTCAGAAAACCGAGCAAGCCCGGGGACATTTTGAATTGGTCCCAGATCGCCTGGACTTGGACGGCATGAAACCCGCCACCAAAAACCGGGTTCTCCAAGGCAATGGCAGAACTGATCTTCCAGGCGATCACGCGGCCCATGAACGAGCTGTCTTCGTCAGCCTCTTTGATGGAGGACAGGCGGCTGGTGATGTCTTCGGGTGCAAATGCCAGGAAAGCCAGCACAGCGCCCACCACCAGCACCAGCGCCATGCCCTTGCGCCGGGAAGTGAGGATGAGCCACAACCCTACGACCGAGACCGCAATGAAGCCGGCGCGCGACCCGCCGCCCAGAATGGCGAGCACCACCACGCAGAATGCGCCCAGATAGCCCAGACGGATGAGACGATTGACGGTGTAGCTCTGCAGGTAAAAAAGAAACGGCAACACCAGCGCGAGCGCGGTGGACAGATGGTTGCGGTCTGCCAGCATGGTCCCTGCGGGACCCAGCATGTTGTGCGCACCGCCCGACGCTACCGTTTTCAGGCCATTGAGCACGCCGTGAACCCCCAGGCCCAAGGCAATGACGATGAGGATGGCGTGGAAATGCACGCGTTCACGCACGAAGAATGGCATGACCAGGCAGAACAGCAAGCCCTTGATGAGGAACTCAAAGTACTGGTCGTTATAGGGATTGCCAGCGTAGGCTAGTAAAAAGGCCAGAGTGGCATGGGCCGCCAGCCACAAGTAGAGCCACATCACCTTGTTGAACTGGTAGTCGCGCCAGGGCACCCGCCCAAGCGCCAGCAACACCAGAGTCAGCACAGCACACACAAAATTGACCCGGTTGCCCGCCATCCAGCCGTAAAAGTAAGTGGTGGGCGCGAGCAAGCCCGTCCACCCCCAAAGCAGGTAGGCATTGAACGGACGCGCCAGCGCCAGCGGCAGCGCGGCCAGCAACATCAGGGCAAAAGCCAGATCACGCATGTGTCGTCACCATGGAGGGCATTGGGTAGCTCAGCGCTGCCCGTCGTGCTGGTCAAATCGCAAAAAACCCAGGTCGGTGTCGGCCTTGTCCTCGCACTTGAACAGGCGCCAGCACAGATACAGCATGACGCCCATGTCTATCAACAGAATAAATGCTTCCACGAACAGTCTCCCAATATTGCGCTCAGTCGGCCGATATGCGCCGGTTGATGATCTTCAGTTCGATGTCGATGCCCCGCCGGCGGGGCGTCACCGCCCCCTTGTTCCGGTAGATCACCAACTCTGTCTCGTGCGCCTTGTGGTTGGCCGGAGTGGATATCCTGGCCACCTCTTCAAACTGGTCGCTGGACATCACGCGCTCAAAGCGCTGCATGGCTTCCAGGTCGGCCCAGAAGCCGGGCTGCATCACCACGTAGTGCACGCCGTTGGCGTTGAGGGCATCGGCGATCTCGCCCTCCGTGAGGCCCTTTTGCTCCACGCCCAGTTCCCGCCGCACGGCCACGCCCAGCAGCAGCTTGTCGGCCCGCATGACGTGCAGGTCGCGCCGGCCCTCCAGTGCGCGCATGTTGAATACAAACGAGCCGTCGCGATAGCCTGAGAACATGACCGTGCTGTCTCGCGGAGCAAGCCGGGCCACCTCGGCGGCTGCCCGGGCGTAGCCCTGCACATAGAAAACGGGGCGCGTCCACACGGTCAGGCCGGCGGTGGCCAATACCAGCAAGGCCAATGCGGCCACCGCCCCATGGCCCACACGGGGTGGCACCAGCGTGTGCAGCAGGAGCACGGCAAAAAAGGTCACCGAGGGCAGCAGGAAAACACTGTGGCGGGCTTCCTTCAGGTCGATGGACGAGAAAAACAGGTACCCTACCCCGAAACCCAACCACCAGAATCCCAGGCCGGGCATGCGCCGCCATGCGGCCATGACGGCGCCGGCCAGGCCCAGCGCCGTCAGCGGCCACCCTGCCTGCGATGGGATCTGCTGCAGATACCACACCCAGCCTTGCCAACTGGTACGCGAGGCCACGGCATCGGCCACGCCGGTGACTGACTGCAGATTTGCCTGGCCAAACTTGAGGGTGAGCACGGCCAGGGGCAGCAAGCCCACCAATGCCAGGGCGGCCACCCACCAGTGATGACGGTTGCGCAGCATGGCCCAACCGTCGCGCTGCGCGATGAGCGCAGCGTAGACCACGCCCATGTAGGCCACACTGATCTTGGTGTACATGCCCAGCACCAGCAGCGCAGCCCCAAGGTACAGCCACCTGGGCGGTGCGCCACGCAGGTAGGCCACCACGGCCACGGTGCTCCACACCAGAAAGGCGAAGGCGGGCACCTCCAGCATCACCTGCCGGCCCCAGAAGGCCACCTCGGGCAGCCAGAGCACGAGCGCAGCGAACGCCAGCGATGGGGCCGCAGGCAGCCAGAACCGCGCCAGGCGCCAGCAGCCCAGGCCGAGCGCCAGATAGTGCAGTGCCACCACCAGCAGTGCCGTTTCGTGCGACACCCCGAGCACTGCATAGAACGGCGCACTGATGGCATAGAACAGCGGGGGGTAGAAAAGAATGGTGAGCGCCGGATACTGGGCGTAATAGCGATAGGCATAGCCCGCCGGGTCGTCGAAGGGCATGGCTTTGGCAAGGTCCATGACGAACACGCCGTTGAGGGCGTGGCGCGGCGAATCGCTCCAATAAAAGTCGCCGCCGTGAGGTGCCTGCGCGAACAGCAGCGCGACGCACACCAGCACCAGCGCCCACGCCAGCAAGCGTTCTTGGGTGTTGATGGATGGCATTTCAGACCGCTGCATCGACCACCCGTCGGAAAAGCTGCAATTGGCCCTGCGTGGTAGCGTCCCACGAGAAAGTCTGGGCGTGGGCGCGGGTTTCTACCCGCGTGGGCGGCTGGGTGTGCAGTTGCATCCAGGCTGCGGCCAGCGCCGGGGCATCGCGACGGGCCATGAGTACGCCGGCCGCCGGCTTGCCCACCACCTCGGGCGTGCCCCAGATGTTGGTGGCGATTACCGGCGTGCCGCAGGCCATGGCCTCCAGCAGCACATTGGCCCAGCCCTCGCGGCTGCTGCACAGCGCCAGCGCATCGGCCGCGCTGTACCACCATTTCAGCTCGGTTTGCGGCACCACGCCGGCCCAGTGCACACGCTCGGCCACGCCCAAGCGCTGGGCCAGGGCCTTCAGCGCACCCTCTTGCGGGCCAGCGCCAGCAATCAGCAGCGTGACCCCCGGCAGGTGAAGCAGGGCCTCGATGGCCACATGGTGGCCTTTTCGCTCGATCAGGTGGCCTACCGAGAGCAGGTAGCGCCCATCCACCGGCAGGCCCAGGCGCTGGCGGGCCTCGGTGCGGTCTTCGGGCACGAAGCGCTGCAGGTCCACCCCATTGCGCAGGGTGTGCAGCTTGGCGCGGTCGGCACCCAGTTCGCCCAGGGTGTCCATCAGCGCCTGGCATACGCCAATCGAGGCGCTGGCCTGCCCGGCCGTTTGCAGGATGCGCTTGCGCGGGAACGGGTATTGCGCAATGAGGTTCAGGTCAGTGCCGCGCGCCGTCACCACAAAAGGCTTGCCCAGCCAGCGGGCCAGCAGGCCTGCGGCCACGCCGTCGGGGTAGTAGTAGTGGGCGTCGATGAGGTCAAAGTCAAAGCCCTGGCGCTGCAGGCGGCGGATGGTGGGCAAAGCCCCCAGGGCCATGGCGTAAGGCGCGAGGTTCATGCCCACCTTGGGCAGCAGCAGGTAGCGCGGGTGATGCACCTCCACGCCGTTGCGCTGGTCTTGGCGGGGCGTGGCGGCGAACTGGGCGTACTCACCAAAGCGCTGTGCCTTGAATGGGAACCACGGAACCGGCGCCACCACCTTGGCCTGCACTTCGCCGGTCTGGAGCAGTTCGCGCAGGCGCGTTTCCACAAAGATGCCATGGATGGGCCGCACCGCGCTGGGGTAGAGGGTGGAGAACAGCAAGACTTTCATGCGCCAGCCTCCGCCAGTGCGGTGACCCGCCGTGCGTTGCCGCCCCAGGTCAGGTTCAGCCGGTCAATGGTCTCCGCGGCACCTTGCGCCAGGCGCTGCCGCAGCGGTGCGTCGGTGCACAGCCGTGTCAGTGCGCCCTCCAGCGCGCCCTGCCGGGTTGGCTCGAACATGAGGGCGTTGACGTTGTCGGTCAGCACTTCCAGCAGATTCGGCGTGGCAGGCGCCACTACTGCCTTGCCCAGCACCAGGTATTCCATCAGCTTCAGGGGTGAGGCGTAGGGTGTGACGGCAGGTTGCAGCGCCACGTCGAAGGCGGCCACGTGGGCGGGCACCTGTTCGCGGTGGACCACACCGGTGAATGTCACACGCCCGGCCAGACCCAGTCGCTTTGCCTGCGCCTCCAGCTCCGCGCGCACCGGCCCGTCGCCAACCACCAGCAAATGCGTTTCTTGCGGCGCCTGGGGCGACGCCATCCAGTCGATGATGCGGTCCACGCCATGCCAGTCGCGCACGAAGCCGGTGAAGCCCAACACCACCTTGCCCTGCAGGCCCAGGCGGCCCTTGGCCACATCGGGCGTGGGCGCATCGGCGAAGTGTGCGCGATTGATGCCGTTGGGTATCACATGGATGCGATCACCGGGCACACCATATGCACGCACATGATCGCCCAGCACTTGCGTGACAGGCAGCACGGCATCTGCACCGCGCCATGCAGTGCCCTCGGCCCAGCGCGCAAGTCGGCGCAGGGCCAGCCCTCCGCTGTGCTGCGAGCGCTCCAGCACCAGGGGAGAATTCACCTCCAGCAGCAGCGGAATACCCAAGCGCTTTTTGACCAGCAGGCCTGCCAGCAGGAACAGGTTGTACCGCTCGTAAATCAAGTGCGGCTGAAATTCGCGCGCGGCGGCCATCAGCTTGCGATAGGCCACCAGGTTGTAGGCCAGTTCCATCCCCTCGTAGGCGGCCTTGGGCAGCAAGGCCTTGAGGCGATGCACCCAATCCATGTCGCGACCCATGCGGCCAACACCCTGTGCTGGCACATCCGCAGGGGCCTGGGGCGCCCCCGGCGCCACCACGCGCACTTCGTGCCCTTGGCTGCGCAGGGCCTCAATCATTTCTTCGATGTGGACGGCTTGTCCATCTTTCGAAGCGGTGCGGTGGTGGTAGAGGATTCTCATGACTCTGCGGAATAACCCGGAGCGCTGGGTACCGGCTCACCCAAGTGCTGACCGGAAAAGAGTCGCTGGTAGGAATGCACCATCGCATCAATGCCCAATTTTTTCAATGCCTGCCGACGTGCTGCCTGGCCAAATAAGCGTGCTCTGGCCGCGTTGGTGTAAACACTCCACAGAGCGTTCGCCATGGCGTTGGCATCGTCAGAAGGAACAAGCAGTCCGGTAACGCCGTCTTCCACCACATCGGGGGTACCACCCACCGCTGTCGCTACCACAGGCAGACCGCTGGCCATGGCTTCTTGCAAGGTGCAGGACGTTCCTTCGGCCTGGGAAGGCAGCACAAAACAGCCCAGCATGCGCAAGATGTCGGCCACATCATCCCGTGCGCCAGCCAACCACGCCAGATGCTGGACATGGGCTGCAGCAAGCACCGCCTCCACTTCCGCCTGCAATGGCCCCGCCCCCACCACCACCAGGCGCATGCGTGATCTGGCTTCCGGGTGGATTTCCAGCAGTTTCACGAAAGCGCGGGCCAGCAAGGGCTGGTTTTTGACCGTTTGCAACCGCCCCACCGTGCCCACTATCCAGTGTTGACCGGGGACAAAGGGGCAGCCGGGCACGGATTGCGCCGCCCCATGGTGTGGTGGTGCAAACGTTTGGGTATCCACCCCATTGGCAATGAGCGAACGGCGGCGGGTGGGCACGCGGATGGCCCGCGCCAGGTATTCATCCAGGTCTTTCGACACCGCCACGTAATGGCTGACGAAGGGTTTGTACAGCCTGCGCAGGCGCTGATAGCGCATGTTGTGCCCCTGGGGGTCGTGCACATCCCAGCCGTGCTCGGCATGGATGCGCAGCGGCACGCGGGCCAGCCAGGCCAGCGGAGTGATCTCCAGTGCGGCGAGGTTGCAGGTGTGCACCACGTCGGGCTGGAGCTCCCGCAGCAGACGGTAGATGCGAGGATAGAGCGGCACGGCGTGGCCCGTTGGCTTGCATAGCTCAATGAAGCGCACGTCGGGCTGGGTGATGCGGCGCTTGAAATCACCGATGGTGGTGAGTGACAGCACCACGTGCTCAAACCGTTCCGCAGGCAGGCGGTTGATCAGCTGAACGATGACGTTTTCCAGCCCCCCCACCCCGAAGCTGTACACCACATGAACGATGCGCCGGCGGCGCGGTGCGGTGCTCATACCGCGACCACGTCGGCGGTGGCGGCATGCGCGACGGATCGGACCGGCGCCAGCGCTTGCCGCAAAAATGCATCAAACATGATGAGCATCCACAAGGCCGTCGAATGGTCGTGATGCCCGCCCAGGTGTTGGTTGATGAGGGTCTGCAGCGTTCCCGCATTGAAGTAGCCCGATGCCAGCATGCGCGGGCTCAGCACCGATTCCTGCATGCGTTGCGCCAGCGGGCCGCGCAGCCAGCTGGCCAATGGCACCGAAAACCCCATCTTGGGCCGGTACAGGACGTCGTGCGGCAGCAAAGGCTCGAAAGCTTTCTTGAACACATATTTGCCCTCTCCGTTCCGGATCTTCAAGTCGCTGGGCAACGTGGCGAGCCATTCGACGAGTGGATGGTCCATCAAGGGCTCGCGCACTTCGAGCGAGTGCGCCATGCTGGCACGGTCCACCTTGGTGTTGATGTCGCCGACCAGCCAGGTTTTGTAGTCCAGGTACTGGATCAGGGCCAGCGGATCGTCGGTCTGGGCCTGCAGGGCGTATTGGCGGAACACGTCGAGCGCGCTGTAACCGCCCAGGCTGCGCTGGAATGCGGACGAAAACAGTGCCTGGCGCTGATCGGCCCGCAGGTGCGACATGCTGTGGTGGTAGGCCTGCACCGTGTCCATGGCCAAGGCCTGCAAGGTGGTCTTGGCGCGCAGCGGGCGCGGCGCCCAGTCGGCCTTGGGGTACATCTGGCCCAGCGCGCCAAACAGCGGACGGCGCAAGCCGTGCGGCAGGCAGTTGCGCACGGCCTCCTCGCCCTGGTGCATGCGGTAGCGCCGGTAGCCGCCCAGACTCTCGTCCCCGCCGTCGCCAGACAGCGCCACGGTGACGTGCTTGCGCGCCATCTGGCAGACGCGGTAAGTGGGTATGGCCGAGCTGTCGGCAAAAGGCTCATCGTAGAGCCCTGCCAGCGTGTCGATGAGATCGAAGTCTTCACTGCTGACGACTTCGAGCTTGTGGTCGGTGTGGCAACGGTCCGCCACCTGCTGGGCAAAGGCGGATTCGTTGAAGCGCGGATCGTCGAAACCGATGGCGCAGGTGTGAACCGGCGTGTCCGAAAGACCGGCCATGGTGGCCACCACGGCACTGGAGTCCACCCCGCCGGAGAGGAAGGCCCCCAGAGGCACATCGGCGATCATGCGCAGCCGCACCGATTCCCTGACCCGCTCGCGCAGCTCGGCAGCTGCGTCGGCCAGGCCGATGGGGTTGTCATTGCTGAAACGCACATCCCAATAGGGCACCGGCTGTGCGGGGGCAGAGGCGCCGCGGCGCAGCGTGAGGGAATGGGCCGCTGGCAGCTTGTGGGCGTTGCGGTAAATGCAGCGCGGATCAGGAACGTAGCCAAACGAGAAATAGTCTTCCACCGCCAGCGGGTCGATAGCACGCACAAAGCCCGGGTGTGCGGTCAGCACCTTGAGTTCAGAGCCAAAGATGAAACTGCCGTCGGGCAACCAGGCGTAGTGCATGGGCTTGACGCCCATGCGGTCGCGCGCAAGAAACAGGGTTTGCCGGGTGCGATCCCACAGGGCAAAGGCGAACATGCCCCGCAGCCGTTGCAGACAGGCCTCGCCCCAGGCTTGCCAGGCGTGCACGATCACCTCGGTGTCGCTGCGTGTCCTGAAGTGGTAGCCCAGGGCCTTGAGCTCGGACATCAGTTCACGGTAGTTGTAGATCTCGCCGTTGAAGACGATGCCCACGGTGCCGCTTTCATTGAACAAGGGCTGCTTGCCTGTGGCCAGGTCGATGACGGACAGGCGCCGATGGCCCAGTGCCAAACCGGGCTCCAGGTGCACGTCGTCTTCGTCGGGCCCGCGATGGGCCTGGACGTCATTGATCCGTGAGATCAGGTCGCGCGAGAAGGCGCGCATACCCTGGGTATCGAAAAGTCCGGATATGCCGCACATGGTCAGTCGCGCCCTCGCGTTTGCTCCAGCGCCGCCACCAGCGCGTCGCCCTGGCTGTCCAGATAGGACTGCAGGCGTGCAGAAGCGTCGATCTCGGACTCCTTGGCATCCGACAAGGGTGTATAGATCACGATATGGGCCCCGTCATCGCCCCATCCGCTGATGCGCCCCAGAGCACCCTGGATCTTGCCGGCGTAGTCGCTGGCGGTGAAGGTGCCGCGGACCCAGTAAAAGCGCCAAGCCAACAGCCGCTGCGCATCGGCAACCGTGCCAGGCGCATGCTGGCGCAGCACGGCACTTGCCACACGCAGGGGCCGACCTTGAAGCCGCGCATTGACAGAACCGCTGGCCACACGCGCCCAGACCGGGTCCTGGCTCTTCACCAGCACACTCTCTGAACTGACGAGCTTGCGCTGGTAGTCTTGCTGGCGGTAATAGCTGACATGCAGTCCCAGCGGCTGGTTCTGACCATCGGTCAGGCCCATGTCCAGCGTGTCAGAGGCATGTTCAAAAGCCGGCAGCCAGTGGCTGGGTGGCATCGCCGTGGCATGCCAAGGAGCTGCAACTACAGGCGCGACCAGCTGAACAGGCTTGGCCTGTGTGCCCAGGTCCATTGCGGCCAGCAGGCCATGCGGCGCCAGCACCACAGAAAAAGCGAGCACCAACGCAAGCCACGGCGTTCCTTTCGGGATGCTTCCTTCAACCCGGCCAGCGGGAACCATTGCCTGAGAAGCGGATGGCGCTGGGTCCACCCAGCGCGCCCCGATGAGGAACATCACGCCGATCACGATCCCGAAAAACAACCACCCGTACACGAGGTGATCCACCCCTGTCGCGATGGTGTTGCCCGAGAGGTGCCCCAGCATCACGATCAGATAGGCGCGCACCCAATTGGCCACCAGCGGGACCAGGATGGCCACCACCATGAACACCATGCGCTTGCGCGTACCTTGGTAGCTGAGGTACGCGAACAGGCAGCCCACGGTCACTGAAGCGATCAGATAGCGAATTCCGCTGCACGCCTCCACGACCGACCAGGCTCCTGAGGGAACGATGAATTGCAGGCCTTCCCGGTAGACCGGAATTCCGCTCGCACGCAGGGCCATCACGGTGAAGTCGGCGGTCCACTCCATCAGGCGTGGCAACAGGAAATCCCCGATGGGCACAGCAAAGAAAAGAAAACCCAAAGGAAACGCCAGTGCTCTGGCGACGCGCCAACCGCACACTGCAGGTACGGACAGCACGATCAGCGTTACCAACGCCAGTTGCGTGGCGGCATTCACGGCCACCAGATCACCGGCCAGCCAGAGCGCCGCAGCGCCCGCCATCAGCAACCAGGCCAACCGCCCAGGGCGGGGAACCATGGGTGCGAGCACCGCGCGTTGGCGCCAAACCAGCCAGAGCGAAATGATGGGCACCACAAAACCATGCGCGTAGGTGTCGGAACGCGCCCAGATCATCGCCATGCCCCAGGCCGAATGCCAGTAGGCGATCAGGATGACTGCATGCAGCAATACCAGCGCAGCCAGGGGCCGACGCCAATGGCCGGGAATGAGTTGGGTGCGGCCAGTCACGTTCGGCCTCTCATGCGACGACATCGCGGGAATGCTGGGCACGCATACCGGCCAGGCAATGGTCGATGCCACTCAGATGTGCCTGCCAGCTGCATTCCTGCGCCACGTAGCGGCGGGCCTGGTGCCCCAATGCGACGGCGTTGTAAGGGGACTCCAGCAGCGGCTGCAAGGCCTGCACAAATTCTTCTGGCGAGTCTGCGCGCAGCAGCCCCTGCCCCGCGGTGGCGCCGATGGCATCCGCACAGCTGCTGACCGTGACCACTGGCCTTTGCATGGCCATGGCTTCCAGAATTTTGTTTTGAATGCCACGCGCAACCCGCAACGGCGCCACCACCGCACTGGCGTATTGCAAATAGGGCCGCACGTCCGGCACGGTTCCGGTGACCACCACATGCCCACATGCCAGCGCCTGCACTTGAGCCGAGGGGCTGCGGCCAACGATGTAGAAGCGCACCTGCGGCCAGCGCGTGCGCAACAGCGGCAGCACGTCGGTCACGAACCAGCTGACGCCGTCGATGTTGGGCCAGTAGTCCATGGCGCCGGTGAACACCACCGCCTGCTCATTGGCCTGAAAGGGGTTGGGCCGCCGGGGGTCTGGCATGAAAAAATCGGCGTCCACCCCGTTGCCCATGGACTGCACACGCCCCTCGCATTCCGGCGCCTGGGACAAGAACAAAGCGGTCTCATGGGACGTCACGAAGTACGAGCGACGCGCCAGCATGGCCATCGCACGCTCGTAGGCGAGCAAGCGCCTTCCCTCCATGCGGTACAGCGTGGAAAGGGGCCAGCGGTGTGCGGGAGCGTACTGGGTCCATTTGGCAGAGTCCACGTCGACAAAGTCCACCAGCATGGGCACCTGCGGCAACAGTGGCTGCGCATACTGCGCCAT
Organism: Acidovorax soli; assembly: GCF_900107605.1. Lineage (GTDB taxonomy): Bacteria > Pseudomonadota > Gammaproteobacteria > Burkholderiales > Burkholderiaceae_C > Acidovorax > Acidovorax soli. The sequence continues at coordinate 51,225 of NZ_FNQJ01000022.1, read as the reverse complement.
GGCCGAGGAAAAAACCACGCTGGCCTGCAGCTGGTGCCCCGCTGTTGTCTGCTCCACCCAGCGCCGCATACCGGGGTTGCGGTAGTAGGCCAGTGTGAGCGCTTCCCGCGACAGGAGACCGCGGAGGCTTTTGACCTTGGCGCTGCCTGAATGAATGTGCTCCACATGCAGGTCTGGACACATGGCCCGCAGTGCGGGCAGGTGCTGCACATCGTCCGGATCGTCGATGAAGGTGCCCAGAAAAACGCGGTGGTTCTGCTGCAAGTGGCGCAGCAGGTGGTACGAGCGCACCTTGTCACCCTTGTTGGGTGGGTACGGCAATCTGTGCACCAGGTAGAGGATGTTGCCCATGGCGGTGATGCGTGGGTGGTGCTCAGCCAAGGTTGCGCACGATTTTTGGCCCGAGCCAGTTGGCCAGTCCAATGGGCATGCGCCGCCATGCAGCGATCAGCCAGCGGTACTTTGCGTTCGCGGGGTTGTTCTGGGGCACGCTGTCGCTCTTGTACAGCCGGTATTCGTAGTGCAGCGGGGTGGGTTCAAAGCCCCAGTTCTTCTTGAACGCGTACGAACCCGTGCCCTGCTTGCTGCGCCCATAGTCGAACACCTTCAGACCCCGGGCGCAGGCCAGGCGCATCAGCTCCCAATACTTGAAATCGTTGGCGGCCAGCTCCCTGGCCGCCTCGTCGTCACCGGCGTAGTAGGGCAGCACCTCGTCGCGGAAATAGAAGCTCAGCACGCTGCTGATGGGGCGGCCATCGGGCGCGCACACGGTGAGCACCTCGCAATCAGACCCAAAAACGCGACGCAACCCGCTGAAGTAGGCCTTGGGAAAAGCGGGCGTTCCATGGCGGTGCACATTGTCGGCATAGAGCGCAAAAAACCGATCTACGGTGGTGTCGATATGGGACGTCAACCCATTCTTGATGCCTTTGCGCACCATGGCGCGTTGCTTGCGCGGGATGGCCAGCAGGTTGTCCTCTTCTTTCGGTGCAATGGACTTGCGAAACGTCACATACAGTTCTTGCAGCGGCCAGTCCGTGTGCCGGCGCTGCACATGGCGCAACTCCAGGTGGTCCACACCCAGGCGCTGGGCCAGTTGCTCGGCCTCCCGCTCCAGCGCAGCCGCTGCTTCCTCGTCCAGCGCAGCAACGCCTCCATAAACAGCAAAAGGCAGGCTGGTGAGCGCATTGCCGAACAGGCGGCTCCTGACATGTCCCAGCGGCAATATCCCCCGGATGCTTTCTCCGGCCTGTGCGTAGAGAAAGTAGGTGTCGTGGCGAAACACCTCGCGAATCAGCGTCTGCCAGCCGGCGCGGTGGAAAAAAGTGGCTTGCGGACAACCCAGCACAAACGCGTCCCAACGTGCAGCGTCAGCGGCGCTGTGCACGTCCAGGCGGCCAATGGAGAGCCTGGCGGCAACGTCAGACAAGGGGCACCTCTTGCTCTTGCGCTTGCGCTTGCGCTTGCGCTTGCGGGGAAAGAAAAATGTGGTCCATGCGACCCCAGTGAAAGTCCCGCAGCAGGTGGCCCAGCCGCCGCTCCATGCGACCGATGTTCACATAGTGTCTGAAGTGGGTCTTGAAACTGATGCCCTGGACGCGCGGCTGTTCGACATCCACTTCCCAAGGATGAAAATAAAAAACGGCCGGTGAATGGTCCTGGCGATGCACCTCACGCAGCATCCAGCGCGACAACGCGTAGGGGAGGAGGCGAAAGTACCCCCCGCCACTCGAAGGCAAGTTGCGGTGGAAAATGCGCAGGGTGGTCGGCGGCACCTCCATCAGTCCGTCGCGTACCTGATAGGCAAACCGCGGTGCATCCGGCATTCCATAATGGTCGTGCCGGATGGGGTAAATGCTGGAGCTGTAGCGGTAGCCCGCGCGCTGCAGCGTGTCTAGCGCCCACAAATTTCCGGAACCGATGGAAAAGCTGGGTGCACGGTACCCCTGCACACGGACACCTGCGATATCTTCCAGCAGGCCTTTGGCGTGGTGGATGTCGTTGAAGAACGCCTCCTCGGACAAATCACTCACACGCTCATGGCCGTAGCCATGGCTGGCCAGCTCATGTCCACCGTCCACGATGCGGCGCACCAGAGCCGGATACCGCTCGGCAATCCAGCCCAGCGTGAAGAAAGTGGCATGGGCGTTGTTCTCTTGCAGCAAGGCCAGTATGCGGTCCACGTTGCGCTCCACCCGGCATTCACGCAAGTCCCATTCACTGCGTTCAATATAGGGTGCGAAAGCCGACACCTGAAAGTAGTCCTCAACGTCGATGGTCAGCGCGTTGGTGATGGAGGGCATGCTGCGCATGGCGGTGGACTCCCTGTTCTAGCCGGAGGCGCTGTCTGAGCGCGAATGCCGGCTTGCAACCACCAGCTTTTGCAGGTTCACCAAGATTTCCAGGATCACGCGCTCCTGGCGCAATACGCTGCGCTCTATCCGCAATAAATGTGCACTCAGTTGTTCGGTCGTCATGTGCGCAAGTTGCTGGGACATGCTGTCCGCGAGAGAACTCTCCAGATCCAGGCCCAAGGTCTCCGATTCCAGTTCGCCATCCACCAGTTCTTCGTGTGCAGCGCTGCGGGTCGCAGCTCTCAATGGCATTTCCCACGGGGATGCGGCCTTGGACGACACCAGCATTTCAGATTGAACTTCTTGAATGATCTCGTCGACCAGCTCCTGATCAATGTGTGTCCGGTCCGTCAGGAAACCCTGCAACAGGATGCGGTCAAACAAGGTATTGATGCGCCGCGGAATTCCGCCTGTGTAGCGGTAGATGCCATCGAATATTGCGGGGTCGAAGGTAGGCTTGTCGCTGGCACCCGCACATTTCAGGCGATGCTGGATGTATTCACGGGTTTCATCCGCCTCCAGGGGCCCCAGGTGGCATGTGGCAGTCACGCGCTGGCGCAGTTGCACCATGCCAGGGCTTTGCAGGATTTCGCGGAACTCGGGCTGGCCCACCAGAAAAGTCTGCAGCAGTGCGTCCTGGCCATTCTGGAAATTCGACAGCATGCGCAGCTCTTCCACCGCCTGCGGCTGAAGGTTCTGCGCTTCATCAACGATCAGCAGGCATCGTTTTCCTTGCAGCGTCTGGGCGACGAAAAAGGCCTCCAGTGCCAGCAGCAGGTCTGCTTTGGAGACACCCCGCACATGGATCCCGAAAGCGGCGCCCACCAAACGCAAGGTATCTTCGGCACCCAACTGCGTGCTCACCAGATGGGCTGCCACGACGGTTTCAGGATCCAGGCTGTCGATCAGACCGCGGACAATCGTGGTCTTGCCCGCCCCGACCTCCCCCGTAATCACGATGAACCCCTCGCAGCGCATCACGCCATATTCCAAATATGCGCGTGCACGCTGGTGCTGCTTGCTACTGAAATAGAAGCCGGGATCGGGATTGAGCTGGAAGGGTTTGCTGTTCAACCCATAGAACGCTTCATACATGGATCAAAACCGGTGTGTGATCGTTCCGACGATGGCCGATTCGCGGTAGGGGCTGGTGACGCCATCAGACACAATGCGGCGTATCTGGAGCCCCCCACTGGTGCGAGGGGCCAACAGCGTATTCCAGCCCAACACGAGTGAGCGCACCCGGGTTTCCAGCCCTGGCAAACTGCCTTCACTGCGCTGCACTCCCAGATTCGCATGGACCGAGGAATTTGGCGTGAGACGGTGCGCAAGCCACAGGTTCCAGCCGTGCTGGCGAATGCGGGAATTGGCGTCGAAATCATCGCCCAGCTGGAGCACACCGCCAATTGAACGCGTATCCGAACGCGAAACGGCCAGCGTGATGGTGCTGCGCTGACCCAGCAGTGCCAGGGAAAGTTGCTGCACCCGCCGCAACGCGGTCGATGACCGGAGGAAATCCTGAAAAACCTGGACGTTGGCAGGCAAACCCAAGCGTTCAATTTCTGCCAGTACGAGCTGTGTACGCCGAATGGGGTCAGGCTCCAGGGGGGTGTAGAAGCCCTCCAGCAGATCGAACAGAGACCCCAGCGACGCCGACTGCGCGCCCAACCCGTTGGAAATGGCCTTGACATCGGTGTAGCGCCAGACGGTGCGCCCGGTGCGGTGCTCCAGTGCAGCGTTGTGGGATTCACCGAAGTAACGGCTCTCACGTTCAAAAGACAGTCGCGAGCGCTCCGATGGCTGCCAGTTGACGCCAAAACCCGAGATGCGGTGAGACTCCTGTGTCGGCGAGAGCTGATTGGTAGATTCGGTTCCACCAATCCCTGTGAGAACCCATTGCGGCGTGACAGCCCAACTCACCCGCGCCCGCAGCGCCGTGGTTTCGATACTCCGACCGAGCGAATAATCGACAACCTGATGGGTGGCATCTGCGGACCAGCCCAGTAATTTACCGCTTCCCCTGTTGCCCAGATGCAAGAGCCAGTCTTGCGCCGTGACATCGGAACGACTGCCTGTCTTGGTCTGCGTGTCTTGCACGCTATAACGCGCCTCGTAATCCACCGCGGACCCGAGACGACCTCGCAGGTACGGCGACAAGCGGAAACTCGAAGTTTGAGAAGTGTTGGGGTTGGCGGGAGAACCATCCACCGGCGCACCAAAAGCCGATATGGGCTGTGAAGCGACGACGCCGGACACATCGATAAAGGCCCATTGCTCGATCGCCTCGACGACAGCGCGGGCATTCAGACTGTGCCGGATCTGATTAAAGCCTGACTCCCGTGCGTAATAGGTATCGTGCAGCGAGTAATCGACAAACCCTTTGACACGGGCCGTGTTGCTGATCAGCTGAAACCCTGGAATCACCTCCGTCACCTGGTCGCTGATGCCGGTGGCATTCAGCCGGGCATTGTTGGTGATGGTGTGCTGCACCGAAACCCGCGGCTCAAAGACCAGGCTGGGTTGGCGTGCTGCTGCCTGCGCATCTTCCTGTTGCGCCGTGGCCGTGCCAGGCAGAAGTATCGGCCCCATTGCCAGCACCAACGAGGCGCGGCGAAGGGAAATACTTGCGGTGCGCCGCTGCGACAGGTTCACGCGCGTTCTCCTTTTAAGTCATGCCACGGCGTTGGCTGGCCTGGGCTCGCCGACGTTCTGGTCGTAACCAAAGCCATGACCGTATCCATAACCATAGGCACCCAGGCCACGGCTGCGCGCCTGGTTCAGCACCATGAGCCTGATGGGGCAGGCTTCGATGGTGGACAGGGCATACTGGACTTGGGACTGGAGCGTTTTCTCTGCCTGCACCACGATGACGACCTGGCCCATGTGACTGGCCAGCACCCGCGCTTCGGTGGTCAGCAGCAAGGGAGGCGAATCGAAAACGATGATGCGGTCACTGTAGCGTTTGCCCATGTCGTTGAGCAGGGCGACCATGGCATCACTGGCCAGCAATTCGGTCGCACGCGGGTTCGGCAGCCCCGTCGGCAACAGCGTGAAATTGTCGATGTTGGTGCGCAACAGTACGTCGGGCAGTCCGATCTTGTCGTCCAGCAACAAGTCCAGCAGCCCGGGTGCTGGCTGCAAACCCAGCGTTTTCATGACGGACTGGCGTGCGACATCGGCATCCACCAGCATCACCGTGTGGTTCAGCTCCATGGCCAGACTCATGGCCAGGTTGATGGCAGTGAAGGTCTTGCCTTCTCTGGGCAACGAACTGGTGACCATGATGAGGTTGCCATTGGCCACCACCGATGCACCTTTGCCCGTTGCATTTTCCAGGAGTGGCCGTTTGATGACACGAAACTGGTCCGTCGTGGCGGATCGAGGCGCATGAGGCGTGACAAAGCCTGCCGCAGCCAAGGCCGTCAAATCGATATGCACGCTCTTGGACCCCGGCCTGGAAGCCGGCTCGCTGCGCTGCACATCGACGGCCACATCTTCTGCGGGCGAGTCCGTTGGTGTGAACTGCGGCAAGGTGCCCGGCGCGGCAGGCCCTTCAGATGGCACGCCGTTGCCTGGCATGGGCGCCCCCGCCTTGCGCAATTGCTCTAGCCGCTGGGCCGCTTTTTCAATGGAACTTGTCATGATGGCATGTCACCCCAGAAGGCCCGACAGGTAGGACAGCGCAAGCATGCCGCCCGCGTAGAGGAAAACGAGCGCCAGCAAGGCCATGATGAAGCGTTTGAGACTTCTCGACTCGCGCTGGCGGAAATCGTCACTGGGGATCAGATCCACCACCCCCAGCAACGGCAGCTGGGTCAACTGGCGCAAGGCAACCCCATCGAAGAACACCGGCCTGATCTGGCTCATGAGAAACGCCATGCCCAGCCCCGCACCCAAGGCCACCAGCAAGGTGATTGGCATCAGCAGCACCCGATTGGGCGCAACGGGCTTGGGAGCCACGCGCGGCGGGTCGATGACGCGAAATTCGGCCACATTGGATGTGTTTTCCAGCTGCCCCGACATCATGGCCGACTCACGGCGCGACACCAGATCAGCGTAGTTCTTTTGATTGATCTGATAGTCCCGGTTGAGCTGCGCCAACTCTGCCTCCAACTGCGGAGCCACCTTGAGTTGCTGCTGAACACGGTTGGCGCGTGACTCGTACTCGACCACCCGCGCGCGCAGCGAAGCCACTTGAACCTCGGCGGCAGAGTAGATGCGGCTGAGCTCCACCGCCGCCGGGTTGGTTTGAACTGCCGGCGATCCGGGCGCCGCCTGGGCTTTGCGCCGCAGCTCTTCCATTTCGCGACGCTTTTGTGTTTCAAGCTCCCCGATCAATCTGCGCGTGTTGGCCACATCAGGGTGCTCGTCGGTGTAGCGCTGAAGCAGCGTATCCAAATTGCGCTTCTGCTCATAAAGGCGTGCGTCCAGTTCAGGCGTCTGTATGCCGACCGCAGAACCGAGGAGTGACTCGCCAGTTTGCGCGCGCAGCATTTCCAACTGGCGACTTGCCGCCGCGCGCGCGCTCTCGGCCTCGCGCAGTTCCAGCCTGGCCTGACTGAGAAGGTTGCCGATTTCTGCGGCCCGCCCCGCAGAGTCCAGGCCGCTCTGGGACTGCAATTCGATGTTGCGCAGCTTGAATGCCTTGAGGCGACCTTCGGCGTCCGTCAATTTGGCTTCATAGCTCTTGATCTGCTCGTCCAGAAAACGCCGCGCACTGTCCGAATCCTGGCGCGATGCACCCAGGCTGGATTCGACGAAGATGGTCAGCAATGCCTGCACGACGCGCTGCGCTTTCTCGGGGTTCTGGTCGCGATAGGACAACGTGTAGAGGTTGTCCCGCCCCGTGGTCTGGATGCTGATGGATTTGGTCACGGTGTCGACCACCGCATCCTTGGCCGCCTTGGAATTCGCGCCCAGATCCAGGTCAACGGTGCGGACCAATCGCTCCACGGTCGGCCGACTCAGGAGCGTGCGGCTGAGCATGGCCACCTGCTGCTCGATGTTCGGCTGCACGGCAATGCCCGTCATGAGGGGTCGCAGGATGGATTGCGTATCGACAAATACGCGCGCCGAAGCCTGGTAGTGATCCGGCATCATGAGCACCGCGCCCACCCCCACCGCAGCAACCAGCCAGGTGATCAGCATGGCTAAACGGCGATAGATCCACATGCCGCGAACGGCTGTGGTGATCTGGCCTAGCAACTCATCCATTCGATCCCCCTCCACACATGTCCTGTTCGCCGGGCGCCTCGCCGGCACCAGTCCTTACTCAGGCAAGTCAGAACCACCCTTGGGGGATGATGAGGATATCGCCGGGAAGCACTTCCACATTGGCGCCGATATCGCCATGTTTGATCAAATCATTCAGGCGCACGTTGTAGCGCTTGCTGCCCTCGGCCGAGCGCACGAGGGTTGCGCGGTTGCCATCCGCAAAATCGGTCAAGCCGCCCACGGCGATCATCACATCGAGGACCGTCATTTTTTGCTTGTAGGGCAGGAACTGCGGCTTGGCGGCCTCTCCCACCACGCGTATCTGCTCACTGTAGGGACCGACGAACCCCGTCACGATGACCGTGACGACCGGATCACGCACGTATTTACCCAGCTCCTTTTCAACGTCCCGGGCGATCTGCACCGATGTTTTACCCTGCGCAACGAGCCCGTCAACCAGCGGCGTGGACACCTGCCCATCAGGACGCACGGGCACCACTTGCGACAGCTCGGGATTGCGCCAGACGATGATATTGAGCGTATCGCCAGGCCCCACGATGTAGTTGTAATCCGGAACGGATGCCTTGGCCGGCGCTGCCGGATGGCCGGCCCCCGCCCAACTCGCGCAACCAACCACCGCCATTGCCAATGCGGCCATTGCCACGGCGCGAACCATTGAATCCAGGAGCGTCGAAACGTATTTCTGCATGACACAACTCCTTACATCATTTGCACGGCCACAGTCCGAATAACCTAGCCTCGCTGCAGCATACCCCGAACGAATGTCACGCGTAAATGCCTTTTTGACCGCAAAAAACCTGTCCCAACCTGGAAGCCCATGCCCGCATGGGTTGTTACATATTGACGGCAAACCCCCGTGCCCCTCCGGAGGGCAACTCCCGAACGCCCCCTCTCGCAACCCTTGGCCGGCAGACTCAAGCGCAGCGGTAATACGCCCGGTACCAACGCACGAAATTCCCTATGCCTTCCGCCAGCGGCGTCGACGGCGCAAAACCCACCCAGTCCCGCAGCGCCTGGGTACTGGCATAGGTTGCCGGCACATCCCCGGGCTGCATGGGAAGCAGCTGCCGGACAGCCGCCTTGCCGAGCGCGTTTTCTATGCAACGGATGAAATCGAGCAATTGCACCGGCTCGCTGTTACCGATGTTGAACACACGGTAAGGGGCTGCACCCATGCGTTCTGGGGTAGCGGGTTTATCCAGTACGCGCAACACGCCCTCGGTGATGTCATCGATGTAGGTGAAGTCGCGCCGCATGTCCCCGTGGTTGAAAACTGAAATGGGTTCGCCAGCGAGGATGGCACGGGTAAAGAGGTGGTAAGCCATGTCGGGCCGCCCCCAGGGGCCATAGACCGTGAAAAAGCGCAGCCCGGTGGTTGGAAAACCATAGAGATGGCTGTAGGTATGGGCCATGAGCTCATTGGCTTTCTTGGTGGCGGCATACAGGCTCACGGGGTGGTCGACGGCGTCGGTTTCGGCAAACGGCATCTTGGTGTTGCCGCCATAGACGCTGGAGCTGGACGCATACACCAGGTGCGCGACACCCTGGGCGCGGCACCCCTCCAGCACATGGCCAAAACCTGTGAGGTTGGAGTCCAGGTAGGCATTGGGATGGGTGATGCTGTAGCGCACGCCAGCCTGGGCGGCAAGGTGGATGACGCCGTCGAAACGTTCGGTGGCAAAGAGTTCGGCCATTCCGGTGCGATCGGCCAGGTCGAGCCGCACAAAACGAAAGCCTGGCGACCCTTCGAGTCGCCGGAGCCTGGCCTGCTTGAGCGCCGGATCATAGTAATCATTGAGGTTGTCCAGGCCCAGAACCCGGTCGCCGCGCGCCAGCAGGCGCTCCGCCACATGGCTGCCAATGAAACCAGCCGCGCCGGTCACAAGTACATGCTGGGGTTTTCTTTCGGTCTTCATGCAAGGTGGCTCCCGCCCAATGGTGTCAACGCGGTCATCAGCGCCCATACAGGTCGTCGAACCGCACGATGTCGTCCTCCCCCAGATACGAGCCGGACTGCACCTCGATCATCTCCAGATCGACCTGGCCTGGATTTTCCAGGCGATGCGTCACCCCCAAAGGGATGTAGGTGGACTGGTTCTCAGAAAGCAGAAACACCTCATCGCCCTTGGTCACGCGGGCCGTACCACGCACGACGATCCAGTGTTCGGCCCGGTGGTGGTGCATCTGCAGCGACAACTTGCCGCCAGGCTTGACCAGAATGCGCTTGACCTGGAAGCGCTCACCCGCGTCAACGCCGTCGTACCAGCCCCAGGGGCGGTATACCTTGCGGTGCAGCAATCCCTCGGTTCGGCCGTCACGTTTGAGACGGTCGACGATTTTTTTCACATCCTGGGTGTGGCGCTGATCGGCTACGAGCACTGCGTCAGGCGTCTCCACCACAACCAGCCCTTGCACGCCGACACACGCCAGCAGGCGCCCCGACGACAGCGCCAAGGTGTTGCGGCTGTCCTGCATCAGCGTCCGCCCTTGCGCCACATTGCCCTGCGCATCCTTGGGCAGGATTTGCCACAATGCGTCCCAGGCGCCCACGTCGGACCAGCCTGCCGACAACGGCACCACCACACCCGATGGCAGATCCAGCAGAGACTGCGCTCCGCCCAATCGCTCCATCACGGCGTAATCAATCGAATCGCTCGGACAGGCAGCGAATGCCTCGGCCTCGACCCGCAGAAACGACAGGTCGGATACGCCATCTTTCCACGACGCCTGGCATGCAGCCAGGATATCGGGACGGCACCGCTCCAGCGCTTGGAGCCAAACGGAAGCACGCAGCACGAACAGGCCGCTGTTCCAGAGGTAATCGCCCGCCTGCAGATAGCCTTCGGCCGTGGCGAGATCGGGTTTTTCCACAAAACGGGTGATGGTGCGTGCACCTCCTTCACCCACCGAGGCACCCGCCTGGATATAACCGTAGCCCGTTTCGGGGCGATCCGGGGTGATGCCGAAAGTGACGATGGCGCCATCCTGCGCAAGCCTCGCGGCGTGGCGCACGCCTTCCTGGAAGACTGCGGGCTGGGCAACCACGTGGTCCGAGGGCATGACCAGCAACACCGGATCGGCACCGCCAGACTGCGCGGCCAGCGCCGCGAGCGTCAGCGCCGGAGCGGTGTTGCGGCCCACCGGCTCCAGCACGATGCGGCCTTGCGTGCCGATCACACGCAATTGTTCCGCCACCACGAAACGGTATTCCTCGTTGCAGACCACCAGCGGTGGTGCGATATCGGCGCCAGGCGTCCCCTCCACCCGACGCAGGGTCGCTTGCAGCAGTGAATCGTCGCCCATGAGCGCGAGCAATTGCTTGGGGTATTTTTCACGCGACAGCGGCCACAGGCGCGTGCCCGAACCGCCGGACAACACCACCGGCTGGATCAACATGGTTTGCTTGCCCCCCGTTTATCTGCAGACATGGGTCTCACCGTGAACCAACGCGGCGTTGCTGGATGGCCAGCGCTTCACACCGCAAGCCATGCTGTCCGATCATCTTATTCCAAATGTTTTGCGCCTCAAGCCGTGACATTTCGATGGAACAGGCGAATGCAGCGCCCCTACAATCGCGCCCTCACACGACGGGGGCATTCAAGGAAATGAACCAGTTTTCTGTTCTCTTCGTCTGCATGGGCAACATTTGCCGCAGCCCCAGCGCACTCGGTGTGTTTCGCCAGCGTGTCGCACGCGCCGGGCTGGTCGAAAGCGTGCGCATCGACTCCGCCGGAACCCACGGATCACACCTGGGCGAACCACCCGACGTGCGCGCACAGGCCCACGCCTGGCGGCGCGGCTACGCACTGGCCGATCTTCGGTCGCGCCAGGTCACCGATGGTGATTTCTACCGCTTCGACCTGCTGCTGGCCATGGATGACGACAACCTGTCAGAGCTGCACCGCCGCTGCCCCCCCGGGCAGCAACACCGCCTGCGGCGCCTGACCGAGTTCTGCCTGCGCCATGACAGCCCCGTGGTGCCCGACCCCTACTATGGCAATGCACAGGGTTTCGAGCATGTGCTGGACCTGCTGGAAGATGCCTGTGACGGGCTGCTGGCGCATGTGCAACAACAACTGGCTTCTGCGTCCTGAACCCTGCGATGAAAGCCGGTAGTGCCCTCAGGCCAGCTGCGCGCGCATGGCGTCGATGACGCCCTGGTAATCGGGTTTGCCGAAAATCGCACTCCCCGCCACAAAGGTGTCCGCACCTGCATCGGCCACGCGGCGGATGTTGTCCGCCTTAATGCCACCATCCACTTCCAGGCGGATGTCCTTGCCCGATGCGTCGATGCGCTTGCGCACGGCTTCGATCTTGCGCAGGGCCGAATCGATGAAGCTCTGGCCGCCAAAGCCGGGGTTCACGCTCATGATCAGGATGAGGTCGATGTCATCGATCACCCAATCCAGCACATCCAGCGGCTCGGCCGGGTTGAACACCAGGCCCGGTTTCACGCCCTTGCTGCGAATGGCCTGGATGCTGCGGTGCACATGGCCCGAGGCATCGGGGTGAAAGCTGATGTAGTCTGCGCCCGCCTCGGCAAACGCCGCGGCCAGGGCATCCACGGGCTGGATCATCAGGTGCACGTCCACGGGCACCGCCACGCCGGCGGCCGTCCTCGCATGCGGCTTGAGCGCCTGGCAGACCATGGGGCCGAAGGTGAGATTGGGCACGTAATGGTTGTCCATCACGTCAAAGTGGATCCAGTCGGCACCGGCGGCAATGACGCTGCGCACCTCTTCACCCAGGCGGGCGAAATCGGCAGAGAGGATCGAAGGGGCAATGCGAAAAGTACGGCTCATGGCGCGATTGTCGCAGTTACCATCCGTCCATGTCCAAGTACCAGTTTGACGTGCAGGTGCAGCCTGAGTACCTGCCAGAACAATCCTCCCCGGACTCCGGCGTCTTCAGCTTTGCCTACACCATCACCATCACCAATACGGGCGATACGCCCGCACAACTGATCTCGCGCCACTGGGTCATCAGTGATGCCAGGGGCCACACGGAAGAAGTCAAGGGCCTCGGCGTGGTGGGCCAGCAGCCTTTGCTCCAGCCCGGGCAGTCGTTCCAGTACACCAGCGGATGCGGCCTGCGCACCGCCAGCGGCACCATGCATGGCACCTTCCATTGCGTAGCTGTTGACGGCGAGCCGTTCAGCTGCCCGGTACCCTTGTTTGTGCTGGAGGCCACCCATCCCGGGGCCTCGGGGCAACCGCTGGCCGGCAGGGTGCTGCATTGAAGCGGCCAGCCACCGAGCTGGCAGGGCTGCTGGCGGCGCTGGACCCGCAGGCAGGAATGGCACAGCGCCACCTGTGGCTGATCGACCTGCTGAACTGGGTGCGCGGCGCGCGCGATTCGGCGCCGGGCGCCACGGCGCGCGTACAGCTGTTCCTGGAAGCGGTCGAGGCGCGCCCTGACGTACAGCCCCGGCTGCAGGCCTGGTGGGCCGCCCTCGTGGAGTCCGTGGACATCACCACGCTGCTGGCCGATTTTGGCTTCGCCAAGGACACGGCCGTGCTCAGCGAAGCGGCCGAGCGACTGCGCAACCAGCTGCTGCCGCACAGCCCCGAAACCATTGACGCCTCGGAACTCTTCGTACTGGCCCTGCCCAGCGCTTTCGATGCCAAGTGGCTCGGCGCGCTGGACGAAACCCTGCTGAACCGGCTGGCAGCCCTGCTGATGCCGCAAAACCCCCAGGGGGCGTCGCGCTGGCAGCATGCGCTGCTCGACGCCATCACCTACTGCGCAGGGCAGATCCTTTCGACCGGTTTCGCGCCCGGCTTGCGCCTGCACATGAGTGCATCGGCCCGCGAAGCACAGCCCTTTCATGCGCTGATTCGCGACGTGGAGAGCCTGCGCACCGAGGTGCTGCACGCGCTGCGCACACCCGACCGGCTGCAGGAGGCCGCCCAGCGTCTGCGCGAGCGCCTGGAAGCCTGCCGGGCCGCCGCGGCCACCGTGTACACCCACTTCGAGGACAACGGCATTTCCGTGGACCTGGTGTTTCGGCTGCGGCAGCTGCGCGCGCGCATCCTGCGGGTGCGGGAGCTGCTCGAGTGCCTGCTGTCTCCCCAGCCCGCCGCCACGGCGGCCCGCCTTCTGGCGCACCTGGTGGAGGTGGGGCAGGAGCGGCGCAGCCTGCGGGCGCTGCTGGCCTCCAACTCCTCGCTGCTGGCGGCCAAGGTGGCCGAGCGCAGCGCCGAGACGGGCGAGCACTACATCACGCGCACGGCGGCCGAGTACCGCTCGATGGTGAAAAAAGCCGCCGGTGGGGGCGCCGTGATGGCCTTGACCACGCTGGCCAAGTTTGGCCTGTATGCGCTGGCCCTGTCGGCGTTCTGGGGCGGCTTCTGGGCCGGTGTGAACTATGCGGTGAGCTTTGTGCTGGTGCAGCTGCTGCATTTCACCGTGGCGACCAAGCAGCCGGCAATGACGGCACCTGCCATGGCGGCCAAGCTCAAGGAACTGGCTTCGGGCGAGGCCATCGAGTCGTTCGTGGACGAAGTCACCCACCTGGTGCGCTCGCAGGTGGCGGCCGTGCTGGGCAATGTGCTGGTGGTGTACCCGCTGGTTCTGGCCCTGGCACTGCTGATCGCCTGGGCCAAGGGCTCTCCCGCCATCAGTGCGGACGAGGCGGGCCAGGTGCTGGAGTCCCTGCACCTGCTGGGACCCTCGCTGCTGTTTGCCGCCTTCACGGGCGTGCTGCTGTTCGCGTCCAGCATCATCGCCGGCTGGACCGAAAACTGGTTCGTGCTGCACCGGCTCGACTCGGCCGTGCGCTACAACCCGCGCATCACCGCCCGCCTGGGCCAGGAACGCGCCGCGCGCTGGGCGCGCTTCCTGCGCGAAAACCTGTCGGGCTTGGCCGCCAACATCTCGCTGGGCTTCATGCTCGGCCTGGTCCCGGCGTTTGCAGGGTTTTTCGGGCTGGGGCTGGATGTGCGCCATGTCACACTGTCTTCGGGCCAGCTGGGTGCGGCCACGGCGGCACTGGGCTGGGACATCTTTCACCAAAGTGCGTTCTGGTGGGCCGTTGCCACCCTTCCCCTGCTGGGCGCCCTCAATGTCAGTGTGAGTTTTTACCTGGCTTTTCGCCTGGCATTGCGTGCCCACAACGTGAGCGGTGTAGACCGTTCACGCATCTATGCAGCGATGCGGCGCCGCCTGCGCAAGGCGCCTCTGAGCTTTTTCGCCCCTGAACGCCGGGCCGCCTGATTCGGGCGTGACTGGTCTGCGCCAGCATGAACGCCCCTGTCCTACAGAGGCCTCGCGTTTGCGCAGGTAAATTCAGGCAACCGCCGGGAAGGACCGCGGCGCCAGCTGGCGCCCTGCCTTTTCTTCCCGTCCACCGGGCGCTGCCCGTCTGATGGAGAGGACTTATGACATGAATGAAATCCTGAGCTTCTGGGCCCAATGGCTGCGCCCTTCGGCGGGGCTGCCCACGGTGCAGTGGTCGCTGCTGCTGGCGGTGGCCGCCATGGTGGGCTACCTCACCCAGCGCCACACGGGTCTGCCCAAGGTGGTGGGCTATTCCCTGGTCGGCACCGTCGCCGGCCTGGCGGGCTTCAGTGGGGCAGTGTGGCCATTGCAGGGCATCGGGCTGTTTCTGCTGGAGCTCGGCATCTCCATCGTGCTGTTCGAATGCGGTGGACGCATTCCGCTGCGCTGGTTTCGCCACAACCCCATGGTGCTGGTGCAGAGCATCGCCGAATCGGCACTGACCTACTTTGCCGTCTATTGGGTGCTGGTGTGGCTCGACATGCCCGCGCATGTGGCCGCCCCCCTGGCCCTGGTGGCGCTGGCGGCTTCGCCCGCCGTGCTCACGCGCGTGGTGGCAGACACCCGCGCAGCCGGCCCGGTGACCGAACGCGCCATCGTGCTCGCCACCCTGTCCACCCTGTATGCGCTGACGCTGGGCAGCGCCCGCGCAGAGCAGATCAACCGCCAAAGCGTCACGCTGTTCGACACCATGTATCCCGTGGTGGTGGTGCTGGGCGTGTCGATCATCGTGGCGGCCGTGTTGTCGCTGGTGCTGCGCATGGCCCTGCGCTTCATGAACCCCACCAGCGAGAACACCTCCATGCTGCTGCTGGCCCTGATCGCCGCGGCCACGGCCGTGGCCGCGCACATGGGCGGCTCTGCCCCCCTGGCGGCGCTGCTGGGCGGCATGCTGCTCAAGCAGCTCAATCCGCGCCCCTGGGCCTGGCCGCGCCAGTTGGGCAATGCCTCGTCGCTGCTCACCATGCTGATGTTCGTGCTGGTGTCCACGGTGGCGGCGCAGGCTGACTGGAGCGGCCCCGTGGCCGGCGTGGTGCTGGCGTTGATCGCCGTGCGCCTGGTGGCCAAGGCCGTGGGCGTGGGACTGGGCAATGTGGGCAGCGGCGCCAGCTGGCGCCAGGCCCTGTGGGTGGGCTGCGCCATGACGCCCATGTCGTCCATCGCGCTGCTGATCGCGTCGCAGTTCGTGGTGGCATCGCCCTCCACGGGCCATCTGATCGCCCGCGTGGCGCTGCCGGCCATCCTGCTCATGGAAGTGCTGGGTGCCGTGATCGCCACGGTGGCCATCTACCGTGCGGGCGAGAGTTCCAAACCCTGGGCCCCGCTCGCGCGCGGTGGCCATGGAGACAGCAGTGAGTCTTGAAGCATTTCACCATTCCGAGCCGCTGACGCTGGGCGTCGAGCTGGAACTGCAGCTGGTCAACACCCACGACTACGATCTGGCGCCCTACGCCGAAGACATGCTGCGCCTGATGCGCAAGGTGCCGCTGCCCGGCAGCGTGGTCCCCGAGATGACCAACAGCATGATCGAGATCTCCACCGGCATCTGCCATTCGGCCAGCGAGGTGCTGGGGCAGCTCAGTCCCATCCGCGAGGCCCTGGTCAAGAGCGCCGACAAGCTCAACATTGCCGTGGTGGGTGGCGGCACGCACCCGTTCCAGCAGTGGCATGAGCGGCGCATCTACGACAAACCGCGCTTTCAGGAACTGTCGCAGCTGTATGGCTACCTCTCCAAGCAGTTCACCATCTTTGGTCAGCATGTGCACATCGGCTGTCCCGATGCCGACGCGGCGCTGCTGATGCTGCACCGCATGTCGCGCTACATCCCGCACTTCATTGCGCTGTCGGCGTCCAGCCCCTACGTGCAGGGGCAGGACACGGCGTTCGATTCGGCACGGCTCAACTCGGTGTTTGCGTTTCCGCTGTCGGGCCGTGCGCCGTTTGCACTGACCTGGGACGATTTCACGGCCTATTTCAACAAGATGACCCGCACCGGCGTGGTCAAGAGCATGAAGGACTTTTACTGGGACATCCGCCCCAAGCCCGAGTTCGGCACCATCGAGATCCGCGTGTTCGACACCCCGCTGACGATCGAGCGCGCCGCCGCGCTGGCCGGTTTCGTGCAGTCGCTGGGCGCCTGGTTCCTGGCCGAGCAGCCGTTCATGCCCCAGGAGGACGACTACCTCGTCTACACCTACAACCGCTTTCAGGCCTGCCGCTTTGGCATGGACGCCGTGTATGTGGACCCGGCCACCGGCAGCCACATGCCGCTGCGCGACCATATCCGCATGACCATGGACCAGATCGCCGGACACGCCGCCATGCAAGGCGCGTCGAACGCCATGCACATGCTGCGCACCGAGGCCGAAGCCGGCCACAACGACGCCCGCTGGCTGCGCGAGCGCCAGCGCGAAGAGCAGTTGCTGGCCGAAGTCAGCCGCCAGGCCGCGCTGCGCTTTCGTGGCACGAACTGATCCCCCCTGAGTCGCCTTCGGCGCCCTCCCCCAGGGGGACGCCGCCAGCGCCCGTACCGCGCACTGGCGGCCCTTGCGCGGCGGCTCTGCACTCGATACACCGCACAATCCTCACCCATGGGTGAATTCGACCTGATCGCACGCTATTTCACGCGGCCCGTGCACCGCGCCGCGCTCGGCGTGGGCGACGACTGCGCGCTGCTGGCGCCCGCACCGGGCATGCAGCTGGCCGTGTCCAGCGACATGCTGGTGGAGGGCCGGCATTTCTTTGCCGACGTAGCCCCCGAACGCCTGGGCCACAAGGCGCTGGCCGTGAACCTGTCGGACCTGGCGGCCTGCGGCGCGCGCCCGCTGGCTTTCACGCTGGCGCTGGCGCTGCCCCGCGTGGATGAGGCCTGGCTGGCAGGTTTCTCCAGCGGGTTGCTGGCGCTGGCCGATGCGCAGGGTTGCGAGCTGGTGGGTGGCGACACCACGCAGGGCCCGCTCAATATCTGCATCACCGTGTTCGGCGAAGTGCCAGCCGGCCAGGCCCTGCTGCGCAGCGGCGCACGGCCCGGCGACGACATCTATGTGAGCGGCACGCTGGGCGACGCCCGCCTGGCGCTGGAGGCGCTGCAGGGGCATATCACCCTGCCACCCGAGGTGCTGGCCGCCGGCCGCCTGCGGCTGGAGCAGCCCACGCCCCGCGTGGCCCTGGGCCAGGCCCTGCGCGGCGTGGCCAGCAGTGCCCTGGATGTGAGCGACGGGCTGCTGGGCGACCTGTCGCACATCCTGAAAGCGTCGGGTGTCGGGGCGTGCCTCGACACCCACATCACTTCCAATCTAATAGCTGCCAGCGACTCTCCATCACGCCCCATCTGCCAATTTGGCCCTGAACTGATTCGCCAGTGCACGCTGGCGGGCGGCGACGACTACGAACTGGCGTTCACCGCCCCGCAGGCCCGGCGCGCTGCGGTGGCCTCCGCAGCCCTGGCCAGCGACACGCCCGTCACGCGCATCGGTCGCATCGAGGCCGCGCCGGGCCTGCGGCTGGTGGATGCGCAAGGGCAGCCGGTCGCACGGCGCTACGCCTCATTCGATCACTTCGCGACCGGCTGAATTCGCGGCCGGATTCACATCCCGGCACCCACCCCCTACACCCGCGCCGCAGGGCCTCGCGCAACAGCACGCTCGGCAGGGGACATCGTTGTGTCTTGGTCCCTGCCTATGCTGGTGCGCCGACAGCGGCCGTCCCGTCGGCAATCCGCCACAAATTGACACATGTCAATTCACGCGCGCCGCCACTTCGTAAAGTATCCCAGCACCCTTGGCCCGCTCTTCACCGGAGACTCCCGACATGCCACCCCCTGCCAATGCCCCCCTGTTCATGGCCGAGCGGCTCGACCCCGCCATCCATGCGGCACTGGCCCGCAGCGTTGCGTCGCTGTCCCACGCCTCCGCCCTGATGGCGGGCAGTGACTGGGCCCTGCATCTGGCCGCCTCGCCAGGCAAGTGCATGGACCTGGCGCACCTGGCGCTGCGCCAGGGGCAGGAGATGGCCGCCTATGCCCAGGCGCGGATGGCGGCCGGCCCCGACAGGGAAGCCCGCCATGCCGTGGCGACCCCTGCCCAGGACCGGCGCTTTGCCGACCCCGCGTGGCAGCAGTGGCCGTTCAACCTCATGCACCAGTCTTTTGTGCTCACCGAGCAATGGTGGGCCGCCGCAACGCACGGCGTCTGGGGTGTGGACAAGCACCACGAAGACATGGTGGCCTTCGCAGCCCGGCAGTTCCTGGACATTTTCTCGCCCGGCAATCAGCTGGCCACCAATCCCGTGGTGCTGAACCGCACGCTCGCGCAAGGCGGCGCCAACCTGGCGCGTGGCGCGCTCCATCTGCTGGAGGACGCCCGGCGCCACGCTGCAGGCGCACCACCCGCTGGCGCCGAGAACTTCGTGGTCGGCCGCGACGTGGGCATCACGCCCGGCAAGGTGGTGCTGAAGAACCGCGTGATGGAGCTGATCCAGTACACGCCCACCACCCCAGCCGTGCACCCCGAGCCGATCCTGATCGTGCCGGCGTGGATCATGAAGTACTACATCCTCGACCTGTCGCCCCACAACTCGCTCATCAAATATCTGGTGGACCAGGGGCACACGGTGTTCTGTATTTCCTGGATCAACCCAGGCGCCGAGGACCGTGATCTGGGCATGGACGATTACCTGGACCAGGGCTTTCACGCCGCACTGAACGCCGTCAACACCATCGTGCCCCAGGCCAAGGTGCACGCCGCCGGCTACTGCCTGGGGGGCACGCTGCTGGCGATTGCGGCCGCCGCCATGGCGCGCGACGGGGACGAGCGCCTGGCCTCCATGACGCTCTTCGCGGCGCAGACCGACTTCACCGAGCCGGGCGAACTGGCCCTGTTCATCGATAACAGCCAGATCAGCCTGCTGGAAGCGCAAATGGCCCAGACCGGCTACCTCACCGGGGCCCAGATGGCCGGCGCGTTCCAGATGCTGCGCTCCTACGACCTGCTGTGGTCGCGCCTGGTCAACGAATACCTGCTGGGAGAGCGGGCCCCCATGAACGACCTGATGGCCTGGAACGCCGACACCACCCGCATGCCGGCCACCATGCACTCGCAGTACCTGCGCCGGCTGTTCCTCGACGACGACCTCAGCGAAGGCCGCTACCCGGTGGGCGGCAAGCCCGTGACCCTGGGCGACATCACCTTGCCCACCTTCATGGTCGGCACCGTCACCGACCATGTGGCGCCCTGGCGTTCGGTCTTCAAGCTGCAACAGCTGAGCTCCGCCGAAACCACCTTCGTGCTCACCAGTGGCGGCCACAATGCAGGCATCGTCAGCCCGCCCGGCAACCCGCGCCGGCATTTCCAGATGCTGACCCGCCCGGCGGGCGGCAACTACCTGCCGCCCGACGCGTGGCTGGCCGCTGCACCGGAAACACCCGACTCCTGGTGGCCGGCCTGGCTGGCGTGGCTGAAGGCGCGCTCGGGCGCACCGGTCAAGCCCCCACGCACAGGGTCGGGCGCCTACAAGCCCGTCGGCGACGCTCCGGGCACCTATGTGCTGCAGAAATAGCCATGGATCGCCACCCGCACCACACCAGTCATCCAACTGCACGGCGCGCCGTCACCCTGGCAGCCGCCATCGGGGCGCTAGCCGGCTGCGCCTCGATGGCGCCGCCCCATGAGACGCCCGCCCTGCCGGTGCCCGCGCATTACGCCCTGCCCGCGCCAGACGAGGGCACCCCGGCCGCCACCACCGGCTGGCGCGACTATTTCACCGACCCGCGCCTGCAAACCCTGATGGCCCAGGCACTGGCGAACAACCGCGACCTGCGCGCCACCGCGCTGCGCGTGCAGGAGGCCCGCGCCGCCCATGGCATCCAGCGCGCCGATCTGCTGCCCACCCTCGGCGCCCAGGCGGGCATGGACCGCTCGCGCGTGCCGGCCGACCTGAACCTGACGGGCCAGCCCCTCCTGAGCAGCCAGTACCAGGCGGGCCTGGGCCTGGCCAGCTGGGAAATCGACTTCTGGGGGCGGGTGCGCAGCCTGAACGATGCGGCACTGCAAAACTACCTGGCCACCGATGCGGCCCGCCACGCCGTCACCCTGGGCCTGATCGCGCAGGTCGCCCAGAGCGAACTGGCACTGCGGGAACTCGACGAGCGCCTGGAACTGGCGCACCAGGCCATCGCCAGCCGCCAGGAAAGCCTGCGCATCTTCCAGCGCCGCGTGGATGTGGGCTCGGCCTCGCGGCTGAACCTGACCCAGGTGCAAACACTGCTCACGCAGGCCCAGGCGCTGGGCGCCCAGCTGGAGCAGGCGCGCGCGCAGCAGGCCAACGCCCTGGCGCTGCTGGTGGGTGCGCCCGTGGCACCGCCCGCCGTAGCCGTGCGGCTGGACAGCCTGTCGATGCCGCCACTGCGCGCGGGCCTGCCCTCCGACCTGCTCGCCCAGCGCCCCGACATCATGGCGGCCGAGCACCAGCTGCGCGCAGCCCAGGCGCAGATCGGCGCGGCGCGCGCGGCGTTTTTCCCGCGCGTGGCGCTCACGGGTTCGTTGGGCACCGCCAGCGCCGAGCTCGGTGGCCTGTTCGACAGCGGCAGCCAGGCCTGGACGTTTTCGCCCAGCATTTCGCTGCCCCTCTTCAACGGCGGGCGCCTGCGCAACAACCTGAACCTGGCCGAGGTGCG
Source organism: Acidovorax soli (assembly GCF_900107605.1). Classification (GTDB taxonomy): domain Bacteria; phylum Pseudomonadota; class Gammaproteobacteria; order Burkholderiales; family Burkholderiaceae_C; genus Acidovorax; species Acidovorax soli. Next base: position 29,685 of record NZ_FNQJ01000022.1, on the reverse strand, counting down.
CCGCGACATCGCCGTGGCCAACTACGAAAAAACCGTGCAGGGCGCCTTCCGCGATGTGTCCGACGCGCTGGTGGCGCGCCAGGCACTGGCCCGCCAGCTGGCCATTGCCCAGGATGCGCGGGCCGCCCAGAGCGAGCGCGCGCGCCTGTCCCAGTTGCGCTATGACCATGGCGCCGCCGCCTTTCTGGAGGTGCTCGATGCCCAACGCGACCTGCTGGTTGCCGAGCAGCAGGTGGTGCAGATGCGCCGCGCCGTCCTGTCCAGCCAGGTCGGCCTGTATGCGGCGCTGGGCGGTGGCGCGCTGGCCGCGCCGGCCACGGCCACGCCACCCACAGGCTCCGTTCCCTGAGCCCCCTCGTTAAAGCACCATGAACCCCACCCTCAAGAACCGGCTCATCCTCCTGGCCATTGCAGCCGCCGTATTGGCCGGCGGCGCCTACGCCTGGTCCATGCTGCGCCCCCAGGGCCCCGGCGACGGATTTGTCAGCGGCAATGGCCGCATTGAAGCCACCGAGATCGACGTGGCGGCCAAGCTGGGCGGCCGCGTGCAGAGCATTGTGGTGAAAGAGGGCGAATTCGTCACCGCCGGCCAGACCCTGGCCCACATGCAGATCAGCACGCTGGAAGCCTCGCGCGACGAAGCCCAGGCACGGCACCAGCAGGCCGTTGCCGCCGTGGCCAGCGCCCAGGCCCAGGTCGCAGTGCGCGAAAGCGACCGGCAGGCCGTGCAGGCCCTGGTGGCGCAACGCCAGAGCGAGCTGGAGGCCGCGCAGCGGCGTCTGGCCCGCTCGCAGACGCTGGTGCGCGAAGGCGCATCGTCCGACCAGGAAGTGGACGACGACCGCGCCCGCGAACGCAGCCTGCAGGCCGCCGTGGTGGCGGCCAAGGCCCAGGCCGACGCCGCGCAGGCCGCCATCACCGCCGCACGCACCCAGGTGGCCAGCGCGCGCGCCGCCGTGACGGCCGCCGAAGCATCCGTGGCACGCATCAAGGCCGACATTGACGACAGCGCGCTCGTGGCGCCCCGCAGCGGCCGCGTGCAATACCGCATTGCCCAGCCGGGAGAGGTGATCGGCGGTGGCGGCAAGGTGCTGAATCTGGTGGACCTGTCCGATGTCTACATGACCTTCTTCCTGCCCGAACCCGTGGCCGGCAGGCTGGCCCTGGGCAGCGAGGTGCGCATCGTGCTCGATGCGGCGCCGCAGCTGGTGATTCCGGCCAAGGTTTCGTTCGTGGCCAGCACCGCGCAATTCACCCCCAAAACGGTGGAAACCGCCAGCGAACGGCAAAAGATGATGTTCCGCGTCAAGGCGCAGATCGCCCCCGAGTTGCTGCAAAAGCATGCCCAGCTGGTCAAGACCGGCCTGCCCGGCATGGCCTGGCTCAAGCTCGATGCGGCGGCCCCGTGGCCGGCCCACCTGGCCGTGAAGCTGCCGGAGTAAGGCGTGGCCGCTTTACCCTGCGTGGCCCGTCTGGACGGTGTGGGCCTGCGCTATGCCACCACCGTGGCACTGGCGGACATACAGCTGGAGCTGCCGGCCCAGCGCATGGTCGGGCTCATCGGCCCGGACGGCGTGGGCAAGTCCAGCCTGCTGGCCTTGCTGGCGGGTGCGCGGGCGCTGCAGCAGGGCAGCCTGCAGGTGCTGGACGGTGACATGCGCAGCAAACGGCACCGCGATGCGGTCTGCCCGCGCATCGCCTACATGCCCCAGGGCCTGGGGAAAAACCTGTACCCCACGCTCTCGGTCGAGGAAAACCTGCAGTTCTTCGCCCGCCTGTTCGGCCACGACGCGGCCGAGCGGCGCCGGCGCATCGACCACCTGACGCACAGCACCGGCCTGCACCCCTTTCTGGCGCGCCCGGCCGGCAAGCTCTCGGGCGGCATGAAGCAAAAGCTCGGCCTGTGCTGCGCGCTGATCCACGACCCCGACCTGCTGATCCTGGACGAGCCCACCACTGGCGTGGACCCGCTGGCACGCGCCCAGTTCTGGGACCTGATCGCCAGCATCCGGCAAGAGCGCCCGCAGATGAGCGTGGTCGTGGCCACCGCCTACATGGATGAAGCCCAGCGCTTTGACTGGCTGGTGGCCATGGACGACGGCCAGGTGCTGGCCACCGGCACGCCCCACGCGCTGCTGCAACGCACCGGCACCCGCAACCTCGAAGCCGCCTTCATCGCGCTGCTGCCCGAGGAAAAGAAACGCGGCCACCAGCCGGTGGAGATCACGCCGCTGGCACTGGACGACAACACGCAGGTGGCCATCGAGGCGCAGGGCCTGACCATGCGCTTTGGCGACTTCGTGGCCGTGGACCAGGTGGATTTCCGCATCCGCCGTGGCGAGATTTTTGGCTTTCTGGGCTCCAACGGCTGCGGCAAGTCCACCACCATGAAGATGCTGACCGGGCTGCTGCCGGCCAGCGAGGGCGAGGCCTGGCTGTTCGGCCAGAAGGTGGACCCCCGCGACATCGAAACCCGCCGCCGCGTGGGCTACATGTCGCAGGCGTTTTCGCTGTATGGCGAGCAGACCGTGCGGCAGAACCTGGTGCTGCACGCGCGCCTGTTCCATGTGCCCGAGGCGCAGGTGCAGGCTCGCGTGCAGGCCATGGTCGAGCGCTTTGGCCTGCACGACGAAATCGACAGCCTGCCCGATGCCCTGCCCCTGGGCCTGCGCCAGCGCCTGTCGCTGGCCGTGGCCATGGTGCACCAGCCCGAGCTGCTGATCCTGGACGAACCCACCTCGGGCGTGGACCCGGTGGCGCGCGACAATTTCTGGCGCCTGCTGATCGAACTGTCGCGGCGCGACCGTGTGACGATCTTCATCTCCACCCACTTCATGAACGAGGCCGAACGCTGCGACCGCATCTCGCTCATGCATGCCGGCAAGGTGCTGGTCAGCGCGCCGCCGGCAGACATTGCCGCGCAGCGCGGCGCGGGCTCGCTGGAGCAGGCCTTCATTGCCTACCTGGAAGATGCCTCGGGCACCCGGCGGGCCGCGCCCGCCCCAAGCACGCCCGCACCCGCCGCCACCGAACCCGCACCGCACAGCGCGCCCTCCGCCACGCCGCGCCGCCGGGACTTCTTCAACCTGGGCCGCGCCCTGAGCTACATGTGGCGCGAGACGCTGGAGCTGCGGCGCGACCCGGTGCGCGCCACGCTGGCGCTGCTCGGCACCGCCCTGCTGATGTTCATCATCGGCTACGGCATCAGCATGGACGTGGAAGACCTCAGCTACGCCGTGCTCGACCAGGACCAGACCACGCTGAGCCAGAACTACACCCTCAACCTCGCGGGCTCGCGCTACTTCATCGAAAAGCCGCCCGTGCGCAGCCACGCCGAGCTGGACCAGCGCATGCGCAGCGGCGAGCTGGCGCTGGTCATCGAGATCCCGCCCGGCTTTGCGCGCGACCTGCAGCATGGGCGCCCGGTGCAGGTGGCCGCCTGGGTGGACGGCGCCATGCCCATGCGTGCGGAAACCGTGCGCGGCTACATCGGCGCCATGCACCAGATGTGGCTGGCCGACCAGGCGCGGCACCGGCTGGGCGTGCGGCCGGCGACGGCCAGCACGGTCGAGACCCGTTTTCGCTACAACCCCGACGTGAAGAGCCTGCCAGCCATGGTGCCGGCCGTGATTCCGCTGCTGCTGATGCTGATACCGGCCATGCTCACGGCGCTGTCGGTGGTGCGCGAAAAAGAGCTGGGCTCCATCATCAACCTCTACGTCACGCCCGTCACGCGGGCCGAGTTCCTGCTGGGCAAGCAGCTGCCCTACATCGTGCTGGCCATGTTCAACTTCCTGCTCATGACCGCGATGGCCGTCACGGTGTTTGACGTGCCGCTCAAGGGCAGCTTTGCCACCCTGGCGCTGGCGGCGCTGGTGTTCGTGGTGTCTTCCACGGGCATTGGCCTGCTGGCCTCCACCTTCACGCGCAGCCAGATTTCGGCGATGTTCGTCACCATGATCGGCACGCTGATTCCGTCCATCCAGTACGCGGGGCTGATCAACCCGGTGTCCTCGCTCGAAGGCGTGGGCGCCTTCGTGGGCCGCATTTTCCCGGCCACGCATTTCCTGACCATCAGCCGGGGCGTTTTCAGCAAGGCACTGGACCTGGGCAGCCTGCTGCCGTCGTTCTGGCCCTTGCTGATCGCGGCGCCGGTGATCGTCAGCGCGGCGATACTGCTGCTGCGCAAGCAGGAGGCCTGAGCATGCACGCCGCATCCCTTGCCAACATCTGGCGCCTGGGCATCAAGGAACTGTGGAGCCTGGTGCGCGACCCCATGATGCTGGTGCTGATCGCCTACACCTTCACCGTGTCGATCTACGTGGCCGCCACGGCCATGCCCGAGAGCCTGCACAAGGCGGCCATCGCCATCGTGGACGAAGACGATTCACCGCTGTCGGCGCGCATCGTGGCCAGCTTCTACCCGCCGTACTTCACCACCCCGCGCCTGATCACGCTGGCCGAGATGGATGCCGGCATGGACAACGGCAATTACACCTTTGTGCTCGACATTCCGCCCAATTTTCAGCGCGAGGTGCTGGCCGGGCTGGCCCCTGTGGTGCAGCTCAATGTGGATGCCACGCGCATGAGCCAGGCCTTCACCGGCAGCGGCTATATCCAGCAGATCGTGGCGGGTGAGGTGGGCGAATTCGTGCAGCGCCACCGCGGCGATGCGCAGCTGCCGGTCGAGCTGAACGTGCGCATGCGCTTCAATCCCAACCTGGAGCAGGCCTGGTTCGGCTCGCTGATGGAGATCATCAACAACGTCACCATGCTGTCCATCATCCTGACCGGCGCGGCGCTGATCCGCGAGCGCGAGCACGGCACCATCGAGCATCTGTTGGTCATGCCCGTGACGCCCGGCGAGATCATGCTGGCCAAGGTCTGGTCCATGGGGCTGGTGGTGCTGCTGGCGGCATTGGTGGCGCTGGTGTTCGTGGTGCAGGGCGCCCTCCAGGTGCCGGTGCAGGGCTCGGTGCCGCTGTTCATGGGGCTGGCGGCGCTGCACCTGTTTGCCACCACCTCCATGGGCATCTTCCTGGCCACCGTGGCCCGCTCCATGCCGCAGTTCGGCATGCTGCTGGTGCTGACCCTGCTGCCGCTGCAAATGCTGTCGGGCGGCGTGACCCCGCGCGAAAGCATGCCGGAGCTGGTGCAATACGTGATGCTGGCCGCGCCCACCACGCATTTCGTGGCGGCCGCGCAGGCCATCCTGTACCGGGGTGCGGGCCTCGACATGGTCTGGCCACAATGGCTGGCCATACTGGCCATTGGCGCTGTGCTGTTCACCGCCTCTCTGGCGCGTTTTCGCAAGACCATCAGCCAGATGGCCTGATCTCCATCTTTCCCATCCTTCGGAGTCCCATGCCAGACACCCTGCCCGCTCTCCCCCCCGCGATCGCTGCCGGCAACGACCTGGGCACCGTGCGCAACCGCACCTTCGACGAGATCGCGGTGGGCGACACCGCATCGTTCGAGCGCACGCTCTGCACCGAAGACATCCAGCTGTTCGCGGTGCTCTCGGGCGACGTGAACCCGCAGCACCTGGATGCGGAATACGCCGCCTCCACGCGCTTTCAGGGCGTCATTGCCCACGGCATGCTGGGCGGCGCCCTGATTTCGGCGGTGCTGGGCACGCGCCTGCCCGGCCCCGGCACCATCTACCTGGGGCAGACGCTCCAATTTCTCGCCCCCGTGCGCGTGGGTGACACCCTGCGCGTGGGCGTGACGGTAACCGCACGCGACGAGGCCAAGAAACGCCTGAAGCTTGCCTGCAGCTGCACCAACCAGGACGGCGTGGCCGTGATCAGCGGCGAAGCCGATGTGATCGCCCCCACCGAGCGCATCGAACGCGCGCGCACCACGCTGCCCGAGGTGCGCCTGACCGTCAACGGCGACGGCCTGCACCGGCTGCTGGACCATGTGCGCCCGCTGGGCGCAAGCCCCATGGCGGTGGTGCACCCCTGCGACGCGCTCAGCCTTTCGGGTGCGCTGGATGCGCGCGCGGCCGGGCTGATCACGCCCGTGCTCATTGGCCCGCGCGCGCGCATCCTGGCGGTGGCGCAAGAGAGCGGGCTGGACATTGCCGGCATCGCCATCGAAGACGTGCCCCACAGCCATGCGGCCGCCGCACGCGCGGTGGAGCTGGTGGCGAAAGGGCGTGTGGAGGCCCTCATGAAAGGCAGCCTGCACACCGACGAGCTCATGGCTGCCGTGGTGGCCAGCGGCACCGGCCTGCGCACCAAGCGGCGCATCAGCCACTGCTACCTGATGCAGACACCGGCCTACCCGCGCCCCTTCATCATCACCGACGCCGCCATCAACATCGCGCCCACGCTGGACGACAAGGCCGACATCGTGCGCAACGCCATCGACCTGGCCCATGCCATCGGCGTGGCCGAGCCGCGCGTGGCCGTCCTGGCGGCGGTGGAAACCGTCAACCCGCACATGCCCGCCACGCTGGATGCGGCGGCCCTGTGCAAGATGGCCGATCGCGGCCAGATCACCGGCGCCCTGCTCGACGGGCCGCTGGCCTTCGACAATGCCGTGTCGATGGCGGCCGCGCACACCAAGGGCATCGTCTCCGAGGTGGCGGGCCGGGCCGACATTCTGGTGGTGCCCGACCTGGAAAGCGGCAACATGCTGGCCAAGCAGCTCGAATTCATGGGCAGCGCGGCCAGCGCCGGCATCGTGCTGGGCGCGCGCGTGCCCATCGTGCTCACCAGCCGCGCCGACTCGCGCGAAACCCGCATCGCCTCGTGCGCCGTGGCCGTGCTGCTGGCGCACCGCTACAAGGTGCTGCCGCCATGAGCGACCTCATCCTGGTGCTCAACTGCGGCTCGTCGAGCATCAAATTCGCGCTGTTCGATGCCAGCACCCGCCCACTGCCACGCAAGCCCCTGTGGAACGGCAAGGTCGATGGCATCACCGGCCCCGCACCCACCTTTGGCGAGACGGGCAGCGCGCCCGGCCCGATAGCGCTGGACGCCGCCCAGCCCTACCACGCGGCACTGGAGCACATCCGCGCCCGCGTGCTGGCCCGGCTGGGCGGCCACCGCATCGCCGCCGTGGCGCACCGCGTGGTGCACGGCGGCGCCAAGTACTTCGACCCGGTGCGCGTGGACGCCGCCGTGCTGGCCGACCTGCAAACCTACATCCCGCTGGCGCCACTGCACCAGCCGTTTGCGCTCGAAGCCATCGAGGCGCTGCTTTCCACGGCACCCGGCCTGCCCCAGGTGGCCTGCTTTGACACGGCGTTCCACCACACGCTGCCCGATGTCGAAAAAATGCTGCCCCTGCCCTACGGCGCCTGGGAACGCGGCCTGCGCCGCTACGGCTTTCACGGCCTGTCGTATGAATTCATGTCGGTCGCGCTGGCCGAGCGCCATGGCGATGCCGCACGCGGGCGCACCATCGTGGCCCACCTGGGCAGCGGTGCCAGCCTGTGCGCCATGCAGGGCCTGCGCAGCATGGCCACCACCATGGGGTTTTCGGCGCTCGACGGGCTGATGATGGGCACGCGCTGCGGCGCGCTCGATCCCGGCGCGGTGCTGTACCTGATGGAGATCGAAAAGCTCACGCTCGAACAGGTGGGCCATGTGCTGTACCACGGGTCGGGCCTGCTGGGCCTGTCGGGCGTGTCGTCCGACCCGCGCGTGCTGCTGCGGCAGGAGGCGGGCAACGCACGCGTGCAGGCCGCGCTGGCGCTGTATGTGCGGCGCATCGTGCGCGAGATCGGCGCCATGGTCGCCGTGCTGGGCGGGCTGGACATGCTGGTCTTCACCGCCGGCATTGGCGAGCACAACGCCGCCATCCGCGAGCGCATTTGCCGCGACCTGGCCTTCCTGGGCGTGGCACTCGACGGCGATGCCAATGCACGCAACGCCCCCCTCATCTCCCACGCCGCCAGCCACGTGCCCGTGGCGGTGGAGCCCACCAACGAAGAGTGGATTGCCGCCTGGCGCGCCCTCGCGCTGGTCAGCGTGCCAGGCCACTGAGTTCACCCTTCCACTTTTACAAAGAGTTCTCCATGTACGAAAAAATCCTGGTCCCCTTCGACGGCAGCCCCACCTCGGAACAAGCGCTGAAAGAAGCCGCCGGCCTGGCGCTGAAGGTGGGTGCGCAGGTGCGCCTGCTGCACATCATCGATCCGCTGACGCATGCGGTTGGCTTCGTGCGCCCCGAGGTGTATCGCACCGACTTCCTGCCCGTGGCCCTGAAGGGTGCTGACACCATGCTGCGCAAGGCCTGCGAGCAGCTCACCGCGCAAGGCATCCAGGCCGAGACCCGGTTGCTGGAAGCCATGGACGCCCAGGTGGCCACGCTGGTGATCGACGAGGCCCGGCAATGGGACGCCCGCCTGATCGTGCTGGGCACCCAGGGACGGCGCGGCCTGGCGCGCATGTTCCTGGGCAGCGATGCCGAGCAGATCGCCCGCACCTCCCCCGTGCCGGTGCTGCTGGTGCGCCTGCCCGAGGCCGCGCCTGCCCCATCCGCCTGAGAACGCTCCTGGCGCTGCAGTCGTGCAGACAGGCGACTGCGGGGCAGGCTGCTAGCATTCTCACCCCTGATGCAACGCCCCGGAGCCCCCGCGTGATTCCCTCCCCCCCTGGCGCCCCGCGCGATCCGGTTGACCCGGTCGACGTGACCGATGCCACGCCGCGCCCCCCCGGCACGCCACCGCCGCCACGGCGGCCCAGCGCCACTTTCATGCTGCAGCACCCGGCGCACTGCATTGCGCTGGGCTTTGGCGCTGGCCTGAGCCCCAAGGCGCCGGGCACCGTGGGCACCCTGTGGGCCTGGCTGGCCTTTCTGGTCCTGCAGCACTGGCTGGGCACGCAGCAGATCGGCCTGCTGATCGGCGCGGGCACGCTGGTCGGCTGGTGGGCCTGCACCGTCACGGCGCGGCACATGGGCGTGTCCGATCCCGGCAGCATCGTCTGGGACGAGGTCGTGGCCTTCTGGCTGGTGCTGTGGCTGGCCATGCCCATGGGTTTCTGGGGCCAGGCCGTGGCGTTTGCCCTGTTCCGCTACTTTGATGCCGCCAAGCCCGGGCCCGTGGGCTGGGCCGACCAGCTGTTCAAGGGCTTCGGCTGGCGCGGCGGCTGGGGCATCCTGTTCGACGACTTCGTGGCGGCGTTCTGCACCCTGCTGGTGATCGCGCTGTGGAGGTTCTTCTGGTGAGCCCGTCATCACGATCCACAGATGCGCTGCCAGCGCCTGATGCACAAGCGCCAGAGGCTACTTTGACTCAAATTTCCGCCCAGCTGCTGGCGCGCGGCTGGATGCTGGCCACCGCCGAGAGCTGCACCGGCGGCATGATCGCCGCCGCCTGCACCGACCTGGCGGGCTCCAGCCAGTGGTTTGAACGCGGTTTCGTCACCTATTCCAACGCTGCCAAGACCGAGATGCTGGGCGTGCCCGCCGCGCTGATCGAAGCGCATGGCGCCGTGAGCGAACCCGTGGCACGCGCCATGGCCGAGGGCGCCGTGGCGCATTCGCGCGCGCAGGTCAGCGTCGCCGTGACCGGCGTGGCCGGGCCCACGGGCGGCAGCGCCGAGAAGCCCGTGGGCACCGTGTGGCTGGCCTGGGGCGTGGATGGACAGATATACAGCGAGCTGCGGCACTTTCCGGGCCACCGCGCCGCCGTGCGTACGGCCACGGCACGGCATGCACTGACACGACTGATCCAGCTGCTGAGGAAGGGGTAGCGTATGGCCGCTCGCGGCGTATCCCTCTTGCGGAGTCTGCGCGGCCGACACGCGCTCGGTCGATTGCATGGCATGCTATGCGGCGAGGAATCCGCCATGCTGCTACCGCATACGCCAGACGGTGAAGGCGCCCTGGCCGCGGACCAGAAGATTCGCCCCACGATCGCTGATGAGGCAGTCTTCCCCGGCCCGGGGCGCAGGACGGTGCGCATCGGCACCCGCACATGGCGGCCCCACAACACGGGTCCGATGTGCCGACGCGGCCCTCTACCAAGCCCAGGATGGCGGGCGCAACAGGGCCGTGCTCGCGCCGCAGGGAGACCCGCGCACGGCACGGCAGCGCCGCGTCAGGCCCCGTGGCACTTCTTGAATTTCTTGCCGCTGCCGCACCAGCAGGGATCGTTGCGGCCGGGTTCGGCCACCTTGCGCACGGTTTCGATGCGCGGGCCCAGGCTTTTCCAGAGCTGGCGCAGGTCGTACACGGCCCAGATGGCTTCGCCGAAGGTTTCCACGCGGGCCTGGCTGGTGCTGGGCGGGCCGTCCTCGCTGAACATGCAGACCTCGGGCTTGCCGGTATCGTCCTCGGTCAGGGCGACGATGCTGTCCAGCGCATCGTCGAGCCACTTGGCGGCTTCCTTGTCGCGCGGGGCGGCCCAGTCCTCGGGCCAGTTTTCGACAGCGAACATGAAGCCCAGCGCCCACACCTGACCAAACGAGGGGATCTCCTGGCCGGCCATTTCGGCGCGCTGGTCTTCGGGCAGGCTGGCCACGGCGCCGCGCATGTCCATGGCCTCGGGCTGGAAGGTGCGGTCGTCGTCCAGCGACTCTACCGGGGCGTCCAGCTGCGCCTCGACCTCGTTCCAGCGCAGCATCCACAGCTCCAGGAACCGCGCCTGCTGGGCCGCATCGGCAAACGCCGGCAGCAGCGGCAGGGGTTCACCCTCGGCCAGGTCGATGGCCGCGCCGTCGCCCAGCAGCATGGGCAGGTATTCCGAGGGCGGAATGGGGCGGCGGCTGCAGATCAGCGCCGTGAGGAAGCCATCACAGAACTCCCACTGCGGGATCTCCTCGCCGCGCGTGCGCAGGTCGTCCAGCAGGGTGTCGATCTCGTCGAGTTCATCGGGGCCCAGGGCCGGGGCGGCCAATGCGGCGGCGGCGTCCGCGGGTGCTGGGTGGGGGGTGTTGTTCATGGCAGGGCTCCAGTCGGCGGGGCCTCGGGGCTGGGATGCTGCCCGCGGCCCCGGGCAAAGGCGGCCAGTGTAGCCGCCAGCCGGTGCGGCAAGTCAAGCCATCTGCACGGCAGCAGGCGTGGCGGCGGCGCTCCCCGGCGCAATTTCCAGCAGCTCGTCTGCTTCAAAAACAATCGCTGTCGCCGCATGCGCACCCAGCGCCAGCAGCCGTTTTTGCATGCAAAGAACGGCCTTGTCCTTGCTGAGCAGGATGGCGCGGTGGGCCACGGCCAGGTCGATGAAATGCTGGTCGTCGGCATCCTTGCACACGGCGGACACGCGCGGTGCGACTTGAACCCAGCGCACCTGGGCTTCGTAGGTCTGCAACAGCTGGCCGGCGGTGAGCCCATAAAAAGCCAGCCGCGGCACGATCTGCGGATAGGCCAGCACCCGCGCCAGCTCGTCGCGCATGGGCGGTGTGGCCACCCAGCACAGCCGCTGCGCGTCCAGCAGCTGGCGCACGGGCGCCACGGCGGCGTCGGCAAACACCAGCAGGTCGAGCACGATGTTGGTGTCCAGCACCAGCGGGCGCGCGTCAGCATCACTCTGCCCGCGTTCGGGCCACTGCAGCACGCAGCGATGAGGCTTAGCCGCCATGGGCCTTGGGGGCTGCGCCATCGACGGCACGCGGCGCGCGCACCGATCCTTTGACCATGTCGAAGCGGAACAGCCGGCATTCGATGGGGCCGTTCCACATGGGCACGCGGCGCGATTCCTTCAGGCGCATCTTGCCGGGCAGCTTGAGGTCGGGTGTGAGCATCCAGGCCTGCCAGCCGGCGTAGTTCTTCTTCCAGTGCGCGGCGAGCTGGCTGAAGAACTCGCCACCATCGTCGGTGTGCGCCTCTTCGCGGCCCACGGCCAGGCCCTGGGCGCGGTCGGCCGCGCGCTCACTGGCGTTGCGGCCCGCCGTGCCGGCGGCAGCGATGCGCTCGCCGTAGGGCGGGTTCAGCAGCATCACGCCGGGCTGCTCGCAGGGCGGCATGCGCTGCAGGGCATCGCCACCGCGCAGCTGCACGGCATCGGCCACGCCGGCGCGCTCGGCATTGCGCTGGGCAAAATCGACCATGCGGAAGGCGACATCACTGCCAAAAATGGGCACAGCGCTTTTCTGTATGGCGCCTTCAGCCTCGTTTTTGATAGCAGTCCAGACATGGGCCTGGAACGGCAGCAGTTTCTCGAACGCAAAGCGGCGCAGCATGCCGGCCGGGATGCGGCAGGCGATCTGCGCGGCCTCGACCACGATGGTGCCGCTGCCGCAGCAGGGGTCGTACAGGGGCTGGGGGTTGTCGCCCAGCGGGTCCCAGCCGCTGGCGGCGATCATGGCGGCGGCCAGGGTTTCCTTCAGCGGAGCGTCGCCCTTGTCCTCGCGCCAGCCGCGCTTGAACAGCGGCTCGCCCGAGGTGTCGATGTAGATCGTGGCCTCGTCGGTGGTCAGGTGCAGGTGGATGCGCACGTCGGGCCACTGCGTATTCACGTCGGGCCGCACGCCGCTCTTGGCGCGGAAGCGGTCGGCCACGGCATCCTTGACCTTGAGGCCCGCAAAATTGAGGCTTTGCAGCGGGCTGTGCTGCGCCGTCACCTCGACCTTGAAGGTCTGGCGCGTGGTGAACCAGATCTCCCAGGCCACGTCGCTGGCCATGCCATAGAGGTCGTTCTCGGAACGGTAGGGCCGGTGCGCCAGCTGTACCAGCACACGCTGGGCCAGGCGGCTGTGCAGGTTGAGCAGCAGCGCATGGCGCCACGAGGCGCGCAGCAGCACACCGCCCCGGCCCACCAGCAGGTCTTGCCCGGTGAGGCCGGTGATGGCGTGCACCTCGTCGGCCAGGTAGCCCTCGACGCCAGCGGCGCAAGGGAGAAAAAGTTGGAGGTGGTTCATGTCGATGGGGAGGATACGCGCTCGGGCACGGCGGGGGAACCGGGCTCACCCGCGCGGGCCAGCAGCAGCTGGCGGATGGATTCAGGGATAACCGCCACCTTGCGATCGGCCGTGCCGATGAAGACGATGCCGATCTTGCCGCGCGCCACTTCGCGGCCCGAGGTGGTCTCGGTCATGCAGAACACCAGGTCGAAGCCGTAGCGGTTGAAGTCCGCCGGCGCCATCTCCACGCGCATGGTTTCGCCATGGAAACCTTCGGACTTGTACTGCGCCACGATATCGCCCACCACGATGGACAGGCCACCCACATCCGCCTCGGGGTAGCCCAAGGACTGAAAAAAGCGCACCCGCGCTTCGGACACCAGGGTGAGCAACTGCGCGTTGTCCAGGTGACCGCCCTGGTTGACGTGGCTGATGTAGATCTGCAGCTCGGTGGCAAAGCCGAAATGCGCGGGAAGGTCGAAGACGATGCGGGCCATGGCGTGGAAAGCGGGGTGATGGGTGAAAAAACAGCCAACAGGGCACGCTGCGGCAGGCGCGCGCGCCCACAAAGGCTACAGCGCCTTGCGCAGATTGGCCGGCGCGATCTTGAGCGCCTCGCGGTACTTGGCCACGGTGCGGCGCGCGCACTCGATGCCCTGCTCCTTGAGCATTTCGGCGATCTGGCTGTCGGACAGCGGCTTGGCGGGGCTTTCGGCCGCCACGAACTGCTTGATCAGCGCGCGCACCGCCGTGCTCGATGCGTTGCCGCCGGTTTCGGTGCCCAGGCCCGAGCCAAAGAAGTATTTGAGCTCGTAGGTGCCGATCGGCGTCGCCATGTACTTGGCGGTGGTCACGCGGCTGATGGTGGACTCGTGCAGCCCCAGCTCGTCGGCGATGTCGCGCAGCACCAGCGGGCGCATGGCCAGCTCGCCATGGGTGAAGAAGTTCTTCTGCCGCTCCACGATGGCGCGCGAGACGCGCAGAATGGTGTCGAAGCGCTGCTGGATGTTCTTGATGAACCAGCGCGCCTCCTGCAGGCGCTGCTGCATGCCCTGGTGGCCCTCGCCACCCTTGTGGCCGCGCAGGGCGCCAGCGTAGATGTCGTGCACGCGCAGGCGGGGCATGACGTCGGGATTGAGCTGCACGATGAAGTTCTGCTGGCCCCCGCCATTGGCGCGCCCGGATTTGCGCACGATGACGTCGGGCACGATGATGTTGCGCTCCACATCGGCAAAGCGGCGGCCGGGGCGCGGCTCCAGGCGGGCGATCAGCGCCATGGCGGCACGCGTGCGCTCTTCGCCATCGCCGCACAGCTGCGTCAGGCGCCGGATGTCGCGGCGGGCCAGCATCTCCAGCGGCTGCTGGCAGATGCGCAGCGCGGTCTGCACGGTATCGGGGTCGATCTCGCTGTCTTCGTCGGCGGCCAGGGCCTTGAGCTGCAAGGTCAGGCACTCGGCCAGGCCGCGCGCGCCCACGCCCACAGGCTCCAGGCTTTGCAGCAGGTGCTGGGCCACCGTGAAGCGGTGCACCAGTTCTTCGATCTGCTCCAGGTCGTCGGGCCCGGCCAGGCCGATGGCGAGCTCTTCGAGGTAGCCGTCATCATTGAGCGATTCGATGAGAAAGCGCAGCGCGGCGCGGTCGAGCTCGGACAGGCGCAGCGCCAGCGCCTGGCGGTGCAGGAAGGCGGTCAGTGATTCGTGCGAGCGGGCCAGTTCGGTGGCGTCGGCCTCGTCGCCTTCGGCGTCGTTGCGGTTGCGGGCGGGCGCATCGCCGCCCCACTCGGCGTCATTGGGCGCCATTTCCACCGTGCCGTCGCCGCTCCAGTCGGGCTCGTCCGCACCGGCGCTGGCCGTTTCAGCATCATTTGGGTTTTCAGCGCTTGTATTGCCTGCGCTGGCAGCCCCTGAAAAAAGAGCGTCGTCCGCGCTGTAGTCGTCGGCCTGTGCGGGCGTGTCGGCGGCTTCCAGGCCAAACTCCTCGCGCGGCGCTTCATCGGCCGTGCGCTCCAGAAAGGGGTTCTCGTCGAGCATCTGCTCGACTTCCTGCGACAGCTCCAGCGTCGACAGCTGCAACAACCGGATCGATTGCTGCAACTGCGGCGTGAGCGACAGGTGCTGCGAAACGCGCAGCGAAAGGCCGGGCTTCATGCCACTGCCAACGCAAGGGCACCAATCAGCCCGTCGCCCGGCCGCCCGAAGGCGGGCTGGTGCCTCTGGGGGGGCAGCGACCACACGAAGCGAGGAAACGTGGGGTCCATGCTCACATCCGGAAGTGCTCGCCGAGATAGACGCGACGCACCTCGGCGTTGTCAACGATTTCGGACGGCGTGCCCTGGGCCAGGACATGGCCGTCGCTGATGATGAAGGCGTGGTCGCAGATGCCCAGCGTTTCGCGCACGTTGTGGTCGGTGATCAGCACACCGATGCCGCGTGCCTTCAGGAAACCGATGATGCGCTGGATCTCGATGACGGCAATCGGGTCGATACCAGCGAAGGGCTCGTCGAGCAGGATGAAGCGCGGCTGGGTGGCCAGCGCGCGGGCGATCTCGACCCGGCGGCGCTCGCCGCCCGACAGGGCCAGGGCCGGCGAATCGCGCAGATGGTCCACGCGCAACTCCTGCAGCAAGGCGGTGAGGCGTGCTTCGATCTCCTTCCGGGCGAGCGGCTTGCCGTCGTCACCCCGTTGCAGCTCCAGCACGGCGCGCACGTTTTCCTCGACGTTCAGCTTGCGAAAGATCGACGCCTCTTGCGGCAGATAGGACAGCCCCAGACGCGAACGCCGGTGGATGGGCATGTCCGCGACCGAGTGGCCATCGATGCGGATGTCACCGCCATCGCAGCGCACCAGGCCCACGATCATGTAGAACGAAGTGGTCTTGCCCGCGCCATTGGGACCGAGCAAGCCCACCACCTCGCCCTTTTGCACGACCAGCGACACATCCTTGACGACCTTGCGGCTGCCATAGGACTTTTCGAGGTGCGCAACTTCCAGGCGGCTGCCCGCCTGGGTGTCAGGGCTTGTGTTCACGGTCGCTGCACTCACTTGCTTGCGCCGCCGAGGGTGTTGCTGGGGCGCAGCACCGGCCCGCTGGCAGCAGGGGCTGGGGCAGCGGCAGGAGGTTGCTCCTTGGGCGACAGCACGGCGCGCACGCGCCCGCCGGGGGCGGGTGCATCCCCCGCTGTGCTGGCGGGCGATTTCTTTTGCCCATCGACGGTGAACACATCGGTGAGGTTGTTGTAGACGATGACGGCGCCCGAGACCTCATCGGTCACCACCGATTCCCGGTAGCGGCGCATTTCGGCACGGGTGATGAAGCGCACATTGTCGGCACGGCCGTCGTATTCGATGACCTCGCCCTCCCCTTCGATGAACTCGTCCGGGGCGCCGGCCAAGCTGTCGCGTTTTTGCCGGAAGAACGCGCGCTTGCCGGGCTCTGCCGTCACCACGCCGTACTGGTAGCCATCGGCATCCTGGCGTACATCCAGTTGTGCACCGCGCAGCACGATGGTGCCCTTGGTCATGACCACCCGGCCCGTGAACACGCTGGTCTGCTTGAGCTCATCGTGGCGCAGCGCATCGGACTCGATGTTCATGGGCTTGTTGCGATCAGCCTTTTCGGCATGGCCCACGCCAGGGGCACAGGCCAGGGCCGAGAGCAGCAGGATCGGGAGGTATCTTTTTTTCATGAGGCACAAATCTTGCCTTCATTGTAGCCACGCACAGCGCCAGCGCCCATGAAAAAGCCCGCAAACGCGGGCCTCTCGCACGGGGGCGAATGCGGCATCAGCCCTTGCGCGCCACGCCCGCCAGATACTCCACCACCTGCAGCACGGTCTGCATGCTGCCGGCCATGGTGCCATCGGTATAGAACCGGCCGGCCACGCCCATCGAAGGAACGCCTTCCACGCCATAACCCTCCTGCAGCGCCGAGGCGCGGCGCACCTGGCTGGACACCGTGAAGGAGGTGTAGACCTCCTTGAACTTGGCGGCGTCCACACCCTGCTGGGCCACCCAGGCGAAGATGTCCTCGTCCTTGGCCAGCTTGAGTTTTTCGACGTGAATGGCGCGGAACACCTTGGCGTGCAAGGTGTCGAGCTTGCCCATGCCTTCGAGCGTGAAATACAGCTTTTGCTGGGGTACGAAGCTGGCATTGAAAGCCACGGGAATGCGGCGGATGCTCAGATCCTTGGGGGCTGCCTTGACCCAGGCATCGAGCGCCGGCTCAAAGGAGTTGCAGTGCGGGCAGCTGTACCAGAAGAACTCGATCACATCGACCTTGCCGGCGGGGGCATCCGGCGTCAGGGGTTTGGCGAGCCTGGTGTAGTCCTTGCCCTCCTTGAACTGGCGCGCCTGCGCCATGGCTGGCGTGGCCAGCGGCAGGGTCAGGGCGGAAGCGGCAACCACCGAAGCGGTGGACAGGGAAAACTCGCGGCGTTTCATGACGTGGACACTCCTTGTTCTGGTCTGGGGGTGTGAGAACGCCCCCACGAAAAAGTTCAGACGATGGCGATGGACATCCTAGCGCTGGACACGCACCATCGCGGACTCGACGCCGGCGCCTTCCAGCTTTTCCTTCAGCTGCTCGGCATCGTCGCGCTTGGCAAACGGGCCCACGCGCACGCGGTACATGGTGCGGCCATTCTGTTCGCGCTCGCTCACGCGGGCTTCCCAGCCCAGCATGGCCAGTTTGGCGCGCTGCGCATCGGCCCCCGACTGGGTAGGGAACGCCCCGGCCTGCACGAAATAGTCAAACGGATCGACCGCCGCCGACTTGGCCTTGGCCAGGTCGCCCAGCGGGTCCGCCGAGGCGGCAGGCTTGGCGTCAGCTTTCGTGGCGGACTTGGCCTCGGCCGTTGCAGGCTTGCTGGCCGGTGTGCGCGCAGCGGTGGCCTCAGCGGCCGGGGCCGTGCCGTTGGCACTGACCGACGCGGCTGCGGCCGGAGCAGGCGGGCGCGCGGGGTTCTTGCCGTAGAGCGGCGAGTTCGGGTCCCAGTTCTTGTTCTTCTGGGCCTCGGCGGCATCCTGGTCCACGCCGCGCAGGCCGCCCTTGTTCAGGAAAGGCACAGGCACCTTGGTCACATACACGGCCACGGCCAGCGCGGCACCCAGGCCCACGACAACCCCGACGATGAACCCGATGATGGTGCCACCCGTCTGTTTTTTCTTCATGGTAGTAACTGCTTACATTCTGGCTGGAGCCGATACGCCCAGCACGGCCAGGCCATTGTGCAACACCTGCGCGGTGGCGGCGACGAGGGCCAGGCGCGCCTTCTTCACGGCCTCGTCGTCCACCAGGATGCGCTCGGCATCGTAATAGCTGTGGTAGCTGGCGGCCAGGTCGCGCAGGTAGAAGGTCACGTCGTGCGGCGCCTCGCCCTCGGCAGCGGCCGTGAGCATCTCGGGGTACTTGGCCAGCTGCAGCATCAGCGCCTGGGCCTGCGGGCCTTCCAGCGCCGACAAGTCCACATCCTTGAGCGCAGCCACATCACCACCGCCCGCCTCCTGCCAGGCGCGCAGCACCGAGCAGATGCGCGCATGCGCGTACTGCACGTAGTACACCGGGTTGTCGTTGTTCTGCGCCACGGCCAGGTCCACATCGAAGGTGTACTCGGTGTCTGGCTTGCGGCTGAGCAGGAAGAAACGCACGGCGTCCTTGCTGGTCCACTCGATCAGGTCGCGCAGCGTGACGTAGCTGCCCGCGCGTTTGCTGATCTTGACCTCCTCGCCGCCCTTGACCACGCGCACCATGGTGTGCAGCACATAGTCGGGGTAGCCCTGGGGAATGCCGACATCGGCCGCCTGCAGGCCGGCGCGCACGCGGGCGATGGTGCCGTGGTGGTCCGTGCCCTGGATGTTGACGACTTTGGTAAAGCCGCGCTCCCACTTGGCGATGTGGTAGGCCACGTCGGGCACGAAGTAGGTGAAGGTGCCGTCCTGCTTGCGCATGACGCGGTCCTTGTCGTCGCCGTAGTCGGTGCTCTTGAGCCACAGCGCGCCGTCCTGCTCGTAGGTCTTGCCGTTGGCGACGAGCTTGTTCACCGTGGCCTCGACGCGGCCGCTGGTGTACAGGCTCGATTCGAGGTAATACTCGTCGAAGTGCAGGGCGAAAGCCTGCAGGTCCTTGTCCTGTTCGTTGCGCAGGTAGGCCACGGCGAACTGGCGGATGTTGTCGTAGTCCTCCACATCACCGTTGGCGGTGAACTCGCGGTCATCGGCCTTCACGGTGGCCCGGGCCTTGAAGGCCTCGGCGATATCGGCGATGTAGTCGCCGTTGTAGAAGTTCTTGGCCAGTGGGTTGTCGCTGTCGGTGGGCCAGCAGTCATCGCCCGGCTGGAAGCCCTTGGCGCGCAGCTGCGTGCTCTTGGTCAGCGTGTCGATCTGCACGCCCGCGTCGTTGTAATAGAACTCACGGTGCACCTTCCAGCCCTGCGTGCCGAACAGGTTGCAGATGGCATCGCCCAAAGCCGCCTGGCGGCCATGGCCCACATGCAGCGGGCCGGTGGGGTTGGCCGAGACGAACTCGACCAGCACCTTTTCGCCCCGATCGGCCTGGTAACCAAAGCGCGCTCCAGCGGCCAGCACCTCGCGCACCACCTCCTGCTTGGCCGCGGGTTGCAGGCGGATGTTCAGAAAACCGGGGCCGGCGATCTCGATGGCGGCCACCCAGCGCTGGAAGGCAGGCGTGGCCTCCAGCGCGGTCTTGAGCTGCTCGCCCAGAGCACGCGGGTTGAGCTTGAGCGGCTTGGCCAGCTGCATGGCGGCGGTACAGGCGAAGTCGCCATGGGCCGCGACCTTGGGGGATTCAAACGCCGCCTTGGCGCCAGCGCCGGGCGACAGGATTTCCAGCTCGGCAGCAAGCGCTGCGAGCAATTCATTTTTGGCTGTGAGCATCGGCAGATTTTACGGGGCGGCCGGCACAGACCATCGAACACCCACGCCAGCACACCCCGGCGGGCATGCGCGCAGGCTGGCGGTGCCCCAGGCCGAATGGCGCCCCACCCCCATTGCCGAGGAGATTTGGCGGAGGCCGCCCCAGCCCATCGGGCTGTACCCACGCCGCTGGACCCTGGTGTTTCAGGTACCTTGCACGCGGCTGATGCAGCCTGTTTCACAGCATTCTTTTTGTGCGCTGCTTTGGTGGCGGTTTGTATCGCCGGGGCGCTGGGCAGAGCGGTTCCAAGACCCCGCGTGCGCCGAGAAATCAACGTGCACAGCCCTCCGTCGCAGTTCGCGCGGTTGCTTTCATGGCTTGTCCGCGTTGTCGCGCAGCACGTTTTATGGTGCAATGCCGCCGGGACCCCCCATAACGCATTCACACCAGGAGATTCCATGCAAAAGCTTCTTTCCCTGACTGCACTCGGTCTGGCCCTGTCGCTGGGTTTCAGCGCCCACGCTGCAGAGAACACCCCTGCCCCCACCAAGCAGCAATCCAAGATGGCGACCTGCAACAAGGATGCCGGCGAGATGAAGGGCGATGAACGCAAGGCCTTCATGAAGACCTGCCTGAGCAACAAACCGGCCACGCAGCAAGGCAAGATGAAAACCTGCAACGCCGAAGCGGCCGGCAAGAAGGGCGATGAACGCAAGGCCTTCATGAGTGAATGCCTCAAGAAATAAGATCTCACGGCCATCGGCCCCAAACCCCGCCAGCCCAGCATGGCGGGGTTTTTTTATGTTTCCACCTCGCATCTCCATGCCCTACCGGCGATGCGCACCAAACCCTTGCTGGATTCCCATGGCTGCCCGCGCCGCCCAGACACCATCCGTCTCCTGCGTCATGCCGGCCTACAACGAGGGCCGCAAGCTGGCCACTGTCGTGCCATAGGGGCTGGCGGCGCTGCAGGCCCTGTCGCCCAAGGTTGAGGCAGTTCTGGTCAACGATGGCAGCCGCGAAAGGAGGCCGCGCGTGGCAAGGTGGTGTGATGGATGCCGACGGCCCGCACTCCTTCTCCAGGCTGTCCGAAACGCTACCAGAATAGCCGCCAGACAGCGACCCGGTGTACGCCGCGCGGCTTACCCGCGACGACCACTCGCGCCTGCAAGCCCGGTGGACACGCGTGTTTTACCGGCTCATCCATTGGTGCAGTCGGATCGAGATTCCACCAGAGTACGTGGGACGCACCCACGAAGAGGTCAAGCGCCGCCCGGCCTGCCTGGTGAACGAGCGCACCGGCAGGGTCTGCCAGAGGCTGGCGGGCAAGGCGCCCCGGGCGCCGCCATGTCAGGCGCCACCCCCACTGGCAGCGGCCGGCGGCCGCACCCGCCAGCCCCAGCCGTCGAGCACCCGGTGCGCATCCGCCGGCCCCTCGCCGGGAGGCCACAGTTCCAGGATGCCCCCGCGCTCCAGTTCGCGCGGTGTGATCCACGGACTCAACGCCGGATCGCCATAAATGAGCACCCGTGGCTGCTCCGGCAGCCACAGCGCCACTGCGCCGCTGGCGGCTGCCGGCCCGCTGATGATGCGCACGGGGCCGCCCAGTTCCTGCCGCGCGGGCTGTGCCACCGCCTCCGCCAGCGCCTGGGACCGAAATTCGCGCCAGTGCGCCGAGCGCGGGGGATGGCGGCCAAAAGCGGAGGTGTCGTACGACTGCCATACCAGCAGGCCCTGCAGCGCCACAAACGCCACGCCCGCCACGGGCAATGTCCATCCTGCGCGCAAAGTCGCCTCGCGCAAACCCAAAACGGCCATGCAGGCCGGTACCGTCCAGAGAGCAAACGCCGTGCCCCACTGCAGTTGCAGGTCCACCCCCCACAGCACCCCCATGGCCGCCATGAACGCCGGCGGCAACAGGCCCCAGCACCACAGCAGCGACTGCCCCAGCACCGCGGCCCCATGCGGCTCTTGCGGCCCCGACGGTGAAGGCAATTGACGGCGCGCGCGGCGCTGCGCCCACCACACCAGCAGCAACAGCAGGACGGCGGGCAAGCACCGGTTGAACAGCCAGTCCAGCAGCCACCGGGCCGTGGCGGTCAGCCGCTGGCCGGGCCCGAACTGAGCCCCCAGGGATGACTGCATGGCGTAGGCAATCGGCCCACGTTCCTGCTCCAGCAACCACAGCGCATGCGGCAAAAAGATCACCAACGCAATGGCCAGCGCCATCAGCAATCCCTGGCGCTGGGCCGGACTGCGCCACAGTCCGTGCCGCACGAACAGCCACAGCCCGCACACCGCCGCCACGGCATACTGGTATTTGCTGAGCATTCCCAGCCCGGCAACCACCCCCAGCGCCAGCCACCAGCGCCGCTGCGGCCGGGTGAGGATGCGCCACCACAGCCATGCGCTCAACGCGACCCAGAGCATGAGCACGATGTTGTGGTTGTAGTAGTTCATCCGCCCGTTGTAGAACGTGATTCCCAGGGCGGCCAACAGGCCCACCCAGGCATAGTGGCGACCATGGATTTCATGCAGCAGCGCGCTGAAAATGGCGAGGCTGACCAGCGTGAACAAGCTCCCCAGCAGATAGCTGGACCACGCGGACCAGCCCGCCAACTGCACAAACGCCCACATGATCCAGGTGGGCAGCGGAGGGTGCTTGTAGTACCCCCACTCCAGCGACCGCATCCAGGTCAGCTGCTCAATGTTGTCCGCAGGCGGACTCAGGGCAACACTGTCCAGATGCCACAGCCACACCGCGCCGAACAGGAGCAAAAGCATGGCCATGGCCAGTGGCAATTGCGGCCCCCTGCGCACTGGGGCCATGGATGTGCCCACACGGCCATCCAGATAGGATCGATTCACAGCAAAACCTTGGTTGAATGAAGTAACGCACGCTCCAGAGGACGCCGGCTGCGCACCAGTTTTTGAAACCAGGAACTGCACCGCCCGGTGCCGGGCGAGCCTACCAGCCGCGCGCCCAGAAGACGGCAATCACCGCCACCACCGGCAGCACATGGGACTGGATCATCACGAGGCGGCGCACCCGCGCGACTTCCGTGGCATCCGGCAGGGCGCCGGTGCTGCGGAGCGTCCGGTGCCAGCGGCGAAACGCCAGCGAAGGCACAAACGACAACACGACCATGGCCACAACGAGGGTGATCTTGAGGTGAAACAGCGGTTGCGACAGATACCACGACGCGCCCTTGACGCCCCAGATGAGGCGCGCCAGGCCGCTGGCTATCATCACCGTCCCCGCCACGGCATAGATCACATCCAGCCGGACCAGGCGCTCGACCACGGCGGCATTGAGCCATTCAATGCGGCACAGCGCAGCCTGGCTCGAGAGAAAGACCACAAAGGTCAGTATGGCCACCAGGTGCAGGGCGGCCAGGACGGCTTCGAGAGTCATGGGGTCAGTTCCTTGTGAAAGCCTTGCAGATTCAGAGAAAAGGCGGCGCGGGGGCTACGCGGCCGTCCAGAAACCGGGCTGGCTGTAATTGTGCTTGAGGAAATCGATCCACAGGCGCACCCGCAGCGGCATGTGCTTGCGCTGGGGAAACACCACGTAGATGCCATTGGGCGGCGCGGCAAACTCCTCCAGCACTTCCACCAGACGGCCCGCGGCGATTTCCGCCTCCACCTCCCAGGTGCTGCGCCAGGCCAGGCCATAGCCCGCCAGGCACCAGTCGTGGAGCACCTGGCCGTCCGAACAATCGAGCGGCCCGCCCGGCTTGAGGTGCACCACCTCGCTGCCGCCCCCCTCGGCGGGCATGCGAAACGCCCAGCCGCGCGTCTGCGAGGCCTCGCTCGACAGCGTGAGGCAATCGTGCTGCGCCAGCTCGCTGGGGTGGCGCGGCGTGCCATGGCGCTGCAGATAGGCGGGCGTGGCCACACACAGGCGGCGGTTGTCGGCGATGCGCACGCTCACCAGCGACGAATCGGGCAAGTCCCCCACGCGCACGGCGCAATCGAAACCCTCGCCGGCCAGGTCCACCACGCGGTCGCTGAGGTTGAGCGAGATCGTCACGTCGGGATGCGCCGTGCGAAAACGCGGCACCAGCGGCGCCACATGGCGGCGGCCAAAGCCGGCGGGGGCGGTGATGCGCAGGTGGCCCGTGGCCTTCACCCCACCTTCCGACACGCTGGCCTCGGCATTGGCCACGTCGGACAGCAGGCGCTGGCAGTCCTCCAGAAAGGCGCTGCCCTCGTGCGTGAGGCTGATGCGCCGCGTGGTGCGCACCAGAAGCTTCACGCCCAGGTGTTCTTCCAGCGCATCCAGCCGGCGCCCCATGATGGCGGGCGCCACGCCTTCGGCCTTGGCAGCAGCGGTGAGGCTGCCGCGCGTGGCCACCGACACAAAGGATTCGAAGGCCTTGAGTTTGTCCATGGCGCTGATTATGGAGACAAGTAGCGACCGCGCCACCGGGTGGTGGCGATCGAGAAATTTCCATCAAAAATGCCTCTATCGCCTATTCAACAGGCGTTAATAGCTATTGTTTTTGCATGAGACAGTCACGCTATTTTTGCAAAAAAGTCATTGGTTTCGAGATATTCAAAGGCTTTATGCCACCAAACAATTGCAATACAGTCTCTCCATGGTTCGCGCCAGCGAGCCCAGTGGCTGGTTTTCCCCTTTATTTCTCTACCTTAGGCATCGCACCATGACCGCACGCACCTCTGTCCACGGCCTGCAAGTGGCCACCTCCCTGTTCCGCTTCGTGGAAGACAAGGTCTTGCCCGGCACCGGCGTGCAGAGCAGCGCCTTCTGGAAAGGCTTTGACGCCATCGTGTCCGACCTGGCCCCGCGCAACATCGCCCTGCTGGCCGAGCGCGACCGCCTGCAGACCGAGCTGGACACCTGGCACAAGGCCCACCCTGGCCCCATCACCGACATGGCGGCCTACCGCAAGTTTCTTGAAGCCATCGGCTACCTGGTGCCCCAGCCCGCCGACGTGCAGGCCACCACCACCCAGGTGGACGACGAGCTCGCCATCCAGGCCGGTCCCCAGCTGGTGGTGCCCATCCTGAACGCCCGCTACGCGCTGAACGCCGCCAACGCCCGCTG
This sequence comes from Acidovorax soli, assembly GCF_900107605.1. Lineage (GTDB taxonomy): Bacteria > Pseudomonadota > Gammaproteobacteria > Burkholderiales > Burkholderiaceae_C > Acidovorax > Acidovorax soli. Next base: position 4,946 of record NZ_FNQJ01000022.1, on the reverse strand, counting down.
GGGCAGCCTGTACGACGCGCTCTATGGCACCGATGCCATCCCCGAGACCGACGGCGCCGAAAAGGGCAAGGGCTACAACCCCGTGCGCGGCGCCAGGGTGATCGAGTTCGCCCGCAATGTGCTCGACCAGAGCACGCCGCTGGCCACCGGCTCGCACAAGGACGCCACGGGCTACCGCGTGGAGGGTGGGCAGCTGGTCGTGGCCCTGAAGAACGGCAGCACCACGGGCCTGAAGAACCCGGCCCAGTTCACCGGCTACCAGGGCAGCTCGGCCCAGCCCTCGTCGGTGCTGCTGCAGCACAACGGCCTGCACCTCGATATCCAGATCAACCGCGCCACGCCCATCGGCCAGACCGATGCCGCCGGCGTGAGCGACCTGGTGCTGGAAGCGGCGCTGTCCACCATCCTCGACCTCGAAGACTCGGTGGCCGCCGTCGATGCCGACGACAAGGTGCTGGGCTACGCCAACTGGCTGGGCATCCTGCAGGCCACGCTGACCGAGTCGTTCGACAAGGGCGGCAAGACCGTGACCCGCGGCCTGAACCCGGACCGCATCTACACGGCCGCCAGCGGCCAGGGCGAAGTGCGCCTGCATGGCCGCTCGCTCATGTTCCTGCGCAACGTGGGCCACCTGATGACCAACCCGGCCATCCTGTGGACCGACGCCCAGGGCCAGCAGCGCGAGATTCCCGAAGGCATCATGGACGCGGTGGTGACCACCGCGATCGCACTGCACGACCTGCAAGGCCACGGCAAGAACGGCATCCGCAACTCGCGCAAGGGCTCGGTCTACATCGTCAAGCCCAAGATGCACGGCCCGGCCGAAGTGGGCTTTGCCGCCGAATTGTTCGGCCGCGTGGAGCAGTTGCTGGGCCTGCCTGACAGCACCGTCAAGCTGGGCATCATGGACGAGGAGCGCCGCACCAGCGTCAACCTCAAGGCCTGCATCGCCGCCGCCAGCAGCCGCGTGGCCTTCATCAACACCGGCTTCCTCGACCGTACCGGCGACGAAATGCACACCGCCATGCACGCTGGCCCCATGGTGCGCAAGGGCGACATGAAAACCAGCGCCTGGCTGCCCGCCTACGAACGCAGCAATGTGCTGGTCGGCCTGTCGTGCGGCCTGCGCGGCAAGGCACAGATCGGCAAGGGCATGTGGGCCATGCCCGACCTGATGGCCGACATGCTCAAGCAAAAGATCGCCCACCCCCAGGCCGGCGCCAACACCGCCTGGGTACCCAGCCCCACCGGCGCCACGCTGCATGCGCTGCATTACCTCCAGGTGAAGGTGAGCGACATCCAGATCGCGCTGGAAAAGATCGACGCCAATGCCGAGCGCGACAACCTGCTGACCGGCCTGCTCACCGTGCCTGTGGCCTCCGCCCCCAACTGGAGCGACGCCGAGAAGCAGCAGGAGCTGGACAACAACGCCCAGGGCATCCTGGGCTACGTGGTACGCTGGGTGGACCAGGGCGTGGGTTGCTCCAAGGTGCCCGACATCCACAACGTGGGCCTGATGGAAGACCGCGCCACGCTGCGCATCAGCAGCCAGCACATGGCCAACTGGCTGCTGCATGGCGTGGTGACCGAGGCGCAGGTGCAGGAAACCTTCCGCCGCATGGCCGCGGTGGTCGACCAGCAAAATGCCGGCGACCCGCTGTACCAGCCCATGGCGGGCCACTTCGAGACCTCTTACGCCTACCGCGCCGCGGTGGAGCTGGTGACCAAGGGCACCGAGCAGCCCAGCGGCTATACCGAGCCGCTGCTGCACGCCTGGCGCCTGAAGCTCAAGGCAGCCGCATAAGAGCGCCGGCAGCATTGGCACGTTTTCGCTAGTTAATTCATAGCTTCCAGCGCTTTATGGACAAGCGATAGTCTGCATTTTCTATGCACATGGGCACCCTGCGGGGTGCCTTTCGTTTGGGATCGGCACCTTTACACTGGTCTTCTTGCCTTCGGGCCCGTGCCCTGATGATCTGCCTATGTCCCAGCCACCCCTTGATACCAGCATCTGCCCTTTGTGCGGGCAAGGCAACCAGTGCGCCGTGGTGGCCGGGCAAGCAGCCGAAACCTGCTGGTGCATGTCGGCGCACCTGTCCGCCGCTGCCCTGGCGGCCGTTCCGGACGCGCTGCGAAGGCGTGCGTGCATCTGCCCGGTTTGCGCGGCCTTGCCCCTACAGAACCCCGATCAGCCGCCACCCGCGGCGCCGATATGATCAGGCATTGCATTGCAAGGAGCCATTGAACATGCCAACGTACCACATTGAAATGATGGAAGGCCGCACCATCGAGCAGAAGAAAAAGCTGGTCGCCGAGATCACGCGTGTTTCTGTGGAGATCCTGGGCGGCTCGCCCGAATCGGTGGACATCCTCATCACCGACGTCAAGCGCGAAAACTGGGCCACCGGCGGCACACTCTGGACCGAACGCTCCTGAGCACCGCACCATGACACAGCCCTGCGGCTCGCCCTCCATGCTGCGCGAGCGCCATGGCGAGCGGTACCGCTGGCTGGTGCTGCTTTCGGTGATGGTGGGGACCATGGCGTCCATCATGTCGTCCACCATCGTCAATGTGGCGATTCCGGACATGAGCCACTATTTCGCGCTCGGCCAGGAACGCGCCCAATGGGTCACGTCGGGCTTCATGGTGGCCACCACAGTGTCGATGCTCACCACACCGTGGCTGCTGTCGCGGTATGGCTACCGGGCCACTTACGTAGGCGCCATGGTGCTGCTGCTCGCAGGGGGCATTGGCGGCGGCATCGCCGGGGATTTCGGACTGGTGCTCGCCGCCCGTGTGGCCGAGGGGCTGGCCGCCGGGGTGGTACAGCCGATTCCCGCAGTGATCATCCTCTATGCTTTTCAACCCCATGAACAGGGGCGCGCCAGCGGCATTTTCGGCATGGGGGTCGTACTGGCGCCCGCCATCGGGCCCAGCCTGGGAGGCCTGCTGGTGGACTGGTTTGGCTGGCGCTCGATTTTTTTCATGGTCGTGCCATTTTGCCTGGCCTCCATCACACTGGCCTACAAATTCGTGCCCACCACCGCCCCCGGCGGAATGCCGGCGAACCGCAGCGGCGAACCACTGGACTGGCGCGGGCTGGCGCTGGGTACCCTGGGCACGCTGTGCCTGCTCAATGGCCTGGTGGCGCTGCACAGCGGGCCTTACGCCCAGGCGACCCTGCTGCTGGGCACTGCCATGCTGTTCGTGGTGCTGTTCCTGTGGTGGCAACGGCGCATTGCGCGGCGCGGCCACAAGCCCCTGATGGACCTGAGGGTCTTTGAATACCGGCAGTTCGCCATGGGCAGTGTGGTGGCCTTCATCTACGGCACTGCGCTCTTTGGCTCCACGTATCTGCTACCGGTTTTCATGCAACTGGGGTTGCAGCTTTCTGCCTCGCATGTGGGCACCATCATGCTGCCCTCTGGCCTCGTGCTGGCGGTCACCATTCCTCTGGTCGGTCGGCTGGCCGACAGGGCTCCCACCCACTGGCTGGTCGGCACCGGCCTGGCGCTGCTGGGCATTTCCTTTGTGCTGATGAAGCTGGTGGGGCTGCAGTCTGCACTGTGGACGCTGGTGCTGTTTGCCGTGCTGGGCCGCATCGGGCTGGGCTTCATCCTGCCCTCGCTCAATCTGGGCGCCATGCGGCCGCTGGACAAGACGCTCATTTCCCAGGGATCGAGCATCATCGGCTTCGTGCGCATGCTGGGGGGCGCTGCAGGAGTCGGTCTTTGCGGAATCGTGCTCGAATGGCGCCTGGGCGTGCATGGAGACTCATTGACGACCGCAGCCACGAGCCCCGCACGCATCGCAGCGTTTGGCGAAACCTTCCTGATGCTGGCAGGACTCTGCCTGCTGGCGCTTATTGCGGCATGGCAATTGCGCGGTGCGCCAGGCCAGGCCACCGCGGCTCAGCAACCCTGACCGCATGCCTTCACATCATCACCGGGTCCTCTCATGTGCCAGCTGCTTGGAATGAACAGCAATACCCCCACGGACATCACCTTCAGCTTTCGGGGATTTGCGCAACGTGGCGGCAATACCGCCGATCACGCCGATGGGTGGGGCATTGCGTTCTTCGAAGACCGGGGCCTGCGCCATTTCGTGGACCATCTGCGCGCGGCCGATTCACCCATTGCCGAGCTCATCCGGCACTACCCCATCAAGAGCCTCAACGTCATTGCCCATATCCGCAAGGCTACGCAGGGGCCTGTCAGCCTCCAGAACTGCCATCCTTTTGTGCGTGAACTGTGGGGTCGCTACTGGGTTTTTGCGCACAACGGCGATCTGAAGGAGTTTCGCCCGCGCCTGCACGCGCACTTTCACCCGGTGGGCAATACCGACAGCGAGCATGCGTTTTGCTGGTTGCTGCAAGAGCTTGCCAAATCGCACGCGGGCATGCCCAGCATTGACGAACTCACCCGCACGCTGCGGGAGCTGACACCGCAAATTGCCGCGCACGGCACCTTCAATTTTCTGTTGTCCAATGGCGAAGCCCTGTGGGCCCATGCCTCCACCCACCTTTATCACCTGCAGAGGCGGCATCCTTTTGCCATTGCGCAGCTATCGGATGAAGATCTCTGCATTGATTTTGCCCCCCTCACCACACCATCCGACAAGGTGCAATTGCTGGCGACGGAGCCGTTGACGGTCAATGAGGAATGGAAGGCGTTCGGCTCGGGAGAACTGAAGGTATTTGCGGGGGGAAGCGAGGCGGGCAGGGGCTAGCTTTTCCACGCCACGCTCATCGAATACAGAACCCACTTGTTGCTGGCCGCTGCCCCTTTGCCGGACTGGGCATGCACAGAAGGTTTGAATTGATTCGCGGCGGGCGGCGATAGCGGCGCTGAAAGCAGAAACGCCCCACTCAAATGTTGAGCGGGGCGTTACTGGGCTGTAAGAGCCTGACGATGACCTACTTTCACACGGGAACCCGCACTATCAT
>NZ_FNQJ01000034.1 GCF_900107605.1 Acidovorax soli | reverse complement strand
AGGCCCAAGTGCTGCCCAAACGGTCTCCATCGCGCTGCCTGAACGCGGCTGCCTTCTAGCACTCACAAATTCGAGTTGTTCAGGACATCCCTAGGCTACAAGCCCCTTGCAGCGTTTTCTGCGTGCCAGTTTAGACCGCAAGCGCCAGATATGGCCTGCGGCTTGGTGCGGTCTACATTACCTTATCCCCCCCCAAGAAAGGACTTTTTGAGATGGAAGATGAATTCGATTTAACTATTGAGTCTGACGACACTGAAGACGTAGCGTTGCCCGCAGAGAGCAAAAAGATTTTTACGTCCAGTGGCGACCTGGAAATTGATTCGCTGCACAACAAAAAAACAAGGGGCAGGCTAGTTCTTCAGCCTGACTTCCAGCGTCAGTATGTTTGGGACGCCGTAAAGGCAAGCAAGCTCATCGAATCAGCAATCCTTTCCATTCCACTGCCGATCATCTACCTATCTGAAGAAAAAGATGGCAAGGAGTACGTCATTGATGGGCAGCAAAGGCTCACATCCTTCTTCTCATTTATCGAGGGGGTTTTTCCTGATGGAAAAGTATTTAAACTTGGCGGGCTAAATGTCTGCACCGACTTGAACGGAAGGAAATTCAGCGAACTTTCCGAGGAAATTCAGGACAAAATTCGTTATTACAAAATTCGCGCCATCACCTTCCAGAAAGATTCTAGCGAGGATCTTAAGTTCGAGATATTTGAGAGACTAAATACAGGCTCCGTCCAACTTAATGACCAAGAGTTGCGCAACTGTTTGTATAGAGGGAAACTCAACACAGCCCTCCGAGAGATGTCACTTGATCCGGATTTCATGTATCTATGCGGCCTAAAGACACAAGACAAGCGGATGAGAGACGTCGAGCTTGTTTTGAGATTCTGCGCGTTTTACCACAAAACCTATCTCAATTATAAGGCCCCAATAAGAGCATTCCTCAACAGCGAGTCACAAGAAAAGAAAGACATATCAGACAAGGATCTAATAGAATTGAAGGCAGCATTCAAAAATGCCTGCCAAATTATAAGATCAATATTCGATAAAAACGCTTTCAAGCGATACTACAAGGGCAAGCCAGAGGACCCCAATGGATATTGGGAACCAAAGAAATTCAATGTGTCACTATACGACATACTGATGTACTCTTTTGCAAAAGAGGACAAAAACAAGGTTTTCCAAAACCTTGATTCCATCAAGGAAGCCCTAATTCATCTAATGACAGAGGATCAATCATTTATTGATTCGATAGAACTGTCTACAAGTTCCGTACAAGCAGTCACTGTGCGATTCGACAAGTGGCGATCTACGCTGCAAGGAATTCTTGGCGTCGGCCAAAAGGAACCCAGATGCTTCTCTTACAAACTTAAGGAGGAACTAATAGAAAAGGATGCGACATGCGCGATATGCGGCCAGAGAATTAGCAGTGTGGACGATGCGGCGTTAGACCACATCAAGCAATACTGGATGGGAGGAAGGACAATCCCGGAAAACGCAAGGCTTACTCATCGCTATTGCAATTGGTCGCGACCAAGGAACGAGGCGGTATAACTGGGCGTTCAACGTGGACGCCAACAGCCGCCATGCCTTCGGCATTTTATTGGCCGCTGTTGGTGCCCTGCGCCCTTCGGGCTCCGGCGCCAGTTAACTAGTTCGTTGAGCGCCTGCTTCTATTTACCGCCAGCGGCAGCTCTTGGCCGTAGACAGACTTCGATCGGTTCCCAATAAGCCCCCCCTATGGCCTACAGCGCGTCGTCGTTCATGACAGTGCTCGGGGCCAGCATGGCGCTGGGCGGCGGGCACCGGGCTTTTGAGATACAAACATTGCTATGCCTCTGACCCAGCCCATGACGCCTACCTTCACACCAACCTTCGCCCACGTGCCGCCCGGCCCGCTGGCGGGCCCCTTGCGGTTGTTGCCCGTCAACGCTGGTGTGGTGGCGGTGCACACGGCCGATGGCGCGCATGTGGGCTCGCTCAAACAAGTGGGCGGGGTCTGGAAGTTCAAGGCCATGGGCTACGACGCTGCCGGTGGCATGGAGCCCGGCCACGGCCCGCTGACGGAGCAGCACAACATGCAGTTCGCCACGCCCGATGCAGCCGAGGTGAGCGCCCGGCTGCTGGCAACGCTGGGGAGCGCGCAGTAAGAGCGGCTCCAGGCCCCCGGCTGGGCGCCAGGGGCACACCAGCACAACAGATCGTCTGCGCCGCAGCCCGGTTCATCGGGTGTCATGGTGGACCATCGTGAGCCACCGCGCTAAGCCGGATGGGGCGACGTTTTGAGTGCGCCGGGCACTTCGCGCTGATCGGCTCTTGCGCTGCGCTATATTTTTAGTAGCTGTTTGCGCTGATTCCACTTGCAGTGATGCCATTTTTTACCTAAAACCACACCATGCCCCGCCGCCCGCACCACCACGTCTACGTGGTCGAACTCCCCAAAGACGTGCTGACCGGCCCCCGCTTTCGCAAGAACAACCCCGGCTACATCGACGGCAAGCCCTGCGTGTATGTGGGCATGACGGGCCTGAACCCGGATGTGCGGTTTGACAAGCACAAGGCGGGCATCCAGGCCAACCGGTTTGTCACGCAATACGGCCTGCGGCTGCTGCCCGATCTGTATGAGGGATTCAACCCCATGGGCTATGAAGAGGCGGTGGACCGGGAGATCGAGATTGGTATCGACCTGCGCTCGGCGGGGTTTGGGGTGTGGCAGGCGTAAGAGGCTAGCGCCCATTGCACGGGCAACGGAAAGTACAATAAAACTCCTGTTTTCATAGCTGCTAGCGCTTATCCATAAAGCGCCAGAAGCCATTTTGATCAGAATATTCTTCAATACCTCCATGAACTTCGCAGACCGCCTGAAACAACTCCCCTCCGCCAGCCACTTCGCCGCCCTGCAGCTGCAGGATGCCAATGGCCAGGTGCTGGCCACCATCGAGAACAAGCCCGGCCAGACCGGCTCTCTGGTGGTGTATGCCGCGCTGGCGGCGCTGTATGGCGGCAGCATTTCGCCTGCGGCGGCCGGCCTGGGGCTGGAGTGGTATGCCGAACATGTGGCGGATGCGCGGGCGTTTCCGGGCAAGCACCCCAACATCGACCGGCTGCTGGCCTGGGCCGAGGGCGGCGAGAGCTACCGCGCCCAGCCCATCGCTGCGTAATGGTTCAACGACGGGGGCCTGTTTCGTTGCACGGCGTCGAACCCGTCATCAGCCGTTCGTCGTAAAAAAGGGGGGCGAGTGGGTGCCGTCCGTGCCCATGGATTGCGGCTTTGGCGCGCACAGCGTGGGCTATACCCGCTGTCGCATAGCGCGGGCGTGGCGGGGTTGGCAGGCCGGACCATGCATTCACACCCTATCGGACGGGCTTCAAACGCTCTCTTTTTAATAGCTTATGGCGCTTGTTCCTGCTGAACAAAATGCCCATTTGTCACCAAATTGGGTTACCCTCGCCGCCTTATTCCCCAAGGAACCCGCCATGAAAAAACTCAATGTCACCATCCAGCTTGAAATGTCCGTGCCGGACGACTGGGAACTGGTGGGCACCTCCGAAGGCACGCCGGTACTCAAGCTGCCCAATGGCGTTTTCATGGACGTGGCCATCGAGCCGCTGTTTGCCAGCAACCCCGAGGAAACCTGGAGCAGCACCGATGACGACGATGTGCTCAACGACATCCTGGACATGGTGGAGAGCGAGGCGGTGACTTACGAGTTTGTGACGCACTGAGCCCCTGCCACCCGGGGGGCTGCGCAAGGCGGACTGCCGCACAGGCAAGGTGCGCCGCACCAGTGCCGTTTTTTGTTTCCCCGACTGTACGGAGATGCCATGCTGATTTGCAAGCGTGCCAAACGGCTCGACCTGCATACCGACTATGAGCAAAAACAAACCGCGTATGCCACGCTTGTTGGAGAAACTGAAACCAGCTGCCGCAGCCGATAAGACTGCGTTGACCAAGGGATGGGAACACGCCCTGGAAAGCGGGCCGCAGGCGATGGCGGCATTCCATGCCGCACGCCAAGAACGCATTGAACGCAACCGAAAGTAGAGACAAGGGAGCGAAGCCATGTTCAAACCAGCCATTCTTCTCACGGCCGTGATGCTGTCTGCCACCCCGGCCTGGGCCATCAACAAGTGCACAGGGCATGATGGCAAGGTGGTGTTTCAGGATGCGCCTTGTGCCGATGGCAAGGGCGAGAGGCTCAACATTCGATCAACGTCCGCACCTGCGGCCAGTGCCGGTGCCACCGGGGATGCACAAGCCCGCCTTGAAAAAATGAAACGCGACAACGAGATGGCGGAGGCCATTCGTACGCGCAAGCCACTGGTGGGAATGACATTGGCTCAGCTCCAGGAGGCGATGGGGCCGGCAACCAAAGTCAACGCAAATAACTACAACGGCACCCAGTCTGAGCAGGTGATCTATGAGCGCCCGCAGGAAACCTGGCTGGTGTACACGCGCAATGGTGTGGTTGATTCGATCCAACACAGGCCAGGAGCTCCAATTGGTTCAACGCCATCTCGTGCCACTGGCCCTTGCCCAACACAGCACGAGATCAACAACGCGATCACATCCGCATCCAGCATGACGGTGTCCGATGCTGAGCGTGCCGAGCGTTGGAAAACGATTCGGGCGATGCAAGCCTGCGGGAAGTGAAACTTCGTTTTAACATTGAGAGGACCTTAAGGCAATGCTGATCATGTGGCACTACCGGCCTGGTATCGGCGTGTAGCTGCAGACTTCATCTCGTAATTCAAACAATGGCGTGCTCCATTTAGCGCACCCCGCGCGCGCACGGTACAGGGCCGTGCATGACAATTGAAACCCTCCCCCTGAACAGCTCGAGCACCGCACGGTGCGGCAGCTGCGCACGCTTTTCAACGGCGCGTGCATCGCTGGCACACTTGGGGTTTGGTGCGTGCGCGGTGCGCCCCGTGTGGTCGCAGGTCAGCAGCAATGCCTTCTGCCTTTTCAACATCAACAAATGAACAGGAGTTGCAGCATGACCACGCCCACACCTACGCGTTCGACCCGCATCAAAACTCCGCGCCTTTGCGGCTGACTCCGCATCACGCTGACCTTGCTGGTGGCGGTGTGGGTGCGTGCCATGGGCGCAGTCCACCGTGGACGGCTACTTGGAAGACGGCAACCGCCGCTTGCTGGATCACTACGGCGACATCCTCGCCAGCCTGAACCACCAGGCCAACACCACCAGTGCGCGCGTTGGCTTCGGCCAGCCCTAGGCGGCGTTCCACGAGTGGGGCACCAAGCACATTCCACGGCGCAGGTTGCTGTTTGCCGATCCTGATGCAGGCGCACTGAGCCCCGACGATGAAGCGGCGGTGCTGGACATCCTTGGCGTATGGTTGAACGACCTGGGGAACTAGCTGCAGCAAAATGCAAAAAGCGCCCAAAACGGCGCTTTTTCTACTTTGGCGCTGGTTTTCATGTTGGGAGAGAGATTTTCAAGGCCCCATCCCACTCAATCCCGCGATAGCCCCGAAAATCCCGATTTATCGCGCCGCCCACTCTCTCGTTATCTGAACTCCCCTCAACGAATATCTGCCACCACCGTGTCCACCCCTGCCTTTCACCCCACCGTCCCCCACCTGCTCACCCGCCGCGCTGCCCTGCTGGGCGCGGGCGGCCTGCTTGCGCTGCCCGCCCTGGGCCGCGATGCCAGGCCGCAGCCCGTGCCCCCCAGCATGTGGCCACAGGCGCTGCAGGTGCCCGGTGGCGTGGCGCGCCTGTCGCTGGGCCCGGCGGCCACGCGGCCGGTGGCGCAGGTGCGCCAGGGCGATGCCGATGTGCCGGTGCTGGTGGTGGGCGATGCCATCGAGTGGACGGGTGTGGTGGGCATACCGCTGGCGGCAGCGCCGGGCGATGCGTACATCAGCGTCGTGCAGGCCGATGGCGGCAGTGCGCGGGAGGTGCGGCAGGTGCGGCAGGTGCCCTACACCGTGGCACCCAAGCAGTACCAGGAGCAGCACCTCAAGGTGCCACCGCGCACGGTGGACCTGTCGCCCCAGGACCAGGCCCGCTACGAACGCGAACGCGACCACCAGGCGCAGGTGATGGCAACCTGGAGCATGCCAGCGGACGGCAATCTGCCCTCGCTGCGCATGCGGGTGCCGGTCCCGGGGCGGCGCTCCAGCTCGTTCGGGCTGCGGCGCGTGTTCAACGGCCAGCCGCGCAATCCGCACAGCGGCATGGACATTGCCGCCGCCACGGGCACGCCCATCGTGGCGCCACTGCCGGGCCGGGTGATTGACGTGGGCGACTATTTCTTCAACGGCGGCACCGTATGGCTGGACCACGGCCAGGGCTTGCTGACCATGTACTGCCACCTGAGCAGCATGGACGTGCACCTGGGCGATGTGCTGCAGGCGGGCGAGGCGTTTTGCAAGGTGGGCGCCACCGGCCGAGTAACCGGCCCGCACCTGCACTGGGGCGTGATGCTCAACCGCACCATGGTGGACCCGTCACTGTTCATTCCCGCGTGATTTCAGCATTCACGGCGGTGGGTGGCGCGCAGTGCCATGAACAACAGCAGCCCGCCACGCCGCGCAGCGCCTCGGCGGGCTACTTCAAGTAGTTCATGAAGCCGGTGATGATCACCGCGTTGAAGAAGTCGATGAACAGCGAGCCCACCAGCGGGATCACAAAAAACGCCTTCACCGACGGGCCATTGACTGCGGTGAACGCCTGCATGTTGGCCATGGCATTGGGTGTGGCGCCCATGCCAAAGCCGCAGTGGCCAGCGGCGATGACGGCAGCGTCGTAGTCGCCCCCCACCATGCGGAAGGTGACGAAGTAGGCATACGCAAACATCAGCACGGTCTGCGCCAGCAGGATCACCAGCAGCGGCCCGGCCACCTCGGCCAGCTCCCACAGTTTCATCGACATGAGCGCCATGGCCAGAAAGAACGCCAGCGAGACATTGCCCACCACCTCGAACTGGCGCAGCGGCAGCTCGGTCTGGCGCCAGTCAATGATGTTGCGTACCACAGCCGCCACCAGCATGGGCCCCAGGTACGAGGGCAGCGTGATGCCCATGCCCTTGAGCCAGTTGACCAGCAACGTACCCGCCCCGATGCACACGGTGATCAGGATGCTGGCGTACATCACCGTGTCGCCGGTGGATGCAGAGGCGGACGTTGGCAGCATGGACACCGCAGGTGCTGCGCCCGCGGCGGATCCGGCGGGGCGCAGACCATTGCGGCGCATGAGCAGGGTGCCCAGCGGGCCACCAATCACGCAGCCAGATACCAGGCCATAGGTGGCCGCCGCAATGGCGGCGGGCAGCGCGCCAGCGGCACCGGCCTGCTCCAGAAGCGGGCCAAACGCGGCGGACGTGCCATGCCCGCCCGTGAGCGAGATGGACCCCGCCGCCACACCAATCAGCGGATGCACGCCTAGCACTGCAGCCAGCCCGGCGCCCAGCAGGTTCTGCAGCACCACCAGCCCTACCGCTGCTGCAAGAAACAGCGCCACACCCACGCCGCCTTTTTTGAGCAACTCAAAACTGGCTGAAAAGCCGATGGTGGTGAAAAACACCAGCAGCAAAAACGCGCGCATGTTGTCGTAAAACTCGAAAGCGAACAGGCCCGTCTGGTGCCCGATCAACGCAATGACCGAGAACACCAGCCCGCCGATGATGGGGCCGGGGATGAAGTAACGCGAGAGCACGTCCACGCGCTTTTTGACGAACTCGCCGACCACCAGCAACACGGCGGCGATGCCGATGGTCTGGGCGATATCGAGCTGAATGGTGACCATGGCGGTGCGTCCTGGATTCCTTGATGGGGGGTCAGGCAACACTTGCCCAGATGATTTTGCTACTGATTAAATAGCAAATGGCGCAAACAACAGTAGCGCAACGTGGCGATTTTACCCGTCAAGAATCAGCCCTCCCATCCGACCAGACGCTGACGAATCCACCCGCCTGCGGCTTGCGGGCCTGGTGGCGCCAGCACCAGCGCAGCGCGCTATGCTCGACCACCCGCCACTGCACCACCGCGCCACAGAACCCCGTTCATGACTGCCCGCCTGATCCGTTTCAACAAACCCTATGGCGTGCTGAGCCAGTTCACGGCCGAGGGCAAATGGCAGGGGCTCAAGGACTACATCGCCCTGCCCGGCGTGTACGTGGCCGGGCGGCTGGATGCCGACAGCGAGGGCTTGCTGCTGCTCACCGACGACGGCAAGCTACAGGCCCGCATTGCCGACCCGCGCTTCAAGATGGAGAAAACCTACTGGGTGCAGGTGGAGGGCGTGCCGGATGAAGCCGCGCTGGCCGCACTGCGCAGCGGGGTGCGGCTCAACGATGGCCCCACCCTGCCCGCCAAGGCGCGCCTGCTGGAGCCACCGCCGGCTGTGTGGGCGCGCAACCCGCCCATCCGCGAGCGCACGGCCATTCCCACCGCGTGGATCGAGCTCGTCATCCGCGAGGGGCGCAACCGCCAGGTGCGCCGCATGACGGCCGCCGTAGGCCACCCCACGCTGCGGCTGATTCGTGCGGCCATCGGACCCTACACGCTGCAGGGGCTGGCGCCGGGAACCTGGGCGGATTGACGTGATACACCCCCTGCGCGGCTTTGCCGCTTCCCCCGCTCTCGCACTGCGGCGCAATGCGGGCAGGGGGACGCGGCCCTCGCACGCAAGCGAAGCGCCGCAGCAGCGGCTTGGCGGCCCTTGCTTGGCTGCCCTGGCCTGGGCCATGCCCGTTTCATGGGTCGCGGGTGGTGCAGCGCACCATCAAAACAATATGGCCTTGCCGCGCTATTCCATCGCGGGCTCGCCCAGGACCAGGTAGCGCTTGATGAGGTCGAAAAAGCTGTCGTAGAAGGTGTCCGAGGCAATGGTTTCACTGCCCACCTTGACCAAGGCTTCGTCGCTGGACAGCAGCGGCAGCGACACCGAGCCCACGCCCCCCACGCCCAGGCTGGCAGAGTTGTTGCTCTTCTTGAGGGTGTACTGCTCCTGCACGGCGGTCACAAACCCCAGGCTGACCTTGCCCTGGGCGCTTTCTGGAACGCACACCACACGGATCATCATCTGCAGGTGGGCGTCGGCCTCGGGCTGAAAGTTCTTCTTGCCTTCCACCATCTCGGCCACATGGGTGTTGATGATGTAGCCCTGGCTCAGCAGGGCGCGCCGGGCGGCCTCGCAGGTCTGCGCGGGCGAGGCGTCGAACAGGCGCGAATAGGTGGCCACCGAATCAAAGCTTTCCTGCGGCGAGAACACCTTGGACGGTGCGGCGCACCCGGCCAGCAGGGCCGACAGGACCACAAGGCACAGAGCAATCATCTGGCTCCAGCGCGCCAAGGGCACATGGGCGGCAGTGTGAAAAAGGGTGCGTTGGGGCATCCAGGGCAGACTCAAAACCGGGCACTCCTCGGGATGAAAATTGTCTCGGGCATCGCGGAACCATGAATCATGCCACCCCGCTGCGCAAAGCCTGTTCAGACAGCAAAGCGGGGCTCTGGTTCCCCGCAACGGGGCCCGGGCCAATGGCATCGCACAATGGCGATTTTGCCCGGGCGGGCTGGTGCAGCGTCGCAAGATGCCGCCACCAGCGCCCGCCGGGCCTCAGACAGAGGGGGTTCCATGAAGATTGCGGTAATGGGCGCGGGCGCCGTGGGCTGCTACTACGGTGGCATGCTGGCGCGCGCAGGCCATGAGGTCACCTTGATTGCCCGCGCGCACCACGCCGAGGCCGTGAACGCCCAGGGCCTGCTGCTCGAAACGCAGGCCTTTGCGCAGCGGGTGCGCGTGGCGGCCGGCACCGATGCCAGCGCCGTGCGCGGCGCGCAGTGGGTGCTGGTGTGCGTCAAGTCCACCGACACCGAAAGCGCGGGCCGCGCGCTGGCCCCGCACCTGGCCGAGGGCGCGGTGGTGCTCAGCCTGCAAAACGGCGTGGACAACGCCGAGCGCCTGCAGGCCGTGATCGGGCGCCCCGTCATCCCGGCCGTGGTGTACGTGGCCACCGAAATGGCCGGCCCCGGCCATGTGCGCCACCATGGGCGCGGCGAGCTGGTCATTGCCCCCTCGCCCACCAGCGCGGACATCGCCACCACCCTGGGGGCAGCGGGTGTGCCGGTGCAGATTTCCGACGACGTGGCCGGCGCACTGTGGGCCAAGCTGGTGCTCAACTGCGCCTACAACGCCTTGTCGGCCATCACCCGGCTGCCCTATGGCGAGATCATGAACAGCCCCGGCCTGGCCGTGCCCCAGGCGATGCAGGACATCGTGGACGAATGCCGCCAGGTGGCGCAGGCCAGCGGCATCGCACTGCCTGCAGACACCCTGGATGCCGTACTGCGTCTCGCAGCCACCATGCCCGCGCAGATGTCCTCCACCGCGCAGGACCTGGCGCGCGGCAAGCGCAGCGAGATCGACCACCTCAACGGCTTCATCGTGCACCGGGGCGAGGCGCTGGGCATTGCCACGCCCGTCAACCGGCTGCTGCACACGCTGGTGCGGCTGCTGGAAAAAAACCTGCCCGCCGCGCAAGGCGGTGCCGCATGAGGGCCGTCGCACGCCACCTCGCACACGCACCGCACTGGCTGCACCGGGGGCTGGTGGTGGGGTTCTGGGCTCTGGCGCTGTGCGTTGCGGTACTGTCGCTGATGCCCGTTGCCTACCTGCCGCCACCGGTCTTCAGCGTGTGGGACAAGGCCCAGCACGCCCTGGCATTTACCGCGCTGGCCGCACTGGGCCTGCTGGCCTATCCGCGCCGGCCCTGGCGCCTGGCCGTGGGCTTGCTGGCTTTTGGCGGCGCCATCGAACTGGCGCAGGCCGCCACCGGCTGGCGCTATGGCGAATGGGGCGACTGGCTGGCCGACGCCGTGGGCCTGGCGGCGGGAAGCGCGCTGGCATGGCGCTCCCGGCACCGGAGGGCCCCGCCTGCGGCATCACCACGGGGCAGTACGACGGGTTTATAGTCGCCTGCTCGCTGCGCGCACTGCCTGCGCCGGCCGCCACGCGCCCATCGCCATGGGCCTGATTTGCTCCATCCCCAGTACCCGTGCCCGTTTCTGTCCTGCTCTGCCTGGTCGTCGCCATCAGCGACGGCGATACCCTCACCGCCCGCTGCGGCACACCCGGCGCCTACCAGCAGGTGAAAGTGCGCATCGCGGCCATCGACGCCCCCGAGCGCAAGCAGGCCTTTGGCCAGAAGTCACGGCAGCACCTGGCGCAGATCTGCTTTCGGCAGCGCGCCACGCTGCACGCCCTGTCACACGATGCCTATGGCCGCACCGTGGCCAACGTGCGCTGCGGCACCACCGATGTGGCAGCGGCGCAGGTCAGCGCAGGCCTGGCGTGGGTGTACACGCCCTATGCCGACCAGCACCCGCACCTGGCGCCATTGCAGCAGCAGGCCCGCGCCAGCCGCAAGGGCCTGTGGGCACAGCCGCGCCCGCTGGCGCCGTGGGCCTATCGCCACCGGCACCAGCGCTGAGTGCAGGCGGGTTTCAGGCGGCAGGCCGGGCATTGAAAACGCCGCTGAGCAGTTCGGTGAGCCGCTCGGCCCCCATCTTGAAGCCGCAGGCCTGCGCATGGCCGCCGCCGCCCATGCTTTCGGCCAGCGCAATGCAGTCGAAATTGCGCTGCGCACGCAACCCCACCTTCACGCCCTTGGCGCCCGCGCTCCACATCAGCGCAAAGGTACCCGTCTTGGCCGACAGCATGTCGCCCACCAGGCTGTGGAACATGCCGGGCGCGTTGACCATCAGGCCCTCGATGCCGTTGAACACCAGGGACTGCGCGCCCTCGGCCAGGTCAGCGGCGAGCTTGCGGTATTTTTCATCCATGGCCGCGCCCCGCGCCATGAAGGCCGCGACCTGGTCGGGGGTGAAGGCAGCAATCTCGCGCCAGCGCGCAAAGCTCTGGGGCTCCATGTCGAGGGCCGACAGAAAGGCCGCGCTTTCGGGGAACTCCCATTTCCAGATGTCGCGGTCCTCGATGTATTTCAGCAGCTCCGGCACGGGCTGGCCGGGGTGGAAGAACTCCCACGCCAGGCGCGCGCCCGACTTGTGCATGTCAAAGTGCACCACGCCGCAGCGGCAGGCAAAGCCGGTGAGTTTTTCGGCGGCGCTTTTGTGGTGGTCCAGCATCACCAGCTTGGCGGCACGCTCTTCGATGGCCTGCAGGATGTCGGCCGCGAACGAAAAATCGAGGATGTACACGGCGCGGCCGGCCACGGCGGGCAGGTCGTCCACCGTCTTCACGTCGCCATGGTCCAGCCCCAGGTATTCAGCGCTGTCGCCGTAGTACAGCCATGCGGCCAGTGCGGCGCCAAAGCCATCGGGGCAATTGCGGCCGTGGTACAGGACCAGGGGAGCGGGGTCGTTCTTGTCGGGGGCAACCAGCAGTTGCAGAGGGAGAATGGTTTTCATGGTGCCTGCGATTGTCGCGTGCGTGCATGGCGAAAGCGCCATGACCCGAATGCACGCCACGCAGGCAGCACAATGCCCAGCCACAGCCTTGCCACCATGACAATCCCCATGACGCCCCTCTTGCACATTCTCTGGCGCGACGCGCACCTGGTGGCCGTCTACAAGCCCGCGGGCTGGCTGGTGCACCGCACGGGGCTGGACGCGGGCGAGACACGCTTTGTGATGCAGACCCTGCGCGACCAGCTGGGCCAGCATGTGTACCCCGTGCACCGGCTCGACAAGGGCACCTGCGGCGTGCTGGTGATGGCGCTGCACAGCGATGCGGCCCGCGCGCTGTCGCAGGCCTTCGAGCACGGTGCCACCACCAAGCGCTACCTGGCCCTGGTGCGCGGCTGGGCACCTGACGCCATCGAGGTGGACCATGCGCTCAAGCCCGACGACGCCCCTTCGGATGCCGCCGTGCAGGACGCACACACCCGTTTTCGCCGCCTGGCGCAGCTCACGCTGCCCGAGGCCAGCGACGCACGCTTTGCCAGCACCCGCGCCTCGCTGGTGGAGGCGGTGCCCACCACCGGCAGGCGCCACCAGATCCGCCGCCACCTCAAGCACCTGGCGCACCCGATCATCGGCGATGCCACCCACGGCAAGGGCCCGCTCAACCGCTGGTGGGCCGAGCGGCTGGGCCAACAAAGGCTGTGGCTGCATGCCTGGCAGCTCACGGTGCCCCACCCGGTGACGGGCGTGGCCCTGGCGTTGGACAGCGGCCTGCAATGGCCCGCAGGAAACCAGCCCGGCGCAGCCTGGGATGCCACCCCTGCGGAGCCAGCGCACTGCGATGACTCTCCCACCACCGACTGGCAACGCCTGCTGGCACGCCTGCCGTGGGAGCCGTCAAGCGGCGCACGCTAGCCTGGCTGCGCAGGCCGGCCTGGAGCGCCCTCAATCTATCGCTACATCTTTAAGAGCACGTAGCGCTTTATCATCCAGCGTTACAAGCCCATTTGAACTCCTGCCCCATGCAAGCCGAAGACATCCTCCATTTCTGGTTCGAAGAACTCTCGCCGGCGCAGCACTTTGCCCAGGAAGACGCCATCGACGCCATGATCCGCGTGCGCTTCGGCCCCACCTGGGAGGCGGCGCAGCGCTGTGAGCTGTGGCGGTGGCGCGCCACGCCGCAAGGCCGCCTGGCCGAGATCGTGGTGCTCGACCAGTTCTCGCGCAACATCCATCGCGGCACGCCGCTGGCGTTTGCACAGGATGCCCAGGCCCTGGTGCTGGCCCAGGAGCTGGTGGCCGGCGGCCATGATGCAGCCCTGCCGCCGGCGCAGCGCGCCTTTGCCTACCTGCCCTACATGCACAGCGAATCCAGCGCCATCCACGCCCAGGCCATGGTGCTGTTTAACCAGCCAGGGCTGGAGTCCAACCTGCGCTTCGAAGTGGCGCACCGCGACATCATTGCGCGCTTTGGCCGCTACCCGCACCGCAACGCCGCGCTGGGGCGCGTATCCACGCCCGGCGAGCTGGCGTTTCTGGCCCAGCCCGGCTCGTCGTTCTGAGCGGGCGCCGCACCGTCACGACCGGCGCGTGAACCGCACCGAGTCCCACTCCCAAGGCCCACCAGCGGCCGCCCCGGCACAGGCAGGCCCTGCCGTTTTGTGACGTACCATCACCCCGAGTGGTCCCATCCCGAGACCCGCCCAGGAGGATTCATGGCCAAAGGACAAATGCACAACAACAAGATGGCAAAAAAGCCGAAGAAAGACACATCGCCCCCCAAGGAGGGCCACGGTTCCGACCGCCCCATGCCGCCGGTCACGGCGGTCATTCCCCGCGGCAAGGACAAGAACAAATAGGCGACCGCAGGCGGGCGGCTGATCAGGGCTGGCGGGTGCCGCTGCCCTTTTTCTTGCGGTTTTCCCGTGCCTGCTTCCTGGCCTCGCGCTCGGCCTCCAACAGGGCGGCGGCGGCCCGCCAGGCCTCGAATTCGGCCGGCGTTTCCAGCGTGATGCGCCCCAGAATGGCGGTGCGAAAGTCCGTCATCACGATCTCGGCGGTTTTTTGCAGGTTGACGCGCCCGCCGCCCAGCATGGCGCCGCGTTTTCTGCCAATGGCTTCGAGCAGTTCCTCGTCGTGCATCCCGGCCACCACGCCCGCAGGCAGGCCCAGCCTGTAGCGGACCTCCAGCAGCGGGGCATAGTTTTTCTGCAGGCGGCGCAGCAGCTCCAGCGCCACCAGTTCCTCGTCGTAGGCATTGCGGCCAACGGCGCCGCTGGCGGCCAGGTTGTAGCCGCTCTCGACCACGCTGATGCGCGGCCAGAGCATGCCGGGCGTGTCCCAAAGGTAGAAATCGTCGGCCAGCGTGATGCGCTGCTCCAGCTTGGTGATGCCGGCCTCGTCGCCGGTCTTGGCCTGGCGCTTGCTGGTGAGTGTGTTGATGAGCGTGGACTTGCCCACGTTGGGCACGCCGCAGATCAGCACACGCATGGGCTTGGCCATGCCGCCCCGGCCGGGGGCCAGCAGGTGGCAGGCGTCGATGAGCTTGCGCGCGGGCGCCGGGTCGGATGCATCAAGCGGCACGGCGCGCGTGTCGGGCAGCGCGTTGTACCAGTCCAGCCACAGCGCGGTGCGCTCGGGGTCGGCCACGTCCTGCTTGTTGAGCACCTTGAGCGTGGGTTTGTGGCCCGTGAGTTCGGCCAGCAGCGGGTTGGCGCTGGAGCCGGGCAGGCGCGCGTCCAGCACCTCGATCACCACATCAATGTCCTTGATGCGTTCGGTGATGGCTTTTCGGGTCAGGTGCATGTGACCGGGGAACCACTGGATGGCCATGCGAGGGGGTACTTTCTTGTAGTTTGGGTGCGGGCTGAGGGAGGCAAGGATAATCGCGTCCCGTCTCCTCACGTTCCACGCCTGCCATGCCCGCACCATCCCGCCGCCCCGCCAGCCCCGCCGACAAGGCAGACAAAGAGCTTTTGTTCAAGGGGGTCACTTGCGCACTGATCGGCCTGGTGGTGCTGATCGCGCCCTATGTGGCGCGGTCGCCCGGCGTGCAGGACATCATGGCGCAGTCGGCACTGGTGGGCTGGTTTGCGCTGGTGCTGGGCGGCGCGTTCCTGGTGCGCTATGCCATGCGCCGCGCAGCGGCGGCCAAGGCACGCGACCGGCAGTGACGGCGGCCCTGCGGATGCTGGAACCCGCCCGCGCCACCGACGCCCCCTCGGCCCGCGCCATGTTCGAAGTGCTGCAGCAGCAGGCCCGTGCCCAGGGCCTGGCGCTGCGCGAGCCTCCGACCGAGCCCACCACCTGCTGCGGACGCGGCTGCAATGGCTGCGTGTGGGAGGGCTACCTCGATGCGGCCGAATACTGGAGGCAAGAGGCGCTGCTGCAGATTGATCCTGTAAATTTCGCATGAAATAGGCCTGCAGCGCTTTCTGAATAAGCGCAAGCAGCTATCATTTTTTCACAACAACAAGCTCCCGATACCCATGGGGATGTCCAGCGGGTCTGATGGCTCGCAGCCAGACCGTTGCTTCCATGTGGCCGCTTCATTGGTCATCGCACGATCAACGGGGCTGTATCTGGCCGGCTGCTGTCGGTCACTACCGGTCATTGGCCAGTTGTGCCGAAAGCAGCCATGGCGAATGGCTAAAGGGTTAATCTGTCGAGATCGTGATCTTGAGGAGGCGTGATGATGCCACCCATGCTGAAAATGATTAGTCGGGCACTGACGGGATTGCTCCTCGCAGTGTTGCTGTCTGGTTGCGCTTCTACTCCAGGGCGCGATCAACCTTTGGGATACGTCGTTTCGACAGCGTTCTCGCCCGACGGCCGGACTATCGCTGCCGCCACGAACGAAGGAGAGGTAGCCTTGTTCGACGCGCAACCGTTGTTATTCAGGCGACTTTTGACCCGGGAAGTTGATAAGACACCTATTCGACGGAGCTACCTTGATGTGATTGCGTCGGTCTATCGCCCAATACCACTCACGTTCTCGCCGGACGGAAGCCTACTGGCAGTGGGTGCCATTTCGGGCAATGTTGTTGTGTGGGACGTCGCCTCAGGTATGGAGAAATACCATTCGCCGGCCGGGGGGCAAATTGTCGATCTCATCTTTTCTTCTGATGGACAAGTGCTTATCAGCGCCGGGCCGGATTTGCTCTTGCGGCCCATGAAGAATACCGGACAGGCAAGCAGGGTCCAGTTACCACTTGGCGCCAAGGCTACGGCCACTGCTATGTCTCCAGACGGATCGGTTTTGGTCGTGGGGCTTTCCACTGGAGAGATTGCGATATTTGATGCAACAAAACTCGTTCTGTTGTACAGCTCAAAAGTACATGAAGCACCGGTTACCGGCCTGGCTTTCCAGCGACAAGGCGGAATATTTGCGAGCACGGCGGGCGGATACGATTTGCGACTCTGGCAGCGTAGTCTGGCGGGGGGCTTCGAGAAATCCGATTTACCAGTTGCTGCCGCAACCAGTGCGGCCGGGACATTTGATAAAGCACAAGGTGGCGGACTACTGCTGTGGCTGCTTGGCACAATTCGAGGTTTTCAGATTGTCGGGGCTCCGACTCTAGGCGCGCCACCTCTTATCGGTGGATCTGAATCCAAGTTTGCCAAAGCTGCTCGGACCATTCCTCCTCATTGCGGATCGCAGGTAGCATTTTCCGCGGACGGGCGTTATCTCGCATCATCGGCAAACCTGATGATGTGCCCGGATTGCATAGGAACACTCGCGCCAGCTTTTCTAATGTTCGTAACTGATCTTGATAGCGGCACGACAACGACCGTGCGAGACTTGGGTTGCGACGTCGCGATCTCGCCGGATGGTCGGACTTTCACCACTGGCGGCCCAGGTGCCCCTCAGATTCGAGATAGCGTCACGGGGCAGCAACTACCTCGCAACTAAATGGAGCATTTCGATGTCGGTCTGCTCCTCTGGAAAATTTAGGGCTGGTATGGGTCGCAAGCTGCCCGCCTGTAGTGGCGGCAGCGCCAGGCCATGGCCTGGCCCACAAAAATCAGAGGGGATGCCCAAGAGCGCCCTGTTTCGTACATGACCCATGCCTGAAGCCATGCACCCTGGGCCCGGCATGTTCTGAACCGATCGAAGAACCAAGCCCACGCGAAAAAAAGTACAGGAAGCCTGCGGCATCTCGCGAATCCGGTATTCCTGGTAGCCCCCCAATGAACAGAGCGAGGGTTCGACCGGCAGATCAGCCCAGCCCCTGCGCCGCCATGTAGTGCTGGCGCCATTCTTCAAACGGCAGCGTGTCGGCTGCCTCGATGGCCTTTTGTGCCGCCATGGATTCGTCGGCCAGTGCGGCAAAACGTGCCTGCTGGGCAGCGCTCCAGGGCAAGGCCAGCAGCGCATCGCGCGCCAGGACGGACTGCTGGGTGCTGAAGCCGGTGAAGCTGTTGCCGTGCGCTTGCGCCATGCGTTCGAGCACGCGGGCCGAGGGTGTCTGCTCCGGATGAGCCAAGGTGGCGCGGGCGCTGGCCAGCGCGGCGCTGTAGTCGCTGCTGTGGTGCGTGGCATCCAGCGCGGCGGCCAGCGGCGCGCACTCTTGCAGCACCTGGGCGGCCCAGTCCACCAGCGGCACGCTGCGCCCGTTGCGCACCAGGCACAGGCCCGGTTCGCGGCCGCGCGCGGCCGTGAGGTGCTGGTTGTGCTTGAGCTCGGTGATCTCTTGCGGCGTGTCGGGCGGGCTGTCGGACAGCAGGCAGTGCAGCAGGAACACATCGAGCAGCCGCATGGTTTCGGCCGTGATGCCCACCGGCACGAACGGGTCCAGGTCCATCAGGCGCACCTCGACATATTCGACGCCGCGCTCGCGCAGCGCATGCAGCGGGCGCTCGCCGGGCTGGATCACGCGCTTGGGGCGGATGGTGCCGTAGAACTCGTTTTCGATCTGCAGCAGGCTGGTGCCCAGCTGGTTGTAGTCGCCCCCCGGGTTGACGATGCCCACGGCCTCGTAGGCGGGGTAAGGCTTGGTCAGCGCCTCGTGCAGCGAGTCGGCATAGCCACGGAGGCCGTTGTAGCTCACGGCCAGCGTGGCCTGCGCGTCGCTCTGGTAGCCCAGGCGGCCCATGCGCAGCGAGGTGGCGTGCGGCAGGTACAGCGCCTGTTCGCTCAGGCGCTGCATGGCGTGCGGGCGCCCCTGCGCAAAGCAGGGGCACAGCGCGGGCGAGGCGCCAAACAGGTACAGCAGCACGAAGGCATGGCGGCGGAAATTGCGGATCAGCGCGAAATACTGTTCGCTCGTCACACCGGGCATCGACCAGTTGTAGTGGATGCCGCAAATGGTCTGCATGCGCCGGCCATAGCGGTGGCCCAGGCCCATGCGGTACACGCTTTTGGCGCGCCCCACGTTGGAGCTGCCATAGCGCGCCAGCGGAATGGTCTCGTCGGTGGGCAGGCGGCAGGGCATGCTCGACGCCCACAGCATCTCGTCGCCCTGCTCGTGCAGCACGCGCAGGGCGAACTGGTGGATCTCGGTGAGTTCATCCAGGCACTGCTGCACGCCCCGGTGGGCGCCCGTGACCAGCTCGATCTGCGACTCGCTGTAGTCGGTGGTGATGTGGGGGTGGGTGAGCGCCGAGCCCAGCGCCGCCGGGTGCGGCGTGAGGGCCAGCTCACCCGTGGGCAGCACGCGCAGACCCTCTTTTTCGATGCCACGGCGGATGCCGGCCAGGGCCTCGGGGGGACAGGCGGTGATGTGTTGCTGCAAGGTGCTCATATCTTGGTTACCGATTTTCGGGGTCGGCCCGGAACTTAGCACGGCGCCGCGCCGACCGCCTGCCGCCCGATCAAGCCCTTGCGGCCAGGGCCTTGCCCACTTCGTTGCTGCCCTGGGCGGCGCCGCTTTGTGGTATCTGCTCGCCGGTGCGGTCGGTCGCCTCGGCCAGGCGCGCGGCCAGTTGCTCGGGCACATCGGCGCCCAGCCCCAAGTGGATGCCCTGCGTGAGCGTGATGTGCGCCGCCTCGAAGGTGCCCGCGCCCGCGCACAGGATGGTGCGCGTGGGCGCCGATTCATGCGCCAGCACCAGCATGGCGGGCACCACGGCCTCGGGCTTGAGCACGGCCAGCACCTCTTCGGGCATCAGGCCCTCGGTCATGCGGGTGGCGGCCGTGGGTGCCAGGGCGTTGACATGGATGTGGTGCTTGGCCCCCTCGATGGCCAGCGTCTGCATCAGGCCCACCTGCGCCAGCTTGGCCGCGCCGTAGTTGGCCTGGCCGAAGTTGCCATACAGGCCCGTGGACGAGGTGGTCATGACGATGCGGCCATAGCCCTGCGCCACCATGTGCGGCCACACTGCCTTGCAGCAATGGGCGGCGCCCATCAGGTGCACATCCATCACCAGGCGGAAGTCCGCCATGTCCATCTTGGCAAAGCTCTTGTCGCGCAGGATGCCGGCGTTGTTCACCAGAATGTCCACCCGGCCCCAGGCGTCGATGGCCTGCTGCACCATGGCCTGCACGGCGGCAAAGTCGGTGACCGAGGCACCATTGGCCAGCGCCTCGCCGCCGGCGGCGCGGATTTCATCGACCACCGCCTGGGCCGGACTGACCGAGCCGCCCTCGCCGTGCACGCCGCTGCCCAGGTCGTTGACCAGCACCTTGGCGCCGCGCGCCGCCAGTTCCAGCGCATGCTGGCGGCCCAGGCCACCGCCTGCGCCCGTCACGATAGCCACGCGGCCCTTGAATTCGATCGCCATGCTGCAATGACTCCTCTGTGCTGTGAATGTGCAAAATAGGGTTGCACTCTACGCCACAACGCCCCGCCCGCCAGTCCGGCCCGTGACTGCCAGGTCCACTGAAAGCCCCCATGCAGCCTGCCGCATCCGTTGATTCCGAAACTCCCCGCGCCGCCGCCACCGTGGTGCTGCTGCGCGAGGCCGACACCGGCCCCGAAGTGCTGCTGCTGCGCCGCCACGCCAAGGCATCGAACATGGCGGGGATCTATGTGTTTCCTGGAGGCAAGCTGGATGCCGAGGACTCCACCCTCGATGCAGCCACCCACCTCGACCAGCCGCACGCCACCTTGCATGCCAGTCTGAACGAACCCGACACCGACGGCCCCATCGCCGCCGGCCTGTACGTGGCCGCGCTGCGCGAGGCGCTGGAGGAATGTGGCCTGCTGCTGGCCGAGCCGCTGGATGCCGGAGCCCCCCTGGATGCCGACCAGGCGCGTGCGCTGCTGCGCGCGGGCCAGCCTTTTGCCCAGGTGCTGGCCGCACTGCGGCTGCGCCTGCAGACGCGCCATCTCGCGCCCTGGTCGCGCTGGATCACGCCGCTGGCACCCACCATGGGCACGCGCCGCTTTGACACCCGTTTTTTTGTCGCCCAGGCGCCCGCCGGCCAGACTGCACGGCACGATGACGAGGAAACCACCGACAGCGTGTGGCTGGCACCGCGCAAGGCGCTGGAGCAATACCGCGACGGCGCCATCGACCTGGCCCCGCCGCAGATCATGAGCCTGGCCCATCTGGCGCGCCACGCCAGCGTGGCCAGCGTGCTGAGCGCCGCACGCAGCCAGCGCCCGCCGCTCATCCTGCCCGAGCCGTTTGACCACGACGGCGTGCGCGTGCTCTGCTACCCCGGCGATGCCATGCACCCGGTGCGCGAGCGCGCCCTGCCCGGCCCCACGCGGCTGCACTACCGCGAGCGCCGCTTCACCCCCGAAGCGGGCTTTGACGCGCTGTTTGACTGACGCGCGAAAATGCTCCAGTGGCGCAGGTCAAGCCATTGAATTCATAGCTGATTCCATAGGCGCAGTAGCCCATTTTTTACTGAAAGAAGGATTCCCCATGAAAGCCAGCTGGAACGGCGTGATCGTTGCCGAGAGCGATGACACCGTGGTGGTGGAAGGCAACCACTACTTTCCCGAAAGCGCGCTCAAGCGCGAGTACTTCACGTTCAGCAACCACAAGACCACCTGCGCCTGGAAAGGGCAGGCCAGCTACCTGTCGCTGCTGGTCGATGGCGAGATGAACACCGACGCGGCCTGGTTCTATGCCGACCCCAAACCCGAGGCCGAAGAAATCCGCGGCCGCGTGGCGTTCTGGAAAGGCGTGCAGGTCACCGCCTGAGCCGCCTGCAGGCCGCGCCGGTTATCCCTGCCCGCGCTGGACAATCATGTGGATAAGTGTGGACAAGCCCTGTATGGCAGCGCCAAGTGCTTGATTTGTAAAGCAATCTCCTGCGTTGCCTGTTTTTTAGGCAGCACCGGCCGCAGCAATGCCGGTTTATCCCAGCCCGCACTGGACAATGGTGTGGATAACTTTTGACAAGTCCTGTATGGCGACGCCAAGTCCTTGATTCGTAAAGAAATCCATCACACCGCCCGTTTTTTAAGCAATCCCCGCGTGCACTTTCCATCACCATTCACGCTCCTGTTTCAATAGCTCTGACCGCTTGTTGGACAAGCGCTGCAGCCTCCTTGGATCCCAATCATGCCCACCGATGCCCGTGCACACAGCCCTGCCGCCGAGCGCAACAGCGGCCCCATCCTGACGGTGCTGCAGGCCCTGCTGCCCCAGCAGGGCGCCGCGCTGGAGATTGCCAGCGGCACCGGCCAGCACGCGGCCTGTTTTGGCGCAGCCTTGCCCGGCTGGACCTGGCAGCCCACGGATGCCACGCCCCAGGGTTTCGCCTCGATAGCCGCCTGGAGCGCCAACGCCCCGAACGTGCGGGCACCACTGCTGCTCAATGTGCTGTCCGATGCCTGGCCCGGCGCCGGCCCCGCCTTTGCCGCGCCGTTCGATCTGATCTACTGCGCCAACATGCTGCACATCGCGCCCTGGGCGTGCTGCGCCGGCCTGATGCAGGGTGCCGCACGCCACCTGGCGCCCACTGGGCAGCTCGTCACCTACGGCCCCTATCTCGAAGACGGCGTACCCACCGCCCCCGGCAACCTGGCGTTCGATGCCAGCCTGCGCGCACAGAACCCGGCCTGGGGCATCCGCGCCCTCGGCGACGTGGCCCGCGAAGCGCAGCAGGCCGGCCTTTACCTGGCCGCACGCCACGCACTGCCCGCCAACAACCTGCTGCTGGTATGGCAACGCACCGCCCCCAGCCACTGACCTGCCACGGAACCATGAGCGATTCTTTTCTTTCCCCCATGACAGCCCCCTTTTTCACGGCCCGCGTCGCACCCGGCGACCAGCAATGCGATGCCTGGCCCGACCAGCCGCTGCTGATCTCGCTCGAACAGGGCGGCATCGACTGGCCCAGCTCCTGCCGCAACGGCACCTGCCGCACCTGCCTGGGGCAGCTGCGCCAGGGCAGCGTGCGCTACGAGGTGAAGTGGCCGGGGCTGTCGTCCGAAGAAATGGCCGAAGGCTGCGTGCTGCCCTGTGTGGCTTATCCCGTGAGCGATATCGAACTGCAGGCCGGCCCGGACTGAACTAAAATCGCCAGC
Source organism: Acidovorax soli (assembly GCF_900107605.1). Classification (GTDB taxonomy): domain Bacteria; phylum Pseudomonadota; class Gammaproteobacteria; order Burkholderiales; family Burkholderiaceae_C; genus Acidovorax; species Acidovorax soli. Next base: position 13,048 of record NZ_FNQJ01000034.1, on the reverse strand, counting down.
TTCGGAGTTCTGCGCACCACGCCGGCCTCTGCACCGTGCGGCGGCGCCGCATCGCATGTTCTTTGGAGCGGGCCTGGCGGGCCCGCACAGCCGTCTGGCTTCGGGAACCTGCGCTGCCGCCCGACCGCTCACCGCGGCCCCCAACGAAAGCCCTCCCAATGAACACCCCCCTCATCCCCGCACACATCTCGCCAGTGCAAGACATCGTGGCCGAGATGCGCGCCGGGCGCATGGTCATCCTGGTGGACGAAGAAGACCGTGAAAACGAAGGCGACCTGGTCCTGGCCGCCGACCATGTCACGCCCGAAGCCATCAATTTCATGGCGCGCTTCGGCCGCGGCCTGATCTGCCTGACGCTCACCCGCGAACGCTGCGAGCACCTCAAGCTGCCGCCCATGGCCACGCGCAATGGCACCGTGTACAGCACGGCCTTCACGGTCTCGATCGAGGCCGCCGAGGGCGTGACCACCGGCATCTCGGCCGCCGACCGCGCGCGCACCATCCAGGTGGCCGTGGCCAAAGGCAGCCAGGCCGCCGACCTGGTGCAGCCCGGCCATGTCTTCCCGCTGCAGGCGGTGGACGGCGGCGTGCTCATGCGCGCGGGCCACACCGAGGCTGGCTGTGACCTCTCGACCATGGCCGGCTGCAGCCCCGCCGCCGTGATCTGCGAGATCATGAAGGACGACGGCACCATGGCGCGCCTGCCCGACCTGCAGATCTTTGCCGCCGAACACGGCATCAAGATCGGCACCATCGCCGACCTGATCGAGCACCGCAGCCGCAATGAATCGCTGATCGAGAAGATAGGCCAGCGCACCCTGCAGACGGCCTACGGCGAGTTCACCGCCCACGCCTACCGCGACAAGCCCAGCCGGGCCGTGCACCTGGCCCTGGTCAAGGGCGAGTGGAGCGCCGACGACGAGGTGCCCGTGCGCGTGCACGAGCCACTGTCGGTGCTCGATGCACTGGAGGTGAACCGCTCCATGCACTCGTGGGGCCTGGACACCAGCTTGCACTACATCTCCAGCCAGGGCCAGGGCGTGGCCGTGCTGCTCAATTGCGGCGAAAGCGCCGCGCAGTTGCTCGAGCAGTTCGAAGGCACGGCACGTGCCTCGCAGGCCCCCGAGCGCGGCCGCATGGACCTGCGCACCTACGGCGTGGGCGCCCAGATCCTGCGCGAAGTGGGCGTGCACAAGATGCAGCTCATGGGCCAGCCGCGGCGCATGCCCAGCATGGCCGGCTACGGACTCGAAATCACCGGCTACATCCCGAAGGAATAAACCATGTTTGGCGCAGACAAAGGAACAGCGGACAAGCTCGATGGCAAGAAACTGCACATCGGCATCGTCCAGGCCCGCTTCAACGAAGGCATCACCAACGCGCTGGCCAAGGCCTGCCTCGACGAGCTGCTGGCCCTGGGCGTGCCCGAAAAGCACATCCAGCATGTGCTGGTGCCGGGCGCCCTGGAAGTGCCCGTGGCGCTGCAGGCCATGGCCGAAAGCGACCGCTTCGATGCACTGATCGCCCTGGGCTGCATCATCCGCGGCGAAACCTACCACTTCGAGCTGGTGGCCAACGAGTCCGGCGCGGGCGTGACCCGGCTGTCGCTCGACTACCAGCTGCCCATTGCCAACGCCATCATCACCACCGAGAACCTGGAGCAGGCGATTGCCCGCCAGACCGACAAGGGCCGCGATGCCGCTCGCGTGGCGGTGGAAATGGCCAATCTGCTGGAAGAACTGTCATGAGCGATCCCACCACCCCCGCCGCGCCCCCGTCTGCAAGCCCCCCGAAGCAGGCCCGCACCGGGCTGAAAAGCAATGGTGTGCGCAAGGCGGCCTCCAAATCCAACCGCAGCCGCGCCCGCGAGTTTGTGCTGCAGGCGCTGTACCAGCATCTCGTGGGGCGCAACGAGGCCGAGGCCATTGATTCGTTCACGCGCGACCTGGCCGGCTTTCACAAGGCCGATGCCGCGCACTACAACGCCGTGCTGCACGGCTGCATCGACGCCGCCGCAGAACTTGATGCCCTGATCACGCCGCTGCTCGACCGCAAGATGGCCGAGATCTCGCCCATCGAGCGCGCCGCCATGTGGATCGGCGTGTACGAGTTCCAGCACTGCCTGGATGTGCCGTGGCGCGTGGTGCTCAACGAGTGCATCGAGCTGGCCAAGGAATTTGGCGGCACCGATGGCCACAAGTATGTGAATGCCGTGCTCAACGGCCTGGCACCCCGCCTGCGCGCAGCCGAGGTGGCGGCCGACAAGGGCGCAGCACCCGCAGCCGCCGGCACCAGCGCCAGCGCCTGAACCGGCAGCCCAGGGGCCGCCTGCGGCCCGCATTCTTTCGCCACCCCGCCCCGCGCGGGCAGGACCTCTCCCCATGAAGTTTTCCAGGCGCGCCGAGCGCATTGATCCGTTTTATGTGATGGAAGTGGCCAAGGCCGCACAGGCCATGGCCCGCGAGGTGGCGGGCAGCAGCCAGCCCATGATCTTCCTGAACATTGGCGAGCCCGATTTCACGGCGCCCCCGCTGGTGCAGGAAGCCGCCGCACGCGCCGTGCACGACGGCGCCACGCAGTACACACAGTCGCTGGGCTACGAGCCCCTGCGCGAGCGCATCAGCGGCTGGTACCAGCAGCGCTTCGGCGTCCACGTGCCGGCCCGCCGCATCGTGGTCACGGCGGGCGCCTCGGCGGCGCTGCACCTGGCCTGCCTGGCACTGATCGAGGCCGGTGACGAGGTGCTGATGCCCGACCCCAGCTACCCCTGCAACCGGCATTTCGTGAGCGCCGCCGAAGGCAATGCCGTGCTGGTCCCCACCACCGCCGCCGAACGCTACCAGCTGAGCGCCGAGAAGGTGCAAGCGGCCTGGAACAGCAAGACGCGCGGTGTCCTGTTGGCCTCGCCCTCCAACCCCACGGGCACATCCATTGCACCCGACGAGCTGCGCCGCATCCACGGCGTGGTGCAGGAGCGCGGCGGCGTGACGATGATCGACGAGATCTACCTGGGCCTGTCGTACGACGACGCCTTCGGCCAGACGGCGCTGGCCATCGACGACAGCGTCATCAGCATCAACAGCTTCAGCAAGTACTTCAACATGACGGGCTGGCGCCTCGGGTGGATGGTGGTGCCCGATGCCATGGTGCCCGTGGTCGAGCGCCTGGCGCAGAACCTGTTCATCTGCGCCAGCACCGTGTCGCAACTGGCGGCCATGGCCTGCTTCGAGGCCGAGAGCATCGCCGAATACGAACGCCGCCGTGCCGAGTTCAAGGCCCGCCGCGACTACTTCATCCCCGAACTGCAGGCCCTGGGCCTGGCCGTGCCCGTGATGCCCGACGGCGCCTTTTATGCCTGGGCCGATTGCACTCGCGCCTGTGAAAAACTCGGCGTGCAGGGCAGCTGGGATTTTGCGTATGAAGTCATGCGCCGGGCCCATGTGGCCGTGACGCCGGGGCGCGACTTCGGCACCTTTGACCCCCAGCGTTTCGTGCGTTTTTCCACCGCCAATTCGATGGCGCAGTTGCAGGAATCGGTGGCGCGCCTGCGCTCGCTGCTGGGCTGATGACCGCCATGGCGTTCGAATTCCCCATCCGCATCTACTGGGAAGACACCGATGCCGGCGGCATCGTGTTCTATGCCAACTACCTCAAGTTCTTCGAGCGTGCCCGCACCGAATGGCTGCGCTCGCTGGGCCTGGGCCAGCAGCGATTGCGGGAACAAACGGGCGGGATGTTCGTCGTAACCGATGCCCGCCTGCGCTATCTGCGCCCGGCCCGCCTTGACGATGCACTCATTGTTACCGCCCATTTGCAGGAAACAGGCCGTGCATCCTTGACAATAGTGCAGCAGGCGCTATTGAATAATGAGCAAATGTCCAGCCAACCACCCATTCTGCTGAGCGAAGGCACCATCCGTATCGGCTGGGTGGACGCCGCGAGCATGCGCCCCGCAAGAATCCCGAACACCCTTCTGGAACAACTTTCATGAATTCCCAAGACATGTCCATCGTCTCCCTGGTGCTGCACGCCAGCTGGGTGGTACAACTCGTCATGCTGCTGCTGCTGGGCGTCTCCGTCGCCAGCTGGGCCGCCATCTTTCGCAAGCTGTTCGCCCTCAAGCGCGTAAAGGCGCTCAACGAGGATTTCGAGCGCGACTTCTGGTCGGGCACCAGCCTCAACGACCTGTACGCCAGCGCCGCGCAGAACGCCAAGAGCGCCGGGCCGATGGAACGCATCTTCGCCAGCGGCATGCGCGAACACCAGAAGCTGCGCGAACGCCGCATCACCGACCCCGGCACGCTGCTCGACGGTGCCCGCCGCGCCATGCGCGCCAGCTTCCAGCGCGAGATGGACGTGGTCGAATCCAGCCTGTCCTTCCTGGGCTCGGTGGCCTCGGTCAGCCCCTATGTGGGCCTGTTCGGCACGGTGTGGGGCATCATGCACGCCTTCACGGGCTTTGCCGGCATGGAGCAGGTCACGCTGGCCACCGTGGCGCCCGGCATCGCCGAAGCGCTGGTGGCCACCGCCCTGGGCCTGTTTGCTGCCATTCCCGCCGTGATTGCCTACAACCGCTTCGCGCGCGACATCGACCGCGTGGCCACCCACCAGGAGACCTTCATCGAGGAGTTCTCCAACATCCTGCAGCGCAACCTGGGCGCCCACCCAGGCTCGCCCTCGGGCCACTGAGATGAAGTACATCCCCCTGAGCCGCTTTGCGGCTTCCCCCTTCTCTCGCAGCGCTATGCACTGCGGGAAGGGGGACGACGCCAGCGCGGCGGGGCGGCCCTTGCGCGGCGTCTGCCGGCCTCGGGCGTGCCAGTTTTATCCGCTGCGCACACTGCGCAGCGCAACGGAGAGCTGAAATGCCCGCAATGGCCTCGCGCAACGGCAGCCGCCGCCGCTCCATGAACGAGATCAACATGGTGCCCTTCATCGACGTGATGCTGGTGCTGCTCATCATCTTCATGGTGACGGCGCCCATGCTCACGCCCAGTTCGGTCAATGTGCCCTCCGTCGGCAAAGGTGCCAAGGTGCCCAAGACACGCGCCGACGTGATCGTGGAGAAGGACGGCAGCGTGCGCTTCAAGGCCGACGGCAACGAGCGCCCGGTGCCGCTGCAAAGCCTGGGCGCCACGGCCAGGAACTGGCTCAAGGACCAGCCCGAGGACACGCCCGTGCTCATCAGCGCCGACAAGAACGTTTCCTACGAATCGGTCATGAAGGCCATGTCGGCCCTGCAACAGGCCGGTGTGCCCCGCGTCGCACTGGCCGTCAAGAGCGGCGGCTGAGCGCCGACCCGCCCCCATAGAAATCGCATGCACGCTCACGACGACCGCGACCAGTTTGCCCCGCCCCGCCCGCCGGCCCGCCTGCGCGCCATTGTGCTGGCCGTGCTGGCGCACGCCATCCTGATTGGCGCGCTGACATGGGGCGTGAACTGGAAAAGCAGCGCCGACATGCCGGCCGTGGAGGCCGAACTGTGGTCGGCCGTTCCGCAGCAAGCTGCGCCCCGTGCGGTCGAGCCCTCGCCACCACCGCCCGAGCCGGTGCCCGCGCCGCCCCAGCCCACCCCTGCCCCGCCACCACCGCCCCCGCGGCAGGCAGCGCCGGATACCCGCCAGGCCGATATCGCCCTTGAGCGCGAGAAAAAGCGCCTGGAACAAGAAAAGAAAGTGCACCAGCAGCAACTCGAACGCGAGAAGCGTGAACGCGAGCGCAAGGAAGAAGAGCGCCGCGAACGCCTGGCGCATGAGAAGGAGCTGCACGAGAAGCAGTTGGCCGAACAAAAGAAGCTGGAGCAGCACAAGGCCGAACAGGAAAAGCAGAAAAAGCAGGAAAAGCAAAAGCAGCTGGCCGAGGACAAGAAGCGCCAGGAACAGGAAGACCTGCGCAAGCAGGAAGCTGCCGAAAAGGCCAGCGCCAAGGCGGCAGAAGCCCGCCGGCAGGAGAACATCCGCCGCATGCAGGGCCTCGCCGGCGCCACGGGCGGCGAAACCGCCACGGGCAACGCCAAGCAGAGCTCCGGTCCCTCGGGCAGCTATGGCGGCAAGGTGGCGGCCAAGGTCCGGCCCAACATCGTGTACCCCGACGCTGTAGCAGGCAACCCGCGCGCCGTGGTGCAGGTGCGCGCCGCCCCCGACGGCACCATCGTGGGCACGAAGCTGATCCAGTCCAGTGGCAACAAGGCCTGGGACGATGCCGTGCTGCGCGCACTCGACAAGACCGGGTCGCTGCCCCGCGATGTGGACGGACGCGTCCCATCCACGCTGGAAATAGGTTTTCGCCCACAGGACTGAAAAATCCTGCGCCCAAGCTGGGGCCCTTGGGCTCGGCTGCGCCGGCATGCGCTCGCCCTGAGACTGCTGCTTTACTGCGGTAACGCAGAGCCTTTTCCCTGGCCTTGGCCACAATTGATCTATGACCCTGAAAAGCCCCGAACTGCTGCTGCCTGCCGGCTCGCTCGCCAAGATGCGCGCCGCCTACGACTTCGGCGCCGACGCCGTCTATGCCGGCCAGCCGCGCTATTCCCTGCGCGCGCGCAACAACGAGTTCCGCCTGGAGCAGATCCAGCAGGGCATCGAGGAAGCCCATGCGCGCGGCAAGAAGTTCTTTCTCACCAGCAACCTGCTGCCGCACAACGACAAGGTGCGCACCTACCTGCGCGACATCGAGCCCATCATCGCCATGCGGCCCGATGCCCTCATCATGGCCGACCCCGGCCTGATCATGATGGTGCGCGAGCGCTGGCCCGAGGCGGAGATCCACCTCTCGGTGCAGGCCAACACCACCAACTACGCGGCGGTGAAGTTCTGGCAGCAGGTGGGCATCAAGCGCATCATCCTGTCACGCGAACTCTCGCTCGACGAGATCGCCAGGATCCGCCAGGAATGCCCCGACATGGAGCTCGAAGTGTTCGTGCACGGCGCGCTGTGCATTGCCTACTCGGGCCGCTGCCTGCTCTCGGGCTACTTCAACCGCCGCGACAGCAACCAGGGCACCTGCACCAACGCCTGCCGCTGGAACTACGCCACGCAGCCCGCAGCCGTGGACCCCAACACAGGCGAAGCCATGGCCCAGCGCATGGACGGTGACTTCCACTTTCAGCAGGCCCAGGAGGACGACAACGCGGCCTTTGCCGCCTGCGGCGGCGGCGCGCGCCACCCGCTGGCCGACCAGGTCTATCTGCTCGAAGAAAAAGAACGCCCCGGCCAGCTCATGCCCATCATGGAAGACGAGCACGGCACCTACATCATGAACAGCAAGGACCTGCGCGCCGTCGAGCATGTGCAGCGCCTGGTGGAGATCGGTGTCGACTCGCTCAAGATCGAGGGGCGCACCAAGAGCCAGTACTACGTCTCGCGCACGGCGCAGATCTACCGCCGCGCCATCGACGATGCCGTGGCCGGCCGCCCGTTCAACCCCGAGCTCATCACCGAGCTCGAAGGCCTGTCCAACCGCGGCTACACCGCGGGTTTCCTGGAGCGCCGCCCCGCCAACGACTACCAGAACTACGAGACCGGCAGCTCCGAAAACCAGCGCAGCCAGTTCGTCGGTGAAGTCAAGGCCGTGCAAGACGGCTGGGCCGAGGTGGAGACCAAGAACCGCTTTGCCGTGGGCGACATGCTGGAGATCATCCAGCCCAGCGGCAACCGCACGCTGCTGCTCACGCAGATGCGGAGCCTGGATGGGGAGCCGATGCAAGTGGCTTCGGGCAGCCCGCTGCGCGTGCGCATTCCGTTGGATGCCTCTGAGGTGGGGACCTTGATCGCGCGCCTGCTGCAGCCTGCCGAGCTCAACGCCGGGCAGGGCTGATCCGCACCATCATTCCCGCGTCCGGCCATCCTCCGGCATGGGCAGGAAATCCTGTCCCTCGCTCAGGGGTGCGAACCGGTAGCTGGCCGGCGTGCGGCCCAGCTTCACGGGGGCTCCCAGGCCCTGGTAGCCGTCCAGGCGCACCACCATGTCGCGGTGCAGGGTGTGTGGATGCTGCAGGGCCTGCTCCACGTCCAGCACCGGGGCGGCGGGCACGCCGATAGCCATCAGCGCATCGGCCAGCGGCACACCGTCATAGGCAGCGAACGCCTGCTCCAGCAGGGGCTTGAGCACGGCACGATGCACCGAGCGCTGGCCCGCCGTGGCGAAACGCTCGTCGTCGGCCAGCGCTTGCTGGCCAATGTGCCCGCACAGCAGCCTGAACTGCCGGTCGTTGCCCACCGCCAAAAAGATAGGCGCTCCGCCCGTGCGGATCACGTCGTAGGGGTAGATATTGGGATGGGCATTGCCCGTGCGCTGCGGGATCTTGCCGCTCATGAACCAATTGGCCGCGTGCGGGTGCAAAAGTGACAAGCCCGAGTCGTACAGCGCGGCATCCACCAGCTGCCCCATGCCACTCCTGGCGCGCTCGTGCAACGCCAGCAGCACGCCGATCACGGCGTTCAGGCCCGTGACCATGTCCACCACCGGCAGGCCCACGCGCAGCGGGTCGCCGTCGGCCTCGCCGTTGATGCTCATGAGTCCGGCCATGGCTTGGATGGCGGCGTCGTAGCCCGGCAGGCTGCCCAGCGGGCCGTCGGCGCCGAAGCCCGTCACCCGGCACCAGACCAGGTGCGGAAAATCATGCCGCATCTGCTCGTAGCCTATGCCCCACTTTTCCATGGTGCCGACCTTGAAGTTCTCCACCACCACGTCGGCCTGGGCCATGAGCTCGCGCACGCGCTGCTGGCCGTCTGCGGCCGACAGATCGAGGAACTGGATGCGCTTGTTGCGGTTCAGGCCGAAGTAGTACGACGCCACGCCGTCGCGGAAGGGCGGCCCCCAGGCGCGCGTGTCGTCGCCCTGCGGTGGCTCCACCTTGAGCACATCGGCTCCATGGTCGCCCAGAATCTGGCCACACAGCGGCCCGCCCAGGATGCGCGAAAGATCGAGCACTTTGATGCCTGCAAGCGCGCCCGCGCAAGAAGGTGTGGCACTGGTATTCATGGGTGTGGATTCATCGTGTCAAACGCACCGCCGCTCACTTGGGCTGCGTGCTGAAAGTGGATTTGAAACGCTCCATCCGAACCTTCTCGCGGGTAAAGGTGTTCTTTGCGTACTGCGCGAACTCCTCCGAACTGCGGTAATTGAGCGGCTGGTTGAGCTGGTCGAGGATCTTGCGCCCCTCTGCCGACTCCAGTGCTGCCTTGAATGCGTCGTGCAGAATCCGTGCCCGCTCGGGCAACAAACCTTCCGGCCCCGCAATACCATACGGGGACTCAATCACTACATCGACACCCTCCTCGCGCAGCGTGGGCACATCCGGGAACTGCGGCACCCGCTTGGGCGTGAACATCACCAGGTAGCGCATCCGGCCGGACTGAATGTGCGATGACGCCATACCGGAGAGCACACCCGCATCGATGTGGCCACCCAGCAAATCGGTCGCCTGCTCCGCATCACCCTTGTAGGGCACGCGGTTGAAATCGACGTTCACAGTCTGCACCAACTCGCTCAGCACAATGCTGGGTGTCTGCACCGGCCCGGCTGCGCCGACGGAGATTTTGCCTGGGCGCTTACGTGCTTCGACCAGAAAATCGCTCCAGTTTTTCCAGGGCGCGTCCTGCCGCACGGCCAGCCCGAAGGTGTAATCCGTCATGCCCATGAGGTAGGTGAGCTTCATCGGATCGAAGTTCACGCGATTGAGGTAGGGCTCGCGGTAAACGCTGGCGGGCAGCACTGCGATGGTGTAGCCATCGGGCTGCGCACGCGCAAGCTCAGCTGCGCCAAAGGTGCCGTTGGCGCCTGGCTTGTTGTCAATGATGACGGGCTGCTTGAGCAGCGCACCAGCCTGCTGTGCGACCACGCGCAGGTGCGCGTCGGTCGGACCGCCAGCTCCGTAAGGAACTACCAGCCGAACCGGCTTGGCAGGAAATCCGTCAGGCTGAGCTGCTGCCACCGGATGAAGCGCCGTTGTCATTGAGCCCGCCATAGCTGCCACCAGCACTTGGCGGCGCGAAAACTTGTCGTTGTGCATATTTGTCTCCTGTGTCGTCCATGGGTGAGCAAGGCGCGGGTCAATCAAGCCGCACGCCTGACTGCTCAACCACCCTGGCCCATTTGTCAACCTCGGTCTTGATGAAGTGCCCCAGGTGGGCTGGCGTTTGGTCAGACGATGCCTCCAGCCCCTGCGCCGCAAAGGTCTGCTTGACCTTGTCTGTCGCCAACACGCGCGAGAACGCCTGGTTGAGCACCTTGAGGCGTTCGGCGGGCGTGCCCTTGGGGGCCACCACGCCGAAGAACACACTCACGTCATAGCCCTTCAGGTCGTTGCCGCCCAGCTCGGCGATGGTGGGTATGCCCGGCATGGCGCTGGAGCGCTTGGCCGTGGCCACGCCCAGGGCTTTCACCTTGTCGCTCTTGATGTAGGGCATGGCGGTGAGGATGTCGGTGAAGGTCATGTCCACCTGCCCCGCCAGCAGATCGTTGAGTGCCGGCCCCGTGCCCTTGTAGGGCACATGCACCAGTTGCGTGCCCGCCATGCCGTTGAACAGCACACCGGCCAGGTGCGAGGAAGCGCCATTGCCCGAGGAGGCGAAATTGAGCGCGCCGGGCTTGGCCTTCTCCTTGACGATCAGCTCCTGCACGCTGTTCACGCCAAGATTGGGGCGCACCACCAGGACGTTGGGCAGGTAGCCCACGTAGATGATGGGCTCGAAGCTGGTGCGCGGGTCGTATTTGAGGCCCTTGTACAAGCTGTGGTTGATGGCCAGCGGCCCCGAGGTGCCGAACATGATGGTGTAGCCGTCGGGGGTGGCACGCGCCACGGCATCGGCGCCGATGTTGCCGCCCGCGCCGGCACGGTTGTCCACCACCACGCTCTGGCCCAATTCGCGCGTCAGCTCGGTGGCCAGGATGCGCGCCATGGCGTCGGTAGGCCCGCCGGGCGGGAAGGGTACAACGAATGTGACAGGGCGCTCCGGAAATTTGTCCTGAGCCACGGCTGGCAGGGCTGCCGCCAGGGCGGCACCCGCGATCAGGCCGAACACGGCACGTTTGGCAATCTGCATGGTCTGTCTCCTTCTATGGTTTTATTAGCTGCTTGCGCTTGATAGATAAGCGCTTCCATCGCATTTCCCCACTGAGGGGTGCTGGGTTCCGGCCCCTATTCAGGCCTGCCAGTCGGCCGGCACGCCGCTATCGGCCAGCGGATCACGCGGCAGCACGCGGTGCGCCAGCACCAGCTGCGACAGGCGCAGGCGCTCGCTACTGCCGGTCTTGCCTGCCTCCCAGGCCATAGCGATGGCCGTGGTGCAGTGGTACAGGCCGGAGGCGGCCTGGCGCGCCAGCCACTCGCCCCCCTCCGCCGCGGCGCGCTCGCCCAGTTGGATGGCACGCGCCAGCGCCTGCTCCAGGGCCTGGCGGTAGGCAGCGGTGATGGCACCGGTCTCGGCCAGCAGGCCGCGCAGGTAGTCGTTGAGCACCGGCAGCGAGCCCTCGCGCTTGATGGCGCGCACCACGTCCAGCGCCACGATGTTGCTCGTGCCTTCCCAGATCGAGCCCAGATGGGCATCGCGCACCAGGCGCGGGTCGGCCCACTCCTCGATGTAGCCGCAGCCGCCGCGCACCTCCATGGCGTCGCCAGTGACCTTGCGCGCGTCGCGGCAGGCGCGGAACTTGATCAAGGGCGTGAGGATGCGCAGCAGCGCGTAGGCCGTCTTGTCGCCCGCATCCGAGCGCGCCAGCGTCTGCGCCGTCTGGAACACCATGGTGCGCGCCTGCTCGGCCGGCACGCGCAGCTTGTCCAGCTGCACGCGCATCAGCGGCAGATCCTGCAGGCGGCGGCCGAACGCCCAGCGCTCGCGGGCGATGAACTCGGCCTCGGCCACGGCGCGGCGCATCATGCCGGCCGAGCGCATGCCGTTCGAGAGGCGCGAATTGTTCACCATGTCGGCCATCTGCACGAAGCCTCGACCCTGCTCACCCACCAGGTAGGCCACGGCGCCGTCCATGCGGATCTCGCCGCTGGCCATGGAGCGCGTGCCCATCTTGTCCTTCAGGCGCACGATGTGATAGTGGTTGGTGCCGCCGTCGTCCTTGAGGCGCGGCAGCAGGAACAGCGAGATACCCTTCATGCCGGGCGGCCCGCCATCGACGCGCGCCAGCACCATGCCAAAGCCCGCGTCGGGGTTGGAGCAGAACCACTTCTCGCCATACAGGCGCCAAGTTCCGTCCTCCTGCGGATAGGCCATGGTCAGCGTGTTGGCGATGTCCGAGCCCGCGGCCTGCTCGGTCATGAACATCGACCCTTGCACGCTCGCGTCGAAATCCATGGCCAGCAGCGTGGGCAGGTATTTGTCCAGCAGCTTCTGCTCGCCGTATTTTTTGAGCGTGCGCGTGAGCGAATCCGTCATCGACAGCGGGCAGCACAGGCCGAACTCCGACTGCACGAACAGATAGGTCAGCGCGTACTTGACGATGGGCGGCATCTTGCCCTTCCAGCCCAGCATGTCATCACGGTGCGAGATCGCGGCCAGGCCGAACTGCTGGTAGGCGATCTTCTCCATCTCCACATAGGCTGGGTGCTTGACGATGCGCTGCACCTCCTTGCCGGCGCGCGAACGCATCTCCAGCGTCGGTGGGTTGCGGTCGGCCTCCAGCGCCCAATCATCCACGGCGCCGCCGGCCAGCTCGCCCATGCGCTCGAAGTATGGCTGCAGGTGGGCATACAGGTCGGCCGGCAGGTACAGCGCCAGCAGCTGCTGCAGCTCCTTGTCCTCGGTGTAATTGTTCACGTGGCCACGGTCGGGCACGGGGTGGGCGGCGGCGCTGGCCTGGGCCAGTGCGGTCATCTGGGTCGGGTCGTTGGCGGACATGGCAGTCTCCTGTGCATCATCGTGACCGCCATTGCATCAGCCTGAATCATTCAAGTCCAATATCATTAAACACTTCTTCAATATTTATCTTGAATTCTTATAGGGCGGATTCAAAAGTGAAGTGCAACACCCTGGGTTTCAATGAACGAGGGTGGAGTGCTGCGGGCTGTTGATCAGCAACTCGCGGTATACGGCCA
>NZ_FNQJ01000028.1 GCF_900107605.1 Acidovorax soli | reverse complement strand
GTCACTCTGTCTTCTGGCTGCAAGTGCTCGTATCTCGTTCCCATTTGCGTACATTACCCTCGGTGAGGGTGTTGCACTTCAGATTTGAGACCGCCAGGGTTAACCCGAGCGTCCTAACCGGGTAATCTGCACCGAAAGTGACATCACCCTCAGCTGGCGGATGCGGGGGCAACTCTCGGGGGGCCAACGGAATAATCTGTGCACTGAGCGCCAACTCCGCTGAGCACCCAATAGCCTACTAAATTTATCTGATATTTCCTTTTTTGCACGAAGTAAATGAAAGGGCGAAATGCAGGGGTACGTTAAGTTGTTGATTTATATAGTGCAGCTTTCCGATTTTGCAGACGGAAATGCAAAAGCACGAAATAGGGTTATTTCTCGGCGCGTTTTGCGGGGGCGCGTTTCGAGGCCATTTCCCCCTTCAAAAGCACGCTGGCATACCGGGCCACGCTGAAGCTCATGGTGCCCCGGAAGTTGATGTGCCCGAAGTGGACTGGGCCGATCCGGCGCAGGATGCTGTCGTCAATTCTTTGCCCGCTGGACTTCAGCCGATCGACGGTCTCTTGCAGCCTCATCGTGTTCCAGCCGATCACGACGTTCGTCAAAAGCGCATGCGATCCCGAGATCGACTTGAGCTCATCGCGGCGGCGGCCTCTTTCGGCGGTGATTCGACCGTAGTAGATGGCCCGCTGAAGGAGGTGCACCGACTCACCGCGGTTGAGCAAAGTGTGGATTTCCCGCCGGAAGACGTCGTTGGTGAAAAAGTCGCACAGGAACACCGATCGCAGCAGGCGGCCGTACTGGTCCAGGCAGCGGCGGACGTCGTCCCCAGCAGCTGCGCTCCCGTGGCGGGCCAACGCCCAAGCGACGCTTACGCGACCAGACTTGATCGAGGCAATGAGGCGCATGGTTTGGTCCCAGCCTTCCCGGATGGCTTTTTCGGTGATGGCCGGTATAGCGACTCTCTCAAGTGCCTCCGACACATTGATCGAGCGGGGCGTCCATATCTTGCGGTCGGGCAGCCCCGCCAATTGGGGACACAAGTCGAACTTCAGCAGCTTGGCCACGCTCATGCCGGAGTAGGTGTAGCCGTGGGTGTCCACCGCCAAAAGGTCGACTTTGATGCGGTCTTCGCTGGTCGAGTTGTAGGCTTCGATCCCATGCACTGCGGGCGCGTCCTGGCGCGTCAACAACACGATGGGTTGGTCAAAGATGACCGGGTAGCTGCCCAGGATATGGGTGTAGATGCCTGCCGCCGCAGTCTTGCGACGGGGATCGGTGCGGGCAATGGACAGGTGGCGAGTTGCGTCGAGCGCCATCATGTCCGAGGAGGCCTTCTTCCCATCGCTCCACAGCTTGACGATCGGAAACCGCTGCTGGAATGCCACCACGCTGTCGTTGGCTGAGCGCAGCCGGCCAGGCGCCTCCAGCATACGCATGGCGGCAGACACGCGACTGATGGGCACGCCGGGAATCATGGCTGCTGCCGCCTTGGCGTCGATCTCTGTGCCGTGCGCGAGCAATCCTGCATACAGCGCAATGAGTTCTTCGGCGTCTTCCGGCTGGCGGCCCAGCAGCATGGTGCTGATTTGGGTCCGACTGTCGATCTCCAAAATGACGTCCGGTAGCTGTGTTGCGCCAATCAAGTCGCTCAGGCGTTGGTTCGTGTGTCGAAGCTCCGGGTCCTCCTCAGCTGCGCGTATCGCCGGTATACGCACGCACCCTTCTTCATCGATCTCAAGCAGGCCTTTTTCAAGCCCGACCTCCACATCGGCAAGGCCGGCACGCAGTAGCTCGTACTGGAGGTCAAGCGCTTTGCGCGGATCCAATTCCAGGCCATAGGCTTCGCAGAGAGCGATCTTGTCGCGTTCCCACTCGTCCTGGGGGATAAGCAAGCTCGCCTTGCTCTGATAGGTTGCGCTGTGGTTCACATACAGACTTCCGCCCCGCAGACCTTTGCTGATGCGCATCAAAGCGCAACCTTCGAAGGCTCTGAGGGCGGCCTTTCGATCCGGCACCTGAAGCAGTGGGCGCCATTTTGGTTCGACCAACGAAATGTCGAAGTCAACCGGCAGTTCCTTGGCGCCTGCAGCGCGAAGTGCCTGCAATGCCGAAACCAGCTTACCGTCGGCGTGCTCGGGATCTCCCCGCAGGTCCAGGCAGTTCATGCCATCAAGGACCGTGCGAACGCGTGCGCTCTGCTCGGTCAAGGTTTCCCTGACAACCTCAGCATGGCTGACGGGCGGACGGCCCAGCATGTCATCGGCCAACGCCGTGATGGCTGCCAGCCGTTCATGGGCATCGCGCGCGCTGTCCGCAGCAATGTCCCGCATCGATTCAATGGAATGGCGATACTCGATTGCGCGCTGTGCCTGTTTGGCCTGGACGCGTTTGGTGCCCGAACGGACGATGTCGTTGGTGTGCCGGTTGTTCCGAAAAATCGCCTCGTCACTAAGCTCGCCGAGCAGGTGTTTGAGAAAGCACACGATCTCGATCGAGCGGGTGCCCTCGATGCGGCGGGCGGTTTCGGAGGGCGGCCGATTGACCACGGCCTGGGCGAACGCATGGATGCGCCCAATCGAGAGCCCTTGCAGGTCCCACAGGTGCACGCCCAGTGTTTTGAGAGCATCAATGCGTGAGTTCACCTCTTTGAGGCCCTTCACCCCATGTTTGCCGGCCGATTGCTTCAACCACTCCAGCAACGAGATGCCAGGAGTCGGACTCTCTTCGTGCATGACCTTGAGCACCGCGCGAAGGCGTACTGGAGTGACCGCTGCTCGAATTGTTGCCAGGGCCAGGTTCTCGACAACCTGAAACGCAGATCGGGCCAGGTCGAGCACCACACGCTGGCCTGGCAGGACGATCCTGTTGTCGAAGAGCCATTCCTGCGCGCAGGCGAGGAGGTCATCGACGCAGGAGGCGTCGATCGCCTGCTGGGACAATGCTGCCTGCAAGCGTGCCTCGGCGTTAGAGTCGTAGGTAGAGAAGAGGAGTTGTTCTCGA
Source organism: Acidovorax soli (assembly GCF_900107605.1). Lineage (GTDB taxonomy): Bacteria > Pseudomonadota > Gammaproteobacteria > Burkholderiales > Burkholderiaceae_C > Acidovorax > Acidovorax soli. Next base: position 41,679 of record NZ_FNQJ01000028.1, on the reverse strand, counting down.
ACCCAAGCCCTATGGTTGCTGATGGTCCGGTCGGCATTCGAGTACAGCGACTTGAGGGAGGCAATCGCGGTCGAGTGGATGCCCAGTTGCTCGCACAGCATTGTCAACATCGCACTCGGCATCTTGAGCGCGGCATCGGCATTCCTGCCAGTCAGCGCGAGGAACGACAGCTGCACGGCCAGTCCCAGGTGGTAGCGCTTCGCGTAGCCACTGTTCCTAATCTCCCTGATCAACTCGTCCGGTAAACGGCAGTGCAGCTGCACGTCATCCGCATTCATGCCAGACGGCAGCTTTTCGTAGCCTACGAATCTGTATCGGTAGCTCGACATCAGCGTTCTCCTTCGCTCCGGGGAACACTATAAATCGCAGCTAAGTTGTTGTCGCCAGAGGCTTATTTGGAGATGGATTCCGAAATTGCACGGAAACCGAGACTACCCCTGTTCGGGCAGGTCGGTGTCGTCTTTGGCATCGTTATCGCCGGTGTGTGGATCGCCACACAGTGGACAGCCGCTGCACTGGGTTATCAGCTACGCCTAGGCTCGCCCTGGTTCGATTTCTTCGGTACGCCGGTCTATCACCCCTGGCGGTTGTTCGAGTGGTGGTTCGTCTTCGATGCCTATGCGCCCCGGGTCTTCGATATCGGCGGCGCGATTGCGGGCGGCAGCGGCCTGGTGGCTGTCGTAGTCGCCATCGCCATGTCCGTGTGGCGCTCGCGGCAATCGAAACTGGTGACGACTTACGGCTCGGCGCGCTGGGCCGACGCCGTTGATATTCGCAAGGCGGGACTAACACAGTCTGCAGGCGTCTTCCTTGGTCGGCATGACGACCAATACCTGCGGCACGAAGGTCCGGAGCACGTCCTGACCTTCGCACCTACGCGATCCGGCAAGGGCGTCGGCCTGGTGGTTCCTACACTGTTGAGCTGGCCAGCGTCCGCCGTCATTCACGACATCAAGGGCGAGAACTGGCAGATCACCGCCGGCTGGCGCTCGCGCTTCTCGCACTGCCTGCTGTTCAATCCCACCGATCCGAAGTCAGCGGCCTACAACCCTCTGCTGGAAGTCCGGCGCGGCGCGCATGAAGTACGCGATGTACAGAACATCGCCGACATCCTGGTTGATCCCGAAGGCGCGCTGGAGCGCCGCAACCACTGGGAGAAAACTTCGCACGCACTTCTAGTCGGCGCCATTCTGCACGTGCTCTATGCGGGAACCGACAAGACACTGCGCGGCGTCGCCAACTTCCTGTCCGATCCGGCGTGTCCGTTCGAGCTGACGCTGCACCGGATGATGACGACAAAGCATCTGGGCGATGCCCCGCATCCCGTCGTCGCATCGGCTGCGCGCGAGGTTTTGAACAAGTCGGACAACGAGCGGTCGGGTGTGCTGTCCACGGCCATGTCGTTTCTCGGCCTGTACCGCGATCCCACAGTGGCCGAAGTCACGTCGCGCTGCGACTGGCGCATCGCCGATCTGATCGCGTCCGAATCACCTGTGTCGCTGTATCTGGTGGTGCCGCCTTCGGACATCAGCCGCACGAAGCCGCTGGTGCGCCTGATCCTCAACCAGATCGGTCGCCGACTGACCGAATCACTTGATGGCAGCGACGGCATCGCCCGTCGCCACAAGCTGCTGCTGATGCTCGACGAGTTTCCTGCGTTGGGCCGGCTCGACTTCTTCGAGACCGCGCTGGCGTTCATGGCCGGCTACGGTATCCGCAGCTTCCTCATCGCTCAGTCGCTCAACCAGATCGACAAGGCCTACGGCCAGAACCATTCGATCCTCGACAACTGCCATGTGCGCGTGACGTTCGCCACCAACGACGAACGCACCGCCAAGCGCATCTCCGAAACGCTCGGCACGGCCACCGAGCTGCGCGCACAGCGCAACTACGCCGGCCATCGGCTGGCGCCCTGGCTGGGGCACCTGATGGTGTCGCGGCAGGAAACGGCGCGCCCGCTGCTGACTCCCGGCGAAGTGATGCAACTTCCGCCGGACGATGCCGTGGTGATGGTGTCCAGCTTGGCGCCGATCAAGGCGAAGAAGCTGCGCTACTACGCCGACACCAATTTCAAGCGCCGTGTGCTGCCGCCGCCCACGCTCGCAGCCGGGCGCTACGCCGATGCGCCGCCGCTCCGTCCTGACGACTGGAGCGGCTTGGCTATCCCTGTCGTACCTGCCGCATCGGCGGACTTGAACGACAGCACAGCCGCTACCGACGACGGCGGGCCGCGTCGGCAGCCAGAGCTATCCGAGGTCACCGAATACCTCCCCGACCAAGAGCCAGCGATCAACGACCTGGCGCTGCTCGATGACGACGACTTGCCGTTACCCCTTCCTCGTCAGCTTGACCCGGCCATGCAGCGCACGGCCCGGCTGGCGTCCCTCGACCAACACGACGGAATCGAGCTATGAGCCAATACCGCCTCAACCTGTTCATTCCGCACGAGCACGCCAAGCGCTTGGACGAGCTGGCCGCCAAAAAAGGCGTGTCCAAGTCGTCCATCGTCGCGGCGGCGCTGGCGTCCTGGCTGTCGCCGGATGCGGGCGACCAGCGTGAGGCGGCCATTGCAAAGCGGCTGGATCGACTGTCGCGCCAGTTCGAGAGGCTGGAGCGCGACCAGAACATCGAGATAGAAACGCTGGCGCTGTTCGTCCGCTACTTCTTGACGGTTAGCACGCCGGTTCCCGAAGCCCATCAGGAAGCCGCCCGCGCGCAGGGCAAGGCACGCTTCGAGCAGTTCGTCGAACAACTCGGCCGCCATCTGATGCGCGGGCGCAGCTTGGTGCGCGACGTAGTTGAAGAGCTGCATCCCGACACCGCTCACCTGGACGATACGGCGGCACTGGCCGAAGCCCAGGAGCGTGCCTCATGAGTGCCATTCCCTCGACTGTCGGGCAGTCCTTCGCCACCACCTCGCTCGACCGGCGCATCCGCATGTTGCGAACCGCGATGGGGCCGCTGATCGCCGCCGCGCTGGAAGACCCGGACGTGGTGGAGATCATGCTCAACCCCGACCGCACACTCTGGGTCGATCGCCTGTCCTCGGGCCGCGCGCCGCTGGGCGCAGAACTGTCCGAGGAAGACGGCGAACGCATCATTCGTTTGGTCGCCGCGCATGTCGGCGCGGAAGTCCATCGCGGTCAGCCGCTCTTGAGCGCCGAATTGCCGGAAACCGGCGAGCGCTTCGAGGGCATCCTGCCGCCGGCCGCGCCGGGGCCGGCCTTCGCGCTGCGCAAGCGCGCCGTCGGCGTGATCCCGTTGGATCGCTACGTCACCGACGGAATGATGACCGTCGAGCAGGCCGAGTTCCTGCGCAGCGCGGTACGCGAGCGCCAGAACATCCTGATCGCCGGTGGCACCAGCACCGGCAAAACCACGCTCGCCAATGCCTTGCTCGCGGAGATCGCCGCCACCGGCGACCGCGTGTTGGTGCTCGAAGACACCATCGAACTGCAATGCATGGCGCGCGACCACGTGCCGCTGCGCACGCGTGCCGGCGTCGTGTCGATGACCGAACTGGTACGCGCCACGATGCGGCTGCGCCCCGATCGCGTGATCGTCGGCGAAGTGCGCGGCGGCGAGGCGTTGGATCTCATCAAGGTGTGGGGCACAGGTCATCCCGGCGGCATCGCCACCATCCATGCCGGCTCCGCGCTGGGCGCGCTGCTGCGCCTGGAGCAACTGATTCTCGAAGTGGCTGTGAACCCGCCGCGGGCGCTCGTCGCCGAGGCCGTCAACGTCGTCATCCACATCGCCGGCCGTGGCCGGCGCCGCCGCATCGAGAGCATTGCCCGCGTCCTTGGCTTCGACGGCGTGGGCTATCGCCTCGCGGATGCGCTGGAGCCCCCGCTTCCAGAGCTGCCGCTTTCTTCCCCATCCCCTGACCACCTTGGGGTCGTCTCAGAAAACGGAAAATAAAGCACGCTAAGCCGGTTGCAGCGGCCGTAGCGGCCTGAACTTGCCCGCGCCGATCTTGGCGCTGCTGCGCCAGAGGTAATCGCCGGTCAGGTTGATGTGCTCCCAGCCGAGCGGCGACAGGTACTGCAACAGGCCGTCATCGACGGCTTGACCGTGGCCACGCAAGGCGTTCGCGGCCCGTTCCAGATAAACCGTGTTCCACAGCACGATGGCTGCCGTCACCAGGTTGAGGCCGCTGGCCCGGTAGCGTTGCTGCTCGAAACTGCGGTCGCGGATTTCGCCCAGGCGGTTGAAGAACACGGCACGGGCCAGCGCGTTGCGGGCCTCGCCCTTGTTCAGTCCGGCATGCACACGGCGGCGCAGCTCGACGCTTTGCAACCAGTCTAGGATGAACAGCGTGCGCTCGATGCGGCCCAACTCGCGCAGGGCGACGGCCAGACCATTCTGGCGCGGATAGCTGCCGAGCTTGCGCAGCATCAGCGAGGCCGTCACCGTGCCTTGTTTGATCGACGTGGCCAGCCGCAGGATTTCATCCCAATGGGCGCGGACGTGCTTGATGTTGAGCGTGCCGCCGATCATCGGTTTCAATGTCTCGTAGGCGGCATCGCCCTTTGGAATGTAGAGCTTGGTGTCGCCCAGGTCACGGATGCGCGGCGCGAAGCGGAAGCCCAGCAGGTGCATCAGCGCGAAGACGTGATCGGTGAAGCCCGCCGTGTCGGTGTAGTGCTCCTCGATGCGCAGGTCGGATTCGTGGTACAGCAGGCCGTCGAGCACGTAGGTCGAGTCGCGCACGCCGACATTCACCACCTTGGTGTGGAACGGCGCGTACTGGTCGGAGATGTGGGTGTAGAACGTCCGCCCTGGGCTGCTGCCGTATTTTGGGTTGATGTGGCCGGTACTCTCGGCCTTGCTGCCGGTGCGGAAGTTCTGGCCGTCCGATGACGACGTGGTGCCGTCGCCCCAGTGCTCGGCGAAGGGATGCCGGAACTGCGCGTTGACCAGCTCGGCCAGCGCCGCCCCGTAGGTTTCGTCGCGGATGTGCCAGGCTTGCAGCCAGGCCAGCTTGGCGTAGGTTGTGCCGGGGCAGGACTCTGCCATCTTGGTCAGGCCCAGGTTGATCGCGTCGGCGAGGATCGTGGTCAGCAGCAGGTTCTTGTCCTTGGCCAGGTCGCCCGATTTCAGGTGTGTGAAGTGGCGAGTGAAGCCCGTCCAATCATCAACCTCCATCAGAAGCTCGGTAATCTTGACGTGCGGCAAGATCATGGCCGTTTGGTCGATCAACGCCTGCGCAGTGTCCGGCATTGCCGCATCGAGCGGCGTGATTTTCAGGCCCGACTCTGTGATGATGGCGTCCGGTAGGTCGTTGGCCGCCGCCATCCGGTTGACCGTGGCGAGCTGCGTTTCCAGCAACGTCAGCCGTTCATGCAGGTACTGGTCGCAATCGGTGGCCACGGCCAGCGGCAATTCGCTGGCCTGCTTGAGGCTGGCAAATTTCGCTGGCGGCACCAGGTAGTCCTCGAAATCCTTGAACTGGCGGGAGCCTTGCACCCAGATGTCGCCGGAGCGCAGTGCGTTCTTCATCTCCGACAGCGCGCACAGTTCGTAGTAACGCCGGTCGATTCCGGCGTCGGTCATCACCAGCTTTTGCCAGCGCGGCTTGATGAAATCGGTTGGCGCATCGGCGGGCACCTTGCGGGCGTTGTCGCTGTTCATGTTGCGCAGCACTTCGATAGCGTCGAGCACGTCCTTGGCGGCGGGCGCGGCCCGCAGCTTGAGCACGGCGAGGAATTCCGGCGCGTAGCGGCGCAGCGTGGCATAGCTCTCGCCGATGCGGTGCAGGAAATCGAAGTCCTCGGGCTGCGCGAGTTTCTGCGCCTCGGTGACGCTCTCGGCGAAGGCATCCCAGGACATGACGGCTTCGATGGCGGCGAACGGATCGCGGCCGGCTTGCTTGGCCTCGATCAGCGCCTGGCCGATGCGTCCGAATAGCCGCACCTTGGCATTGATCGCCTTGCCGGATGCCTGGAACTGCTGCTGATGTTTGTTCTTGGCGGCGTTGAACAGTTTGCCCAGAATGCGGTCGTGCAGGTCGATGATTTCGTCAGTGACGGTCGCCATGCCTTCGATGGTGAGCGCAACCAGAGTCGCGTAGCGGCGCTGCGGCTCGAACTTGGCCAGGTCGGCTGGCGTCATCTGGCCACCCTCGCGGGCGATCTTGAGCAGCCGGTTCTGGTGCACCGACCGCTCGATGCCGGAGGGCAGGTCGAGCGCCTGCCACGCCTTGAGGCGTTCGATGTGTTCCAGCATGTGCCGCGAGTTCGGTTTGACCGGGGATTGCCGCAGCCAGGCCAGCCAGGTCGTCTTGCCGTTGTCGCGGCGCTTGAGCAGATCGTCGAGGCGACGGCGATGCATGTCCGATAGCGGTTCGGCCAAGGCGGCGTAGATGCGCCGGTTGGCGCGGGTGATCGCCTCGGCGCTCGCCCGCTCGACGGCGTTGAGAGCAGGCAGAATGACCGACTGCCGCCGCAGGTGCTCGATGAAGGCGCTTGCCAGCACAATGCCCTTGTCGGTTTGCATGGCCAGCTCGGTCAGCGTGTGGACGGCCTGCCGGTAGTGGCTCATGGTGAAGGGCCGGAAACCGAAGACGGTTTGCAGCTCGATCAGGTGCTCACGCCGGGTCTGCTCCCGCTGTCCGTACTTGCCCCAGCTTTCGATGCTGACCTTGAGCTGGTCGGCGACCAGTTTCAGCAAGGGCGGGAACGGCGGTTCATCAACGCCCAGTATGACGCCCGGAAAGCGTAGGTAGCAAAGCTGCACCGCGAAGCCCAGCCGATTGGCCGGGCCGCGCCGCTGCCGGATGATGGAGAGGTCGCTTTCGCTGAACGTGTAGTGACGGATCAACTCATCCTTGGTGTCCGGCAACGCCAGCAGGCTTTCGCGCTCGGCGGCGGAGAGGATCGAACGGCGGGGCATGCGGTTTCCTTCTTCTTGAAAACGTAGGTTTGTGACAAGCCCGCCAAGGCAACCGGCGCGGCTGTCATTTTCAGAAGACGACTGCACCATTCAGCGCGGTTTGAAGCCTCTTGTGCATACGGCTCCTGACAGCCAGATATCAGGACTCCTCTGCACGAAACTCGTCTATGCTCAATACTCGTGTGCACCAAAGCGAGATGAGCATGGCGACCGATACCGCACCGATTACCGAGCACGGCGTGGCCACCCTGCCAGAACAGGCATGGGAGCGTGCGCGTCGTCGCGCGGAGATCATTGGGCCGTTGGCGCAGTCGGAGACGGTTGGGCATGAAGCGGCCGACGCGGCAGCCCAGGCATTGGGGCTGTCCCGGCGGCAGGTCTACGTCCTGATCCGCCGTGCCCGGCTAGGATCGGGGCTGGTCACTGACTTGGCTCTTGGGCAGTCGAGCGGTGGCAAAGGTAAAGGCCGCTTGCCGGAGTCGGTCGAACGAATCATCCGCGAGTTACTGCAAAAGCGCTTCCTGACCAAGCAGAAGCGTAGCTTGGCGGCGTTCCACCGCGAAGTTGTGCGGGCGTGCAAGCTGCAAAAGCTGCGGGTGCCGGCGCGCAACACGGTGGCTCTGCGGATCGCCGGCCTCGATCCGCGCGAGGTCACTCACCGCCGGGAAGGACAAGATGCCGCCCGCGACCTGCAAGGTGTTGGTGGTGTTCCGCCACCCGTCTCCGCGCCGCTGGAGCAGGTGCAGATCGACCACACAGTCATCGACCTGATCGTGGTGGACGAGCGCGACCGGCAACCGATTGGCCGTCCATACCTGACCCTCGCCATCGACGTATTCACCCGCTGCGTGGTTGGCATGGTCGTTACGCTGGAAGCCCCGTCCGCCGTCTCGGTCGGCTTGTGCTTGGTGCATGCCGCCTGCGACAAGCGCCCTTGGTTGGAAGGGTTGAACGTAGAGATGGATTGGCCGATGAGCGGCAAGCCCAGACTGCTCTACTTGGACAACGCGGCTGAGTTCAAGAGCGAGGCGCTGCGCCGTGGCTGCGAGCAGCATGGCATCCGGTTGGACTATCGCCCGCTCGGGCAGCCGCACTACGGCGGTATCGTGGAACGGATCATCGGCACGGCGATGCAGATGATCCACGACGAATTGCCGGGGACGACCTTCTCCAATCCTGACCAGCGCGGGGAATACGCCTCCGAGAAGATGGCCGCCCTGACACTGCGCGAGCTGGAGCGCTGGCTCACATTGGCGGTCGGCACCTATCACGGCTCCGTGCACAACGGCCTGCTCCAACCGCCGGCCGCGCGCTGGGCCGAAGCTATCACGCGGACCGGCGTGCCAACCGTCATCACTCGCGCTACGGCTTTTCTGGTCGATTTTCTGCCCATCATCCGCCGCACGCTGACCCGCACCGGCTTCGTCATCGACCACATCCACTACTACGCCGATGCGCTCAAGCCGTGGATAGCTCGGCGGGACCGCTTGCCTGCGTTCCTGATCCGGCGCGACCCGCGCGACATCAGCCGCATATGGGTGCTGGAACCAGAGGGGCAGCACTACCTGGAAATTCCCTACCGTACCTTGTCGCACCCGGCTGTCACCCTATGGGAACAACGGCAGGCGCTGGCGAAATTACGGCAGCAAGGGCGCGAACAGGTGGATGAGTCAGCGCTGTTCCGCATGATCGGCCAGATGCGAGAAATCGTGACCACCGCGCAGAAAGCTACGCGCAAGGCGCGGCGCGACGCGGATCGACGCCAGCATCTCAAGGCAACGGCACCGCCTGTCAAAACCACGCCACCACCAGATGCGGACATGGCTGACCCACAGGCCGACAACCAGCCGCCGGCCAAACCGTTCGACCAGATTGAGGAGTGGTAGCCGTGGACGAATATCCCATCATCGACTTGTCACACCTGCTGCCAGCGGCACAGGGGCTGGCTCGGCTGCCGGCGGACGAGCGCATCCAGCGCCTTCGCGCCGACCGCTGGATCGGCTATCCGCGCGCGGTCGAGGCGCTGAACCGGCTGGAAACCCTGTATGCGTGGCCAAACAAGCAACGCATGCCCAACCTGCTGCTGGTCGGCCCGACCAACAACGGCAAGTCGATGATCGTCGAGAAGTTCCGGCGCACGCATCCGGCCAGCGCCGACGCCGACCAGGAGCACATTCCGGTACTGGTCGTGCAGATGCCATCCGAACCGTCGGTAATCCGCTTCTACGTCGCGCTGCTCGCGGCGATGGGTGCGCCATTGCGACCGCGCCCACGGCTGCCAGAAATGGAACAACTGGCGCTGGCACTGCTGCGCAAGGTCGGCGTGCGCATGCTGGTGATCGACGAGTTGCACAACGTCCTGGCCGGTAACAGCGTCAACCGCCGGGAATTTCTCAATCTCCTGCGCTTCCTCGGCAATGAACTGCGCATCCCACTGGTCGGGGTCGGCACGCGCGACGCCTACCTGGTCATCCGCTCCGATGACCAGTTGGAAAATCGCTTCGAGCCGATGATGCTGCCGGTATGGGAGGCCAACGACGATTGCTGCTCACTGCTGGCCAGCTTCGCCGCTTCGCTTCCACTGCGGCGCCCCTCGTCGATTGCCACGCTGGACATGGCCCGCTACCTGCTCACACGCAGCGAAGGCACCATCGGCGAACTGACGCACTTGCTGATGGCGGCAGCCCTCGCCGCCGTGGAGAGCGGCGAGGAAGCGATCAACCATCGCACGCTGAGCATGGCCGATTACACCGGCCCCAGCGAGCGGCGTCGGCAATTCGAGCGGGAACTGATGTGAAGCCAGCGCCACGCTGGCCACTGCATCCGGCTCCCAGGGAAGGTGAAGCCTTGTCTTCGTGGCTCAACCGCGTGGCCCTTTGCTATCACATAGAGGTGTCCGAGCTGCTGGAGCACGATCTTGGTCACGGTCAGGTTGATGACCTGGACACCGCGCCACCACTGGCGCTGCTGGCGATGCTTTCCCAGCGGAGCGGCATCGAACTGAACCGGCTGCGTTGCATGAGCTTTGCCGGCTGGGTGCCTTGGCTACTGGACAGCCTTGATGATCAGATTCCAGATGCATTGGAGACCTATGCGTTCCAGCTCTCGGTGTTGCTGCCGACACACCGCCGTAAGACGCGATCCATCACGAGCTGGCGTGCCTGGCTGCCCAGCCAGCCGATACACCGCGCCTGTCCGCTATGCCTGAACGATCCGGAGAACCAAGCCGTACTGCTCGCGTGGAAGCTGCCCCTGATGCTGAGCTGCCCGCTGCATGGCTGCCGGCTGGAATCCTATTGGGGCGTGCCAGGGCGGTTTCTAGGCTGGGAGAACGCCGACGCCGAACCGCGCACCGCCAGCGACGCGATTGCGGCGATGGACCAGCGTACCTGGCAGGCACTGACGACCGGTCACCTGGAGCTGCCGCGCCGACGCATCCATGCCGGATTGTGGTTTCGGCTGCTACGCACGCTGCTCGATGAGCTGAACACACCGCTTTCGGCGTGCGGAACCTACGCGGGGTATCTCCGCCAAGTCTGGGAAGGCTGCGGGCATCCGCTGCGTGCTGGGCAAAGTCTGTGGCGACCGTATGAAACCCTGAATCCGGCAGTACGGTTGCAGATGCTGGAGGCGGCGGCAACGGCAATCAGCTTGATTGAGGTGAGGTACATAAGCCCGCCAGGCGAGCAGGCAAAGCTGTTCTGGTCCGAGCCCCAAACAGGGTTCACCAGTGGCCTGCCGACGAAAGCGCCGAAGCCCGAACCCATCAATCACTGGCAGCGTGCAGTCCAGGCCATCGACGAGGCCATCATTGAAGCGCGGCACAACCCCGAGACGGCACGCTCGCTGTTCGCGTTGGCTTCCTATGGTCGGCGCGACCCCGCTTCCCTGGAACAGTTGCGCGCCACCTTCGCGAAGGAAGGCATCGCCACGGAATTTCTGTCACATTATGAGCCTGACGGATCCTTTGCATGTCTTAGACAGAATGACGGGTTAAGTGACAAATTTTGACGACCTTAACTTTCCGGCGCACACTGTCACATAATCGAACGTATATGTGACAGGTACGACATGCTGATAGGCTACATGCGGGTATCGAAGGCGGACGGCTCCCAGGCTACCGATTTGCAGCGCGACGCGCTGATTGCCGCCGGGGTCGATCCAGTACATCTTTACGAGGACCAGGCATCCGGCATGCGCGAGGATCGGCCCGGCTTGACGAGCTGCCTGAAGGCGTTGCGAACTGGCGACACACTGGTCGTGTGGAAACTGGATCGGCTCGGACGCGACCTGCGACATCTCATCAACACCGTGCACGACCTGACTGGGCGCGGCATCGGCTTGAAGGTATTAACCGGGCACGGCGCGGCCATCGACACCACGACCGCCGCCGGCAAGCTGGTCTTTGGCATCTTCGCCGCCCTGGCCGAGTTCGAGCGCGAGTTGATCGCGGAGCGCACGATTGCCGGCCTAGCCTCGGCCCGCGCGCGCGGGCGGAAAGGCGGCCGGCCGTTCAAGATGACCGCCGCCAAGCTGCGGCTGGCGATGGCGGCAATGGGTCAGCCAGAGACCAAGGTCGGCGACCTGTGCCAGGAACTTGGCGTCACGCGGCAGACCCTGTATCGGCATGTTTCACCCAAGGGTGAGCTACGTCCAGATGGCGAGAAGCTACTCAGCCGAATTTGATGCCGGCATGAGGCAACGTAGCGACAGCGTGGTTTGTCTCAATGGGAAGCGCTCATGATCGATCTTTGAAGGCCCGCAGCAGTCGTGTCACAGACAGGACGAACAAACCGGTCAGCGTGAGGGCTGCGATACCCCAGTACTCTCCGATGAACGCGCCGGCCGTCGTGCCGGCCAGCACAATGGCGAGAATCGGCAAATGGCAGGGACAGGTGAGCACGGCCAGCGCGCCCCACAGGTAGCCGGTGATCGGTTTGTGCGTCTCGGACGGCAAGCGCTCGGGGCTGTTCATGGCAGACTCTCCGCGTGCTGTGCCGGCTCGGTCGGCATGGTGGCCAACTGCACCTCCAGATCGGCCAACGCTTCGCGCCGACGCTCGACGAACTGGCGCAGAACGGCAAGCTGCGCGGCCGCTTCATCGCCGTCCGCAGCATCCAGCGCCCGGCACAGCCGCGCCAGCGCGTCCAGGCCGATGCCCGCCTCGAAGGCCGCCCGCACGAAGCACAGCCGTTGCAAGGCGGCATCATCGAACAGGCCATAGCCGCCCGGGGTGCACGCCACCGGACGCAGCAATCCGCGCAGCAGGTAGTCGCGCACGATATGCACGCTCACCCCGGCATCAAGGGCCAGCCGGGACACGGTGTAGGCGCTCATTGAAAACCTCCTTTTTTTATCCAGCGCAGCAGGAAAGCTGCTTCACGTCCTTGTTGAAGGTCTGCGCCGCAAGCTTCAACCCCTCGACCATTGTCAGGTAGGGGAACAACTGGTCGGCCAGTTCCTGCACCGTCATGCGGTTGCGGATGGCGAGCACCGCCGTCTGGATCAGTTCGCCCGCTTCCGGGGCCACCGCCTGCACGCCGATGAGCCGTCCGCTACCTTCCTCGATGACCAGCTTGATGAAGCCGCGTGTGTCGAAGTTGGCAAGCGCTCGCGGAACGTTGTCGAGTGTCAGCGTGCGACTGTCGGTCTCGATGCCATCGTGGTGCGCTTCCGCCTCGCTGTAGCCCACGGTGGCGACTTGCGGGTCGGTGAACACCACTGCCGGCATCGCGGTCAGATTGAGGGCTGCGTCGCCGCCGGTCATGTTGATCGCGGCACGGGTGCCGGCGGCCGCTGCCACGTAGACGAACTGCGGCTGGTCGGTGCAGTCGCCGGCCGCGTAGATGTTCGGGTTGCTCGTGCGCATGCCTTGGTCGATAACGATGGCCCCTTGCGCATTGACAGTGACCCCCGCCGCGTCCAGCGCGAGGCTGCGCGTATTCGGTGCCCGACCGGTGGCAACCAGCAACTTGTCAGCGCGCAATTCACCGTGTCCGGTGGTCAGCACGAATTCGCCGTTCACATGGGCGACCTGGCTGGCTTGCGTGTGCTCCAGCACCTCGATGCCCTCGGCGCGGAAAGCGGCTGTCACGGCCTCGCCGATGGCCGGGTCTTCCCGGAAGAACAAGGTGCTGCGTGCCAGGATCGTGACCTGGCTGCCGAGCCGGGCAAAGGCTTGCGCCAGTTCCAACGCCACCACCGACGAACCGATCACGGCCAGGCGTGCGGGAATGGTGTCGCTGACAAGCGCTTCGGTGGAAGTCCAGTAGGGTGACTCTTTCAGGCCCGGAATCGGCGGCACGGCCGGACTGGCACCGGTGGCGACCAGGCAGCGGTCGAACGTTACCTCGCGCTCGCCACCCTCGTTCAAACGGACGACCAGGCTCTGGTCGTCCTTGAAACGCGCTTCACCGTGCAAAACGGTGATGGCTGGATTGCCGTCCAGGATGCCTTCGTATTTGGCGTGCCGCAGTTCATCGACACGGGCCTGCTGCTGGGCCAGCAGTTTGCTGCGGTCAATCGCAGGCACAGTTGCCGCAATACCGCCGTCGAACGGACTTTCCCGGCGCAGATGGGCAATATGGGCAGCGCGGATCATGATCTTGGACGGCACACAGCCGATATTGACGCAGGTGCCGCCGATGGTGCCGCGTTCGATCAGCGTGACCGTCGCGCCTTGCTCGACGGCCTTCAGCGCCGCCGCCATCGCGGCCCCGCCGCTGCCAATGATGGCGATATGCAAACCGGCGCCCTCAAGTGCATCACGGATTTTTGGTTCATCTTTGAAATCACCAACCCGGATCGAGCCTTGATAACCCAATGCGGCGATGGCGGCCAGCAGTTGGTTGTGGCTCACGGCGGTGTCTGCCATGACTTGCGCGCGGCTTTCTGGATAGGACACCACAGCGGCATTCACGCCGGGAATCTTTTCCAAAGCATCTTTGACATGGGTGGCGCAGGATGTGCAGGTCATGCCATTCACGGTGATTTCGATCATTTTTTTACTCCATTGAATTTCGGGGTGCAGCAGGCATCGGCTTGGCGTTTTCGTTGGATGGCGTAGATGGTCAAGCCGATGAAAATCGCCAGCGCAGGCAGCAGCACATAGTCCAGATAGCCGGTCAGCGCGGACAAGCCGACCACACCGAGCAAAATGACCAGAACAGGGGTGAAGCAACACAGCGCCACGAGGGTTGTGCCAATGATGCTGACCCGCAGCAGTGTCTTCGGGTCTTTCATGATCAGTTCTTGACTGATGATGGGTAGCCCGCATCCTCGGTAGCCTTGGTCAGTTTCTGCACGCTGGTCTTGGCATCATCGAAGGTGACCACCGCTTCGCGCGTCTCGAAGGTCACGTCAACTTTACTGACGCCATCGACCTTGGAAATCGCCTTCTTGACAGTGATCGGACAGGCCGAGCAGGTCATGCCCGGTACGGACAGCGTAACGGTCTGGGTGGCGGCCCACACGGGGGCAACAACGGCAGCGAGGGCAAGGGCGGAAAGCAGCTTTTTCATGGTGAACTCCTGTGATCAATAGAAAAATGGCACGACGTAGGGAAATCCGAGCGCGACCAAAACCAGCACGGCCACGCCCCAGAAAATGAGCTTGTAAGTAGCTCGCACTTGGGGAATCGCGCAAACCTCACCCGGTTTGCAGGCGGCTGACGGCCGGTAGATGCGCCGCCAGGCGAAGAACAACGCCACCAGCGCCACGCCGATAAAGATGGGGCGATAGGGTTCCAACACCGTCAAGTTGCCGATCCAAGCGCCGCTGAACCCCAAGGCGATCAGAACCAGCGGCCCGAGGCAGCAAGCCGAGGCGAGGATGGCGGCCAGCCCGCCAGTGAAGAGCGCGCCGCGCCCGTTTTGAGGTTCAGACATACGTTTGTCCTTTCGAATCTGAATTGGATAGCTTAAGCTTACTTCCGTAGTTATGTACGGAGTCAAGCGATATGGAAAACAATTTGGAGAACCTGACCATTGGCGTTTTCGCCAGGACGGCCGGGGTCAATGTGGAGACCATCCGGTTCTATCAGCGCAAGGGCTTGCTCCCGGAACCGGACAAGCCTTACGGCAGCATTCGCCGCTATGGCGAGACGGATGTAACGCGGGTGCGCTTCGTGAAATCAGCCCAGCGGTTGGGCTTCAGCCTGGATGAGATCGCCGAGCTGCTGCGGCTGGAGGATGGCACCCATTGCGAGGAAGCCAGCAGCCTGGCCGAGCACAAGCTCAAGGACGTGCGCGAGAGGATGGCTGACCTGGCGCGCATGGAGGCCGTGCTGTCTGATTTGGTGTGCGCCTGCCATGCGCGGAAGGGGAACGTTTCCTGCCCGCTGATTGCGTCACTGCAAGGGAAGAAAGAACCGCGCAGTGCGGACGCGGTGTAGCCCGAGGGAACTACGCCTTAGCGTGCTTTATTTTCCGTTTTCTGAGGCGACTCCAACGTCAGAAAAGACCGTGCGGTCGACTTTTGATATTTCGTGCTGTCGCCTTCTGAAAGTGACAGCGGCACGGGAATCAAGGCATTGCGATTCTCGAAAATAGTTCTTGAAATTCTATTCTTGATTGCATATCATCTCAACGAGTTTCGATAAGAAAGGATGCGCATGCGACCGTCTGTTGTGCTTGACATGAAGCGAAGCGCAGTGCGTGAAGCGGTAGGCCGCTTTCGCGCCGCGAACCCGCGCGTCTTCGGCTCGGTGCTGCATGGCACCGACCGGGATGGCAGCGACCTCGACCTGTTGGTCGATGCGCTGCCCGGTGCCACGTTGTTGGACTTGGGCGATTTGGAAGAAGAACTGAAATCGCTGCTCGGCGTTGACGTCGATCTGCTGACTCCCGGCGACCTGCCGCCGAAGTTCCGGGCCAAGGTGCTCGCGGAGGCGCAACCGATATGAGCGAGAACCGCCTGCCCGATTACCTCGACCACATTCAGCAGGCCGCAACCGATGCGCGCAGCTTCGTGGAAGGGATGGCCAAGGACGACTTCTTGGCCGACAAGCGCACCCAGCAGGCCGTCATCATGAGCCTGATCGTCATCGGCGAGGCGGCCACAAAGGTGATGGATGGCTACGTCGAGTTCACCCAGGCGCATGCCGACGTGCCGTGGCGCAGCATGCGCAATATGCGTAATCGCATGGCTCACGGCTATTTCGACATCAACCTCGATGTGGTGTGGGAGACGGTACAGGAATGGCTGCCGGCGTTGCTCCAGCAATTGCCCGCCGTGCGTCAGGATGCCGACGATGAAGACCGTAACGACAAAGGCATGGAGCCATGACCAATCAAGCCGCCGATGTTCGGCCCCTCTGGCGTGTTCGATCCCGCGACCTATGAGCCGCGCTCGGGCAAGACCTTCTGGATGGCCGCAACGGACGTGAGTTCGCTGGTGGGCAAGGAGGCAGCAGCCGACACGCTCATCGGCAACTGCACGACCGCACGACCAGCCTCCCGTTCAAATTCGAGTTAGAACTCATATCCAGCCTGTCTGGGGGCACTGTGAAAAAGGGATCTCCGATGACTGTTGAATCGAGAATATTTTCTGTAGCCGAGTATGTTCAGCCGTCCGAAGGCGAGCCTATTCGTTCCGTTGTGCTTGAAACCCGAGACTCAATTATCGTGGTTTGGCATGTCCATCCCGGGCAGGAAATTGCGGCTCACATTCATCCTCACGGCCAAGACACGTGGACTGTTTTGTCGGGAATGGCTGATTACTTTCAGGGCAATGGGATTGTTCGTGCCCTCAGGGAAGGTGAGATAGCCGTGGCAAGACCGGGCCAAGTGCACGGGGCGCGAAATACAGGTACCGAGCCATTTGTGTTCGTCTCGGTTGTGGCATCAGCCAATGCCGGTTTCGTATTGGCTGAGCGATAGAGCCCAATCTCTGGAGTTGGTCCAATGAGCGGTCGGGGAGATAGGTAACAGACATGCAGCGGACACGGCTGCTAAACCAGGTCGCAAACCTCCTTGCGTCGCAGCGTGCCGCAAGCGACGCGATCAATCGAATGGGGTCGGCATGAGACTGAACACCATCCAGTTCCCGACCGCGTAGCCGCCTGTCCTGCCGATCAGGTCTTGACCATCGACGCCTGGGATCAGTCCTGAATGTTCTTGGAGACCACTACGTTATGAGCCGCAGCCGCCGCAAAACACCCATCGTCGGGCACACGACCTGCGGCAGCGAGCGCGAGGACAAGAAGCTCTGGCATCAGCGCTGGCGCACCCGTGAGCGCACGGCGCTGACCAGCGCGTCGCCCGAAGCCCTGAGCGCCCATCTGCCCCTGCTGGAAAACCAGGCCAGCAGCGTCTGGTCGATGGGCAAGGATGGCCGCTCCTACTGGCCCGTCAAGCGCCAGGCCGCCACGGCGGATCGCATCGCCAATCACAAGGGACGCAACCCGCAAGAACGCGCCTCCCTGAAAAAGCGCCTGCTGCGCAAGTGGATGAGCAAATGAAGCTCTCCTTCCATCAGCACATTGCGCTGTTCTGGATGATCGGTGCTCCGGGCGTCTTCGCGCCCGTGATCGAGAACGCCAAGCGGCCCGATGCCGGCGCCGTCATGGCGTGGGGTGTCGCGATCGTGGCGGTGATGATCCTCTTCACCCCTTTGCTGCTGCGCTGTCCACCATTCCGGCGCTGGTATGGCCGGACGGATGCGCTGTCGGAGCGGCAGCGCCAGGCGCTTGCCGAGCGCGGCCTGCGCCGCTACTACCAGACCGCTTTCGATGACGGCTACGTGCCCCGCGTGATGCCCTACGTGTGGCGCATCATCTGGACGGTCGGCGGGTTGATGGCTGTGACCGCCGTACTGCCTACCAACACCGGACGGCCAGCCTTCGATGCCTTGGTGGTCTTCTCGACCTGGTATCCGATAGGCGTGATGCTGCTGGTTTTCGCGTCGAGGCCCCTTGGCCGGTTGATTCGCCAAAGAGCACAGGAGCGGCGGAAATGAGCACGTCAACCATCGAGGCGCTGGCCAGCGCCTGGGCAAGGATTGCCGAGGAAGCGGAATTCCCCGCTGACTACGAGGGGACTGCCACACCACAAGCGCATCGGGCTAGCGAAGCTATTCAGGAGCAGATTCGGGAGCGCATCGTCGCCACCAACGACATGCGGCTGTTCAGCCTGCTGCACCTGCTGGGTCAGGCGTCGCTGCGCATGGAGCAAGCGCTGTGGCCGGAGGATTACGAGCGGATGACGCGCGAGGTTGAGGAAGCCCTGCGGCAAGCCACCGACGCCAACGCCAGATCGTACACCCACGAAGAAGTGATGCAGGCGATGCAGGAACGCATCGACCGGGCGCGAGACAAGCCATGTTGATTGGCTATGCGCGCGTCTCGACGCAGGATCAGAACCTGGAGCTGCAACGCGAAGCCTTGAGCAAGGCCGGATGTAAAAAGGTCTTCGAGGACAAGGTGAGTGGCACGCGGGCAGACCGGCCTGGCTTGGCCAAGACGCTCGAAATGCTGCGCGAAGGCGATACTTTGGTCGTCTGGAAGCTCGACCGGCTGGGCCGGTCGGTCAAGCAACTGGTCGATCTGGTCGGCGATCTGCACAAGCACGGTGTCCAGTTCAGGAGCCTCACCGACTCCATCGACACCGGCACACCATCCGGGCGGTTCTTCTTCCACGTCATGGCGAGCCTTGCCGAAATGGAGCGCGAGCTGACCGTCGAGCGCACCCGCGCCGGGCTGGAAGTCGCCAAGCAGCTCGGCCGCAAAGGCGGCCGCAAGCCGAAGATGACCGACAGCAAGATCGAGTCGGCCAAGAAGCTGCTGGCCAGCGGGGTGCCGCCCAAGGACGTGGCCAAGAACCTCGGCGTGTCCATTCCGACGCTGTACCGCTGGGTGCCAGCCTCCACGCACGCTTAGCGTGCTTTATTTTCCGTTTTCTGAGACGACCCCACCTTGGAGTACTGCCATGACACAGATGCACGCCCATACTTTCCGCATTTCCGTAAATCCGGCCTCAATCCTGGCTCGCCTGCGGCGCCTGGCCGGCCCCGCGCACCACGGCCTGCTGACGGCCGCCGTGATGCTGACGACGGCTGGCACGGCACGGGCCGCCGGTTCGTCGATGCCCTGGGAAGGTCCGCTCGAATCCATTCTCGAATCCATCCAGGGGCCGGTCGCGCGCATCGTCGCGGTCATCATCATCATCGCCACCGGCTTGGCGCTCGCCTTCGGCGACACGAGCGGCGGCTTCCGCAAGCTGATCCAGATCGTGTTCGGTCTGACCATTGCGTTCGCGGCGTCGAGCTTCTTCCTGTCGTTCTTCAGCTTCTCCGGCGGGGCCGTCGTATGAGCACGGCCAGCGACTTGCCGGGCTTCGAGGTGCCACTGCACCGCTCGCTGACCGAGCCGATTCTGATGGGCGGCGCACCGCGCACTGTAGCGATCGCCAACGGGACACTGGCCGCTGCCGTTGGCCTGGGCATGCAACTGTGGATTCCCGGCGTCGTGCTCTGGATCGTCGGCCATTCGCTGGCGGTTTGGGGAGCTCGCGTCGATCCGCAGTTCATGCAGGTGTTTGCCAAGCACCTCAAGCACAAGCCGCTGTTGGACGTCTGACGAGGAGATGCCGCGATGCTGAATCTCGCCGAATACCGTCAGCGCCCGTCCTTGCTTGCCGATTGGTTGCCATGGGCCGGACTGGTCGCGCCGGGTGTCGTCTTGAACAAGGACGGCAGTTTCCAGCGCACGGCGCGCTTTCGTGGGCCTGATTTGGACAGTGCCACTCAAGGCGAACTCATCGCCACGACGGCACGCCTGAACAACGCGCTGCGCCGACTCGGCGCTGGCTGGGCGTTGTTCGTCGAAGCCGAACGCCGGCCGGCGGCGGATTATCCGCACTCGGATTTCCCCGAACCGTTGTCGTGGCTGGTGGACGAAGAACGGCGCGCGACCTTCGAGGAATCAGGCCACCACTTCGAGAGCGGCTATCACCTCACGCTGCAATACCTACCGGCGGAGGAATCCCGTGCCCGTGCGGCCAAGCTGCTGTACGAGAACACGCCGACCGCCGGCGTGGACTGGCGCGAACGCCTGACCGCGTTCGTCGCGGAAACCGGGCGCGTCTTCGACCTACTCGATGGCGTGATGCCGGAGATCAACTGGCTCGACGACGCCGAAACACTGACCTACCTGCACGCGACCGTCTCGACGCGGCGCTACCGCATCGGTGTGCCGGACGTGCCGTTCCACCTTGACGCGCTTCTGGCCGACACGCCCTTGATCGGCGGCCTCGCACCGATGCTCGGCGACCAGCACCTGCGGGTCGTCACGGTGCGTGGCTTCCCAACCTCGACTTGGCCGGGGATTCTGGACGACCTCAACCGGCTGGGCTTCGCTTACCGCTGGAGCACGCGCTTTCTGTGCATGGACAAGTCGGAGGCCGAAAAGGAACTCGGCCGCCTGCGCCGGCAGTGGTTCGCCAAGCGCAAGAACGTGGTGGCGCTTCTGCGCGAAACCATCTTCCAGCAGGAAAGCCCGTTGGTGGATACCGACGCCAGCAACAAATCGGCGGACGCCGATACGGCCTTGCAGGAACTCGGCAGCGATCAAGTCGCCTTCGGCTACGTCACCGCGACTGTGACGGTGCTCGATACCGATGCCGACACGGCTGACGAGAAGCTGCGCATGGTGGAGCGCGCGATTCAGGGGCGGGGCTTCGTGACGATTCCCGAAACCCTCAATTCGGTGGAGGCGTGGCTGTCGTCGGTGCCAGGCAACGCCTACGCCAACGTGCGCCAGCCCATCGTGTCGACGCTGAACCTCGCGCACCTGATGCCGGTGTCGGCGGTGTGGGCCGGGCCGGAGAAGAACGAGCATCTCGACGGCCCGCCGCTGATCGTCACCCGCACCGAAGGCGCGACGCCGTTCCGGCTAGTGACGCACATCGGCGACGTAGGCCATACGCTGATCGCAGGTCCGACGGGCATGGGGAAATCCGTGTTGCTCGCCACGCTGGCGATGCAGTTCCGCCGCTATCCCGGCTCACGCATTTTCGCCTTCGACATGGGTCGCTCCATGCGGGCGACAGCGCTGGGCCTGGGCGGCGAATACTACGACCTCGGCGCTGATGGCGCGATCGCCTTCCAGCCGCTCGCGCGCATCGACCACGAGGGCTACCGAACCTGGGCCGCCGAATGGGTCGAAGGCCGCCTGTTGCACGAAGGCGTAGCTGTCGGCCCCGATGAGAAGGCCGCCATTTGGTCAGCGCTCGGCAGCCTCGCCGGCGCCCCGGTCGAGCAGCGCACGCTCACCGGCTTGTCGGTGCTGCTGCAATCGAACGCGCTGCGGCAGGCGCTCGCGCCCTACGTGCTCGGCGGCGCGCACGGCAAGCTACTTGACGCCGATCACGACCGCCTGGGCGCGGCCGACGTGCAGTGCTTCGAGATGGAGGAGTTGATGCACAGCAAGGCTGCGGTACTAGCCGTGCTGGGCTACCTGTTCGCACGCTTCGATGAGCGGTTCGACGGTGCGCCGACCCTGCTGATCCTCGATGAGTCCTGGCTGTTCCTCGACGACCCGGTATTCGCCGCGCGCATCCGCCAATGGCTCAAGACGCTGCGCAAGAAGAACGTCAGCGTCATCTTCGCCACGCAGTCGCTCGCCGACATCAAGGATTCGAGCATCGCTCCCGCGATCATCGAAAGCTGCGCCAGCCGCATCTTTCTGCCGAACCCTCAGGCAACCGAGCCGCAGATTCGCACGATCTACGAAGGCTTTGGCCTCAACAGCCGCCAGATCGAGATCGTCGCCACCGCGCAGCCCAAACGCGACTACTACTACCAATCCCGTGCAGGCAATCGCCTGTTCGACCTCGATTTGGGGCCCGTCACGCTCGCATTCGCGGGCGCCTCGACGCCCCAGGACCAGCGCGCCATCGACGGCGTGCTTACCGATGCCGGTGCACCGGGCTTTGCCGGTGCCTGGCTGCGCCATCGCGGCCTTGATTGGGCGGCCGACCTGCTGCCGTCCGCACCGTCCGCCGCGTCCTTCCTCGCTCGTCAACCTCTGGAGGTTTCGCCATGAAGATTCGCCTTGTCACCCTCGCTGTTGCCGCGTTGATCGGTGTCATGCCCGCTGCGCAAGCGCAGTGGGTTGTCGTCGATCCGACCAACCTTGTGCAGAACACGTTGACTGCGGTTCGCACGCTGGAGCAAATCAATAACCAGATTCAACAACTCCAGAACCAGGCGCAGTCGCTGATAAATCAGGGGCGCAACCTGGCGAGCCTGCCTTTCGACGTGGTCAACCGGCTGCGCTCGACGCTGGCGACCACCCAGCAACTCATCACGCAGGCGCAAGGGCTGGCGTTCCAAGTGCAGAGCATGGATCAGCAGTTCGCGCAGTTGTACCCGCAGCAGTACGCCGCGACCGTGAGCGGCAATCAGATGTACCAGGACGCGCACCAGCGTTGGCAGAACACGCTCAATGGCTTGCAGACCGCGATGCAGATGCAGGCGCAGGTGTCGCAGAACGTGACCGAAGACGAGGGTGTTTTGACGGATCTCGTAGGCCAAAGCCAGTCGGCTACCGGCGCCTTGCAAGCCATGCAGGCGACCAACCAACTCTTGGCCTTGCAAGCGAAGCAGTCCGTCCAGTCACAACAGCTCCAGCTCACGCAGGGACGTGCCACGGCACTGGAACTGGCGCGGCAGGCCGCTGCCGTCGAACGTGGGCGCGAGGTGACGCGGCGCTTCCTCGGCACCGGCACGGCGTACAGGCCGCAGTCGGTCAATTTCTACGGCAACTGACGGGCATAGCCATGAAACGCGCGCCCATCCTGTTCGCCTTCGCGTGCCTGCTGGCCGGCTGCAACCGGCCGCAGGCATTGTCGGTCGATGCGCTGGCCGCTGATCCGGCGCAGCTGCACGCGTTGCGTGCGCAGTGCCACCGTGGCGAACACGACGACGGGTTCTGCGCGCGAGTGGACCAGGCAGACCTACGCCGCTTCCTCTCCGGGCGGGCCGGGCCAGGTGAATACCAAACGCTGGCTGACCTGCCGCCGATCCCGGCCAGCTTCGACGGCCCCAGCACGCCGACGGAGGAACGGCCATGAACGACGTTTCCATCATTGACCATTTTCTCAACGTCTTTTCTACCTACATCGACTCCGGCTTCGGTCTGCTGCGCGGCGAAGTCGCGTTCCTGACCGCGACGCTGGTGGCGATCGACATGACGCTCGCCGGGTTGTATTGGGCGCTCGGCCATGCGACCGGCCAGGGCGACGACGTGATGGCGAAGCTCATTCGCAAGGTGCTCTACGTCGGCGCCTTCGCCTACATCATCGGCAATTTCAACATGCTGGCCAGCATCGTGTTTCGCTCTTTCGCCGGCTTGGGCCTGACAGCGTCCGGCTCGACCGTGAGCATGGCGACGTTCCTGCAACCGGGACACCTCGCTAAGTCCGGCATTGACGCGGCGGCGCCGATCCTTCAACAGATAAGTGAGATGGCAGGCTTTCCGGAAGTGTTTGTCAACATCGCGCCCATCGTCGTGATGTTCCTCGCCTGGTTCATCGTCATCCTCAGCTTCTTTGTGCTGGCGGTGCAGCTCTTCGTCACGCTGATCGAGTTCAAGCTGACCACGCTCGCCGGCTTCGTGCTGGTGCCGTTCGCGCTTTGGAACAAGACCGCGTTCCTCGCTGAAAAGGTGCTCGGTAACGTCGTGTCGTCGGGCATCAAGGTATTGGTGCTGGCTGTCATCGTCGGCATCGGTACGGGGTTGTTCGCAGAGTTCCCGACCACGCCGGGCGAGCCTTCCATAGACCATGCGCTGGTGGTGATGCTGGCGTCGTTGGCAATGCTTGCGCTGGGCATCTTCGGGCCAGGCATCGCCACCGGGTTGATTTCAGGCGGCCCACAACTCGGTGCTGGCGCGATGGCTGGCGCCGCCCTGGGTGCGGCGGGGACCGCAGTCGCAGTCGGCGCTGCCGCTACCGGCGTCGGTAGCGCTGTGGTGGCTGGAGCGCGCATGGCACCAGCTGCCGCCAGCGCCATCGGCAGCGGCGCCCGCGCCGCTGCCTCGACCGCCAGCAGCGCACGGTCGGCGTTTCAGGTCGGTTCCGCCTCTGCCGGCGGTGGTGCGAAAGGTGCAATGGCGGGCCTAGGTAACGTCGCCAAGACCGGCGCGCAGGCGGTCGGCCAGAGGGCCGCCGCTAGCGCGCGCTCAATCGGGCAGCGCGCCGCTGCCGCCTTCCGCTCGGATGGTGCGGAACAGGCGTCCGGTGGTGGCGCAACGGCCGGTGCTGCCGCATCAGGCCCGACCGCCGCAGGCGAAGCCGCCGCGAATAGCGCCAACCAACAACAACCCGCCTGGGCCAAGCGGCTGCATCGCCGCCAGCAGATATCCCATGCCGCCACCACTGCCGCACACACGCTGCGCGGCGGGGACGGCGGCGGCTCGGGCAGCGGACCAAGCCTTACCGATTCCGATTCTTGAGGAGAACCAGCTATGCGATTCAAACGACCGCAGGTGCGCTACGCCGATACGCCGCAGCCTGCCACCCCGTATCAAGCCGCCGCGCAGGTATGGGACGAGCGCATCGGCTCGGCCCGGGTGCAGGCGAAGAATTGGCGGCTGATGGCCTTTGGCTGCCTCGCGCTGGCGCTCTTGATGGCGGGCGGCCTGGTTTGGCGCTCGGCGCAGTCCATCGTCACGCCCTACGTGGTGGAGGTGGACAAGACCGGCCAGGTGCGCGCGATCGGCGAGGCCGCCACGCCGTACCGGCCAGCAGATGCACAGGTCGCCTACCACTTGGCGCACTTCATCACGCTGGTTCGGTCGCTGTCGATTGACCCCATCGTGGTACGGCAGAACTGGCTGGATGCCTACGACTACACCACCGATCGCGGCGCAGCGGTACTCAACGACTACGCGCACACGAATGATCCGTTCGCGCGCGTCGGCAAGGAGTCGGTAACCGTGCAGATCACCAGCGTCGTTCGCGCCAGCGATTCGTCGTTCAACGTGCGCTGGACGGAGCAGCGTTTCGTCAACGGCGCGCCGGCGGGCACCCAACGCTGGAACGCCGTGATTTCCATCGTCCTGCAAACCCCGCGCACCGAGCAACGCCTGCGCAAGAACCCGCTGGGCATCTACGTCAACGGCTTGTCGTGGAGCCGCGAACTGGATGCGTCCGAAGGAGCCAAGCCATGAACCTGTCTTTCCGCTTTTACGCTTTTGTGCTGACTTTGGCGGCCACCGCGTCGTCACTGATGGGCTGCGCCTCGCAGGGCAAGCCCCCGCCGCGCATCTCGCTCGATGAGCCGGTGCTGGCGCAACCGTTGCCCGAACCACCGAAGCCGGTGGAAGTGGTGGAGGTGCCGAAGGTGCTGCCGATGCCGGCGCAGATGAAGCCGCTGCCTGACGTGGACGAAGTCAAGCCCGCGCCGGAGCCGGCCGACGAAACCGTGCGAGTCTCGCGTGCCAACGCCGAGGCGCGCATGGCGCCGACGCGCGAGGGCTACGTCAACGCGATTCAGGTGTGGCCTTTCACCGACGGCGCGCTGTATCAGGTCTACGCTGCGCCGGGGCGCGTCACCGTCGTGTCCCTACAGCCGGGCGAGGAACTGGTGACGGTCGCCGCCGGCGACACGGTGCGTTGGATCGTTGGCGATACGTCCAGCGGCGCCGGCGCCGAGCTGCGCGTCAACGTGCTGGTGAAGCCCACCCGGTCGGGTCTCAAGACCAATCTGGTCGTCACCACGAACCGCAGGACATACCTGCTGGAACTGACCTCGACGGAAAAAGCGTGGATGGCATCGGTGTCTTGGGACTATCCGAAAGATCGGATGTTGGCCTTGCAGCGCCAGTCGCAGGCCGCGCAGGCGACGGCGCCGGTCGATACCGGCCTGTCGCTGGAGAAGATCCGCTTCCGCTACGCGGTCAGCGGCAGCAATCCACCGTGGAAGCCATTGCGCGCTTTCGACGACGGCGAGAAGGTCTATATCCAGTTCCCGGGAGGCATCGCGCAGGGCGAGTTGCCTCCCTTGTTCGTGATCGGCGCTCAGGGCGACGGGCAACTGGTGAACTACCGCTTCCGCTCACCGTACTACATCGTGGATCGGCTGTTCGGCGCGGCCGAACTTCGCTTGGGCGGGGACAAGGGCGACGTGGTGCGCATCGAGCGCACGGATGGCACGCGGGGGAAATGACCATGAGCCAGGACGAAACCCCAGATGTGCCGATTCCCGACACTGCGCCGAAGGTCGCGCCCGAGAACGTGGCGCTGCGGGCTCAGCCGCGCCCGGTGACACGCTTGAATCGGCGAACGCTGGCGCTGCTGACCGGCGGCCTCGGCGTGGCCGTGCTGGGCGCAACGATGTGGTCATTGCAGCCGACGCATCGGCGCAGCGGCAACGAGCCGGCCGAGCTTTACAACGTCGATCGCGTCTCGCGCTCCGAAGGACTGGACCAGCTTCCCACTGATTACTCCAAGCTACCGCCTAAGGTGCCAGAGTTGGGGCCGCCGTTGCCCGGCGACCTGGGGCCGGCCATCGTGAAGTCTCAACAGCAGGCGGTGGCCCGCTACTCGCCGCCCGGCCAAGACCCCGGCGCCGCCGAGCGTGACGCGCGGCGCAAGGAGGCTGAAGCGGCAGCGGGATCGTCAGTGTTCTTCCGCTCCAGCAACCAGCGCGCCGCTACGGCGCCGACGCAGGTGGCCGCCGCCGGCCCGACATCTGGCTTAACCGGCTTCGATCCGCAGGCCGCAGGACCGGCCTCGACGGCGGCCCAGCCCGCCGACCCGACTGCCGTGCAGAACCGCCAAGACCAGAAAGAGGCGTTCCAGAAAGTCGGAACTACGGAAACCCGTAATTCCGGCATTCTGCAAATGCCGACTTCGCCGTACCAGGTGATGGCCGGCACGGTGATCGCCGCGGCGCTCGTAACGGGCATCAAGTCCGACCTGCCGGGCGACGTGATCGGCACGGTGACGGAGCCGGTGTACGACACCGCGACCGGCCGCTATCTGCTGATCCCGCAGGGATCGCGCATCTTCGGCAAATACAACAGCCAGGTCGCTTATGGGCAGAGCCGCGTGCAGGTGGTGTGGAACCGGGTCATCCTGCCGGACACGTCATCGCTCACGCTCGACAACTTGGCCGGCACTGACCCGGCCGGCTACGCCGGCCTGGAGGATGGCGTCGATTGGCATTGGGATCGCATCTTCGCTGGCGCGGCACTGACGACGCTGCTGGGCGTCGGTGCCGAGCTGGCCGCACCGGAGAATCGTCAGGGCGGCGATCGCGTCATCATCGCCGGACGCGACAGCCTGCAAGACAGTGTGAACCAGGCGGGACAGGAGATGACCCGGCGCAACCTCAACATCCAGCCGACACTGACAGAGCGGCCCGGCCTGCCGGTGCGCATCATCGTCAACCGCGACCTGGTGCTGCGGCCATACCAGCCGCTGTTCTTCAACCGGGGGACTTCACGATGAGCACAACGCGCAAACTGCGACTGGGGCCATTGCCCAAGACCGAGAGCGTCAAGCTGACCTTCGCGTGCCCGATCAGCCTCAAGGCCGATCTCGACCGCTACGCCGCGCTGCATGCGCAGGCCCACGGTGAAGCAGTCGATGCGACGACGCTGATCCCATACATGCTGGAGGCGTTCATGGCCGGAGATCGGGGATTCAGGAAAAGCGGCGGGGCTAAGGATTTATCCGTAAATAATATTGACGGGCAGTAAGGCCCCGCCTCCGAAACCAAGCTGACCACGCTTTACTATCATCAGCCACCGCATGACCAGCGCGCAGCCCAAGGGCTGCGCGTTCGCTTTCAGCGGCGAGGTGGGGATGAGAATCCCTCGACGGTTGCTTGATCGCCCGCCATGACGCGATGAGGCTTTCTGCCGCGATGCTTCTGTGTGGCTCCTGGCCCATAAAGTCGGAAGCTCTCCAAGCAACCTCGATTCGATCTAGCCCGTTGACCTGTATAGGCTTCTGATGCGACCTGCATTCAGGCAAAACGCTTGACACAAGCCATTTTTTATCGACTGATATAAAATAACGGGAGTCCGCTGCGATCCCCGCCGCGACTGCCTTGCTCGAAGGGAGATCCAAGTGGCCGTTATTGATCTTGATCGACAACTGCAAGAATTGCGAAAGGAGTTCGCCCGCACCGCTCCAGCCGGCCGGGTCGCGCTCTATGAGTCCAGGATCGAGGAACTGCGATCGACCTTTGCGAGGCACGCTGCGCTGAAGGAGGGAGACAGGGCCCCCGACTTTTCGTTGCCGGACGCCCAAGGCGGCACGGTGTCGCTGTCCGCTGCTCTCAAGCAAGGTCCTGTGGTGGTGACCTTCTATCGAGGTGGCTGGTGTCCGTACTGCAACCTCCAACTGCGGTCCTACCAGGCCTTGCTGCCCGAGTTGGCATCCTTTGGCGCAAGCATGCTGGCCATCTCACCTCAGCTTCCGGACGCATCACTGTCAACCGCGGAGCGCGAGGCGTTGACGTTTAACGTCCTGAGCGATCTGGGCAATGACGTGGCTCGCCAATTCGGGCTGGTCTATCCATTGCCGCAGGAACTGCGCGATGCCTTGAGTTCCAGCAACAAGGCGCTGCCGAGCATAAATGGGGACGCCAGTTGGGAGCTGCCCGTTCCCGCCACCTATGTGATCACGCCGAACCAGAGGATCTCGCTGGCTTTCATCGAGGTCGATTACCGGCAGCGATTGGCCCCGCAGCGACTTCTTGCGGCGCTGCAAGAGCAGGCGGTTACGTGACGCAGGCCGTCGACTTGGTGCAAGAAGCGGTAGTCGGACCGGCTGCCGCGTCGTGGCCTCAGAGATCATCCCGGAACGTCTTGCGCGGATTCTGCTGGGCCGGGCTCAGCGTCACGATCTTTGCGGGCTGGTTCGTCGTGACGCGCTTCAGTGTCACGCGCGAACTTCGCCTGTGGGATGTGACCGCGCTGCGGTTCGGCATCGGTGCCGTCATTCTTCTTCCAGTGCTGTTGCGGGGAAAGAGACGCCTATCAGCCAAGGAATGGCGTGAGGGGCTGGTCTATGCCTGCCTTTGGGGGTTGCCCTTCGTCCTGGCGGTCGCGCTCGGCCTGCAGCTCACGTCGGCCGGCCGCGCGGCAGCGATAGCGCCGACCCTGATGCCGGTATTCGCGGGCGCCTTCGCGTGGATTTTCCTGAAAGAGAAACAGGGCCGCGCGCGCTGGTGTGGCTACCTCGCCATCATCATCGGACTGGTGTGCATGGTTGCAGGCGGTGTTTCCGCTCACGGTGGCATGAACCCGATGGGCCTCATCGCCCTGATGACTGCCGCCGCCATGTGGGCCGTCTACACGCTGCTTTTTCGGCGCAGCGCCCTGACACCTGTGCAGGCCGCAGCCCTGATCTGCTTCTGGTCGGCCATCCTCTTCCTGCCGATCTATATTTTTGGCGGGCTCAGTCGCCTCGCCATGGCCTCACCCAGCGAGATCGGCTTGCAGGCCGTCTATCAGGGCGTCCTGATGAGCGGCGTTGCGATCGTTTCCTTCAATCGCTCTGTCGCGCTTCTGGGCCCATCTGCGGCCACAGCCATCATCGCCCTGATTCCGGTCGTTGCTTCGCTGGCCGCCATTCCCGTACTTGGAGAGCTGCCGTCTGGTGGAGAGTGCGTTGCACTTGCCGTCGTTGTTGGCGGCGTGCTCTTGGCAGCACGTCCTGCCCGTAAAGCAGCGAAGCCATCGATTTCCGCAACCACGAGGCATACACCATGATCCGGTTCTACTTTCATCCGACCCCCAACCCCGCAAAGATCGCGCTCTTTCTGGAGGAGACCGGTCTGGCCTACGAAGCCTTGCCGGTCGACACAAGCAAGGGCGAGCAGCATGCGCCCGCCTTTCGTGCGATCAATCCGAACGGCAAGGTACCGGCCATCGTCGATACCGAGGGGCCGGGCGGCAACGAAGTCAGGGTCTTCGACTCGACCGCCATCCTGATCTATCTGGCGGAAAAGACCGGCCAGCTTCTGGGCACGTCCGAGGATCGGCCGGAGTTGCTGTCCTGGCTGCTCTTCATCGCCTCGGGATTGGGGCCGTTCTCCGGGCAGGCGGTGCACTTCCAGTTCGCCGCACCCGAGGGCTTGGACTACGCGGCCAATCGTTACCGCCGCGAGGCGGAGCGGCACTATCAGGTTCTCAACGATCACCTGTCCGGACGCGAGTTCATCGTCGGCAGCGGTTTCACGATCGCCGACATCTCCGCCTGGGGCTGGCTCGATCGCGCTTCCCGCGTGCGCAAGGGCGCCGAGGATCCTCTGGGGCCCTTTCCCGAACTGAAGCGGTGGTTCGCAGGCGTGGATGCGCGTCCGGCGGTCGCTCGCGCCCGGGCGCTCGCCAAGAGCCATGCGTTCAAGGCGATCAACGACGAGGAGACCAAGCGTGCGCTCTTCCCGTCGAACTATCCCCCTGCATCGGCGCAAGGAGTTTGAAATGGAACTGAAGAACAAGCGGGTCCTCGTCACGGGCGGATCGAGCGGGATCGGCCTCGCGCTGGCCCATGCGCTGATCGCGCGAGGCGCCAGGGTGGTCATCACCGGAAGGCGCAGAAGCGTCCTGGACGATGCACTGCGCAGCCTTGACTCGGCGACGGGCGTCTGCGCTGACGTGGGAAGTCCCGAGGGACGCGCGGCCACGCTGGACCAGGCGATACAGACGCTGGGCGGACTCGACATCCTCGTCAACAACGCCGGCGGCGTGCGGGCTGGCCGGCTGGAGAACACCACGGAAGCCGATATCGAGCAGATGGTGATCGTCGACTTGCTCGCGCCAGTCTTG
This sequence comes from Acidovorax soli, assembly GCF_900107605.1. GTDB lineage: Bacteria > Pseudomonadota > Gammaproteobacteria > Burkholderiales > Burkholderiaceae_C > Acidovorax > Acidovorax soli. Next base: position 11,000 of record NZ_FNQJ01000028.1, on the reverse strand, counting down.
TTGACCCGCGCGGCGCTCCCCGCTCTGCGGGCCAGCGGAGATGCCATGGTGGTGAATGTCGCATCCGGCATTGCCCTGGTCGGCGCACCCTTCTATGCAACGTATGCCGCGGTGAAAGCAGGTCTGGCTCGCTTTGGCGAGGCGCTCAGGCGCGAGCTCAAGGGCGAAGGCATTCATGTGTTGACGGCCTATCCTGGAGGCACGGACACGCCGATGATGAAGTCGAATCGCGCTGGTCCCGAACTGGGGTTTTCGCGCGAGCCTGCTTCTGCGGTGGCCGATGCCATCGTCGCCGGGATCGAGGCGAACGCTTTCGAGGTCATCCGGGGCGGGGAGGCGAGAGCCCAGATGATTGCGCTCAACCGTAACGATCCGGTAGCGGTCGATGCGAGGTTCCTGACGCTCAAGAGCGCGCTGGAAGAGGCGGTCAAGGACCACAGCGCATTGTGACGACGCGGCATCAAGCACCGCATCCACTCACGAAGCCAACCACGAACCGATCCAGGAACGATCATGGCGCGCCCCAGAGAGTTTGACGAAGCAGTGGCCCTCGATGCCGCGATTCAATGCTTCTGGTCGAGGGGCTACGAAGCCACCTCGGTGCGGGACCTGGCCGACGCGATGGGTATCGCCGGCCCCAGTCTGTACAACACGTTTGGCGACAAACGCACGCTGTACCGGCAGGCGCTCGAACACTATGTCGAGCGAGGCTTTTGCGATCGGGTCCGGCGCTTCGAGTCCCAGTTGGCACCTCGTGCGGCCATCGGTGCGTTCTTCGATGAGATCATCGAATTGTCGCTGGCCGACGACCAGCGCAAGGGATGCCTGATCGTGAACTCGGCACTGGAGCTGGCACCTCACGACGCGGAGTTTCAGGCTGCACTGGCCGCTGTCTTGCGCGACATGGAGGCCTTCTTCTACCGTTGCGTCAAGGCCGGCCAAGATGCCGGCGCGATCAACATCACGTTGCCGGCCGATGATCTCGCCCGGATGCTGCTCGGCTTGCTAATGGGGCTGCGCGTCCTCGCGCGATCGCGGCCAGAACCGGAATTGCTGCGTGGGCTTGTCCGGCCCGCATTGGCGCTGCTCGATGGCGCCGGCACATCTCAACGACGGAGTCGCAAATGATCGACCTCTACTATTGGCCCACGCCCAATGGCCACAAGGTCACGATGTTTCTGGAGGAGGCTGGCCTCGAATACCGCATTCATCCTGTCGACATCAGTGCGGGCGACCAGTTCAAGCCTGAGTTCCTCGCGTTCTCGCCGAACAACCGGATGCCTGCGATCATCGACATGCAGCCGGTCGACGGCGGGGAGCCCGTGACCGTCTTTGAATCGGGCGCCATCCTGGTCTATCTTGCGGAGAAAACGGGTCGCTTCATGCCGACCGACCTGCGTGAGCGCAAGGCGGTGCTGGAATGGCTCTTCTGGCAGGTCGGTGGACTCGGCCCCATGGCCGGTCAGAACCATCACTTTGGCATCTATGCGCCCGAGAAGATCCCCTATGCCATCACGCGCTACGTCAACGAGACCAATCGCCTGTACGGTGTGCTCGACCGACGCCTGGCCGTGCAGGAATATCTCGCAGGTGAAACCTATTCGATCGCGGACATGGCGACCTACCCCTGGGTGGTGCCGTGGAAGCGCCAGCAGCAGGAACTCGACGAGTTCCCCAGTCTGCGGCGGTGGTTTGATGCGATTCGCAATCGTCCCGCGACGATCAGGGCCTATGCGCGCGGCGAGCCTTTCGCATCGCGTCCTGCGGTGACGGAGGAGGGCAAGAAGCTTCTGTTCGGTCAAACTGCCGCAGGCCCGCAGGCGCGCTGATACGTTTATGGTGCACACACCAGCGATTACTCAAAGTCAAAGCAATCACGCGACGTGGGCGTGCGCCAGCTGCTGCAGGGAGCTCGGGAATTCGTGGAGATCTTTCGAGGCGCGGGCATGATATCGCTATGACCATCGAACCGTGGGCGGACGCCCAGCTATCTGAAGATATTCCTCGGCTTGCTCAGGGCGGTGAGAGCGAGACTGTGGAATTCAAGCGAGAGCTGCCAAAGCAGGTGCGGGATCTTGCCAAGGAAATCGCGGCTTTCGCTTCCAGCAGCGGGGGCCGACTCCTTCTTGGAGTGGCAGACGACGGCTCGATTCCAGGAGTCGAAAATGCACATGACCCAGCGGCTCGAGATGATCTCGGCAGAAGGATCGTGGGCGTTTGCCAGATCATCGATCCCCCCGTCCGCCCGCAGATCGGCTGGACATCGGCAAATGGGCTCGGCGTTCTCGTCATCACTGTCGAGAAGGGTTCAGAGCCTCTGTACTACGTGGATTCGCGCGCGTACATCCGGCACGGCACGGTCTCCCGACCGGCGACGGCCTCAGAGGTTCGCGCTGCCTTGACAGCTTCCATGCCCGGGGAGGCCGCAGAAGGACCCAAGAATCATCCGGAGCTGTCTGCGCTGGCCGACGTGCTCGCCAACGTGCGACGCTGGAGCGATACGGACTCCGAGATGCGAAGCCTGAAACCCTGGATTGAAGATTGGTCGGCAGATGCGGAGGTCTATGCGTCAAAGCTGCGCGACCTGTCCGTCTCCGACTGGGCCATTGAGAGCCACGTCAATGAACGGTTGGAAGCCACAGCTGAGAAGCTCGATGAAGTCGCACAGTTCCGGCACTACCTCGGCGAAGGGGAAAACTTCAACGACGTGTGCAACTCCGCAGGCTTCGCTGCTGCGGAGTTGATGCGCGATCTGGTCGATCCTGTCGAGGTCAGCGATGAGACACAGCGAAAAGTCCTGGAGGCGATTGCCAAACTTGCCCGCAAGTTGACCCAAATGTGGGACCGTGCCAACAAAGAGATCTTCGATGGGCGTGTCGAGAAAGCCCAGCAGGAAACCTATGGCATCGGCCAGCAAATCGCCACTTGGACCTATTTCAGGCTGTCTGTTGTGCCGGAAAGCACGCTGGCCGATCTGCGCCGAATCGGTCTTAGCCTGCTCCAACTGGTGTCCATGAGGGTCTACATGGATGGCGGCGCTTCACTACAGCGCATCGTCGATGATGCTCAGACTCTTGTGAAAGAGCTGAATGCGAACGTCGAGAGTTTCCTGCAGTTCGATCGCTGAGTACTGTGTGCGCCGCCGTTTGCCCTTGGGCGGCTGCGGGCCACGGCTGCCAGAGGCGTGCTCGCTCCAGCGGTACGGTGACCGTGCGCGCACTCAGCGTCTATGCGCTGGCGCGCGCCTCAGGTCGCCGGGAAGCACAATCCCCAGGCTCCCATGCAACTCCTGACATGGATGCGGTCCGTAGCTACCCGGAACCCGAATACCCTCTAAACCCGCGTCAGATATGGGTTTGCGTCCGTCCGACGCAAATCGAAAGTCCTTGACAGCGGACATTTTTTATTGCACGCACCCGTTTGACACGATGCGCAAGGCGAACAACAATTCCGCCACTGGATCTTTCCACGCGAGTTGCCGCATAGCAACCCCATCTGCGCATCATGCGCAACTTTCAACCCTACGGGAGCCATTCCCGCAGGGTATGGCTTCACGTCTTTCAATTTGAAGCCATGCAAACCACACAACACCCACGCATCCCCGTCAATCTCATTGACCGTGGGAACAATCCACGCAAGCACTTCGATGAAGCGCACCTGAATGATTTGGCCAACAGCATCAAACAGGTCGGCGTTCTGCAGCCCATCCTGGTCCGCCCCACGGACAATGGCCGGTTCCAGATCGTCGCTGGCGAACGCCGCTACCGTGCGACCATTTTGGCCTTTGGCAACGATGAGTCGATTTCCATCCCTGCAATGGTCCAAACCATGTCTGACGAAGAGGCCGATCGCGCCGCTTTGACCGAAAACGTGGTGCGCGAAAAAATGAGCGCACTGGACGAAGCCGAAAGTGCTGCGCGCATTCTCGGCTCCTGCAAGGGCGATCGTGACGAGGCCGCGCGCATGCTCGGCTGGAACCGCACCACGCTGGACCGCCGCCTGTCGTTGATGTACGCCATCCCCAGCGTGCGCGATGCACTGCGCAACGATGACATCACCCTTGGCCACGCTGAACTGCTCGCAGTCCTGCGCAAGGAATCCCAGGAAGTGGCTCTGTCCATGCTCCTGAAACAGGAAAAACGCCCCTCGGTGGCGGCTTTCAAGGACATGCTCGAACGCATGGCGCTGTCCCTGGAATCTGCGATTTTCGTGAAGGAAGACTGCCAGAATTGCCAGTTCAACACGGGCAATCAGCAGGCACTGTTCGCAGAAACCCTCACCACGGGCAACTGCACCAACAAGCCGTGCTACGACCAGAAAACGGATGCACACTTGGAAGCACTGGCCCAGTCGCTGCGTGACGACTACCAGGTGGTCCGCATCATCCGGCCGGGTGACAACTTCACCATCATTCCACTGCGCGCCGATGGACCCAAAGGTGTCGGCACCGAACAGGCACAAGCCTGTCGGTCCTGCCAGAACTTTGGTGCTGCGGTATCCGCAGTCCCGGACAAGTTGGGGCAGGTCTACAAGGACCAATGCTCCGATACCGCCTGTAACGTGCGCATGGTCGCTGCACGGATCAAGGCCGAGACGGTCCAATCGGCGCCGCAGCAGACTCCCACTGAGACAGCCGCCAAAACCAAAGAGCAGGGCGGCCAGACGGAAGCAGCCAAAGCACCGAAGAAGGCCGCGCCCGAAAGCTCGGTTGAGCCGTCGAACGCCGTCAAGACGTACCGCGAGGAGGTCTGGCGCGCGATCTTCAAGCGTGTCGTGCAGCGTGCTGATACGGTCACCAATCGGTCGGTCCTGCTGGCCATCGTCTTGCATCGCCCCAGTGTTCTCTCATCGAGAAACCTGAGCGAAGAGACCGCCGCATTGGGCTTGAAGCACACCGAAACCAATGTGGGCAAACTGCTTGCGGATTGCCTCTCGCTCGAAAACGCACAGTTGTCTGCCGCACTGAGCCATGTCGCAGCAAGCGCCTCGGCCGATCTGGAAATTCAACACATCACGGGCATTCTCAATACCCTTGAAGTGAAGATCGAACAGCATTGGCAACTCAACGCCCAGTTTCTCGGTCGCTTGACCAAGAACGAAATCGATACCTTGTGTACCGAACTCGGAATCAAAACCGTCCTGGACGGCCAATACGCGAAGCTCCTTGCAGGCAAGAAGGATGACTTCGTGAAGGGCGTCCTCGAAATCAAGGATTTCGAATACATCGGGCTGATCCCCAAAGCCATGAAATGGCCCAAGGGCTAACCCCCGCGCTGTCATTTGCATGACAGCACCCCGAACGCCCCCCACGGCACTGACTTCGGTCATGCCCTGGGGGGTTTTCTTTTGGGCGCATCCATTTGCATATCGGTGAAACGCTGTCTAGAATGTTTCTATTGGTCTTTTGATCATTGCTCCCTGCAGCTCGCAGGCCTTGCGCTTTTCGCGCTGCATCAACCCCCACCGGGAACCACTCCCGGTATGGGCAGTGGTTCCCCTCACCAGGAACCACCATGTTTTTCACAACGCTCGCTCCCCTGCTCAACGCAGGCGCCAAGATCAAGATCGAGATCGCGGCAATGAACGATGGCGAAATCGCCTTCGACATTCACCCCATCCCCACAGCAGGCCGTCCCTTGCTCGCAAAGCGCTTCACCGGCACCGCCGCTGAGCTCGATGCCAGCATGGCCGAAATCCTCACGTCCTTTACCAGCAGCAACGTCAGCGTCGCTGAGCAAATTGCCGCGATGGATGTGATGGCCAAGGAATCCTGCAAGGAAGTCTCTGCCGCCGCCACTGCTGCGCCCAAGCCGCGGACGTCGAAACCGCTGAAAAATGCGGCTCCAGCAGGGCTTCTGGACAACGACGAGGATGACGAGGGCTCCGCAGGTTCCCCTGAGCCCCTCAGTGCTCCGAATCCCCCGGCAGAAAAAACGGGCGCCGATTTGCTGGGCGCTTTCACGCTGTAAGGAGACGCTCATGGCAGTCAAAACCACCGTCCTGACGCGCAAGTTCTCTTACGCCAGCATCTCGCTGAACGATCCCAGCCCCACCTCCTCGCCGGAAGAAGTGAAAAACTTCTACGCTGCGCAGTTCCCCGAACTGCTCACGGCCTTGGTCGAGGGGCCGGTGACCAAAAATGGTGTTTCCGTCTACACGTTCACGCGTGCAGCGGGCTCCAAAGGATGACAACCAGCATCCTCAAGGCTATGTCCGACATGGCCGCAGGCAAGGTGAATGGCGACAAGCCGTCCCCCTTGGACAACCAAACCCCCTCTGACATCAAAGGCAGCAAACAATGCTCCTCGATACTCATGCAGGTGGTGAATTCACGATTGACATCGCATCCGCTTCCGGTGCCGCAACAGGCCTTCGGTTTTTGGGGATGAATGCACCGGGTGCCGGTCTCTGGTGTCTACCAGAGATTGGTCCCGATGTTCCCCAGAGCCTGTCCACGGACAAAGAAGACCAACAACGCCTTGCCCAATTCAGCCTACAGCTGCATAAGCAAGGCGTTCGTTTGCTTGATCAAGAATTCACGACCCTGAAGGCGGCCATCGCGCCGCAAATCCTCAACATCTCCCACCTCAGAGAGCTTGGTCCGCAAATGCTGCTTCCGCTGCATTCGTGCCTGGCCATCGAAACGGAAGGGGATGCGCGATATATCACCCTGCGCGGCTGTGCGGAGTCCAATCTGTCTGTGTTCAGCCTCAAAGCCACGGTCGAGCGACTGAACCAGGTACAGGCCGGTCTGGGATGGTATGTGACAGATGCAGTGCAGATGTCTCACGCAGCCAACCTGCGCCTCTACGAGCCATCCTACTTCGGGACCTACGCAGAGATGCTTTACTTCTACGGAGCCGAGTCCGATGAAGAGTTTGCTGCCATGGCGCTGGAAGGCGAAGACCCCACACCGGAAGACATGGCCCAGTTCCTTGAAGACACCCCGATCACCAGGGCGCGTGTCGTCGAATCTTTCGGCGGACACGCGCATCTGCTGGGCTGGGGTGAACCGGCAAAGCCCGTCAAGGCGAGCCAGATTCAATGGGCGTCATTGACCCCTCAGGACGCAAAGCTGCTCAAGGCGGCTCAGCAATTCATTCGACAAGCCAAGAAGGTCTCCAAACTGACCGCACCGTTCGAGGAACGGGACACGGGCGCCGACTTTGGCGCACTCGCGATCATCGTGTGGGATGACCCGGACATCGGCATCGAAATCATGGATGCGGCAGAAAGGGATTCCTACGAATGCGGCGAGGGCGCAGAGATCATTTTTGACCTTCGCGCTGACATCGACAAGCCAGAGACCTGGCCAGCCCTCATCACCGCCTACAAGGCACAAATGGGTCTTTACGCCCAACTGTGCACATTTCTACGGCTCTTGCCGGAAAAGGAAATTTGATGCTCGAATCATCACTCAAAATTGACAGTGCAGCACTGCAATTGAGCAAGGCCATTCTTGTTTATGCAGGTGACTCTGAAGCCATCGCGACCATCCACCAGGTGGCCAGCGTGAACAACAAACCCACCATCCAGGCTGGCCGGTTGTTCACCTATTCGGACCTGGAGGCGCTTCACGGCGGCCTGTCCGATTCGGCCAACAAGCACGGCGCGGTATGGGTTGAGCCAACCCTGCTGGCCTACGGCGGCGGCAAGACCATCTGGTACAGCGAGCCTGGCAAACGCGCCATGTTCTTCAAGACCAATGGATCAGCAGGTGAAAAATTGGAAGCGAGTGCACTGCTCCCCGTCCCCGGATTGGTATGGATGCGTGAACGCGAATTCCTCTACGTTTACGCCTTTCGTGGGGCCAAGCGGCCTGACTACGACACAAAGCTCTGCCAGGCGCCATTTTTCAACGTCTACGACTCCGGTCGTGTCTGCGAGGGAACGGCCATCAAACCACCGGAAGACGCACCCAACATTGCATGGGAGAACGCGTTTTTCCAAAGCCGATTCACCCATGCCAATGTCCATGAGAGGAATCGGCTGATTCAAGGCATGGAGCCTCTCGTCTTCTGGACAGAGATGCTTCTTGCACCGAAACAAACCTTCCCACCCAAACGTCTGGTTGATCTGGACATCACGGTGGGAGACCTCACGAAAATGAAGGTAAAGCAATGAACATCGAACAGGTTCTTCGGGACCAGTTTCCCGTCATCCATGCCGCACGGTCCGTACCTCATCAGCCCCTGGCTGAAACTGGGGTGCGGTATGTGGTGTCAAGTCAGGGCCTCTGGCGCGAGCTGAGTACCGCCTGGCTCTATGCCTTGTTGCCCCTGGCCAAGGCGCCATCGGCCATGATCCCCTTCGGCTCGTTGGAAAGCACTGTTGAATTTCGCTGCAGTGCTCCACCCGTCGAGTTCTGGCGGATGTTCAAGGCCCACGCCCAACAGCATCTTCCCAACGAAGCCGCTGCGGCCTTTGTGTGGGATGAAGTCCTCGACGACTGGCGATTCGCCATTCGCCATCCTCTGTCACAGGGGCGGGCGCACATCGACTACAAGGAAGTCGTAACAAAGGAGGGCGAGCATATCGTGTTCGATCTCCACAGCCATGGCCTGTTTCCCGCAGGCTTCAGTGAGACCGACGACAAGGACGACCTCGGCAGCATCAAAATTGCCGCCGTTCTTGGCAACGTAGGGGAAGGAAACACCCTCGTTTGTCGGCTCAACGCCATTGATCAACGCCTTGCCATCGACATCGATGCACACGGGCAACTCAAGGTTCATCTCCATGGAACACTCCATTCATCCTGAGCTTCTCACGAAGCAAGTGAATGTTCTGGTGGTGGGCGCAGGCGGGACAGGCAGCCGGGTCATCGAGGCCCTGGTCAACCTGCACCGGGCCCTCATCGCCAAAGGCCATCCCGGCGGCCTCAATGTCACGGCGATGGATGCTGACATCGTTTCGCAGTCCAACATCGGCCGACAGGCTTTCTACCAACCGGACGTCGGGACGTACAAGGCCATCACGCTGGTGAATCGGGCCAACATGGCGCTCAACGGCACGGCCGTCTGGAAAGCATCAACGGATCTGCTCGATGAGAGTACCAATCTGCGAGATTTCCAGCTGGTGATCGGCGCGGTGGACAACCGCTTGGCTCGCTACGCGATCATGCAGGCTATGATGAAGACGTCCTACAAGATGGCCTATTGGCTTGATTTTGGGAACAAAACCTCACAAGGCCAGGCCATCCTCGGCGAGATCGCTGCCGACAGGCGGGCCATGCGTGAAATCAATCGCCTGCCGCATGCCGGCGAACTCTTTCCTGACTTGGTGAACCCCCTTGTCACGAATGACGACGATGGCCCATCCTGCTCCCTCGCGGAAGCGCTGGAGCGGCAGTCGCTCTACATCAACCAGGCGGTAACGATCCAGGGCATGAGCATTCTCTGGAACCTGTTCACCAAAGGGGTCATCAACAATCACGGTGCTTTCATCGACCTCGATCAGAGCACGGTGCTACCCATGCGGATTGACCCCACTCACTGGGCGCGTTTTGGCTTCAAGCCAAAAGCACCACGCAAAAAGGCGCAAACCGCCTGACTTGCACTTCAAACAAAAACCCCCTTGGTCACCCAAGGGGGTTTTTTCTTGGTTTGCCAAACGGCTCGCTTTAGCCCACACCTTTCAAAATCGCCCCGGCCACGACCGGATCGATGACCCGTCGCCGCGCCAGATCATTGACCATTTCGCACATAGGAAAGAAATCGTCAGACTTGACGTTGCCCTGCAGTTGCTTTTCCAGCTTCATCCATTCGCCCTCCTCGATGCGCTGGCGAGCCTGTTCGCCGGGCATCAGCACATCGCACACCATGGAGTACCCCCTACCATTGGAGTGAGGTGCAAGATCTTGCCGAATGACCGCCATCAGCGACCACGCCATCACAGAGCGCATGGCCCCGGCCTGATCGCCCGTCAGCGCAAGCAGCTTTCGCAAGGTGCCCGTGATGGATCGCCCATGGGTCGTCACAATCATGAGCGCCCCCGATTCCCCACCAAAAATTGCCGCTTCCGCAGATTCCTTGTCTCGAACCTCGCTGGCCAGGATGGCATCTGGCGAATGCCGCATGGCATCGCGCAGGCCACTGGCAAAGGTATCGACGTCCGTCCCGACCTCCCGCTGCGTGAACACTGAATGCTCACGCTTCATGGGGAATTCGATGGGGTCCTCCACCGTAACAATGTGGCTTGCCGTGTTCTTGTTCAGCCAGTCAAGAATGGACAGCGCCGTGGATGTTTTGCCGCTTGCGGTGGGGCCCGTGATGACCAGCAAGCCTCTGGGGTTCCCCTTCAGACAGTTCAAAAGAGGGGCGGGCAATCCAAGACTGTCGAGTTCTTGTGGTGGCCGTGTGACCCGAATCACCATCGAATTGCGGCCACGCTTTTGCTGGAAAAGTGAAACCCTCAAATACTCGCCGGTTGGGGTGCTGGCAGAACGGCTCACCGAACCGTGCTCCTTCAATGCCGGCCCCACGTTTTGTACCCAGTAGTCTTGCGCGTCGGTGGTGACGGGTTGCTCGCCAAGGAAATGGCAGAAAAAATCCTGAATGTCTTGCTGCGTGACCACCATGTCGGTCCCGGGAATCTTCAATTCCGACAGGCCGACCACCCCCTGGGCTGACTTGATTGTCACCGGCTCGCCTTCGCAGATCAGCAAATCAGTGAACGAACCAGCGAAAACAAGCGATGCATTGATGGCGCCCACAAGCCGATGCTTTTCGTGCGCAAAGTAGTTGATTTCCGAGACCTCCATCCCGCTGCTGCTCAGGACAGGTGTATCGCCCCGCGTTGCATATTGCTCGTTCATCGATTTCCCCTTTAGACGCATTTACTTGCTCAGATGCAATGGATTACCCAGAATCCATCCACACATTTATGAAAACGGCCAAACCCAAACACGGGGTCTCCTCGTTTTCAGTGCAATAAGTGACGGTACGCAAAGCTAGCACTGGCGCGGGGGTGGTCTGGGTAGACCGTTGATTTCATTGACTTTC